>CAWHPX010000017.1:0-449215 GCA_963831405.1 uncultured Actinomycetes bacterium
CGCTCGACGACACGCGCCGGTTCCGCTTCCCGTTCATCGCGTCGATCACGGTGCTCGTCGGCTGGCTCTTCGTCACCGACCTCGTTTCGGGCGGCGGCAGCTGGTCGGCGGTCGTGACGCTCTTCGTCGGCCTCGCCTATCTCGCCGTGGGCAGCGGCGACCGCCCCTCCACCTTCTGGTTCCAGCTCGCCTCCGGCCTGCTGATCGGCGGCAGCCTCCTCTACTGGTGGCACTCGGGCGACTGGCAGTGGGCGCTCGTCGCCGTCGTCGCCCTCGTCTACGTCGCCGTCGCGCGTGCGACCGGCCGCTCGAGCTGGGCCGTCCTCGGCGCGTTCGGCCTCCTCGCCGCCGCCTCGCACTACGCGTCCGCATGGGGGCACGGCGGCACGTCCTCGATCGGGGTCGCCGGCGTGACGGGGCTCACCGTCCGCGGCTGGGTGCCGCCGCTCGTCTACGCGTTCACCGGGTTCCTCCTCGTCGCGCTCGGCCTCGGGCCTGACGCGGCGGCGCACCGCCTAGCCGCCTCTACACTTCGCGCCGTGGAACAGCCGCTTCGCATCGGCGTCCTGGCCGTGCAGGGCAACTTCCGCGAGCACGCGGCCGTGCTGCGGCGCCTCGGCGCAGAGCCGGTCGAGGTGCGGCTGCCCGCGGAGCTCGCCGGGCTCGACGGCCTCATCCTGCCGGGCGGAGAGTCGACCGCGATCACGCGGCTGATGCGCCTCTACGGGCTCGACGAGGCCCTGCGCTCGTTCGACGCGCCGATCTTCGGCACGTGCGCGGGCATGATCGTGCTCGACCGCGACCACCTCGCCCTCGGCGACTTCCGCGTCGAGCGGAACGCCTTCGGCCGCCAGGTGAAGAGCTTCGAGGCGGATCTCGACGTCGGACACGGCGACGAGCCGGTCCGTGCCGTCTTCATCCGCGCGCCGTGGATCGAGGACGCCGGTCCCGGCGTCGAGGTGCTCGCGGAGGTCGACGGCCATCCGGTCCTCGCGCGCGACGGCCGCATCCTCGTCGCCGCGTTTCATCCGGAGCTGACCGACGACACGCGGATCCACGAGCTGTTCTTGAACCTGGTACGGGAGGAGATCGGTGTCCGGGCATAGCAAGTGGTCGTCGATCAAGCACAAGAAGGGCGCCGCCGACGCGAAGCGCGGCAAGCTCTTCTCGAAGCTGACGCGCGCGATCATCGTCGCGGCGCGCGAAGGCGGCGCCGGATCCCGCCGGCAACCTCGCGCTGCAGAATGCGATCGAGAAGGCGCGCTCCTACTCCATGCCGAAGGACAACATCGATCGCGCGATCGCGAAGGGCTCCGGCGCGGACGCCGACACGAGCGCCTTCGAGACGGTCGTGTACGAGGGATACGGGCCGAGCGGCGTCGCCGTCATCGTCGAGGCGCTGACCGACAACCGGAACCGCACGGCGAGCGACGTGCGGCACACCTTCGCGAAGAACGACGGCAACCTCGGCGGCTCGGGCGCCGTGTCGTGGCTCTTCGAGCGCCGCGGCGTCCTGCTCGTCGCCGCGGACGGCGCCGACGAGGACGAGCTGACGCTCGCCGCCGCCGAGGGCGGCGCCGACGACGTCACGCTCGACGGGTCGTCGTACCAGGTGCTCTCCGCGCCGGAGAGCCTCACGGCGGTGCGCGAGGCGCTCGAGACGGCCGGCTTCACGGTCGAGAACGCCGAGCTGACGATGCTGCCGAAGACGACGGTCGAGGTCGCCGACGAAGGCGACGCGAAGAAGGTCCTGCGCCTGATGGACCAGCTCGAGGACAACGACGACGTGCAGGACGTCTTCGCGAACTTCGACATCCCCGAGCGCGTGCTCGAGGCCGTCGCCGGCTAGAAGAGGCCGGCCGCGCCCTTGTAGAAGAGGAAGGGCAGGTCGACGAGCGGCGAGCACCGCGAGGCCGGCCGCGACGAGCCGCGGGGCGCGCGCCGCCGCCCGATCGGCCGCCCAGCCGAAGCAGAGCGCCCAGGCGGCGAGCGTCGACAGCATGTAGGTCGGCTTCAGCACGTCGCCGTCCGGCACCGGGTAGCTGACCGTGAAGTAGAGGTAGCCGGCAATGCCGGCGAGCGGCAGAAGCGAGACGAGGAGCCACGGCGGCTCGCGGCGCCGCAGCGAGCGCAGCAGCAGCACGAGCCAGCCGGCGACCGCGAGCAGGGTGGGCGCGATCCCGACGACGTTCTGCGCGACGAGCCAGCCCCTGGTCGCGGCGGCAGGCGGCCCGTCGCTCCGCTGCCACGCGAACACGCCGTACCAGTCGCCCCACATGTCGGTGTAGGTCTCGGGCAGGGCGAGGTTCGCCATGTGGGGCCGGTACGGGCGCGAGAAGAGGTCGGGCAGGCCGGGGTCGACGTAGAAGCGTGCGGGCCGGCGGTCCCAGAGCGGCTTGTCGACCGTCGGGCGGTCGAAGATCGCGTTCGCGTAGTTCGCCGCGCGGTAGCCGTACCACGGCCCGGCAACGACGACGCAGGCGGCGAGCGCGACGGCGAGTGAGCGAAGCACGGCGCGCCGCTCGTCGGCGCGCCACCAGAGCGCCGCGAGAAACGCGAGCACGACGACCGCGAGCGTCCAGAGGGCGAACTGCCGGACGAGCTCGCCCGCGCCGAGCGCGAGGCCGAGCCCGGCGGCCGCGCCGAGGCCGAACCTGCGCGCGACGAGGATGCGCGCCGCGAGATAGAGGCAGGCCGCCGAGACGAGCAGATCCGTCGGCTCCGGGTTGAACATCGCGGCGGTGCGCGTGAACACCGGCGAGAGCGCGACGAAGCCTGCCGCGGCCGGCGCGATCCACGGGCGGCGCGGCGCGAGCAGGCGGGCGAGCGCGATCACGAGGAGGACGGTGCCGACCGCGACCGGGACGTTCCAGAGCTGCGCGAGCTTGTGGGGGTCGCCGAGGCCGAGCCGGCGGCCGACCGAGGTCAGCGCGCCTGCAAGCCCGTAGTAGAGCGGGGGCGAGTAGTACTCCGGCGTCTCGTTCTCGTGCGGCAGGCGGAGGTGGTGGATCAGGAAGTCGCCGTACTCCTGGTGCGACGACGCGTCGTACCCCGCCCCGGACGGGTAGGCGAGGGCGTTCCAGAGCACGACGAGCCCGGCCGTCGCTGCGAAGCCGACGGCGAGACGCCCCGGGGTCAGCCACCGCCAGCGCACGGGGACGGAGGCTAGCGCGGCGCGCGAGAGGGTTGTCCGACCTCCTGCCTAACGTGTCCTCGTGAAGGTCATCGGCATCGACCCGGGGACGGCGAATTGCGGGTACGGGATCGTCCACGAAAGCGGCGGCCGCCTCAGGGCAGTCGACCACGGCTGGTGGTCGACGCCCGCACGCGAGCGGCTCGAGCTCCGTTTGAAGACGATCTTCGAGGGGGTGGCGGCTCTCATCGCCGAGCACGAGCCCGATGCGGTGGTGCTCGAGGAGTCGTTCGTCGGCGCCGACGCCCGCATCGCGCTCTCCGTCGGGCAGGCGCGCGGCGCCGTGCTCGTCGCCAGCGCCCTTGCCGGCATCGAGTGCACCGAGTACGCGCCCGCGCGCGTCAAGCAGGCCGTCTGCGGCTACGGCCGCGCCGAGAAGGCGCAGGTGCAGCGCATGGTGAAGGCGATCCTCGGCCTGCCGGCGCTGCCGACGCCGAACCACGCCGCCGACGCGCTCGCCGTCGCGATCTGCCACGCGCTCGCGCCCCCGCTCCTGAAGCTGGTCGCCCGATGATCGCACGGCTCCGCGGCAAGCCCGTCGCCTCGACGCCCGAGGGCCTCGTCCTCGACGTCGGCGGCGTGGGCTACCTCGTCGCGGCCACGCCGAGCGCCGTGCGCAAGGCGGACGGCGCGGCGGAGGTCGTCGTCGAGACCTATCTGCACGTGCGCGAGGACGCGCTGCAGCTCTACGGCTTCGCCGAGCGCGCCGAGCGCGAGCTCTTCGTGCAGCTCCTGTCGGTGAACGGCGTCGGGCCGAAGGTCGCGCTCGCGATCGTCTCGGGCTCGCCCGCCGACGAGCTGCGGCGGGCGATCGTGCGCGAGGACGCCGCGCGCTTCCAGGCGATTCCCGGCATCGGGAAGAAGACCGCCGAGCGGATCGTGCTCGAGCTGAAGGAGAAGCTCGCCGCGTCGGTCTCGATCGCGCCGGCGGCCGGCGGGGGCGACGCCGACGAGCACGTGGTCGCGCGCGACGCCCTCGTCGAGCTCGGCTATTCGCTCGTCGACGCCGAGCGAGCGCTCGCGACGACCGACGCGGCCGCCTCGCCCGAGGAGCGTGTGCGGCAGGCTCTGCGGAGAGCGGCATGACGTCGTTCGTCGCTCCCGTCCTGCAGGACGACGAGGACGCGGTCGAGCAGACGCTGCGGCCGCGGTCGCTCGACGAGTTCGTCGGGCAGGAGCGGGTCAAGGAGCAGCTCGAGATCGCCCTCGTCGCCGCGAAGGCGCGCGGCGAGGCGCTCGACCACGTGCTCCTCGCCGGCCCGCCGGGGCTCGGCAAGACCTCGCTCGCGCACATCGTGCGCGAGGAGCTCGGCGTCGGCCTCCGCACGATCGCCGGCCCCGCGGTCGAGAAGAAGGACATCGCGGCGATCCTCACCGCGCTCGAGCCGCGCGACGTCCTCTTCGTCGACGAGATCCACCGCATGAGCCGCACGGCGGAGGAGATCCTCTACCCGGCGCTCGAGGACTTCCGCATCGACATCGTCATGGGGGAGGGTGCGGCTGCGCGCACGCTCACGCTCGACCTGCCGCCGTTCACGCTCGTCGGCGCGACGACGCGCACGGGACTGCTGACGACGCCGCTGCGCGACCGTTTCGGCCTGACGTTCCGGCTCGACTACTACGACGCCGGCCAGCTGGGCGCGATCGTGCACCGCTCGGCGCGCATCCTCGGCGTCGAGATCGCCGCCGACGCCGCCGAGGAGATCGCGCGCCGCTCGCGCGGCACCCCGCGTCTCGCGAACCGCATCCTCCGGCGCGTGCGCGACGTCGCCGAGGTGCGGCATCAGGGCTCGATCACCACCGGCATCGCGCAGGAGGCGCTCACGCTGCTCGAGATCGACGAGCAAGGCCTCGACCGCGAGGCGCGCGAGCTCCTGCAGACGATCGCCGGCAAGTTCGAGGGGGGGCCGGTCGGCCTCTCGACGCTCGCCGCGTCGCTCGGCGAGGAGCAGGAGACGATCGAGGACGTCTACGAGCCGTACCTGCTGCAGCTCGGCTTCATCCAGCGCACGCCGCGCGGCCGCACGATCACGAAGCTCGGGCGCGCACACATCGGCGCGCCGCCGGCGGCGGAGGCGAAGCTCTTCTGAGCGGCATCTGGACACCGGTCGCCGAGGGCCCGCACGAGGCGTTCGTCGAGCGGCTGCACCGCACGATCGGTGCATTCGCGGAGGAGTACGCCGTGCAGACCCCGTGGGTCGAGGTCGAGCTCGTCGACGGCGTCCGCTACGTCCTGCAGCGGATCGAGCCCGAGCCCGGCTTCGGCATGGTCACCCTCGTCGTGCGCGCGGAGGAGGAGGAGGATCCCGACGCCGTGATCATCCCGATCGGCTCCATCCGCCGGATCGAGCTCCGCAAGCAGGCCGAGGAGCGGGTCGGGGCCGGCTTCTACATCCCGTCCTAGAGCGTGCGGCCGAGCGCCGTGCCGGCATACACCGCCGCAAGTCCGACCGCGACCGTCGCGACGACGTACGCGAAGCCGACTGCGATGTGGTGGATGTCGGCGAGGTCGAGCGCCTCTTGCGCGAAGGTCGAGAACGTCGTGTAGCCGCCGACGACGCCGACCACGAGCCCGATCCGGAGCCACGCCGGCAGATGATGCCGGTCGACGAGCGCCGCCGAGACGACGCCGATCAGGAAGCAGCCGGTGACGTTGATCGTGAACGTGCTCCAGGGGAAGACCGCGGAGCTCGAGCGCTCGATCAGGCGGTCGAGGCCGTAGCGGGCCGAGGCCCCGAGCGCGCCGCCGAGCGCGACGCCGACGATGACGGGCATTCGTGGCTCCTTCGAGTCGTAGGAGCCATCAGCCGTTTTCGGCGGTCGAAGGCGGGCCCCATCGCCGTGCGGGCCGGATGATACGCGTTGCGGCGACGCGCTCGCGACGCCGCTCGGCGGGTTCCCGTCCTGCGGTGGCTACCGGCGCCTCACGTGTTGAAGAACTTCCAGTTTCCCTCGGAGACGACCTCGACGGTCCCGTCGACCACGTTGATGGCGGTCTCGTCGTCGATGGCGTACGCGGGCCCCGCCAACTCGGTGGCCCAGCGTTCTGCGGCGGCCATGGTGTTCTCCGGCAGGTCCGGGTTGTCGACGTGCGGGTAGATCGAGAAGTCGACCACGCCGAGCGTTCTGTCGCCGGCCTCCGAATGCCAGTTGACGAAGTCCGCCCCGATTCGAGGCGTCAGCACCATACTCCCGGCGCTCACGCCCACCCAGACCGTCTCGCGCAGCGACGGCAGGATGTCTGCGAGCCCGGACGCTCGCAGCCAGTGGCACAGGTACGCCGCGTCGCCGCCGTCGACGAGCAGGACGTCCGTCGCCCGCACGAGGGGGACCCAGCGCTCCTCGTCGAGGCTGGGCAGCGCAGTGAGCTCCAGAACTCCCACGGACTTCCACCCAAGGCCGGTCATGGGGGAACGAGGCTCTTGTCCGCTGATGAACCGCCACGCCTGGCGAGGGCCGGCCATCGGGTGCCCGTACAACGCGGTGGGAATGCAGAGGGCATCGGACTCGGCGATCGGCTTGCCCAGCAGTTCGACCATCGCGTTTTGGATGCTCGCGTTCTTGATGCCGGCGGACGTAAGAAGCAGTTTCAGTGGCGCTCCTTCGCTCGGGTGTTTAAGTGGTGCATCCTCAGTGAGACTGCGCCGACGCGAGCAAATCATCGGTCGGGCGGCCAGATCGACGAGTGAGGGCGACGAGGACTGGTGCGGTGAGCATCGCCATCACGTCGAACCAGACGTAGCCGCTCGCGACGCCGCTCGGAGGGTTGCCGTCGGGGATCCCGAGGCCGGGAAGCTCGGCCGCCCAGCGCCACGTGCCGATCGACGTTCCGTAGAGCTCGAGCGCCGCGACGACGAGGAAGACGCCGGCGTACGCAGCGCGAAAGCGGGAGCGCCAGAGGAAGACGCAGAGGAGCGGCACGCCGAACGCCCCCGCGACGTCGAGCCGCGGCAGCACCGTCAGCCCGGCGAGGCCCCAGCCGAGCGCGCCGATTGCCGCGGCTGCCACGACGATGCGCTCGCGCACGAGCGTGGCGAGAGCGATGCCGCTCAGGTAGACGAGCCCGTGCGCGGGCGGGATGAACGTGGGCAGGTTGTGCAGGCGGTACGTGTAGACGCCCCAGACGAGCGACCCGGTCACCTCGCCGACCGTCGCGAAGACGACGACCGCGAGCGCCTGTGCGCGGGCGAGCGGCGAGAGTGGGCGCAGGGCGGCGAGCAGGACGAGCCACGTGAGCGCCCCGAGTGCGAGCTGGCCTCCGAAGTCGACGCGCGTGTCGGCCGCGAGGAGCGCTGCAAGATACGCGGGGCCGGCGGCGGCATAGAAGCGCGGAACCCTCAGCGGTCTGCGCCCGTCCGGAGAGCCGCATGTCGCCGCCGGCGTTGATCGCGTAGTTTCGCACGCCTGCATCCTCGAGCAGCTCGGCGGCGCGGTCGACCGACCAGCCCTTGACCAGACCCGACGGATCGATCACGCCGGGCGACGCTGCGTGCACGTCGAAGTAGCCGTTCGTCGCGATCCGCATCTCGTCGCAGAGCTCGAGCACCGTACGGACGTCGGGGTGCGCCGCTGCGAGCGTGAGCGCGCCGCGGTTCAGGCGGCTGATCTCACTCGACTGCTTGTAGGTGCTGAATGTCTCGTCGACCCGGCGGAACCACGCGAACACGGCGTCGACGACGTGCTCGGGCACGCCGTCGTCGCGTACGTCGACGACGATCGGCATGCCCATGATGTCCTCGACTCGCTGGATCAGACCTGCTTCGCCTTCAGGAGCGCCGACTGCAGCGACTGCAGGAAGGCCTCGCTCGTGTAGGTCGCGCCCGAGATCATCTGGAGCCCCGTGGCCGTCTTCGCCTGCAGGAACTCCTGCCGCAGCTGCGGCAATGCCTGCGACATGATGAATTGCGAGCGGCCGGTGTGGTAGGTGTAGCTCCCGCCGAGATCGAGGTACCTGCGGGTCACGGTCTTCTTCTTGCCGGCCGTGACCGTCGTCTTCTGCACCTTGAGCGTGATCGTGACGGTGCCCCAGCGGTCGGCCTCCGTCGGGTCGCCGGAGACGGTCTTCGTGATCACGCGTTTGACCGGCTTGACCTTCGCCGTGGCGGCCGCGGTCGCAGCACGCGCGAGCGCGGCGCCGTCGAGGGCGACGAGCGCAAGGAGCGCCGCGGAGACAAGGGCCGTGAGCGTCTTGCGCATGTGCATCTCCTGGGTTAGAGGGCGAAGCGTTCGATGTGGACGTGTCGTCGAGGAACGGCAGTGTGCCGCAGGTTCCGCTCGATTGCGGCCGTCATCGCCGGCGGCCCGCAGAGGAAGACCTCGCGTTCGGCGATGTCCGGGACGAGTGCCCTCAGGTGATCGGGCGAGAGCAGGCTGCGCCCGGCCTCGGTCGCGTGGTCGCCGGCGACGACCTGCAGCTCGAAGCCGCGCGCTTCCGCGAGCGCCGCGAGCTCGGAGCCGAAGACGACGTCATCCTCGGCGAGGACCCGGTAGACGACGACGAGGTCGCCCTGCATGTCCTCGAGCAGAGCGCGGATCGGCGTGATGCCGATGCCGCCCGCGATCAGCAGCACCTTCTCGCGCGTGCGTGCGGTATCGGTGAAGACACCGAGCGGCCCCTCCGCGGCAACGCGCGTGCCGACGGGCATCTGCGCGATACGGCTCGTGAAGTCGCCGAGATCTTTCACCGTGATCCGCAGCGACCGGCCGTCCGGCGCAGCCGAGAGGGAGAACGGGTGGGCGCGCCACCAGTCGCGGGCCGTGAGGAAGCGCCAGATGAAGAACTGGCCCGGCTGCGCGCGCAGCCGCTCGAGCCCTCGCCCGGCGAGGCGGAGCGAGACGACTCCGGGCGCTTCGGCGACGACGTCGGCCACGCGCAGGCGGAAGCGGAAGGCGTTCACGATCGGCCCGGCGAGGCGGAAGGCGACGAGCACGGCCAGCGTGGCGACGTAGAGGCTGCGCCAGTAGTCGGCGGCCACCTGGTCGAGGACGAGCTCGTTGCCCGTGGGGATCTGATGGAACCAGCCGAGTGCGATCGCCGCGTAGGCCGCGAGGTGGACGGCGTGCCAGGTCTCGTAGGGCAGCCGCCGCCGCACGATCACGATCGAGCTGACGACGACCGCGACGAAGAGGAACGTCCCGATCGTCGCGACGATCATCCCCGGATAGACGCCGCCCCAGATCATCGTCCTGATCTCCTTCCAGAGGCGGAAGTGGTCCATCTTCTCGTAGCCGACGACCGAGAAGCCCACGTGCGCGAGGATGAGGTAGAGGCAGGCGTGCCCGTTCCAGCGGTGCCAGATGCTCAGCCGGTCGAAGCCCGCGAGCCGCTCGAGAACCGGCAGCCGCGCGAGCAGGACGACCTGGACGAGCGCGAGATAGGCGCCGAGCAGCCCGGTGATGCGGCCGATGCTCGTGAGCAGCTCGCCGGTCGAATGGACCTTCGTGACGTTGCCGCCGTGGTACCAGAGCCACACGATCGCGACCGCGTTGCCGGCGGCGACGAGCCAGACTGCGGCGATGGTCGCGCGGCGCGCGCCCCGGCCCCGCCGGCGCGGCCGCGCTGGCAGCATACATGTGACCTCGCTGTGCGAGCTCGGTGCCCATGCGGCACAAGGTGAACGGCGTTCATGAAGGGTTCGTGAGAGAACCTTGGCGCGGCCTGGGGCTATCGCCGGTACTGGACGTCGTGCCAGCTCGGCGTCGGCAGCAGCTCGAGGAGCGCCCGGCCGCCGCCGTTCGGATCCTGGTACGAGAAGTCGGCCGAGTCCTCGTCGAAGCCGACCTCGAGCTTGCCCTCCTTCACGCGATGGTCGAGCCAGGCGCCGCGAAAGACGAGCTTCTTCAGCCAGTAGACGAGCGACTCGCCCTCGACGAGGGAGATGTCCTCCCAGTGGCGAACGAGATAGCGGCCGAGCGTCGAGCGCGGCTCCTCGATCGCGTCGCGCTCCACGAGCTCGACCAGGTCGGCCGTCTCGTCGTCGTCGAGCTCGTTTCCTCCGAGGAGGCCGAGCTTGACGGCGGCGGCAGTCACGCGCTGCTCGAAGTCTTCCGCGTTGAAGCTGAAGCGGTAGCCGAGGAACTCGACGATGTAGTCCTCGCCGGAGGTGTAGTTGCCGGCCCCGTCCACGGCCCGAAGCGTACCCTTGGGTCGTGCGCTCCTCTCGCATCCCGGTGGCCTTCGCGGCGGTGATCGCGCTCGTCTTCCTGACGGCGTGGCTCATGGGCTGGCCGGCCGAGCGCGCCGTCTATCTCGCGCCCGTGATCGTCGTCGGCTTCGCGGCTGCGGCCGGTCTCCTGATCCTGTGGACGAAGGTCGCGCTCCAGCAGCTCCGCGAGACGCGCCGGCCGAAGCTCGTCCTCGCGCTCTGGCTCGTCGCGATCGGGTTGATCGTGCTGCTGAGCGTCCTCGGCGTCGAGCTGCCGCGCGAGGGCTAGAGGAGCTGCGCCAGCGCGTCGAGCAGCCGCTCGACGTCCTCCCGCTCCGTGTACATCGCAATCGAGATGCGAAGGAGATCGTCACGCCGCGGGCCCATCGTCGGGATCTCGATGCGGTGCTCGTCGAAGAGGCGCCGCGAGAGGTCGGGCTCGGGGCGCTGCAGCCGAACGCTTGCGAGCTGCCGGATGCTCTCGTCCGGGGAGAGCGGCTCGGTGCCCACGAGCTCGCAGAGCTGCCCGCGCGCCTCGCGCGCGAGCGCGACGCACCGCTCGCGCACGTCGTGCTCGCGCACGAAGGCGATCGCGTCGGCGACCGCGAGATACGCGGCGGGATCGCGCGTGCCCTGGCGCTCGGTGCGCGAGAGAAACGACGACGGCTCGGCGTAGCCCCAGCTGACGATCGCGCCGTCGACGCGCTCCTGCCACGGCTCGCCGACGTGCAGGAAGCCCGAGCCCTTCGGCGCGCACATCCATTTGTGGCAGTTGCCGGAATAGAAGTCGGCGCCGAGCGCCTCGAGGTCGAGGTCGACCTGCCCCGGCGCGTGCGCGCCGTCGACGATCGTCGTCAGCCCGGCGTCGCGGGCGCGCGCGACGATCTCCTCGACGGGGAGCAGAAGACCGGTCTCGGAAGTGATGTGCGAGACGTAGACGGCGCGCGTGCGCTCGCTGACGCGTGCGAAGAGTGCGTCCGGCACGTCGTCGAGCGGCAGCGGGATCGGCGCGCGCACGTACTCGGCCCCTGCGCGCCCGCAGACGTGCTCCCACGTGTAGTCGCACGCGCCGTACTCGAGATCGGTCGACAGCACCTCGTCGCCGGGACGGAGGTCGAGCGCGCGCGCGGCGATGTTCACGCCGGTCGTCGCGTTCGGGACGAAGGTCAGGTCGCCGGCACGCGCGCCGACGTAGCCCGCGAGCGCCGCGCGCGCGTCGGCGAGGAGGCCGGCGAGCCGGTTCGCGAGGAAGTCGACCGGCTCGCGCTCGAGCTCACGCTGCCACGCCTGGTAGCGCTCGAAGACCGGGCGCGGGCAGGCGCCGTACGAGCCGTGGTTCAGATAGACGACGTCGGGGTCGAGGAGGAAGAGCTCCTTCACGCTCCGAGTATGTCGTCCGACGCTCCCCGTACCGTGATGAAACGATGCACGAGGGCACCTGGACACTGCGTCCGTGCCCGCATGGGGTGGTCTCCGAGCTGGCCGAGGCGCTCGGTATCAGCGAGCTGACGGCAGGCGTCCTCGTCCGGCGCGGATTCACCGACCCCGACGCGGCGCGCACGTTTCTCGAGGGCGAGCAGCCGCCGCACGACCCGTTCCTCCTCGGCGACATGCGCGCCGCGTGCGAGCGGATCCGCGCGGCAGTCGCCGAGGGGCGGCGCATCTGCGTCCACGGCGACTACGACGTCGACGGCATCGCGGCGACGACGCTCGCGGTGCTGCTCCTCCGCGAGCTCGGCGCCGAGGTCGACTGGCACCTGCCGAGCCGCTTCGACGAGGGCTACGGCGTGTCGAGCGCGACGATCGGCCGTCTCGCCGACGAGGGCTGCGGGCTCGTCGTCACCGTCGACTGCGGCATCACGGCGGTCGCCGAGATCGCCGAGGCGACGGCGCGCGGGCTCGAGGTCGTCGTCACCGACCATCACCGGCCCGGGCCGGAGCTGCCCGACTGCCCCGTCGTCGCGACGCGGCCGTCCGACTATCCGTTCCCCGAGCTCTGCGGCACGGGCGTCGTCTACAAGCTCGGACAGGCGCTCTTCGGCGTCGACTCCGAGATCCCGAAGCGCCACCTCGACCTCGTCGCCCTCGCCACGATCGCCGACGTCGTGCCGCTCCTCGACGAGAACCGCTCGCTCGCGATCGCGGGGCTGCGGGCGCTCGCCCGCACGCAGAAGCCGGGCCTGCAGGCGCTGATGCGCGCGGCCGGGGTCGACCCGGCGACCGTCGACGCGGGCGCGTGCGGCTTCCGGCTCGGCCCGCGCATCAACGCCGCGGGCCGCCTCGGCCACCCGCGCGCAGCGCTCGAGCTGCTCCTCACCGACGACGCCGACGAGGCGAAACGGCTCGCGAACGACCTCGAGGAGCTGAACCGCGAGCGGCAGGCCGTCGAGGCGCGCATCTTCCGCGAGGCGGCGGCGCAGGTCGACGAGTGGCCGGAGGCGCAGCGCAGCCGCCGCGCGTACGTCGTCGCCGGCGAAGGCTGGCACGAGGGCGTGATCGGGATCGTCGCCTCGAGGCTCGTCGAGCGGTACAACCGTCCGGTGGTGCTGATCGCCGGCACCGAGGGAGACTGGAAGGGCTCCGGCCGGTCGATCCCGTCCTTCGACCTCCATGCCGGCGCTCGGCGCGTGTGCGTCGCTCCTCGGGCGCTGGGGCGGCCATCGCGCCGCCGCCGGGCTGTCGATCGAGCCCGAGAACGTCGAGGCGTTCGCGGCGGCGTTCGCGGAGCACGCCGCCGGCCTGCTCGTCGACGACGACCTGCAGCCGGTCACGCAGGTCGACGCCGTCGTGCCGCGCGGCACGACGCTGACCCTCGACCTGTGCGCCGAGCTGGCGCGGCTCGCGCCGTTCGGGCTCGCGAACCCGGCGGTGACCCTGCTCGCGCCCGGCTGCGAGCTCGGCAGCCTCGCGACGGTGGGCGAGGGCAAGCACCTCCGCTTCCGCGTGCGCCGGGACGGCGCCGACGCCGGCAGCGCGATCGCGTTCGGCTCCGGCGGCCGGCTCGACGCCTACAGCCGCGCCGGGCGGTGGGACGTCGCGTTCCGCCTCGAGGAGAACCGGTGGAACGGCACCGTGTCGCCGCAGCTCGTGGTACGGCGGATCTTCAGCGCCGACGAGCGCTTCGACGAGCTGCGCGACTGGCTCGTCGCGGAGTACCGCAAGCCGGCGGAGTCGCGGCACGCCGACGCGCGCGAGATCTTCGCGGAGCTCGAGATCGAGCTGCACGGCCTCGGCCGGCGCCACCTGCTCGAGTCCGCGCGGTTCCGTGCGCTCCTCGCGCAGGAGCCCGTGCTCGCGCGCGCCGCGTGAGCGTCCGCCTGGCGGACGACGACGACTGGCCCGCGATCCTCGACGTCCACCGGCGTGCGTTCGACGACGACGACGTGCCTCGCATCGCCGCCGAGCTGCGCGCGAGCGAGGTGTACGAGCCCGACCTGTCGTTCGTCGCGGTCGACGACGGAGCGGTCGTCGGCCACGTCATGAACACGTGGTCGGGGCTCGAGGGATCCACCGTGCGGCTGCTCCAGCTCTCACCGCTCGGCGTGCTGCCGGAGCGACAGAGGCGGGGGTTCGGCGCCGCGCTCGTGCGGGCGTCGCTCGAGGGCGCGCGCCGGCACGGGCAGGCGCTCCTTCTCGTCGAGGGCAACCCGGCGTACTACGGCCGCTTCGGCTTCGTGCGCGCCGACGAGCTCGGGCTGCTGCCGCCGCCCGAGGCGCTCTACGACTGGGCCTTCCAGGTAGCCGTGCTCGACGAGGCGGCGGAGCTACCGCAGGGGCGCGTCGTGTACCCGGCGCCGTTCAGACACTGAGCGACGCGCGGCCGACGCGGCGGGGCCGTGTCCGGGGCGCGCGCGAGTGATCCTCGAGCGACGCGAGTGCGCGTGCGAGCTTCGCGACCTTGCGGGCGTTCTTTCGCCGAATCCTGATCATGGAAGGGGTCACTTCGACCGATAAACGAGCAGTCCTTCCGCACGGATACGGCCCCGGAGGCCCGGAGTACACTGAGACGATGGCGACGGTCGAGGCAGGTGAGAAGCACCAGGGTCTTCTCGACGAGCTGCTCGCAGAGATCGAGGAATCCGCGCGGTGCAGTCGACCGCGAGCTCGTCGCACGCGCCTTCGCGTTCGCGGCGGCGGCCCACGAGGGCCAGCAGCGGCGCTCGGGCTCGCCGTTCATCGAGCATCCCGTCGGCGTCGCGCGCATCTGCGCGCAGCCTCCGGCTCGACGAGCAGACGATCGCCGCCGCGCTGCTCCACGACGTCGTCGAGGACACCGAAACCGACATCGACGACGGTCAAGTCGGAGTTCGGCGACGAGGTCGCAAAGCTCGTCGAGGGCGTCACCAAGCTGACACGGATCCAGTTCCAGACCCGCGAGCAGGCGGAGGCCGAGAACTACCGCAAGATGGTCGTCGCGATGTCCGAGGACGTCCGCGTGATCCTGATCAAGCTCGCGGACCGGCTCCACAACATGCGCACGATCGAGTACCTCGGCAAGCAGAAGCAGATCCAGAAGGCGAAGGAGACGCTCGAGGTCTACGCGCCGCTCGCGCACCGGCTCGGCATCCACGCGCTCAAGTGGGAGCTCGAGGATCTCGCCTTCCAGACGCTGCATCCGCGCAAGTACGAGGAGATCAAGACGATGGTCGCCGAGCGCCGCGCCGACCGCGAGGGCCACGTCGCGGAGGCGGCCGACGTGCTCGCACGCGAGCTCGCGAAGGTCGACATCCCGGCGGAGATCTCCGGGCGCGCGAAGCACTTCTATTCGATCTACGACAAGATGGCGAAGAAGGGCCGCGAGTTCAACGAGATCTACGACCTCACGGCGATGCGCGTGATCGTCGAGCGCGACGGCGAGGAGGGCACGCGCGACTGCTACGGCGCGCTCGGCCTGATCCACTCGCTGTGGAAGCCGATGCCCGGCCGGTTCAAGGACTACGTCGCGATGCCGAAGTTCAACGGCTACCGCTCGCTGCACACGACCGTGATCGGGCCCGAGGGCCGCCCGCTCGAGATCCAGGTGCGGACGCGCGAGATGCACGAGACCGCCGAGCTCGGCGTCGCGGCGCACTGGTTCTCGTACAAGATCCGCGGCCGCCGAGCCCGACGAGGAGTGGCTCGACTGGGTGCGGCAGCTGATGGACATCGCACGACGACGAGGCGGACGCGCGCGAGTTCGTGAAGTCGTTCCGCACCGACCTCTTCGACGAGGAGGTCTTCGTCTTCACGCCGAAGGGCGAGGTGAAGACGCTGCCGGCCGGCGCGACGCCGATCGACTTCGCGTATGCCGTCCACACCGACGTCGGCCACCGCACCGTCGGCGCGAAGGTGAACGGGCGCATCGTCCCGCTCCACTACAAGCTGGCGAGCGGCGACCGCGTGGAGGTGCTGACCTCGAAGAGCGGCCGCGGCCCGTCGCGCGACTGGCTCTCGCTCGTCGCCTCGTCGCGGGCCCGCAACAAGATCCGCCAGTTCTTCTCGCGCGAGCAGAAGGAGGATCTCGAGGCGAAGGGCCGCGAGCTGCTCGAGACCGCGCTGAAGGCGCAGAACCTCCCGTATCGCAAGCTCGCCGGCTCGGCGGTGCTCGCCGGGGTGATCCGGGAGCTGGGCTTCAAGAAGGCGGAGGACTTCTACCTCGCGCTCGGCTCCGGGAAGCTGACCGCGGGCACGATCGTCAACAAGGTCCTGCAGAAGCTCAAGGTGGAGGAGGTCGCCGAGGAAGAGGCGGTCCTCCCGCGGAAGAAGCCGAAGGCGCGCGACGCACTCGCGAGCGACACGTACGGGATCAACGTCGTCGGCGTCGAGGACGTGCTCGTCCGGCTTGCGAAGTGCTGCACGCCGGTTCCGGGCGACGAGGTCGTCGGCTACATCTCGCTCGGGAAGGGCATCACGGTGCATCGCGGCGACTGCCCGAACGTGCGCGCGCTGATGCGCAACCCGGAGCGGTTCACGCCGGTGGAGTGGGACGGAGGCACCTCGCAGAGCTTCCGCGTGCAGATCGCCGTCGACTCGTGGGATCGTCCGCGCCTCCTCGAGGACGTCGCGAGGACGTTCGCCGAGCACGGCGCGAACATCGTCTCCTACGGCGGCGTCGTCGAGGATCAGATGGCGAAGAACTGGTACGTCGCCGCAGGTCGGCGACGTGAAGTCGCTGCGGGCGCTCCTGACGGCGCTGCGGAACGTCGACGCGGTCTTCGACGCGTACCGCGTGACGCCGCAGTAGCACCCCGCCGCCCTCGATCGAGGGTCACTCGTTCGGCGCCGCGGGGTACCCCTTCCGAGGGATGCGCGCTGCGGCGCGGCTGCCGGAGCCGAGCCGTTCCCTCGAACGAGGGATTGGGGCGGAAGGTCGCCGAACCCTTGAACGAGGGATCGACACCGCGTCCGGCGGGACTAGAACGAGAGGAGGGGAGAGGGCAAGGAAGCTGCGGCGCCCGGCCGTTTGAGGAATCGGTCGGGCGCGCGGCTCGAGATCTCAGGGCTCCCAGGACTCGCCGCCGGTGTCCCAGCCGACGAGGCAGTGGCCCGAGACGAGGGCGGCGACCCGCTCGAGGAAGCTGCGGTCTTCCTCGGACGCGCCGTCGACTGCGAGCTCCGCGATCCGGTCGCCCTGCCACGTCACCGGGACGGTCGTCCGGTGCGTCTCGTCCGGGAGGCCGGCCTGCGGGCCGAGCGCGAGTGCGTCCTCCTCGACGAAGAAGATGCCGGCCCACGGGTAGCCGCCGACGTCGTGGAGAACGGCGACGACCTGCCGCAGGATGTCGTCCGCGTCGCCGCCGTGGCTCAGGACGCGGTCGATCGCCCCGAGCGCGCCGCTAGAGCTCGACATCGGCGCCCTCGAACGCGGACACCCGTGCGCGGTAGTCGTCGGGCACGGGTACCGCCACACGCTCTCGCAGGTCGACGTAGACGAGCGTCTGATGCGCCGTGACCATGAGCGTCTCGTCGGGGACCCGGTAGGCGGCGAACTCGAAGGTCACGCTCGTCCGGCCGATCCGCGAGACGCGTGCGTCGATCTCGAGCTCGTCGTCGAAGCGCGCCGGTGCGAAGTACTCGACGTCGTTCGCCCGCATGACGAAGTCCCCGCTCGCCTCCCGGTGCAGCAGGCCGAGCTCGCGGAGATACTCGACCCGGGCGAGGTCGAAGTACGGGTTGTACCGCCCGTAGTAGACGACGCCCTGCGCATCGGTGTCCGAGAAGCCCACGCGCGTCCGGGCGCTGAACTTGAACGGCCTCCTGCTCACGGCCGTGATCCTATGCGGCTAGGCGTACGGAGCCACTGTCCCGGTGTCAGACGTGACAGTTCCGCGTGAATGTCGTGACACGGCCCCGCCTACCGTCCTACGCATGAGCTCCGACCGTCTCGGCCTCGACTTCGAGCACGCCTACCACGTCATCACGCGGGGCTGTAACCGAGGGCCGCTCGCGTGGGACTCGCACGACTTCGACTCGCTCTACTACGAGCTCGACAAGGCCGCGACGCGGCACCGCTGGGATGTGCTCTCGTGGTGCTTCCTGCACAACCATTACCACCTCATCGTCCGGGCTCCGCAAGGCGGGTTCTCCGACGGATTCCGTGTGATGAACGGGACGCATGCCCGCCGGACGAACTTGCGGCACGGCCGAACCGACCATCTCTTCCGCAACCGCCCACGTGCGTACGAGCTCGCGAGCGATGCGCATCTCGTCTCGGCGCTCCTGTACGTGGCCCGCAACCCGGTCGCCGCCGGCGTGTGCGCCGACCCGGGGCAATGGCCCTTTGCGAGCTACCGCGCGCTCGCGGGAGCCGTCGTCCCGAAGGCCGCCTGGCTCGTGGCCGATGAGGTGCTCAGCCTCTTCGGCCGGACGCCGGAGCGCGCCCGCGCCGAGTTCGCGCGACTCGTCCGCAGCGGGCATCTCCCCGCGTCAGACGACGAGTGGGAACTGTTCGTGCTCAGCCCGTGATGAGGGCCAGCACCTCGTCGCGCTTGCGCTCCATCAGCTCCCGGGAGCGGGCCTCGAGGTTCAGGCGGAGCAGCGGCTCGGTGTTCGACGGGCGCACGTTGAAGTGCCAGTCCTCGGCGTCGACCGAGATGCCGTCCAGATGCGACACCGTGCCCTCGGACGCGTAGCGCTCCTTCAGCTCCTGCAGCTTCAGGGCGACGTCGGACACCGGATTGTTCAGCTCGCCCGTGATGAAGTAGCGCGAGCGGAACGGCTCGAGCACCTCCGACAGCTTCCGGCCCTTCTTCGAGAGCAGCTCGAGCATGAGCAGGAACGGAACGACGCCCGAGTCGGCCTGCGAGAAGCCGCGGAAGTAGTAGTGCCCGGACACCTCGCCGCCGAACGCCGCATCGTCCTTGCGCATCCGATGCTTGATGTACGCATGCCCGACGCGGTTGACGAGCGGGACTCCGCCGGCGCGCTCGATCGTCTCCGGCACGGCCCAGCTCGCCCGCACGTCGTAGATGATCTTCGCCCCGGGCTCCTTCTCGAGCACGGCCTCCGCCAGGAGCGCCGTCGCAAAGTCCCCCGGGACGAACTCGCCCGTGTCGTCCACGAAGAAGCACCGGTCGGCGTCGCCGTCGAACGCGACCCCCAGGTCGGCGCCCTCCTCGAGCGTCTTCCGCACGATGAACTCTCGGTTCTCGGGCAGGAGCGGGTTCGGCTCGTGGTTCGGGAACGAGCCGTCCGGCTCGAAGTAGCAGGGCACCGTCTCGATCGGCAGCCGCTCGAGCACCGGCGGCAGCATCGTGCCGCCCATCCCGTTCGCCGCGTCGATCACGACCTTCAGCGGCCGCATCGCAGCCACGTCGACGAACGAGAGCACGCGATCGACGTAGGCCGGCCAGATGTCGTACGCCGTCACGGCTCCGTGCGCACCGCCCACCCCCGCGTCGCCGTCGTCCGAGACGGCGAGCGCACGGTCGCGCACGTCGAGGAGGCCCGACTCGCCGCCGACCGGCAGCGCGCCGCGCCGCACGATCTTCATCCCCGTGTACTCCTTCGGGTTGTGCGAGGCGGTCACCATCACGCCGCCGTCGAGCCCGAGCTCGCCGACCGCGAAGTAGACCATCTCCGTGCCGACGAGCCCGAGGTCGAGCACCTCGACGCCCTCGGCGGCCGCGCCGCGCATCACGGCCCCGGCCATCTGCGGGCTCGAGAGCCGCATGTCCCGCCCGACCGCGATGCGCCGCGGCTCGAACTGCTGCGCGTACCCGCGGCCGATCGCGAACGCGCCCTCCTCGTCGAGGTCCGCCGGATAGATCCCGCGGACGTCGTACGCCTTGAATACCTTCGGATCGAGCATGGCGGCGGGGATCCTAGCCATAGTCCCCGCAACTACCATTGAGGCATGGAGCGCAAGCTCGCAACCGTGCTCTTCGTCGATCTCGTCGACTCGACGGAGCTCCTGTCGGGCGCGGATCCCGAGGTCGTGCGCCGGCGCGTCAGCCGCTTCTTCGACCAGGTCTCGCATTGCATCGTCACGCACGGCGGCACGGTCGAGAAGTTCGCCGGCGACGCCGTGATGGCCGCCTTCGGCATCCCGCTCGCCCACGAGGACGACGCGGAGCGCGCCGTTCGCGCCGCGCTCGCCACGCTCGAGCGCGTGCAGGAGCTCGGGCTCGAGGCGCGCGTCGGCATCGAGTCGGGCGAGGTCGTCGCCGACGACAGCGAATCGACGTTCGCGACGGGCGAGGCCGTCAACCTCGCCGCGCGCCTCCAGAGCAACGCCGAGCCCAACCAGATCCTCGTCGGCCCGGCGGCGGCCCGCCTGCTGCGCGGCCGCGTCGAGCTCGAGCCGATCCACCCGCTGCAGCTGCGCGGCTGGCGCGAGCCGGTCCCGGCGCAGCGCGTCGTCTGCGTCAACGAGCCCGGTGTCGAGCCGATCACGGGCCTCTCGGCGCCGCTCGTCGGCCGCGAGTCCGAGCTCGAGCTGCTCGAGAACACCTACGAGCGAATCGTCAGGGCCGGCCGCGCGTCGCTCGTCACGATCTACGGCGACCCCGGCGTCGGCAAGAGCCGCCTCGCACGCGAGTTCGTCGCCGGCCTCGAAGGCGCGACGGTCCTGAGCGGCCGCTGCCTTCCGTACGGCGAGGGCGTCACGTACTGGCCGCTCGCCGAGATGGTCAAGGCCTCGTCCGGGATCAGCGACGACGACCCGCTCGACGACGCGCAGCAGAAGCTCCGCGCCTGCTGCGAGGACGAGGCCGTCGCCGACCTGCTCGGGCTCGCCGTCGGGGTGCTCGAGGCGGTCGAGGGCGAGCGCTCGCAGCAGGACATCTCGTGGGCGGCGCGCGCATGGGCCGAGCAGCTCGCGGAGGCTCAGCCGCTCGTCCTCCTCTTCGAGGACGTGCACTGGGGCGAGGAACCGCTCCTCGAGCTGATCGAGCAGCTCGCGTCGTCCGTCCGCGACGCGCCGCTCCTCCTGATCGCGCTCGCGCGCCCGGAGCTCCTCGACGTCCGGCCGACGTGGGGCGGAGGCCGCGTGCGCTCGACGACGCTCGAGCTCGAGCCGCTGCAGTCCGACGAGAGCGCGGAGCTCGTGGCCGCGCTCACCGCAGACCTCGATCTTCCGCTCGACGTCGAGACGGTGCTCTCGAAGACCGAAGGCAACCCGCTCTTCGTCGAGGAGACCGTCCGCATGCTCGCGGAGCATCCGCGCAGCGGCGAGCGCATCCCGGACACCCTCCAGGCGCTGATCGCCGCGCGCATCGACCGTATCCCCGCCTCCCAGCGCATCGCGCTCCAGCGCGCCTCGGTGATGGGGAGGATCTTCATGCGCGGCGCGCTCGCGCATCTCTCGCCGGAGATCGACGACGTCGACGGCTGCGTCGAGGAGCTCCTGCTCCGCGATCTCGTCGTGCGCGAGCCGCGCGCCACGATCAGCGGCGAGCACGCGTACAAGTTCAAGCACGTTCTCATCCGCGAAGTCGCGTACTCCGCGCTCTCGAAGAGCTCCCGGGCCGATCTGCACCACGCGTTCGCGGAATGGCTCGCCGAGAAAGCGGGCGACGAGCTGCTCGAGATCCGGGCCTTCCACCTCGACCAGGCGTCGATGCTCCTCGCCGAGCTCGACGGCGCCGCGCCCGCAGAGCTCCGCGAAGAGACGGCTCAGGCGCTCACGCACGCCGGCCGGCGCGCGCTCTCGCGCGAGGCGTTCCGCAGCGCCCGCAAGCTCCTGCTGCGCGCCGTCGAGCTCGCGCCGACGCTCGACCGCCGCTACTTCGCCGGCCGCGCCGCCTGGCGGCTCGCCGACTTCCCGGCGGTCGTCGTCGAGATGGGCGAGGTCGCCGACGAGGCAGCGCGCACCGGCGAGCGCCGCCTTCAGGGCCGGGCGCTCACCGCGCTCGCCGAAGCCGTCCTCCAGCACCGGGCCGACGCCCTCACCGCGCGCAAGCTCGTCGCGGAGGCGGTCGAGGTGCTCGAGGAAGAGCACCCCGAGATCCGCTTCGAGCCGCTCTGGGTCGTCCGCGCAGGTGGCGACCTGGATCGGCGACTACGACGAGTTCGAGCACTGGGCGAAGGCGGCACTCGCCGCCGCACGCGAGGCGGACCGCAAGGATCTCGAGGCGCTCGTCATCCACGGGCTCGTCGGTGCGTACGTGCTCCGTCTCGAGCTCGCGCACGCCGCGCCGCTCGTCGCTCCGCTCGCTCGAGCTCGCCGACGAGAGCGGGAGCCTCTTCAGCCGCGCGTCGGCGCTTCAGGGGCGCGGCTGGCTCGAGCTCGTGAGCGAGCGGCCGGTCGAGGCCGAGGCGGACTACACCGCGGCGCGCGAGCTCTTCGCCGAGCTCGGCAACACGCGCGAGCGAGGCGGTGATGGTGATGATGATCGGCCGCGCCGCGTTCGCGCAGGGCGAGACCGACCGTGCCGAGAAGCACCTTCGCGACGCCGTTCGCATGCTCAAGGGCCTCGGCGACCGCGGCTCGCTCTGCGAGGCGCAGCGCGCGCTCTCGATGGTGCTCGTCGCACGGAGGGCCGCCTCGACGAGGCGGAACGTCTCGCGCTCGAGGCGCGCGAGACGGTCGGCCCGGAGGACCGCGTCTCGCTCTCGACGACGAGCCTCGCGCTCGGGATCGTGCGCGCGGCCAGCACCGCGACGCCGAGGCCGAGACGCTCATGCGCGAGGCAGTCGACGGCTTCGCGATGTACGGCATCGTCGCACTCGAGCACTGGGCGCTGCGCTACCTCGCCGAGTTCCTGCACGAGCGCGGCCGCGACGACGAGGCGGTGCTCTACGAGGAGCGGCGGGCCTCGCTCGCGCCGGACAGCACGGCCCCGATCGTCTGAGTCGACTCGTCGTCCGGCGACTCGCTGATCACGGTCGCCGGCCGGTCGAAGCGCGCGAGCGCGTCGCGGAGCGGCTCGGCGCGCAACGTCCCCTCGCCGTACGGAAGGTGCTTCGTCTCGTTCCGGTTCGCGTAGGCGATGTCGCTGAAATGGATATGGAACGGCGCGCCCGGCTCGAGGACGCCGTCGGCCGCCTCGAGCGCCGTCGCGAAGGCCTCGACCTCGGTGTACGCACCGTCGCTCGTCGCGTGCATGTGCGCGAAGTCGAGGACCGGGCGGACGAAGTCGACCCGTGACGCGATCTCGAGCACGTCCTCGAGCGTCCCGAGCTCGCGCACGCGTCCCATCACCTCGACACCGAACGGGACGAGGCGGTCCTTCGCCTCGAGCCGCGCCCGCAGGTCGCCGAGCTGGTCGACGACGTCCGCGATCGCGCGCTCGCGCTCGCGGCCGAGGAGGAAGCCCGGGTGGAACACGATCACCTCGGCGCCCGACGGCCTTCGCGAGCCCGGCGGTGTGATCGAGCATGCCGAGCGCCATCTTGAACTTCTTCTCGCGCGCGACATGGCCCATGAACGCCGCGAGCGGCGCGTGCACCGAGATGACGACGTCGGCTGCGCGCATCGCCTCGCCGAGCTCGGGCGCCGCGTCGTAGTCGAGCCAGAAGCCGCCCGCGAAGCCGATCTCGACGGCGCCGTAGCCGCGCGCCCGGAGCCACGCCGCCGCCTCGGCGAACGTGGCGGCTCCCGGCAGCCCCGACGGCCCCGACTCGGATCGCTCCCACGGGCGCAGACTATGTCGTCCGACGGGGTTTTTACCGTGTTCGTCATGGCCAAGAACCCCTCGCGGATCGACCTGCTCGAGCTCGACATCGACCTCCGCCTCGCCGATCTCTGGCGCGAGGCAGGGGAGATCTCCGAGTGGAACCTCGAAGTGGTCGCCGCGTTCATGCGCGCGGCCTACGGCAAGGGCTACTGCGACGCCCTCACCGAGGAATCGCCTGGTTCGCTTTGCCACGATCACGGCTACCGCGTCCCCGGCCGCCGCGCGCAGCCTGCCGAGCAGCAGCACTAGACACCGGTATCCTTTCCGGCGTGACCAAGGACGCTGCTCGGCGCAGTCCAGCCCGGCTCGTCATCGCGCTGTCCGTCGCGGCGGCGCTCGCGGTCTTCGTTCTCTACACGTCGATCGCAGGGGCGGGCACGCCGCAGATCCAGCCGAGCGACCTGGCAAAGCATTCAGGGCAGGTCCTGCTCGTCGGCAAGGTCGTCTCGACGCGCGGCGACTCGCACAGCGCCGGCGGCATGCGCTTCGTCCTGCGTGACGTGTCGAAGGGGTCGAGCACTCGCGCGACCGTCGTCTACCACGGCTCGGTCCCGGACCCGTACCGCATCGGCCGCGAGGTCGTCGTCACCGGCAAGCTGCGCGACGGGGTGTTCGTCGCGAACGCCGACTCTCTGACGACGAAGTGCCCGTCGAAGTACGCGCCGGCGAAGAGCAAGACGTAGCGTGCCCGCGCTCGGCCGCGCCGCGCTCCTCCTGAGCTTCGGGCTCGTTCTGTATGCACTCGTCGCCGGCTCGCTCGCGGCGTGGAAGCGGCGGCGGCGGCTCGCCCTGTCCGCGCAGAACGCACTGCTCGCGTCGTTTCTGACGACGGCGATCGCGGCCGGGATCCTCTGGGCCGCGCTCGCGCGACGCGACTTCTCGTTCGTCTACGTCTCGCAGCACATCAGCCGTTCGCTGCCCGTCGGCTACGCGCTCTCGGCCTTCTGGGGCGGCCAGGAGGGCTCGCTCCTGCTGTGGCTGCTCATCCTCAGCGGCTACGCGGCCCTCGCCGTCTGGCTCAACCGGCGCACGCGCGAGCTCATAGCGTGGGTCGTCCCCGTTCTCGCCGGTGTGGCGGGCTTCTTCGCGTTCATGCTCTGCTTCGTCTCGAGCCCGTTCGACACGGCGCCGGCGCCGGCCGACGGCGCGGGCATGGTGCCGAGCCTGCAGAACCCGTACATGCTCGCGCACCCGCCGCTGCTCTACCTCGGCTACGTGGGCCTCACGATCCCGTTCGCCTTCGCCATGGGCGCGCTCCTCTCGCGCCGCACCGACGAGCGGTGGATCGTGGCGACGCGCCGCTGGACGCTCACCGCGTGGACGTTCCTCGGCGTCGGCCAGCTCCTCGGTGCGCACTGGGCGTACGTCGAGATCGGCTGGGGCGGCTACTACGCCTGGGACCCGGTCGAGAACGCCGCGCTGATGCCGTGGCTCGCGGCGACCGCGTTCCTGCACTCGGTGATGATCCAGGAGAAGCGCGGCATGCTGAAGGTCTGGAACATGGTGCTCGTCGCGCTCGCGTTCTGTCTCTCGATCTTCGGCACCTTCCTCACGCGCTCGGGCGTCGTCAGCTCGATCCACTCGTTCTCGCAGAGCCCGATCGGCGGCTGGTTCCTCGGCTTCATCGTCGTCTGCGTGGTGTTCAGCGTGGCGCTCATCTACGTCCGTCTGCCCATCCTGAGGGCGCGAACGAAGCTCGAGTCGCTCGTGTCGCGCGAGGCGACGTTCCTCTACAACAACCTTCTGCTCGTCGCGTTCTGCCTCACGATCCTCTGGGGCGTCACGTACCCGCTGCTGACCGAGGCGCTCCGCGGCGAGACGCGCTCGGTGTCGAAGCCGTACTACAACTTCTTCCTGCACAGCTTCGGGCTGCCGCTCCTCCTTCTGATGGGCATCGGCCCGCTCGTGGCGTGGCGGCGCGCGTCGCTGCGGGCGCTCGGGCGGATGTTCCTCATCCCCTTCGCCTTCGCGGCGGCGGCAGGCGTCGCGCTCGTCGCCGCCGGCTTCGGCTCGTCGCCGCCCGGCCTGCTCGCATACACGTTCTCGGCCTTCGTCCTCGCATCGATCGTCCTCGAGTTCGTCCGCGGCCGCCGCGCCACGGGCTCGATCGTCCGGCTCATCGGGCGAAACCGGCGGCGCTACGGCGGCTACCTCGTCCACGCGGCGATCGTGCTGCTCGCGATCGGGATAGCCGGTTCGAGCTCCTACCAGACCGTGCGCGAGCACGCGCTGCGGCAGGGCCAGTCGATGGAGATCGCGGGCTACACGCTGACCTACAACGGGCTCGGGTCGAAGCAGGAGGCGAACGCGCTCGCGACGCGGGCGACGATCGACGTCGCACGCGGCGGGTCGCACGTCGCGACGCTCCATCCCGGCAAGAACACGTACCCCGTCGAGAAGACGACCTCGAACGAGGTGTCGATCTATCACGACCCGCGCAACCTCGGCGACGTCTTCCTGATCGCGGACCAGATCGACCGCAACGGCACGCTCTATCTGAAGGCGCTCGTGAAGCCGCTCGTCAACCTGATCTGGGCCGCAGGCTTCCTCTTCGTCTTCGGGGCGCTCGTCGCGCTGTGGCCGGATGCCGTCGAGCAGCGTCGGCTGGCCGACCGCTACGCGGCCGGCGCTGTTGCGGCATGACGCTCGCGCTCGTGCTCGGCGGCGTGCTCGCGCTCGCGGCTGTCGCGTTCGTCGCACGGCCGTTCCTGCAGGAGCCCGCGCCGGCGAGCGACCGGCTCGACGAGCCGGGCGAGCTCGAACGCGCGCGGCTCGAGCTCGCAGAAGAACGGGACCGCGCGCTCGCGTCCCTGAAGGAGCTCGAGTTCGACCACCGGACGGGCAAGGTGAACGACGAGGACTACCGGGCGCTCGTCGGCCCGCTGCGGCGGCGTGCAGCCGAGGCGTTACGCGCGCTCGAGCCGAGGGCAGAAGGGCGGCATGAACGCATCCGTACAAGTCGCTGATCCCTGTCCCGGCTGCGGCGCAGCGCTGCCCGCCGGCGCGCGCTTCTGCCCCGCGTGCGGCTCGGAGCTCGGCCCCGATGCGACCCCGACCCGCGAGACGCAGATCGAGTACCGGCAGGCCGAGCCGCACTGGTTCGGCGTCGCCCCGCCGCAGCTCCTGCTCGGCGTCGCGGTCGTGCTCGTGGTGTTCTCGCTCGTGCTCTTCGCAACGGGTCACTGGCCGTACGGGCTGATCGTCCTCGGTCTCGGCGCGCTTCTCCTCGCCGCGTTCCTCGAGGCGGCGAAGCGCCGCCCCGAGAACCACGCGTTTCTGCGGTCGTCGTCGCACGCGCGCGAGCGGGCGCAGACCGCGCTCGAGACGTGGCGTGCGCGTGCGCAGGCGGCGGCGGAGGTGCGGCGGGTCCGGCAGGCGCTCGCAAATCTCGACGCCGAGCGGCGTGCGCTCCTGCTCGAGCTCGGCACGGCCGTGCACCGGAGCGACACCGACGCCGCATCCGGGATCCGGGCGAGGCTCACCGAGCTCGACGCCCGCGAATGGGAGCTGCAGGCCGAGCTCGAGGGAGCCGTCGAAGAGGCGGGGGAGAGGATTCGGCAGGCCCGATTGCCGGTACAGGAGACCATGATGGTTCTTCCGGCCGAGCCGACCCCGCCGCCGAACGAGGCGGATCCGCCGCAGCCTGCGGTCGTCCCCGAGCCGTATCCGCCGCCGGACGAGGGCACGCCGCCGGAGCCGGCGCGGGTTCCCGAGCCGGGGCCGGGAGCGCGCGGACGAGAGCCGGGCCTAGACCGGGCTACACTCGCCCCGGGTGCAGGGACGTCCGGGGTCTCGGCGAACCTTTCAGGCAATGGCACGGCGCCTGCTGCTCCTGCTTGCGCTCGGACTCGCGCTCACGCCGACCGCGCTCGCGGGTGACGGCTTCGGCGACCAGAAGGCGGCCGTCGACGCGAGGCTCGAGGCCGTCCACGCGAAGATCGCGCGCGCCCAGGCGAAGGAGTCGCGTCTCAGCACTCAGATCGGCAGCCTCACGAGTGAGATCAAGACGCTCGAGGTCAAGGTGGGCGACGTCTCGTCGCGGCTCACCTCGCTGCAGTCGGATCTCGCACTGCATCAGCGCCGGCTCGACAAGCTCAACCAGCTCTTCCACCTGCAGACGGTCCGCTTCCACTACCTGAAGCACGAGTATGCGCTCGCGGTGAGGAGGCTCAACCTGCGGCTGATCGACATCTACAAGCAGGACGAGCCGACGACCGTCGACGTGCTGCTGGCGGCGCGGAACTTCGACGACGTGCTCGACCAGCTCGACTACCTCGGTGCGATCGCAGCGCAGGACAAGAAGGTCGCGGGCCAGGTCGCGACGGCGAAGCTCCAGATCAAGCGCCAGCGTGCGGCGACGACGAAGGTGCGGCGCAGCGTGCAGATGGAGACGCATGTGATCAACGCACGCGTGCAGCAGCAGGCGATCCTCCGCGGCGAGCTCCTGTCGAACCGCAGCCGCCTCGCGGGCGCGAAGGCGGACAAGAGCCGCTCTCTCGTGATCACGCGCAGGCAGGTGGAGAACGACATCCAGGAGTCGAAGGCGCTCGAGGCTGCGAGTGCGCAGCTCGCGGCGAGGCTCCGTAGCTCCGAGGCGCAGGCGAGCGGCGCGGCGACGTCCGGGGGCAGCGAGCCGGCGCCGTCGAGCAGCGGCTTCGCGTGGCCCGTGTCCGGGCCGATCACGAGCCCGTTCGGCATGCGCTGGGGGACGCTCCATCCGGGCATCGACATCGGGGTGCCGACGGGCACGCCGATCCACGCGGCCGGAAACGGCACCGTGGTCTGGTGCGGCTGGATGTCGGGCTACGGCAACCTCGTGATGATCGACCACCACAACGGCCTCGCGACCCTGTACGGCCATCAGTCGCGCATCGCCGCGAGCTGCAACGAGGTCGTGACGCAGGGCCAGACGATCGGCTACGTCGGCTGCACCGGCTTCTGCACCGGCCCGCATCTCCACTTCGAGGTCCGGCTCAACGGCAGCCCCGTCGACCCTCTCGGCTATCTCCCGTGACGAAGCCGTAAACCTGGACTGTCCACGGTTTCGCCCTGACCGTCCCGGAAGGCGGCGTCCCTCGCTCCGCCGGGCCCGAAATACAACCGGCCGCCCCGGGGGGAGGCGGCCGGCGTCGTCGGGAGACGACCTGGCGGAGACGGGCGGCGCCTCGCGGCCCCGCGTTTCCGAATTGCAAGTGGTAAACGACGCCGGGCGGCGGGCGGTTACGGCTTGAACGTCTGCACGAGCAGGAACACGTTCAGGCCGATGATCACCGCTGCGACGAGGACGGCGGCGGCCGTCGTCGCCTTCGCGTTCACGAGGACGCCCATCAGCTCCCGCTTCGACGTGAAGACGACGAGCGGCACGAGCGCGAAGGGGATGCCGAAGGAGAGGACGACCTGGCTGATCACGAGCGTCCGCGAGGGATCCGCGCCGAGGCCGATGACGACGAACGCCGGCGCCATCGTCACGAGGCGCCGCACGACGATCGGGATCTGCCGCTCGATGAAGCCCTGCATCACGACCTGACCCGCGAGCGTCCCGACCGCCGAGCTCGACAGGCCGGAGAAGAGCAGCGCAATCGCGAAGAGCGCGCTCGACGCGCCGCCGAGCAGCGGCACGAGCGTCTTGTGCGCGCTCTCGAGCGACTCGACGTGATGAAGCCCGCTCTTGAAGAACGTGCTCGCCGCCATCACGAGCATGGCGACGTTGATCAGCCCGGCGATCGCCATCGCGATGCCCACGTCGATCTTCGTCAGCCGCATCAGCCGCCGCGCCTGCTGGTCGTTCTGCGGGCGGATGCGATCCTGCATCAGCGCCGAATGGAGCCAGATCACGTGCGGCATCACCGTCGCGCCGAGGATGCCGACCGCGAGCACGACGGAGCCGCTGCCTGCGAACCCCGGCACCACCGCGTGCCGGCCGACGGCACCGAGATCGGGCCGCGCCTTGAAGAGCTCGACGACGTAGCACGCGCCGATCGTCAGGACGATCACGCCGATCGTCGCCTCGAGCGGCCGGAAGCCGAACCGCTGCAGCCCGAGGATGAGAAACGCCGCGATCGCCGTCAGGATCGCCGCCGAGAAGAGCCCGATCCCGAACAGGAGGTGCATGCCGAGTGCGGCTCCGAGGAACTCCGCGAGATCCGTCGCGATCGCGATCGCCTCCGCCTGCAGCCAGAGGCCGATCGACAGCCGCCGTGAGAACCGGTCGCGGCAGACCTCGGCCAGGTTCCGGCCGGTCGCGATCCCGAGCTTCGCGGAGAGCGTCTGGATCAGCATCGCCATCAGGTTCGAGGCGACGATCACCCAGACGAGCGTGTACCCGTACCGCGACCCCCCCGCGATGTTCGTCGCGAAGTTGCCCGGGTCGATGTAGGCCACGGCCGCGATGAACGCCGGGCCGAGGAAGGGCAGGAGCCGGAAGCTCGACGTGCCGCGGAGGATCCGCTCGCCGCGATCGACCGCTTCCTCGCTCACCGTCACTAAAGTTAGACTAGTCTAAATCTGCGGCGATGCTCACGCGGGATCGCGCAGGAGCCGCAGATCCGGCAGCTGGCGCCAGCGCTCGTCGAGGTCGAAGCCGTACCCGACGAAGAGCTCGTCCGGCACGACGAAGCCGACGTAGCGCACCGGCAGGTCGTCGACGAGCCGGCGGTAGGGGCGGTCGAGCAGCGTCACCGCGGCCACCGAGCGCGGAGCCCGCAGCTCGAACGTCCGGACGAGGTAGTTGAGCGTGAGGCCGGTGTCGACGACGTCCTCGACCACGATCACGTCGCGGCCGGCGATGTCGGCGTCGAGGTCTTTCAGCACGCGGATCTGCTCGTGACCGCCCATCTGCGCGCTGCCGTAGCCGGCGAGCTCGACGAAGTCGAGCGCGTGCAGCATCGGCATCGCGCGGGACAGGTCGGTGAGGAAGACGAAGCTTGCCTTCAGCGACCCGACGAGGACCGGCTCGCGGCCGGCGTAGTCGCGCGCGATCTCGGCGCCGAGCTCGTGCACGCGCGCCGCCAGCTCGTCGGCCGACAGATAGATCTCGCCGATGCGCGGATCTATGACGCCAGATCGAGACGGAAGTGCTGGGCCAGCCGTTCGAGGTCTCGCTTGTAGAAGAGCTTGATCTTCACGTCCGGATAGCGCTCGCGCAGCTTGCGGAGCTTCCGGTTCTTGCGCGTGACGAGCGACTGCTTCATCACGGTGAGCTCGACGTACAGATCCTGCTCGGGCAGGTAGAAGTCCGGCGCGAACGCCTCGCGCACGCGGCCGTCCTCGTCTTCCTCGAGCACGAAGGTGCGCGGCTCGTAGAGCCACGGGATGCCGTAGTAGTCGAGCACTTTCGCGCACTCGTACTCGGCGCGGCTCGCAAACCGCGGCGGCTCGGCGCCCAGATACTTCCGAAAGTTCTGATTTACCTGGAAATCAGCGATATCGGGCCCCCATCTGGTCATCACGGTACCTACGCGGTCGGACGGTGAAACCGTGTAAGAAGCAGGAGCCAAATGGCCCGGATCAGCCTTATCCCCCAGAAACGCGAGTTCTACGACCTGTTCAACCAGGCGGCGACGAACGCCGTCGACATCTCGCAGCGCCTGATCGGCCTCCTGGACGACTTCCCGGAGCGGGCCGACGAGGGCATGCGCGACATCAAGGAGCTCGAGCACCACGGCGACCGGCTGACCCACGAGCTCGTCGACCTGATCAACCGGACGTTCGTGACGCCCTTCGACCGCGACGACATGTTCCGGCTCGCGGGCGTGCTCGACGACATCTGCGACCACGTCGACGACTCCGCCGAGAAGATCGTCGGCTACGGCGTGCGCGAGGTGCGCGAGCCGGCGCGGCGGCAGGCCGACGTCATCCGGCGGGCGGCGTCGAAGCTCAGCGAGGCGATCGCGCGGCTCGAGGGGTTCAAGGACTCGAAGCGCCAGCTGATCGAGCTGCGCGAGCTCGAGGACGAGGGCGACCGGATCGCGCGGGAGGCGATCGCGGAGCTCTTCAGCGGCGGCGTCGACGCGATCGCGCTCATCCGCTGGAAGGACATCTACGAGCAGCTCGAAGAAGCCGTCGATGCGTGCGAGAACGCCGCCGATGTGCTCGAGGCGATTCTCGTCAAGAACCGTTGAGCAACGTCCTGCTCGTCGTCGTCGTGGTCGTCGCCCTCGGCTTCGACTTCACGAACGGGTTCCACGACACCGCGAACTACGTGGCGACGTGGGTCGGGACGCGCGCTCTCTCGCCGCGCCTCGCGGTGCTCATCTCGGCCGGCGCGAACCTCGCGGGCGCCTTCGTCACGACCGCCGTCGCGAAGACGGTCGGCAAGGGGATCATCGACACCGGCCTCGCAACGGAGAAGACGGTGCTCGCCGCGCTCATCGGCGCCACCGTCTGGAATCTCCTCACGTGGTGGGTCGGGCTGCCGTCGAGCTCGACGCACGCGCTGATCGGCGGTCTCGTCGGTGCGGCGATCGTCCAGTCCGGATCGAAGGGCGTCCAGTGGCACGGCGTCTGGGAGAAGGTGGTCGTGCCGGGCGCCGTCTCGCCCGCGGTGGGCTTCGTCGCGGCGTTTCTCATCATGGTGCTCATCTACCGCGTCTTCTTCCGTGCGTCGCCGGGGGTCGCACATCGCGGGTTCCGCCTGGGCCAGCTCGTGAGCGGGACCTGGGTCGCCTTCACGCACGGCGCGAACGACGCACAGAAGACGATGGGCGTGATCGCGCTCGCCCTCGTGACCCACGGGAACATCTCGCACTTCTACATTCCCACCTGGGTCAAGATCGCGGCCGGGCTGACGATCGCCGCGGGCACCTATGCCGGCGGCTGGCGCATCATCCGGACGCTCGGGCAGCGCATCTACAAGATGCAGCCGGAGCACGGCTTCGCCGCGCAGGTCGCCGCCGGCTCGACCCTCTACGCCGGCACGCACTTCGGTTTCCCGATCTCGACGACGCACGTCGTCACGGGGTCGGTGATGGGCGCGGGCGCCGTGCGCGGCGTCTCGGCGGTCAAGTGGGGAATCGCGGGCAACATCCTCGTCGCGTGGGTCCTCACGCTGCCCGCGGCGGCCCTCGTCGCGGCCGCTCTCTACTACCCCGTGACGTGGATCTTCTGAGACACCCGTAAACTGCGGGCATGCTCGAGGGGCCGAATCGTCCCTTCACGATCGTCCAGCTCTCTGACCTGCACTGCGGGCAGCAGTTCTTCCTGCCGAACCTGCTCGAACGGGCGATCGCCGAGACGAACGAGCTGCAGCCCGACGTCGTCGTCATCTCGGGCGACCTCACCTCGCACGGCTTCAAGGACGAGTACGCGCTCGCGCGCCGTTACATCGACTCCATCGACTGCGGCTCGATGATCGTGATCCCGGGGAATCACGACTCGCGCAACGTTGGCTACGTCCACTTCGAGGAGCTCTTCGGCGACCGCAACTCCGTGCTGCGCAAGAACGGCGTCACGCTCGTCGCGGTCGACTCGACGGAGCCCGATCTCGACAACGGGCAGATCGGGCGCGGGCGCTACGGCTGGATCGAGGACCAGTTCGCAGACCCCGCCGACCTCCGCGTGTTCGTGGTCCACCACCATCTGCTGCCGGTGCCGGGCACCGGCCGGGAGCGGAACATCGTGAACGACGCCGGCGACGCGCTCGAGTGCCTGCAGCGGGCCGGTGTCGACCTGGTGCTCGCGGGGCACAAGCACGTCCCGTACGCGTGGAAGCTCGAGGACCTCTTCGTCGTCAATGCCGGAACGGTGTCGTCCTCGCGCTTGAGGGGGCACGGAAGGCCCTGTTACAACATCGTCGAGGTCAGCGGGACACACGTCGACGTGTGGCGCAAGTATCCGTTCCACGGACAGGAACGCATCATCCAGTTCTCGACGGAGACGAAGACCTACGAGAAGTACACGGCGCGCATCGAAGGGGAGGTGACGTCCCAGCGATGAGAGCGGTCGCGATCGTCGACGGCGAGCACTACCCCGACGTCGTCCGCGCCGCGCTGCACGAGCTGCCGTACGAGTTCGTCGGCGTCATCCTGATCGGCGGGACGGAGAAGCTCCGCGGCGAGCCCGACTACGGCGTGCCGATCGTCGAGGCGCCGGGCGAGGCGGAGATCGTCGTCGACCTCTCCGACGAGCCCGTGCTCACGCCGGAGCTGCGGCTCCAGCTCGCGTCGCGGTTCCTCGCGCTCGGCCTGCCCTACGTCGGCGCGGACTTCCGCTTCGATCCGCCGGCGTTCCATCCCTTCGAGCTGCCGTCGATCGCCGTCATCGGCACCGGCAAGCGGGTCGGGAAGACCGCCGTCACCGGGCACGTCGCGCGCCTGCTCGCGCGCGACCGCAAGGTCGTCGTCGTGGCGATGGGCCGCGGCGGCCCCGCCGAGCCCGAGCTCGTGGAGACACCGCCGACGGTCGACGACCTCGTGGCGCTGTCGCGCTCGGGCCGCCACGCCGCCTCGGATCACCTGGAGACCGCGGCGCTCGCGCGCGTGCCGACCGTCGGCTGCCGGCGTGCCGGCGGCGGCATGGCGGGCGCGCCGTTCGCATCGAACGTGCTCGAGGGCGCGCGGCTCGCCGCGTCCCTCGAGCCGGACGTCGTCGTCTTCGACGGCAGCGGCGCTGCGATCCCGCCCGTGGCCACCACCGCGCGGATCCTCGTCGCGCACGACCGCTCGGGCCTGAACGCGTATCGCGTGCTGATCAGCGATCTCGTGCTGACGCCCGGGGATGACTTCACCCTCCGCCTCCGGCCGCTCGAGCCGCTCGAGGGCCGCGTGGCCGTCTTCACGACCGGCGACGCGCCGACGGAGCACCTCGACGCCGACGTCGTGCACGTCTCCCGCAACCTCGGTCGCCGCGACCGGCTCGCGCAGGAGCTCGCTGCGCTCGACGCCGACACGTACCTCGTCGAGATCAAGGCCGCCGCGATCGACGTCGTCGCCGAGCACGCGCTCGCGCACGGCGCCCGGGTCGTGCTGGCCGACAACGAGGTCGTGTCGCCGGGGCTCGACGAGCGGATCCTGGCGCTCGTGCCCCAGAGGGTGAGCGCGTGAGCCAGCCGCGCCGCATCATGCCGCTGCCACTCGGCGGCGAGCACGGCCTCCCGTACTCGCGCGGCCTGATGGCGCGGGCCCTCATGGCGGTGGGCGTCGCACCCGATCGCGCGTACGGGCTCGCGCGGCGCGTCGGCGACGAGCTCGCCGCGCGGGGCAGCGACGTCGTCGAGCTCGACCGCCTCGAGGTGCACGCGGTCGACTGCCTCGGCGAGGTGGAAGGGAGGGAGGCGCTCCGCCAGCTGCGGCGGTACCAGGAGCTGCGCGAGCTCGACCTGCCGATCGTGATCCTCGTGGGCGGCGCCACGGGCACCGGCAAGTCGACGGTCGCAACCGAGATCGCGTACCGGCTCGGGATCACCCGCGTCACCTCAACGGATTTCATCCGGCAGACGATGCGCGCCTTCTTCTCGCACGAGTTCATGCCGTCGATCCACTTCTCGAGCTTCGAAGCGGGCCTCGCCGTGCCGGACGCCGAGGACCCGCTCGTCGCCGGCTTCCTCGAGCAGTCGCGCCAGGTGATGGTCGGCGTGCGCGCCTCGCTCGACCGCGCGCTCCAGGAGGGCTGGTCGATGGTGCTCGAGGGCGTCCACCTCGTGCCGGGGCTGCTACCGGCCCTCGAGGGCGTCCTCGTCAGCGCCTGCGTCCTCCGGATCTCCGACGAGACGGCCCACGCGCAGCACTTCTTCTCGCGCGAAGCGGGCGAAGAGCGGCCGATGGCGAAGTACCTCGACCGCTTCGACGAGATCCGGCGCCTGCAGCGGTACATCGTCGACCGCGCGGAGCGCGAGCGCATCGCCGTGATCGAGAACGAGAGCGCAGAGCGCGCGACCGGTGCCGTCGCCGAGCTCGTGCTCTCGGCCGCCGAACGGGCGCGGGAGCGCGTATGACCCAGACCGAGCCCGAGACGCACACCGAGCAGACCCCGGAGCACCAGGCCCCGTGCCAGTGTCAGGCGTACCTCCGCGCGACCGAGCACGCGGCGCTCCGCTCGGCGCGCTGGCTGGGGCGCGCCGACCAGGAGGCTGCGGAGGAAGCCGCGTCCGCGGGCATGCGCTGGTCGCTCGACATCCTGCCCGTCCGCGGCCGGATCGTCTTCGGCTCCGCGGGCGACGAGAGCGGGCTGACGCCGGGAACGATGATCGGCGCGGGCGGGCCGGAGGTCGACCTCGCCCTCGACCCGCTCGAGGGGCGCGGCGTCGTCGCACGCGGCGGCAACGGCGCCATGTCGATGATCGCGGTCGGCGAGCCCGGGCGCCTCCTCACCCTGCCCGACATGTACATGCGCAAGCTCGCGGTCGGGCCGCGCGCGCGCGGCTCGATCGACCTGCTCCGGCCCGTCGCGGAGAACATCGAGGCGATCGCCGAGGCCTTCGGCCGGCGGGTGAACGACGTGACGACGATCGTCCTCGACCGTCCGCGCCATCACGACCTGATCGAGGAGATCCGCAACGCCGGGGCGCGCATCAAGCTCATCCACGACGGCGACGTCACCGCCTCGATCTCGGCGTCGATCCGCGGCACGAACGACCACCTCGCCATCGGGATCGGCGGCACGCGGCAGGCGGTGCTCTCCGCGGCCGCGCTCCGCTGCCTCGGCGGCGAGCTGCAGGCGCAGTTCTGGCCGACGTCGCGCCGGGAGATCGACGAGCTCCGCGAGCTCGGTGTCGACGACTACACGCGCATCTACCGCACCGAGGATCTCGCACCGGGCGAGATGATCGTCGCGGCGACGGGCGTCTCGAACGGCGACCTCCTCCGCGGCGTTCGCTTCCTCGCCGACAGCGCCCGCACGCACTCGCTTCTGATGTGCACGCGCTGCAACTGGGTGCGGTTCGTCGACGGCATCCACTTCTTCGCCCGCGAACGGCGCGAGGAAGTACGGCTCCTCGGCTTCTGACGTGACGTACGCCGCAGCCGAAGACCGCTACGACCGCATGCCGTACCGCCGGTGCGGGCGCAGCGGGCTCGAGCTTCCCGCCGTCTCGCTCGGGCTCTGGCAGAACTTCGGCCACGACCGCCCACTCGAGACGAGCCGGGCGATCGTGCGCCGCGCGTTCGACCTCGGAATCACGCACTTCGATCTCGCCAACAACTACGGGCCCCCGTACGGATCCGCCGAGGAGAACTTCGGCCGCCTGCTCGCCCAGGACCTGCGGCCGTACCGCGACGAGCTCGTGCTCTCGACGAAGGCCGGGTACGACATGTGGCCGGGGCCCTACGGCGACCGCGGGTCTCGCAAGTACCTGCTCTCGAGCCTCGACCAGAGCCTGCGGCGGCTCGGGGTCGACTACGTCGACATCTTCTACTCGCATCGAGCCGACCCGGACACGCCGCTCGAGGAGACGATGGGCGCACTCGACGCCGCCGTCCGCCAGGGGAAGGCGCTCTACGCCGGCGTCTCGTCGTACTCCCCGGAGCGGACGCGCGACGCCGCGGCGATCCTGCGCGACCTCGGGACGCCGCTCCTCATCCACCAGCCGTCCTACTCGATGCTGAACCGCTGGATCGAGCAGGGGCTGCTCGACGTCCTGGGCGAGCTCGGCGTCGGCTGCATCGTCTTCTCCCCGCTCGCGCAGGGCATGCTCACCGACAAGTACCTCTCGGGCATCCCGCAGGAGTCTCGCGCCGCCCGCGACGGCTCGCTCTCGCCCGATCTCCTCACCGACGAGGCGCTCGCACGCGTCCGTGCGCTGAACGAGATCGCCGCCGGGCGGGGCCAGTCGCTCGCGCAGCTCGCGCTCGCGTGGACGCTGCGCGACGCACGCGTCACCTCGACGCTCATCGGGGCGTCGAGCGTCGAGCAGCTCGAGGCGAACGTGGCCGCGCTCGAGCGGCTCGACCTCTCCGCGGACGAGCTCGCGGAGGTCGACCGCCACGCCGTCGACAGCGGGATCAACATCTGGGCGCGGTCGAGCGAGACCTGATCTCTACACTGTCGCCGTGGCCAGCAGAAACGACGTGATGGAGGCGCTCCGTGCGGTCGAGGATCCCGAGCTCGGGATGGACATCGTCGACCTCGGCCTCGTCTACGACGTCGAGGTCGACGGCCCGAAGGCGAAGGTCATCTACAGCCTCACCTCGATGGGCTGCCCGGCCGGCCCGCTGATCGCGCAGGACATCGACCGCACGGCGCTCGAGGTCCCCGGCGTCGAGGAGGTCGAGCTCGAGCTGACGTTCGACCCGCCGTGGACGCCCGACAAGATGTCGGACGACGCGAAGTTCATCCTCGGCTTCGGCTGAGAGCCCGCGAAGATCCGCCCCGCGCTCCGCGCGGGCGCCGCGCCGGACTGCTTCACGACGGGATCGCGAGGACGATCTTGCCGAGCTGCTCGCCGGCCTCGAGGCGGGCGTGTGCGGCGCGGATCTCGGCGAGCGGCAGCACCTCGTCGACCACGGGCCTCGCGCGGCCCGAGGCGATGAGCGCGTAGGCGCCCTCGAAGTCCTCGTGCGTGCCCATCGTCGAGCCGAGAATCGTCAGCTGCTTCCACCAGATGCGGTGGAGAGCGGCAGGCGGGTTCGGCCCGGTCGTCGCACCGCACACGGCGATGCGCCCCTCGCGGGCGGCGACGTCGAGCGACGTGCGCCAGGTCGCCTCGCCGACATGGTCGACGACGACGTCGGCACCGTGGCCCGCGGTTGCGTCCTTCACGGCTGCGCGCACGTCGCCGTCGGCATGGTTCACGACGACGTCTGCTCCTAGCTCCCGGGCCCGGTCGAGCTTGGCGTCGCTCGACGAGGTCACGATGGTCCGCGCGCCGAGCGCCTTCGCGATTGCGAGCCCGGCGGTGGAGACGCCGCTGCCGATGCCCCAGAGCAGCACCCATTCCTGCGGCTGCAGCTGCGCACGGGTCACGAGCATGCGGTACGCGGTCTCGAAGACGAGCGGGAACGCCGCCGCTTCCTCGAACGAGAGGCCGGGCGGAACGGGGTAGACGTTCGTCGCAGGCACTGCGATGAGCTCGGCGTTCGTGCCGTCTCCGTGCTCGCCGATCACGTGGATCGTGCCGTCGCCCGCCTCGATGCCCGGGTTGACGACGACGCGGTCGCCCCGCTCGAAGCCGGACACGCCGTCGCCGAGCGCCTCGACGACGCCGGCGCCGTCGGCGCCGAGGATCCGCGGCTTCGGCACCGACGGCAGCCCCTTGCGGATCCACACGTCGAGGTGGTTGAGCGCCGAGGCATGGAGCCGGATGAGCACCTCGCCGGGCCCTGCGACGGGGTCCGGCACCGTCTCGAGGACGAGCACGCCGGGATCGCCGTCCTCGTGGATACGAACCGCCTGCACGGGCGGCACACTATCCCGCGTGGCGCGCGTCGACCTCCAGCAACTCGGCCTCGAGCTCGGCCTCGACGCGATCGGCGCGACCCCGGCGGTCGCCTACGAGCGCACGGAGCGGGACATCGCCGAGCGCAAGGCGCGCGGGCTCTTCGCCGACATGAAGTTCACGATGGCGCAGCCCGAGCGGTCGTGTCATCCGGAGACGCTCCTTCCGGGTGCGCGCACCGTCGTCTCGGCCGCCCTCTGCTATTACGCGCCGGAGCCCGATCGCCCGGACGGCCATGGACGGCTGCCGCGCTACACGTGGAACGACGGCTACGCCGAGCTGCGCGCCAGGCTCGACGCGCTCGGACGGACGCTCGGGGGCGCCTACCGCGTCCTCGTCGACGCGAACCAGCACGTGGACCGTGAGGCCGCGGCACGAAGCGGCGTCGGCTTCTACGGCAAGAACACGCTGCTCATCACGCGCCGTCACGGCTCGTGGGTCGTCCTCGGGACTCTCGTCACCGACGTCGAGATCGAGTCGACCGAGCCCCTCGACACCGACTGCGGCGAGTGCAGGCTCTGCATCGACGCGTGCCCGACGAATGCGCTCGACGAGCCGGGAACGCTCGACGCGACGAGGTGCCTCTCCTACTGGACGCAGGCGCCTGCCGCGATACCCGAGAGCTACCGCAAGGAGCTCGGATCGCTCGTCTACGGCTGCGACATCTGCCAGGACGTGTGCCCGTGGAACCGCGGCGTCGAAAAGCGCCGCTCGGGCGTGCCGGCCGGCGAGGCTCACGTGTCGCTCCTCGACTGGCTGGGCGCGGGCGACTCGGAGCTGCGCGCACGCTACGAGCGCCTGTACGTGCCGGCGAACGACGGCAGGTGGCTGAAGCGGAACGCGCTCGTCGCCGCGGGCAACGTCGGCGGCGCGCCCGAGCGCGACGCGGTCGCGGCGTATGCGGAGGCCGACGACGAGATGCTGCGCGACCACGCCCGCTGGGCGCTCCGGCGTCTCGAGGAGCGCACGTGACGCCGAGGCGGCCCGTCGAGCTGTGGATCGCCTGGGTGCGCCTGGCCGCCGTCGTGTTCGCGATCCTCGAGGTCGGGCTCCTGAGCTCGCAGTTCCCGCCGCGGTACGAGAGCGCCGCGTGGCTCGTCACGGGAGTCTTCTTCGTGGGCGCGGCCGCGCTCGTCCTCCTCGCGCAGCGGAGCGACGACCGGCAGCTGCGCCGTCTCGGGGCGATCGCGCTCGTCTTCGACACCGCGATCGTCTGGTCGTACGCGACGATCTTCACGTACGAGTACGGGAACCAGACCCGGTGGGCGACGATCTTCGTCCTCGTCGAGGCGGCTCTTCGCTACGGCCTCGCCGGCGGCATCCTGATGCCCGTCGCCGCGGCCGGCTACTTCGCCTTCAACGAATGGTGGCGCGGGAACTACTTCGGGCCGCCCGGCTTCCGCTCCGACCGCGTCACCTTCCCGTCCGGCGTCGTCCTGCTCACGGGCCTGATCGTCGGCTGGCTCGTCCGCCGGCTCGACGAGGAGGCGCACGCGGGAAGCGAGCGCGCCGGCGAGGCAGAGCGCCTGCGGGACGAGCTCGGCCGGCGCGTCGACGTCCTCGAGGCCGCCAACCGCTCTGCCCGCGCGCTCGGCTCGTCGCTCGAGATCGAGCAGGCCTTCGGAGCGTTCATCCGCGAGGTGCGCGGCCTCGTGCCGTTCGACCGCACCGCGATCGTGCTCGTCGACGGCGACTCGGCGCGAACGATCGCGACCGCGGGGATCGGGGCGTCGGAGGTGTTCCCGCCCGGGAGCATCGGGCCGCTTCGCGGCTCCGTGCTCGAGCGCGTCCTCGGCGGCGAGGTGGTCGTGCGCCGGGACCTCGCCGAGGTCGAGTACCCCGAGGACCGTCTCCTCGTCGAGCGGGGCCTGCACAGCGAGCTGCTCGCGCCGCTCATGCTCGGCGCCCGGCCGATCGGGATGATCTCCCTGTCGCGGAAGGAGGTCGCCGCGTTCGCGGACGAGGAGGTCGAGCTCGTCTCGCTCCTCGGCCGGCTCGTCGCGACCGCCGTGCAGAACATCCGCGCGTACGAGGCGGAGCGGCACACCGTCGACGAGTTGCGGCGCCTGTCGGCGCTGCGCGCGGACTTCGTCTCGCTCGTCTCGCACGAGCTTCGCAGCCCGATGGCCGCCGTCATCGGCGCCGCGCGCACCCTGCAGGAGCGCTGGCGGTTGCTCAACGCCGGTCAGCGCGAGGCGTTTCTCGCGCTGATCGCGGACGAGACGAACCGGCTCGCCGCCCTCATCGGCGACGTGCTCGACACGTCGCGCATCGAGGCCGGGACGTTCTCGCTACAGCTTCACCGACGTCGACCTCTCGCGGCTGCTGCACGACGCGGTGTCGGCCGCCTCGATCGGCCAGGACGAGGTGCGGGTGCGCGCCGACGTGCAGGAGCCGCTGCCGCCGATCCGCGGCGACCGCGAGCGGCTCCGGCAGGTGCTCGTGAACCTGATCGACAACGCGGTCAAGTACTCGCCGTCGGGCGACGAGGTCGGCGTTCGCGCGCGTCCGGGAGGACGGGGTCGATCCGGATCACGGTCAGCGACCGCGGGCCGGGGATCCCGCGCGACCAGCAGGGCATCATCTTCGAGAAGTTCGGCCGCGCCGATGTCGCAGGAGCCTCGAAGCCCGGTACCGGGCTCGGCCTCTTCATCGCGCGCTCGATCGCCGAGGCGCACGGCGGGACGCTCGACGTCAGCTCGGGCCCCGACGCGGGCTCGAGCTTCACGCTGACGCTGCCGAGCTAGGGCTCAGACGCGGGCGCGGAGGCGCTCGACGCCGAGCACCTTGGCGAGCTCGCGGGCGCGGGCCGCGATGCGCGAGCGCAGCTCGGCCGGACCGAGCACGATCGCCTCTCCGCGCTTCGAGAGGATGTCGCTCTCGAGCCATTCGTCGCTGCCGACCGGGATCTCACGCAGCGCGCCGCCGCCGACGAGCCTCCGCGCGCCGCGCTCGATCTCGTATCGCGCGATCTCCGGCGTGTACAGCACGCTGGCGCTGCGGGCGCCGCGGAGCCGCGTGGGCTCGAAGCCCTCGCGCGGCTCGAACTTGTCGCGCAGGAGCTTCGCGCTCCGCATGCGGTCGAGCCGGAACGACCGCTCGCCCTCGCTCGTGCGGTCCCAGGTGTGCACGTACCAGTGCGGGAGCGCACGCTCGAACGTGTACGGCTCGACGAGGCGCGTCGACGGCTGCGCGTCGACTTCCTTCTGGTACTCGATCTCGACGACGCGCCGCTCGTCGCGCCCGCGCGCAAGCGTGCCGATCAGGTCTTCTTCCGCGCGCTCGACCGTCTGCTCCGGCGCCTGCTGGAGCTCGAACTGGCCGAACGTCTCCTCGAGCTTCCGCCGCACCTTGTCGAGCGGCGTGTGCGCGTCTGCGGCGATCATCGGCCCCACGTACTCGAGCGCGAGGCGGATCGCGCGCGCCTCGAGCGGCGTGAGCCGCGGCGGCAGCCGGAACGTGTCGCCCCAGAGCTCCTTGTCGACGTGCACGAAGCCGTCGGTGAGCTCGGTGTAGATCGTGTAGCAGCCGCCTCCGAAGTTGACGAGGTTGAGGAGCGACAGATGCTCCTCGAGCTCCTCCGGCGGGATCGACGGGAAGCGGGCGAGCAGCTCGTCGGCCGGGATGACCGCTTCCTTCTCCTCGCCGCACGCGGCGAGCAGGTAGGCGAGGAGCGCCTGGAGGATCGCGAAGCGCTCGGGAGCGACGGGCCCGGCGGGGCGCTCGCTCGCCTCGGCGACCCCGCGCTTCGGCGCCTCGCGGGCCGGCTCGGGCGCCTTCCCCTCGTGGCCTTCGCGCACGCGCCGGAGCGCCGAGGCGACCTCGCGCCGCAGCTCGTCCGGCTCGAGCGGCACCGCGCGGCCGTCCTGGCGCAGCACCCACGACGCGAGCTGGGGGAGGGAGGAGTACTCGGTGACGAAGACGCCGTCCTCGAGGCGCCCGGTGGAGCCGTAGGCCCGCTGCACCCACCACGCGGTCTCGCCCGGCACCTCGATCCGCGCCTCGCCGACGATGTCCCCGACCTGCCACGGCGGGCGCCCGCGGTAGAGCTCGATGTCGAACTCGAGGGGCGTCCGGAAGTCGCGCTCGCGGCGGGTCGCGAACTTGATCTCGCCGCGGATGCGCGAGACGCGGAAGGTGCGGATGTCGTCGCGGTCGATGTCGTGGCCGACCACGTACCAGACCCCGTTGTCGGGCATGAGCGCGTACGGGTTGAGCGTGCGCTCCGAGACCTCGTCGCGCGAGATCGACCAGTACTCGAACTTCACGGTGCGCTGCTTCGAGATCGCGCCCTCGAGCTTCGCGAGCCGGCCGGGCATCTCCGGCGAGTAGTCGGGGTCGAGCACCTCGACGCGCAGCGCCGTGTCGCTCGTCGCCTCGGCGAAGCCGGGCCGTCCGAGCGCGAGGTTCTGCAGCGCGAGGCGGAGCGGCTCGGCGTACGCGAACTTGCCCTCGAGCAGATAGAGAGCGGTCTGCAGCGCGGCGAGCTCCTCGTCCTCGAGCTCGAGCTGCGGCAGGAAGTACTGCTCGGAGCGCAGGGTGTACAGCTCCTCGCCGGTGAACTCGTCGCGCTGCGACTGGAGCGGCACGCCGAGCGCGAGAAGCTCCGCACGGTCGGAGTAGAAACGGCGCGCGAACGCCTCGTCCGACATCTCGGAGTAGCCCTCGACGTTCGACTTGACGTCGCGCGCCGTGATCGGGCGGCGCTCCGCCATGAGAAAGGCCACCAGCGAGAGCTGGCGGATCAGCTTGTCCGTATCGTGTGACACCCCTTGGCCACACTACACGGGCGTTCCTGTGGAACGCAGTGGAAAAGCTGTGGAGAAGCTAGGCCGCGGCTTTGGCTTCGAGGTGCTGGTGCGACGGGCAGTAGTCGCGGTCCGGCAGCGGCGTGCGCTGGCACGGCTTGCCCTTGCGCGTCGTCGCGCGGCAGCGGGCGACCCCGCCGTCGAGCGCGCCGGCCTCGATCTGCTCCTCGATGAACTGCGACCGCGGCGTGGACGCCCTGCGTGCACCGCCCAGGCGACGTCGGCCTGGCAGGTGATCGGGAAGTAGCGGCGGATGTCCTGGAAGAGCGCCCGGTCGGGCTTCGCGAAGTAGAGCGGGTCGTTCGCGAGCCGCTCCATCGTCTGCTCGCAGGCCTCGAGGACGGCGCGGCGGGACTCGAGCTGCGATTCGCGGTCGCCGTACGGGTCGATCATGTCCTTGACCGACCGGTAAATGGCTCGCGAATACTGATACATGCAGTGCTGCAACTGGAGGGTTCGCTCTTCGATCACAGTCTCGTCAACTCCTATGAAGTTCCCGCGAATGCTTTGTTAGCAGCGCGTTAACGGTTCGTCGCCCGCTCCTCCAGAAGGCGATCCTACACGGTCCGCGGCGTGTCACAAAGTGGGCGCATTCGTTGCCTTTGCAGCGAACGCGGTCCAGCCTGCCCGCACTCGCGTGCCCGGGAAGGCCGGGTCTTACACCTCGTTCTCCTAGCGGGTGACCCGGGTCTGGTAGGCGTCCGGGAAGCCCTTCGCGTGGGCGGAGGAGAGCCCGGCGACCGCCTCCGCCTGGGTCTCGTAGATGCCGGCGAAGACGACGTAGTAGCCCGGGTGGAGGCTCGAGTACTGCGACGAGACGAGGACGCCGACGTCGTGGAGGCCGTTCTGCCTCGCCCGCGCGGGCCCGCGCGAGGGCGTTCGCGCGGCCGCCCGTGACCGGCAGCGACTCGAGCACCATCGTGTAGCCGCTCTGGTTCGCCGGCCACACGGCCGGCGCGTTCGGGCTCGGCTTCGGCGTCGTGGACGCTGGAGTCGAGGGCGACGCCCGGAGCGGTCGGCAGCGGCCCGGTCGTGATCGTCGGCTGCGGGGCGTTCGGCAGCGTGCTCGTCGACCCGACCCTGACGGTGCGGGTCGCGCCCGGGCCGAGCGGGACGTTCGTCGTCGCGGTCGCCGGTGGCGCCGCGCTCGTCCGCGTCGAGTTTGCGATCAGCACGGCCGCCGTCGCGGCGACCGTGAGCACGAGGAAGAACACGACCGGCCAGATCCAGTCGCCGGGATACCACGCGAAGTGCCGCTGCCACCTCGACGCGAGGACGCCGACGACGCCGCGGTTCGTCGGCAGGCGCGCGCCGCACTCGAGGCAGTACTCCTGCAGCGGCTCGTAGGCCACGCCGCAGCGAGGGCAGTAGTCACGGGGCTCGTCGGGCGTCATGTTCCTTCGATCGGGCGCGGCGGCGCTTCCGTCACGGGGCGGCCGCACTGTGCACAGAACTTCGAGCCCCAGAAGATCGGTGCGCCGCACTCGCAGCGCGCCGAGGGACGGGTGCGGCCGCGCGAGACGGCCGCGGCGAGCAGCGCGTCGAGGTCGGCGAGGCGCTCCTCGAGCCGCTGCAGCTCGACGCAGCGGTCGACGAGCAGATCCTGCCGGAACTGGTCGCGGCGGTACATCTCGAGCATCAGCCCGCCGAGGTCGCGGAGCCGCTGCTCGCGGGTCTGGAGGAGGGCCCGCCGCTCGCGGCGGAGCTGGCCGGCGGGCGGCAGCGCGCGCCGCACCGCACGGGGCGTGGCCGTGGGCGGTGCGGGTGCGTCGCTTGCGGGAGTGCGGCGAATCCGCATCCCGCGATCCTATTTACGCCGGCGGCGGAGTGGGCTGCTCGCCCCGGGCGGAACGGCGGCCGAAGCCGGCGAGCCACAGCCCCGCGAGCACGATCCCGACGATCCCGACCGGGATGCCGACCCACGGGACGATGAAGAGGAACACGATGCCGATGAGCAGGAAGGCGAGTCCGAGTCCGATCATGAGGTTCAGATGTCCGGGCGGCGGCGGCGCGAAACGGGCGAGCCCGCCCGGCTACCGCTGGATGACGACGAGGCGCTCCTCGGTCATCTCCCGCACGGCGTAGCGCGGGCCTTCCTTCGTGTTGCCCGAGGCCTTCACGCCGCCGTAGGGCATCTGGTCGCTCCGGAAGGTCGGGGCCTCGTTCACGACGACGCCGCCGAACTCGAGCCGGTCGGCCGCCTCGAGCGCGGTGTCGAGCGACGCCGTGAAGATCGCCGGCCTGGAGGCCGAAGCGCGTCCCGTTCGCGCGATCGATCGCCTCGTCGATCGAGTCGACCGGATTGACGATCACGACCGGGCCGAAGACCTCGTCGCAGCTCACCTTCGCGTCGTCGGCGACCTCGGCGATCACCGTCGGCCGCAGCAGGCCGTTCTCGTCGCCGCCCGCCAGGATCTTCGCGCCGCCCGCGCGCGCCTCCTCGATCCAGTCGGCGATGCGCGTGCGCGCGCCGGCGTCGATCACCGGGCCGACGTCCGTGTCGTCGTCGAGCGGATCGCCCACCTTGAGCGCCTCGACCTTCGGCACGAAGGCGCCGACGAATGCGTCGTAGACGGCGCGCTCGACGTAGATGCGCTGCACCGAGATGCAGCTCTGCCCGGCGAAGGCGAACGCGTTCGCCGCGAGCTTCGTCGCCGCCGTCTCGACGTCGGCGTCCGCGGCGACGATCACCGGCGTGGAGTTGCCGAGCTCGAGCTTCACCCGCTTGCGCGGCGCGCGCTCCTGCAGCTTCCAGCCCACCTCGCCGGAGCCCGTGAACGTGATCAGCTTCACGCGGTCGTCGTCGACGAGCACGTCGCCGATCTCCGACGCGGGGCCGACGAGAACGTTGAGCCAGCCGGCCGGCAGCCCGGCTTCGAGCTCGAGCTCGGCGAGCAGAAGCGCCGACAGCGGAGTCTGCGAGGCCGGCTTCAGCACGACGGGGCACCCCGCGGCGAGCGCCGGCGCGAGCTTGTGCGCGACGAGGTTGCACGGGAAGTTGAACGGCGAGATCGCGCCGATGACGCCGATCGGCTTGCGCACCGTGAAGCCGAGCTTGCCCTCGCCGGCCTGGGCGCTCTCGAGCGGGATCATCTCGCCGGCGAGCTTGCGCGCCTCGACGGCAGCGAACGTGTACGTCGACATCGCGCGGGACGCCTCGACGCGCGCCGTCTTCATGGGCTTGCCGGCCTCTTCGCAGATCGTGCGTGCCACCTCCTCGTGGCGGCGGCCGATCAGGCCGGCGACCTTGACGAGGATCTCGGCGCGCCGGTGCGCCGGCAGCGGCTGCTCGAGCGCGCGCGCGGCGGCGTCGACGGCGCGCTTCGCCTCGGCGCTGCCGCCCTTCGCGACGCGGCCGACGACCTCGCCGGAGTAGGGCGAGCGCACCTCGACCCAGTCGCCGGTCTCGACCCACTCACCGTCGATCAGGAGCTTCCGCTCGGTCGCCGTCGCGGCCATGCGGCAAGTGTACGAGAGACCTAGCCGGCGCCTTCGGGCACCCGGTGCGCCAGGGCCTCGAGCACCTTGCCCTGGATCGACGGCGTCTTGCGCATCAGCCGCCGGAAATCCGCGGCGGTGATGACGAGCAGGCGCGACGGCGAGGTCGTCGTGACGGTCGCCGTGCGCGGCTCTCCCGTGATGAGGGCGATCTCGCCGAGGAAGTCGCCGGAGCCGAGCGAGTTGACCTTGCGTCCCCGGCGGCGCACGTCCGCCGAGCCCTCGGCGATGACGACGAACTCGCGCCCGGAGGCGCCTTCCTTCGTCAGGTTGCGGCCGGCGGGCAGCGTCAACTCGTCCGCGAGCAGGGCGATCTCCTTCAGCTCGCGCTTCGAGCAGCGCGAGAAGAGGGGCACGCCCTTGATCAGTTCGAGCTTCGCGTTCTTGCCGAGCACGAGGACGATTCTCGGTGGCATGGTCGCCGAGGTCAAGCGACGATACGATCTGGCCGTGAGCTCCAGGCGGACGGACGCACTGATCGTCGACGCGGTTCGCAGCCCGATCGGCAAGAAGAACGGGACGCTGTCGCACATCCGGGGCGACGAGCTCTCGGCGCAGATCGTGAACGGCCTCGTCGCGAGGACGGGGATCGACCCGGGTCAGGTCGAGGATCTCCAGTGGGGCTGCGTCACGCAGGTCGACGAGCAGGCCTGGAACATCGGCAGGAACGTGGCGCTCACGGCCGGCTGGCCGGTCTCCGTCTGCGGCACGACCGTCGACCGGCAGTGCGGGTCCTCGATGCAGACGAACTTCAACGCCGCCGCCGCGGTCTGGTCGGGGCAGCTCGACCTCGTCGTCTCGGGGGGCGTCGAGATGATGTCGCGCGTGCCGATGGGGTCGAATCGCGGCTCGATGTCCGACCTCGTCACCGACCGCTTCGACATCGTCATGCAGGGGATCTCCGCCGAGGAGATCGCGAAGGAGTGGCGGCTCTCGCGCGAGGAGCTCGACCGGTACTCGTACGAGTCGCACGCGCGTGCCGCGCGGGCCCGCGACGAGGGGCGGTTCGAGAAGGAGATCGTCCCGGTCGAGGTCGACGTGCCGGCGCCCGACGGCGAAGGCGGCGGCGGCGCCGCGACGCTGACCCGTACGCGCTTCGCCGTCGACGAGGCGATCCGCGAGACGACGCTCGAGAAGATGGCGGCGCTGCAGCCGGCGTTCATCCCCGACGGGGTCGTCACGGCGGGGAACTCGTCGCAGATCGTCGACGGCTCGGCCGCGGTTCTGATCGCGTCGGAGGAGAAGGCGGCGGAGCTCGGGCTGCGGCCGCGGGCGCGCTTCCTCGGCTTCGGCCTCGCGGGCGTCGACCCGCACATGATGCTGCACGGCAACCCGGAGGCGTGCGAGCGCGCGCTCGTGAAGGCCGGGCTCACCTGGGACGACATCGAGGTGATCGAGGTGAACGAGGCGTTCGCGTCGGTCGTCCTCCAGTTCCTCGCCGACACCGGCCTGCAGGAGCGCTACGAGGCCGGCGACGTGAATCCGAACGGCGGCGGCATCTCGCTCGGCCATCCCCTCGGCGCCACCGGCGCCCGCCTCACCGCGACGCTTCTCTCCGAGCTCGAGCGTCGCAACGCACGCTACGGCATCGCCGCGATGTGCATCGGCTTCGGCCAGGCGATCGCCGGCGTCGTCGAGCGGCTCTGAGCCAACGGCGGGGGCCAGACCCGGGCCAGACCCCGTCTTCGGACCGTCACGAACCTGTCACGGGATGCGCGCGGCCGTCCTCTAGGCTCGCGCGATGTCGATGACGCGGCTCCGCAGGGCGCACGTCGCGCTCGCGATCCTCTTCGTCGGCTTCGGGACGATCGACGGCACCTGGGCGGCGCGGCTGCCGGCCCTCAAGGGCCGGCTCGGCCTCGACAGCGGCGACCTCGGCCTCGTCATCTTCGCCGTCTCGGTCAGCGCAACGGTGCTGCTCCCGGTCGCGGGCTGGCTGTCGTCCCGCGCCGGAAGCCGCGGCCCGAGCGGGCTCGGCCTCGTGCTCGCGGGCGGCGCCCTGACCGCGGCGGCCTTCGCGCCCTCGCTCGGCGCGCTCGTCCCGGCGGCGTGCGTGCTCGGCGCGGGCTTCGGCATCGTCGACGTCGCGGCGAACGCGCACGGCGTCGCGCTCGAGGGGAAGCTCGGGCGGCCGGTGCTCTCGGCGCTGCACGCCGCCTGGAGCACGGGCCTCCTCGCGGGCTCCGGCATCGCAGCCGGTGCCGCCGCCGCCGGCACCGGACCGAGGCTGCAGTTCCCGCTCGTCGCGGCCGGCGTCCTCGCGGTCTCGATCGTCTGCGTGCCGCGGCTCCTGCCCGGAACCGCGGCCGACGTCGGCAGCTCCCACTTCGCGCTGCCGCACGGCGCGCTCGCGCTGCCGGCACTCCTCACCTTCTGCTCGATGTTCGTCGAGTCCGCGGCGATGAACTGGAGCGCCGTCTTCCTCGCGGGGCCGGCGCACTCCTCCGCAGCCGTCGCGGCGGGCGGGGTCGTCGCCTTCTCGGTCGCGATGGCGCTCGCGCGGCTCGTCGGCGACCGGCTTGCGCTCGCCTGGGGCGTCGCGACCCTCGCCCGCCGCGGCGGCGCCGTGACGTGCGCGGGCGTCGCGCTCGCGCTCGCCACCCGTTCGCCGGTGCCGCGCTCGCCGGCTTCGCGCTCGTCGGCGCAGGGTGCGCTGCGATCGTCCCGGCGCTCTTCCGCCTCGCCGCGTCCGTCTCGGGCGTCGCGGCCGGCGCCGGGATCGCAGCCGTCGCGACGGCCGGCTACACCGGCGGCGTCGTGAACGGCCCCGCGATCGGCTTTCTGGCACGCGGAGTCGGCCTCACGGCCGCCATGTCGCTCATCGGCGTCGCCGGGGCGCTGATCGCGCTCCTCGGGCCGCGCCTCCAGCGGTAGGCTCCCCCGTCGTGGCGAAGGCGAACGAGATCCGCAAGGTCGGCGTCGTCGGCCTCGGCGCGATGGGCGCGGGCATCGCGCAGCTCGCGGTCGAGGCGGGCGTCGAGACGGTCGGCCGCGAGGTCTCGCTCGAGCTCGCGGAGAAGGCGCGCGACCGCATCGGGCACTTCCTCACCCGCAAGGTCGACAAGGGCACGCTCGACCAGAGCGCGCGGGACGACGCCGTCGCCCGCCTCACGCTGACGACCGAGGTCGCCGACCTCGCCGACTGCGACCTCGTGATCGAGGCGATCGTCGAGGACCTCGCCCCGAAGCAGGAGCTCTTCGCCGAGCTCGAGCGCGTCTGCCGGCCGGACGCGGTGCTCGCGACGAACACGTCCGCGCTCTCGGTGACGGAGATCGCAGCCGCGACCACCTCGCCCGAGCGCGTCGTCGGCATGCACTTCTTCAACCCGGCCCCGCTGATGCCGCTCGTCGAGATCATCCGCGCCGAGCTCACCGCGGACGAGCCGTTCGAGACGGCGTACGCATTCGGCGAGAAGCTCGGGAAGCACCCGATCCGCTGCTTCGACACGCCGGGCTTCGTCGTCAACCGCGTCCTGATCCCGCTCCTGAACGACTGCATCCGCGTGCTGGACGAGGCGCGCGTCACGGTCGAGGACCTCGACGCCGGAATGAAGCACGGCGCCGGCTGGCCGATGGGCCCGTGCGAGCTCGTCGACCTCGTCGGCATCGACGTGCACGTCCACGCAAGCGAGGCGCTCTACGAGAAGACGCACGAGCCGCGGATGGCCGCGCCGCCCCGTCTCGTCGCGATGCGAAACGCCGGCTTGCTCGGCCGCAAGAGCGGCCGCGGCTTCTACAGCTACTAGGCCGCGAGCCGGATCGGCTGCTTCGGCGCGTCGGCCCCGGGCCGGCCGTTCTCGAGCGCTGCGTGCGCTTCGGCGAGAACCGCGTCGAGCGTGACCGCGTGCATCGCGGCGGTGGCCGCTGCCGCCAGGAGGCCGGAGGCCTGTTCGGCCGGCACGCCTGCGGCGCGCAGGGCGGCTGCGAGGGCATCGATGCGCTCGCTCATGTTGAGAGCGGTCGACTCAGGACGCATGACCGCAGTTTCGGCTTCGCATCGGACGATCCTCTGCTCGGACGCGCCCGTGACGCGCCCGATGAGCCTAGCCGAGCTCGCGTGCCCGGATCACGGCTGCGAGAGGCGCCCCCAGAGGTTCTCGAGCAGCGTCGAGACCGGCTGCTGCGTCGCGGTCGCCGCGAAGTTGATCGCACCGGCGTCGAACACCTTCGCGCCCGCCGGCGTCTCGTAGTAGGTCATCTCGGCCGACTTGCCCGGGCCGAGCAGGTCGGGGATGCGGGCGAGGACGATCGTGCCCGGGGGCGAGGCCGGGCCGGAGGCGTCGATCTCGATCCCGTACCGGCCGAACGTCGAGCCGTCCTGCAGGCCGGTCCCGGCGAAGAGCCACGGCGCCGCGGTCGCACCGGTGACGGTGTACGGCATCTGCACCGCGCCGTGGTTCGAGCCGACGTACTGCGCGCCGACGAGCTCCGCCTCCGGCCGGCCGGCATCGCGCCAGAGCTTCACCCTCGTCATGAGCGGCGGCTCGACGCGCACCTGCCAGAACATGTTGTTGGCCGCGAGGAAGGCGAGGTTGCCGCCGAGGTTGCGGAACCGCGTGACGACGTCGAGCTCGTGCTGCGTCACGTACTCCTCGTGCCCGGGGAAGAGGACGAGGTCGTAGTGGCGGGCGAGCTCGTCTCCGCTCGGCACCGCGTCGACGTCCTGGTCGCTCAGGAAGTCGACCTGCTTGCCGGTCTGCTGCAGCCAGGTGAGGAACGTCAGGTCCCAGTCGTGGAAGCGGAACGGCAGCCCGAAGTCGAGGAACGGACGGGTGAGGTCGACCGAGTGGTTGCGGCCGCTGACGTACCACGAGTCTCCCCAGCCGTCCCCGTTCGCGTCGGCGAAGTTGTACGCCTGCCACGTCTGCGTCGCGAGGACGACGGCGACGCGATGGCGGCCGAGCAGGCGCGGCCGCACGATGAACGGGGCGTAGCCGACGCGCCCGTCGGCAGCGGAGACGCGCAGGAAGTAGAGGCCGCTCGGCCAGTCGCCGGGCCGCACGAACTGGATCGACGCGGGCGCGTCGCGGTGCGCGCGCCAGTCGACGCGCGCGGCCGCGGTCATCGCCTGACCGCTCGTCCGCAGGTCGCGAACCGACGGGAACGCGCCGCCGCCGTACGCGAACACCTGGAAGGTCAACGTCCTGGCGTCGGTCGCGACGGTGACAGATGCCGCCTCGCCCGGCGCGTAGCTCGGCTTCGAGAAGCCGGCGTCGATTCCCTGGACGCGCACGACGGGGCCGCGTGGCGGCTCGCCCGGCCGGCCGGCCCCGTAGACACGGCGGCCGCCCGGCCCGCTCACCGTCAACCGGAGCACGTAGGTGCGCGGCGGCGTGCCGGGCTTCGGCGCCCACACGATCTCGTGCGCCCCCCGGACGAAGCGCCGCGGCGCGAGCCGCTGCAGCACCGTCGTCGCCGCCTCCTCGGGGTCGGACCTCGCGGTGTCGGTCTGCACGACGGCGAGGCCGACCCGGGCGGCCGCGCTCAACCGGAAGGACACGTGCGCGGCGTCCCGGAACCCGTCGCGGTTCGGGCTGACGGTCGTGAGCAGCGGACCGTCTCCGAGGAAGGGCGTCGACCCGTTCGTCACGTGGAGCCCGAGGAGCGACGGCGGCGCCGGCTTCGCCGCCGCAGAGCCGGAGAGCGACGCCGCGAGGACGAGCGCGAGCGGGGCGGCGCGGCGCATCGGCGGCAGGGTATCGCCCGTAACAGAACCTTTACGGACCCCTGAATCGCGGGAAACCACGGTGGACGATACTTTGGGAGCAATGCGGCGCTTGGCCTTCGTTTTCGCTGCCTGTGCGGCTCTCGTCGCGCCTGCTGCCGCGCTCGCGATCCAGGCGGCCGGCGACGGCTCGCTCGTGATCCAGAACGGCGCCGCGCCGTGGAACAGCCCCGGCTCTCCCGACGTCCCCGTCGTCCAGCTCCGCATCACCGGCTCGGTGATCGGGCACGTCGACGGCTACGGCAAGATCGTCATCGACGCGGGGAGCGACACGGACGCCGTGTACCAGGTGATCGGCGCCGGCCGGCCCACCGACTCGAAGTTCAGCGACACGGCGTCGGTCTGGACGGCTGCCGACTTCAAGTTCCGCGCCGTCGGCGGGAAGTTCACGATCCTCATCTACGGCTCCGACGTGAACCTCGTCGCCGCGGGGAAGGGCATCGTCCGCGTCGCAGGTCTCCCGGACAAGCCGAAGGGCGACGGGCTGTACTCGCTGAACGACGGCGACTTCAAGTCGCTGCCGGGCACGCTCACGCCGAAGCTCACGATCGGGTCCGACAGCTAACGCCCGCGATGGGGTCGAAGCAGCAAACGGTGCTGATCGTCGAGGACGAGGCATCGATCGCCTCGTTCGTCGCCGCGTACCTGAAGAACGCGGGATACAACGTGCGCACGGCGTCGACGGGCACGGAGGCACTGAAGCTCGTCGAGTCCGAGAAGCCCGCGCTCGTCGTGCTCGACCTGATGCTTCCCGACATCGACGGCGTCGAGGTCTGCAAGCGGATCCGCCAGACCCGTGACCTGCCGGTGCTCATGCTGACCGCCCGCGACGAGGACGTCGACAAGATCATCGGGCTCGAGGTCGGCGCCGACGACTACATGACGAAGCCGTTCAACCCGCGCGAGCTCGTCGCACGCGTGCGCGCGATCCTCCGCCGCTCCGTGCCCGACAGCTCGAAGCGCGAGAGCGCGGTCCTCCGCCACGGCGACCTCACGATCGACGCGGGCCGCCGCGAGGCCCGGGTCGGCGACCAGGAGATCCAGCTCGCCCCGAAGGAGTTCGACCTGCTCTGGGAGCTGCTCGACCATCGCGGGCTCGTACTCACGCGCGACCAGCTGCTCGAGCGCGTCTGGGGCTACACGTTCGCAGGCGACACCCGCACCGTCGACGTGCATGTTCGCCAGCTGCGGCGCAAGCTCGGCGATGCGTCGCCCATCGTCACGGTGTGGGGCGTCGGCTACAAGGTGAGCCCGGCCCGCGAGCCCGCCACCGCCTGAGCGCGGAGTACGCTCGGCCCATGCTCGGGTCGCTTCGTTTCCGGCTCCCGGCGCTCTTCCTGCTCGGGATCGTGCTCGCCGGCCTCGTCGCGGCGGGGATCTCGATCCGTTTCTTCCAGAGCTACAACCGCGCGCGTGCGGCCGACGAGCTTCGCTCGGAAGGAGGCGGCGTCGTCAGGCTCTACGCGGGCCAGGCCGGTCTCGAGACGGTGCCGCTGAAGCAGCTGCAGGGCGCGCTCGGCGGCGACCGCATCTTCTGGGTGCCCGCGTTCCGCGGCGCGAAGCTCTACCAGGGGCTGCCGGAGGTGAGCTCGAGCCAGCTCGGGATCGACATCCGGCACGTGGACGAGTCCGCGACCGTCGAGTTCACCGGGCCGCAGACCGGCGTCAAGTACCTCGCGGTCGTGCGGCCGCTCTCGCTCGGGCAGAACAACCTCTTCGGCGCGCTCGTCGTCGCGAAGCCGCTCTCGCAGCTGCGGAGCAGGTCGGTGACGCTCGCGGAACGGCTCGGCATCGCGTTCGGCGGCGGCGTGATCGTGGCGAGCCTGCTCGGGCTCTACCTGTCGCAGCGCATCACGAAGCCGCTGCGGGCGCTCTCCCAGGCGGCCGACGAGGTCGCCGCCGGGCACTACGGCGTCGAGCTGCCGCCTGCGCGCGGCTCCGACGAGATCTCGCACCTCTCGTCCCGGTTCTCCGACATGGCGGCAAAGCTCGCCGAGTCCGAGCAGCTGTCGAGGAACTTCCTCATGTCGGTGTCGCACGAGCTGCGGACGCCGCTGACCGCGATTCGCGGGCACGTCTCCGCGGTGCGCGACGGCGTGATCGACGATCCGGCGATGCGCGACCAGTCGCTCGCCGTGATCGGCGAGGAGGCGATGCGGCTCGAGCGGCTCGTCGGCGACGTGCTCGACCTCGCGAAGCTCGACGCGCACCGGTTCACCGTCCTGCAGGAAGAGGTCGACATGGAGCAGCTGTCCGAGCGCGCGTACGCGGCGTTCGGCGAGGAGGCGCGCAAGCGCTCGATCGACTACCGGCTGGACGTGGTGGCGAAGCCGGTGATCCTGACCGACGGCGACCGCGTGCTCCAGATCATCGTCAACCTGCTCTCGAACGCGTTCCGCTGGACGCCCGAGGGCGGCACCGTCGCGATGACGCTCTCGGCCGAGAACGGGTCGGTCTCGGTCACGGTCGCCGACACGGGGCCCGGGATCGGCGCCGCCGAACGCGAGCGGATCTTCCGGCCGTTCTGGTCGCGCGACGGCGGGGGCACGGGGCTCGGCCTCGCGATCGCGCGGGAGCTCGCGGTCGCGCTCGGCGGCCGCATCGACCTCGTGAGCGAGCCGGGGCGGGGGAGCCGCTTCGAGCTCGTGCTGCCGGCGACCTAGGAAGCCGCGGGAAGCGCGCGGGTCAGGACGAGGTCTTGTGGGCGCTCCACGAGCCACCGCCTCCCGGAGTCTGATAGGTGCCCGACATCGACTTGCCCGACACCGAGCCCGAGTAGGTGATCGCCGCCGAGCCGACGGTTCCGAAGCGGATGGTGGTGCGGTGCACCGTGCCCGTGACGTTCGGCTGGGACTTCGGGTTCGAGAGCTTGATCGTTCCGGTCAACTTCGATCCCGACTCTGTCCAGTGAAGGGTGAACGACCCGTGGTACGCGCCGCTGTACCGCCCCGACCATGTGCCGGAGAGGGGGTTACGAGATGCGTGTGCCTGCGCTGCCGAGGCGCTCGCGGCCGTGGCGATGGAGCTGCTGCAGCAGACGGCGATTGCCGCCGAGACCGGCAGAGCAAGGCTCAGCAGGCGGAGTCTGCGTCGTAGCGAACACATTGGATGTCTGCCTCCTCACGTGACCCCGGTTGACTGCCTCAAGCATCACGTGTTACAGCGCGTCCGCCGGGAATTCAATAGGCCGAAAGGCCCATAGGCGCGGGGCCGAGCCGGGAGGGCGGCCGAGGGCTACGAGGCCTGGCGGTCGATGCGGTAGACGACGGCGTCGTCGGAGGTGACGCGCTCTTCGATGCGCGCCAGCCGCTGCTCGACGCTGCGCCAGCCCGAGGCGACGAGATCGACGAGGAGCGCGAGGTCGTCGACGCGCGCGTGCCGCTCGGAGAGGAGGTCGCCCTCGACCCGTTCGAGGCGGCGCACGAGCTGGTTCATCAGGCCGCGGATCTCTGCGAGGTTGCGCCCGACCGGGAGCACCTGCGCGCGGAGGCCGTCCTGCACCGCGTCGCCGACGCGGCTCGGCAGGGTCGACTCGAGCTCGGCGGCCGTGGCGGCGAGGGCCTCGACCTGCTCGCGCGCCCGCTCGAGCGTCGCGTCGAGCTGCGCGGGCTCGACCCGCCCGGAGGCGGCCCGATCGATGCGCTGCTGGGCCCGCTTGATCGCGTCGGGATCCATCACGGGCGAGGCTATCGCCCCGATCGGACAGCGCCCGTCGTCAGACGAGGGTGGGGGAACCGCCTGCACCCGCCGCAAAGCGCGGCGGAACGGACACTGTCTCGATGTCAGACGTGACAGAGACGTGACGCTTCCGTGACGGGTCGGCGGCTCGGGTTACCGTGGCCCGCGATGGACATCGCTGCGCTGGACTACGAGCTGCCGTCCGAGCTGATCGCGCAGCAGCCGGCGGCGCGGCGCGACGCCTCGCGGCTCCTCGTCTACGACCGCGCGACCGGCGCCGTCCGCCACCGGCGCTTCGCCGACCTGCCGGGGGAGCTGCACGGCGAGCTCGTCGTCCTGAACGACACGCGCGTCGTCGCCGCACGCATCCCGATCGACTCGCCGCGCGGCGAGGTGCTCCTCCTCGAGCGGATCGACGGCGACCTCTGGGAAGGCCTCGCGAGGCCGACGCGCCGCCTCGAGCCCGGGCGCCGCTACGGGCCGGTCGAGCTCGTCGAGCATCTCGGCGAAGGCCGCTGGCGCCTGCGGCTCGACGGCGAGCCCCACGGCGTGACACCGCTGCCGCCGTACATCACCGCGCCGCTCGCCGACCCGGAGCGCTACCAGACGGTGTACGCGCGCGACGCCGGCTCCGCCGCCGCCCCGACCGCGGGCCTCCACTTCACGGACGAGCTGCTCGCCCGGCTCGACACCGAGCGCGTCACCCTCCATGTCGGCCTCGACACGTTTCGCCCGGTCGCCGAGCCGACCCTCGAGGAGCACCGCATCCACGGCGAGCGCTACCGCGTCGCGCCCGAGGCCTGGCGGCGCATCGAGGCCGCGGCGCGCGTGCTCGCCGTCGGCACGACGACGACCCGCGTCCTCGAGACCCTCGCCGCGGGAGCGCCGCTCGCCGGCCGGACCGAGCTCTTCATCACCCCCGGCTTCGACTTCCGGCGCGTCGACGCCCTGCTCACGAACTTCCACCTGCCGCGCTCGACGCTCCTCGCGCTCGTGATGGCGTTTGCGGGGATCGACGAGACGAGACGCCTCTACGCGCTCGCCGTCGAAGAGCGCTACCGCTTCTACTCCTTCGGCGATGCGATGCTGATCCTGTGAGGACCCGCAGCGCGACCGAGTGGCGCGACTTCTGGCGCGACCGGGGCGAGCGCGACCTCGCGACGCTGCTCGACGAGTACGAGCCGCACGCGACGCGCGTGGCGACGCTGCTCGGCAGCCGTGCCTCGCGCGAGGCGCTCGTCGCCGAGCTCGGCCGGATCCGCGCGCACGAGCTCGGCCTCCCGGCCGACGGCCGGCGCGACGCCGAGGTCGCCGCCCGCGTCCACGACTGGTTCGAGAGCGCATGAGCGCGTTCACACTCGTCGCGCGCGACGGCGACGCGCGGGCCGGCATCCTGCACACCGCGCACGGCGACGTGCAGACACCCGCGTTCATGCCCGTCGGCACGAAGGGGACGGTCAAGACGGTCGACCCCGACGAGCTGCGCGCGCTCGGCGCGCAGATCGTCCTCGGCAACACGTACCACCTGCACTTCCGGCCCGGCGACGAGCTGATCGCCGAGCTCGGCGGCCTGCACGCGTTCATGTCCTGGGACGGCCCGATCCTCACCGACTCGGGCGGCTTCCAGGTCTTCTCGCTGCGCGACACGCTGCTCGCGTCCGACGACGACGGCGTCACGTTCCGCTCCGTCTACGACGGCAGCCCGGCGCGCTTCACACCGGAGCTCGCGGCGGCGATCCAGCTCCGCCTCGGCTCCGACGTCGCGATGTGCCTCGACATCTGCCCGCCCGCCGGCGTGCCGCGCTTCGAGCTCGAGGAGGCGGTGCGCCGCACGACGCTCTGGGCCAAGCGGCAGCGCGACCTGCCCCGCGCGCAGGGCCAGCTGCGGTTCGCGATCACGCAGGGCGGCCTCGACACCGAGCTGCGCCGCCGCTCGAGCGAGGAGCTCGTGCCGCTCGACTTCGACGGCTACGCGATCGGCGGCCTGAGCGTCGGCGAGGAGCGCGACGCCGATGTTCGAGGCGACCTCGCACGCGGCCGCATTCCTGCCCGGCGACAAGCCGCGGTACTTCATGGGCATCGGCGACCCGGAGGGCGTGATCGAGGTGATCGCGCGCGGCGTCGACATGTTCGACTGCGTGCTGCCGACGCGGACCGCCCGCACCGGCAGCGCGCTCACGTTCGAGGGCCGGCTCAACCTCCGGAACGCCCGCTTCGCGCGCGACCCGGGCCCGCTCGACGAGGGCTGCGGCTGCCCGGCGTGCACGCGCTTCAGCCGCGCGTACATCCGGCATCTCGTGAACCAGCAGGAGATTCTCGGGATCCGGCTCCTCAGCCTGCATAATCTGCGCTTCCTGATCGACCTCGTACGCGATGCGCGACAGGCGATCGAGCGCGGCGCGTTCGAGAGCTGGCGAGACGACGCGCTCTCGCGCCTGACCCGGCAACCGGTGGAGTGGTAAGTGGGCGGCTTCGGTTTCTTCCTGATCATCATCGCGTTCGGCTTTCTCTACTTCGTGCTGGTGCGCCCGCAGAAGCGCCGGCAGCTCGAGCAGCAGCGGATGCTCGCCGAGGTGAAGGTCGGCGACGAGATCGTCACCGCGGGAGGGCTGTACGGCGAGATCCGCGAGGTGCGCGACGACGAGGTGCTCGTCCGGATCGCGCCCGAGCTCGACGTCCGGGTCGCCCGCCGCGCGATCGCCGGTGTGATCGACGCCGAGACCGAGGAATCCGCGCCGGACGAGCTCGAATCCCCGGCCGGCCCAACTCCCGGCACGTAGGGCGGCTACCCTTTCCCGACTCGTGAGCGACCGCCGGAAGTACCTCATCTTGATGGGCGCGATCGTGGCGGCCCTCGTGGGCGCGCTTCTGCTCGCGATCCCGGGCTCGCCGGTCTACAAGAAGCCGACGCTCGGGCTCGACCTGCAGGGCGGCCTCGAGGTCGTGCTGCGGGCCGTGCCGCCGAAGGGGCACACGCTCACGCCCGACGACCTCGACCGGTCGATCTCGATCATGCAGTCCCGGATCAACAAGCTCGGCGTGTCCGAGCCGGAGATCCGCAAGCAGGGCAAGGACCAGATCGTCATCCAGCTCGCCGGCGTCCACGACCCGGCGGCCGCGGCCGCGCTGATCGGCAAGACCGCGCAGCTGCAGCTCTTCGACTTCGAGGCCGACGTGACCGGGCCGTCGCTCGACGCGAACCAGAACGTCGTCGCGACCCCGAGCCTCTACGCGCTCCTCAAGCAGGTGCAGGCGCAGGCGGCCAAGGGAGAGCCCGAGGGCTACTACCTCTTCAAGTCGAAGACGGTCACGAAGAAGCCGTCGAAGAAGGGCGGAAAGCCGACGACGACGACGACGCATTCCCTCGTCACGCAGGCGCCGACCGTGACGGAGCTCCTGAAGAAGTACGGCGGGAAGGTGCCGGCGGGCGCGGAGGTGCTGAAGGTGCCGGCGCACCGGCTCGTCGTTCGCTGCCCGGCCGCGACCGGCTGCATCGGCGCGACGGCCGCCTCGCCGACCGGCACCTACTACTACCTGATGAAGTACTACCCCGACGGCCAGCCGAACGGGCAAGGCCCCGTCCCCGAGATGACCGGCCGCGATCTCGTGCTCTCGGGCACGCGCGCCGACTTCGGGCAGACCGGCGGCCCGATCGTGACGCTCCAGTTCACGAACCACGGCTCCGACCAGTTCCAGAAGATCACGAAGGCGGAGGCCGACCGCGGCAAGCTCCGCTTCGGCGCCGCCGGCCAGCAGGGCGACTACACGAACTACGCGCAGCACTTCGCGATCGTGCTCGACGGCCAGCTCGAGTCGACGCCGTACATCGACTTCAAGCGCAACCCGGACGGGATCCCCGGCCCGAACGCCGAGATCGACCTCGGCCAGGGCGGCTCGATCAAGGAGGCGAAGGATCTCGCGCTCGTCCTGCAGACCGGTGCGCTGCCGGTGAGCTTCAAGCAGATCGAGCGCACCGACGTCTCGGCGACGCTCGGTAAGGACTCGCTGACGCAGGCGTGGCACGCCGCCCTCGTCGGCCTCGTCCTCGTCGCGGTCTTCCTGCTCGTGCTCTACCGCTTCCTCGGCCTCGTCGCCGTGCTCGGCCTCGGCGATCTACGCGCTCTTCTACTACGCCGCGATCCTCCTCTTCCGGCGTCGCGCTGACGCTGCCGGGCTTCGCCGGCCTGATCCTGACGATCGGCGTCGCCGCCGACGCGAACGTCGTCGTCTTCGAACGCATCAAGGAAGAGGTGCGCGCCGGGAAGTCCGTGCGCGCCGCGATCTCGGCCGGCTACGGCAAGGGCTTCCACACGATCCTCGACGCGAACGTCGTCACCGCAATCACCGCGCTCGTCCTCTTCCTCATCGCGGTCGCGTCCGTGAAGGGCTTCGCGCTCTTCCTGCTCATCGGCACCGTCATCTCGCTCCTCACCGCGGTGGCGGCGACGCGTGCGCTGCTGCACCTGCTGAGCGGCTTCCGGTGGTTCGACAACCCGCGCTTCATGGGCGCGCACGGGCAGCAGACCGCGAAATGGCTGCAGATCGACTTCATGAAGCGCCGCTACCTCTGGTTCGCGATCTCGGGCGTGATCATCGTCGCCGGCGCCGTCTCGCTCGGCGTCCGCGGGCTCAACCTCGGCATCGACTTCAAGGGCGGCACGCAGGTCACCTTCAAGACGCACCAGGGCTACACGACGGACCAGATCCGCCAGATCGCCGCGGGGCCCGACGTCGGCCGGCCCGACGCGATCGTGCAGGGCCGCGGCAAGGCGGTGAACGGCGACCAGTACCTGACGTGGCAGGTCCGGACGCGGTCGCTCAACCCGAAGCAGCAGAACGCCTTCCAGCAGGATCTCCAGACGAAGGTCGGCGCGTACGCGGCCGGGACGAAGAACGTCTCCGCGAGCTTCGGGCACCAGATCGCCCTCGACGCGATCTGGGGGATCCTCGTCTCGCTCGTCCTGATCGTCATCTACATCGGGCTGCGCTTCGACCTGAAGTTCGCGGTCCCCGTCATCGTCGCGATGCTGCACGACATCGTGATCACCGTCGGCGTCTACTCCATTGCGTACAAGGAGGTGTCGGTCGCAACGGTTGCGGCTGTGCTGACCGTCCTCGGTTACTCGATCTACGACACGATCATCATCTTCGACCGTGTGCGCGAGAACATCCCGCTGATGCGGCGGCAGTCGTTCGCGACGATCACGAATGTCTCGCTGTGGGAGACGATCCGCCGTTCGCTCGCGACGACGTTCATCACGCTGCTGCCGGTCGTGGCGCTCGAGGTGCTCGGCGGCGCGACGCTCAAGGACTTCGCGTTTGCGCTCATCGTCGGCGTCATCTCCGGCGCGTACTCGTCGATCTTCATCGCCGCTCCGCTTCTCTGCATCTCGAAGGAGCGGGAGCCGGAGTACGCCAAGCGGCGGCGGTTCGCGGGCGACGACGAGGCCGCGCTCGCCGCCGCCGGCCGTGGCCGCCGCAGCGACGCGGGCACGGCGGCCCTGCAGGCCTCCGAGCAGGCGCTCGCGGCCGAGCCGACGCCGGAGCTCGTCGACGTCGTGCAGGCGTCGCCGTCTGCGCCCGACGCGCAGGCGCGCCGCGAGAAGCGGCGCCAGCGGCGTAACACGAGGCCGCATGGCCGCGCGCGGTAGCGACCGGATCCTCGACGTCGTCGAGGAGCTCCTCGTCGAGCTTCCGGCCCGCGTGCGCGGCAGCCGCGCGAAGCTGTCGGAGCAGACGGTGGGTCTGCTGCGCTCGCTCATCGACGAGCTGAACCTCGTCACCCGCGACGACCTCGACGAGCTCGAGCTCCGCGTCGCGCAGCTCGAGCATCGCCTGCGCCTCGTCGAGGCGCGCGACGACCTAACCGGCGCCGTAGCCGGGTGACCGACGCGCTCACCCTCTCGACGTCGTAGACGACGAAGGCGCAGAGCACCGCGAGCGGCAGCTCGGCGAGACCGGCCTCGAGGCCCGCTTCGAGGCGCTCGCCAGGCGTCGACGTGACGACGTCGAACCAGGCGTCACACACGAGGAGGGCGCAGGTCGCGGCCGCGAACGGGACGAGCATGCGCGAGCCCCGGTACCCGGCACGCGCGGTGACGGCGAACATGAAGACGAGAGCGACGTCGAACCCGACCCAGGCCAGGTCGTAGTGGTCGGTGACGTGCCTCGACGGCAAGGAGAACGTCAGCCAGAGGGTCCAAGGTACGAGCGCGACGGCCGTGAGGAAGAGCAAGCCGTGATCCAGCGAGGGAGCGCCATGAACGGGTTGTACCCTGACCGCATGGGTGAACGCCGGCCGAAGCCGGAGTCCGTGCTCGCCTGGGCGGCGGCGTTCGTCGGCGCGATCGGGATCGCCTCGGCGCTGACGCCCGAGCTCGCGAACCGCTACGACCTCGTCCAGGGTGTGCTGCCCCCCGGCGTGCCGACGGCTGCGCGGGTGTTCGCGCTCGCGTTCGGGATCGCCCTCGTCTTCATGTCGCGCTCGCTCGCGCGTCGGCGCCGGCGCGCCTGGCAGCTCGCCGTGGCGGTCGTCGTCGCCTCCGCGGTCGCGCATCTCGCGAAGGGCCTCGACTTCGAGGAGGCGACGATCTCGCTCGTCCTGCTTGCGGCCCTCCTGCGCTACCGGCGGCGCTTCGTCGTGCCGGGCGACCCCACGGCGCGTGCAGCCGCTCGTCGTCCTCGCCTTCGCCGCGACGGCCGCGACCGCCCTGACGCTCGGCATCGAGCTGCGCGGCGCACGAGCTGCCCGAGCGGCTGGGCGACGTCTTCGCCGCCGCGGGCATCCTCGCCGGCTTCTACGCGCTCTTCCTCTGGCTGCGCCCGCTCTCGCAGGCGGTCGCGCAGACGGTGGGGGAGCGGCGGCTCGCCCGCGAGCTCGTCGAGCGGTACGGCCGCGACAGCCTCTCGTTCTTCTCGCTTGCGGCGCGACAAGAGCTTCTTCTTCTCGCCGACGCGGCGGGCGTTCCTCGCCTACCGCGTCGTCGGCGGCGCGGCGCTCGTCAGCGGCGACCCGGTCGGGGACGAGGCGGAGTTCGACGCGCTGCTCGCCGAGTTCCGACGCGTCGCGCACGCGCGCGGCTGGCGGCTCGCCGATCGTCGGCGCGTCCTCCGAGCACCTGCCGCGCTACCAGCAGCTCGGGATGCGCGCGATCCCGATCGGCGACGAGGCCGTTCTGCGGCCCGCCGAGTTCTCGCTCGAGGGGCGCTCGATCCGGAAGGTGCGCCAGTCGGTCTCGCGCTTGACGAAGGCCGGGTACAGCGTTTCGCGTCGTCACCGCCGACGAGGTCGACGCCGAGCTGCGCGCGGAGCTCGACGCGGTCTCCGCCGCATGGCGCGGCAACCAGGTCGAGCGCGGCTTCTCGATGGCGATGGACGACCTCTTCGCGACGGGCACCTGCTTCGCGGTCGCGACGGCGGGCGACGGCTCCGTCGGCGGCTTCCTCCACCTCGCGCCCTCGCCGGCCGGCGGCGGCTGGTCGCTCAGCACGATGCGCCGCCGCCGCGGGACGCCGAACGGGCTCACCGAGTTCCTCGTCGTCGAGACGCTCGCTGTGGGCGAAGGACTGCGCCGCGACCGAGGTGTCGCTCAACTTCTGCGCACTCACCGACTTCCTCTCGCCCGAGCGTGCCGTCACGCTGCCGCGCCGCGTGCTGCGGCGGGCGCTCCTCGCGGCCGACAACGTCTTCCAGCTCGAGCGCCTGCACTCGTTCAGCCGGAAGTTCCATCCCGGAGTGGCGGACGCGCTATCTCTGCGTCGAGCGGCTGACCGACCTGCCGCTCGTCGGGCTCGCGTATCTGCACGTCGAGCAGCTCCTCGACGCCGCCTGCGCCCTGGCGCAGGCGCGTGCCCGTGTCACACTGCCTAGCGATGGCCCAGCCCGCCACCCGCAGCCTCGGCCGCCTGTCGGAGATCGCGCAGGTGATGGTGCGGCACGGCTTCGGCTACTTCCTCGAGGCGCACAAGCTCACCGACCTGCTGCCCGGACGGTCGGCGGAGACGCGGCTCGCCGGCCTCTACGACGAGGGCTCGTCGGCGCGCGGCCAGCACCTGCGGGAGCTGCTCGACGAGCTCGGCCCGACGTTCGTGAAGTTCGGGCAGCTGCTCTCGACGCGTCCCGACATCGTGCCGCCCGACATCATCGTCGAGCTGCGCGGCCTCCAGGACGACGTACGGCCGTTCCCGTTCGAGCAGGCCGAGCGCGTGATCGAGGAGGACCTCGGCAACTCGATCGACCGGCTCTTCCTCGACGTTCGACCCGGAGCCCGTCGCCGCGGCGTCGATCGGTCAGGTGCATCGAGCGACCCTCCCGAACGGCAAGCTCGTCGCCGTCAAGATGCAGCGTCCGGGCGCGCCGCGGCAGATCGAGGCCGACCTCGAGCTGCTCTACCAGGCGGCGAAGCTCGTGAAGGAGCGCGTGCGCGCGCTCGACTTCATCGACGCGCACGCAGCTCGTCGACGAGTTCGCGCGGCAGATCCGGCAGGAGCTCGACTACCGCCTCGAGGGCCGCAACGCGCAGACCTTCCACCGCAACTTCGCCGGCGATCCGCACGTGCGCGTGCCGAAGGTCTACTGGACGTACACCCGCGCGCGCGTGCTGACGCTCGAGTGGCTCGAGGGGACGCAGCTCGCCGACATCGACACGCTGCCGCTGTCGCTCGAGGAGCGCCGCGACCTCGCGTACCGGATCGCCGAGACGTGGATGGCGATGATCTTCCGTCACGGCTTCTTCCACGGCGACCCGCACCCGGCGAACATCATGGTGCTCGAGGAGGCGGGAACGATCGGCCTCGTCGACTTCGGCGCCGTCGGGAAGCTCAGCGACGACGACATGTCGAAGCTGACGCGGCATGTTCATCGACGCCGCGCAGGAGAACGTCGACATCCTGCCCAAGCGGCTCGCCGACCTCGGCGTGCGCTATCCGAAGGAGCGCGAGGAGGAGTTCCGCGCGGAGCTGCGCGAGATCTACTACCGCTACTACGGCGCGAGCCTCAGCGAGATCGACCCGATCCAGGTGATCCGCGAGGCGTTCCAGCTGATCTACTCGATGAACCTGCACCTGCCGACGCGGTACCTGCTGCTCGACCGGGCGATCGCGACGCTCGGGTCGGTCGGCATCGAGCTCTATCCGGACTTCAACGTCTTCGAGGTCGCACGTCCGTACGCCCGCGGTCTCCTGCATCGAGCGCTTCACGCCGCACCGCGTCGCGAAGCGCGCCCGCCGCGACGCGATCGCGTACGCGCAGGTCCTCCGTGAGGCTCCGTATCAGTGGCACGACTTGATGGAGCAGGTGCGCGACGGGCAGGTCGAGGTCGGCTTCGTGCACAAGGGGCTCGACGACTTCCTCGAGCAGATCGCAGCGCGTGTTCAACCGGCTCGTGGTCGCGCTCATCGTGGTCGGCGGGCTGATCGGCTCGAGCCTGATCGGCGATCTTCGCGAAGGGCGGCCCGCACCTCCTCGGCGTGAACCTCGTCTCGGTGCTCGGCTTCGCCATGTCGACCGTGCTCGGCATGTGGCTCCTCTGGGGCGTCGTCCGCTCCGGCCGCTTGTAGACAACTCGTCACACATCCGCGCGAATGGACATCTGGCGGCGGTGTCGCGCCGCGACTACGGTCGCGCGCATGACTGCACTCGTGCTCGCCGAACCGGAGCCGACGATGCGCGGCTTCCTCGAGAAGCAGCTGCGCAGCGACGGCTTCGACGTCCTCGCGTTCGAGTCGCACCGAGAAGCTGCCGCGCTCGACGGAGCCCGACGTCTTCGTGCTCGGCGACCCGGAGGCGCTCGACTGGTGCCGCGTCCCCGACTGCCCGGTGATCGTGCTCGGCCGCTCCGACCCCGAGGCGAAGGTTCGCGCTCTCGAGCGCTGCGACGACTATCTCGCGCGGCCGTTCGTCTACGAGGAGCTCGTCGCGCGCATCCGCGCCGCTGCTGCGCCGCTGCCCGCCGCGCAGCGAGCTCGTCGACCTGGGTCATCTCGTCATCGACCGGGCTGCGCGGCGCGTGCTCGCGCGCGGGCACGACGTCGCGCTCTCGCAGAAGGAGTACGCGCTCCTCGTGAAGCTCGCCTCCGATCCCGACCGGGTGTTCACGCGGGAGCATCTGCTGCGCGACGTGTGGGGCTACCGGCACTTCGCGCCGACGCGCACGGTCGAGTCGCACGCGTCGCGGGTGCGCTGCAAGCTCGAGGCCGCGGGCCTCGAGGGCTGGGTCGTGAACGCGTGGGGGGTGGGCTACAAGCTGCGGCCGGCGGTCTGAGCGTCCGGCGGGGCCGCGCGGTACGGCGTGGTCGTCGTCAGCTGGACGAAGCCGAGCCGCTCGAGGATCGGCCTGCTCGTCGGCAGTGCGTCGACCTGCAGATAGCGGTAGCCGCGCTCGCGCGCGAGACGGGCGCGCAGCGCGACCGTCGCGCGGTAGAGGCCTCGGCCGCGCCAGGCCGGAAGCGTGCCGCCGCCCCAGATGCTCGCGAAGTCCGAGCCCTCGTTGAAGTCGACCCGGGCAGCCGAGACGGGTGCTCCGCCGGCGAGGGCGACGACGCCGAGCACCGGCGGCGGATCGTGCTCGAGCGCGCGCAGGAGCAGGCGCCCGATCCCGCCGTGGTCGCCGCCGAAGATCTCCGCCTGGACCTCGGCGACCGCGGCGACGTCCCCCGCGCTCGTCACGACGCGCAGCTCGACGCCGGGCGGCAGCTCGGGCTCGGGGCCGAGCTCGGCGAGCTCCGCGACGAGCACGGCCTCCTCGGCGCCGGGCTCGAGGCCGGCGGCGAGGAGCCTCGCGCCGAGGTCGGCCGGCCGGTCGTGGGCGTAGAGCTTCCACTCGCTCTCGGGCCCGAGCGAGCGCAGCCGCGCGGCCGCCCGCGCGATCGCCTCGTCGGCGGTCGACTCGTCGAGATCCGACCAGATGACGGCGCTCCAGCTCTCGTCGTCCTCGCCGGAGACGAGGACGATCCGCTCGTCGCGCTCGACGCGGACGCCGGGGTCGCCGAAGGCCGCGTCCCGGCGCATCTGGCGGTCGAAGAGGCGGAGGAGGGCGCTCGAATCCATGGGAATAACCGGAGCGTACGTTCCGTTTCTCGCTAGGTTGGCTGCAATCGACCCGAAGGAGACGTTCGCTCGATGAGTCTTACCGCACCGAACCGCTGGGCAGTCCTCGGCCTCGTCTGCGTCGCGCAGTTCATGGTCATCCTCGACGCGACGATCGTGAACGTCGCACTGCCGACGATCGAGAAAGGCCTCCATTTCTCGCCGACGGGCCTCCAGTGGATCGTCAACGCCTACACGCTCGTCTTCGGCGGGTTCCTGCTGCTCGGCGGCCGCGCAGCCGACCTCTTCGGCACGCAGCGGCTCTTCATCGCCGGGCTCGTCCTCTTCACCGGCGCCTCGCTCGTGAACGGCATCGCGACCTCCTCCGGCATGCTCGTCGGCGGCCGCGCCGTCCAGGGCCTGGGCGCGGCGCTCGTCTCGCCGGCGGCGCTCGCCATCGTGACGCGGACCTTCCGCGACGGCGCGGAGCGCACGAAGGCGCTCGGCGTGTGGAGCGCCATCGCAGCCGGCGGCGGCGCCGCCGGCCTCCTGCTCGGCGGCGTCCTCACCGAGACGCTCTCGTGGCGCTGGGTCTTCTTCATCAACCTGCCGATCGGCATCGCCGCCGCGCTCCTCGCGCTGCGGATGATCTCGAACCAGGTCGGCGACGAGAAGCCCGAGACGAGCGACGTGGCCGGCGCGGTCACCGTCACCGGCGGCTTGCTCGTGCTCGTCTACGCGATCGTCAAGGCGGAGACGTACGGCTGGACGTCCGGCAAGACCATCGGCCTCTTCCTCGCAGCGGTTGCACTGCTCGTGACGTTCGTCGCGGTCGAGCTGCGCTCGCGCGCACCGCTCATCCGGCTCGACATCTTCCGCACGCGCTCGCTCAGCGCGTCGAACTCGGCGATGCTGCTCGTCGCGTCAGGTCTCTTCGCGAGCTTCTTCTTCGCATCGCTCTACGTGCAGCAGCTGCGCGGCTACAGCCCGATCCAGGCCGGCCTCGCGTTCCTGCCCTTCACCCTCGGGATCGTGATCGGCGCGACGCTCGCGCAGACGTTCATCAAGCGGGTGGGCGTGCGTGCGGTCACGCTGACCGGCCTCTCGATCGCAACGGTCGGCATGCTGCTCTACACGCAGCTGTCGCTCAGCGGCTCGTACATCGGCGAGCTCTTCCCGGCAGTGATGGTCACCTCGATCGGCATGGGCCTCACGTTCGTGCCGGTGACGCTCCTCGCCACGACGAACATCCCGTCGGAGGACGCCGGCCTCGCGTCCGGTCTCTTCAACACCGCGCAGCAGATCGGCGGCGCGCTCGGGCTCGCCGTGCTCTCGACGCTCGCCGCCACGCGGACGAGTCATCGCGAGAATGCGCTCGGGCACGACGCGGCGCTCGTCAGCGGGTACCACCTTGCATTCCTGATCGGGGCGGCGCTGATGGCAGTGGCGATCGTCGTCCTCGCATCGCTCATCCGGCGCCGCGACGTGGAAGGGATCCAGGAGGCCGCCGCCGAGGAGGACGGGCTCCCGGTCGCGGCGTGACCACCCTTCGGGCCGACGCCGAGCGCAATCGCGGCCTCGTCCTCGAGGCCGCGCGCAGCGTCTTCGCCGAGCACGGCATGACGGCCGGCGTCGCGGAGGTGGCCGAGCGCGCCGGCGTCGGCGTCGCGACGATCTTCCGGCGGTTCCCGACGAAGGACGACCTGCTCGCAGCGATCCTCGAGGACCGGGTGCACGAGATCAGCGAGCTCGCCCGAAGCGCCTCCTCGTTCCGGTCGTTCATGACGGAGGCGACCGCCGTCCACATGGCCGATCGCGGCCTCTGCGACGCCGTCGACTGCGCGGTCTTCGAGCGGCCGGAGCTCGAGCAGGCGAAGGCGGAAGCACGGCTCCTCGTCTCGGAGCTGCTCGAGCGCGCGAAGGCCGACGGCGAGGTCCGCGAGGACGTCACGGTCGACGACGTCCCGATCGTGCTGCTCGGCGTCGCCCGGTCGGCGCCGCCCGGCTCCTGGCGCCGCTACCTCGATTTCGCCCTCGACGGCCTCCGGCCGGTCTAGGATCGACCCATGCATCTCCTCGCGATCAGCTTCAACCACACGGACACGCTGCGGCTCGAGGAGCTCGCGGGCGCGCTCGCCGCGGTCGCCGGGGCCGCACTCTTCGTCGGTGCGATGACGCCCTTCGCCCGCCGCTTCGGCCAGCTGCTCGGCGGCCTCACGCTGGCTGCGGCAGGCGTGCTCCTCGTGCTCGCCGTCCGCTACGGCGTACGACCGTAGCCGTCAGAGAATCGCACCCTCGAGGCGCAGCAGCTGCTCCTTGAGCTGGAGCCCACCGGCATACCCGGTGAGGCTGCCCGACGCTCCGACCACGCGGTGGCACGGCAGCACGATCGGGATCGGGTTGCGGTGCATGACCGTGCCGACGGCGCGGGCGGCCCGCGGGTTGCCCGCCTGCGCCGCAAGCGTGCCGTAGGTCGTCGTCGTCCCGTACTCGACGTGTGCGAGCTCCTCGAGCACCGCCTGGTGGTACGCCGGCAGGAACCGCACGTCCGGCGCGACGTCGAAGCGGCGCCGGCGGCCGGCGAAGTACTCGTCGAGCTCGAGCCGCACACGGTCGACGGGCTTCGACGAGCGCAGCACGCGCGGGCCGAACTGCCGTGCGAGCAGCTCCAGGTGATGCTCCGGGTCGGCGTCGAAGCTGATGCGGCAGACACCGTGGTCGGTCACGCCGACGAGCAGCGGGCCGATCGGCGTGTCGTCGAGGACGTCGAAGGCGACGTCGAGCAGATCCGCGGCAGCCGCTGCGGCGCGGAAGCGCTCGTCGAGAGAGGGGGAGACGGTCACTGTCGCTCCTTTCGCAGCCGGCGCACTCCCGCCGACGCAGCTTGCCGAGCCGCCTGCTCGGTCGATCCGAGGGCGGCGCCGATCTCGTCGTACCCGAGGTCGTAGCCGTACCGCAGCACCACGGCCGCGCGTTCTTTCGGCGGCAGGTCGTCCGTGAGCGGGGCGAGGTCCTCGAACGCCGGCAGGCTGTCCTCGGCGCCGAGCTCCGGCAGCTCGTCCTGCGGCCGCCGCCTGCGGGCGTCGTCGACGACGATCCGACTCGCGATCGTGAAGACCCAGGCGCGCAGATGGTCGCCGTGCTCGAGTCGAGGATAGGCTCGGAGGGCGCGGAGGAACGTCTCCTGGAAGGCGTCCTCCGCCCGCTCGCGGCCGAGCCGCCGGCCGAGAAACCGGAAGACTTCGTCGCGGTGGGCTTCGTAGAAGGTCTCGAAGGGCGGGATCATTCGATTGGTGAAACGTACTCCGACCCCGGGATGTGAGGCATGAACCTCGCGGTCGTCGGCCACGTGGAGTGGGTCGAGTTCGTCCGGGTCGAGCACGTGCCGCAGCCGGGGGAGATCGTCCACGCCGTCGAGACGTGGGAGGAGCCGGCAGGCGGCGGCGCCGTCGCCGCCGTGCAGCTCGCGAACCTGAACGGCGCGGTGCATCTCTTCACGTCGCTCGGCGACGACGAGCGCGGCCGCCGGGCGCGCGACGAGCTCACGTCGCGCGGCGTGACCGTCCACGCGGCCGCGGCGGGCGAGCCGCAACGGCGCGCGTTCACGTACGTCGACGCGGACGGCGAGCGCACGATCACCGTGCTCGGTCGCAAGCAGGTGCCCGCGGGCGACGATCCGTCGCTGCCGTGGGAGGAGCTCGGTCGCTGCGACGCGGTGTACTTCGTGAGCGGGGACGTGGCCGCGCTGCGCAAGGCGCGCCGGTCGCGCGTGCTCGTCGCAACCGCGCGCGAGCTCGCGACGCTTCGGCGGGCCGCCGAACGGCTCGACGTCCTCGTCGGGAGCGGCGAGGACGCCTCCGAGCGCGTCGAGCCGGGCGAGCTCGAGCCCGGGCCGCGCACGGTCGTCACGACCTCGGGCGCGCTCGGCGGCTGGATCCGGCCCGGCGGCCCGTTTCGTGCGGCGCCGCCGCCCGGCCCGGTCCAGGACGCGTACGGCTGCGGCGACTGCTTCGCAGCCGGCCTCACCTTCGCGCTCGCGGACGGCCTGCCGATGGACGAGGCGGTCGCCTTCGGCGCACGCTGCGGCGCCGCCGTCCTCACCGGCCGCGGTGCCTACGAGGGTCAGCTCACGGCCGGCCCCTCGGGCCCGCCGACGCGGTTGGACCACATCAGCTGAACGGGCGCGGTGCCCCCTGCGGCGAGAGGCACCTCCTTCATCACGAGCCGGATGTCGCCGTGCGTCTCCGCGATCGGCACGTCGCCGATCTCGCCGCCGGTGGGCGAGTACCAGCCGAGGAACTTCGCGGCGTCGGGCGTGTTGCCCGCGCGGATCGCATCCTCCACGTCGGGATCGGTGCGCGCCTCCTGCAGCTCGTGGTAGAGCGTGGCGCAGACGTTCTTCCACGGCTCCGTGAACGCGACGATGCCGTTCGTGCCTTCCGAGTAGACGGCGACGGCGTAGTAGATCGTCGTCCCGCCCGCGTGCACGGAGCCGTGAAAGCCGCCGAGCCCCTGCTCCGACGTCACGCCTCCCTCCGTCAGCACGGTGCCGCGCGGCAGCGCCACGCAGACGACGACGTCGGCGGCGCCGCCGTCGAGCTGCGCGACGAACGGCTCGACCGTCTCCTTGTCGATGCTGGCCGGGACGACGCCGGCGTGCAGCTGCGAGCCTTCGAAGCGCGCGGTGACGGCGGCGTCGGGAAAGTACTGCGCGAGCACCTCGTTCAGGCCCGGGTCGCTCATCGCGGCCGCGAGCGCGGCGTCGAGCGAGCTCCGCTCGGCCTCCGCCCAGTCGCCGAGGTAGACGATTCGATAGACGAGCGCAGGCAGCGTCTTGCCGCCGAGGTACTGCAGGTCGAGGCTCGGCGTGGGCTCGAAGCCGGGCGCGAGGACCGTGCTCCGGAACGAGCGCTCTGCCACCGAACGGGGACGCAGGACGACGTTCAGCGGCTGCTCGGTCACGTGCATCTGGGTGGTCATACGGGGCCTCCTCCACTTCTGGGGACGCCGCAGACCAGGTGCCGCGCCCGCGAGCCTACTCTCGCAATACTGAGCGCGCAATGGCCGCCGCCGACATTGCGTGGCTGACGCCGTCGCCTCGTCTGCTCACGATGCGCCGGCTCGAAGCGGGCGTCGTCGCGATCGCCGCCGCCGCCGCGCTCTTCGGCACGCTCGCGCAGACGAGCCTGCTCGTGGCCGTCGCGGCGGGCGCCGCCGCGCTCGTTGCCGGCGCGGTGGCGCAGGTGTTCGTCACGCGCCGCGTCCACGCGTGGGGGTATGCCGAGCGCGACGACGACCTCTTCGTGCGTCGAGGCGTGCTCTATGCGCGCCTGTCGGTGATCCCGTACGGCCGCATGCAGTTCATCGACGTGACCGCCGGCCCGATCGAGCGGGCGTTCGGGCTCGCAACGGTGCGCATGCACACGGCGGCAGCCGCGAGCGATGCTCGCATCCCGGGACTCGCGGCAGACGAGGCCGCACGCGTCCGCGACCGTCTCGCCGAGCTCGGGGAAGCCCAGGCAGCCGGCCTGTGACGGGCGCCGGCTGGCAGCGCCTCCATCCGCTCTCGCCGGTCGTGCGCGCGGGCCGCGGGACGATCGCGATCTTCATCGTGCTCGCGCCCGCCGTGCTCGCCGGGCGGAGCCTCAGCCAGTCGTACATCCAGCTCGGCATCGTCGGTGTCGTCTTCCTGCTCGGCCTCGTCAGCTGGCTCGTCACGCGCTGGCGCATCGACGGCGACGACCTCCGCATCGAGACCGGCCTCCTGAAGCGGCAGTCGCTGCGCTTCCCGCTCGCACAGGTGCAGGCGATCGACATCGTCCGTCCCGGCCTCGCGCGCATCTTCAGGGTCGCCGAGCTGCGGTTGCGCATGGGCGGGGCGAGCGGCGGCACCGCCCGGCTCGCCTACCTGAACGAGCGGGAGGCCGAGCCGCTGCGCGACCGGCTGCTGGCTCTCGCGCACGGCGGCGAGGGCACGGTCGAGGCGCCGGCTGCAGCCGAGGAGCGGGTGCTCACCTCCGTGCCGACGGGGCGGCTCGCCGCGTCGATCCTCGTCAGCGACGTCGGCCTCGCCGCAGAGGCCGTCCTCGCCGGGCTGATCGTGAGCGCGTTCCTCGCGCCCTCGGCCGCGCGCGGGATCGTCGGCGGCAGCGTCGCCGAGGTGATCGGCCTCGGCACGGTCGTCTGGCGGCGCTTCAACCAGGAGTACAAGCTCACGGTGGCGGCTGCGGACGACGGCCTGCGCCTGCGGTCCGGCCTCGTCGCGCTGAACCACGAGACGATCCGGCACGGCCGGGTCCAGGCGGTGCGGCTCGTCGAGCCGGTTCTCTGGCGGCTGCTCGGCTGGTGCCGGCTCGAGGTCGACCTGGCCGGCCGCCAGAAGCGCAAGGGCGAGGGCGAGGCGACGCGCGGCCAGCTCCGGGCGCTCCTTCCCGTCGGCCGGCGCGACCGAGGCCCGGACGCTCCTCGAGCACGTGCTGCCGGAGCCGCCGCGGGCCGACCGCCGGCCGCCGCGGCGGGTGCTCGCGAAGAGCCCGCTCCGCTACCGCTTCCTCGCCTGGGGGATGTCCGACGACGCCGTCGTGACGGTCAGCGGCCGGCTGCGCCGCGTCACCGTCTGGGTGCCGCTCGAGAAGGTGCAGAGCCTCCGCCTCGTCGAGGGGCCGGTCCAGCGCCGCCTCGGGCTCGCCTCGGTCCACGTCGACGTGGCCGGCCGGGCGCTCCACGGGACGCTCCGCGACCGGGACCGCGCCGAGGCCTGGTCCGCGCTCCGGGGGCTCGGCGACGCGGCGCGGGTCGCGCGCCGGGCGCCTCCCTGACCGCCTCCCTGACCCCCGCGGCCCGGGCCGCCCGCAGATCCCCCTTCCGGGGTGGACAAGTGGGGGATAGTGGTTTATCGTGGGGCAGAGTGGAGGATATTGGAACGGCCCCGCGATGCTCCTCGGCGAATACGACCACACTCTCGACGACAAGAACCGGCTCACGCTGCCGGCCCGCTTCCGGCACGCCTTCGGCGAGGGGATCGTCGTGACGCGCGGCATGGACGGCTGCCTCTTCGCCTACACGCGCGCGGACTGGGAGCGCCTCGTCGACACGCGGCTCGCGACGCTCGACCCGTTGAGCAAGGAGGGCCGCCGCATGCAGCGCTTCTTCTTCTCCGGCGCGGCGGAGGCAGAGCTCGACAAGCAGGGGCGGGTGAGCGTTCCGGCCGCCCTGCTCGAGCACGCAAAGCTCGGCCGCGACGTCGTCGTCGCGGGCGTCCGCGACCACCTCGAAATCTGGGATCGCGCCGCGTGGCAGCGCGAGCTCGCCGAAGTCGAAGGGAGTGCAGAAGATGTTGCCGAACGTCTTGCAGCCCAGCGCGACTGATCATGTCCCCGTCCTCGCGAACGAGGTTCGCGAGAGCCTCGGCGTGCAGCCGGGGCAGACCGTCGTCGACGCGACGTTCGGCGCCGGCGGCCACGCGACGCTCCTCGCAGCCGACCTGCACGGGCGCGGGAAGCTGATCGCGATCGATCGCGATCCCACGGCGCGAACCTATTTCGACCGCTTCGAGAAGCGCGCCGGCGTCCAGGCGCGGCTGCTGCGCGGCGACTTCGGCGTCGTGCTCGAGCAACTCGCCGACAACGGCGTTCGCGCCGACGCGATCCTCCTCGACCTCGGCGTCTCCTCGATGCAGCTCGACCGTCCCGAGCGCGGCTTCTCCTACTCGGTCGACGCCCCGCTCGACATGCGCATGGACACGACGCAGGAGCTCACCGCCCGCGAGATCGTGAACGAGTGGCCCGAACGCGAGCTGACGACGATCTTCCGGCGCTACGGCGAAGAGCGGTACGCCAAGCAGATTGCGCGCGCGATCGTCCGCCGCCGCAAGGAGCAGCCGTTCGAGCGCACCGGCGAGCTCGTCGACACGATCAAGGGCGCGATCCCGGCGCCCGCGCGGTTCGGCGAGGGCCATCCGGCGAAGCGCGTCTTCCAGGCCCTGCGCATCGCGGTGAACGACGAGCTCGGCTCGCTCGAGGCGGCGTTGCCCGCCGCCCTCGAGATGCTCCGGCCGGGCGGGCGGCTTGCCGTGATCGCGTTCCACTCGCTCGAGGACCGGATCGTCAAGCAGTTCCTGCGCGACCGCGAGCGCGGCTGCACGTGCCCGCCCGACTTCCCGGTCTGCGTCTGCGGCAACGAGCCCGAGCTGCGCGCGATCGAGCGCCGGCCGATCAAGGCGAGCGAAGCCGAGATCGCCGCGAATCCCCGCGCCGCCTCCGCGCGCCTCCGCGCTGCGGTGAAGGCCGGGGCCGAGGAGCTCGCGTAATGGCCGCCGTCGACTGGTTCGCGACCGATGTCGCCGCGCCGCCCGTCCGCCGTCCGCGCCCCCGGCCACAATCGGTGCCGCGTGCGCGCCGGCGCGCGCAGGGGCTGCGGCTCACCGGGGGGATCCTCTGGATCTCCGCGTTCGCCGTCCTGCTCGCCGGCGTCGTGGCGCTCAACGTCGCGGTGCTCCGGGTGAACATGAGCCTCAACCAGCTAGGGAAGCAGCAGCTCGAGCTGCAGGCGCAGAACCAGACGCTCGCGTCGCAGGTGTCGAGCGCAGGCTCGTCGCTCCTCATCGAGCGCACGGCCCGCCGGCTCGGCCTCGTGCCCGCGCCCGCCACGGGGACGAGCTACCTCGATCTCGGCCGGTAGCCGCGTGACGCGGGTCGTCAACTCGCGGATCCGGCTGCTCCTCCTCTGCATCCTGCTCACGTTCGGGGCGCTCCTCGCCCGTGCAGCCTGGATCTCCACCGTCCGGGCGTCGTCTCTCTCCCGGATCGGGCAGGTGCAGACGAAGGCCCCGGTCGTCATCCCGGCCGGACGCGGCACGATCTTCGACAGCGCCGGCGCTCCGCTCGCGCTCGGCGAGCAGGCGACCACGATCTACGTCGACCCGCACGAGGTTCGCCGCCCGACGGCGGAGGCGAGGACCGCCGCACGCGTGCTCGGTCTGAAGGTGATCGACGTGTACCGCGCGCTGACCGTGAAGCGCACCCACTTCTCGTTCGTCGAGCGCAAGGCGCCGCCCGACCGGGCAGCCGCGCTCGCGCAGAAGAAGCTCGTCGGCTTCCACTTCTACGGCGAGGAGCGCCGGACCTATCCGCAGCACTCGGTCGCGGCGCCGGTGCTCGGCTTCGCCGGCGTCGACAACGTCGGCCTCTCCGGTCTCGAGCTGCAGCTGAACTCGAGCCTCGCGGGCAAGCCCGGCGAGCAGACGGTGGTCCAGGACCCGTTCGGGCAGGCGATCAGCGTCGCGCACACGGTGGCGGCGCGGCCGGGCAAGGCCGTGTTCCTGACCCTCGACCACACGATCCAGGCAAACGCCGAGCAGGTGCTGCGCCAGACGATCGCGCAGTGGGGCGGCGAAGCACGCGACGGCGATCGTCCTCGATCCGAGAACCGGCGGCATTCTCGCGATGGCCGAGGCGCCGACGCACGACGCGAACGCCTCGGGGACGAAGGGCCTGCAGACGAACCACGCGGTCACCGACGTGTTCGAGCCGGGCTCCGTGTTCAAGGTCGTGACGATCGCGGGAGCGCTCTCCGAGCATCTCGTCACGCCGCAGACGCCGTTCAAGCTTCCGTACTCGATCCAGGTCGCCGACCGCCGCATCCACGACGCCGAGCTGCGCGGCACCGAGACGATGACCGTGTCGCAGATCCTGCAGCGCTCGTCGAACGTCGGCACGGTGACGATCGCGCGCACGCTCCTCGGCGAGACGCGCCTGAAGAAGTGGATGAAGCAGTTCGGCTTCGGGCAGCGCACCGGCATCGACTTCCCCGGCGAGAGCCCCGGCCTGCTGCCGTCGTACTGGTCGGGCTCGACGATCGGCAACGTCCCGATCGGGCAAGGCGTGTCGGTGACCGCGATCCAGCTCGCGTCGGTCTACGCCGCGATCGCGAACAAGGGCCTGTGGGTGCAGCCGCATCTCGTCGACCACGTGCAGGGCGAGAAGCCGCCGCCGCCGAAGACGCGCCGCATCCTCTCGCCGCGGGTCGACCGCACGCTCCTCCAGATGCTGAAAGGCGTCGTCTCCGACGTCGGCACCGCGCAGGCGGCGGAGATCCCCGGGTACAGCGTCGCGGGCAAGACGGGCACCGCGCAGAAGCCTGGACCGCACGGCTACGAGCCGGGCAAGTACGTCGCGACGTTCGTCGGGATGGTGCCGGCGAGCAACCCGCGCCTCGTCGTGCTCGTCAGCGTCGACCAGCCCACCCGGGCGATCTTCGGCGGCGTCGTCGCCGCTCCCGCGTTCGCGCAGATCGCGTCGTTCGACCTGCAGTACCTGGAGGTACCGCCCGACCAGAAGGTTCGTTAGCGGTCCCGTGAGCGGCGGTAGACTCGCCGGGCGATGATGGATCTCGAGCGCCTCGCCGCCGCGGTCGGGGCGGTCGACGTCGTCGGGCGCGCTCCGGTCGAGATCGTCGACCTCGCGTACGACGCCCGCCTCGTGCAGCAGGGGTCGGCGTTCTTCTGCGTCCGCGGCGCGCACGCGGACGGCCACGACTTCGCGCCGGCCGCCGTCGCCGCCGGTGCCGTCGCCGTCGTGGTCGAGCAGGCCGTCGACGCGGCCGTGCCGCAGATCGTCGTCCCGGATGCGCGCGCCGCGATGGCGCCTGCCGCGGCGACCTTCTTCGGGAGACCCAGCGAGGAGCTCGAGGTCGTGGGCGTCACCGGCACGAACGGCAAGACGACGACGAGCTTCCTGCTCTTCGCGATCCTCGCCGCCGCCGGCCGCCGGCCGGGGCTCATCGGCACGATCGAGGCGCGCGTCGGCGGCGAGCGCCGCGGCGTCCAGAGGACGACGCCGGAGGCGATCGACCTGCAGCGCCTCTTCCGCGAGATGCTCGACGCGGGCGACCGCTCCGTCGCGATGGAGGCGTCGTCGCACGCCTCTGCGCTTCATCGCCTCGACGAGGTGCGCTTCGCAGCGCTCGTCTTCACGAACCTGAGCCACGAGCACCTCGACTTCCACGCGGACATGGAGGAGTACTTCCAGGCCAAGCGCCGTCTCTTCGTGGAGGGCGCTCCGCCGGCCGCCGTCAACGTCGGCGACGAGTACGGGCGCCGCCTCGCCGCGGAGCTGCCCGGCGCGCTCACGTTCGGCTTCGCCGCGGACGCGGCCGTCGGCCCGTCCGCGCTCGAGGGAATCGACCTGAGGCTGCGCGGCCGGTTCAACGCCGAGAACGCGCTCGGCGCCCTTGCCGCAGCCCGCCTGCTCGGCATCGACGACGCGGCGATCGCACGCGGCCTCGAGGCCGTGCGCGGCGTCCCGGGCAGGTTCGAGTCGGTGGACGAGGGCCAGCCGTTCGAGGTGATCGTCGACTACGCGCACAAGCCGGTCGCCCTCGAGACGCTGCTCCGCACCGTCCGGGAGCTCGCGACCGGTCGTGTGATCTGCGTGTTCGGGTGCGGCGGCGACCGCGACCGCGAGAAGCGGCCGCAGATGGGGCGCATCGCATCGGAGCTCGCCGACGTCGTGATCGTCACGAACGACAATCCGCGGAGCGAGGACCCGGAAGCGATCATCGACGCGATCGTGGCCGGGGCCGTCGGCCCCGTCGAGATCGAGCAGGACCGTGCGCACGCGATCACGCAGGCGATCGAAGCGGCGCGGGACGGCGACATCGTCCTGATCGCCGGGAAGGGCGCCGAGCAGGGACAGGAGTTCGCCGACCGCACGATTCCCTTCGACGACCGCGAGGCGGCACGCGAGGCGCTGCGGGCTCTGGGAGCGCGAACCTGATCCCCCTCGCGCTCGACGAGCTTCGCGGCCTGGGCGAGGTCGAAGGCGACGCGAACGAGGTGACGGGCGTCGAGGTCGACTCGCGCCGCGTCTCGCCGGGCGACCTCTTCGTCGCCGTGCGCGGCGGCGAGGCGTATCTCGAGGACGCGCGGGCCCGCGGCGCGGCGGCGACGCTCGTCCCCGACGACGACTTCGCCGCGCTCGCGGCGCTCGGCCGCGCGGTGCGTGCGCGAAGCAGCGCGCGCGTCGTCGCGATCACCGGCTCGGTGGGGAAGACCTCGACGAAGGACATCCTCGCCGCTCTCCTGCGGCCGCACGTGCGGCTCGTCGCCGCGGAAGCGGGGTTCAACAACGAGATCGGCCTCCCGCTCACGCTCTGCCGGATCGAGCCCGACACGGAGGTCGTCGTCACCGAGATGGGCATGCGGGGACCGGGTCAGATCCGCGCGCTCGCCGAGATCGCGATGCCCGACATCGCCGTCATCACCTCGATCGCGCCCGTGCATCTCGAGCTTCTCGGCAGTCTCGAGAACGTCCTGCGCGCAAAGGCCGAGCTGCTCGAGGTGCTGCGGCCGGGCGGCGTCGCGGTCATCCCGGCCGCCGAGCCCGCGCTCGAGCAGTTCGTGCCTGAAGCGGTGGAGGTGCGGCGCTTCGGCGCGGCCGAGGTCGAGGTGCAGGACGGCCGCGCGCGCGTGCGTCACGCCGGGCGCGAGATCGTCTTCTCATTCGGCGCGCGACATCAGGCGCAGAACGCCGTCGTCGCACTCGAGGTGTGCGCCGCCCTCGGCGTGTCGCCCGATCCGGTCGTCGAGGTGGAGTTCTCCCGCTGGCGCTCGCAGGAGACCGAGCTGCCCGGGGGCGGGCTGCTGATCAACGACGCCTGGAACGCGAACCCGGTCGCGATGAAGGCCGCGCTCGCCTATCTCCGCGACCGCGGCGCCGGGAAGCGAACGGTCGCGATTCTCGGCGAGATGGCGGAGCTCGGTGCTGATGCGCCTCGCTTCCACCGTGAGCTCGACACGAGCGGGGTGGACGTCGTGGTCGGTGTCGGCGAGCTCGCGCGCGCCTACGAGCCGGACGAATGGGCGGCGAGCGCAGCCGAGGCGGCGCAGCTCGCGCGGCAGATCGTCCGGGCAGGCGACGTCGTGCTCGTGAAAGGCTCCCGCTCCGTGGGCCTCGAAATCGTCGCAGCTGCGCTTGCCGGGGTGACCGCGCGGTGACACGTGTGCTGATCGCAGCGCTCGTCGCGCTGATCGTGTCGATCCTCATCGGCCCGCGCTTCATCGAGTTCCTGCGCTCGAACGAGTTCGGCCAGCACATCCGCGCCGAGGGCCCGGAGCATCACACCTCGAAGCAGGGGACGCCGACGATGGGCGGCCTCATGATCCTCTTCGCGGCGACGGTGGCGTTCCTGCCGGTCACGCACTTCACGCTCCAGGGCCTGACCGTGCTGTTCGCGACGCTCGCCTGCGGCGCGATCGGCTTCCTCGACGACTTCATCAAGCTGACGCACCAGCGCTCGCTCGGCCTGTCGGGCCGGTGGAAGATGCTGCTGCTCGTCGGCATCGCCGTGATCGTGAGCCTCGTCGCGAACCACCTGCAGATCGAGCACAGCTTCTTCCTGCCGATCGTGAACGTGAACGTCCCGCTCTCGTACGGCTGGTACGTCTTCGTGTTCCTGATCATCGCCGGCACCGCAAACGGCACGAACCTCGCCGACGGCGTCGACGGCCTCGCGGCGGGAACGGGGATCATCGCGATCTTCACGTTCACGGCGATGAACGTCGTCTCGTACGTGCGCTCCGGCACCGACGTCACGCACCGCAACCTCACGGACCTCGACCTCGCGATCATCGGTGCGGCGCTCGTCGGGGCCGCGATCGGCTTCCTCTGGTACAACGCGTTCCCGGCCGAGGTCTTCATGGGCGACACCGGGTCGATGGCGTTCGGCGGCGCGCTCGCAAGCCTCGCGATCATGACGCGACGGCACACCGAGCTTCTGCTGCTCCTGATCGGCGGCATCTTCGTCATCGAGGCGCTCTCCGTGATGATCCAGGTCTTCGCGTTCAAGTACTTCCGCCGCCGCGTGTTCCTGATGACGCCGATCCATCACCATTTCGAGATGAAGGCGTGGTCCGAGACGAAGATCATGGTGCGCTTCTGGATCGTCACGGGGATCCTGTGCGCCGCGGGCTTCGCGCTCTTCTACCGCTACTACTTCGGGCAGCGATGAGCGGCTGGGCGGATCGGCTCGTCGCAAGCGGGCAGGCGGACAGCGAGATGGTCGCCCAGGCGGAGCGGGTGCTCGAGGCGGCGGCGCTGCGCTCCGGCGACACGGTGCTCGACGTCGGCGCCGGGCTCGGCCTGCTGACGCTCGCCGCGCACGACCGGATCGGCGACGGCTGGGTGATCGCGATCGACCCGTCGGTCGACGCGCTCGAGGAGCTGCTCGCGCTCGCGCACGAGGCGGAGATGAGCGGGGTCATGTACCTCGTCGGCGACGCCGACGTGCTGCCGCTGCCCGACGCCTCGGTCGACGCCGCCGTCCTCCGCTCCGCGCTCGGCCGGGTGCCCGACCTCGACACGGCGATCGCGGAGCTCGCACGCGTGCTCCGCCCGGACGGCCGTCTCTCGCTGCGCGAGCCCGTCGGCCCGATCGAGGTCGGCTCACTCGAGGCCTCGCTCGCCGCCGCCGGCTTCGTCGCCGTCGAGACGACGGTCGAGGAGTCGGCGGACGGCACACAGCTCTTCGCCCGCGCCCGCCGGCCCTGAGCGCGTGACCCGTGCCGGCCGCGCGCGGGCGCTGAGGAAGTCGGCCTCCCGTCCCGAACTCGGCACCGACGTGCGCGTTTTTGCTCGCTACCGTGACTGCAGGGGCCCATGCGCCCCCCGTGGGGGGATGCGTTCGCCGTGAGCGCGACGGGGCCGGATCAGGCAGGGCGGGGCGAGACGCCGACATGGCTGCCGCGGCGTGCGCTCGTGCTCGGGCTCGCGCGCAGCGGGCGGGCGGCGGCGGCGGCGCTCGCGCGGCGCCGGGGTCGAGGTCGTCGCGGCCGACCGCTCGCCCGGCGCCGACCCGGGAAGGCTCGGCGCGGAGGGCGTCGAAGTTCGTCTCGGATCAGAGGAGGAGTCCCTGCTGGAGGGTGTCGAGCTCGTGGTGAAGAGCCCCGGTGTCCCGGGCGAGTCGCCGCTCGCCGTGGCGGCGCGCGCCCGCGCGGTCCCGGTCTGGAGCGAGGTCGAGCTCGGCTACCGGCTGCTCCCCGGCAACCCGTTCGTCGGCGTCACCGGGACGAACGGGAAGACGACGACGACCGAGCTGCTCGCGGCGATCTTCCGCGCGGCGGCTCGGCCGGTCGAGGTCGCCGGGAATGTCGGCCGCGCGCTCACCGACGTCGCCTTGCAGGTCGAGCCCGGGACGACCGTCGTCTGCGAGCTCTCGAGCTTTCAGCTCGAAGACGTGCACACGCTCTCGTGCGACGTCGCCGTTCTTCTCAACCTCGAGCCCGACCACCTCGACCGTCACGGCAGCTTCGAGGCCTACCGCGACGCGAAGCTGCGCATCTTCGAGCGCGCACGGGTTGCCGTCGTGCCGCGCGGCCTCGGGCTCGCCGGCATCGAGTTCGCGGCCGACGACGCGCTGCCGGCCGAGCCGCTCATCCCCGGCGCGCACAATCGCGAGAACGCCGCCGCGGCGACGGCCGCCGCCCGCGCCGCCGGCGTGGGGGACGAGGCGATCGCGGAGGCGCTGCGCACGTTCCCGGGCGTCGCGCACCGCCTGGAGCTCGTCCGAGAGCTCGACGGCGTCCGCTACGTGAACGACTCGAAGGCGACGAACACCGCCGCGGCGCGCCGTGGCGTCGCCGCGTACGACGCGCCGCTCCGCCTCATCCTCGGCGGCTCGCTCAAGGGCGAGGACTTCGCCCCGTTCGCACGCGACCTGCCGGCGAACGTTCGCTCCGTCTACCTGATCGGCGAGGCCGCCGACGAGCTGGCGCGCGCCCTCGACGACGCCGGTCGCGGCTACAGCCGCGACGGCGACCTCGCACACGCACTGGCGCACGCCGCATGCGGATGCCGAGCCGGGCGACGTCGTCCTTCTCTCGCCCGCGACCGCGAGCTTCGACCAGTTCGCCGACTTCGAGGAACGCGGCGACACCTTCCGCCTCCTCGTCTCGAGGCTTCCGTGAGCACCAGGAAGAAGCCGCACTCGCTCGAGTGGCAGCTCCTCGTTCTCGTGCCGCTCGCGCTCACCGCGTTCGGGCTCGTCATGGTCTACAGCGCGACGTCCGCATCGGCCGCGCTCGGCAACGGCAACCCCGCCGGCTATCTCGAGCGGCAGACGATCTACGCGCTCGCGGGGGTCGGGCTCATGATCATGGCCGCGCGCAGCGACTACCGGAAGCTGCGGTCGCTCGCGCCGCCGCTCGTCGTCGGCGCACTCGGGCTCTGCCTCGTCGTGCTCGGGATCGGCGAGCGGATCAACGGCGCGCGCCGCTGGATCGGCTTCGGGCCCGCGGCGTTCCAGCCGTCCGAGCTCGCGAAGCTCGCGCTCGTCATCTGGTGCGCTGCGTATCTCGCGCGCAAGCCGCCGCCGCGCACGTTGAAGGACCTCGCGAAGCCGATCGGGACGCTCGTCGGCCTCTTCTGCCTGCTCATCCTCGTCGAGCCCGACCTCGGCACGGTGATCACGATCGTCACGATGGTCGGTGCCATGCTGCTCGTCGCCGGCACGCCGCTGCCGACGCTCGCGACGGCGTACGGGATCGTCTTCAGCCTCGCCGCGTTCGCCGCCTGGGCGTCGCCCTACCGGCGCGCCCGCCTGCTCGTCTTCCTCGATCCCTGGAAGGACCCGACCGGCAACGGCCTCCAGAACGTGCAGGCCCTCATCAGCCTCGGCTCGGGAGGCGTGTGGGGCCGCGGGCTCGGACAGGGCGTCCACAAGATCCACTACCTCCCCGAGGCGCACACCGACATGATCTTCGCCGTCATCGGCGAGGAGCTCGGCCTCGTCGGGGCCGCGCTCCTCATGCTCGGCTACGCGGCCTTCGCCTACGCCGGCCTCCGGCTCGCCATCTCCTGCAAGGATCCGTTCGGCAAGCGCCTCGCGGCCGGGATCACCGCGCTCGTCTGCGGGCAGGCGGCGATCAACCTCGCGGCCGTGCTCGGGCTCGCTCCGCTGACCGGAATCCCGCTGCCGTTCGTCTCGTACGGCGGCTCGAGCCTCGTCATCGCCCTCCTCTCGGTCGGGATCCTCCTTAACATCGCCCGTGGCCATGGAGCAGCAAAGACCGCTGAAGTGCCTGATCGCAGCCGGGGGAACGGTCGGCCACGTCGCGCCGTCGCTCGCAGTGGCGGAAGCGCTCCGCGCGCGCGGAGTGGAAGTGACGTTCGCCGGGTCGCCGGATCGCGTCGAGGCTCGGCTCGTTCCTGAGCGCGGCTACGCGTTCGACGCCTTCCGCGTCGCCGGCTTCCCGCGGCGTCCCGGCGCCGCCGCTCGCGCGCGCGGTCGGCCTCGCTGCCGCCGCGCCCGCCGCGTGCCTCCGCATCCTCGCCCGCCGCCGGCCCGACGTCGTCCTCGGCGGCGGCGGCTACGTCTCCGGGCCGATGGTGCTCGCCGCCTGGCTTCGCGCGCATCCCCGTGGCGCGTGACCGAGGCCGACGCCCAGCTCGGGCTCGCGAACCGGCTCGCCGCGCGCTTCGCCCGGCGGATCTTCCTCGCCTACCCGATCGACGGCCTGGACGGAAAGGCCCGCGTCGTCGGACGGCCGATCCCGGCGCTCTCCCGCGCAGCGCCGCGCGACGAGGCCCGGCGCGCGCTCGACCTGCCCGCGGAGGGGCCGCTCGTCCTCGTCTTCGGCGGCAGCCAGGGCGCGCGCACGCTGAACGAGACCGCGGTCGACCGCGTGGGCGGACGCGGGGCCGCACGTCCTGCACCTCTGCGGGGCGCGCGACTTCGAGGCGCTGCGCGGCCGCGTCATGCGGAAGGACTACCGGCTGCTGCCCTTCGTGGACGACTTCGGCAGCGCGCTCGGCGCAGCCGATCTCGTCATCGCCCGCGCGGGCGGCTCGGTGTGGGAGATCGCCGCCGCGGGGCGCCCGGCGATCCTCGTGCCGTATCCGCACGCGACCGGAGACCACCAGCACCGAAACGCCGAGTACTTCGCCGCGACCGGCGGCGCCCGCATCGTCGAAGACCACGATGCAGAAGCGGAGCTGCCCGCGCTCGCCGACGCGCTGCTCCGCGACCAGGCGCTGCTCGACGACATGGGAACGGCCATGCGGGAAGCGGCGAAGCCCGACGCCGCCGAGAGGATCGCCGATGAGCTCATCGCCCTCGCAGCCGCTCGCCGGTAGGCGCATCTGGATCGCCGGCATCGGCGGCGCCGGGATGAGCGCCTACGCGACGCTCGCCCACGCGTGGGGCGCCGAGGTCGCCGGGTGGGATCGCGTGGCGACGCCGTATCTCTCGCATCTCGAGGGCATCGACGTGACGATCGCGCCCGAGCCGCCGCGGCCGCCGGACGGGTGGGAGGCATACGTCTCGACGGCGTTCGCAGGACGCGTCGACGGCCGGCCACGGGCCGACCTCCTCGCGGAGCTCGTCTCGCTGCGGCAGTCGATCGTCGTCGCGGGCGCGCACGGGAAGACGACGACGAGCGGGATGATCGCCTTCTGCCTCGATCGTCTCGGCCTCGACCCCGCCTTTCTCATCGGCGGCGAGATCCCGCAGCTCGGCGGCAACGCGGGCGTCGGCGGCGGCTGGCTCGTCGTCGAGGGCGACGAGTCCGACCGCTCCGTCGCCGCGCTGCGCCCGCAGATCGCGATCCTCCTGAACGTCGATCTCGACCACCACGCCACCTTCGGCACGCGCGCGGAGGTCGCGGCGCTCTTCGAGGAGTGGCTCGCACAGGTGCCGAACGTCGTGCGAGCCGCCGACCTCGACCCGCTCGAGCTCGAGCTCGCCGTGCCCGGCGCGCACAACCGGTTGAACGCCGCCGCAGCGGTCGCGGCGCTCGAGCTCGCGGGCGTAGCGCGCGCCGACGCGTTGCGCGTCATCGTCGAGTTCGCCGGCGCAGGCCGGCGGCTCGAGCTGAAGGGAGAGGCCGGCGGCGTGCGCGTGCTCGACAGCTACGCGCACCACCCGGCGGAGCTCGCCGCAGACCTCGCCGCCGTACGCGACGGCGGCCGCCTGCTCGCGCTCTTCCAGCCGCATCTGTACTCGCGCACCCTGCACCTCGCCCACGACTTCGCCGTCGCGCTCGCCGCCGCCGACGGCGTCTGCGTCACCGACATCTATGCGGCGCGCGAGGAGCCGCTGCCCGGTGTGACCGGGAAGCTCATCGTCGACGAGCTCGCACGGGTGCGGCCGGGGATGCGCGTCGGCTGGGCGCCCGCCCTCGACGAGGCGGCGGCGCTCGTCGCCCGCTGGGCGCGCCCCGGCGACACCGTCCTCACGCTCGGCGCGGGAGACGTCGAGAGCGTTGCGCCGCGGCTCCTCGAGGTGCTCGCGTGAACCTCGAGGAGGGCGTCGAGCTCGCCCGCCTGACGACGCTCGGGACGGGCGGGCCCGCCCGCGCGTTCGCGCGGCCGCGCACCGAGGTGGAGGTGCTCGAGCTGCTCCGCTTCGCAGGCGAACGGGGCGTCGCCGTCGCGACCGTGGGCCTCGGCTCGAACCTCCTCGCCGCGGACGAGGGCGTCGACGCGCTCGTCCTGAGGCTCGACGGGGAGCTCGCGGCCGTCGAGGTCGACGGGGAGACCGTGCGCGCGGGCGCCGGCGCGGCGAACGCGGTCGCGCTGCACCGCGCGAGAGCGGCCGGTCTCGGCGGGTTCGAGTTCGCCTGCGCGATCCCCGGCACGATCGGCGGCGGCGTCTGGATGAACGGCGGTGCGTACGGCGGCGACTTCTCACAGGTGCTCGAGCGCATTCGCGTCGCGAGCGTCGACGGCATCGGCTGGTTCACGCCGAGCGAGCTCGGGCTCTCGTACCGCCACTCCGACCTGCGGCACGGCCAGGTGGTCGTCCGGGCCGAGCTGCGGCTGCGCCCGCGCGACCCCGACGAGATCAAGGCGGAGGTTCGCGCCCTGAACGCGCAGCGCAAGGCGGCCCAGCCCACGAACCGCCGCACGTTCGGGAGCGTCTTCAAGAACCCCGAGCACGAGCTCACGGCCGGACGCATGCTCGAAGCGTGCGGCCTGAAGGGCCACCGGATCGGCGGCGCGCAGATCTCACCGAAGCACGCGAACTTCATCGAGAACGCCGGGGACGCGCGCACGGCGGATGCGATCGCGCTCATGACGGAAGCCCGCCGCCGCGCGTTCGAGCAGTACGGCGTCGAGCTCCGGCACGAGGTGGAGTTCCTCGGGCCGGTCGAGCTGCCGCCGCTTCCGGCGTAGGAGGGTCGGCTCGCACGGCGGCGAAAACCGCCGGGTGGCAGGCCAGCGTCCTCGTGCGCAGGGCCCACCGCCGCGTGCGCGCGCGGCGGCCGCACCGGTGCCCCGCGGCACGGCCTCGCTCGCGCGGCTCGCGCCGTCGCGGCGCTCGATCGTGGTCGGGGTTGCGCTCGTTGCGGTCGCGTTCGGCACCTACTACGCCGCCCGGGAGAGCTCCGCCTTCGCGGTCGACCGCGTCGAGGTCGCGGGCGCCCCGAGCGGCCTGCAGCGCGACGTGCGGAAGGCGGCCTCGCCCTTTCTCGGCACGAACCTCCTCGCCCTCGACGGCGCCGCGCTCGTCCGCCGTGTCGAAGCCCTGCCGACCGTCGTCTCCGCACGCTACGACCGCGGCTTCCCGCACACGCTCCGCCTGCGCGTCGTCCCGGAGACCGCGGTCGCCGTCGTCCATCGCGGCCGGGAGACGTGGCTCGTCTCGGCGCGGGGGAGGGTGATGAGCCGGATCCCCACCGGCACCCACCCGGAGCTGGCACGCATCTGGGTCAGGCACGCGGCCACGGTCGCCGTCGGCTCGTTCCTCGCGCCCGGCGCCGGCGGCGACGACGGCGCGCGCCCTGGCGCTCGCGACGCGCTTCCCGGCCCGGGTCGCCACGGCGGCGCTCGCGCACGGCGAGCTCGTGCTGAAGCTCCGGTCGGGGGTGGAGGTGCGGCTCGGCGAGCCGACGGACGTCCGGCTCAAGCTCGCGATCGCCCGGCGCGCGCTCCGGCAGCTGCCCGCGGGCTCGGCGTACGTCGACGTCAGCGTTCCCGGCCGCCCCGTGGCAGGGCCAAACTCTCAAGTCTCAGGTGGAGGTTGATACTATGAACGGTCAAGGTCTGATTGACACCGAGATTCCGCGCATCTACCCTGCTGCGCGACTTCCGGATTTCCGCCCCAATCCTCTAGTGAAGCCTCAGGTATCAGCCCTATGAGCATGCGCGATCAATCGGGCAACTTCCTCGCGGTGATCAAGGTCGTCGGCGTCGGCGGCGGCGGCACGAACGCGGTCAACCGCATGGTCGACGCGGGCCTCGGCGGCGTCGAGTTCATCGCCGTGAACACCGACGCCCAGGCGCTCATGATGAGCGACGCCGACATGAAGCTCCACATCGGCTCGGCGGCCACCCGCGGCCTCGGCGCAGGCGCCGACCCCGCCGTGGGGCAGGCGGCCGCGCAGGAGAGCCGCGACGAGCTGAAGGAGTCGCTGAAGGGCGCCGACATGGTGTTCGTCACGGCCGGCAAGGGCGGCGGCACCGGCACCGGCGCGGCACCCGTCGTCGCCGAGATCGCGCGCGAGCTCGGCGCGCTCACCGTCGGCGTCGTGACGAAGCCGTTCGCGTTCGAGGGGCGCAAGCGCTCGCAGCAGGCCGAGCTCGGAATCGAGAATCTCCGCGACCACGTCGACACGCTGATCGTGATCGAGAACGATCGCCTGCTCCAGGTCGTCGAGAAGAAGACCTCCGTCGTCGACGCGTTCCGGATGGCCGACGACATCCTGCGCCAGGGCGTCCAGGGGATCACCGACCTGATCACGGTGCCCGGCCTCGTCAACCTCGACTTCGCCGACGTGCGCACGATCATGCGCGAGGCAGGCTCGGCCCTCATGGGCATCGGCGCGGCGAGCGGCGAGAATCGCGCCGCCGAGGCGGCGCGCGCCGCCGTCTCCTCGCCGCTCCTCGAGACGACGATCGAAGGCGCAACCGGGATCCTGCTCAACATCACCGGCGGGCCCGAGATCGGGCTCTTCGAGGTGAACGAGGCGGCCGAGGTCGTCACGAGCGCGGCCGACCAGAACGCGAACGTCATCTTCGGCGCCGTCATCGACGACGCCATGGGCGACGAGGTGCGGGTCACCGTGATCGCGACGGGCTTCGGCGGCGGCCGCCGCAGGCGCAGAGGCGCCGGGGCCGAGGCGCCCGTGCCCACCGCGCCGGTGCCGGGCGGCGGGGTGTTCGAGGTGCCCGACGAGGCCCTCGACGTGCCGTCGTTCCTCCGCGAGGACTGATTGCGAATCCGGAGGTTTCGATCCTCCGGAACGCGGTACAGAGATCGATGCCCTCAAAGGGTTGACCGTTCAGAGTCAGCCCCACGACCCGGTCCGCCGCCCCGGCCCATCCTCGGATGACGCCGGGGCGGCCCCGTTTCGGAGGCGAATCACCGCCCCGCAGGCAGACACTAGGATCGTGGAGCGCATGTCGCAGACGCTCCTCCAGACGCCCCTGCACGACCGGCACGTCGCGCTTCGGCGCGCGCATGGTGCCCTTCGCGGGCTGGGAGATGCCCGTGCAGTACGAGGGCGTCATGCAGGAGCACCGGGCCGTCCGCGCCGACGCCGGCGCCTTCGACGTCTCGCACATGGGCGAGATCGACGTCGAGGGCCCGCGCGCGCACGAGCTCCTGCAGAGCCTGCTCTCGAACGACCTCGGGAAGCTCGAGCCCGGCCGGGCGCAGTACACGCTCCTGACGAACGAGCACGGCGGGATCATCGACGACCTGATCGCGTACCGGCTCGAGCCGCACCACTACCTGCTCGTCGTCAACGCGTCGAATCGGGAAGCCGACTTCCGCTGGCTCAAGGAGCGCGAGATCGCAGGCACCGAGATCCGCGACGTCTCCGACGAGTATGCGCTCATCGCCGTTCAGGGCCCGCACGCGATCGCGAAGCTCGGGCTCGAGCCGGCGCCCGCCTTCACCTTCGCGACCGAGACGATCGACGGCGTCGAGTGCATGGTCAACCGGACGGGCTACACCGGCGAGGACGGCTGCGAGATCCTCTGCATGGCCGAGGACGCTGTCGCGCTCTGGGACGCGGTCCTCGCGCGCGGCGTCGTGCCGTGCGGCCTCGGCGCCCGCGACACGCTCCGCCTCGAGGCGTCGCTGCCCCTCCACGGCAACGACATCGGCCCGGACACGGACGCCGTCTCCGCCGGCCTCGGCTGGACGTGCGCGCTCGCCGCGAAGGAGTTCACCGGCTCGCACGTGCTGCGCCGGATCAAGGAGGAGGGGCCCGAGCGGAAGCTCGTCGTCGTTCGTCATGGAGGACAGGGCGGTGCCGCGCCAGGGAATGGCGATCGAGGGCGGCGGCGAGGTCACCTCGGGGACGCACTCGCCGATGCTCGACGCCGGGATCGGCATGGGCTACGTCCCCGCCCGAGCCGCGGCGCCGGAAACCACGTTGACCGTCGACGTGCGGGGCAAGCCCCGCCGCGGGCGGGTCGTGAAGAGACCGATCTACAAGAGGGAGGGCTGATGGCCGCCGCGGAGTCGTATCCCGACGACCTGCAATACCACCGCGAGCACGACTGGGCCCGCATCGAGGGCGACGAGGCGCGTCTGCGGGATCACGTGGTTCGCGCAGGACGCGCTCGGCGAGCTCGTCCACTTCGAGGCGCCCGAGACCGGCTCCGACCGTCTCGAAGGACAGCTCGTACGGCGAGGTCGAGTCGGTGAAGGCCGTCTCCGACGTGATCGCGCCGCTCTCCGGCGAGGTCGTCGAGGTGAACCAGGCGGCCGTCGACGCGCCCGAGACGGTGAACGAGGATCCCTACGGCGCCGGCTGGCTGATCCGGGTGCGCCTCTCCGACCCGTCCGAGGTCGACGCGCTGCTCGACGCCGCGGCGTACACGCAGGTCCTGGCCGACCAGTGACGCACCCGTACCTGGCGCTGACCGACGACGACCGCGCGGAGATGCTCGCGGACGATCGGCGTCGTCGTCGGTCGACGAGCTCTTCCGCGACATCCCCGCCGGCGTCCGCTTCGGCCGCGAGCTCGACCTCGAGCCGGCGCTCTCGGAGCAGGAGCTCTCGGCGCACCTCGGTGCGCTCGCGGCGCGGAACGTCGACGCGACGAGCGAGCTCTCGTTCCTCGGCGCCGGGATCTACGACCACTACGTGCCGGCGGTCGTCGACGCCGTCCTGCAGCGCGGCGAGTTCCTGACCGCGTACACGCCGTACCAGCCCGAGATGAGCCAGGGCGTCCTGCAGTCGATCTTCGAGTACCAGACCGCGATCTGCGAGCTCACCGGGATGGACGTGTCGAACGCGTCCGGCTACGACGGCACCACCGTCACCGCGGACGCGTGCTACATCGCGAAGCACGTGACCGGCAAGACGAAGATCGTCGTCACCGAGGCGACGAACCCGCAGGTGCGCCAGGTCGTGAAGACGTACGCGCCCGGGCTTCGGGCTCGAGGTCGTCGAGGTCCCGCACCGCGGCGGCACGACCGACCCGGACGAGCTGCGGCAGGCCGCAGCAGGACGCCGCCGCCGTCGATCTTCCAGCAGCCGAACATCTTCGGCTGCCTCGAGCCGGCGCCGGACCTCGCGGCCGCCGCGAACGACGCGGAGGCGCTCTCGATCGCGCACGTCGACCCGCTCTCGCTCGGCGTGCTCGAGGCGCCCGGCCGCTACGGCTGCGCGATCGCGCTCGGCGAGGGCCAGGGCGGCGGGCAACTTCCCGGCGTACGGCGGGCCGCACTACGGCTTCCTCGCCGCCCGCCAGGAGTTCATCCGGCGGATGCCGGGACGGATCGTCGGCGAGACGGTCGACGCCGCGGGCGAGCGCGGCTATGTCCTCACCCTGCAGACGCGCGAGCAGCACATCAGGCGCGAGAAGGCGACGTCGAACATCACGACGAACCAGACGCTCCTGGCGCTCGGCGGGCTCGTCTACCTCACGTGGCTCGGGCCGCAGGGGCTGCGCGAGGTGGGGGAGACCTGCCTCTCGCTCGCCGCGTACGCGAAGCAGCAGCTGCGCGAGCGGGCCGGGCTCGAGCTCGTGTTTCCAGAGAAGGCAACGTTCAAGGAGTTTGCCGTCCGCGTCGGACGGAACGCGCGCGAGGTCGTCGCCGCGGCCCGCGAGCGCGGCGTCCATCCCGGGCTACGCGCTCGGGCGCGACTACGAGGGCATGGACGACGTCCTGCTCGTCGCGGTGACCGAGAAGCGGACGCCGGCGGAGATCGACCGGCTCGCCGACGTGCTCGCCGAGGTGACGGCATGAAGCTCATCTACGAGAAGTCGCAGGCCGGGCCGGCGCGCGTCGGCGATCCCGCGGCACGAGGGCCTGCCGGCGCCGGAGGTGCCGGAGGAGCTGCGCCGCGGCGAGGCCGCCGCGCCTGCCGGAGGTGCCCGAGTTCGAGCTCGTCCGCCACTTCACCGAGCTCTCGACGCGCAACTTCGGCATCGACAACGGCTTCTATCCGCTCGGCTCCTGCACGATGAAGTACAACCCGCGCGTCAACGAGCGCCTCGTCGGCGCTGCCCGGGTTTCGCGAACCTCCACCCGCTGCAGGAGGACGAGGGCGCCCAGGGCGCGCTCGAGCTCGAGTGGCGCCTGCAGGAGATCCTCGCGCGAGGTGACGGGGCTCGACGCCGTGTCGCTCCAGCCGGCGGCGGGCTCGCAGGGCGAGCTGACCGGCCTGATGCTCGTGCGCGCGTACTTCGAGGACCGCGGCGAGTCGGCGCGAGCGGCGCAAGGTCGTCATCCCCGACACCGCACACGGCACGAACCCCGCGTCCGTGACGATGGCGGGCTACGAGGTGACGCCCGGTCAAGACGGACGCGCGCGGCAACATCGACGTCGACGACCTGCGCGGCCGCGTCGACGAGCACACGGCCGCCCTGATGCTCACGAACCCGTCGACGCTCGGCCTCTTCGACGAGAACATCGAGGAGATCGCCGAGATCTTCCACGGTGCGGGAGCGCTCATGTACTACGACGGCGCGAACCTGAACGCCGTCTGCGGCATCTCGCGGCCCGGCGACATGGGCTTCGACATCGTGCACATCAACCTGCACAAGACGTTCTCGCAGCCGCACGGCGGCGGCGGCCCCGGCGGCGGCCCGATCGCGGTCCGCGACATCCTCGAGCCGTTCCTGCCCGTCCCTGCAGTCGTGCGACGCGACGAGGAGGCGAACACGTACGGCCTCGACTACGACCGGCCGAAGTCGATCGGCAAGGTGCGCGGCTACAGCGGGCCGTTCGGCGTCTTCGTCCGCTCGTACGCGTACATGCGCGCGTACGGCCCGCGCCTGCGCGAGATGTCGGAGACCGCCGTGCTGAACGCCAACTACGTGCTCGCGCGGTTGAAGGACGCGTACGACCTGCCGTTCGACCGCCTCTGCATGCACGAGTTCGTGCTGTCGGCGCGCACGTTGAAGCGCGAGAACGGCTCGACGGCGCTCGACGTGGCGAAGCGGCTGATGGACTACGGCTTCCACCCGCCGACGATCTACTTCCCGCTCATCGTGGCGGAGGCGCTGATGATCGAGCCGACCGAGACGGAGACGAAGGAGACGCTCGACGCGTTCTGCGACGCGATGCTCGCGATCGCACGCGAGGCAGCCGAGAGTCCCGAGCTGCTGAAGAAGGCGCCGCACAACCGGCCGGTGCGCCGCCTCGACGAGGTGCGCGCCGCCAAGCACCCGATCGTCAAGTACGGCTACGAGGCGCATCCGGACGTGAGCGGCGAGCGGGTGCCTGTCGCCGCCGAGGCGCCGAAGGGGGCCTAGCTCGTGGTTCCCGAGTCGAAGCTCGAGAAGACCGAGCACGGGCGCGTCCCGGCGGGCGCGGGCTGGTTCGTCCTCGGCATGCGCGACGCCGAGTGGCGTCACGCCGACGGCCGCGGCGCCGTCTGCGTCGTGCTCGACGACTTCGAGGGCGAGCGGCGCTTCGACCAGCTCGGGTTCAACCCGTTCGTGCTCGAGCCGGGCGAGCCGATGGCCCGGTACCACTGGGAGGCCGACCAGGAGGACTATCTCGTCGTCTCGGGCGAGGCGGTTCTGGTCGTCGAGGGCGAGGAGCGGCAGCTGCATGCGTGGGACTTCGTGCACTGCCCGCCGAACACGAAGCACGTGATCGTCGGGGCGGGAACCGGCCCGTGTCTCGTGATCGCGGTCGGCGCACGCGGGCGTTCGGCCGGGAGCGACGCGCTCGGCTTCACCGCGGACGCGGCCGCGAAGCGCTACGGCGCGAGCGTCGAAGAGGACACGATGGATCCCGGAGTCGCGTACGGGCCCTTGCCGGCCCGCGAGCCGACCGCGTACCGCGACGGCTGGCTTCCCGACTAGCGTCCGCGATCCGCATCAGCCCCCGAGGACGAAGAGCTCGTCCTTGCCGTGGTTCGCGATCGTCGTAGACTCGCTCAGGCGCATGACAGTCGCCCTGGACCGCACCCTCGTGACCGACCTCGCCGCACAGGTCTCGGGGCCCGTGCTCGCTCCGACGGACTCGGGCTACGACGCGGCCCGGAGCGTCCACAACGGCCTGATCGACCGCAGGCCGGCAGTGATCGTCCGCTGCCGGGAGACGAACGACGTCGTCGCGGCCCTCGCCTTCGCGCGCAAAGCGGGGCTCGAGGTGTCGGTCCGCGGCGGCGGGCACAACGTCGCGGGCCGCGCGGTGACGGACGGGGGCGTGATGATCGATCTCGCCGAGATGCAGCGGGTCGAGGTCGACCCGGCGGCGAAGACCGCGACCGCCGAGGGAGGGGCGACCTGGGCGACCCTGAACGACGCCGCAGCCGAGCACGGGCTGGCGGTGACCGGGGGTGCGGTCTCGACGACCGGCATCGCGGGCTTCACGCTCGGCGGCGGCCTCGGCTGGCTGATGGCCAAGCACGGCCTCGCCGCCGACAACCTGGAACGGGTCGAGCTCGTCACGGCGGCGGGCGAGGTGCTCGACGTCGATGCCGACTCGCACGCCGACCTCTTCTGGGCGCTTCGCGGAGGCGGCGGGAACTTCGGCGTCGCGACGTCGTTCACGTATCGGCTGCACCCGGTGCAGACGATCGTGGGCGGGTTCATCGCGCATCCGTTCGAGGCCGCGCCCGAGCTGCTGCGCTTCTATCGCGACGCGGTCGCGGGTTGCTCCGACGATCTGAGCGTGTGGGCCGGGCTCGTGCACGCACCGGACGGCTCCGGCATGAAGCTCTCGGCCCTCGTCGTCTTCCACACCGGAGAGCCGAGCGTCGCGGAGCGCGAGCTCGAGCCGTTCAAGAGGTGGGGCTCGCCGGTGATGGTCGAGGTCGGGCCCATGCCGTACCCGGTGATGAACACGCTCCAGGACGCCGCTTACCCGGCCGGATCGCTCAACTACTGGCTTTCGAGCTTCGTCCGGGGGCTCACCGACGAGTTGATCGACACCGCCGTCGAGCGGTTCGCGGCGGTCCCGTCGCCGATGACGGCGATCCTGCTCGAGCACTTCCACGGCGCCGTCACGCGCGTTCCGCCGACCGCCACGGCGGTACCGCATCGCGACGAAGGCTGGAACCTCCTGATCCCGTCGGTCTGGCTCGACCCGGCCGCCACGGACGCGAACGTGGCGTGGAGCCGGGAGACGTTCGCCGCGCTGCGACCCCAGTTCGGGGCCGGGCGCTGGCTCAACTACCTCGGCGACGACCAGGCCGACGACGCCGTCCGCGCCGCGTACGGCCCGAACTACGAACGGCTCGTCGAGGTGAAGCGCCGCTACGACCCCGGCAACGTCTTCCACCTCAACCACAACATCGCGCCGTAGCTCCGGCCAGCGGCCGCCGGACCCTCGCACGACCCGCGGTAGCGTCCACACGATGGGAGCACTCGCCGCCGGGATCGACGAGCTCGCCGCGGGCAACGCGTTCTCCGGCGTCGTGCGGGTCGACCGCGGCGGCGAGATCGAATTCGCGCAGGCCTACGGCTGGGCGCATCGCGGCCACGGGATCGCGAACACGCTCGACACGCAGTTCGCGATCGCGAGCGGCGCGAAGGGCCTCACGGCGCTCACGGTCGTGAGCCTCGTCGAGGAGGGTCTCCTCGAGCTCGCGACGCGGGCACGCTCCGTGCTCGGCGAGGACCTGCCGTTGATCGACGACGGGGTGACTGTCGAGCACCTCCTCGCGCACCGCTCCGGCATCGGCGACTATCTCGACGAGAGCGCCGGGCTCGACCTCGCCGACTACCTCATGCCGGTCCCCGTGCACGAGCTCGCGACGACCGAGCAGTACGTCGTCGCGCTCGACGGGCATCCGACCGCGTTCCCGCCCGGTGAGCGGTTCGCGTACTGCAATGCCGGCTACGTCGTGCTGGCGTTGATCGCCGAGCGGGCGAGCGGCGTGCCCTTCGACGAGCTCGTGCAGCAGCGTGTGTGCGCACCGGCGGGGCTGCGCGACACGGCGTTTCTGCGCTCGGACGAGCTGCCGGGCCGCGCCGCCCTCGGCTATCTGGAGATCGACGGCGTGTGGAGGAGCAACGTGCTCCACCTGCCGGTGCGGGGCAGCGGCGACGGCGGGATCTACTCGACGGCAGCCGACATCAGCGCGCTCTGGCAGGCGTTCCTCGGCGGTGAGATCGTCTCGCCGGAGTGGGTCGGCGAGATGACGAGGCCGCGGAGCGACGTGCCGGCCAACGCGATGCGCTACGGGCTCGGCTTCTGGCTGCACGAGACGACGGCTGCGGTGATCCTCGAGGGAAGCGACGCGGGAGTCTCCTTCCGCAGCGCGCACGAGCCACGATCCGGCGACACCTTGACCGTCATCTCGAACACGACGGACGGGGCGTGGCCGATCGCACGTCTCTTCGACGCCGAGCTCGGGTAGCTACTCGGGCAGCCAGCCCGGGCGGTACGCGCTCAGCCGCCGATGCGGCACGTGGGCGTACGCCTCCTTCGGGTCGGCGGTCTCCTGCTCGACGCCGGCGCCGTGACGGAGCGCGGCCTCGTCGACCGGGTAGCCGCCCCAGTCGGGCGCCTGTCGACCGGTCGCGCGCGCCGACGGCCACGATCGTGCAGATGCCCTCGCCCGCCCCGACGATCACGTGCTTCGCTCCCGGGGGACAGTGGACGAAGTCCCACTGCCGCAGCGGGCGCTCCTGCCCCTCGACGACGAGGAGCGCCTCGCCCGCCACGACGAGGAAGTCCTCCTGGTCGGCCTCCCAGTGGTACATCGCCATCGCCTCGCCGGGGCCGAGCGCGACGAGGTGGATGCCGAGCTGCTGGAACTCCGGCTCGCCCTCGAGCACGCTGTAGGCGCCGCGGCCCTCGGCGAAGCGCCAGGGAGCCTCGCGCGCGTTGAGGACGAACCAGCCGTCGCCCGCGGGGGCGAGGCCGTGCTCGGTGTGCTCGAACGGCGACTCGGGGACCATCTGCCCGGAGCCTGCCTGACCGGCCGCCTCCCTCGCAAGCGCCGTTGCGCCGAGCGCCGAGCGGGCTCAGACCCGGACGCGAGCCCTCGGCGCCGCCGCCAGCTGGCCGCACGCCGCCTCGATGTCGCGGCCGCGCGTCAACCGGACGGTGGCGGGCACCCGCGCGCGGTCGAGCTCGGACTTGAACGCCGCGATGCGCGCGCGCGGCGAGCCGTCGTACATGCCGGTCGGGTTGTACGGGATGAGGTTCACCTTGAAGCCCTCGTCGCCGAGGAGCTCGGCAAGTGCGCGCGCCTGCGCAGGCGAGTCGTTCACGCCGTCGAGCATCACGTACTCGACGAACACGCGGCGGTTCGTCGCCGCGTAGTGGCGGCGGCACTCGGCGAGCACGTCGCGCAGCGGATACTTCGCGTTCACCGGCATGATCCGCGACCGCAGCTCGTCGTCCGGCGCGTGCAGCGAGAGCGCAAGCCGGATCGGCTCGTCGACCTCGTCCACGAAGCGCTTCAGCCCGGGGAGCCAGCCGACGGTCGAGATCGTCGTGCGCCGGTGCGTGATCCCGAGAGCCGGCAGCCGGCGCGCCGCGCCCAGCACCTCGTCGAGGTTCAGCATCGGCTCGCCCATGCCCATGAAGACGGCATGGTCGACCTGCTCGACCCGGCGGAAGTGCAGGGCCTGGTCGACGATCTCCGATGCCGTGAGGTTGCGGCCGAACGCCATCTGGCCGGTGGCGCAGAACGTGCAGGTGAGCGGGCAGCCCGACTGCGAGGAGAGACAGAGCGACCGGCGTCCGTCGCGGTAGCGCATGAGCACGGCCTCCACCGGATGCCCGTCGGCGGTGCGGAAGAGCGTCTTCACCGTGCCGTCGCGCGACTCGCGCTGCGTCTCGACCGTGAGCGTCGTGAACGGCACCGACGCGTCGAGCTCCTCGCGGAGCGCGCGCGGCAGGTTCGTCATCGCCTCGTAGCCCGCGGCGCCGCCCGCGGTCCACTCCCACACCTGGGCGGCACGGTAGGCGGGCTCGCCGCGGTCGCGCAGCGTCGTCTCGAGGAGCGTCAGATCCATTCCGGTCACCGTAGCGCCTCGTGTAGCGTCCGCCGCATGATCGATCTCCGCTCCGACACGCTCACGAAGCCGACGCGCGGGATGCTCGACGCGATGACGCAGGCCGAGGTCGGCGACGAGCAGTACCTCGAGGATCCGACCGTCAACGAGCTGCAGCGCCGGATGGCAGACCTTCTCGGCCACGAGGCGTCGCTCTTCCTGCCGACCGCGACGATGGCGAACCAGGTCGCGCTCCGGACGCAGACGAGGCCCGGCTCGACGCTCCTCGCCGAAGAGCGGACGCACGTCATGGTGTACGAGATGGGCGGCCCGGCGATCCATTCGGGGCTCGTCATGCGGAGCATCCCCGCGCCGGCAGGGCGCGTCACGCCCGCGCAGATCCGGGCCGAGCCGGATCTCGGGCCCGGCGGGATCGTGGTGCTCGAGAACACCCATCGGAGCTCGGGCGGGCGCATCTGGCCGCTCGACGAGTTCCGCGCCTCCGTCGACGCCGCGCACGAGCGCGGAGCGAGGCTCCACCTCGACGGGGCGCGGCTCTTCAACGCCGCCGTCGGCGCCGGCCTCGCGCCGTCGGAATGGGCGCGCCACGCGGACTCGGTGACGATCTGCTTCTCGAAGGGCCTCGGCTGCCCGCTCGGGGCCGTCGTCGCCGGCTCGCACGACTTCGTCGAACGCGCGTGGGAGAGCAAGTACCTGTTCGGCGGTGCGATGCGGCAGGCCGGGGTGCTCGCCGCGGCGTCGCTCTACGCACTCGATCACCACGTCGAACGGCTCGCGGAGGACCACGGCCGCGCGCGGCGTCTCGCCGAGGGCATCGGGCTCGACCCGGCACTCGTGCGAGACGAACTTCGTCGAGATCGACGACCCGGGCGACGGCATCGAGCGGCTGAAGGAGCATGGCGTCCTCGTCAGCGATCTCCGGCCCGGCGCGCTCCGTGCGATCACCTACCTCGGCGTCACGGACGACGACGTCGACCGCGCAATCGAGCTCATCCCGCAGGCTCTCGGTACCCGGCGTGTCGCCGCCTGAGGCGCTCACCGCCGCGCTCGAGCGGCTCGTGCGCGGCGAGCAGCACGACAAGCGCCTCCCCAGCATCACCGCCGCCGTCCTGCGGGACGGCGAGACCGTCTGGGAGACCGCGGTCGGGACGGCGGACGTTACCGCGAGCTCGGAGGCGACGCCCGACACGCAGTACCGCGTCGGCTCGATCACGAAGACGTTCACCGCCGCGTCGATCATGCAGCTCCGCGACGAGGGCAAGCTGAGCCTCGACGATACGCTCGACCGCCACATCGAGGGCGTCGCCCACGCGCCGACGCTGCGCGGTCTGCTCTCGCACACCTCCGGCATGCAGCGCGAGACGCACGACGACGCATGGCTCAACGCCCGCTTCGCCGCCGTGCCGGAGCTCCTCGAGACGCTCGGTCGCGCGGAGCAGGTCTTGCCCGCCGGCGCGCGCTTCCACTACTCCAACCTCGCCTTCGCGCTCCTCGGGATCGTCGTCGAGCGCGTCTCGGGCCGGCCGTACGCCGACTACGTCCAGACGCGGCTTCTCGACCCGGTCGGCCTCGCCCGCACGACGTTCGACCCCGTGCGAGCCCGCAGCGACGGGGTATCTCGTACAGCCGTACGTCGAAGGCGTCTGGGACGAGGCGCCCGTGCAGACGGGTGCGTGGATCGCCGCCGGCCAGCTGTGGGGGACGGTTCGCGACCTCGCGCGCTGGGCGGCCTTCCTCGCCGATCCCGACGAGGCGATCCTCCGCAAGACGACGGCCGAGGAGATGCGGACCGTGCAGACGGTCGCCGACCATCTCCGCTGGACCGGGGGCTACGGCCTCGGCATGCAGCTCGTCCGCGACGGAGACCGGATCCTCGCCGGACACGGCGGCTCGATGCCCGGGTTCATCGCGGCCGTCTATTTCTCGCCGCTCGACAAGGTCGGCGTCGCGGTGCTCACGAACTCGAGCTCGGCGCGGCTCGCCCGGCTCGCCTGCAAGCTCGTCGCCGAGACGGTCGAGCGCTGGCCGGTGCCGCCGGAGCCGTGGCGCGTCGACGCGCCGCCGCCGGACGAGGTGACGCCGCTCCTCGGCATCTGGTTCATGGAGGGCGACCAGGTGGTCTTCCGCTGGCGCGAGGGCCGCCTCGAGGCGCAGTTCACCGACGCGGAGGACTGGGAGGAGCCGGCGGTCTTCACGCGCGAGGCCGACGACCGCTGGCGCATCGTCTCCGGCTGGGAGCACGGAGAGGCGCTGCGGATCGAGCCGGACCGGCTGGTGCTCGCGGGGTACCCGGTCACGCGCGAGCCCACCGTCTGGGTGTAGCGCCTCCCGCTACTCGTACTGGAGCGCTTCGAGCACGTTGAGCCTGCCGGCCCGTCGCGCCGGGAAGATCGCGGCGACGAGGCCCGCGATGATCGCAGCGATCACGAACACGACGATCGTCCTCCACGGGATCGTGAACGCCGGGTAGTCGATCGCCTTGCCGACCATCAGGGCGAGGACGATGCCGATCGGGATCCCGAGGGTCGCACCGAGAAGCGCCGTGATGATCGCCTCATGGCGGATCATGTTGCGCACCTGCCGTCGCGTCATGCCGACCGCGCGCAGCATGCCGATCTCGCGGGTGCGCTCGAACACCGTCAGAACGAGTGTGTTCACGATTCCGAACAGGCTGATGATGATCGACAGCGACAGGAGGACGTAGAGGAGCTTCAGGAGGATGTTGATGCCGCTCTCCTGGAGGTGGATGAACTCCGATCGCGTCTGGATCTTCGCGTCGGGGAACCGTGCGAGTGCGCGGTTGAGCTCCGCGGTCGTCGCGTCCGAGACGCCGCTCGACGTCTTCACGAAGGCGAAGAGGTTCTGGGGATTCGGATACGCGCGGTCGAAGCGCGCTGCAGAGAACGTCACGTCGCCGAACGGCGAGCCGCCCTTGGGCGGGTCGAAGATCCCGCGCAGCGTCAGCCGCAACGTCGGCCCCGTCGGGGTCTGGAGGGCGATCGGCGAGCCCACGTGGAGCGCGTGGTCCTTTGCGTAGCTCTTCGCGACGAATGCACCGGCGGCGCCGAGCTCCGCCGGTGTCTGCGGGCCGCCTTCCGTCCACTTCACGTCGATCACCGAGGTGATGTCGGGCTCGACGGCGGTGACGCTGATGCGCTTGCCGAACGCCTTGCCCTCGCCGGCGCGCACGCCGCTCACGACCTCGACGCCCGGCAGCCCGCGCAGCGCCTTCTCGGACGCCGTCGAGGTCGGGTTGAAGCCGTTCTCCGAGGTCAGCGCGTAGTCGGCGGTGAAGAGCTTGTCCACGGAGTCCTCGAAGGTCGTCTTCAGCCCGGCTGCGAGCACGGAGACGAGGGTCACGAGCGTCAACCCGATCATGAGCGCGGAGGCGGTGGACGCCGTCCGCGACGGGTTGCGAATCGAGTTGCCGCGCGCGAGCATGCCGGCGGCGCCGCCGAGGCGGTTGGCCGGCGTCCCGAGGACGCGAGCGATCGGCGGCACCAGCGTGGGCGCGAGCATCGCGACGCCGATGAACACCGCGAGGGCGCCGACGCCGAGCGAGAGCAGGCGCAGCTTCGTCGAGATCCCTCCCGCGAAGAGCCCGATCAGCATCAGGCCGACTGCGGTGGCTATCACTGCGAGTGCGATGTACGGGCCGAAGCGGGCAAACCGCGAGGGCGGCAGGAGCGCACCCTCGCGCACGGCCGCGATCGGCTCGACACGCGTGGCGCGAAGGGCGGGCCGGATCGCCGCGATGAGCGTGACGACGATGCCCACGAGGAGCGCGACGACCACTGTCCGGGTCGCGAACACGGTGCCGACCTGGGGCAGGTCGATGCCGAAGGCGACGAAGAGCGCGTTCAGCCCCTTCGCGAGCCCGAGCCCGAGGAAGAGGCCCATCACCGAGGCGAGCACGCCGATCACGAACGCCTCGAGTACGACCGACCAGTAGACCTGGCGCCGCGTCGCCCCGAGCGTGCGCAGCGTCGCGAGCTCGCGCATGCGCTGGGCGATCGTGATGCCGAGGGTGTTCGCGATGACGAAGGCGCCGACGAAGAGCGCAACGAAGCCGAACGCCAGGAGGAAGTACTCGAGGATCGTCAGGAAGCTGTTCGTGTCCTTCGCAGCCTGCTTTGCCTCCTGCTGGCCCGTGCGCACCTGGGCGGTGGCCGGCAGGATCGGCGTCACCTGCGAGACGAGCTGCGCAGGCGTGACGTTCGCCTTCGACGCGATGCCGATCGAGTCGAGCTTGCCGACCTTGTCGAAGATCCGCTGGGCCGTCGGGAGATCGAAGATGGCGAGCGTCGCGCCGCCGAGCGAGTTGAGGCCGCCGAACTTGACCGTGCCGACGACGCGGAACCGCTCGACCGGGCCGTTCGTGAGCACCCCGATCTCGTTGCCGACGTCGAAGTGCTTGGAGCTCGCCGTCTTCGAGTCGATCGCGATCTCGTGCGGGCCGTTCGGCCACGTGCCGCCCGTGAGGACGAGCGGGTTGAACCGCTGGTCGCCCTTCGGGTTGACGCTGAACGCGAGGCTCGGCGCGCCGCCGCGCGAGATCACCTTGTCGGTCCGGTCGACGAGCTTCGCCTGGTCGGAGATGCCGCCCTCGGCCACGGAGACGCCCGGGAGCCCGCGCACGCGCCCGAGCAGCGACTCGGGCAGCGAGGGCGGCGTGACGCTGTCCGCGCTGCCGCCGATCGCGCTCTTGCCCGTGATGACGGCGTCGGTGTTCTTGTAGACCTGCGTGAAGACGGTGTTGAACGCCGCCTTGATCGTGTCCGTGAGGACGTAGGTGCCGCTGATCATCGCGACGCCGAGCACGATCGAGATCGCGGTGAGGACGGCCCGGAGCTTGCGGCCGAGCAGGCCCTTGAGTGCGACTTCGATCACGAGCGGGCTCCGATCACGAGCTGAGCGAGCTCATCACCTCGAGCACCTGGGCTGCGCTCGCATCCTGAAGCTCCTGCACGATGAGACCGTCGGCGAGAAAGAGGATCCGGTCGGCGATCGCGGCCGCGCGCGCCTCGTGCGTGACCATCACCGTCGTCTGGCCGTACGCCGAGACGGAGTGGCGGAGAAGCTCGAGGATCTCGCCGCTCGTCTTCGAGTCGAGATTCCCCGTCGGCTCGTCGGCGAAGAGGATCGTCGGGCGGGAGATGAGCGCGCGCGCGATCGCGACACGCTGCTGCTGGCCGCCGGAGAGCTCCGAGGGCCGGTGCGTGCTGCGGTCGGAGAGCCCGGTGCTCTGGAGCAGCTCCTTCAGCCAGTGCGCCTCGGGCTTCGAGCCGGCGATCGAGAGCGGCAGGACGATGTTCTCCTCGGCGGTGAGCATCGGCAGGAGGTTGAAGAACTGGAAGACGAAGCCGATGTGGCGCCGCCGGAGGCGGGTCAGCTTCGTGTCGGCGAGCGTCGTGATCTCCTCGCCGGCGATCGTCACGCTCCCGCTCGAGGGCTTGTCGAGCCCCGCGAGGATGTGCATCAGGGTCGACTTGCCCGAGCCCGAGGGGCCCATGACGGCGACGAGCTGGCCGGCCTCGACCTCGAGGGAGACGCCGCGCAGCGCGTCGACCGCGGTCGCGCCGTGGCCGTAGCGGCGCGTGACGTCCTCGGCTCGGACGACCGTGCCCTGCTGCGCGGGTGCGGGGACCCCTTCCTCGACCAACGACATCGGTGCAAGACTAGCGATCGCCCGCGACGAGGAAGCCGACGACGACCGCGGCGTACACGGCGAGCAGCATTACGCCTTCTTTCCGCCGCGAATGCCCGTCGCGAACCATCCAGATCGTCACACCGACGGCGCCGGCCATCGCGGCCGCCTCCTCCCAGCGGAAGGTGAGCGGCAGCGCATGGGTGAAGAGGAGCGAGAGCAGCATCACCGCGGGCGTCACGAGGAGAGCGACCTGCGCGCTCGACGAGATGGCGATCTCGCTTGCGAGCTTCATCTTGCCGGCGCGTGCGATCACCACGGCGCCGCCGTGCTCGGCGGCGTTGCCGACGATCGCGACGATGACCGCGGCGATGAAGAACTCGCTCGCTCCCACCGCGTGCGCGAACGCATCGAGCGAATGGACGAGAATCTCGCTGACGATCGCCGTGAGCGCGGTCGCGATGCCGAGCGCGACGAGCGACCGCGGCAGCGACCACGCGCCTTCGGCCGCGTCGTCCCGTTCGGCCTGGCGGTGCCGTCTCAGGTTGCGGAACGTCACCGTGAGATAGAGCGCGAGCAGGACGACCGCAAGCGGGATCGAGACGATCACGGCGCTCCGCCGCTCGGGCGCGCCGGTATAGCCGAGCACGATCGCAGGCAGCACGATCACGATCGCGGCCGCGCACAGGCCGAGCTGGGTCAGGAGCGAGCGGCGGTCGATCTCCTCGCCGTCCGGCCCCACGATCTGCGCGACGCCGAAGACGAGGAGCAGGTTCGAGATCACCGAGCCGGCGAGCGATCCCCGCACGACCTGCGGCAGCCCGCTCGACACCGCGAAGAGCGCGATGATCAGCTCCGGCGCGTTGCCGAAGCTCGCGTTCAGGAAGCCGCCGATGCCGGGACCGGTGTGCTCGGCGGCGTGCTCCGTCGCTTCGCCGATCAGCCACGCGAGCGGGATGAGCGCGGCGCACGCGAGCACGAAGAGGAGCGTCTCGCCGGCATCCGTCAGATAGTTGACGCCGATCGTCGCGGGCGCGAGGGCAAGGAGCGCCCAGAGGATCCGGCGGGTCAAGACGCGGAGTAGCGTACCGAGCAGTGCTCGACGCGGTCCTGTTCGACTGGGGCGACACGCTCATGCGCTGGGCGCCCGAGCCCGACCTCCTCGAGCTCGGGCACGCAGCCGGCTTCGCCGCGCTCGGGCTGGAGCCCGTGGGCGGCGTGACGGAGCGCTTCCGCGACGTCTACCTCGCCGCCTTCTTCGAGCCCGGCACGATCGAGGAGGTCGAGTACCCGGATCAGGTGCGGCGCCTCCTTGCCGAGTTCGACGTCACCGTGTCGGACGACGAGCTGCTCCGCTTCCTCGAGGCCGAGCACGCGGCCTGGGCGCCCGCGCGGCAGCTGGCCTCGACGACGCATGCCCTGCTCGAGGCCCTCCGCGACCGCGGGCTGAAGCTCGGCCTCGTGTCGAATGCGTTCGATCCGCCGGAGCTCCTGCATCGCGACCTCGCGCTGCTGGGCGTCGCCGACCGCCTCGACGCGGCCGTCTTCTCGTCGGAGGTGGGGCGTCGCAAGCCCGACCCGCTCATCTTCGAGGTCGCCCTGCAGCGGCTCGGCGCCGATCCCGGCCGCAGCCTCTTCGTCGGCGACACGCTCGCAACCGACGTGGCCGGCGCCGAGGCGCTCGGCATGCACACGTGCCTCGCCCTCTGGTTCCGTGCGGACGAGGACGCCGCGGCCCCGGAGCCGGAGTTTCGGGCCTTCACGCAGATGGACGTGCTGACGGTGGTCGCCCGGCTTCGGTGAGTGGCCACTCCGCTCGCGCAAGCATCAACTCGGCCGCAAGTCAAGTCTTGCGAGGGCCGCGGATTCGCATCCACAATATGTGTCGATGAGTGAGCTGGCGCTTCCGCTGCCGCTTCGGCCCCAGGACGAGGTCGAGTGCCGCCGGTGTGCGGTTCACTGCGAGAAGGTGGTCTATCCGTCGGCATGCGTCGAGCGGCACTGCCCCTTCGTCTACGCCTACGAGGAGCACGGGCACACGTTCATGGGCTGCATGCAGAAGATCTTCGAGGCCGAGATCGACGTCGAGATGATGAACGCCGCGCAGCGCAAGCGCGACGGCTTCGGGGCCGTGCGCGCGACCCGGCGACCGCTGCCGATGTGCCACTCCGAGGTCGACCCGTGCTTCTCGCACCGCGCCGGCGAGCTCGGCTGCGTCAACCCCGAGTTCAACGAGCTGCCGGCGGGATCGCCGACGTTTCGCGTGATCGCCCGCTTCGGCGACTAGGCTCGCCGACCGTCCGCAGCGCCACGACGCCGAGCAGAGGCCCGGCCGCGGCGACCGCGAACGCGAGGCGCCACGACACGCCGGCCAGATGCGCGAACGCCGGCGGCGCGGCGGCGACCATCACGCCGAGGAGCGTCTGCTGGAAGCCGAGCGCGGCGCCGCTTCGCGCGAGGCCCGACGCCTCCGCCGCGGCCGCGAACGACAGGCCGTTCCACGCGAGCCCGAGCACCCCGGCCGCGGCGAGCGCCGGCACGAGCACACCGAGCGGGGCGTCGACGACCGCCGCGACGAGGGCCGTCGCCGCGCCGAGCGCGAGGCCGAGGCCGCGCAGCGGCACGAGGCGCGAGCCGAGCCGGTCGGAAGCAGCGGCCCGCGGCGATGCGCGCGCCGATCCCGAGGACGTTGATCCCTGCAAGGAGGCCGGCGGCCGCGCCGGTCGAGACACCGCGGTGGCCGTGCAGGAAGAGGACGACGAACGCGGTGACCGAGATCTGGGCCGTGAGGAAGAGCGCGGAGCCGCCGGCGAGAAGCCACATGCGCGGGTCGCGGAGCGGGCCGGCGACGTCGGCGATCTCCGTCGGGCCGTGCGCAGGCGCCTCGCGCATGAAGGCGGCGGCGACGAGCGCGCCGGCGACGCAGCCGCAGCCGAGCACGAGGAACGCCCTGCCGGTGCCGCCTGCGTCGGCGAGCCAGGGGAGGCCCGCCGCGGCCGACGCGCCGCCGATCGGGATCGCCGTCTGGCGGATGCCGAGCGCGAGCCCGCGTTCGCCCGCGTCGAACCAGCCCATGACGGCGCGCCCGCTCGCGGCGTTGACACTCGCGCCGAGCGCGCCGGCGAGCACGAGCACGAGGACGAGCGAGACGTAGCGGCCGGTGGCGCCCGCGGCCGCCACGGCGACGCCCGCGCCGCCGAGGCCCGCGGTCATGACGGCGCGCTCGCCGAGCCGGTCGGCCAGGAGCCCCCACGGGAGCAGCGTGAGGAGCATGCCGATGCCGACCGCCCCGAGCACGACGCCCGTGTCGCCGAGCGTCAGCCCGTAGTGGGAGCGCAGGGCCGGCGCGAGAGCCGGCAGGCCGACCGACACCGCGGCGAAGCTCGATTGCGCGAGCGTCCCCGCGCCGAGGATCACCCAGCGGTAGCGCGTGTCACGTGCGTCGACCGGGCTCGGCACGTCAAGAAGCGGCGTCGCCGGCTCGGCCTGCGACGGCGCGGGTGTGCATCTCCCTGGCCTTGCGGATCTCGTTCGCGTCCGGGCCTCTGTTGTCCGGGCCTGCGACCTCGAGCACGGCCGGCAGCCCCTGGAGGCGGGGGTTGCCGAGGAAGACGCCGAGCTTCTCGCCGAGCAGACCCTCGCCGATGTTGGCGTGGCGGTCGCGGTTCGAGCCGAGCGGCGCTGCGGAGTCGTTCACGTGCAGCGCGCGCAGGCGGTCGAGGCCGACCGCGCCGTCGAGCTCGTCCAGAAGCCGGTCGAGCTCCGCCGCGTCGGTCACGTCGACGCCGGAGACGTACAGATGGCACGAGTCGAGGCAGACCCCGAGGCGCGGATGGCGGTCGAGGCGCTCGTACAGCGTCGCGAGCTCGTCGAGCGAACGCCCGATCGTGCCGCCGGCCCCCGCCGAGTTCTCCATCAGCAGCCACGTCTCGCCGGAGCAGAGCTCGAGCACCTGCTCCATCGCCGGCAGCACCCGCTCGAGTGACGGCTCGAACCCGGAGCCGAGGTGCGAGCCGACGTGGAAGACGACGCCGTCCGCGCCGATCGCGCAGGCGACCTCCATCGTGCTCCGGAGCGCGACGACGGACTTCTCGTACACGACGTCGTCCGGCGCGGCGAGGTTGCAGAGGTACAGCGCGTGGCAGAGCACGCCGTGCAGGCCGGCCTCCGCGCGACGTTCGCGGAAGCGCTCGAAGGTCGCCGGCTCGTGGTTCGTCTGGCGCCACGTGCGCGGGCTCTGCGTGAAGACCTGGAGCGACTCCGCGCCGACGGCCTCGGCACGGTCGACGGCGGTGTGGATCCCGCCGGACGACGAGAGATGCGCGCCGATGTACATCAGGCGAGCCACGCCCCGAGACGCGCGGCCTCGTCCTCGACCTCGCGGAGGGCGGCGCGGGGGAGGGGCGCGTACGGCGCGATCGTCACCCTGCCCTTCTTGTCGGCCTCCCAGCTGCCCGCGACGACGCCGTCGACGAGGAACGTCTGCGCGACGTCGCCGTTCTTGCGGATCACGGTCTTCCGCAGCTCCTCGGGCAGGACGCGGCGGCGGTCGGCGTGCGCGAGCAGCGTGTTGTCCCAGCGCGGGAGGAATCGCACGGGCGCGGGCGTGTCGGCGGGCGGCAACGGCGCACGCGGCAGGTCGAGGAGCTCGCGGCCGTTCTCGTCGCGAAAGCGGCGCAGCGGCTCGAGCGCGTCGAGCGCGGGCGAGAAGTCGACGACGCGGAGGCCCGACCAGTCGGCGATGTCGGCGCGGGACGCGGGGCCGAAGGCGCCGAGGTAGCGCCGGACGAGCTCGACGCGCGCGAGCAGCACGTCCAGCGGCTCGGGCGCCGGGTGCTGCACGAAGAGCGCGAGCGGCCTGCTCTTCCAGAGCGCCGAGTCGGGGCTGTGCAGAAGGTGCGCGTGCCTGCGGAGCGCGCGGAAGACACGGCGCGCCTCGAGCTCCTCGTGGCCGTAGCGCTCGCCCAGATGCTCGAGCGCGGCGCCGTGGCTGAGCGGCCCGCGCTCGGCAAGCGCCCGGAGGCTCTTCATCGCCTTCTGCGCGTGCGAGAGGTGCGTCTCGTCGTACCAGTCCGCCATGTCGCGCAGCGCGGACCAGAAGACCGGATAGTCGCGTGCCGTGACGAGATGCAGCGTGCCGCGCATGACGGAGGGCTTCACGACCTCGCCGTTCCGGAGTGCCCGCTCGAGCGTCGACCGCTTGAACCCGGCGAGTCGCGACCAGAGGCCGACGTACGGCGACGGCGGCCACTGCGCCTGCAGCCCGGCGACCCGCTCGATGGCGGCCAGCACGCCGATGCGCTTCCGGTCGAGCAGGAGCTGCCGCGCAAGCGTCGCGCGGTTCAGCTCCTTCAGCGTCAGGACGCGCTCTGCCACGGCGTCCGCCGGAACTCGACCGAGCCGCCGGTGACGATCGCGTACTCGGCGAGCTTCACCGGCTGCGGCGGGTCGTCGAACCGGTCGTACGCGAGGCCGACCGAGCCGGGATTGACGTAGAGCCCGCCGTCGACGTAGCGGGTCCACTGGAGGTGCGTGTGCCCGCCGGCCAGGATGTCGGCGCCGCCGCCCCCGAGCAGCTTCTCGACCTGCCCGTCCGGGGTCTCCGGCAGCACGACGTCGTCGTAGGAGTGGGGCGAGCCGTGAAACGCGCGCAGCGTCAGCCCGCCGTCGAGCTCGACGTCGAGCGTCGGTGCGAATGCGCGAATCTGCTCGAGATGCCGCGGCTCGAGCTGCGAAAGCGTCCACTCACGCCGCTCGAGCTGCGCCGCAGTGATCTCCTCGGGCGATGCCGCCGGGATCTCGAGCAAGAAGTCGTCGGCGTTGCCGAGGATCACCGGCCAGCCGAGCGCGTCGAGGCGGTCGAGCACCTCGCGCGGCTGCGAGCCGCCCTGCACGGCGTCGCCGAGGCAGACGACCCGTTCGACGCCGAGACGCTCGAGGTCGTCCACGACCGCGGCGAGCGCCGTGTCGTTGCCGTGGATGTCCGAGACGAGCGCGAGCGGCACGGCTCTACGATAAGCAGACGATGACTGTTCGCGCCCAGCAGGTCAGAGTCAGGATGGCTCCCAGCCCGACCGGCTTCCTGCACATCGGCGGCGTGCGCACCTTCCTCTTCAACTGGCTCTTCGCCCGGCACTCGGGCGGCGAGTTCCGCCTGCGGATCGAGAACACCGACACGAGCCGCGAGGTGGCCGAGGCGGTCGACCAGATCCAGGAGTCCCTGCGCTGGCTCGGCCTCGACTGGGACGGCCCGATCACCTTTCAGCTCGACCGCATGGACGACTGCCGCCGCGTCGCGGAGCAGCTCGTCGCCGAGGGCAAGGCGTACGAGGACGAGGGTGCGATCCGCTTCCGCATGCCCGACGAGGGCGTCACCGCGTGGGACGACGTCGTCCGCGGCCGAGTCGAGTTCCCGAACGAGAAGCTCGAGGACGTCGTGCTCGTCCGCGGCGACGGGCGGCCGACCTACAACTTCGCGTCGCCGATGGAAGACGTGTGGGACGAGATCACGCATGTGATCCGCGCCGAGGACCACATCTCGAACACGCCGAAGCAGATCAACATCATCCGTGCGGTCGGGTCGGAGCTGCCGGTCTACGCGCACGTGCCGAACGTGAACGGGCCCGACGGGAAGAAGCTCTCGAAGCGCCACGGCGCGACCGGCGTGAACGAGTTCCGCAGGGCCGGGTACCTGCCCGACGCGCTCGTCAACTTCCTCGCATTGCTCGGCTGGGCGCCGGACGGCGAGACGACGATCATGAGCCGCGACGAGCTGGTCGCGCGCTTCTCGCTCGAACGCGTGACGCAGAGCTCGGCGCAGTTCGACTACGCGAAGCTCGACTGGATGAACGGCATGTACATCCGCGCGCTGCCGCCGCAGGACTTCGCTCACGCACTCGTCATCTGGCTCGGCGAGCAGGGCTACGAGTGGGACGCGGAGCTCGTCCGCAAGGCTGCGCCCCTCGTCCAGGAGAAGCTGACCCGGCTCGAGGAGTTTCCGGCGTATGCGCGCTTCCTCTTCGAGGACGTGCGGGCCGATCCCGGCGAGCTCGACGGCGGCGGCCCGGTGATCGCCGCCGCGCGCGATGCGCTCGCCGCGCTCGAGCCGTTCACGGCGGAGTCGATCGAGGCCGCGCTCCGCGCGGTGCTCGACGGGCTCGGGCTCAAGCCGCGGCAGGGCTTCCAGCCGATCCGCATCGCCGTCACCGGCTCGAAGATCTCGCCCGGCCTCTTCGAGTCGATCGAGCTGCTCGGCCGCGCGACCGCGGTCGAGCGTCTCAGCCGCGCCGCTTCATAGACAGCCGCCGGGGCGGCGCGAGCGGGTCGAGCGCGCGCTGGAACTCGAGCCAGGACCGTCGGCGAAATCGCATCGACGGCGTCGGCAGGTCTTCGGTGTGCTCCGTGCCCCCCCGGCTCACGAGCGCCCTCTCGTGGCTCGTGTCCTTGCCCATGTGTACCGTGTTAACGGCCGGTTGCCCGCAGCGGTTACGGCCCGAAAAGAGGGTGCGTCCGGTTCTCAACTAGACTGCCGCCCCGTGGCAGGGGGGAAGCCAGGCAGGTCGTGCTCGTCGTCGACGACGAGCCTGCAATTCGGCTGCTCTGCAAGGTCAACCTCGAGCTCGCCGGCTACGAGGTTCGCGAGGCGGGAACACTCGACGCCGCGCGGGCGCAGCTCGACGGTGGGGTCGCGGTCGTCCTCCTCGACATGCACGTCGGCATCGAGCGCGGCGAGATGCTGCTCGCGGAGCTGCGGGAGCGCGAGATCCCCGTCGCCGTCGTCACGGGCTCGACCGACCTCGAGTCGGTCTCCGCCGCCGCCGACGCCGTCCTCGGGAAGCCGTTCACGATCGACGAGCTCGAATCGACGGTCGCGCGGCTCGCCGGACGCCACACATAGGAACGCGACCTATAGGCTGACGCCATGTCGACAACAGCGATTCTCGACGCGGCCGACTACGAGTCCCGCCTGCAGCAGTACTACTACGAGCGCGCCGAGGAAGGGCGCGCCGTCCGGGTCGGCGAGAAGGAGGTGTCGGAGCAGGCGGCGATCGTCGCGCGCTACCGCGACCTCTTCACCCGGCCGCAGATCGACGCGCTCCTCGCCGCGGAGCGCGGCGCGAGCGGCGACGAGCGCGAGCGTCTCTACCGGCTGCGCAAGACCTGCGAAGCGGGGGTCATCTCGGCCGAGCTCGCCGAGCGGGAGGATGCGCTCGAGAACGCGATCCTCGGCGCGCGAGTGACGTTCCGCGGCGAGGAGATGCCTCTGCGCTCCGCGCAGGCGAGGCTCGCGGTGCTCGACAGGTACGCAGACCGCGAGGAGCTCGGCGAGCTCGAGCGCACCGGCTCGGCTGCCTTCAACCCCGATCGCCGCACGCTGCTCGAGGCACGTGAGCGCCTCGAGGCGGACGTGACAGGCGATGCCGACCCCGTGGCCCGGAACGAAGAGGAGAAGGGCATCTCGCTGACGGAGCTCGAGCGCGTGCTCGTCGCCGCGTCCGATGCGACGACGGAGCAGTGGGGGCGCCTCCGCGAACGCTGGTTCGAGAAGCTCCTCGGCCCGGAGCGCGACGCGGTTCCCGACGAACGCGCACGTGCACTACCTGCGCCGGCTGTCGCCGCTCGAGTCGACGTACACGAAGGATCGCGCCGTCGAGATCTGCCTCGCGACCACGCTCGCGCTCGGGTTCGACATGACGGCGATCCCGAACATCCGCCTCGACCTCGAGGACCGGCCGCAGAAGAACCCGCGCGCCTGCGTCATCGCGTCGAACCCGCCCGACGTCGTGCATCTGATCACGCGCGCACAGGGCGGGCTGTCGGACTACCAGGCCTTCATGCACGAGGCCGGGCATGCGCTGCACTACGCCGGCGTCGACCCGCGGCTTCCGTACACGTTCCGCAGCATCTCGCGCGATCACGCGCTGACGGAGATCTACTCGTACATCTTCGAAGCCGTCACGCGCGAGCCCGGCTGGCACGCGCTGCACTTCGGCCTCTCGGACGCGCAGGCGGAGGAGAACGCGCAGGCGACGCTCTTCCTCGAGGCGCTGCTCTACCGCAGGTACACCGCGAAGCTCCGGTACGAGCTCGGCTTCTGGTCGGCGTTCGACGAGGAGCGCGGCACGTCCGAGCGCGACTACTCGACGCTCCTCACCGAGGCCACCGGGATCCGGTACGACCCGCGGAACTACCTCTCGGACATGGACTCGGGCTTCTACTCGGCCGACTACCTCCGGGCGTGGATCCGCGCGGCGCAGCTCCGCGTGTACCTCCTCGGCGAGGTCGGCGAGGACTGGTGGCGCAGCGAGCGCACGGGCGAGATCCTGCGCGAGCTCTTCCTCGAGGGGACGAGGCCGACGAGCGAGGAGATCGCGACGCGGATCGGCTACGACCCGCTCGACACCGCGCCGCTCGTCGAGGATCTCTCGGGCGCCTAGCGCGGCTTCGTCAGCAGCGCGTGGATCTCGCGCGTGAGCTTCGCGACCTCGTCGGTGAGGTCCTTGTCCTGCTTCGTCAGCGTCGTGTTCGACTCGAGCAGCAGCACGAGCCGGTCGGTCTGCGCCTTGGCGGCTTCCTCGAGCGCCGTGTGGCGCTCGTCGATCCGCTCGCCGTGCAGCTTGTCCCGCTCCGCCTGACGCGTCTGCGCGAGCAGGATGAGCGGCGCCGCGTACGCGGCCTGCGTGGAGAAGGCGAGATTGAGCAGGATGAACGGGTACGGATCCCAGTGGGAGATGACCGCGATCGAGTTGAGGATGATCCAGACGACGACTGCGACCGTCTGCCCGATGATGTAGCGAGGAGTGCCGAAGAAGCGCGCGACCTTCTCGGCCGCACGCCCGAACGGGTCGTCGCCGAACGTCCCGTGATAGGTCGCCATCGACGTCGAGGCTAGAGCACGTTCCGGACGATCTCGAGGATGCCGCGCTCCTCCTCGCCGTCCAGATCCCTGCGCAGCTGCTCGTCGAGCTCGACGCCGACCATGAGGATGATCGCTGCGACGTAGAGGAACGTCGTCACGAAGTAGACGCCGAGCAGGCTGCCGGCCGCCGTCTTGTAGTTCGCGAACGTCCGCAGGTACTCCCCGAAGAGGAGCGACTGCACGACCCACGCGACGACGACGAGTGTCGATCCGCCGCTCGCCCACCTGGTCGTCCGCGGCTTCACCGGTGCGAACCGCACGAGCATGCCGAACGCGAGCGTGATGAGCGCGACGGCGAGCAGCCACCGCGCGACCGCGAAGGGGATGCCCCACGAGCCGTGCACCGCTGTTCGGGCGGCCGTCGCGAGCAGCACGGCCCCGACGACGCCCGCGGTGACGACGATCGCGATCCCGATCGAGATCGGGAACCGGATCCACCACGGCCGGTCGTCGTCGTCCTCGTAGATCTGCGCGAACGCGCCCATGCACGCGCGCACGACGCCCGACACCTCCCAGATCGTCAGGACGGCCGCGAACGCGATCAGGCCGGCGGTGCTCGAGTGGAAGATCTTCTGCACCGTCGCGTCCATCCCGGCAAACACCTGCAGCAGCACCTTCGGCGCGATCTGCGGGCCGATCTGGTTCGTCCACACGTCGGTGTGCCCGATCGAGTGCAGCACGCCGAGCGCGAGGAGGAGAAGCGCCACGACGGCGACGAGCGACTGGAACGCGATGGCGCTCGCGTAGGTGAGGAGGTTGTGCTGCTTGAAGAGGTCGACCCAGAGGCCGACGAGCTGCCTGAAGCTCGCCCAGTGGCCGCGCCTGCGGCTTCGCGTCCTCGCCATCGCGGGTGGGTTCCCCCGCGGCGGCTCGTTAAGCAGGGCGGGTATTTGGGCGTAGACTCGCGCTTCCCCCATGCACGAGGAGGCAAGCAACCATGGCCGTTGCGTTCATCCAGGAGTTCAAGATCAGCGGTGACGACCGGAGCACGACGAACTACGACGCCATCGCGGGAGCGTTGAACCTCACGTCGAGCCCGCCGGCCGGGCTCATCGTCCACAGCGCGGGCTGGGACGAGGAGGGCGGCGTGTTCCGCATCTTCGACGTCTGGGAGAGCCGCGAGGCCGCCGAGCGCTTCATGAGCGAAAAGCTCCGGCCGCTGCTCGAGCAGGCGCCGGCGAATCCGGACAACGCGGCGCAGCCCGACCGCGAGGGGATGTACGAGCTGCACGACGTCGCGAAGGGCTGAGACCCCGCGGGAGCGGCTACGCGGCGGCGCGCCACGCGGCGCGCAGCCGCTCGCGGTAGCCCAGCCAGAGGATCGCCGCGACGACGAGCAGCACGAGCTCGTCGAACGGCCCCGGAATCGGGGCCACGCCGAAGGCCGCGAGGCCGCGCAGCCAGCGCGGCAGTCCGCCGTCGCGGCCGAGTAGCCGAACTGCCCGAGCAGTGCGTCTCGCGAACGCCATGGGCGAGTCGTTCCCCGACATCGGCGCACATCATCGTCGGCCGCGGCGGCACAATCCGGCAATGCACGACGGCCCTCCCGATGCCGACCGTTTGCGCCGGCTCCAGGCTCTGACGGATGCGGCCCTCGCGCACCTGGAGCTCGACGCTCTCCTCCCGACGCTCCTTCTCCGCACCCGCGAGGTTCTCGGCGTCGACACGTGCGCCGTCCTGCTGCTCGACGAGGAGACGGACGAGCTCGTCGCGCGGGCAGCGGTCGGGATCGAGGAGGAGGTGGAGCGGGGCGTACGTATCCCGGTCGGCAGCGGCTTCGCGGGCCGCGTCGCGGCGGACCGGCGACCGGTGATCCTCGACGACGTCGATCACGCGGACGTGCTCAATCCGATCCTGCGCGAGAAGGGGATCAAGTCGATGCTCGGCGTTCCGCTCCTCGTCGCAGGACGCGTGCTCGGCGTCCTCCACGTCGGGGTGCTGGCGCACCGGGTGTTCGACGAGGGCGATGTGGAGCTCTTGCAGCTCGCCGGCGACCGTGCCGCGATCGCAATCGAACATGCACGAGTCTTCGAGGCGGAGCGCCGGGCGCGGAGACGAGTCGAGCACGTGCAAGCCGTCACCGATGCGGCGCTCGCGCACCTCGGGCTCGAGGATCTGTTCGCCGTGCTCCTCCCTCGCATCCGGGACATCCTCGAGGCCGACACGTGCGCGGTGCTCCTCGTCGACGAGAGCGGCAAGGAGCTCGTCGCGCGGGCCGCGGTCGGGATCGAGGAGGAGGTCGAGCGTGGCGTTCGCATCCCGGTGGGCGGCGGCTTCGCCGGCCGGATCGCGGCCGAGCGGCGGCCGGTGATCCTCGACGACGTCGATCACGCGGACGTGCTCAACCCGATTCTGCGTGAGAAGGGGATCAAGTCGATGCTCGGAGTGCCGCTCCTCGTGGCCGGTGAAGCACTCGGCGTCATCCACGTCGGCGCGCTCGTCCACCGCCGGTTCACGCGCGACGATGTGGAGCTGCTGACGCTCGTTGCGGACAGGGTCGCGCTTGCGATCGAGCGTGCACGCGTCCACGAGCAGACGGTGCAGCTCGACGAGTTGAAGGCGAACTTCGTCGCAATCGCGTCGCATGAGCTGCGAACGCCCGCCACGTCCGTGTACGGCGTCCTGACGACCTTGCTGGAGCGTGACGAGCAGCTGGACCCGGACCTGCGCAGAGAGCTTCTGCGGGTCGGTGTCCAGCAGGGCGAGCGCCTGCGGCGACTGCTCGAGGAGCTCCTCGACCTGTCGCTCCTCGACGCACGCGGGGTCCATCTCAAGCCGAAGCCACTCCCGCTGGCGAGCGTCCTGCGCGAGATCGTGTCGGAAGCGCTGCCGACCGGCACGACCGTCGAGCTCGACCTACCGGACGATCTCACGGTCGTCGCCGACCGCCTCGTGCTCGATCGCGTCGTCTCGAACCTGCTGATCAACGCGCTGCGCTACGGCGCCGAGCCGATCACCGTGTCGGCGAAGGCGGGGGACGGGCAATTCCGGATCACGGTCGAGGACAGCGGCGAGGGCGTGTCCGAGGAGATCCTCCCCCGCCTGTTCGAGCGCTTCGCGCGCACCGATTCGGCGAACGTCGGCAGCGGGCTCGGCCTGTCGATCGCACGCGCCTACGCCCATGCGCACGGCGGAGACCTCGTCTACGACCCGAGCGCGAGGGGCGCGCGCTTCGAGCTCGTCGTCCCGCAGGCCTGAGCCGGCTCAGCAGACTCGCGTGAGAAGGCCCGTGGCGACGTCGTAGACGAACCCGCCGACCCGCAGGGTCTCGAGGCGCCCGAACGAGCGGACGCGCTCGACGTCCGCGCGGACGCTCGCCGCCTGGTCGGGCGAGGTGGAGAACGAGAGATCGGATGTCTCCGGGCCGCCGGCCTCCCGGATCGCCCCGTGCAGCTCGTCCTCGCTCGCGGCGACCATCCGGCAATCGGTGTGCGCGATCACCATCAGGCGCTCGACGTCGAGCAGGTACCTCGCGACGACAAGCGTCGCCAGGACCTCGTCGGTGACGCGCGCGCCGGCATTGCGGACGATCTTCGCGTCGCCGGGCTCGAGCCCGAGCATCGCGAGCGGGTCGATCCGCGAGTCCATGCAGGTCAGCACGGCGAGCCCGCGGGCCGCGCGCCCGTCGAGACCCGCCGGCGAGAAGCCGCCCGCGTAGGCCGCGTTCGCCGTCAGCACATCCGCGAACTGGTCGCCCCCGGTCACGGTGCCATGGTGCCGAACCTCGAGAGGTCGTGCGGCAGCCGCCGGGCGGCGTGGACACGCGAGCAAGGCCTAGGCCCGACCCAACACGCGGCCGACGCGGGCTCTCGTGTAGCGCCGAATCGAGCCGTGATAACGGACGAGCTCGAGCTCCCGCTCCAGACGGCGTTGCGCGCGCAGCCGAACGGACGACGGTCGATTCACGGGAAACGCGGCCAAGCGCGGAGCCATCCGCCGGGTGAGCTCGCGCTGATGGATGCCGTCTCGACGCAGGTGCTCCGGGAGGCCGAGCAGGAGCGACACGAGCCGCCGACTGTTCGCGACGTGGACCCGCGTGTGCTCGGTGAAGTCGACGCCCTCCTCGAACGATGCGAGCCAGCCGCCGATCCGCTGCTCGATGTAGAGGCGGTCACGCCAGTCGACCGACGGCTCTGTCGGCCACGACAACCACTCGTCAGGGACGTCGGGTTGGTGCGAGTGGTAGTAGCACCGCCCGACTTCCCAGACGTTCCCGCCTAACACGATGGCGTCCCTGGGGACGCGCTCCCACTGGCCTCGCGGCACGAACTCGCTATCCATGTCGACGGTGAGCCCGTCGGTGTGCTCCGCGAACGCCGCCGCGACGTCTGCGTTGAACGGTTCGGGCTCGATGAGCCGATGTTCGACGCCGGCCGCGGCTGCGATTCTCGGCGGCAGCCGTAGATCCCACTCGTCGATTCGCGACGACCGCATCGTGTAGGTGACGACCGGGACGCGCTCGGCGACGCAGGCGGCGAGGATGAGCCGGGAGTCGCCACCTGCGGTGAGCGGCAGCCAGACGGAGCCGCCGTCGCCCGCGGCTCGCACGGCGCTCCGGACGATCTCCTCGATCTCGTCGAGAGACTCGTCGTAGGCTCGTGGAGCGCCGACGACGAGCGGCCGTCGCTCAACCGCTCCCGTGACGACGTTCAACGCCTGTGAGGGAAGCAGGCGCGATATTCCCTCTACGCCGGACAGGGGCGGCGGGACGGTCTCGAGCGGGCCGTTCCACTCCAGGCGCGCTTGCGGCGGCTCCAAGCCTGGTGAGATGGAGCGGAGCAGGGGCAGGCTCGAGGACGCCCAGATGCGGCCCTCGGTGCGACGGTAGAAGCAGCCGAGCGTTCCGCACGCATCGAGCTCGATGCGCTCACCGTCGAAACGGACGAAGCGTCCGGGGGAGCGGTCGGGATCGTCGCCGAGAGCAACACCGAGGTGCTCCCCTTCCCACGGGAGGGCCGTGTCGCGGGACAGCCAGACGTCTCCGAGCCGAACTGAGGCCAACGGTTCGAGCGGCTCGGGGCCGATGACGAATTGGCGCGCATGGACTCTCACTGCGCAAGAGGGAGGTGACGGCCTGCCCCACGACGAGCGTACCGGCCCCGGCACCTCTTCGACGAGAAGCCGCCGAGTGCCGGGAGAGAATGAAGGCGCATACGGGATTCGAACCCGTGCCGCCGCCGTGAGAGGGCGGTGTCCTAGGCCACTAGACGAATGCGCCGCGGAACGGCGGTCAGTGTAGCGGCGATCCGGTTCCGCGCCTCTCGTCTGCGGACGCCGCCGAGCGCCCGGGCGGGCGCGACCGGCTAACGGCGCGCCAGGCGCGCCGCGACGCCGACGACGAGCACCGCGGCCACGGCGCCGAGCGTCGTCCACGCGACGCCGCCGCCGACCGGAGCCGCCGCGAGGCCCACGACGAGGGCCCCCGCGGCGAGGCCGGCGAGGCAGAGCCCCGCGACGGCAGTCGCGCGCGAGAGGACGACGGCACGGTCGGCGGCGACCGGCCCGCGCGCGTCGAGCGACCAGACGGCGAGCTCGCTGCAGAGCAGGAGCCCGGCAGCGACGAGCGGGGCGGCCTCGTCGACACTCCGCCCGTGCACGAGCAGGGCGATCGCATATGCGGCGCCGCCGAGGAGAAGCACCCAGCCGAGCAGCTCCGTGACGCGGCGGACGAGCACGAACGCGAGCATCAGCACGCCGAGCGCACCGAGCGTGACGATCACGGGCGCAAGCGTCGACTCGCGCGTCGCCGCGTAGGCGATGACACCGGCGTACGCCCCGACCGACAGCAGGCCGAGCGTCACGCGCGCGCGGGCCTTGCGTAGCGCCTGAATGTCGTCACCTCCTCCAGCACGACCTCGAGCGCCTCGCCGTCCTCCCACTCGACGACGGGAACGCCTGCCTGCTCGTACCGCTGCCGCAGCGACTCGCGCGAGAGGCGCCAGAGACGGTACGCGAGGTCGGCGAGCTCGCCGCTGCCGGGATGCACGAACGGCACGGGCGAGACCTCGATCACGACGAGGTCGAAGCCGCGGGCGCGGAGGTCGAGCAGGGCGGAGGCGGATCGCCCGTCGAGGAGCGGCGTGATCGCGAGCACGAGCGCCTTCGGCGGCAGCGAGCGGGGCGGCAGGACGTCGATCCCCTTCGTCGCGAAGCTCAGCACCACGTCCATCTGGAGGAGCGAGTCCACGATCCGGTAGAGGTGCTGCGTGCCCGACGCGGGCATCAGCCATGACAGATAGCCGCCGAAGCTCACGACGCCGACCCGGTCCTTGCGCTGCAGGTAGCGATGCGCGAGCGACGTCGCCGCCCGCACGGTCGCGTCGAGCGTGCCGCGCCCGCCCTTCCGCACGTCGGTGAACGTGTCGAGGAAGAGCACGACGTCGGTGTTGCGTTCCGGGTGCTGCTGATTCACCCACAGCGCCCCGCGGCGCGCGCTCGCACGCCAGTTGATGCTCTTGACGCGGTCGCCGGGCTCCCACTCCCGCATGTCCGCGAACTCGATGCCGTCGCTGCGGTCGCGCGAGACCTGGTTGCCGACGAACACCTGCGTCTCGAGCGGGGCGAGCATCGTGTGGATGGTCTCGACGCTCGGGTAGACGCGCAGCGGCTGCTGCGCGCCGGCCGACGACTCCCAGGTGTGGAAGCCGAGCCGGTCGCTCGCCCGCAGGAGGACGGGCCCGAGGCCGAACGCGCCCCACCGGTCGCAGTGGATCGTCAGGTCGACGGCGAGGGGCGCGGAGGCCCTGAGCGCGACGGCGCGCGGGTTGCGCTCGCGCGCGCGCAGCTCGTCCGGGAGGGGAAGGAAGACGTCGACGCGGTCCGCGCCGACCGGTGACGAGAGCGTCAGCGTGGCCGGCACCTCGTCGCCCTCGAGCGCCCGCTCGCGTCCGAGCTCGAGCCCGGCCGCGAGCTCCGGGTCGCGCGCGAGCACGGCGCCGACCGCACACGCGAGCGCGAACGGTGCGGCGAGGGCGACGAGCTCGACGCGGCCCAGCGTGAGCCCGGCGAGCAGCGCGACTCCGGCGAGCCCGCCGTAGACGGGCAGGCGCGGCGAGTCGAACCGCGTCATCCCGCGGCGCGCAGCGAGTCCTCGGCGGGAGGCGTCGGCACGCTCTCGAGCGCCTCGGCGACGACGTCCTCGCCGCGGATCCGCTGCACCCACAGCTCCGGGCGGAGGGTCAGCCGGTGCGCGAGCGCCGGCACGGCGATCGCCTTCACGTCTTCCGGCACGACGAAGTCGCGGCCGTCGAGCGCCGCTTTCGCGCGCGACAGCTTCAGGAGGGCAAGGCTCCCACGCGGGCTCGCGCCGACTGCGAGCCGCTTCGACGTGCGCGTCGCCCCGACGAGGTCGACGATGTAGCCCTCGATCGCGTCGGAGACGTGGACGTGCTCCAGCGCCCGCTGCATCTCGAGCAGGGTCGGCGTGTCGACGACGGAGCGCAGCTCGAGCTCGTCCTCGCGGCGGTCGATGCGCCGGGACAGCATCTCGATCTCGTGCTCGCGCTGTGGGTAGCCGATGCCGATGCGCACGAGAAAGCGGTCGAGCTGCGCCTCCGGCAGCGGATACGTGCCCTCGTACTCGATCGGGTTCTGCGTCGCGAGGACGAGGAACGGCGGGTCGAGCACCCGCGTCTCGCCCTCGGTCGTCACCTGCCGCTCCTGCATCGACTCGAGGAGCGCCGCCTGCGTCTTCGGCGGAGCGCGGTTGATCTCGTCGGCGAGCAGGAGGTTCGTGAAGATCGGGCCCGGCAGGAACGTGAACTCCGCGCGCTGCTGGTCGAAGACCGAGGAGCCCGTCACGTCGGAGGGCATCAGGTCGGGCGTGAACTGGATCCGCGAGAACTGCAGCGACGTCGCCTGCGCGAAGGAGCGCGCGATCAGCGTCTTCGCGAGGCCGGGGTAGTCCTCGAGGAGCACGTGCCCGTCGCAGAGCACGGCGGCGAGGATCAGCTGCAGGGCGCTGCGCTTGCCGACGACCGAGCGCTCGACCTCGTCGAGGATCGCGCTCGCCTGCTCGCGAAGCTGCGTGAGCTCCATCAGAGCTTCTCGAGAGTCGCGACGATCGAGCGGATGCGGCGAAGCGGCACGCCGGGCCCGTTGCGGTCGACCGGCTCGGGCCGGTCGGGTCGGAGGAGCTCCCAGGCCTCGTCGCCGAGCTCCTCGCGGGTCGCGCGCGTGCCGAGGCGCGCGACGGCCGCGTCGCGCAGCAGGGGGATCAGCCGGTTGTGGAGGTGCCCGGCCGTCGTCGTCCCGAGCGTGATCTCGCGCTCGATGCGCACGAGCGCGGGCGGGCGCGCGGTCGCCTCCGGCTTCCGTGAGAGTGCGTACTCGAACGGCGACGGCGGGTCGTGACGCGACCCCGCGGCGAGGATCCGCGTGAGCGACGCAAGCGCGACACCTGCGAGCGCGAGCACATAGCCGGCGAGAATCCGTTCCGCAGGCACCGGTTGCAGGCCGAGCAGCACGACGAGCACGAGCGTAAGGCCGGCGACGAGCGTGGCGACACGCGACCGCTCGCTTCTCACGCCGCCACCGCGTCGGCAGTCCGCCGGAGCTCGTCGCGCACGGCGACGAGCGCGTCGATCGCCTGGTCTCTCATCTCGGGCCCCGGCTCATGCTGGCTGAACTTTGCCCATTCGAAGAGCGACGTGAGCCGCTCGGCTGCAGCGGCGCTCGTGTCGAGGCTCCCGAGCGCCCGGCCGACGTACTCGAAGGGCGCCTCGGCCGGATGCCGCCCGAGGCCGACGCCGGCGAGCGCGCTCTCCATGCGTGCGTAGGCTGCGACGATCGCCCGGCGCAGGTCCGGATCGCTGCGGAGATCGTCGAGCGACTCGTCGAGGGCGGCCGACACCGCCTCCTCCCGGCCGAGGCGCCACGGCCGCGGCGTCTTCGTCTTTCGCCGCGCGACGAGCACGATCGCGGTGCCCGCGACGAGCGCGACGACGATCGCGATCTCGTCCCAGCGGACCCGGGGGTTCCGCACGCCGGCACCGGGTCTTGCGGTCGGGGACGGTGCGGCCTTCGGCGGCCCGGTCTGCGCCTTCTGCTCGAGCGCGCGCATGCGGTCGACGAAGCCCGTGCGGAGGATGAACGTGGCGAGCAGCGCGGCCGCGGCGAGCGAGAGGATCGTGCTGAGGAGGTGCCACTGGCTGCGCCGTCTCGGCTTGCCGCCGCCGCGCTCGGAGAGGACCGCCCACACGACGACGCCCGCCATGACGAGGCAGAAGACGAGGAGCGAGGTGGCGACGTAGTCGAAGAACGTGGCGGTCGGCCCGCGGCCTCTGCCGCTCGAGAACGGCCGGCTCCGGCTCGCGACCCCGGCGACGGCGAGGAGCGCGGTCACACCGGCGACGACCGCGGCGAGGCGGCGGGAGATCACGTGTGCTCGGCTTCGAGCTCGCGCGCGATCTCGTCCAGCACCTCGTCCGGCGAGCCGGGCCGCTCGTCGACCTCGCTCCACCGCCACTGCTCGAGGTAGGCGTCGCTGCCGACGAGGCCCTGGGTCATCGCGCGGTTGTCGATCTCCTGCTGGAACCAGGCCGGCAGCTCGCGCTTCACCTCGACGCCTCCGTCCTCGAACGCCTTCACGACCGACGGGACGTCCTGCCAGAACAGCACCTGGTACCTGGCCATCTACCTGTTCTGGACGAACTGGAAGCCGAAGCGCCCCTTCACGCAAAGGTTGCCGCGCGTCACGTCGTGGTCGTCCGGCGAGCTGACCTTGACGATCGCATCGTCCTGCACGTGCAGCGTCAGGTTGCAGCCGACGCCGCAGTACGGGCACACGGTGTCGACCTGCGACTGCGCCGACTCGTCCCAGGCTCCCTCGGCCCGGAGGTCGAACTCGCTCTTGAACATGAGCGCGCCCGTGGGGCAGACCGCGATGCAGTTGCCGCAGTAGACGCAGGCCGACTCGGGAAGGCTCACGTCGAACTCCGTCGAGATGTGAGCCTCGAAGCCGCGGCCGGACGCGGTGATCGCGAACGTGTTCTGGTGGTCGACGCCGCAGGCCTCGACGCACTTGTAACAGAGGATGCACTTCGAGTAGTCGCGAACGTAGAGGTCGTTGTCGACCTTGACGGGCTGCGCGACCGTCGCTCGCTCGCCGAAGCGCTCCGGCACCGCGCCGTAGTCCTCGACGAACCGCTGCGCGTCCGGCGCCGTCGAGAGGTCGACGGACGAGCCGAGCAGCTCGAGCACCATCCGGCGGCTCGTGCGCACACGCTCCGAGTCGGTGTGCACGACCATGCCCGCCTCGACCTTGCGCGAGCAGGATGGCACGAGCACGCGCGCGCCCTCGACCTCGACGACGCAGACGCGGCAGACGTTCACGGGCGTGAGCGTGTCCGCGTAGCAGAGCGTCGGCGTCGAGATGCCGAGCCGGCGGCAGGCGTCGAGGATCGTCGAGCCTTCCGTCACGCTCACGGCCCGGCCGTCGACCGTGAGCTCGACGAGCTTCTTCGGCGCGGCAACGCTCATCATCGTCACGGGGCGAGCACTCCGAGGTTCATCATCGCCGATGCGACCGCGTTCGCGGCCGTCTGGCCGAGACCGCAGATAGACGCATCCTGCATAACCTGCGTCAGGTCGGCGAGGATCTCGCGCTCGTTCCCGTTCGCCCGCCCGGCCGCAAGCCGGTGGAGCGCCTCCTCCTGGCGGATCGTGCCGACACGGCACGGGACGCACTGGCCGCACGACTCGTCGCGGAAGAACTCGGCGATGCGGAGCACCGCGTCGACGAGATCGGAGCTCTCGTCGTAGACGAGCACGACCCCCGAGCCGAGCGTCGCGCCGGCGGCGCGCGCGTCCTCGAAGGTGAGCGGCAGGTCGAGCTGGTCCGGCCGCAGGAACGAGCCCGCGGCGCCGCCGAGCAGGACGGCCTTCGGCGGTGCAGCGGCCGCGCGGTCGAGCAGGTCGCGCAACGAGTAGCCGAACGGCACCTCGTACAGCCCGGGACGATCGACGCAGCCGGAGACGCAGAAGAGACGCGTGCCGGTCGACGCCTCCGTCCCGATCGAGGCGAACGCCGCCCCGCTCTCCGTCACCACGTCGAGGACGTTGAAGAGGGTCTCGACGTTGTTCACGACCGTGGGCTTGCCGAAGAGCCCGACCTCGACCGGGAAGGGCGGCTTGTTGCGCGGCTCGCCGCGATACCCCTCGATCGACTGGAAGAGCGCCGTCTCCTCGCCGCAGACGTACGCGCCGGCGCCGATCCGCAGCTCGAGGTCGAACGCGAAGCCCGCGCCCATCACGTCGTCGCCCAGAAGGCCGCGTGCGCGCGCCTGCTCGAACGCGTGCTCGAGGCGCTCGTGCGCGAGCGGGTACTCGGCACGCACGTAGACGAAGCCCTGCGCGCAGCCGGTGGCATACGCGGCGATCGTCATCGCCTCGACGAGTGCGAACGGGTCGCCCTCCATGAGCACGCGGTCCTTGAACGTTCCCGGCTCCGACTCGTCGGCGTTGCAGACGAGGTAGTGCGGTTGCGCAGGCTGGCGCGCCACCGCTTCCCATTTCGCGCCGGTCGGGAACGCAGCGCCGCCGCGGCCGAGGAGCCGCGACGCGACGACCTCGCGGAGGACGCCCTCGGGCCCGAGCTCGATCGCGCGGCGGAGCGCGTCGTAGCCGCCGTGGCTGCGATACGCGTCGAGCGACGCCGGGTCGACGCCGGCCGCGATGCGGCGCAGCAGGCGCAGCCCGGGCTCGCCCGTCTGCGGGAGAGGCGGGCCGGTCTCCGGGAGCTGCACCTCGCGCGGCTCGGGGCCGGCGATCGTGCGCAGCGACGCCGGCGCGCGCTCGCAGAGCCCGAGGCACGGCGAGGGGTGCGCGCCGGGCGGCAGCTCGACCGTCTTCAAACGGCACGCGAGGTCGGTGCAGACGTGCAGCACGTCCGCGGGCCGCTCCTCGAGCGCGACGAGCGCGTAGAAGCTCGCGACGCCGTACGCGTCGGCCGGCGGCACGTCGAGCCGGCGGGAGACGTAGCCGAGCGCGCCCTCGCTCACCCAGCCGGAGCGGCGCTGCGCCGCGCGCAGCGCGGGGAGGAGCAGATGGCGTCGCCCGCGCTCGGCGCGTGCGACGCGGTCGCTTCCGGTCGCGGCCGCACCGACGACGGCATCGACGGCCTCGCGCTCGGCGTCCGTGGGCTCCGCGAGCGGGAGGCGGAGATCCACTACGCAGACTCCACGCGGATCGCCGTCGCCTTGAACTCCGCCGTGCCCGACTTCGGGTCGGTGGCGTCGATCGTCAGGACGTTCGTCGCCACCTCGTCCGGGAAGTGGAGGTTCATGAAGGCGAGGCCGGGTCGCAGCGTGTTGTCGTACCGCACGGGCGCCTCGACCGAGCCCCGGCGCGAGACGACGCGCGCCCGGCGCACCGTCGGCGATGCCGTAGCGCTTCCCGTCGGCCGGCGCGAGCAGGATGGCCTCGCCGCCGCGGTGGAGCGGGGAGGAGTAGCCGCCGCTCTGCACGCCCGTGTTGTACGACTCGAGCCGGCGGCCCGTCGTGAGGCGAAGCGGGAACTCGTCGTCGAGCAGGTCGACCGGCGGCGAGTGCTCGACGCACTGGAACGGCGCGCGATCCTCGACGACGTCGTCCCAGAGCCGCGCGTGCAGGAACTGCGTGCCGGGATCGCTCTCGTCGGCGCACGGCCACTGGATGCCGCCGAGCTCCTCGAGACGCGCGTAGCTCATGCCACCGTGCATGGGGGAGAGCGAGCGCAGCTCGTTCCACACGTCTTCCGCCCGCGGGCTGCCGAGGTCGTGGCCGAGGCGCTTCGCCAGCTCGTAGACGATCTCGATGTCGTCGCGCGCGTCGCCCGGCGCGTCGATCGCCTTGCGGACGCGCTGCACGCGGCGCTCGCTCGAGGTGACCGTGCCCTCCGCCTCGCCGAGCGTCGAGGCGGCGGGAAGGACGACGTCGGCGAGCTCCGCCGTCTTCGTGAGGAAGAGGTCCTGCACGACGAGGTGGTCGAGCCCCGAGAGGAGCCGCACCGCACGTGTCTGGTCGGCCTCGCCCTGGGCCGGGTTCTCGCCGATCACGTAGGCCGCACGGAGCTCGCCGTGCTCCATCGCCTCGAACATCTCGGTGAGGTGGTAGCCGTTGTGCGGCGGGATCTCGGTTCCCCACGCGGCCTCGAAACGCGCGCGAGCCTCGCCGTCCTCGACGGCCTGGAAGCCGGGCAGGCGGTTCGGCAGCGCACCCATGTCACCGCCGCCCTGCACGTTGTTCTGGCCGCGCAGCGGTTGCACGCCCGACCCGTAGCGGCCGACGTGCCCGGTGAGGAGCGCGAGGTTGATGAGCGCGAAGACGTTGTCGACGGCGTTGTGGTGCTCGGTGATGCCGAGCGTCCAGCAGAGCTGCGCCCGGCCGGCGCTCGCGTACAGGTGTGCGACCTCTCCGATCGCAGCCGCCGGCACGCCCGTGACGCGCTCCGCCTCCTCGAGCGTCCAGGGCTCGACCGACGCCCGGAACTCCTCGTAGCCGCTCGTCGCGCGCTCGACGAACTCGGTGTTCACGAGGCCCGCGTGGATGATCTCCCGCGCGACCGCGTTCGCAAGGGGGATGTCCGTGCCGACGTCGAGCCCGAGCCAGAGATCGGCCCATTGCGCCGACGGCGTGCGCCGGGGGTCGACGACGACGAGCTTCGCCCCGCGGTGCAGCGCCTTCAGGACGTGGTGGAAGAAGATCGGATGCGCCTCGCGTGCGTTCGAGCCCCAGAGGACGATCAGGTCCGCGTCGCGGGTCTCCTCGTAGGAGCTCGTACCGCCGCCTGCACCGAACACCGTCGCCAGACCGACGACGCTGGGCGCGTGTCAGGTTCGGTTACAGCTGTCGATGTTGTTGGAGCGCAGGACGACGCGGGAGAACTTCTGCGCGGCGAAGTTGAGCTCGTTCGTCGCCTTCGAGCAGCTGAAGAGGCCCGTTGCGGCACCGTCCTCCGCTGCTTTCCGGAAGCCGGCCGCGGCGCGGTCGAGCGCCTCGTCCCAGCTCGCTTCTCTGAGCTCTCCGCCGTCGCGCACGAGCGGCCGTGTCAGCCTGGCATAGCGCATGGACATGCCTCTGACTCTAGAGCAAGGGGGCTAGACCGGGACCCCGGCGAGCCAGGCCGTCGTCCGCCGGCGCAGGACGTCCTCCTCGGTGAGCGCCCATTCGTGCGCGCGCGCGTAGAGCTCCTGGGCGCGCAGGTCGGGGCGGCCGGGGACGAGCGGCTCGAGGAGCGACGGGTCGTCGGCGGCGGGGGCGAGGACCTCGGCCGCGAGCGAGCCGTAGAGGTGCAGCAGGTGGTTGCGCGTGGCGGTGTCGAGCTCCGCTCCCCACGCGATGCGGTCGAGGCCGGTCGCGCCGGGAAGGGGACGCGGCCGCTTCGTCAGGCCGCGGACGCCGAGATGGTCGAGCGCGTCGAGCGCGATCCGCCGGTAGGTCGTGAGCTTGCCGCCCGCGACGCTCACCATTCCGGTCGGCCCGGTCGAGAACACCGTCTCGCGCTTCGCGTTCGCCGTCGCCCCGTCGCCGCCGGGCAGGACGCGCAGCCCGCAGTACGTCGCGCGCGGCGGCCCGAGGCCGTCGACGGCGACGGACGCCTCCGCGAGCACCTGCGCGACGTCGGCGTCGGTGACCGAGCAGTGCTTCCGGCTCGCCGTCGTGCTCGGTGTCCGTCGTGCCGAGGAGGAGCATGCCCTCCCACGGGACGGCGAAGCTCACGCGCACCTTGTCGTGCGGGATCGTCAGCGCGGCGTGCCAGTCCTCGCCGCCGTCGACGACGACGTGCACGCCCTTGCTGAGCCGCATCGAGGCGCGCGCTCCCGGATCCTCGAGCCGCCGCACGCGGTCGACCCAGGGCCCGGCCGCGTTCACGACCGCCTTCGCTCGCACCGGGAACGTCCGGCCGTCGGCAGTCACCTCGGCCGGCCGCAGGCCGACGACCTCGGCGTAGTTCACGACCGTGGCGCCGCGGTCCGACGCTGCACGGAGATTCGCGAGCGTGAGCCGCCCGTCGTTCGTCCAGGCGTCCTCGTAGAGCGCGCACGAGCGCAGCCCGTCGCCGTGCAGCTGCGGCACGAGCTTGTGCGCGCGCTCGAGCTTCACGAGCCCGTTCAGCTTCGCGCGCGCGAGCGTCGAGTAGACGAGGATGCCGCTCTGCACGAACCACGGCCGGTACGGCCCGTCCTCGTACAGCGGGAAGAGAAACGGCAGCCGCCGCACGAGATGCGGCGCGACGACGTTCATCAGCACGCGCCGCTCGTGGTGCGCCTCGCGAACGAGGCCGACGTCGCCGAGCCGCAGGTAGCGGAGGCCGCCGTGGATGAGCTTCGACGACGCGCTCGACGTCGCACCGGCGAAGTCGCCCTTGTCGACGACCGCGACGGACATTCCGTGTGCCGAGGCGGCCTCGGCGATGCCGGCGCCGACGATTCCGCCGCCGATCACGAGCAGGTCGAACTCGCGCGACGCGAGCGCGTCGAGCGACGCTACGCGCTCGTCCACAGCGGGTTCGTCCATGCCTTGTGGCCGTGCTCGTCGCGCACCTCGACCCGACCGTACGGCGCGAGCGGCGGCTTTTCGAGCCGGCAGGCGGTGATGAGGCCGTGCGCGTCGCGCTCGACGATCGTCGACCCGTTCGGATAGCCGAGCCGCCCGGCGTTCGCCCGCGCGCCGCGGTGCCGCGCGCTGACGAGCGTCACGCTCGCCGCCGGCGAGCACCTGACGACGACCGTGTTGTCGTCGTGTTCCACATCGTGGATCTCCGGCCCCGTCGACCCGTAGAACCGGCCGCTACGCAATGCGTCGAGAACGGCCGTCCTGCGTCCGGTCGGCCGCGCGCACCATCGTCCACGCGAAGCCGCTGTCGTAGCCCGGGTGGTGCGAGTCGTCGGTCGCGAGCGCGTACAGGGCGTGCCCGGCCTCGAGCGCCTCGTCCCAGTGGAGCGACGAGTCGCCGCGGCCGATCTCGAGCTCGCAGCCCGTGTTCCAGACCTCGATGCCGACGAGGCCGGCACACGACTCCCAATCGTGCGTGCGCAGACCGCTCCAGTACGTGTGCGCGAGATACGGAACGCCGTTGTTTTCCAGGATCCACGCGATGACCGTGGGCAGCGGCGCGAACTCGTCGGGAGGGTCGGGATCCGCTTCGACCCCGAGCGCGAGCACGTGCGCATCGTCACCCGCCACGACCGCGTTCAACTCGGTCGAGGGGATCACGAGGAGCTTCCGCGTCGAGCGTTCGACGGTGCGGACCCAGTGGTCGGTGATCGCGAGCACGTCGTAGCCGGCCCACTCGTAGTGGCGCACGAGCATCTCCGGGGACATCTCGCCGTCGGAGTTCGTCGTGTGGGCGTGCAACGCACATCGCAGCCAGACGCCGCCGCCCTCGAACGGGGTCATGTAACGAGCCTAACGTGCGGAAGGTCCCCATTGAAAGACGGGCGGGGACGTGCTTCGATCACGGTTCGTTCCACAATTCCCGGACCGGGAGGGTCGAATGGAGGAGTACGAGGCGCAAGAACAGGAGTTCTGGCGCAAGCTCGGGGAAACCGACATGAGCCGGTCGCAGATGCTGAAGCGCAGCTTCGCAGCGGCCGCCGGACTCACGGTCCTCTCGAGCCCAGGTATTGCACTCGGCGCGCGCGCAGCCGGCGCGGCGACGCCGCCGTTGAAGGGCAAGTCGGTCTCCCTCAAGGAGATGATCGCCGAGGCGAAGAAGGAAGGGCATCTGAACACGATCGCGCTTCCGCCGGACTGGGCGAACTACGGCGAGATCATGTCGACGTTCTCGAAGAAGTACGGGATCCCGATCACGAACTCCAACCCGAACGGCAGCTCGGCCGACGAGAACCAGGCCGTGCGCTCGCTGAAGGGCGACTCGCGCGCGCCTGACGCCGTCGACGACGGTCCGGCCTTCGCGATCTCCGGCACGGCGGAAGGGCTCTTTGCGCGCTACTTCAACACGAACTTCTCGACCATCCCCCGCGCGATGAAGGACACGCGCGGCTACTGGGTCGGCGACTACTGGGGCGCCGTCTCGATCGGGTACAACGCCAACATCATCAAGACGCCGCCGAAGACGTGGAAGGACCTGCTCGGGTCGGACTACAGGGGCAAGGTCGCGTTGAACGGCTCACCTCTGACGTCCGGGTCGGCGGTCGCCGGCGTGTTCTCCGCCGCCCTCGCGAACGGCGGCTCGCTGAACGACGTCGGTCCCGGCATCGACTTCTTCGCGCAGCTGAAGAAGAACGGCAACTGGCTGCCCGTCGGCGGCACGCCGCAGACGGTCGCATCGGGGCAGACGCCGGTCGTGATCGACTGGGACTACCTGAACCTCGCCTACACGAAGGAGTTCCCGGCGGCGAACTGGAAGGTCGCGCTGCCGAGCGACGGCGTGTACGGGGCGTACTACTGCCAGGCGATCAACGCGAGCGCCCCGCATCCGTGGGCCGCGCGGCTCTGGCAGGAGTTCCTCTACTCGGATCAGGGGCAGATCCTCTGGCTCAAGGGGTACTCGCACCCGGCCCGGTTCCAGGATCTCGCGAAGCGCAAGAAGGTCCCGAAGTCGCTGCTGAGCGCGCTGCCGTCTGCGAGCGTGTACGCGAAGGTGAAGTTCGCAGCCTCCGGCCAGCAGACGAAGGCAAAGGCGCTCATCGCGCAGCAGTGGCCTTCGAAGATGGGGTAGGCAATCACGGCGGAAGCAGCACCCGAGGCGCTCCGGTCGGACATGAGGTCCGGCCGGAGGCGTCTCTCGCTCGCCTGGATCGGCACGCTCCCGTTCTTCGCGTACACGATCCTCTTTCTCTTCCTGCCGGCCGGCGCGGTCATGGTCGGCGCGTTCAAGGGGGTGCACGGGGGCTACACGGTGGACAACGTCCGCCAGCTCTTCCACCAGCCGTACCTGAACGCCTACAAGACGAGCATCGAGATCAGCGCGGTCACGGCGGTGCTCGGAGGCTTCGCCGGTCTCGCGGTCGCCTACGCCGCCATCCGCGACGGCACGCCGCGGTGGATCCGCAACGTGCTCACGACGTTCTCCGGCGTCGCCGCCAACTTCGGCGGCATCCCGCTGGCGATGGCGTTCGTCGCGACGCTCGGCACGATCGGCATCGCCACGCAGTTCATGCAGAACACGCTGCACCTGAACATCTGGCAGGGCTATCAGCTGTTCTCGAAGACCGGCGTGGAGATCGTCTACATGTACTTCCAGCTGCCGCTCATGATCCTCGTCATCGCACCGGCGATCGACGGGCTGCGCCGCGAGTGGCGTGAGGCGGCCGCGAACCTCGGCGCCAACTCGTGGCAGTTCTGGCGGCATGTCGGCCTGCCCGTGCTGATGCCGTCGATTCTCGGGGCGATGATCCTCCTCTTCGGCAACTCGTTCGCGGCCTACGCGACGGCGTACAGCCTCACCTCGGGGACGGTGCCGATCGTCCCGATCCTGATCGGCGCCTACTACCAGGGCAACGTGCTCGACAACCCCCACCTGGCGCAGGCGCTCGCGTTCGGGATGTTCGTCGTGCTCGCCGCGATGATGATCGCCTACATACCGCTCCAGCGCCGGGCGGCGAGGTGGGTGCGATGAAGCGTCGGCGCTTCATGGCTCCCTCGGCCTTCCTGTGGCTGCTCGCTGCGGGCCTCTACTTCGTGCTGCCGCTCGTCGCGACGTTTCTGTTCAGCCTCAAGGGGACGGCCACCGGCAAGTGCTGCACGGCCGAGAGCTACAGCTGGGTCATTCACAACAGCCAGTTCTGGCACACGCTCAGGATCTCGTTCCTGCTCGCGCTCGAGACGATCGCGGTCGGGCTCCTGATCTTCGTGCCGACCATCTACTGGGTGCACCTGAAGGTGCCGAGGCTGCGCCCGGTGATCGCGTTCCTCGCGCTCATCCCGTTCGTCGTGCCGCCGATCGTGATGGTCGTCGGCCTGCTGAACCTCTACCGGGGGGCGCCGAGCTGGTTCTACGCGCAGCCGTGGGGCTTCCTCGTCGCCGCCTACGTGATCCTCGCGTTCCCGTACATGTTCTTCTCGCTCGACGCGGGCTTCCGCTCGATCGACCTGCACACGCTCACGGAGGCCTCGCAGAGCCTCGGCGCGAGCTGGATGACGACGCTCGTGCGAGTCATCCTCCCGAACATCCGCGCCGCCGCTCTCGCCGCGTCGTTCCTGACGCTCGCGATCGTCATGGGCGAGTTCACGATCGCGAACCTCTCGGCGTTCAACACGTTCCCGCTCTTCCTGCAGTACGTCAACGAGACGCAGGCCTATCCGGCCGCGGCGCTCACCCTGATGAGCTTCGCCATCACCTGGGCGGCGATGCTCTCGCTGCTCTTCGTCGGACGCAAACGAGGCGCGCGTGGCGCCGTGATCGCAGGAGCGCGCTGATGCCCTATCTCGAGCTTCAGAATCTGCACCGCGACTTCGGCACCGTGAAGGCGCTCGACGGGATCGAGATCGCGCTCGGCGAGGGGGAGTTCCTCTCGCTGCTCGGGCCGTCCGGGTGCGGCAAGACGACCGCGCTGCGGCTCGTCGCGGGCTTCGACCGTCCGGATGCGGGCCGGATCGTCGTCGACGGCCGCGACGTGACGGGCGTGTCTCCCAACAAGCGCGACATGGGGATGGTCTTCCAGGCGTACTCGCTCTTCCCGAACATGACGGCGCGCGCAGAACGTCGAGTTCGGCCTGCGGATCCGCGGCCAGCAGCCGCGCCGAGCGGTCGAAGCGCGTCGGCGAGCTGCTCGACCTCGTCGGTCTCGGCAGCGCGGGCGACCGCTACCCGCACCAGCTCTCGGGCGGCATGCAGCAGCGCGTCGCGCTCGCCCGCGCCCTCGCGATCGAGCCGCGCGTGCTCCTGCTCGACGAGCCGCTCTCCGCGCTCGACGCGAAGGTGCGCGTGCAGCTCCGCGAGGAGATCCGGCGCATCCAGCTCGAGCTCGGCATCACGACGCTCTACGTCACGCACGACCAGGAGGAGGCGCTCTCGGTCTCCGACCACGTCGCCGTCATGTATCGCGGCCGGATCGAGCAGATGGGCTCGCCCGCGGAGATGTACAGCGCGCCCGCGACGCCGTTCGTCGCCGAGTTCATCGGCACGATGAACCGGCTCGAGGGCGTCGTCGTCGACGGCGGCGTCGACCACGGCGGCACGATGCTCCGGGTCGACGGCACCGAGGGGCGCCGCCGCGGTCAGCGGGTGCTCGTGCTCGTGCGTCCGGAGACGGTCGAGGTCGCACCGGCGAACGGCGGGGCCGCCGCCGCGAACACGCTCGTCGGCGACGTCGTCACGCAGACGTTCCTCGGGCCGGTGACCCGTCTGAAGATCATCGCGCCGGGCGTCGACGTGATCGCGGACGTACCGACGCAGAAGGCGCTGGCGCTTCCGGTCGGGACGCGCGTCGCGGCTGCGCTGCCGGCGGAGGGCGTTCGGCTGCTCGAGCTCACGGACGATCTTCCCGAAATAGCCGAAGAGCCCGTTCCGGCCGGTCGGTGAAGATGCCGGCGACGCCGGCGCCCGCGAGCTCGTGCATTCGCCGCTCGTCGTTCACCGTGTAGACGAGCGGCACGAGCCCGAGGCCGAGCGCGGCCCGGATGCCACGCCGCGTGACCCGCTGGTCGTGGAACCCGGCCGCCCACGCGGTGCGCGCGGCGCGGATCGACACGGCGAAGCCGACGTGCTGCACCGTGCGGAGCTCCGGCCGGAGCGCGCGCACCTCGTCGAGGGCCGCGCGCTGGAAGCAGACGACTGCGTCGGCGTCCGTGAGCAGCTCGACCGTGCGAGCGACGACGTCGTGCCTGCGGTACCTGGCGGGCGCCTTCAGCTCGACCATGACGCCGATCCGTCCCCGCATGAGGTCGAGCGCCTCCTCGAGCGACGGGTAGGAGCGGCCGGGCTGCGGCGCGTCGTGCGTGACGACGAGACGGCCGTCGCGGTCGGCGTGCACGTCGAGCTCGACGTAGTCGGCGCCGAGCTCGATCGCCCGCTCGAAGGCGGGCAGCGTGTTCTCGGGCGCATCGCCCCACGCGCCGCGATGGGCGATCACGATCACGCGAGCAGGCGCTCCATGACGCCGACGTCGATGCGGTCGATCAGCTCGTCGGCCTCGCGGAGGCGGTGCGGGTCGAGCGTGCCGCTCATCGCAAGGACGCGCCCGACGCCCGCCGCGCGCGCGGATGCGATGCCCGCCTCGGTGTCCTCGAAGACGGCGACGTCGGCCGCGGCGACGTCGAGCAGGGAGAGGGCCTTCAGATAGCCCTCGGGGTGCGGCTTGCCGTCGACGACGTCGTCGGAGGAGACGATCCCCACGACGAGCGGCGCCAGGCCCGACGCCTCGAGCACCGGCTCGATCTCGGCGCGGGCCGCGCCGGAGCAGACCGCGAGCGGGACACGCGCCGCGGCGAAACGCACTGCCTCGCGCGTGTGCTCGTGCACGGACGAGCCGCCCGCGACGGCGTCCCGATAGCGCTCGACACGCTCGGCGATCACCGCGTCGACGTCCGGATGGTCGTGCCCGAGCCAGGTGCGGACGATCTCGGGATCCGACAGGCCCGCGAGCTCGTCGAAGTACTCCTGGGCCGAGAGCGGCCGGCCGTGCTCGGCGAAGAGGTGGATGAAGATCTCGCAGAGGATCGGCTCGTCGTCCGACAGCGTGCCGTTGAAGTCGAAGATGAGCGCGCGCGGGGCCATCGGCTGAGCATCGTAGAGTCAGCGGATGCCGACGTCGGCTCTGCTGCTCGCTCTGACGGCCGCGTTCGTGCACGCGCTCTGGAACGTGCTGCTCGCGCGGTCGCGCGACCCGCAGGCGGCGACTGCGGTCGCGCTCCTGACGGCGGAGGTGGTCTTCGCGGTCCCGGCGTGGGCGGCCTGGCGCCTCGACCGCGCCGTCTGGCCGTACCTCGTCGCGAGCGGCACGCTCCAGCTCGTCTACTTCGCCCTGCTCGTCACCGCGTATCGCGTCGCGCCGCTCTCCGTCGTCTACCCGGTCTCGCGCGGCGTCGCGCCGGTTCTCGTGCTCGTGCTCGGAGTCGTCGTCCTCCGCCACACGACGTCTGCAGGCCAGGTGCTCGGCGTGCTCCTCGTCGGCGCCGGCGTCCTCCTCGTGCGCGGCCTGCGGCCGAGCGCGGGGCGGGGAGTGGCGCTCGGGCTCGTGATCGCATGCGTGATCGCGACGTACACGCTCGTCGACAAGCGGGGTGTCGCGCATGCCGGGGCCCTGCCGTACCTCGAGGTCTCGATGCTCGGGCCGGCGCTCGCCTACGCGGTCTTCGCCCTGCGGGCCAGGGGACGCAACGCATTGCGTAGCGAGGTGCACGCGGCGACGCTCGTCGCCGGCGTCGCCACTTTCGGTGCGTACTGCCTCGTTCTGCTCGCGCTGCAGCGCGCCGCCGCGGCGCCCGTGGCGGCCGTGCGCGAGACGAGCGTCGTCGTGACTGCGCTTCTCGCAGGCCGGTATCTCGCGGAGCCGGTCGGCCGGGCGCGGATCGGCGGCGCGGTGCTCGTCGCCGGCGGCATCGCACTGCTCTCGCTCACATAGGGAACGACGCCGTTGACACGAACTCTGCTGCGTGAATCAATCGGGGTCGTCTAGCGACCGAGGAGGGCAACCCGATGGATGGACTGTCCCGCGACGAGCAGGATCTCGCGCGGTTCGGCTACAAGCAGGAGCTGAAGCGGAGCCTCGGCGTCTTCAGCTCGTTCGCCGTCGCCTTCAGCTACATCTCGCCGTCGACCGGCATCTTCGCGCTCTTCTTCCTCGGCCTCACGACCGTCGGCGGCGTCTTCATCTGGAGCTGGCCGATCGTCGCGATCGGGCAGCTGCTCGTCGCGCTCGGGTTCGCCGAGCTGTCGAGCCACTACCCGGTCGCCGGCTCGGTCTTCCAGTGGACGAAGTACCTCGCCGGGCAAGACGTACTCGTGGTTCACCGGCTGGATCTACCTCTTCGCCGGGATCCTGACGGTCGCGTCCGTCTGCGCGACGCTGCCGTTCGCGCTCATCCCGGCCTTCAACAACATGGGCTGGAACCTCGCGAACAACCACTCGAACCAGCGCTGGATCGCCGTCGATCACGCTCGTCGGCGATCACGGTCATGAACATCTTCGGCGTTCGCCTCGTCGCGATCGTCAACAACACCGGCGTTCTCTTCGAGATCCTCGGGCATGGTCGTGTTCGCGTTCATCGTCGCGCTCTTCCATCACCATCAGAGCGCGGGCGTGATCTTCCACACCGGCGGGACGAGCCTCACGACCGGCACGTTCCTCGTGGCGATGTTCATGTCGCTCTACGTGATCTACGGCTTCGACACGGCGTCGACGCTCGCCGAGGAGACGAAGAACCCGCGACGCGAGGCGCCGCAGCGCCGTGATCGCGTCCGTGATCGGCGCGTTCGTGATCGGCGCCATCTTCCTGTACGCGATGCTGCTCGGGATCCCGGACATGAAGACCGCGATCAAGGAGGGCTGGGGCCCGGCGCAGATCATCGACGCGAACTTCGGCAACGCGTTCTCGACGGTGTTCCTGCTCGTCGTCGCGGCGGCGATCTTCGTGTGCTGCCTCTCGATCATGACCTCGACGATCCGGCTCTGCTTCGGCATGGCGCGTGACGACACGCTTCCCGGCTCGCGCTACCTGCGCAAGGTGAACCACGACCTCCACACGCCGATCTGGTCGTGCATCGTCGTCGGGATCCTCGCCGCGATCCCGTTCATCCAGTTCGCCGGCGTCGCGGTGATCGCGATCGCGGCGACGGGGATGATCTACCTGAGCTACCTGATCGGGAACCTCGCCCTGCTGCGCGCGCGGCTGCGCGGCTGGCCGAAGACGAAGGCGCCGTTCTCGCTCGGCCGGTGGGGCCTTCCGATCAGCCTGCTCGCGATCGCGTACGGCGGCGGGATGCTCGTCAACATGGCGTGGCCGCGCGCGGCGACGAACCCGCGCCCGAAGGAGCTCCCGGGAACGCTCGACTTCCACTGGCACTGGCTGAACGGCCAGCCCGGTGCTCTGGACGGTGCTCATCGTCATCCTCATCGTCGGCGGGCTCTACTACGCGCTCGTGCAGCGCACGAAGCCCGCGCACCTGCAGGCGCCGGAGGGCGAAGTGCCCGACGCGCCGGCAGTGCCTGCGGCCTGACGAATCGACAGCGGGGTCAGACCCTTTGGGTCTGACCCCCTTGGGGGCCTGGCGGGTCGACAGCGGGGTCAGACCCTTTGGGTCTGACCCCTTGTGGGGCCTGGCGGGTCGACAGCGGGGTCAGACCCTTTGGGTCTGACCCCTTGGGTGCCTGACGAGTCGACAGCGGGGTCAGACCCTTTCGGCGCCCCTTGGGTGCCTCGATCGACGGCGGGGTCAGACCCTTGGCTGACCCCTTGGTGCCTGGCGGGTCGACGGCGGGGTCAGACCCTTTGGGTCTGACCCCTTGGGTGCCTGGCGGGTCGACGGCGGGGTCAGACCCTTTGGGTCTGACCCCGTTGGGTGCCTGGCGGGTCGACGGCGGGGTCAGACCCTTTGGGTCTGACCCCGCTGCACGTCCTCGAGCAGCTGCTCGAACTCCGGGCTGTCGAACTCGGCGACCGCGCGGTCGTACTTCTCCATCGCCCAGCCCCAGAAGTCGAAGTCGAGCGCCGAGATGCCCGTCTGGATCGAGCCCCAGAGCGTCCAGCCGTACTTCGACATCAGCCCCCACAGCCGCGCGCGCGCGACCTTGGCCGCCGACGGCGCGCCGTAGTAGTGCGCGACGAGCTCTTCGAGCTGCGCGAGCGACAGGTTCGACTCGCTCCAGACGTTCCCGAGCTCGAACGACGGCTCGTTCATGCCCGAGTACTCGTAGTCGATCAGCCGCAGCTCGCCGCCGACGTCGATGAAGTTCTCCGCGAGCAGGTCGTTGTTGCACGGCACGGGCCGTTCGGCGCGCACGCGCATCGCCTGCTCGAGCGCGCGCACCTGCGGCTCGAAGTCGAGGTAGCGGTCGGGCAGCCGGAAGCCGCGCTCCTGCACGACACGGAGATAGCCGCGCTGGATCTCGAACATGTCGAAGTCGCGCAGGAACGGCCGCGCGGTGTGCAGGCGGCGGCACGCGGCCGCGATCGCCTCGAGCCGGTCGCCGCGGCGCAGCTTCTCTGCGTCCATCACCTCGCCGTCGAGGAACTCGAGGACGAGCGCGTCGTGCTCGGGCAGCGCGGCGACGAACGGCGCGCCGACGCCGGTCTCGGCGGCCGCCCGCGTGTTGTGCAGCTCGTTCGCGCGGTCGATCGCGAGCAGGCCGGTGTCCCTGCCCGAGATCCGCACGACGAAGACGCCCGCGGGCGCCGTGACCTTGTAGTTCGTGTTCGTGAGCCCGCCCGCGAGCGGCTCGACCGTGCCGCCCTCGAGCTCCGGCACCGCCGCCAGGACGTCGTCGAGCGCCATCGCCGCGATCCTACAAATGGCCTAGACCGAATCCAAGCGATGTGATGGAATCGCGGCCGTGATCCCGGAGCGCGCGCGGGCGGTGGTGGTCGGTGGCGGCGTCATCGGCTGCTCGATCCTCTACCACCTCGCGAAGCTCGGGTGGACGGACGCGGTGCTCGTCGAGCAGTACCAGCTCACCCACGGCTCGACCTGGCACAGCGCCGGCCTCGTCGGGCAGCTGCGCTCGTCGATCTCGCTCACGCGGATGATGCAGTACTCCGTCGGGCTCTACGCCGAGCTGAAGGAGCTGACCGGCAACGACCCGGGCTGGCACCAGCTCGGCGGCCTCCGTCTCGCCTCGTCGCGGCCGCGACTCGAGGAGATCCGCCGCCAGGCGGCCTGGGCGAAGACGTTCGGGCTGCCGATGGAGATCGTCGGCGCGGACGAGGCGCAGGAGAAGTTCCCGCCGATGTCGACCGAGGGCGTGCTCGCCGCTGCGTTCATCCCCGACGACGGCTATCTCGACCCGAGCCAGCTCACGTTCTCGCTCGCCGACGCGGCGCGGCGGCTCGGCGCGCAGATCGAGACGCGCACGCGCGTCACCGGCATCGAGACGTCCGGCGGGCGTGTCGCCGCGCTGCACACGGACAAGGGCAGCATCGAGTGCGAGGTCGTCGTCGACGCCGCGGGCATGTACGCGCCGCAGGTCGCGCGCATGGTCGGCGTCGACCTGCCGATCATCCCGTACGGCCACCAGTACCTGATCACCGAGCCGTTCGAGCCGCCGCTCGAGCCGCTGCCGACGCTCCGCGATCCGGACAACCTCGTCTACTTCCGCACCGAGGTCGGCGGCCTCGTGATGGGCGGCTACGAGCGCAAGCCCGCGCCGTGGGCGCTCGACGGCATCCCCGAGGGCTTCGAGGCGAAGCTCCTGCCGCAGGAGTGGGACCGCATGGAGGAGCTCTTCGCCAACGCGATCGCGCGGGTGCCGGCGATGGAGAACGCCGAGGTGAAGATGTTCTTCAACGGGCCCGAGGCGTTCACGCCGGACGCGGACTTCCTGCTCGGCGAGACCGACGTGCCCGGGTTCTGGGTCGCGGCCGGCGGCTGCGCGCACGGTCTCGCCGGCGCGGGCGGGATCGGCAAGATCATGGGGGAGTGGATCGTCGACGGCCGCCCCGAGTGGGACGTCTGGCCGCTCGACGTCCGCCGCTTCGGGCGTCAGTACCGGAGCCAGGCGTACACGCTCGCGCGGTCGTACGAGGCGCTGTCGCAGTACTACGACATCAAGTACCCGGGCGAGGAGAAGCTCGCGGGCCGGCCGCTGCGGGTCTCGCCGGCCTACGCGCGGCACCTGGAGCTCGGCGCCTCGTTCGGCGAGAAGGGCGGCTGGGAGCGGGTCAACTGGTACGAGTCGAACGCCGCGGGCGGCGACGAGTCGCTGCGGCCGCGCGGCTGGGCGGGCGAGAACTGGTCGCCCGCGATCGAGGTCGAGGCGCGTGCCGCACGCGAGGCCTGCGCGCTCTTCGACCAGTCGAGCTTCTCGAAGCTCGAGGTGCTCGGCCCCGGCGCGCTCGCGTTCCTCGAGCACCTGTGCGCGAACAGGATCGACCGGCCCGTCGGAACGATCGTCTACACGCAGCTGCTGAACCCGCGCGGCGGCATCGAGGCGGATCTCTCCGTGACGCGGCGCGGCGACGATCGCTTCCTGCTCGTCACGGGCACCGCCTTCGGCAACCACGACCGCGCGTGGCTCGACCGAAACGCACCGCGCGACGGTTCCGTCTACGTGAACGACGTCACGTCGGCGTACGCATGCTTCTGCCTCTGGGGGCCGCGCGCCCGCGATGTGCTGCAGCCGTTGACGAAGACGCCGCTCGACTTCGCCGTACATGCAGTCGCGCGAGATCGCCGTCGGCTCGACCCCGGTGATCGCGTCGCGTGTCACCTATGTCGGCGAGCTCGGCTGGGAGCTCTACTGCCCGACCGAGTACGGCCTGCAGCTCTGGGACGCACTGCAGGTCGACGGCGTCACACCGGGCGGCTATCGGGCGATCGACGCGCTCCGGCTCGAGAAGGGCTACCGCGCCTGGGCGAGCGACCTGAACGCCGAGACGACGCCGGACGAAGCCGGCCTCGCCTTCGCCGTGAAGCGCGACAAGGGCGACTTCGTCGGCCGCGACGCGCTGCGGGAGCCGGAGCAGAAGCTCGTGTGCCTCGTGCTCGACGACCCGCGCGCCGTCGCGCTCGGCTCGGAGCCGGTGAGCGCCGCCGACGGCAGCGTCGTCGGGCGCGTGACGAGCGGAGGCTTCGGCTACGCCGTCGGGGCGAGCATCGCGCTCGCGTACGTCCCGCTCGCCTACACGGAGCCCGGCACGAGGCTCGCGGTCGACATCTTCGGCGACCTGGTCGCCGCCGAGGTGCGCGCCGAGCCGCTGTACGACCCGAAGGGGGAGCGGGTTCGCGCATGAAGTACGCGCAGATCGCGGCGCAGATCGAGACGGCGATCGCCGACGGCGACCTCGAGCCGGGCGACCGCCTGCCGCCGGAGCGCGAGCTTGCCGCGGCGCACGGCGTCAGCCGCATGACCGTGCGGCAGGCCCTGCAGACGCTCGAGACGCGCGGGCTGCTGCGGCGCGTCATCGGCCGCAGCGGCGGCTCCTTCGTCGCGCAGCCGAAGCTCGAGCGCGACCTCGGCACGTTCAGCGGGCTCTCGGAGCAGCTTGCGGCGTCAGGGCGTCGCGGCCGGCGCCCGCGTCGTCTCCGCCCGCATCGCCGGCGACGACGTCGAGATCGTGCGCGTGCGCCTCGCCGACGGCGAGCCGTTCGCGCTCGAGCGCTCTCGCTTTCCCGCCGAGCGCTTCCGCGGCCTGCTCGAGCTCGACCTGACCGGCTCCCTCTACGAGCTGCTCGGCGAGCGCTTCGACGCCGCGCCCGTGCGCTCCGTCGAGCGCATCGAGCCGGTGCTCGCCGGCGAGGACGAGGCGGCCGCGCTCGCGGTCGCCCCCGGCGCGCCGCTCATGCTCGTCCACCGCACCGCCTACGACGAGGACGGGCGCGTCGTCGAGGTGGCGCGCGACGTCTTTCGCGGCGACCGGACGCGCATCGTCGCCTGGACGTCGGAGCTCGCGCGCGTGTGAGCACGCGCCGGGCGCAGCCTCGAAGAAGCGGGGCGGGTATGCGTCGTCGGCGGCGGGATCGCGGGAGTGAGCTGCGCGTATCACCTGGCCAAAGCCGGTGTGAAGGACGTCCTGCTCGTCGAGAAGGGCGAGCTGACGAGCGGGTCGACGCACCACGCAGCCGGTCTCGTGACGCAGTTCAACCCGTCGCCGACGATGATGCGCTTCCGCCGCTACAGCGTCGAGCTGTACAAGGAGCTCGGCGTCTTCGAGACGGTCGGCTCGCTGCGGATCGCGTCGAGCCCGGAGAGCTACCTCGAGCTCCGGCGCGGGGTGAGCCGCGCGCGCGGGATCGGGCTCGACGCCGAGCTCGTCGGGCCCGGCGAGGTGCGTCGGCTTCTGCCGGCCGCGAGCCCCGAGTCGCTGTACGGCGCCGTCTGGATGGCCGGAGACGGCTATGTCGACCCGCACATCGCGACCTATGCGCTCGCCGCCGCCGCGCGCGAGCTCGGGGTCGAGATCCGGACGGGGACGCTCGTCACCGGCATCGAGCTGTCGCCGCACCGCGAAGTGCGGGCGGTGCTGACCGAGTCGGGGCGCATCGAGGCGGAGACGGTCGTGAACGCGGCGGGCATGTGGGCGCCGCGGGTCGCCGCGATGGCCGGGACGTTCGTCTGCTCGATCCCGGTCGACCACCAGCACATCGCGCTCCACGCGGTCGAGGGGCACGAGCTCTCCCGCGAGACGCCGTGCTTCCGCGACACCGACAATCTCGTCTACGGGAAGGCGGAGAGCGGCGGCGTCCTCTTCGGCGGCTACGAGCCCGACCCGGTCTCGCGCTGGCACGACGGCGTGCCGTGGGAGCCACGGCTCGACGGCGCTGCCGCCCGACCATGCGCGCTTCCGCCCGCTGATGGACGGAGCCGTGCGGCGCTTCCCGTTCCTCGACGAGGCGGGAGTCACGGCGCTCGTCTGCCATCCGGACGCGATGACCCCCGACGGCAACCCGCTGCTCGGCCCGATGCCGGGCGCGCGCGGCTTCTGGCTCGCCGCGGGTCTCTCGCTGAACGGCTTCGGCGGCGCCGGCGGCCTCGGGAAGGCGCTCGCGGAGCTCGTCACGAGCGGCGAGGCCGAGGTCGACGTCCAGCCGTATCGCCCGTGGCGCTTCGGCGGCCCGTACCGCGATGCCGAGTTCGCGGCGGCGGCCGCGCGCGAGGTCTACACGTACTACTACCGGCTCCGCTACCCGCACGACGTCTCGCAGGCGGGGCGTCCGAGGCGGTTGAGCCCGCTGCACGCGCGCCTGACCCGGCTCGGCGCCGTCTTCGGGACGAAGAACGGCTGGGAGCGGGCGGACTACTTCCGCCCGGGCGAGCCGGCACGGCGAGCAGGCGAGGAGCAGCGTGCCTTCGGCTGGGCCCGTCCGCCGTACCACGACCGGGTCGCGGTGGAGCACGCGGCGATCCGCGAGCGGGTGGGGATGATCGACCTCTCGTCGTTCGGCAAGCTCGAGGTGTCGGGGCGGGGCGCCCTGCCGCTCCTCGAGCGGGTGTGCGGCAACCGCATCGACAGGCCGGTCGGCTCGGTCGTGTACACCCAGCTCCTCGGCGGGCGCGGCGGCATCGTCGGCGACGTCACGGTCACGCGGCTCGCAGACGACCGGTTCCGCGTCGTCACCGGAGCGGGAGCGGTCGACTCGGACCGCGGCTTTCTCGAGCTGAGCGGCCGGGCGACGATCGAGGACGTCACGGACGCGCTCGCGGTGATCGGCATCTGGGGGCCGGAGGCCCGTGCCGCGCTCGCCGCGGTCACGCGCGACGACGTCTCGGCGGACGGCTTCCCGCTCCGGACCGCGAAGCCGGTGGACGTCTCCGGTGCGGCGGTGCTCGCGCAGCGGATCACGTACGTCGGCGAGCTCGGGTACGAGCTCTACGTGCCGCGCGCGCAGGCCGTGCACGTGTGGGACGCGCTGATGGCGGCCGCCTCGCCCGAGCCGGTCGGCTACGCGGCGCTCGACTCGCTCAGGATCGAGAAGGGCTACCGCGCGTTCGGCAGCGACCTCACGAGCGGCGACACGCCGTTCGAGGCGGGGCTCGGCTTCTGCGTCGCGAAGGGCAAGCGCCCGGAGCTCGACCGCTCGCCCCGCTGAGCGCCTGCGCACGCTCGTCGTCGGCGGGACCGGGTACCTGACCCTGTACGGAGGCGAGGCGGTGCAGCGCGACGGCGAGCCGATCGGCCGGGTCCGCAGCGCCGCGTACGGCTTCACCGTCAGGCGGAACGTCGCCCTCGCGCGGTTGCCGGCGGAGCTCTCCGAGGGCGCCGGCGTGGACGTCGACGTGCTCGGAGAGCTCGTGCCGGCGGTCGTCGCTCCGGACGCGCTCTACGACCCGCAGAACGAGCGCATCACGCGATGACGAGCATCGGGCTCTCGAGTGAGAGCTGCGTGGCACGGAGGCGCACCTTCGTGCCCGCGTGGACGTTGACCGCTGGTCCGGAAGGTGCCGCCCGTGCCCGTGCGCTTGACGCCGCCGACGTTCACCCAGCGGTGCCCCGTCCAGCGCTGGACGACATACGGCCGCCGGCCGCTGCCCGGGCGCACCTGCCCCCAGAGCACGGTCCGCGTCCCTCGCCGCGACATCTGGGCGAGCGGCAGCGCGAACGCGCGCTCGGCGGGCTTCGCCTTCCCGCCTGCGGTCAAGAGGCCGCTCTGCCAGCCGCCGACGCTCGGCTCGTCCTGCACGAGGAAGTGGATGAGGATCGTCGCGCCGGGCTGCTCCCACACACGGAGGGCGGCCTGGCCGATCGTCCGCGCCTGCCGTGCGGGCGAGACTCCGAGCAGCCTGTCGGGCGGGTTCGTCTGGTATCCGTACTCCGTCAGCCACAGCGGCTTGCTCCGCCCGAAGAGCTCGGTGACCTGCGACCGGATCTGCGGCAGCCGGGCCATCGTCAGCGTCTTGCACCACGAGCACGGGTCGGCGAACGGCGTCTCGCGCGTCGACGACGGGTACGGGTTCGCCGCATAGGCGTCGAGGCGTGCATGCGAGGCGCGCATGCCCTGCATGAAGCTCGTCGGCGACATCCCGCTCCGCGTCGCCCGGGGCGACGTGACACCGCCGCCCACGACGTTGTGCCGGTTCGCACGGTGCAACAGGGCGTACGCCGGGTTGAGCAGCCGCCGGACGTAGAGCTTCGGCGACACCGGACGCGAGAACACGGCCGTGTTCGGCTCGTTCCAGACCGTCCAGAGCCGGACCCACGGATAGCGCTTCGACGCCGCATACGCGAAGTTGCCGAAGCCGCTGCGTGGCAGCCAGTTCGGCGCGTGGCCGCCGTTCGACCACTTCGGCGCACCCCAGAGCGTCACGAGCGGCGTGATCCCGTGGGCACGGAGGCCGTCGAGGACCGCGTCGAACTGCGTCCAGTCGTACGCAGGGTCCTTCGGGTTGCGCGCGTCCTTCGGCGCGGTCTTCGCGACGTCGCTCCACACGAGCGTGAAGCGGACGGTGCGCACGCCGAGGTCGTCGAGCTGCGTGAGGCGCTGCTCGAGCGTGCCGGGGCCCCAGCGAAGCCAGGCATCGTCCTGAATGCCCATGCGCGCGGTCGACGACGCGGCTGCCACGCCGGCGAGGAGCAGCGCCGCCGCGACCGCGAGGGCAGCGGTGATTCCGATTCGTCTCATCCTTCGACCCTAGAAGCGGTCGCTTTACGGTCGTGTTAAGCCCGGCCCGGCTTTACAAAACCAGTACGGTCGAGCGCGCGTGATCCTCGCCGTCGACCAGGGAACGACCGGCACGACGTGCCTGCTCGTCGACGACGAGCTGACGATCCGCGGCCGCGGATCGTGCGAGCTGCAACAGCACTTTCCGCGGCCGGGCTGGGTCGAGCACGACCCCGACGAGATCTGGCAGAGCGTGCTCGCCGCCGCCGGAACAGGCGCTCGTCGAGGAGCCGACGGCGATCGGCATCACGAATCAGCGCGAGACGACGCTCCTCTGGGACCGGGCGACCGGCGAGCCCGTGCACCGTGCGATCGTCTGGCAGGACCGGCGCACCGCCGAGCGCTGCACGCGAGCTCGACGCCGAGCTGATCCGCGAGCGCACGGGCCTCGTCCCCGATCCGTACTTCTCGGCGACGAAGCTCGAGTGGCTCCTGCGCGGCCGGGACCCGTCGGGCCTCGCGTTCGGCACCGTCGACACCTGGCTCGTCTGGAAGCTCACCGGCGGCAAGGTCCATGCGATCGACGAGACGAATGCCTCGCGCACGCTCCTCTGCAATCTCGAGACGCTCGACTGGGACGACGAGCTCCTCGCGCTCTTCGGCGTGCCGCGTGAGCTGCTGCCGGAGATCAGGCCGTCCGGTGCGTACTTCGGCGAGGCCGAGCTCCTCGGCCGCACGCTGCCGATCGAGGGCGTCGCGGGCGACCAGCAGGCGGCGCTCTTCGCGGCCGGCGGCGCGAAGGCGACGTACGGCACCGGCTCCTTCGTCCTCGTCGAGACGAACGAGCCGGCGCCGGCCGGGATCCTGCGCACCGCGGCGGCGCGGCTCGCGGACGAGGAGCCGCGGTGGGCGCACGAAGGCGCGGTCTTCGTCACGGGTGCAGCGCTCCAGTGGCTGCGCGACGGGCTCGGCCTGATCGGCGACGCGGGGGAGAGCGAGGCCCTCGCGGCGTCGCTCGCCTGTAACGGCGGCGTCTACTTCGTCCCGGCTCTCACCGGTCTCGGCTCGCCGCACTGGCGCGCCGACGCACGCGGCACGATCACCGGGCTGACCCGCGGGGCGACGCGCGCGCACCTCGTGCGCGCCGCACTCGAGGCCGCTGCGTTCCAGACCGCCGACGTGCTCGACGCGATGCCACGGCTCGAGCTGTTGCGCGCCGACGGCGGGATGACGCGGAACCGCTGGCTCATGCAGTTCCAGGCCGACCTGCTCGGCATCCCCGTCGAGACGGCGCGCGAGCCGGAGCAGACGGCGCTCGGTGCAGCTCTGCTCGCGCTGGGCGAGCGGCGGCAGTCGCCGGCCGGCGAGCGGTTCGAGCCGCAGCGCTCGGTCGACCGCAGCGGCTGGCGCGACGCGGTGCGCCGGACTCTCGTCTAGCTCTCACGACGCTCCCAGTGGTCTCCCAGCCCGCGCGGCGACGGTGGGTGCACCCAACGAAAGGAGCACGTCATGCAGGTACCGAAGTCACTCGCCCTCGCCGCCATGGTGGTGGGCATCGCGGGCGGGAGCTACGGGCTCGCGAGCGCCGCGGGCGGCACGTCGACTCGACAACGGCGGCCGCGACGCCCGCCGCCCCGTCGCCTCGCAGCAGCCGAGCTCGCAGCAGCCGTGGGGCGGCCGGCGGAGCGACGAGACGCCGCTCACGGGCGACGCCCTGCGCGGGTGACCGCGATCGCGAAGGCGAAGGTCGGCGGGACGGTCGTCCGCGTCGAGACGGACGCCGACGGCCACGCGGCGTACGAGGCGCACATGACGGACGCGAGCGGCAACCCGGTGACGGTCGACGTCGACTCGAGCTTCAACGTCGTCGGCGTCGAGCAGCGGCCGTAACGAAGCGACGCGGCCTGGTCGCGACGGGTGTCGCGACCGGGCCCCGGCCGCTCAGCTCCCTACTTGCCGAGCCACTTGTTGACCTTGGCCTTGTTGGCCGCGATCCACTTCTGCGCCGCCTTGTCGGGATCCATGTGGTCCCCGGCGATCATCTTGGCGACGGTGTTCTGGTCGGCGTTCGACCAGGAGAACCGCTTGACCACGCCGACGGCCGGCGAGCCGCTCGTCGCGAACTTCTTGCTCATGAACTTGAGGAGCGTGTAGCTCGGGTACGCGCACGCGTACTTCTTCGGGTCGCCGCCCTGCTTCTCGTCGTCCAGGCAGCCCTTGAACCGCTTGGGCAGCTGGATCTGCGAGAGCTGGTACGTCGCGTTCAGGTACTGCGGGTCGTACCAGTAGAAGAGCACCGGCTTCTTCTGCTTGTAGAGCTGTTCCCAGCGTGCGACCTGCGCGGGCTCCGCGCCGACGCTCACGAACTTCAGGTTCAGGCCGAGCGCCTTGATCAGCGTCTGGTCTTTCTGCTGGTAGGACGGGTCGCCGCCGAGGAACATCCCCTGCGAGCCCGACTCCGGGCTCTTGAAGAGCGTCGCGTCCTTCTTCAGGCCGGCCCACGTCTTCAGCTCGGGATGCTGCTTCATCAGGTACGTCGGGACGTACCAGCCGATGACGCCCTTGACGCCGTTCGGGCCCGCGCGGACGACGGTCTTCTGCTTCGTGACGTACTGGTTCCACTGCGGCACGTGGCCCCAGTCCTCGAGGATCGCGTCGGTCTTGCCGTCCGCCATCGCCTGGTACACGGGAACCTCTGCGACCTTCGTGATGTTCACCTTGCATTTGAGCGACTTCTCGAGCACGTTCTTGACGACGTAGGTGTTGGCGGTCGAGCCTGCCCACGCCTGCTCGTTGATGGTGACGGTCCCGCACGCATTCGACTTCGCGGCCGCGCTTCCGCCAGTGAGCGCAACCGCGACGACGAACACCACGGCGACCAACCCTCCGACCCGTACCTTCATGCTGCCTCCTTTGTGTGTCACACCAAGTCTCCGAGCCGCTTCCGGCGGCGTCCCTGCGTGACGCGGTCGAGAGCGATCCCGAGCGCGAGGATCGCGAGCGACGCGAGCACGCCCTGCCCGAAGAGGCTCTGCTGCAGGCCCTGCGCGACGTCGTAGCCGAGCGCGCCCGAGCCGACGAGCCCGCCGATGACGACGACGGCGAGCACCATGATCATGCCCTGGTTGACGCCGAGCATGATCGCGTCGCGCGCAAGCGGGATCTTCACCTTCAGAAGCGTCTGCAGCCTCGTCGCGCCGAACGCGCCGGCGGCCTCCACCGAGTGGGGCGACACCTCGCGCACCCCGGCCTCGACGAGGCGGATGACGACGGGTGACGCGTACAGCACGCCCGCGATGACGCCGGGCACGATCGAGACCGGCATCAGGTAGATGAAGGGGATGATGTACACGAGCTGCGGCAGCGTTTGCAGCACGTCGAGGATCGGGCGCATCACGCGCCGCGTCATGCGGCTCTCCGCGGCCCACACGCCGAGCGGGATGCCGACGAGCATCGTCAGCACCGTCGCGACGAGCACCTGCGACAACGTGTCCATCGCCGGCGTCCACTCGTTCGTGACTCCGATCACCGCGAGCATCACGAGCGTGACGATCGCGGGCCGGGCCCCCGAGAGCAGGAACGCGAGCAGGGCGAGCCCGAACGTCATCGCGGGCCACGGCATCTCCACGAAGAAGCTGCGGAGCGGCCCGAGGCCGTACTGGACGATGAAATTTCCGATCGGGTTCGTGATGTGGAAGATGAACGTGCTCGGGTCCTGCACGTAGTCGAGCGCGCTCTGCACCTGCCGGAGCAGCCACGACTGCCCGGTCCAGCGCGCCCAGACGCTGCCCGCGTCGAGGGCGTGCCCGAGACCGGCAGCGAGGCCCACGGCCGCTGCGCAGCCGAGCGTGTAGAGGCGGAGCCGCTTCTGCTTGCCCTCGGTCAGATGGCGGTGCGTGGGGTCGGTGCGGTTCGCCATCGCCTCGGTCGCGCGGTCGAGGGCGATCGCCATGATCACGATGGCTGCGCCCGCGAGCATCGCGAGCGCCGGGTTCGAGTAGAGCCCGCTCGTGACGACGTCGCCGAGCCCCTGGCCGCCGATCAGGCCCGCGATGACGACCATCGAGAGCGCGAAGAGGATCGTCTGGTTGACGGAGAGCAGCAGGAGCCTGCGCGCGAGCGGGAGCTGCACCTTGAGGAGCGTCTGCATCCTGGTCGCGCCGAGCGCCGCGGCGGCCTCGACCGTGTTCGTCGGCACGCTGCGGATTCCGAGCGCCGTGATGCGGATCGCGGGCGGCACCGAGTAGATGAGCGTCGTCACGACTGCGGCGCCGGGCCGACCGAGAAGAGGAGCACGATCGGCATCAGGTACGCGAACGCCGGCACGATCTGCATCGCGTCGAGGACGGGCGTGACGGCGCGCTGGAAGCCGTCGGAGCGGCCGGCGAGGATGCCGAGCGGCAGGCCGATCAGGAGGGAGAGCGAGACCGACGCGAACGTGAGGGCGAAGGTGCGCATGCTCGGCTCCCACAGGCCCATCGCCGCGAACGACAGGAACGCGGCGAGCGTGCCGAGGGCCGCGCCGGCGCCCGCCGAAGCGGAGCACGACGAGCACGCCGAGCACGGTGGTGCCGGCCCACGTGAGCTTGAAGAAGAGGCTCGTCAGCCAGCCGACGATGTTGTCGAGGAACGTCGCGAGCCCGTTGAACGCGCGGAAGAAGACGCTCGGGTGCGGGACGTTGCGGTGGTCGGAGAGCCAGATCTGGAACTTGTCGAGATGGTGCGCGAGCGCGTTCCAGGTGATCGACGCGGGCCAGACGACCTGGTTCCGCCAGCCGAAGAAGGCGATCACCATGCCGCGCGACGATGGCGAGCGCGAGCCCGGTCCTGCTGCGCCACCACGGTCGCTGCGCCGGCGCCGCGAGCCTCCCGCGGTCCTCGACGGACGCCATCAGTCGCTCTCGCCGGCGATCGCCGTGAGCACGTCCTGCTTGTCGACGACGCCGACGACTCTTCCGTCCTCGACGGCGCACACCGGACGCTCGCTGCCGGCGATCACGGGCACGGCGCTCCGCACGGTCGTCCGCACGTCGAGCATCGGGCCGTCCTCCTCGCCGGCGCGCGGGTCGCGCATGATCCAGCGCAGCGTCAGCACGTGACTGCGCGGGATGTCGCGCACGAAGTTCGAGACGTACTCGTCGGCGGGCGAGCCGACGAGATCCTCCGGCGTGCCGAGCTGCACGATCGCGCCGTCGCGCATGATCGCGATCCGGTCGCCGAGGCGGAGCGCCTCGGGCAGGTCGTGCGTGATGAACACCATCGTCTTGCCGGTCTCGTGCTGGAGGCGGATCACCTCGTCCTGCATGTCGCGGCGGATCAGCGGGTCGAGCGCGCTGAACGGCTCGTCGTAGAGCATGACCTTCGGCTCGACCGCGAACGCGCGCGCGAGCCCGACGCGCTGCTGCATCCCGCCCGACAGCTGGTCGGGGAACGAGTTGCCGACGTCGTCGAGCCCGACGAGCGTCAGCACCTCCTCCGCGCGCTTCAGGCGCTCCGCCTTCGGCACGCCCTGGATCTCGAGACCGAACGCGACGTTGTCGATCACGCGCCGGTGGGCGAGAAGGCCGAAGTGCTGGAAGACCATCGACGACGTGTGCCGGCGCAGGCTGCGGAGCTCGGCCTGCGAGGCGGCGGTGACGTCGCGGCCGTCGATCTCGATCTGCCCGGCCGTCGGCTCGATCAAGCGGATGAGCGTCCGCACGAGCGTCGACTTGCCCGAGCCGGAGAGGCCCATGACGACGAAGACCTCACGCGGCCAGACCTCGAACGAGACGTCCCGCACGGCGGCGACGCAATCGTGCTTCGCGCGCAGCTCGCTGCGCGACAGCTCGGCGTCCGGGGTCCCGACGATCTTGTCGGCGTTCCGGCCGAAGACCTTCCAGACTCCGCGTGCCCGGATGAGCGGCTCGACGGTGCGGTCGATCTCGTGCCCGAAGGAACCGCCGGCCGGTTCGGCGACCGCTGCCACCGCTACACCGTACTCCGACGTTCGACCGATTCCAAGTTCAAAAGAGCACTGCTCAAAACAGGCCTACCGTGCGGCCTTCCTCGTCGATGTCGACGTCGAATGCCGCCGGGCTTCGACCCGAGGCCGGGCATCGTCTGCATGTCGCCGAGGAGGGCGACGAGCCAGCCGGCGCCCGTGTACGCGCGGATGTCGCGGACCGTGACCGTGAACCCCTCCGGCGCATTCGTGAGCGCCGCGTCGTGCGAGAGCGACAGGTGCGTCTTCGCCATGCAGATCGGAAGCTCGTGGAAGCCGGCCTTCGTGAACTGCTTGATCTTCTCGCGCGCCGTCTTCAGGAGGAAGATGCCGTCCGCACCGTAGACGCGCTTCGCGATCGCCTCGATCTTCGCTTCGATCGGGTCGTCGAGCGGGTAGATCGGCGCGAAGCTCGAGGGCTGCTCCGTTGCCGAGACGACCGCTTCGGCGAGCGCGGCGGCACCCTCGCCGCCCCGTGCGACGGCCTCGTTCGCCTCGGCCGCGAACGCGCCGTTCGCGAGCGCGATCTCGCGCACGAGCTCGACGTCGTCGTCGGTGTCGTCCGGGAACCGGTTCACCGCGACGACGGCGTTCAGGCCGAACTCGCGGATGATCCCGAGATGGCGGATCATGTTCGCCGCGCCCTCGCGGATCGCGTCTGCATCGCCGTCGGGTTCGCCTCCGTGGTGCTTGAGCGCCTTGACCGTCGCGACGAGGACGACGGCGCTCGGCGTGAGGTTGCCGACGCGGCAGACGATGTCCATGAACTTCTCCATGCCCATGTCCGACCCGAAGCCGCTCTCCGTGACGACGATGTCGCCGAGCTTCAGGGCGACGCGGTCGGCGACGAGCGAGTTGTTGCCGTGTGCGATGTTCGCGAACGGGCCGCAGTGCACGAACGCGGGCTGGCCTTCGAGCGTCTGCACGAGGTTCGGCTTGATCGTCTCCTTCAGCAGCACCGTCATCGCGCCCGCCGCCCTGAGCTGCTCGGCGCTCACGGGCTCGCCTTCGAACGTCGAGCCGACGGTGATCCTGCCGAGGCGCTCCCGGAGGTCGAAGAGGTCGCGGGCGACCGCGACGATCGCCATCACCTCGGAGGCGGCGGTGATGTCGAAGCCGGTCTGGCGCACGTAGCCGTTCGCTCGCCCGCCGAGGCCGACGGCGATGTCGCGCAGGGCGCGGTCGTTGATGTCGACGCAGCGCCGCCAGCTGATCGAGAGCGGATCGATCCGGAGCTCGTTGCCGTGGAGGATGTGCGCCTCGAGCATCGCCGCGAGCAGGTTGTTGGCGGCGCCGATCGCGTGGATGTCGCCCGTGAAGTGGAGGTTCATGTCCTCCATCGGCACGACCTGCGCGTAGCCGGCACCCGCGGCGCCGCCCTTGATCCCGAAGACGGGGCCGAGCGAGGCCTCCCGCAGGCAGAGCACCGGCTTGCGGCCGATGTGGCCGAGGCCCTGCGTCAGGGAGACGGACGTCGTCGTCTTTCCCTCGCCCGCCTTCGTCGGCGTGATCGCCGTCACGCAGACGAGCTTCGCGTCGGCGCGGCCCGCGAGCCGGTCGAGCACCGACAGGTGCACCTTGCCCTTGTAGCGGCCGTAGAGGTCGATCTCGTCGGGGTCGAGGCCCGCGGCCGCGGCGACCTCGGAGATGGGGCGGAGCTGCGCCTCCTGGGCGATCTCGAGCGATGACGGCATCTGCGCTGCCAACTTTCCGTTCTCCTCTCGCCTGATAGACGCAGAGAATATGACTAAAATATCTCCGGATGCAATCGCTTGCGGACAAGGCCTATCACGAGATCCGCAGGCTGATCGTCTCGCTCGAGCTCGCACCGGGCGCGGTGATCGACGAGCGGGGGCTGATCGAGCGGCTCGAGATCGGCCGGACGCCCGTCCGCGAGGCGCTCCGGCGGCTCGCCCAGGAGCGGCTCGTCGAGGTCTATCCGCGGCGCGGGATGTTCGTGACCGGCGTCGACGTGCGGGAGCTCGCACGCCTCTCCGAGGTGCGCGCCGTGCTCGAGCCGGAGGCGGCCCGCCTCGCCGCCGAGCGTGCGACCGGCGCCGATCGCGAGGAGCTCGCGTTTCTCCTCTCCGAGCTCGACGCCGGGGAGGGCGAGCCGATCGACCTCGACGAGCGCATCCATCGCGCCGTCTACCGGGCCGCGCACAACGACCTCCTCGAGGGGACGCTCGAGCAGTACTACGTCCTCGCCATGCGAATCTGGTCGATCGCCCTCGGCAGCGTCAACCGCGACGGCGCCAACGAGCTCGAAGAGGCGGTCGAGGAGCACCGGGCTCTCCTCGAGGCGATCCACGACGGAGACGGCGAGCGCGCCGCCGCGACGATGCGCGCCCATGTCGAGAACTTCGAGCAGGCGATGCACCGCGTGCTCCTGAGCGTGTGAGGGCTAATGGCTGATCTTCCGCGTAGTGCGAAGGCCGTCGTGATCGGCGGCGGCATCGTCGGCAACTCGCTCGTCGGCTGGCTCGCCGAGCTCGGGTGGACCGACGTCGTCCAGCTCGACAAGGGGCCGTTTCCGAACCCGGGCGGGTCGACGGGCCACGCCTCGAACTTCATCTTCCCGGTCGACCACTCGAAGGAGATGACGCAGCTCACGCTCGACTCGATGAAGCAGTACCGCGAGGCGGGCACCCTGCACGAGTGCGGGGGAATCGAGGTTGCGCGGACGGAGGAGCGGATGGAGGAGCTGCGGCGCCGTATGGCCTCGGCGAAGTCGTGGGGCGTCGACGGCTGCCGGCTCGTGACGCCGGCGGAGATCAAGGAGCTCGTGCCCTTCGTCGACGAGTCGATCCTGCTCGGCGGCTTCTACTCGCCGTCGGTCGCGGTCGTCGACTCGCTCCGCTTCGGCACCGTGATGCGCGAGAAGGCGCAGGCGAAGGGCGCACAGGTCTTCGCGAACGCCGAGGTGCTCGGGATCGACGTCGAGGACGGGCGCGTGCGTCGCGTCCGGACGTCGCGGGGCGACATCGAGGCGGAGGTCGTCGTCGTCGCGTGCGGCGTCTGGTCGCCGCGCGTCGCGCGCATGGCCGGTGCGTCGATCCCGCTCACGCCTGCCGTGCACCAGATGATCGACGTCGGCCCGGTGCCGCGTTTCCTCACCTCGAAGACGGCGGTCGACTTCCCGATCGTGCGCGACATGGACACGAACATGTACGAGCGCCAGGACGGGCAGGGCCTCGAGGTGGGCTCGTATGCACACCGGCCGATCCTCCACGACCCCGACGAGATCCCGTCGATCGAGGAGTCGTCGCTGACGCCGACCGAGCTGCCGTTCACGCAGGAGGACTTCGAGCTCCAGCTCGAGCACGCCCTGCAGCTCGTGCCGGAGGTGCTCGGCGACGAGTCCGTCGGCATCAAGTACGCGATCAACGGCCTGCTCTCCCTGACGCCGGACGGGCTCCCGCTCCTCGGCGAGACGCCGGAGGTGCGCGGCCTCTGGTCGGCCGCCGCCGTCTGGGTGAAGGAAGGCCCCGGTGTCGGCCGCGCCGTCGCCGAGTGGCTCGTGCGGGGGGAGCCCGAGATCGACCTGCAGTCGTCGGACATCGCACGCTTCTACGACGAGCAGCGGACGCCGGAGAACATCGAGGCCCGCACGTCCGAGGGCTTCAACAAGACGTACGGGATCGTGCATCCGTCCGAGCAGTGGGAGTCGAACCGGCGGGTGCGCATGTCGCCGTTCTACGACCGCGAGCAATCGCTCGGCGCCGTGTTCTACGAGGCGGCCGCGTGGGAGCGCCCGCACTGGTACGAGTCGAACGCGCCCCTCGTCGGGGAGTACGGCGTCGAGCCCCGTGAGCACGAGTGGGACGCGCGCTGGTGGTCGCCGATCATCAACGCGGAGCACCTCGCGATGCGCGACCGGGCCGCGATGTTCGACCTCACGGCCTTCTCGATCTTCGACGTCGTCGGTGCGGGCGCGCTCGAAACGGTGCAGATGGTTGCAGCGCGCCAGATGAACGTCCCGAACGGGCGCGTCATCTACACGCCGGTGCTGACGCCGAGCGGCGGGTTCAAGTCGGACCTGACGATCATGAAGATGGAGGACGACCGCTTCCGTGTGGTCACGGGCGGTGCGCACGGCATGGCGGACAAGAAGTGGTTCGCGGACAACCTCGCCGGCGACGCACGGATCGAGGATCACACGTCGACGATCTGCACGGTCGGCCTCTGGGGCCCCCGCGCGCGCGACATCCTCGCGTCCGTCACGAGCGACGACGTCTCGAACGAGGCGTTCCCGTTCAGCACCTGGCAGGCCGTCTCGGTCGACGGCCTCGAGGTCGTCGCGTCGCGCATCTCGTACGTGGGCGACCTCGGGTGGGAGCTCTACGTGCCGATGGAGCACGGCGCGCAGCTCTGGGACGCGGTGTGGGAGGCCGGGCGGCCCCCACGGCGTCGTCCCGGCCGGCATCGGCGTCTACGGGACGACCGGACGGCTCGAGAAGGCCTACCGGGCCTTCGGCTTCGAGCTCGACGCCGACTACACGGTCGTCGAGGCCGACATGGCGTGGTGGAAGGTGAAGGGCGAGGACTTCGTCGGCAAGGAGGCGCATCTCGCGCACCGCGAGGCCGAGCCGGCGGCGAAGCTCTGCACGCTCACGATCGACGATCACACGACGTCGAGCGGGATCAAGCGCTATCCGCTCGGCCGGGAGCCGGTGACCCTCCGGGACGGCACGCCGCTGACGGATGCCCACGGCCGGCGCTCCTACGCGACGTCGACCGGCGCCGGTCCGTCGCTCGGCAGGCACATCGTCATGTCGTACCTGCCGCCCGAGCAGGCGAAGGAGGGGGAGCAGCTCGCGGTCGAGTACATGACCGAGCTGCTGCCCGCCACGGTCGAGATCGTCGGCTCGCGGCCGCCCTTCGATCCCGAGAACGCGAGAATCCGCGCATGAGAGCCCGGCCGTGAAGATCCTCTGCTGCGTCAAGCGGGTGCCGATCACCGGCGGCCGGATGGTGCTGACCGAGGATGCGCAGGCGCTCGAGACGAAGCACCTCGGCTTCACGATCAGCCCGCACGAGGAGTGCGCGGTCGAGGAGGCGGTGCGCATCGTCGAGGCAGGCGGCGGGGAGGTCGTCGTCTTGACGCTCGGCCCGGCCGAGGCAGAGGAGCAGCTCCGGGACTGCATGGCGATCGGCGCCGACCGCGGCATCCACCTGAAGACCGACGGCGCGGAGTGGGACGCACAGGCGACCGCGGCCGCGATCGTCGACGCGATCCGCGACGAGACGTTCGACCTCCTCCTCTTCGGCAACGAGTCCGCCGACTCGGGCAACTATCAGGTCGGCATCCGGGTCGCCTATGCGCTCGGGCTGCCGGTCGTCACCGGCCTGAAGAAGATCGACGTGGCCGACGGCCGCGCGCGCTGCGAGCGCGACGTCGGCGGCGCCCGCGACGTCTACGAGACGCCGCTCCCGGCGGTGCTGACGGTGCTCGAGGGCCTGAACCTCCCGCGCTACCCCTCCGTGCCCGGGCGCCTGCGCGCGAAGTCGAAGCCGCTCGCCGTGCTCGAGCCGGCGCGCCCCGAGTCGAAGCTCGAGAAGCTCCGCCTCGTCGTGCCGGAGGGGCAGGGAAAGCAGGCCGAGATCCTCGGCAGCGGCGCTGACGCCGCGGCGAGGATCGTCGAGGTCATGCAGCAGCTGGGCGTGGCATGAACGACCTGCCGGAGCTCCGGACGCTCGGCGAGATCATCGAGGGCATCGGCAAGGGCGAGCACCGGGAGCGCGCCTCGTGAACGTCCTCGTCTTCGTCGAGCCGGACGACGAGCTCTCGCTGCAGGCGCTCGGCTTTGCGCAGGCGCTCGGCGAGGTCACGGCCGTCTCGATCGACGGGCCGTACGCGCCGGCCGCATGGGCGGCCGCGCTCGTCGGCGCCGCAACCGGTGCGGACGCAATCGTCGCGGCCGGCTCCGACCGCGGCAACGAGCTCCTCGCGCACGTCGCGGCACGGCTCGACCGGCCGTTCGCCGCCAACGTCACCGCGCTCGACGGCGACGTCGTCGCGCGCATCCGCTGGGGCGGCTCCCTGATCGAGGAGGCGCGGCTCCACGGCGAGCCCAGGATCCTCACCGTCGCGCCGCACACGCATCCCGCGGCGGCCGCGGTCGAGGCGAAGGCGCTCGACGTGGAGGACGACGGGTCGCCGCGGGTGCTCGAGACCGTGTCCGAGTCGGGCGGCGGCGTCTCGCTCCGCGACGCGAAGGTCGTCGTCAGCGGCGGGCGCGGCGTCGGCTCGTCGGAGGCGTTCGGGATCATCGAGGAGCTGGCGGGGCTCCTCGGCGGCGCCGTCGGCTGCTCGCGCGTCGTGACCTCCGCCGGCTGGCGGCCGCACTCGGACCAGGTCGGGCAGACCGGGACGAAGATCTCGGCCGACCTCTACGTCGCGTGCGGGATCAGCGGCGCGACGCAGCACATCGCCGGCGCGAAGGGTGCGAAGAAGATCCTCGCGATCAACAGCGACCCGGAGGCGCCGATCTTCGCGACCGCCGACTACGGCGTCGTCGGCGACCTGCACGAGATCGTGCCGGCGATCAGCGCCGAGCTGCGAAGGGTGCGCGGCGCAATAGGCGCCGTCGTCCTCGGGCTGCTCGTGCTCGTCGTCGGCGCGAGCACGTGGCAGCGGACGAAGTTCCTGGCGGAGCAGGTACGGCGGGCGAAGCCGAACGACCGCCGGGCCGACGTGCCCGTCCGGGTGCGGAAGCGAGGTCGAGCTCGTGCTCGGCCAGCGCAAGCTGCTGCAGCGGCTCGTGCCGGGGCTGATGCACGCGTTCATCTTCTGGGGCTTTCTCGTCCTCTTCCCGACGATCGTGATGGCGATGATCGCCGCCGTCGACAAGCACGCGGAGCTGCCGTGGCTCGGCGGCCAGACGTGGTTCGGCTGGATGGTCGACATCTTCGTCGTGCTCGTGCTCGCCGGGGTCGTCGCCGCGGTCGACATCCGCAAGGTCGTGCGGCCGCCGCGGTTCCAGGGCTCGCACCTCCGCGAGGCCGACGTCATCCTCTTCATGATCGCGGGCGTCGTCACGACGCTTCTCTTCTGGCATGCGGCCGCGCACGCCCAGGGCTGAACGACCACGTCGGCCCGCTGTCGGCCGTGCTCGCGAAGGCGTTCCCGGCGACCGGGCACGCGGAGCGCGTCTTCGTCTGGGCGCATCTCGGCTTCGTGCTCGCGTTCCTCCGCTATCTGCCGTACTCGAAGCACCTGCACATCGCGACCGCGGCGGCGAATGTGTGGCTGGCGAGAACCGAGTCGCGCGGGCGCCTCGAGCCGCTCCGCTTCGACCTGCCGGACGACGAGCTGCGCTTCGGCGCCGCGACGATCTTCGACCTCACGAAGAAGGAGGTGATGGACGGCTTCTCGTGCACCGAGTGCGGCCGCTGCCAGGACGCGTGCCCGGCGTAGGCGACGGGGAAGGTGCTCTCGCCGAAGCTCCTGATCATGGGCGTGCGCGACCAGGTCTTCGCGCAGAGCGAGGAGCCGATCGTCGGCAACGGCGTGCCGGAGCAGATGATCTGGGACTGCGTCACCTGCGGCGCGTGCGTCGAGGCGTGCCCGGTGTCGATCGAGCACATCGACCACATCGTCGACCTGCGACGGAGCCGCGTCATGGTCGACTCGGCGTTCCCCGCCGAGGCGGAGCCGATGCTGCGCGACGTCGAGCGTGCCGGCAACCCCTGGGGCAAGCCGCAGACCGAGCGCGCGGCGTGGGCGGAGGAGCTCGGCGTGCGCGTCCTCGAGCCCGGCGACCGGGCACCGGAGTACCTGTACTGGGTCGGCTGCGCCGCCTCGTTCGACGAGCGTGCGAAGAAGTCCGCCGAGTCGACCGCGAAGCTGCTCGCGAAGGCGGGCGTCGACTTCGCGATCCTCGGCCCGCGCGAGGCCTGCACCGGCGACCCGGCGCGGCGGATGGGCAACGAGTACGTCTTCCAGGCGTACGCCGAGCAGAACGTCGGCACGCTGAACGCACAGGGCGTCACGAAGATCGTCGCAAGCTGCCCGCACTGCTTCAACACGCTCGCGAACGAGTACGGCGACTTCGGCGGCAACTACGAGGTGCTGCACCACACCGAGCTGCTCGCGCAGCTCGTCGAGGACGGCCGACTGCAGCCGGCGGCGAGCGCGAAGCCGATCACCTATCACGACAGCTGCTACCTGGCCCGGCACAACGACGTCCTGCTGCAGCCGCGCAAGCTCGTCGAGGCAGTCGGTCAGCCGATCGAGATGAAGCGAAGCGGCAGGCAGACGTTCTGCTGCGGCGCGGGCGGCGCGCACATGTGGATGGAGGAGACCGGCAGGCCGATCAACGTCGAGCGGGCAAACGAAGCCGTCGCCACGGGCGCGGAGACGCTTGCCGTCGCGTGCCCGTTCTGCACGGTGATGCTCGACGACGGCGTGCGCGAGACGGGCTCCGAGCTGCGCGTCGCCGACGTGTCGACGCTCCTCGCCGAGTCGCTCGACGCATGATCGTCGGCCCCGGCCGCGTCGGCCTCGGTGTGATCGTCACAGCGCAAGCTCGACCGCCTCGTCCGCCGCGAGGGCGGCACCCTCGCTCCATGCCGTCTCGCGCTCGACGACGGGCAATGCGTCGCGCAGCTGCTCGAGCGCGCGCTCGCGCTGACGCTGCTCGAGCCCGTGCAGCTTCAGGTCGAGCGTCTCTCGGAGCGCATCGGCGCTGCCGAGCAGTCTCGCGGCAACCGTCGGCTGGGCCGCGACGCGCGCGAGCCCGGCGAGCTCGAGCGCCCAGACGAGCGTCTCGAGATCGCCCAGCTCCTGCGTGACGAGCAGGCTCCGGCGACTGTGCGCGAGCGACTCCTCGAGCCGCCCGTCCTCGAGGGCGACCGACGCGAGGCCGGCGAGCGCCCGCCCCTCGCCGTGGCCGTCCTCCGCGATCACCGACTGCTCGAGCGCGGCTTCGAGCTCACGGCGGGCGGACACCCGATCGCCGCGGACGAGCCAGAGATAGCCGAGGTTCAGGTGCGCGATTCCCATGGCCGACGGACGGCCGCCGTCCTCGCCGCGCCGCACCGTCTCCTCGAGCAGCGCCAGCGCGCGATCCTGCTCTCCCGCTCCGAGCAGTGCGCGCGCGAGCACGTTACCGCTCTCGACGAGAGTGCGGACGTCGTCGTGCGCGAGCGCGAGCTCACGGCTCTCGCCGGCCAGGCGGCGCGCGCTCTCCCAGTCGCCCTGCATGACTGCGAGGAGCGCCGCCGTGAAGAGCGTGCCCGGTCTCCGTTCGTCGTCGTCCGGCAGTCGGGCGACGACGGCCTCTGCGAGCCGGCGGCCTTCCCGGAGATAGCCGCGCTTGGCCCAGAAGAGCCGCAAGGCGACGACGAAGCGCGGCGCGAGCCCGTCGTTCGCGAGGGCGCTGCGCATGTTGGCGTAGTCCTCCTCCAGGCGGGCGAGCCACGCTCCCTGATCCTTGCCGTCCAGCGCCTCCGCGGCCCGCTCGGCGAGGTCGAGGTAGTGGCCGTCGTGCCGTCGGCGTAGCGCGGGGGCATCGGGCAGGTCGTTGAAGCGCTCGAGCGCGTAGTCGCGAATGGTCGCGAGCATCCAGAACCGCTCGCCGCTGTGGCGAACGAGGCTCTTGTGCACGAGGCCCTCGAGCGTGTCGAGGTCGGCGCCGGCGATCTCGTCGGCGGCCTCGAGCGTGCAGCCGCCGACGCACACGGCAAGGGCCGCGAAGAGCCGTCGCTCCTCGTCGCTCAACAGGTCGTAGCTCCAGTCGATCGCCGCTCGAAGCGTCTGCTGCCGCGCGTCGAGATCCCGCGCGCCGCGAAAGAGATCGAGACGATCGCCGAGCCGTTCGAGGATCTGGCCGGCAGAGAGGACGCCCGCACGGGCAGCGGCGAGCTCGACGGCGAGCGGAAGGTTGTCGAGCTTCGTGCAGAGCTCCTCGATCGTGGCGTCGACCGCGACACCCGACCGCTCGGAGAAGAGTTGTGCGGCGTCGCGCACGGGCAGCGGCAGGACGGGAACATCGAGCTCGTCGCGCAGTCGCAGGAGCTCACGGCTCGTCACGAGCAGGTGGAGGTTGTGGCAACGCTCGACGAGGGCGGCCAGATCGGGCCCGGCGTCGGTGAGCCCTTCGAGGTTGTCGAGGAGCAGCAGCATGCGCCGTTCGCCGATATGGGTTGCGAGCTCCTCCTTGGCGCCGAGCATCCGTGCAATCGCCTCGGTGACGAGACGCGGGTCGCGCAAGGGTGCGAGCTCGACCCAGAAGACGCCGGCAGGGAAGTCGCCGACGAGCTCGGCCGCCGCCTCGATCGCGAGCCGGGTCTTGCCGGAGCCGCCCGGCCCCGTCAACGTGACGAGCCGGTTGCCGTCGAGGACGCGGGCCATGAGGGCGGCGACCTCCGCCGTACGGCCCACGAACGAGCTCGCGGGGCGCGGCAGGTTCGTGTTCGAGATCGTCTTGAGCGGCGGGAACTGCTCGGAGCCGACCTGGAGCAGGCCGACGGGCGCTTCGAAGTCCTTGACGCGATGCTCGCCGAGCCCGACGACCGGCACCGCGGTATCCAGCTCGTCGGCGGCCGCCGACGAGAGGACGATCTGCCCGCCGTGGCCGGTCGCTCCGATTCGCGCTGCGAGATGGACGTCGAGCCCCACGTAGCCCTCGTCGCCGAGGACCGGCGCGCCGGAGTGCACGCCGGCGCGGACGCGGATCGGCCCGTCCGCAAGTGCCGCGTTCGCCTCGGTGAGCGCCGCGACGGCGTCGTTCGCGGATGCGAAGACGGCGAAGAAGGCGTCACCCTGCGTGTCGACCTCGATCCCGCCGTGGCGGGAGAACGCGTCGCGCAGGACGCGACGATGCGTCGCAAGGGTGTCGACGTATCGGTCGCCGAGCGTGTGCAGCAGCCGCGTCGACCCTTCGACGTCCGTGAAGACGAGGGCGAGGCGACCGGTCGGAAGATCACGCACGCTCCCAATCATTTCGCCGCGCGTCCGTCCCCGGCAAGTGAAGGCGTGCCGTCCCGGATCCCCGGCCCCGCCGTGCGCGACGGACGGCTTGCCGGGCTCGCGACGGGCCGGGCCTAGCCCGGGACGAGCGCCGCCGCTGCCGCCTGAAGGGTGCGTGTGACGTCGCGCTTCGGCAGGCCGGTGCGCCGGCGGAGCTCGACGAAGGTCTCGAAGCTCGTCAGGAGCGACAGCGCCGAGAACGCGCTGCGGTCGTGCGTGCCGCGCGATCGGAGCAGTCGGCGCAGCTCGCCTTGCCGGTCTCGCACCTGGCGCTCGACGAGCGCCTGTGCCGCGGGGTCGACGGCCGCCGCGCCGTAGAGCTGCACGAGCACCTTCTCCTCGCTCGCCCAGAAGTCGACGACGCGTGCGATGAACTCGTCCACGTCCGTCACGCCCCGCAGGGCGACGAGCGCCGGATTCGCGTCGAACTTCTCGCACATCGCGTCGACGAGGCCGACACGCGTGCCGAAGTGCTGGTAGAGCGTCGCGCGCGAGACGCCGGCACGCTCGGCGACCTCCTCGACCGTCGAGACGTGGAACGTCCCGTCGGCGAGGAGCTCGCGGACGGCCTCGACGATCCGGGCCCGAGTCGCGTCCGATCGGCGGGTCCGGCTGCGCGCGGCATACATGGACAGAAAGTCTAGACACAGCGTCCAGGGCGCGCTAGACTCGCCCGCAATCTGGACACCGTGTCCAGACAGTCTGTCTACGGAGAGGAGAAGAGCATGCCGAAGGTCTCGAAGGCGAGCGCACCGCACACCGAGGACATGGGCGTCCTCGTCGGCCACTACGGCGAGCTCGACGGCTACACCGTCGGCTTCGAGCACTTCCGCGAGGACGCCGACGGGACGCCGCTCTTCAAGGGGCTGCCCGACGATCGCTGCCAGAGCCCGCACTGGGGCTACGTCGTCCGGGGCAGTGTCACGTTCCGCTACGCGGACCGCGAGGAGACCTACGAGGCGGGCGACGCCTACTACGCGCCGCCCGGGCACGTGCCGGTGGTGGCGGCGGGGACCGAGATCGTCGAGTTCAGCCCGACGGAGGCCTACCGGCAGACGATGGCCGTCGTCTCGGCGAACCTCGCCGCGCTCCCGACCGCCTGAGGAGTTGACGCCGGGTGCCGGCGCCGCCACAATCCCGGGTGGAACGCACGTTCCACCATGTGGATGGCTGAGGCGACCGGCACCCAGGCGATCGACCGCGCGGCACGGCTCCTCGTGCGCGTCGTCGAGTCGCCGCACCCGCTCTCGGTCGGAGAGCTCGCCGAGCGGGCGGCGCTGCCGAAGTCGACGACCTCGCGCCTCGTCTCCGCACTCGAGCGGCAGGGGCTCGTCCAGCGGCTCGGGGACCGCGGCCGTCTCACGGCCGGCCCGGTGCTCCTCCGGTACGCGAACCGCGACGTCTCCTCGACGCTCGTCGAGCTCGCCGCGCCGAGCCTCCGCCGCCTGGCCGACGCCTCCGGCGAGACGATCAACCTCGCCGTCCCCGGCGTCGACGGCGTCGAGCACCTCGCGCAGGAGGACACGGCGCACTTCGTGGGCGTGACCGACTGGGTGGGGCGCAAGGTGCCCTTCGAGCTGGCCGCCAACGGCAAGGTCTTTCTCGCCTTCAACACACCGGCGCCGCAGCACGCGTCGATTCGCGCGCGCGGCTACGCGACGTCGATCGACGAGCTCGAGGTCGGGCTCACCGCAATGGCGGCGCCCGTCATCGGGCCGACCGGCGACGCGATCGCCGCCCTCTCCATCTCCGGGCCCACCGCCCGGCTGACCTCCGACCGCATCGTCCAGCTTGCGCCGCGCCTCACCGAGGAAGCGGGCCGGCTGGCGGAGCGGCTCGGCCACCGCGACCACACCCGAGGTGCCGCATGACGCACGAGGAGATCCTCAAAGGCCTCTACGACAACACCCTCGTCGGCAACGCGCCCGAGGTGAAGGACCTGACGAACAGGGGTCTCGAGGAGAGTCTCGAGCCCGAGTCGATGCTCTACGACGCGCTCATCCCGTCGCTCGAGGAGGTCGGAGCGCGGTTCGAGCGCGGCGACTTCTTCGTGCCCGAGATGCTCATCGCCGCCCGGGCGATGCAGGGCGCGCTCGACATCCTCCGCCCGCTCCTCGCGGAGACCGGAGCGAAGCAGGTCGGCACGTATGTCATGGGCACGGTCAAGGGCGACGTGCACGACATCGGCAAGAACCTCGTCAACATCATGCTCGAGGGCGCCGGCTTCACCGTGCACGACCTCGGCGTCAACGTCGCCCCGGAGGTGTTCGTCGAGAAGATCAACGAGCACAAGCCCGACATCGTCGGCTTCTCCGCCTTCCTGACGACGACGATGCCGATGTTCAAGGCGAACATCAACGCGCTCGAGAAAGCCGGCATCCGCGACGACGTCATCGTCATGGTGGGCGGCGCGCCCGTCACGCAGGAGTACGCCGACATGGTCGGCGCCGACGGCTACGCGGCCGACGCATCGACCGCGGTGCGGCTCGCGAAGGACCTGATCGAGCGGAAGCGCTCGGCGGTCCCGGCCTAGTCGTGGCAGGCCCGCACGGCCCACTCGCGCTGCTCGAGTATGCGGTCAAGAAGCCGGTCTTCAACTGCCAGATGTGCGGGCAGTGCGTGCTGCACTCGACCGGTATGACGTGCCCCATGAACTGCCCGAAGACGTTGCGGAACGGGCCGTGCGGCGGCGTCCGGCCCGACGGGCACTGCGAGGTCGAGCCCGGGATGCGCTGCGTCTGGGTGAAGGCGGTCGAGCGCGCGCCGAAGACGCCGTGGGCGCACGAGTTGAACGACCTGCGGCCGCCGGTCGACAACCGGCTCTGGGGCACGGCCTCGTGGCGCAACTTCCTCACGAAGCGCGACAGGCAGACGCCGAAGGGCTGGCGTGTCGAGGCTTGAGGACGCGCTCGCGGCGGGACGGTTCGTCGTGACCGCGGAGCTCGCCACCGTGAACGCGGGCGGGCTCGACGCCGTCCGGGAGCGCTTCGAGCCGTTCGAGGAGTACGTCGACGCGACGAACGCGACCGACAACACCGCCGCCCATGCGCACGCCTCGCCGCTCGCCGTCGCGATCGCGCTCGGACAGCTCGGGATGGAGCCGGTCATGCAGCTCACGTGCCGCGACCGCAACCGCCTTGCTCTCGAGGCGGAGATCGCGGGCGCGGCGCTGCACGGGATCGAGAACATCTGCTGCCTCACGGGCGACGACGTCACCGCGGGTGACGAGCCCGAGGCGCGGCGCGTCTTCGACCTCGACTCGATCCAGCTGCTCGCGCTCGGCGCGGCGATGGCACGCGGGACGTACCTCTCCGGGCGCACGCTCGAGCCGGCGCCGAAGCTCTTCCTCGGCGCGGTCGAGAATCCGGGCGCTCCGCCCTACGACTATCGCGTCGAGCGCGCCTGGAAGAAGGTGCGTGCAGGCGCCCGCTTCCTGCAGCTCCAGGTGGGGTTCGACCCCCGGCGGCTCGCCTCGTTCATGAGCGGGGCGGTGGAGACCGGGCTCTCCGACGCCTGTGCGCTCATCCCGTCGATCTGCCTCGTGCGCGCACCCTCCGCGCTCCGCTACATGGACGGAAACGTCCCCGGCATCACCGTCCCGCCGGAGACGATCGAGCGCTGCGAGCGGGCGCCGGACCCCGGGCAGGCGTGCTTCGAGCTCGCCTGCGAGCTCGCGGACCATGCGCGCTCCCTGCCGGGCGTCGCCGGCCTGCACCTGATCAGCTTCCGCCGCGAGGCCGGCATCGCCGGGTTGTGCCGGCGGCTCGGCATCCCGACACGAGCAGAAAGGGAGATGAGTGGATACCGTCGTCCAGTCGCGGTCTAAGACCGTCGTCATCGGTCCGGAGCAGCCGTTCTGCGTCATCGGCGAGCGGATCAACCCGACGGGCCGCAAGGCATTCCAGGCCCAGCTGCAGGCGGGGGATCTCTCGCAGCTCGAGACCGACGTGCAGCAGCAGGTCGACGGCGGTGCGGACATGCTCGACGTGAACGTCGGCGACCCGCTCGCCGACGAGGTCGGGCTGATGGGGCGCGCGATCCCGCTGGTGCAGGGGCTGACCGACGTCCCGCTCTGCATCGACTCGTCGGTGATCGAGGCGCTCGAGGCCGGCCTCGGCGCGTACGAGGGCAAGGCGCTCGTCAACTCCGTGACGGGGGAGGACGAGCGGCTCGAGGCGATCCTGCCGATCGTCGCGCGCCACGGCGCCGCCGTGATCGGGCTCGCGAACGCCGAGGACATCCCGATGGACGCGGAGCGACGGGTCGAGGTCGCGAAGAAGATCGTCTCGGTCGCGGGCGACCACGGCATCCCGCCCGAGGACGTGATCATCGACCCGCTGGCAATGCCGATCGGGGCAGAGCCGCGCGCCGTGACGCTCTTCATCGAGACGCTCCACCTGCTGCGCGACGAGCTCGGCGTCAACACGACCTGCGGCGCGGGCAACACGTCCTTCGGCCTCCCCGGCCGGCACACGCTGGGAGCCGCGTTCCTCGCCGTGGCGCAGAGCCACGGGCTGACGAGCGCGATCATGGACTCACGGCGGCCGGAGATGGTCGAAGCCGTGCGCGCGACCGACTTCCTGCTCGGCCGCGACGAGTGGGGCGCCACCTGGATCCGCATGTACCGCGCGAAGCAGGCGGCGACCGCCGGCGCATGAGCGCGCTCGAAGACATCCCGCCGCCGCACCCGGAACGGGTGCGCATGCGGTTCCTGCAGGTCGGCGAGGACCACGCCGTCAAGGAGGCGCGCGTCCTCGCAGGCACGACGATCTTCGACGCGGCGAGCTGGAACGGCGTCGCGATCGACTCGACGTGCGGCGGCCACGGGACCTGCAAGAAGTGCAAGGTGAAGGTCGTCTCCGGCAACGCGCCGCTCTCCGCGGTCGACCCGCGGGCGTTCTCGACGGAGGAGCTCCGCAACGGCTGGCGGCTCGCCTGCCGCGCGGCCGTGCAGGAGGATCTGACGATCGAGGTGCCGCCGCTGCAGACGCGGCCGAAGGCAGCGCTCGTCGGGGTCGGCCGGCACGTGATCCTGCGGCCCGCCGTGCAGAAGCGCTACGTCGAGCTCGACGAGGCGACGCTCGAGGATCAGGCCTCCGATCTCGAGCGGCTGCTCGCCGCGATGGACGACGTCGAGCCGCGCGTGCCGCTCGACCTCGTGCGCGGCCTCGGCGGCACGCTCCGCCGTGCCGGCTGGAAGGTGACCGCCGTCCTCGCGGACGACGTGCTCATCGACGTCGAGCCGGGCGACACGAGCACGCGCCGCTTCGCGATCGCCTTCGACCTCGGCACGACGACCGTCGTGGCGACGCTGCTCGACCTCGAGACCGGGCAGCCGCAGGCGGTGCGATCGGTTCTGAACGCGCAGCAGCCGTTCGGCGCCGACGTGATCTCGCGGATCTCGGCGATCATGATGGACGACGGCGCGCTCGCGATGCTCCAGTCGCACGCGCACGAGACGCTGCAGCTGCTGACCGACGAGGTCTGCGGCGAAGCAGGCGTCGACCCGGACGAGGTCTACGAGGTCGTGGTCGCCGGCAACCAGACGATGATCCAGATCGCGCTCGGCATCGACCCCGAGCCGCTCTCGATGGCGCCGTTCACGGTGGTCGCGCGGCGGCTGCCGGAGGCGACAGCGGCCGACTTCGGGGTTCGCGTGCACCGGCGCGCGCCGGCGGTGCTGTTCCCTGCGCTCGGCGCGTACGTCGGCCCGGACATCGTCGCCGGAATCCTCGCAACCGGCCTCACGCTCGACCGCCGCGTCCGCCTCTTCATCGACGTCGGCACGAACTCGGAGATCGTGCTCGGCTCGTCCGCGAAGACGCTCGCGACCGCAGCCCCGGCGGGCCCTGCGTTCGAGGCGGCGCAGATCCGCTGCGGCATGCGCGCGGCCGACGGCGCGATCGAAGGAGTGAAGATCGTGGACGGCGACGTCGAGCTGACGGTCATCGGCGACGCAACGCCGGTCGGCCTGTGCGGCTCCGGCCTCGTCGACGCGGTCGCGGAGCTCGTCGGCGCCGGCATGCTCGACCGCTCCGGCCGTTTCGTGCTCGAGGCATCCGACCGCTTCGCGAAGATCGGCGACGAGAACGTCTTCTATCTCAGCGACGACGTCTTCCTGTCGCAGCGCGACGTCCGGGAGCTGCAGTTCGCCAAGGCGTCGATCGCGACGGGGTGGAACATCCTCTGCCGCGACCTCGGCGTCGAGCCGGAGGAGATCTCGCAGGTGCTGCTCGGCGGCTCGTTCGGGTCGTATCTGAGCGCAGCGAGCGCCGTGCGCATCGGGCTCGTGCCGAAGCTGCCGCTCGTGCGGATCGTCTCCGCGGGCAACGTCGCGGGCGAGGGGGCGAAGATCGCAGCGCTGTCGGTGACCGAGCGCGCGGCCGCGAACGCGATCCTCGAGGAGGTGGAGTACGTGGAGCTCTCCGGCCGCGCCGACTTCAACGACCTGTTCATCGACCAGCTGGGCTTTCCGGCATGACGGCGATGCTCGGAACAGCGGGGTCAGACCCCAAGGGTCTGACCCCTGGTCCCGAGGGTCTGACCCCGGAGGGGTCTGACCCTGCTGGTCTCGAGGGTCTGACCCCGGAGGGGTCTGACCCTGCTGGTCTCGAGGGTCTGACCCCGGAGGGGTCTGACCCTGCTGTCGCACCGAGCAGCCGTCGTCGTCAGCTGCGGCGCCCTGGCGCTGCACGTGAAGCAGATCGCGAAGCGGCGCGGCTGGGACCTCGAGGTGCGGCCCGTGCCGCCGGAGCTGCACAACCGGCCGGAGCGGATCCGCGCGGCGGTCGAGGAGGCCGCGAACGGCGACGACGTCCTCGTCGCCTACGCGCATTGCGGCGCCGACCTCGCGGGCTACGAGACGCTCGCGGGCGCGCACTGCTACGAGGTGTTCGGCGCCGGACACGAGACGGCGACGTACTTCCTCACCGACTTCCTCGTCCGGAGCTTCGACCGCGTCGTCTGGCGCGGGCTCGGCCTCGACCGGCACCCGGAGCTGCGCGACGACTACTTCCGGAACTACGAGCGGGTCGTCTGGCTCGCGCAGGCGCCGACGCCCGGGCTGCGCGCGCAGGCGGAGGCGGCTGCCGGGAAGCTGGGCCTGCCGCTCGAGGTGCGGGAGACCGGCGACGCCGGGCTCGAACGGGCCCTGGAACGACTACTGGAGGCGGGTACGACGTGCTGATCAACGAGATGCCGCGGTACGAGATCCTCGACGAGGCGGCCATGCAGGAGCTCGAACGCGGCTGGCGGCGCATCGTCAGCGAGCTCGGGATCGAGTTCCTCTACGAGCCCGCGCTCGAGTACTTTCGCGGTGCGGGCCAGCAGGTCGAGGGCCAGCTCGTGAAGTTCGACCCGGACTGGATCCTCGAGCAGGTCGCGAAGGCCCCGGCCGAGTTCACGCTGCAGGCGCGGAACCCGGAGCGGAGCGTGCAGATCGGCGGCAAGCACATGGTGTTCTCGGCCGTCTACGGCTGCCCGTTCGTGCGCGAGGGCCTCGAGCGGCGCAACGCGACCTACGACGACTTCCAGAACCTCGTCAAGCTCTCGCAGTCGTTCCCGCAGCTCGACTCGCCCGGCGGGACGATCTGCGAGCCGGACGACAAGCCGCTCGACTCGCGGCACCTCGACATGGTCTACGCGCTCATGACGCTGTCGGACAAGCCGTTCATGGGCTCCGTGACCTCGGGGCCGAACGCGCAGGACACGATCGCGATGGCGGAGATCGTCTTCGGCAAGGAGTCGCTCGACGAGACGCCGGCGATCATCTCGCTCATCAACGTCAACTCGCCGCTCCGCTACGACGACCGCATGCTCGCCGCGCTCGTCGAGTACGCGAAGCGCGGCCAGGCGACGATCGTGACGCCGTTCCTCCTCATGGGCGCCATGTCGCCCGTGAGCGTCCCGGCCACGCTCGCCCAGCAGGTCGGCGAGGCGCTCGCCGGGATCGCGCTCGTGCAGACCATCCGCCCGGGCTGCCCGGTCGTCTTCGGCTCCTTCCTCTCGAACACCGACATGCAGTCGGGCTCGCCGAGCTTCGGGACGCCGGAGTCGGCCGTCGGCCTCCTCTGCACCGGCCAGATCGCGCGCCACTACAACCTGCCGTTCCGCGGCGGCGGCGCGCTCACCTCGTCGCAGGTGGTCGACGCGCAGGCGGGCTACGAGTCGATGATGTCGCTCTGGCCGACGTTCCTCGCCGGCACGAACTTCGTCATGCACTCCGCCGGCTGGCTCGAATCGGCGCTCGTCTCCTGCTACGAGAAGTTCATCACCGACATCGAGAGCCTGCGGATGCTGTACGAGGTCTTCAAGCCGCTCGAGATCAACGAGGAGACGCTCGCCTACTCGGCCCACCAGGAGGTGGGGCAGGGCGGGCACTTCCTCGGCGCAGTGCACACCCTCGAGCGGTTCCGGGAGTGCTTCTACCGGCCGCTCGTCTCGTCGACCGAGAACTACGAGCGCTGGAACCGGAACGGGGGCAAGGACACCGCCGCCCGGGCCAACGAGATCTGGAAGAAGACCCTGGAGGAGTACGAGCAGCCGCCGATCGATCAAGATCTCCAGGCGGAGCTGAAGGCCTACGTCGACCGCAGGCGGACCGAGCTAGGAGACTGACATGGCAACGGTGGGTGAAGTGATGTCTCGCAACTTGCTGACGGTGGAACCCACGACGCCGCTCGACAAGGCGGCGGAGAAGATGTGCGATCGAGGGGTGGGCGCCGCACTCGTCATCTCGAACGAGCACGTGTCCGGCATCCTCACGGAGCGCGACGTCCTGCGTGCCGTCGCGACCGGGGGCGTCGAGGGGACGAACGTCGCCGCGTGGATGACGCGCGACCCGGAGACGGTGGACATCGACGAGCCCACGGGCCAGGCCGCGGCGGTGATGATCCACGGCGGCTTCCGCCACCTGCCCGTGCTCGAGGGCGACAGGCCGGTCGGGATCGTCTCGATCCGTGACCTGATGAAGGTGGTCGTCGACGACGAGAGCCCGCGTGGGGTCTAGCGGCGCCGCGATGTTCCTCGACGGAGCCTGGACGGGCTCCGTCTCGGGAGAGACGTTCACGGCGGACTCGCCCGCGACCGGCGAGGCGATCGGCGAGGTGCCGCAGGGCGGGCGGGACGACGCGCGCCTCGCGATCGGGGCGGCGAACCGCGCGGCGGACGCCTGGGCGCGCGCGACCGCCTTCGAGCGGGCCGCCGCCCTCCATCGCGTCGCGGACGAGGTCGAGAAGAGGCGCACCGGCCTCGCGCGCACGCTCACGCTCGACCAGGGGAAGCCGATCGCCGAGGCGCGCGACGAGGTCGAGGAGCTCGTGCAGTACTGGCGGAACGCCGCCGAGGACGGCAAGCGCCTCGAGGGGCGGCTGCCGAACAGCATCACGCCCGGCAAGAAGGTGCTGCTCTTCCGGCGCCCGCGCGGCGTCATCGGCGTCATCACGCCGTGGAACTGGCCGTACACGATGCCGGCCGAGCTCGTCGCGCCCGCGCTCGCGAGCGGGAACACCGTCGTGTGGACGCCGGCGTCGACGACCGCGATCGCGGCGATCGCGCTCGCAGAGTGCGTCGTCGAGGCGGACCTGCCGCCCGGCGTCTTCAACCTCGTCACGGGCCCGGGCTCGACGGTCGGGGACGAGATCGCGCGGAACCCGGGCACCCACGGCGTGGGCTTCATCGGCTCGACCGAGACCGGGCGCAAGGTGGCCGAGGCCGCCGCCGGCAAGGCGGCGGTGCTCGAGCTCGGAGGCAACGGCCCGATCGTCGTGCTCGACGACGCCGACCTCGACCTCGCAGCCGAGGCGACCGTGACCGCGTGCTTCCTCTGCGCCGGCCAGAGCTGCACCGCCGGCGAGCGGCTGCTCGTGCACCGCGACGTGCGCGAGGAGTTCGTCGCGAAGCTCGCACGGCTCGTGACCGAGCGCGCCGTGCTCGGCGACCCGTTCGACGAGCGGACGACGCTCGGCCCGCTGAATAACGACGGCGTCGCGCAGAAGATGGACGAGCATGTCGCGGACGCGCTCGAGCGCGGGGCGGAGGTCGTGAGCGGCGGTGCCCGCGCGGGAGGCTTCCCGACCGGGCTCTACTGGCAGGCAACCGTGCTCGACAACGTGCCCGCGGAGGCGCTCGTCGCACAGGAGGAGACGTTCGGCCCGATCGCCCCCGTCGTCGCGATCGACTCGCTCGAGCAGGCGATCGAGCTCACGAACGCGTCACCCTACGGCCTGCTCTCGGCCGTCTTCACGCGCGACCTCGCGAAGGGCCTTCGCTTCGCCGACGCGGCGCGCACCGGCTGGGTGAACATCAACGAGTCGTCGAACTACTGGGAGACGCACCTCCCGTTCGGCGGTCGCGCCGGCACCGCGAGCGGCATCGGCCGCGTCGGCGGCACCGCGCCCATGGAGTCGTTCACCGAGCTGCAGACCGTCGTCCTCGCATGACCTACGACTACGTGATCGTCGGCGGCGGCTCGGCCGGCTGCGCGCTCGCGAACCGGCTGAGCGCCGACCCCTCGACGAGCGTGCTCGTGCTCGAAGCCGGGCGCACCGACTGGTGGTGGGACGTCTTCATCCACATGCCGGCGGCGCTCGCATTCCCGATCGGCAACAAGCGGTACGACTGGATGTACGAGTCGGAGCCGGAGCCGTTCATGCACCGCCGCCGCATCTACCACGCACGCGGGAAGGTGCTCGGCGGCTCGAGCTCGATCAACGGGATGATCTTCCAGCGCGGCAACCCGCTCGACTACGAGCGCTGGGGGCTCGACGGGTGGGACTACGCGCACTGCCTGCCGTACTTCAAGCGGATGGAGACGTGCCTTGCAGGCGCCGACGAGTACCGCGGCGCCACGGGCCCGCTGAAGCTCGAGCGCGGGCCCGCGGAGTCGCCGCTCTTCGACGCCTTCTTCGCGGCCGTGCGGCAGGCGGGCTACGAGCTGACCGACGACGTCAACGGCTTCCGGCAGGAGGGCTTCGCGAAGTTCGACCGCAACGTCTACCGCGGCCGCCGCCTCAGCGCGGCGCGTGCGTATCTCCATCCCGTGCTGCGTCGCCGGAACCTCGAGGTGCGGTGCAACACGCACGTCGACCGCATCCTCTTCCAGGGGACGAAGGCGGTCGGCGTCCAGATCGGCGCGCAGGTCGCGCACGCGAACGAGGTGATCCTCTGCGGCGGTGCGATCAACTCGCCCCAGCTCCTGCAGCTGTCGGGCGTCGGGAACGCGGGTGAGCTCGGGGCGCTCGGCATCGACGTCGTCCACGATCTCCCCGGCGTCGGCGAGAACCTGCAGGATCATCTCGAGGTGTACGTGCAGTACTCGTGCACGCAGCCCGTGTCGGTGCAGCCGGCCCTGAAGAAGTGGAAGCGGCCCTTCATCGGCGCCCAGTGGCTCTTTGCGCGCAGCGGCCCCGGCGCGACGAACCATTTCGAGGCGGGTGGGTTCGTGCGCTCGAACGACGACGTCGCGTACCCGAACCTGATGTTCCACTTCCTGCCCCTCGCGATCCGCTACGACGGCTCCTCGCCCGCGGGCAACGACGGGTACCAGGTGCACGTCGGGCCGATGTACTCCGACGCGCGCGGCTCGGTCAAGATCACCTCGACCGATCCGCGGAAGCATCCGGCGCTCCGGTTCAACTACCTCTCGACGGCGCAGGACCGGCGAGAGTGGGTCGAGGCGATCCGCGTCGCGCGCCGCATCCTCAACCAGCCGGCCTTCGACGAGTACAACGGCGGCGAGACCTCGCCCGGCGCGGAGGTCGAGACCGACGACGAGATCCTCGACTGGGTCGCGCGCGACGGCGAGACGGCGCTGCACCCGTCCTGCACGTGCCGCATGGGGAACGACGAGCTGTCGGTCGTCGACCCGGAGACGATGCGCGTCCACGGGCTCGACGGCCTGCGCGTCGTCGACGCGTCCGTCTTCCCGTACGTCCCGAACGGGAACATCTACGCGCCCGTGATGATGGTCGCCGAGAAGGCGGCGGACCTGATCGCCGGGAACACGCCGCTCGCGCCTGCCGGCGTCGACTTCTACCGCCGTGCTGAACGAGCTCCGAGTCGGTGAGCTTCTGGCGGCGCTCGGCGAGCGCACGCCGACTCCGGCAAGCGGTGGGGCCACCGCGCTGACGGGCGCCCTCGCGGCCGCTCTCGCCGAGCTCGCCGCGCGGTTCGCCGGGGACGAGGACGCGATCCTGCGCGCGAAGGCCGCGGTGACCCGGCTCGTCGAGCTCGCGGACGAGGACGCCGCCGCCTACACGGCGTTCATGGCCGACCGCAGCGACGAGACGCGGGCGCGGATCATCGCGGTGCCGAACGAGATCGCCGCGCAGGCCGACGAGGTCGCCGGGCTCGCCGACCGCGTGCGCGCGCAGCTCACGTCGAGCGTCGCGGGCGACGCGGAAGCGGCGGCCGAGCTCGCGCGTGCGGCGGCCCGCGTCGCACGCCGGCTTGCCGCCCTGAACGGCTGATCACCCGGCCGCGGGAGGGTGCTGCCCGCGGCGAGCTCAGCTCGCGATCCGCTCGAGCCGGCTGCTCGGAACGGTGGAGAGCCCGGCGTCGAAGGCGACGACGGTGCGGGGCGGCTCGACCCGGTAGAAGCCGACGACGCGGCCCTCGGCGCCGGCCGGGACGCCCTCGTGGAGGCGCGTGAGGCGGACGGAGTCCCCGACCGCGAGGTCGACGGCCGGGGGCTCTGGCGGCGAGGCGATCAGCACGGCCTGCTGACTATCGTCCACGCGTGTCAACAGCGCTTCCCGCGAAAGCGGGAGCCTGCATCCCCGATCCGGGGGAGGCGGGAGGCTCTCACAGGGCTCTCTCAGGCGCGATTCACCGTTCTCTCACGGCTGCCGGGCACGCTCAGGGCATGACACTCACAACGATCGTCACCGTGAACATCGTGCTCTCCGTCCTCGTCATCGCCGCAGTCGCAGCCCTCACCCGGCTCGCGCACAGGCTGCCGACGGCGGCTCCGCAGCACGACGAGCACTGGGGGCGGGGAGGCAACCCGTGGGTCGCCTCCGACCCCCTGCCGCTCCACCAGATCGCGCGGCACGACAGCGAGCGCGAGTTCGCCCTGGCCGCCTGATCTAGGTCGGCACCCGGATCACTCCGTCGAGCGTCGGCGCAGCCCCCGGCTGCGCCGACGGCTCGAACTCCGGGAGCCGCAGCGCGAACACGGTCGAGCCGTTCCGGGATCGCACCGACACCGATCCGTCGTGGGACTTCGCGACCGCGTCGACGATGGCGAGCCCGAGCCCGGCGCCGCCGGCGCTGCGGGTGCGGGCCGCGTCGCTCCGCGCGAAGCGGTCGAAGATCCGGTCGAGCGCCTCCGGCGGGATCCCCGAGCCGCCGTCGACGACCTCGATCACGAGCCCGAAGTCGAGCACGCGGGAACGCACCTCGATGGGATCGTTCCGCTCCGTGTACTTGACGGCGTTCTCGAGCAGCGCGTCGAGCGCGTCGCGCAGCGCCTCCTCGTCGGCGCGTACGCGCCCCTCGGCGAGCCGGCCGAGCCGCCACGCGCGCGGCGCGACCTCGGTCCACCGCACGAAGACCTCCTCGAGAAATGCGTCCGCGTCGATCTCCGTCAGGGTCAGGAGCTGCGGCTGGCCGGCCTTCGCGAGCAGGAGGAGGCGCGAGATGATGCGCTCCATCCGCGCGAGCTCGTCGACGGCGACCGCGACCTCGGGCGTCTCGCCGTCGTTCCGGCGCAGCAGGTCGAGATGGCCGCGAGCGATGGTGACCGGCGTTCGCAGCTCGTGCGAGACGTCGTGGAGGAAGCGCTCGTGCTGGATGAGCAGCGCCTCGACGGCCCGGGTCGCCGTCTGCCGGCGCCGGGCGTGCCAGACCATCGCGAGGAACATCGCCGACATGAGCGGCACCTCGAAGAGCTCGCCCCAGAGCTGCACCCCCTCGAACGCGTCGGCGAAGATCGACGCACCGGTCACCGCGACCACGGCGCCGAGGGTGAGCGCGGTCGCGCGCGGCTCCCAGACGCGGAAGCCGTAGACGATGGTCAGGCTGATCCAGACGAAGTGGAAGGGGATCGTCTCCCAGCTCGGCCACACGACCATCGCGACGACGTTCAGCGCCGCGAAGAGGCCCCAGCCGGCCTCGACCGGGTTGTTACGCAGCCAGGCGGTAGCCCGCATGACGGACCGTCTCGATGGGGGCGTCCGGGCCGAGCTTCTTGCGAAGCCGGCGAATGCAGACGTCGACGACGTTCGACCCGGGGTCGAAGCTGTAGCCCCAGACGTCGGCGAGCAGCCGCTCGCGGCTGATCACCTCTCCCGTGTGCTCGATCAGATGCCGGAGCAGCCGGAACTCCCGATCGGAGAGATCGCAGACGAGCTCGCCGAGCCGTGCCTGACGGCGTGCGAGGTCGAGCACGAGCGCGCCGCTCGAGAGCACGTTCTCGCCCGCAGCGGCGCCGCGGCGGGCCTGCACGCGCACGCGTGCGAGCAGCTCGTCGAGCGCGAAGGGCTTCGGCACGTAGTCGATCGCCCCGAGCGCGAAGCCGCGGAGCTTCGTCTGGAGGTCGGAGCGCGCCGAGAGGATGAGGACGGGCATGTCGGGGCGGCGCCGGTGGAGCTCCTCGAGCAGGTCGCAGCCCGGACAGGCCGGGGAGGAGCAGGTCGAGCAGGACGAGGTCCCAGTCGTCTGCGACGGCGCGCGCGAGCCCGCTCCGTCCGTCGCCCGCGCCCTCGACCGAGTATCCCTCGGCTTCGAGACCACGTCTGAGGAACGCGAGGATCCGTGCCTCGTCCTCGATCACCAGGATCTTCATCCGACCGCCAGCGGCAGGCTACAGCCCCGAACGTGACGTGTAAATGACGCGCCGATGACACGTCCGTCATCTTTGTAGGCGCGTCGAGCGGGAGCCGATATACCCACCCCTCGGTGGGGCGCACTGCGGTCAAGTTGCTGGGTGTGGGCGCCGGTGTCGCGGCGGCCGGAATCCTCATCGGCTTCTACGTCTCCGGCTATCTCGTCGGCAACACGGTGGCGTATCGGCCCGTCGCGCAGACGACCGGGTCCACGACGTCCGTCTCGCTCACGCTGCAGACGGTGGCGGCGGTCGGGCCGACCCTCGCGCCGCATCCCGACTGGGTCTCGTACCTCGTCCGCGAGAACGGGCAGTGGCACCGCAGCACGATCTACACGTTGCCGGCGAACGCGCTCGTCCACGTGACGATCTACAACTTCGACGGCGCGAGCGGCCTCCGCAATCCGCTCCTCGGGCAGCCGACCGGCCTCGTCGGCCCGCTGCGGTTCGACGGCAAGACGGTCACCGTGATGCCGCCGGACCAGCCGTCGCACACCTTCGCCGTCCCGCAGCTCGGGGTGCTCGTCCCCGTGGCGCCGGTCGCAGACGACGCGAAGAACGCGTGCGAGTACGCGCCGTGCGCGCTCTCGATGGCGCATCGCACGATCACGTTCACCTTCCGCACGGGGAAGCCCGGGAACTACCGCTGGCAGTGCTTCGTGCCCTGCGCGGCGGGCTTCGTCTACGGCTTCGGCGGGCCGATGCAGACAGTCGGCTACATGGACGGCTTCCTCCACGTGGTCTGACGTGGCGACCCCTGCCTACAGAGCCGCGCCGAACGGGCGCTCCGACCACGGTCGGCGCTTCCTCGTCGCGTGGATCGTCCTCAGCGTCATCGCCACGCCGCTCGTCGCGATCTTCCTCGGCCCGGCGATCCCGCCGGGCAACGCCAGTGCGCAGGGCACGCAGCAGGTGTTCGACAACACGTGGCTCGTCTCGATCTCGACACCGGTGTGCGTGTTCGTCCTTCTCTTTCTCGGATACGCGATCTTCTCGTTCCGCAACCGGACGACGGAGCTCGTGGACGGGCCGCCCGTACGCGGCGACGCACGCATCCAGTTCCTCTGGATGGTGATCACGACGACCACGGTGCTCTTCCTCGCCGGCTTCGGGACGTACGAGCTGCTGCAGTCCGGCGCCGGCGGCGGGCAGGGCCCGAGCGCCGCGTTCCAGCCGGCCGGCTACACGAAGGCGCTCGACGTGCAGGTGATCGGGCAGCAGTGGGAGTTCACGTACCGGTACCCGACCTACGGCGGCGTCGAGGTGCCGCACCTCGTGCTGCCCGCCCACACGCTGATCCGGCTCCATGTGACCTCGCTCGACGCCGTCCACTCCTTCTGGGCGTACCAGCTCGGCGTCAAGGCGGACGCGAATCCCGGCACCGACGACGTCGCCTACGTCCAGACCAAGAACCCGCTGACGTTCGACATCCACTGCGCCGAGCTCTGCGGTCTCTGGCACGGCTACATGTTCGACACCGGCAAGGTCGTCGACCCGGCGGCGTTCGCGTCGTGGATCAAGCAGCAGCGCGCGTACTTCGCACCGGTCCAGAAGTTCCTGCCGCCGTACGCCACGAGCTATCTACCCGACCCGGCGCGGCGCGCGGGCTGAACGAGAGGAGTGTCGTGAGCGCAGTCGCAGTCGAGACGACCCCGCCGATCTGGCGCAGGCTCGCGGGCTTCAACTTCCTGACGGCGATCCTGCTCGGCATCGGCGGCTGGTACCTCGGCTGGTTCATCGGCCACCAGATCACCTCGCCGAGCCTCGACTACTTCGGCGACATCGACCAGAACGACATCTCGATCTTCCTCGGCTACTTCATCGGCGTTGCCGCCTTCCTGCTCGGCCTCGGCTTCGGCGTCTATCCGTGGGCGCGGCTGCGCGGCTACCCGCCGTCCCTGCGCGAGAAGGAGACGCAGGGGACGGGCCGCTACTTCGGGCTCTGCACCGACCACAAGGTCGTCGGCATCCAGTACCTGTGCGGGATCGGGCTCTTCTTCTTCATCGGCGGCCTGAACGCGATGCTCATCCGCACCGAGCTCCTGAGCCCGACGACGCACGTCTTTCCGCCGGGCCAGTACCTGACGCTCGTCAGCATGCACGGCACGATGATGATGGGGATGATGACGAGCGGGATCCTCGGCCCGTTCGCGAACTATCTCGTGCCGCTGATGATCGGGGCACGGCGCATGGCCTTCCCGCGCATCGAGTCGCTCACGTTCTGGCTCCTGATGGCGGCCGGCGCGATCCTGACGACGACGATCTTCTTCGGCGGCTTCCCGACGGGCTGGACGGGCTACGCGCCGCTGAACGACCAGAGCAACGGCGGCATGGACTCGTACATCGTGTTCTTCGCTCTCGTCGGCATCTCGATGTGCCTGCTCGGCCTGAACATGATCGCGACCATCGTGACCATGCGCGCGCCCGGCCTCACCTGGTCGCGGCTGCCGATCTTCTGCTGGGGCGTGCTGTCGACCGCGATCCTGATGGTGCTCGCCGCGCCGGTGCTCGTCGCGGTGCTCGGAATGGCGATGCTCGACCGCACCGCGCAGACGAGCTTCTTCATCGCGAGCGCCGGCGGCAGCCAGTACCTCTACGAGAACCTCTTCTGGGTGTTCGGGCATCCCGAGGTGTACATCCTCGCCCTGCCGGGATTCGCGATCGTGCTCGAGCTGCTCCCCGTGTTCGCACGCAAGCCGCTCTGGGGGTACAGGCTCGCGGTCTCCGGGCTCCTCGGCGTGACGCTCCTGAGCTGGCTCGTCTGGCAGCACCACCTGTTCGTGAGCGGGATCAACAGCGACCTGCGCCCGTTCTACATGCTGTCCACCGAGCTGATCTCGATCCCGACGGGCTTCACGTTCCTGTGCGGGCTGATGACGCTCTGGCGCGGGCAGCTGCGGTTCACCGTGCCGATGCTCTTCTGCCTCGCCTGGTTCTTCAACTTCCTGATCGGCGGCCTCTCGGGTGTGTTCCTCTCCGACGTGCCGAGCGACGTGACGACGCACGGCAGCTTCTTCTCGATGGCGCACTTCCACTACACGATCATGGGCGGCCTCGTCTTCACGTTCTTCGCGGCGATCTACTACTGGATCCCGAAGATGACGGGCTACACGCTGAACGAGCGCCTCGCGAAGATCCACTTCTGGGTGATGTTCATCTCGTTCAACTCGACGTTCGCGCCGCTCTTCGCGGCCGGCTTCCTCGGCCAGCCGCGCCGCGTCGTCAGCTACCCGCACAACCTGCAGTTCCTGAACATCTGGGTCTCCGTGTCGGCGTTCGTCCTCGGGCTCTCGATGCTCGTGTTCCTCGCGAACTTCGTCTACTCGCTGCTCTTCGCGCGAATCCCGGCGCCGGCCAACCCGTGGGGCTCGCGGTCGCTCGAGTGGCAGCTCCCGTCGCCCGTGCCCGTGCACAACTTCGACAGGATTCCCGTGATCACGAGCGATCCGTACGGCTACGGCGAGGACGCGGGGCCCGTCGGGGTGCCCGCGGCATCGCCGGCAGGAGGGATGTCGTGACCGAGCTCGTCCACGAGGGAAGCGACTACGCGCTCGTCGAAGGCGAGCCGCCCGAGCTGATGGGGCGCAACCTGAGCGCCGCGGCGCACCTGCTCGCGAGCGCGACCGCGTTCTTCTTCCTCGCCTTCGTCTTCGCCTACTTCTACCTCCGGTCGCTGAACAACGGCCACCTCTGGCGTCCGAAGCACGTCGATCCGTCGCTCACGCTCGGGACGCTCGTGATGGCGCTGACGGTCGCGAGCGCGATCGTCGTGCGGCTCGGGCTCGTCGACCACCGTGCGGGCCGGCGGCCGCAGTGGCGCCTCAAGGGGGCCGTCGGCCTCGCGGCCGGAGTCGTCGCCGTCGTGCTGCAGGTGATCGAGTGGACGAGCGTCGGCTTCGGGCCCGCCGACGGCGGCTACGCGAGCGTCTTCGTCGGCTGGACCGCGTTCAACGTCCTCTTCGTCGTCGCCGCGCTCTTCTGGCTCGAGAACCTGCTCGCGACCTCGTACCGCTACCGCAACGTGCCGGCCGGGGTCCCGGCGCCCGGGGAGGCCTCCGGCGACCCGGGGCGCCCGGGCCACGACATCGCCGACCCGCTCTCGCTCGTCCGCGCCGGGCTCGAGGCGTTCTCCTTCTACTGGGCGTTCCTCGCCGGTCTCGGCGTGCTCGCGTGGGTCGTGCTCTATCTCCTGTAGATGCCGAGCCTGACGAGCGCCGCCGCCTGGCCCGTGAGCCCGCCGCTCGTCTTCGTGGCGGTCGCGGCGGTGCTGTACTGGCTCGGCGGGCGCCGGCGCGTCTCGCGCCCTGAGGGGTACGAGCAGCTGGGGCGGACGGTCGCGTTCGCGCTCGGGCTCCTCGCGATCCTGATCGCAGTCGACTCGCCGCTCGACCCGCTGGCCGACACCCTGTTCGCGGCCCACATGGCGCAGCACGTCCTGCTCCTCGCAGTCGCACCGCCGCTCCTCGTCGCGTCGGCTCCGTGGAACCGGCTCTGGCAGCCGCTCCCGCTCGGCTTCCGGCGCACGGTCGCCCGCGCCGTCGTGCAGAGCCCGAGGTGGCGCCCGCTCCGCACCGCGGCGCACGCGCTCGCGCATCCGCTGTGCGCCTGGACACTGCTCAACGTGACGATGCTCGCCTGGCACGTGCCCGCGCTCTACGACTTCACGCTGCGCAGCGCGTGGGCGCACGAGCTCGAGCACACCCTCTTCTTCCTCACGGGCCTTCTCTTCTGGGGAGCGGTGTTCGACTCGCCGCCGTTTCGCGCGCGCCTCGACTGGCTGTGGCGCGCCGCCTTCGTGACGACCGGGATGCTCGTCGGCTGGGTGCTCGCGCTCGTGCTGGCGTTCGCGCCGTCGCCGCTCTATCCGGCGTACGCGGAGCTCACCCATCGTCCGGGCGGTCTCACCGCGCTCGCCGACCAGCAGCTCGCCGCGGGCGTGATGTGGGTTCCCGGCTCGCTCGCGTATACCGTCGCCATCATCGTGTTCTTCTACCGCTGGCTCGACCCGACGCCGGCGCGGAGACGTCTCGGCCTCGCAGGCCGCTGAGAGGAGCGCCAATGCACTCGATCCTCGCCTCGCACTTCCTCGCCGGCTCCATCCTCACGCTCGTCCTGCCCGTCGGCCTCCTCGTCGTGGTCGGGCATCTACTGGGCCGTGCTGCTCCGTCGGCGAGCGGCCGGAGCGCGGACCGGCAAGGTGCAGTGAGGGGCGCCGCCGCGCCGGCCGCCGGCCGCGGCGGGATCCCCGTCCGCCTCGCGGTGGGAGTCCTGCTCGGCGCCGCGGTGCTCGGCGTCGCAGGCGGGGTGGTCCTGCGCGCGCGCGGCGGGAGCACACCGGCGGCCCGCGTCGTGCTGCCCGACTTCCACGGCCAGGGAACCTGGAAGGCGGGTGTGCGGCCGGCGCCCGACTTCGCGCTCCGCGACCAGAACGGGGCGCTCGTCTCGCTGCGGTCGCTCCGCGGGCAGCCGGTGCTCCTGACGTTCCTCGACTCGCAGTGCACGACGCGCTGCCCGATCGAAGGGCGGCAGCTCGGCTCCGTCCTCCGCCGGCTTCCTGCCGCAGACCGGCCGGCGATCGTCGTCGTCAGCGTCGACCGCGCCGGCGACACGCCGCAGGGAATCCGGCACGCGCTCGCGAAATGGCACCTCGCCGGCCCCTGGACGATTCACTGGCTGAACGCGCCGTCGCGCGCCCGCCTCGCCGCGGTGTGGCGCCTCTACGGCGTCACGGTGGAGCCGACGTCGAACGACATCGTCCACAGCCTCGCGCTCTACCTCATCGACCGCCGCGGCGACGAACGGACGGCCTACCTGTTCCCCTTCCTGCAGTCGTTCGTGCAACGCGATCTCGCGCGCCTCGCCCGGGAGCGCGCGTGAGGACCGCGGGGCGCCCGGGGATCGCGTTGCGACTCACCGCGGTCGCGGTCGTGGCGTCGTGCCTGCTCGCGGTGGTCACGGGTGCGGATGCGTCGACCGGCGTGCATCGCCTCCTCGCACCGCTCGCGCTGCCGCCGCTCGTTGCGCTCCTCGTGGCGGCGATCGCGTCGCACCGGCGGCTCCTGCCGCTCAGCGTGGCCGCTCTCGCGCTCTTCGCCGCCGCCGCCGCGTTCACGGCGCCGGCGGCGCACCTCGTGCTCGCGGCCTCCGCGCTCGCCGCCGCCTGCGCGCTCGCCGCAGCGTGTCTCCGCGGCGGAGACGTCGCGGCAGGGAGCGTGCGGGACTACGTGACGCTGACGAAGCCGCGGATCATGAGCCTCCTGCTCGTCACCGGCGCGTGCGGGATGGTCGTCGGCGCCCGCGGGTGGCCCGGCGCCGGCCGCTTCGCCGTGACGATGATCGGCCTCGCGCTCGCCTGCGGCGGCGCGAGTGCTCTGAACCACCTGCTCGACCGCGACATCGACCGCCTGATGGGTGCCCGCACGACCGGCCGCCCGGTCGCGTCGGGACGGCTCGCGCCCGCGCGGGCGCTCGAGTTCGGGCTGGCGCTCTCGGCGTTCTCGTTCACGCTGCTCGCTTCGACCGTGAACGTCCTGACCGCGGTGCTCGCACTGGCCGGCAACCTGTTCTACGTCGTCGTCTACACCGGCTATCTGAAGCGGCGCGGGCCACAGAACATCGTCCTCGGCGGAGCGGCGGGCGCCGTGCCGCCGATCGTCGGGTACGCGGCCGCGACCGGGAACCTCGCGCTGCCGGCGCTCTGGCTCTTCGTCATCGTCTTCCTCTGGACGCCGCCGCACTTCTGGGCGCTCGCCCTGCTCCTGCGCGACCACTACGCGGCCGCGGATGTGCCGATGCTGCCCGTCGTGCGCGGCGAGCGGGCCACCGTGCGGAGAATCGTTCTCTACACGATCGCCCTCGTCGTCTTCACGATCGTGCCGTTTGCGCTCGGTGCCTTCGGCGTCGTCTACCTCGTCACCGCGCTCGTGCTCGGCGGAGTCTTCTTCGTCCTCGTCGGGCGCCTCGGCGCCGGCACCGACCGCCGCCGCGCCGCCCTTGCCTTCCACTACTCGCTGCTCTACCTCGCGCTCCTCTTCGTCGGGGCGGCGATCGACGCCGCAGCCTGAGACGCCGGGGCCCGAGACGCCGGTCTTGTGCCGCGTCGTCCCGGCGGTGTAGGAAGGAACGGGCATGACCGAAGGACGGATGAGCTGGAACGGCCGCGAGACCTGGTACCGCGTCGTCGGCGACCTGGACGCGGGCCCGACGCCCGTGCTCGTGCTGCACGGCGGCCCGGGGGCGGCGCACGACTACACGGAGCCGATCGCCGAGCTCTCGCGCTACGGCCGCGGCTGCGTGCTCTACGACCAGGTCGGCTGCGGCAGGAGCACGCACCTGCCCGACGCGCCGGCCGAGTTCTGGTCGCCGCAGCTCTTCAAGGACGAGCTCGTCGCGCTGACCGGCCGGCTCGGCGTCCGCGACCGCTACGCCGTCGTCGGGCAGTCATGGGGAGGGATGCTCGCGATGGAGCATGCGCTCGACCACCCGGACGGCCTGCGCGCGATCGTCGTCGCCGACTCGCCCGCGAGCATCCCGCTCTGGGTCGAGGAGGCGAATCGCCTGCGCGAGGACCTGCCGCGGGACGTCCAGGAGACGCTGACGAAGCACGAGGCGGAGGGGACGACCGACTCGCCGGAGTACGAGGCGGCCGTGCGCGTCTACTACGACCGCCATCTCTGCCGCGTGCCGTGGCCGGCCTGCGTCGAGCGGAGCTTCGCCCAGATGGCGGAGGACCCGACCGTCTACCACACGATGAACGGGCCGAGCGAGTTCCACTGCATCGGGTCGCTGAAGACGTGGGACATCACCGGCCGGCTCGAGGAGATCGACGTGCCGACGCTGCTCGTCTCCGGCCGCTACGACGAGGCGACGCCGCACATCGTCGAGCAGATCCACTCGCGGGTTCCCGGCGCACGATGGGAGCTCTTCGAGGCCTCGAGCCACATGCCGCACGTCGAGGAGCCGGAGGCGTTCCTCGAGACGGTCGAGGCGTTCCTCGCGACGGTCGACTGAGTCAGCCGGCCCTGCGGGCGGCGACGTGCGCGAGGCCCTTCGCGAAGACGAGCGCGCCGCGGGTGACGGAGGCGTAGATCAGGAGGCTGCCGCAGCACGCGTTCACGAAGTGGGCCATGCCATGATCATCGCCGCGCGCCGGCCGGTTCATCTATGCCTGAGGCGGTGGTTCAGTCGGCCGGTTCACTCGCCCGCGGGGAGTGAGCTGCGGGGCTGAGCTGCGGGGCTGAGCTGCGGGGCTGAGCTGCGGGACAGGGACTCGAACCCCAACTTCCGGTTCCAGAGACCGGCGTCCTACCATTAGACGATCCCGCAACGGGTACGGCCGGATTGTAGCCGGGGTCAGAGCTCGAGGCGGTACGTCTGGACGAGCCGCTGCTCGGTCTCGGTGTCGATGTGGGCGACCACCTCGACGTAGGGCTCGAGGCCCGAGCCGCGGAGCTTCGCCTTCAGGAGCCCGTCGATCTGGAAGATGCCGGAGGAGTTGTTCATCCGGATCTCGATCGCGATCGGCCGCTCCTCGCCGTCGGTGATCGTCACGTCCTCGATCGCGGCCGCCGAGAGGGAGTGCATCGAGACGCGGCCCCGCTCGAACGGGACGCGCGAGCGGCCCTTGGCCATGTCGAGGGCGTCGGCGACGCGGATCAGGCCTGCCTCGATCGTGAGCGGCTGGCCGTCGGCGCGGTGGCTGATGATCGCCTGCAGGACCTCGGAGACGATCACGGTCCGGTCGGGCTCGTCGTAGATCCCGTCGAGCAGCTGCTGCAGCTTCGGGGCCGCGAGGAAGAGCGAGAAGTCCTCGTGGCCGTGGCGGTGGATGGACATCCCGATGCAGTGCGTGAGCGCCGCGAGCGTCACGACCACCTCGGCGTCGTCGCGGCTCATCCCGTAGTCGGTCACGACGGCCGGCTCGACGTGGTGCTTCGTCAGCTGGCGGAGGAGCTTGAGCGCGATGTTGGTGACGATCTGGATGTGGACCCACGAGTGGTCGTTGATCTCCATCCGCGCGACGGCGTTCACGTTCGAGACATGCCACCACCCCTTCAGCTGCTTGTCCTCGTTCACCCGCTCGATGAGGGTGCGCAGCTTCCGGTTGCCGCGGACGGGGACGTTGATCCGCATCCGCTCGATCGCCTCCGCGGGGCTCAGGCGCGCTTCGTGCTCCGCCTCCGCGGCGACGGGCTGCTCGATCCGATCAGCCGTTTCCTTGTCAATCGCCACGCCGGGAGTGTACGTCCCATCGATCCGTCACCATTGCCGCATGAACGAGCATCCGATCCGGCTCCTCGTCGACGACGACCTGCGCCGCAACCGGCTCACGGTCTTCTTCCGGCTGATCCTCGCCATCCCGCACTTCATCTGGGCCTTCGTCTGGGGAATCGCCGTCTTCTTCGCCGCGATCGCCAACTGGTTCGCGACGCTCGCGACCGGCACGCCGCCCGCGTCGCTCCACCGGTTCCTCAGCCGCTACGTGCGCTATCTCGCGCACCTGAACGCCTACGTGTGGCTCGTCGCGAATCCCTTCCCGGGCTTCGTGGGCGAGGAGGGCGAGTACCCGATCGACGTGACGCTGCCGCCGCCGGCCGAGCAGGAGCGGTGGAAGGTGCTCCTGCGGATCTTCCTGATGCTGCCCGCGCTCTTCCTCTCCGCGACGCTCGGGGGCGTCGGGGCGATCCGCGCGCCGTACCGCGGCAAGGGCGGCCGCTACGGCGCGGGGGGAGGCGGCGCGCTCTCCGGCGTCTGCGGCGTCCTCGGCTGGTTCGCGATCCTCGCGACCGGCCGCATGCCGAAGGGCCTCCGTGACGCGGGCGCGTACAGCACCGGCTACGGCGCGCAGGTGCTCGCGTACATCCTGCTCGTCACCGACCGCTATCCGGAGAGCGACCCGACGGCCATGCTCGCCGCGGTCGACCGGCCGCCGCAGCATCCCGTCTACCTCGTCGGCGACGCGCACGACCTCCGCCGCTCGCGCGTGCTCGTGCTGTTCCGCCTGCCGCTCGCGATCCCGCACCTCGTCTGGCTGACGCTGTGGACGGTGGCCGCCGTGCTCGTCGGCATCGCCAACTGGTTCGCGACCCTCTTCACGGGGACGCCGCCGCGCGCGCTCCATCGCTTCCTCTCGGCGTACGTCCGCTACTCGCTCCACGTGTCGGCGTTCCTCTTCCTGGCGGCGAACCCGTTCCCGGGCTTCGTCGGCCGCGAGGGCAGCTATCCGCTCGACGTCGTCCTGCCGGGGCCGGAGCGCCAGAACCGGTGGGTCACCGGCTTTCGCGTCTTCCTCGCGATTCCCGCGTACATCGTGAACGGCGCGCTCGGCTGGGCGCTCGCGGTCGCGGCGATCCTCACGTGGTTCGCGGCCCTCGCGACGGGCTCCGCGCCGTGGGGCCTGCGGAACCTCTCCGCCTACGCCCTCCGGTACGCGGCGCAGCTGAGCGCGTACGCGTATCTGCTCACCGAGCGCTATCCGCATGCGAGCCCGCTCGAAGGCGCCGAGGAGACGCAGCCGGCCTTCGACGAGCCCGCGTGAGCCGGCGCGCAGCCGCGGGCGCGGCCGTCACGGCGGTGCTCGCCGCGGTGTGGGCGCTCGCGGCCTACGGACTGTGGCGGTCGAGCGTGCCGGCGCTGCGGCTGCCGCACCTCGATCCGCAGGCGTACTTCTCGCGCGCGCGAGCTCCACGACGCGGCGTCGTACTCGCGCGGCCTGCGGGCGCTCTGGATCCTCACGACGCTCGCCCAGCTCGGCGCGCTCGCGGTCTTCGCGCGGTTCGGGGTGCGCTGGACGCGCGAGTCCGCGGCCGGCCGGATGGGCACGGGGATGCTGCTCGGGATGCTCGGCTTCGCGCTCGTCTGGGTCGTGCAGCTCCCGTTCGGGGTGCTCGAGGTGTGGTGGGGACGGCACCACGGGCTCTCGACGCAGAGCTACGCGGCGGTCACCCTCGGGAACTGGCTCGCGCTCGGCGGCACGTTCGTCTTCCTCTGCGTCGCGCTCGCGATCGTCATGGGGCTCGCCGGGCCTCTCGGCAACTGGTGGTGGCTTCCCGCGGCGCCGTGCTTCGTCGGGCTTGCGCTGCTCTTCTCGTTCGTGACGCCCTACCTGCTCGGCGGGCATCGACTCGACGATCCGAGCCTCCGCGCCGCCGCCACGCGGCTCGAGCGTGTCGAGCACGTGCAGCACGTGCCCGTCCGCGTGCTGACCGGGATGAACGAGCCGAATGCCGTCGCGACCGGGCTCGGCCCGAGCCGGCGCGTGTTTCTCTGGGACACGATCGTCGAGCCGCCGTTCACCGACCGCGAGGTCCGCGTCGTGCTCGCACACGAGCTCGGCCATCTTGCGCACAACCACATCTGGCGCCAGGTCGGCTGGTACGCCCTCTTCGCGTTCCCGGGCGCGTTCCTCATCGCCCGGGGCACGAGGAGGAGCGGCGGCATGCGCAGCGCCGAGGCCGTGCCGCTCTCCCTCCTTCTCCTCGTGGCGCTCAACCTCGTCGCCCTGCCGCTCCGCAACGTGATCACGCGGCACATGGAGGCGGAGGCCGACTGGTCGGCCCTGCGCGCGACCCGCGATCCGGTCGGCGCGAGAGAGCTCTTCGAGACGTTCGTGCCGACGACGCTGAGCCAGCCCGATCCGCCGACGTGGGACTACGTCCTCCTCGAGAACCATCCGACGATCATGCAGAGGCTCGCGATGGTGCAGGCCTATGCGGCGTCGGACGCCCAGTCGCCGTAGAGCGAGGTGTAGAGGCCGCGGGCGGCGAGCAGCTCCTCGTGGGATCCCTGCTCGACCACGCGCCCGTGCTCGAGCACGACGATGAGGTCGGCGTCGCGGATCGTCGAGAGCCGATGCGCGATGATGAACGCCGTCCGGTCGGCGAGCAGGACGTCGAGCGCCGCCTCGATCCGCCGTTCCGTGCCGATGTCGACCGACGAGGTCGCCTCGTCGAGGATGAGGATCCGCGGGTCCGCGAGGAGCGCCCGCGCGAACGCGACGAGCTGCCGCTGCCCGAGCGAGAGCCGCGTGCCGCGCTCGCCGAGCTGCGTCTCGTAGCCGTCCTCGAGGCGGAGCACGAAGTCGTGTGCCCCCACGGTCTGTGCGGCCCGTACGATCTCGTCCGCGGTCGCGTCGGGCTTGCCGAAGGCGATGTTGTCGGCGACCGTGCCCGCGAAGAGAAAGCCCTCCTGCGGCACCACGCCGAGCTGGCGGCGGAGCGACGCCTGCGTGACGTCGTTCAGGTCGACGCCGTCGATCGTGAGCCTCCCGTGCGTCGGCTCGTAGAAGCGGGCGAGCAGCTTCGCGATCGTCGACTTGCCGGCGCCGGTGTGGCCGACGAGGGCGACCGTCGTGCCCGCGGGCACGTCCAGGTCGATGCCGTGCAGCACCTCGTCGCCGCGGCCGTACGTGAACCGGACGCCCTCGAAGGCCACGTGGCCCTCGATCTGCGCGAGCTCGGTCGCGCCCGGCCGGTCGATCACCTCGGGCGCCTCGTCGAGGACGCCCATGATCTTGTCGAGCGCCGCCGTCGCGGAGAGGAACGTGTTGTACAGCTGCGAGAGCTGCTGCACCGGATCGAAGAAGTTCTGGACGTAGAGCATGAACGCGAAGAGCGTGCCGAGCGTGATCGTGCCGCCGAAGTACAGGTGGCCGCCGTACGCGAGCACGACGGCGAGCGCCACCGACGACAGCAGGTCGACGATCGGGAAGTAGATCCCGTTCAGGACGACGGTCAGCATGTTCGCCTCGCGATAGCGGCGCGCGACCGTCCGGAAATTGTCGAACGCAGGCTCCTCCCGGGTGAACGACTGGACGACGCGCATGCCCGCGATGTCCTCCGCGAGCGTCGCGGTGACGAGGCCGAGCCGCTCCCGCACCGCGGCGTACGCGCGCGCCGAGCGCTTGCGGAAGACAACCGTGGCGAGGCTCATCAGCGGGATGACGGCGCACGTGGCGAGTGCGAGCCGCCAGTCGAGCACGAAGAGGATGACGGCGGTGCCGAGCAGGGTGAGCGAGTTCTGGACGAGGCTCGTGACCCCGTCGGTGACGAGCTGGTCGATCGCCTCGACGTCGTTCGTGAGCCGGCTGATGATCACGCCCGCCCGGTTGCGTTCGTAGAAGCCGAGCGACAGGCGCTGCAGGTGCTCGAAGAGGCGCACGCGCAGGTCGGCGAGGATCCGCTCGCCCACCCAGCCCGTCATGTAGGTCTCGACGTAGTACATCGCCCAGTTCGCGAGGCCCGCGGCGACGAAGATCGCGATCACGACGTAGAGCCGGGTGCCGCCGTGGCCGTTGATCGCGTCGTCGAGCGCGTACTTCGCGAGATACGGCGGGGCGAGGGCGGTCGCCGTCGCGGCCAGGAGCGAGAAGACGGAGAAGCCCGTGCGGCGGCGGTACGGCTTCGTCAGCCCCCAGAGGAGGCCGAGCCGCCGGCGCGTCCGGCCCCACGACCAGTCCTCGACCGCGGCTCCGCGCTCCTGCATGAGATGCCCGCCCGCCTGGTGGACCCTCACGCGACGTCCTCCATCTCGCCGCGGGCCTCGACGGCGTCGGCGAACTGCCGCTCGAGGAGCCCGTGCTCGTAGATCTCCCGGTAGACGGCGCTCGTCCGCGCGAGCTCCTCGTGCGTCCCGCGCGCGGCGATGCCCCCGTCGTCGAGCACGACGATCTCGTCGGCGAGCGCGATCGTCGAGAGCCGGTGCGCGATGATGAGCGTCGTCCGGTCGCGCATCGCCGAGCGGAGCCCCGCCCGGATGCGCGCCTCCGTCGTCGCGTCGACCGAGGCGGTGGCGTCGTCGAGGATCAGGATCCGCGGGTCGATCGCGAGGGCGCGGGCGATCGCGACGCGCTGCCGCTGGCCGCCCGAGAGGGTGATGCCCCGCTCGCCGATCACCGTGTCGTAGCCCCGCGGCAGCCGCTCGATGAACTCGTGCGCCTGGGCGGCGCGCGCCGCCGCCTCGACGGCTTCGTCCGAGAGGTCGCCGCGCCCGAAGGCGATGTTGTCGCGCACGGAGGCGGAGAAGAGGAAGGGGTCCTGTGCGATGACGCCGATCTCGCGGCGCAGCGAGTGCAGCTTCACGTCGCGCACGTCGACGCCGTCGATCGTGACGCGGCCGCCGGTCACGTCGTAGAAGCGCGGGACGAGGGAGGTGAGCGTCGTCTTCCCGGAGCCCGTGTGGCCGATGAGCGCGATCGTCGTGCCGGCGGCCACGTCGAGGTCGACGGCACGGAGGACGGGGCGGTCCTCGAGGTACTCGAAGGAGACGTTCTCGAAGCGGATCGCGCCGTCGCCGGGCGGCAGGTCGCGAGCCGCGGGCGCGTCGGCGATCTCCTCCGGCTCGTCGATCACCTCGAAGATCCGCTCGCCGGCGGCGGTCGCCCGCTGCGCCTGGCCGATCCACATGCCGAGGGCGCGGAGCGGCATCACGAGCATGCCGAGGTAGAGGTTGAAGGCGACGAAGCTGCCGGCGGTGAGCGAGCCGTGCGCGACCATGCGCGCGCCGGCGAGGAGCACGGCGGCCTGCGCGAGGAGCGGGACGAAGGAGATGAGCGGCACGTAGGTCGCCCGCTGCCGGTTGGCGCGCACCGTCTGCGCGAAGACCGCCTCGCTCCGTCGCGCGAACTTCGCCTCTTCGGCCGGCTCCTGCGCGAAGGCCTTGACGACGTGGACGCCGACGATGTTCTCCTCTGCGACCGTCGCCACGTCCGCGAGCTTCTGCTGGACGTCGCGGAGGGTGGGGTGCGTGACGTGGCTGTAGCGGTAGGCGAGCGCGACGAGCACGGGCGTCACGGCCAGCACGATGAGCGCGAGCCGCCACTCGAAGAAGAAGAGGACGACGGTCACCGAGGCGACCGTGAGCACGTTCTGGAAGAAGAAGATCAGCCCGTAGCCGAGGAAGAAGCGCACGCCCTGGAGGTCGACCGACGCGCGCGACATGAGCTGGCCCGTCTGATGGCGGTCGTAGAAGCCGAACGAGAGGCGCACGAGATGGGCGTAGAGGCCGCTGCGCATGTCCATCTCGACGTCGAGGGCCTGGCGGCCGGAGATGAGGCGCCTGCCGGCCATGAGCCCCGCCCGCACGACGCCGAGCCCGACGATCGCGAGCACCGAGATCCAGAGCCGGTGCGAATCGTGCTTCAGGAGCGCCTGGTCGATCACGTCGCGGCCGGTCACCCAGACGAGCGCGATCTGCGCCGCCTGCGAGCCGACGGCGAGGACGATCGAGACGAGGAGGCCCGTGCGGTACGGCCTGAGGAAGCCGAGCAGCCGGAAAAACGTCGCACGGTACGGGACAGCGCTCACTACGGCAGGGTAACGACGCCGACCCCGGCCGCTCTGCGGCGCGCAGGCGTTGCTATGCGACCGGGCGTGGCCGAGTCGCGGCGAGCAATGCGAGCTCGTCGTGGACGAGCTCGAGCGCACGGTCGAGGCGGACGCGGTTCGCGGGCATGTTCGGCCAGCTGCTCGCGCCCGACGGGTGCGGCAGAGGGACGACGGCGACGCCGCCGCGGTCGTAGCGCCTGCCGATGCACTCCGTGAGCTCCCTGAGCCCGAGCAGCCGCCGCAGCGCGAGCCCGCCCACGGTGACGATCAGGCGGGGCCGGAGGAGCTCGAGCTCCCAGTCCCGCCAGAGCTCGCAGAGATCCTGCTCGCGGGGCGTGGGCGTCCGGTCGCCGCGGCCGGACGGCGCGCGGCCGGGGTAGCACCGGGTCACGGAGGCGCAGTAGAAGGTCGCGTAGAAGGCGTCCTCGTCGAGCTCGAGCCAGCGGCGAAGCGTCCGCCCGGCGCGGCCGCGCCACGGCAGGCGCTCCTCTCCCTCGACGATGCCGGGCGCCTGTCCGAACATGTACGCGCGCTGCCCGGCCAGGGGTGCGCGAACCGGAGGCGACTCGAGCGGATAGCCGGCCTCGGCGCACGCGCGGCAGCGCGCGGTGTCGCGCTGCAGCGACGCGAGCGAGCGGTAGGTCGACCTGCGAACGGTCAACGCGCGTCGCGTCAGCCGGTCAGGTTCTCGAAGTCGACGAGCAGCTCGAGGCTCGTCTGCTCCGCGAACGTCGCGTCCTTGAACTCCTGGTGGTACGCGTCGATCGCGTGCTCGGAGCTCTCGTACACGGCGCGGGCCTGACCCAGGCTCTGGGCCTTCAGGTAGTAGACGAGCTCCTCGCCGTCGAGAAAGACGGACTCGACGACGACGCCTTCGTCGCGGAGCGTCGCCAGGACCTCCTCGCGCCGGGCGGTCAGCTCGGCCGCCCACTCGCGCACGCGGGGCAGGGATCCGGGCTTCAGCCGCACTCGGATGCACACGGTCTCCACGGGGTCCTAGAGTACGGACAATGGCGCTGCCGCTCGAAGCTGTCCCGAACTTCTCGGAGGGCCGTGACGCGGCCGTCGTGAAGGCGATCGGGCGCGCGCTCGCCGAGCGGGCGGAGCTCCTCGACGTGCACGTCGACACCGACCACAACCGCTCGGTATTCACCCTCGTCGGCAGCGAGCACGAGATCGTCGCTGCGCTTCTCGCGGCGATCGAGTGCGCCCGCGACCGCATCGACCTTCGCGCGCACGCCGGCGTGCACCCGAGAATCGGGGCGGCGGACGTCGTCCCCGTCGTGCCGGTCAGGCCCGAGGATGCGCCGCGGGCGCGCAAGACGGCGCTCGAGGTCGCGCGGTGCGTCGGCGGGCAGCTGGGGCTCCCGGTCTTCCTCTACGCCGACGTCGGCGGAGGGCGCGGCCCCGCGTTCTTCCGCCAGGGCGGGCCGGCCGAGCTGCAGCGGCGGATCGACGCCGGCGAGCTCGCGCCGGACTTCGGGCCGCCGCGGCTTCATCCGTCGGCCGGCGCGGTGATCGTCGGCGCCCGGCCGCCGCTCATCGCGTTCAACGTCAACCTCGCGGGCGCGAGCGTCGAGGCGGCGCGCGAGATCGCGCAGGTCGTGCGCGAGCGCGACGGCGGCTTCCCCGGCGTGCGCGCGCTCGGCCTCGACCTCCCCTCGGCGGGCCAGGCGCAGGTGAGCATGAACGTCGAGGACTGGGAGGCCGCCGCCCTCCATGAGATCGTCGCGGCCATCGAGCGCGAGGCGGCGGCGCGCGGCGTCGAGGTCAGCGGCGCCGAGCTCGTCGGCCTGATGCCGGCAGGCGCCGCTGCGGCGGCCGCGGGCGCGGCCCTCCGGATCGACGGCTTCGACGCGTCACGGCTCCTCGAGCTCCGCCTCCTCGACCCGTGACCGCGCCGTCTGCAACGCGAGCTTCGTGCGAAGCCGTGACGAAGCCCGGACGCGCGCGTGACGTGAGCACGCGTACCGTTCCTGCAGGGGGTCATCGCACCCCCTGGGGGGCGTGGAATCGCGGAGATAGACTCGCCGCGTGGCCCAGCGGACGGCGACCGGCCTCACCGGCGACGACCTGACCGTCGGCGACGTCTGGGCGATCGCGGTCGACCGCGCCCCGGTCGCGCTCTCCGACGCCGCGCGCGAGAAGATGCGGGCGTCACGCGACCTCGTCGAGCGAGCGGCCCACGGCTCACGCGAGCACACCTACGGCGTCAACACGGGTTTCGGCAGGTTCGTCAACCGCTCGATCCCCGAGGAGCTGACCGAGGAGTTGCAGCTCCGGCTTCTGCGCTCGCACGCGTGCGGCGTGGGGGAGCCCTACGCGGACGAGATCGTCCGTGCGGCGATGCTGCTGCGCGCGAACACGCTCGCCAAGGGGAGCTCCGGCGCACGGATCGAGACGGTGGAGCTCCTCCTCGACTGCCTCGACCGCGGCGTGCTGCCCGTCGTGCCGTCCCGCGGGTCGGTGGGGGCGTCGGGCGACCTTGCGCCGCTCGCCCATCTGGCGCTGCCGCTCGTCGGCGAGGGCGAGGCATTCGTCGAGGGGGAGCGACTGCCGGGCGCAGAGGCGCTTGCGCGCGTCGGGCTCGAGCCCACGCGCCTCGAGGCGAAGGAAGGGCTGTCCCTCATCAACGGCACGCAGTTCATGGCGGCGTTCCTCGCACTCGGGCTCGTGCGCGCGCGCCGGCTCGCCCAGGTGGCGGATCTCGCGTGCGCGCTCTCGCTCGAGGCTCTCCAGGGCTCGCGCACCTCGTTCCTTCCGCAGATCCACGCGCTCCGTCCGCTGCGGGGTCAGGGGGACTCGGCGGCGAACGTGCTGCGCCTGCTCGACGGCTCGGCGATCAACGAGGCGCACCGCTGGTGCGACAAGGTGCAGGACGCGTACTCGCTTCGCTGCGCTCCGCAGGTGCACGGCGCGTCCCGCGACCTGCTCGATTACGCGGAGTACACCGTCTCGGTCGAGCTCAATGCGGCGACCGACAACCCGCTCGTCCTCGTCGACGACGGGGCCCTCGTCTCGAACGGGAACTTCCACGGCCAACCGCTTGCGTTCGCGCTCGACGCACTCGCAATGGCGGTGTCGGAGCTCGCGAGCATCTCGGAGCGGCGCGTCGAGCGCCTCGTCAACCCGAATCTCTCCGACGGCCTACCTGCGTTCCTGACGACCGACGGCGGCCTGAACAGCGGCTTCATGATCCCGCAGTACGTCGCGGCATCCCTCGTCTCCGAGAACAAGATCCTTTGCCATCCGGCCTCGGTCGACTCGATTCCGACGAGCGCCGGCCAGGAGGATCACGTGTCGATGGGGAACGCCGCCGGGCTGAAGGCGTGGCAGGTGCTCTCGAACTGCGAGCGCGCACTCGCGATCGAGCTTCTCGCGGGCGCGCAGGGCGTCGAGTTCCACGCACCGCTCGAGCCCGGAGCCGGCGTACGCGCGACGAGGGCGGCGGTGCGCGAGCTGTCGCCGCGGCTCCGCGACGACCGCTCGCTCGGCGGTGACATCGAGGCGGTTGCGGCTGCGATCCGCGACGGCTCGCTCGTCGCCGCCGCCGAGGCGGAGATCGGAGAGCTGCGATGAGCGCGACGGCGACGCTCGCCGCACGCGTCGAGGCTCTCTGCGGCGACCTGTCCCGGATCCGAGCGCCGCACGGGACGGAGCTGAACGCGCGGCAGTGGTCGACCGAGGCGCCGCTCCGGATGCTGCTGAACAACCTCGATCGCGACGTCGCCGAGAGGCCGGAGGAGCTCATCGTCTACGGCGGCTCCGGCCGTGCCGCACGCTCGCACGAAGCCTTGCGCGCGATCGTCGGTTCGCTGCTCGAGCTCGGTGCCGACGAGACGCTGCTCGTGCAGTCGGGCAAGCCCGTCGGCGTGTTCACGACGCACGAGAACGCGCCGCGCGTGCTGATCGCGAACTCGCTGCTCGTGCCGAAGTGGGCGACGTGGGACGAGTTCCGCCGCCTCGAGGCGGAAGGGCTGACGATGTTCGGCCAGATGACGGCCGGCTCGTGGATCTACATCGGCACGCAGGGCATCCTCCAGGGGACGTTCCAGACATTCGCCGCCGCCGGCGAGAAGCACTTCGGCTCGCCCGACCTCGCCGGGAAGACGATCCTCACGGCGGGCCTCGGGGGCATGGGCGGCGCGCAGCCGCTCGCGGGCACGATGGCGGGCGCGGCGATCCTCTGCATCGAGGTCGATCCGCACCGGATCGAGCGACGGCTCGAGACGCGGTACCTCGACGAGGCGACGGAGTCGATCGACGACGCGCTCTCGCGCATCCGCGCGGCTGCGCACGAAGGACGGCCGCTCTCCGTCGGCCTGCTCGGGAACGCCGCCGAGGTCGTGCCGGAGCTCGCCGCCCGCGGCGAGCACTTCGACCTCGTCACCGACCAGACGGCGGCGCACGACCCGCTGAACGGCTATGTGCCCACGGGTCTCTCCGTCGCCGAGGCGGATGCGTTGCGCACGTCCGATCCGGACGAGTACCTCCGCCGTGCGCAGGCGTCGATCGTGCAGCACGTGGCGGGGATGCTCGAGTACGTCCGGCGCGGCGCGTATGTTTTCGATTATGGCAACAACCTCAGAGGGGAGGCCCGTGACGGCGGCGTAACGGAGGCCTTCTCATACCCGGGCTTCGTCCCGGCCTATATCCGGCCGCTCTTCTGCCGCGGCGTCGGGCCGTTTCGCTGGGCGGCGCTGTCCGGTGACCCGGCCGACATCGCGACGATCGACGCGGCGCTGCGAGAGCTCTTCCCCGACGATCCGCTCCTGCAGCGGTGGCTCGAGCTCGCGCCCGGTCGGGTGGCGTTCCAGGGCCTGCCGGCGCGGATCTGCTGGCTCGGCTACGGCGACCGTGCGAAGGCGGGGCTCGCCATGAACGAGCTCGTGCGGAGCGGCGCGGTGACGGCGCCCGTCGTCATCGGCCGCGACCACCTCGACGCAGGCTCGGTCGCGTCGCCCTACCGCGAGACGGAGGCGATGCGGGACGGCTCGGACGCGATCGCGGACTGGCCGATCCTGAACGCGCTCGTCAACGTCGCCGCGGGTGCGACGTGGGTCAGCGTGCACCACGGCGGCGGCGTCGGCATCGGCAACGCGATCCATGCGGGGATGGTGGTGCTCGCCGACGGCACCGACGGGGCCGCAGAGCGGCTCGAGCGGGTGCTGACGACCGATCCGGGGACCGGTGTCATGCGGCATGCCGACGCCGGCTATCCGGAGGCGATCGAGGCAGCCGAGCGCGGCGGGCTGAAGCTCCCGTCGGTGCCGCCCCGCGCGTGAGCGCTCCGCAGCTCCTCGTCCGCGACCTCGCCCAGCTCGCGACGCCGGCCGGCCGCGCCGCACCGCTCCGCGGCGAGGCGCTCGGCGCCGTCGACGTGCTCGAGGACGCGTACGTCCTCTGCGCGGGCGACACGATCGCCGCGGTGGGGCGGATGCGCGAGCTCGGCCCGCTCGGCGGCGACGTCGTCGAGCTCGACGGGCGCGGGCTCTGCGCGATCCCGGGCCTCGTCGACTGCCACACGCATGCGGCGTTCGGCGGCGACCGCGTCGACGAGTTCTCGCTTCGCGCCGGCGGTGCGAGCTACGAGGAGCTGCACGCGCGCGGCGGCGGCATCGCCTCGACGGTGCGCGCGACGCGCGCGGCCGGGGAGGACGGCCTGCGTGCAGCGGTCGAGCGGCATCGCGGCTGGATGCTGCGGCACGGCACGACGACCTTCGAGTCGAAGTCCGGCTACGGGCTCGATCGCGACACCGAGCTCGCGTCGCTGCGGGCGATCCGCGCCGCCGGCGGGATCCCCACCTGGCTCGGTGCGCATGCCGTCCCTCCGGAGTTCGACGGCGACGCCGACGCGTACCTCGACTTCGCGCTCGCCGACGTGCTGCCGGACGCAGCCACGATCGCCGTCGCCGCCGACGTCTTCCTCGAGCGCGGCGCCTTCGATGCGGCGCAGGCACGCCGCTACCTCGAGGCGTGCCGCCGAGCCGGGCTCGCGCTGCGTCTGCACGGCGACCAGTTCACCGAGCAGGGTGCGATCCCGCTCGCGATCGAGCTCGGGGCCCGCTCGGTCGACCACCTCGAGGCAACGGGCGACGACGGCGTGCGCGCGCTCGCGGCGAGCGACGTCGTCGGCGTCCTGCTTCCCGCGAGCGCACTCTTCCTCGGACGGCCGATGCCGCCCGGGCGTGCGCTCGTCGACGCGGGCGCCGCCGTCGCGCTCGCCACCGACTTCAACCCGGGCAGCTCGTTCTGCGAGAGCCTGCCTCTGTGCTCTTCGCTCGCCGCGACGCAGCTGAAGCTCGCGCCGGCGGAGGCGCTTGCGGCCTGCACCGTGAACGCCGCCCACGTGCTCGGGCAGGGCGACCGGCTCGGGCGCCTGGCCGAGGGCTACCGCGCGGACATCGCCCTGCTCGATGCGCCGGACTGGCGCTACCTCGCGTACCACCTCGGCGGCGACCTCGTCGCGAGGACGATCGTCGCGGGCGAGCTACGCTAGCTGCGATGCCGACGAGAAAGCAGAGGCGCCGCGAGGCGAAGACGAAGCGGCACGAGTACGAGTTCGTCTACGTCGACGGCGAGGGCAAGGAGGTCGACGAGGTCCCGGACGAGCTCCTCGAGCCGAAGAAGGACCGCGCCGAGAGCCGGAACGGCACGAGCGCCAAGGCCTCGAACGGCAAGAAGGCTTCGCCGCAGCCCCGCGGCGCGCGCGGTGCCCGCGTGCCGCCCGTGCCGTCCTGGAATCGTGCGGTGAAGCGCGGCGCGATGCTCGGCGCCGTCGTCTTCGCGCTCTTCTCGCTCACCGCGAAGGGGAACTACGTGAGCATCCTGCCGCTCGCGCTCCTCTACACGGTGCTCTTCATCCCGTTCACGTACTTCATCGACCGGTTCGCCTACCGGCGCTACCAGGCGAAGACCGGCGGCGGCCCGCCGGCCGCTAAGAAGCGGTAGCGGCCGCGCCGCGGTAGTGGCCGACGCCCGGCCACGGCGCGAGCGTGAGCAGGATCCGCACACCGCCCTCGGTGGAGATCGCATGCCGCTCGTCGGGATCGAAGCGGAAGAGGTCGCCGGCGACTGCGCGTAGGGCGTCGCCGCCCGACTCGATCCGCGCCTCGCCCGAGACGACGAGGAGGAGCGCCGCCTCCTTGACCTGGTGGTCGCCCATCTCCTGGCCGGGCTCGAGCGCGATCAGGACGACGCGGCTCTCGCCGTCGACGGAGTGGAGCACGACCGGCGACCGTGAGCCGTCGGGCGTGTCGATCTCGTAGAGCTTCCAGTGCTGCACGCTCGAAGCCTAACCGGAGCCGCGAAGGGCTACACATGCACGCGGTTAGACTCGCCCGCGTGAGCATCGTCGTCGATCGCTACGGGCTCGGGCCGCTGCAGACCAACTGCTACGTCGTGCGCCGCGAGCGCGGTGTGGAGGAGGCCGTCGTCGTCGACCCGGGGGAGACGCCGCCGAGCTCCGGATCCAGCTCGCCCGTAGTGGCGCGACGTGTGCGGCGATCCTCGTCACGCACGGCCACTTCGACCATCTCGGCGGTGTCGCCGACCTCGCCGAGGGCACCGGCGCGCCGGTGTACATGCCCGCGGGGGAACGCGAGCGACTCGAGCGCTACGCCGAGTTCGCTCCCGCCGGAGTGCCGGGACGCTCGTACACGCCCGACCACCTGCTCGAGGGCGGCGAGACGATCGACGTCGGAGGGATCGAGTTCGCCTGCGTCGCGATACCGGGACATTCGCCCGCGCACGTCGCGTTCCACACGGACGGCTGCCTCTTCAGCGGCGACCTCCTCTTCGCCGGCTCCGTCGGCCGCGTCGACCTGCCGGGCGCCGACTGGGACACGCTCCTCGCATCGGTGCGCATGCTCGTCGACCGCTATCCACCGGAGACGGTGGTCTATCCCGGCCACGGGCCGGAGACGACGCTCGGCGCCGAGCTCGAGCGCAACCCGTTCCTCGCGGAGCTTCGCGCGTGACGCGCATCCAGGCGCCTCGCGGCACGCACGACGTCCTCCCGTCCGAACAGCCGCTCTGGCAGACGGTCACGAGCGAGATGGAGCGCCTGTGCGCCCTCTACGGCTACCGGCGGATCCAGACGCCCGGCTTCGAGGACACGGACCTCTTCCGGCGCACCGCCGGTGCCGGCTCCGACATCGTGCAGAAGGAGATGTACACCTTCGAGGACGAAGGCGGGCGGTCGCTCACGCTTCGCCCCGAAGGAACGGCGCCGATCTGCCGGGCGTACGTCGAGCACGGGATGCACCGTGAGCCGCAGCCGGTGAAGCTCTACACGCTCGCGCCGATGTATCGCTACGCGGCGCCCCAGCGGGGCCGCTATCGCGAGCACTACCAGCTCTCGCTCGAGAGCATCGGCTCCGCCGACCCGGCGGTCGACGCCGAGGTGCTGCAGTTCTACGACACGCTGCTCCGCAACCTCGGGATCACGCGCTACGAGCTGCTCCTCAACTCGATCGGCGACCGCAACTGCAGGCCCGCGTACATCGCCAGGCTGAACGACTGGCTCGACGCGAACGCCGACGTGCTCGACGACGACGCACGGCAGAAGCGCCTCACGAGCCCTCTGCGTGTCTTCGACGTGAAGAGCGAGCGCGTACGGGCCGCACTGCAGGACGCACCGAAGATCGGCGAGTCGCTCTGCGCCGAGTGCGCGCGAGCACTTCGCGCAGGTTCGCGCGCTGCTCGACGCGTACGGCGTCACGTACACCGTCGACCCGACGCTCGTCCGCGGCCTCGACTACTACACGCGCACGACGTTCGAGTTCATCGGGCCGGACGAGAGCGCCCAGGCTTCGACGATCTGCGGCGGCGGCCGCTACGACTACCTCGTCGAGGAGATCGGCGGGCCGGCCACACCGGGCATCGGCTTCGGCGCCGGTATCGAGCGCCTCGTCCTCTCGCTCGAGCTCGAAGGCGTCACCGCGGGCGAGCGCCCGCTCGACGTCTACGTCGTCGTCGCCGACGGCGGAGATCGCAACGACGCGCTCGCCGCGCTGACCGCGCTTCGAGCCAAAGGCGTCTCGTGCGACACGGACTACGCTGGCCGCTCGATGAAGGGGCAGCTCACCCAGGCGCAGAAGCGCGCCGCGACGATCGCCATCCGCACCGCGGAGGGCTGGACCGTGCGGCGGCGCGGCGAGCAGGACCGGAGCGCGCCGACCCTGCAGGAGCTCCTCTGAGCGAGTGGCGGGACACCGACTGCGGGTCGCTCGGCCCGGACGACGCCGGCAGGCAGGTGACGGTCGCCGGCTGGGTCGACGCCCGCCGGGACCACGGCGGCCTCGTCTTCATCGACCTGCGCGACGCGAGCGGCGTCGTCCAGCTCGTCGTCAACCCGGAACGCGCCGCCGGCGCGGTCGACGCGGCGCACGAGCTTCGCAACGAGTTCGTCGTGTCGGCGCGGGGCGAGGTCGTCGCGCGCGCGCCGGAGCTCGTGAACCCGAACCTGCCGACCGGCGAGATCGAGGTGCAGCTCGACTCGCTCGAGATCGTCTCGCGCTCGTCCGCGCTGCCGTTCCAGCTCGACGACGAGAACGTCGACGACAACGTCCGGATGCGCTACCGCTGGCTCGACCTGCGGCGGCCGAAGCTGCAGCGCAACATCCGGCTGCGCGGGCAGATGGTCGGGGCGATCCGGCGTGTCATGGAGTCGGCCGGCTTCGTCGACATCCAGACGCCGATCCTCTGGAAGCCGACGCCGGAGGGCGCGCGCGACTTCCTCGTGCCCGCGCGCCTGCAGCCCGGCCGCTTCTATGCGCTGCCGCAGTCGCCGCAGATCGCGAAGCAGCTGCTCGTGATCAGCGGGTTCGAGCGCTACTACCAGATCGCGATCTGCTTCCGCGACGAGGATCTTCGCGCCGACCGCGTCCAGGAGATCACCCAGCTCGACGTCGAGATGGCGTTCCCCGACCAGGAGCTCATCCTGGGCTTGATGGAGGAGATGGTCGCCACGGTGTGGCGCGAGTGCCTCGGCGTCGAGCTCGAGACCCCGTTCCCGCGCATGACGTTCGCGGAGGCCGACCGGCGCTTCGGCTCCGACAAGCCCGACCTCCGCTTCGGCCTCGAGCTCGAGGACGCGACCGCGGCGACGCGCGGCTCCGAGTTCGGCGTCTTTGCCGGTGCCGAGGCGGTGCGGTTCCTGCGCGTCCCGCGAACCTACTCGCGCAGCGAGCTCGCCGAGCTCGAGGAGATCGCGAAGCAGTGGGGCGCGAAGGGTCTCGCATACCTCGTCCACGACGAGAGCGGGGAGGTGCGCTCGCCGATCGCGAAGTTCCTCTCCGAGGACGAGCTCGCGTCGTTCGGCGGCAAGCCCGGCGAGACGCTCCTCTTCGCCGCCGACACCTGGGCGATGACGTCCCGCGTGCTCGGTGCGCTCCGCAGCGAGCTCGGCAACAGGCTCGGGCTGACGGGCGAGACGCCGTGGGCGTGGGTGTGGGTGACCGACTTCCCGATGTTCGAGTGGGACGAGGACGAGGAGCGCTGGGGCGCCGTCCACCATCCGTTCACGCGCCCGACGCCGGAGTGGGAGGCGACCTTCGACGAGGAGCCGGGCCGCGCGCTCGCGCTCGCATACGACCTGATCGGCAACGGCAACGAGCTCGGCGGCGGCTCCTTCCGGATCCACGAGCCCGACCTCCAGGCTCGTGCCTTCGCCCTGCTCGGCATCAGCCCGGAGGAGCAGCGGGCGAAATTCGGCTTCCTGCTCGACGCGCTCGGGATGGGGGCGCCCCCCCACGGCGGCATCGCGTTCGGGATCGACCGCATGCTCATGGTGCTCGCGGGAGAGCCGAATCTGAGGGACACGATCGCCTTTCCGAAGAACCAGGCGGGCTCCGACCCGATGACGGGGGCTCCGAGCGACGCCGACCCCCGCCACCTGAAGGAGCTCGGCATCCGCCTTGCCGGCGATTCCCGTCAAGAGCAGGCTCCTGACGGCCGATGAAGAAGTCATACTTCACCCAGCGCGCGCCGCGCGCCTACGCGTAGGTCAAGGGAGGCACCACACATGACGGTTGAAGGCCCGGGTCGCGCAGGCGCCCCGTCGCTGACCTCGCTGCCGAGGCTCGAGGACATCCCCGCGCGCGGGGACGGTCTCGACGCGGAGCGCGTCCGCGAGGCGTTCGACGCCTTCCGCCGCCACGCCGCCCAGCTGCAGGCGCAGCTCCGGGTGCTCCAGGCCGCCGGCCGCTCCACCGCCGTCGAGGCCAGCGGCCATGCCGTGCGCATGGACGCGCTGCACCTCATCCGCGCGGCCGCCGAGTTCGCCGACACGATCGAGCGCGACGCGCAGAACGCCTCCGCAGCCCAGCTCGGGAAGACCGAGGAAGAGGTCAGGCGCAAGCAGACCGACCTCCAGGAGCGCGAGGCCGAGGTCGAGCGCTACCGGCAGGAGAGCGAGCGCCAGCGCAACGAGATGCTGAACGCCGCGCGGAACGAGTCGCGCGAGCTCCTCGCGAAGTCCCACGCCGACTCGACGCGCGAGCTGCAGGAGGCCGAAGCGAAGGGCAACCGGCTGCTCGAGCAGTCGCGCCACCAGGCGACCGAGCTGACGAACGCGGCCCGCGCCGAGGTCGAGCAGACGCTCGAATGGGCGCGCGCGCAGGCCGGCGCGATCCTCGCCCGGGCCCAGCACGGCGCGGAGCAGCTGCTCGCCGCCGCCGGTCTCGGCCAGGACGCGATCGGACAGGTTGCGAGCGCGATCGTCGAGGCGGCCGAGCGGAGCGCGGAGCACAGCCGCCCGCAGCCGCCCGCGGCGGCGCTCGCCGCGCCGGCCGCCGTGCCCGCCGAGCCGGAGCCGGGCTCCGGCCCGCAGGACGTCCCGCCGCCGCCCGTCTCCTCCTCACCGCCTCCACCCGCCTCGGTGCCTCCGGCCGAGGCCGCGGAGCATGCGCCCGAGCCTGAACCGGCAGACGAGCCGGCCGACGGCGACGAGGGCGACGACGCCGAGTCCTGAGCTCTCCGCATGCGCCGCCTCTTCGGCCCCAGGACCGTCATCGAGGCCGTGTTCCTCGTTGCGGTTCCCGTCGTCTCGCTTCTCGCCGGGCTGCGGCCGTGGGGGATCATCGCCGCGAGCGGCATCGGCTACCTGCTCGTCTTCCTGATCGAGGCCTGGCTCGGGCGCGGCGCCCCGCGCGCGGCGTCCCGGCGCGCCGGGCGGCGGGCCCCGGCGGCCGAGGCTCCTCCTCTCGTGCCCGCCGCGGCGGAGCCCGAGCCCGCAGCCCGAGCCGGAGCCCGAACCGGAGCCGGAGCCCGAACCGGAGCCCGAACCGGAGCCGGAACCGGAGCCGGAACCGGAGCCCGAGCCGGAACCGGAGCCCGAGCCGGAACCGGAGCCCGAGCCGCAGCCGGTGCGCATGCTCGCGCCCGTCCCCGACCTCGAACCGGAGCCCGAGCCCGAGCCCGACCCGAGCCCGACGCCCGGGCCGCCGCCGGCAGCCTCGACGGTCGTGCCGATCGGCATCGCCGCGGAGCCGCGGACGTGGAATCTGTGGGACCTCGAGCGCCTGAGCCGCGAGGCGTCGGGCGACGACGCCCTCCGCGACGAGGAGCGCACGTTCCTCCTCCTGTACCTCCGCGAGTTCGCCGGGCCCGACGGGCTGCTGCCGATCGACTTCGACGGCCTCGTGCGGGACAGCTTCGGCGAGCTCGTGAGCGCGCCGTGACGACGTTCCCCGGGCTGCGCGCGGCGGCGCTCGCCGGCATCGCGCTCCTCGGTGTCGCGATCGCGCTCGCGGTCTCGCATCGCTCGAGCGGCGCCGGCACGACGGCGTCGCCGGCCGGCCAGTGGTACACGGCGCTCGCCGCGCCGTACACGCGCACGAAGCCGAAGAAGGGCGCGTGCGGCGTCGTCGTCGGCCCGAGCACGCCCGGCGTCGCGCATCCGGTTCTTCCGTGCGGCGTCAAGATCTATCTCGAGTTCCGCGGCCGCGAGGTGCTCACCCAGGTGGTCGACCACGGGCACACGGCACCGGGCCGCACCTTCGACGTGACGCTGCCGGTGGCGAAGCTCCTCGGCCTCGACGGGGCTCAGACGATCCGCTGGCGTTTCGCGTCGTAAGCGCTACGCTGCGACACGGTCGACCCTGTTCGTGGATCCGGGCCTCAATGTAGAACCAACGCCTACATGAAGGGAGCCGGCGTCCCGACCGAGGCAGCGCCCCGGAGAGGCACGGCACCCACCTGGTTCGCCAGGTTCACATAGCTCGGATCACATCGGCAGGGTGGATTTGCGAGGGGGAGCTTCGGCTCCCCCTCGCGCTACGGTGACACGATGATCGAGGCGTTCGGAGACTCCACGCGGAACGGCGAGTGGGCGAGCGCGCGGCTCCTCGTCGACGGCGACCGGATCGTCGAGGCCGACGTGCCCGGCCTCGCGCGCGGGATCGAGGGCCTGAGCCTGCTCGATGCGGCTGCGGTCGGCGGCGAGACGCTCGCGGTCGACGCGCTCGCCAACGCGCTCGGGCCGATCTTCCGCAGCGAGCCGCAGCGCGGCCGCACCGCCGTCGCGATGAGCGGCGGCGTCGACAGCGCGGTCGCGCTCCTCCGCGCGGCGCCGGACGCCCTCGGCGTCACCCTCCGTCTCTGGCTCGACCCCGACGGCCCGGACTCCGAACGAGCCTGCTGCTCGCCCGCGTCGGTGATCGCGGCCCGCGAGACCTGCCACCGCCTCGGCCTGCCGCACGTGACGCTCGACCTGCGCGAGGAGTTCCGCCGCGCCGTCGTGACGCCCTTCGTGCGCGGTTACGCACGAGGAGAGACGCCGAATCCGTGCATCCGCTGCAACGGGGGCTTCCGGTTCGCCGAGCTGCTCGCGTTCGCGGCGCCGCGCCGGCTGCGACCGGCTCGCGACAGGCCACTACGCGCGGGTCGCCGAGCATCGGGGGCGGTTGCTGCTGCATCGCGCCGCCGACGGGCGCAAGGATCAGTCGTACATGCTCGCGCGGCTCGACCCGGAGCAGCTCGCGCGAGTCTGGTTCCCGCTCGGCGAGCAGGACAAGCAGGCGACGCGAGGCGAAGCGGCTCAGGCGGGCCTCGCCGTCGCCGACCGCGCCGAGAGCCAGGAAGCATGCTTCCTCGCGGGCGACGACTACCGCGCCTTCCTCGGCCGCAACGGTCTCGCGCCCCGTTCGGGCGCCGTGCTCGACGAGGAGGGCGCCGAGCTCGGGACGCACGACGGCTTCTGGCGGTTCACGCCGGGGCAGCGGAAGGGGATCGGGGTCTCCGCCGCCGTCCCGCTCTACGTCCTCGACTCCGACGCAGCGGCCAATGCGGTCGTCGTCGGGCCGCACGGTGCGCTCGCGCGCCGGCGCGTCACCGCCTCGGGCCGGCTCTACACGGACGTGGAGCGCGCTGACGCGAAGCTCCGCTACCGGTCGCCGGCCGTCGCCGCGGGGGTGGCGCCGCACCCGGGCGGCTTCGAGCTGCGCCTCGACGAGCCGGCGTACGGCGTGGCGCGCGGCCAGGCGGCTGTTCTCTACGACGGCGACGCAGTTGTCGGCTGCGGCACCATCTCCGCCGCCGCCGGCAACTAAGATCGAATGCAGATGGTCGTCGCCGCGTTCACGTGGGGAGATCTCTGGCGGCTCGCCCTCGCGGTGTTCCTCCTCGCCGTCGGGCTCTCGTTCGCCTACCTGCTCATTCGCCTGGGCGGAACCGTTGCGCGCCTTTCCGCGTTCATTCAAGGGGCCGAGCGTGAGGTGCTCCCGGTGATCAACAAGGTCGGAGGCAGCGTGGATCGCGTCAACGGGCAACTGGACAAGGTCGACAAGATCACGGACAGCGCGGTCGACGCGGCCGACAGCGTCGACACCGCGGTGCGCGCGGTGAGCCTCGCGGTGACGCGGCCGGTGCAGAAGATCTCCGGCCTCGCCGCGGCGGCGAGCTACGGCGCGTCCGATTTCAAGGCACGACGCGACTGGCGCCATGCGGTCCAGGCGGGCAAGGACGCGGCGGCGCTTCGCGAGCAGGCCCTCGCCGAGGAGCTGCGTGACGCGGGTGAGGGCGCGCATGAGTGACGAGATCACGCTCGTCGTACCCGCGCAGGAGGATTTCCGCCGCGTCGCGCAGCTCGTGCTCGGCGGGCTCGGCGCGCGGCTCGACCTGACCTACGAGGATCTCGACGACCTGCAGACCGCACTCGACGGCCTGCTGGGCTGCCGCGACGACGACGGCGACATCCGCGTGGCGATCGAGGTGACGGACGCTGCGGTCGTCTCGACGGTCGGCCCGTTTTCGGCAGGGCAGCTCGACGGGCTGGAGGAGGACGGCGCCGGGTTCGGCCTCCGCCGCGTCCTCGACACCGTGGCCGACAGCTTCGAGGTCGAGCAGCGTGATGGAAGCGCCTGGGTCGTCGTGCGGAAGAGCACGGCGGCTCCGGCGGAGGCCCCGGGCTAATGCCGCGCATCGACGACAAGATCCTCCTGCGGCAGTACCACGAGGAGGGTGATCTCCACGCGCGCGAGAAGCTGATCGAGCAGTACATGTCGCTCGTGCGCTCGCTCGCACGGCGCTACTCGTATCGCGGCGAGCAGCTCGAGGATCTCGTCCAGATCGGCGCGATCGGGCTGATCAAGGCGATCGACCGCTTCGACCTCGAGCGCGGCGTGGAGCTGACGACGTATGCGACGCCGAACATCATCGGCGAGATCAAGCGGCACTTCCGCGACAAGGGCTGGGCGGTCCGCGTTCCGCGCGGGCTGCAGGAGCTGAACGTGCAGCTCTCGCGCCTGATGGAGCAGCTGACCGTGCAGCTCGGGCGGTCGCCGACGATCCCCGAGCTCGCGAAGGCGTCGGGATCGACCGAGGAAGAGGTGCTCGAGGCGCTCGAGTCGGGCCGTGCGTACTCGTCGCTCTCGCTCTCGTCCGGCGGCGGCGGGGGCGGCGACGGCGACGACGATCTCGACCCGCTCGAGTCGATCGGGACGGAGGAGCACCAGTATCAGGTGTCCGAGGACCGCGCCGTGCTGGCGCCGGGCTTCAAGGCGCTCGACGAGCGCGAGCGGATGATCCTCCAGCTGCGCTTCTTCGACGGCCTCACGCAGTCGCAGATCGCCCAGCAGGTCGGCATCTCGCAGATGCACGTGTCGCGCCTGATCCGCCGCTCGCTCGAGAAGATCCGCGCCGAGATCGCCTCGGACGAGGAGACCGGCGCGCGCGCGTCCGGTCGGTGACCGGGCCCCGCAACGGGTCAACCCGGAACCGAGCGGTAGGCCGGACGCGCTAGAGCGAGGAGAAGCCGAAGTCGAGCAGGCGCTTCGCGTCCGTGTACATGTCCGGCGAGTCGAGCACGACCGCGATCAGCGAGCGGCCGTTCCGCGTCGCGGACGCGACGAGGCACGGGCCGGACTTGTGCGTGTAGCCGGTCTTGACGCCGGTGGCGCCGGGGTAGGAGCCGAGCAGGCGATTGTTGTTCACGTAGATCTTGGCGAACGTCGGCGCGTTCCAGCCGACGTGCTTGACCTTCGTGTGCACGATCTGCCGGAACCGCGCGTTGCGCATCGCGACGCGTGTGAGCGCTGCGAGATCCCACGCGCTCGAGTAGTTGTCGGCGTCCTTCACGCCGCTCGGCGTCGAGAAGTGCGTGTCGTGGAGGCCCAGCGTCTGCGCCTCGGCGTTCATCGAGCGGATGAACGTCCACTTGTCGCCGCCTGCGGCGATCGCCAGCGCGAGCGCATCGTCGTTTCCGCTGAAGAGCAGCAGGGAGTAGAAGAGCTTCCACGCCTCCACCTTCTCGCCGGCCCGCAGCCCTTCCCGGACGAGCGGCACGCGCGGCACGGACTTGTCGACCGTGACGAGGTCGTGCGGGCCGAGCTTCCGCAGCGCGAGGAGCGCGGTCATGATCTTCGTCGTCGAGGCGACGTGGCGCCGCTCGTGCGCATTCTTCTCCCAGAGCACGCGGCCGGTCGTCCCGTCGACGAGTACCGCGGCCGCGCCGAGCAGCCCGGGCGCAAAGGCGTGCTTGATGAGCGACCCACCCTCGAGCAGCCGCTCCGGTGCCGCGGCGGCGGCGCTCCTCGCGGGCGCGGCGGCGACGTGCACGGCGTGCGGCACCTCGGGCGACGCGGCGGCGGCGATCGGCGTGCTCGACTGCCGGGAGCCGGCCCACGCGCCGCAGAGCCCGGCGACGACGACGGCGACGCCGACCGGTGTCAGCCTGCGCAGGCGGTACCGGTAGCGCGTCCGGGGCTGGCGACTCGGCGGCACAGCGGGATCCTACGACGCACGACGGCGATTTCCCTCCCCCGGGGAAGGCCCTCCATACAATGGCCGCTCGATGCGCACGACGAGCGAGATCCGCGAGGGCTACCTCGCCTTCTTCGAGGAGAAGGGGCACCTGCGCCGTCCCTCGGCCTCGCTCGTCCCGCGCTCCGACGACCGGTCGACGCTCCTCGTCACGGCCGGCATGCAGCCCCAGATGCCGTATTTCCTCGGCCGCGAGCAGCCGCCCGCCAGGACGACGACGCTCGCGCAGAAGTGCTTCCGCACCGTCGACATCGACGAGGTCGGCCTCGACACGTACCACCTCACCTTCTTCGAGATGCTCGGCAACTTCTCGTTCGGGGACTACTTCAAGGAAGGCGCGATCGCCTATGCGACGGAGTTCATCCGTGAGCGGCTGAACCTCGACTGGGACCGCATCTGGGTCAGCGTCCACGCGGGCGACCTGGAGCTGCAGCTCGGCCCCGACGAGGAGGCGATCCGCCTCTGGGAGGCGATCGGGATGCCGCCCGAGCGGATCGTGCCGCTGCCGTCGTCCGAGAACTTCTGGTCGGTCGGCGGCCCGGGGCCGTGCGGGCCGGACTCCGAGATCTACTACGACTGGGGGCCCGAGGCGGGCTGCGGCGAGCCCGACTGCAAGCCGGGGTGCACGCGCTGCGAGCGCTTCCTCGAGTTCTGGAACCTCGTCTTCATGGCGTACGAGCAGCATCCGGACGGAACGCTCACCGAGCTGCCGAAGCAGAACATCGACACGGGCCTCGGGCTCGAGCGCACGGCGCGGATCGTCCAGGGCGTCCCGTCCGTCTACGACACCGACGGCTACCAGCTGATCATGGACTGGATCGCCGCCGAGTCGGGCGCCGCGTACGGCGAGACCGAGGACGCGACGAAGGCGCATCGCGTGCTCGCCGACCACGGTCGCGGCATGACGTTCATCGTCGCCGAGGGCGTCACCCCGTCGAACGAGGGGCGCGGCTACGTGCTGCGGCGCATCATCCGCCGCGCGGTCCAGCACGGCCTGCGCATCGGCATGGAGTCGCCGTTCCTGCCCGGGCTCGCGGGCACCGTGATCGAGCAGATGGGCGACGCCTACCCGGAGCTCGTCGAGCACGCCGACGAGATCCGGCAGATCCTCGCGGCCGAAGAGGCGCGCTTCGCCGAGACGCTCGAGCGCGGCATGAAGCTCTTCGGGGAGGCCGCCGCGCGCGGCCGGATAACCGGCGACGACGCCTTCACGCTCCAGGCGACCTACGGCTTCCCGATCGAGCTGACGCAGGAGCTCGCGCGCGAGCGCGGTCTCGGCGTGAACGACGAGGAGTACACGCAGCTGATGGAGGAGCATCGCGAGATCTCCCGTCAGACGAGCAAGGTGCAGATCGAGATGCGGTTCCCGAACGCGCCGCGTACCGACTTCGTCGGCTACGAGCGCACGGAGGTGCTCACCGCGATCACGGCGTACGCCGATCTCGGGGACGGCCTCTTCCAGGTGAAGCTCGAGCAGTCGCCGTTCTATCCCGCGGGCGGCGGCCAGGTATCCGACACGGGCATCCTCGAGAAGGAGAGCGGCGAGCGCGCCGAGCTCGTCGAGGCGCTGCGCCTCGAGTCGGACCAGGAGCTCGTCTTCCGCGGCGAGGGCTTCGCGGAGGGCGACCGCGTGAAGGCGGTCGTACCGTGGAGCGTCCGCTTCCCGACGCAGGCGAACCACACCGGCACGCATCTGCTGCACGAGTGCCTGCGGGAGGTGCTCGGCGAGCACGTGAAGCAGGCAGGCTCGGCGGTCCGGCCCGACAAGCTGCGCTTCGACTTCACGCATCCGCAGGCGCTGACCGCGGACGAGCGCGCCGAGGTCGAGCGCCGCGTCAACGAGCGTGTCTTCCAGAATCTGCCCGTTCGCATCTACGAGACGCCGATCGAAGAGGCCCGCAAGCTCGGCGCGATGATGCTCTTCGGCGAGAAGTACGGAGACGTCGTCCGCGTCGTCGACATCGGCGGCTGGTCCGTCGAGCTGTGCGGCGGCACGCACGTCCGCTCGACGGCGGAGATCGGGCCGTTCGCGATCCTGAGCGAGAGCTCCGTCGGAGCAGGCGCGCGGCGCATCGAGGCGGTGACCGCGGGCGAGGCGTTCTCCTACCTGCACGAGCAGGTGCGCGAGGCCGATCTGCTCCGCCTCGAGCTCGAGCGGGTGCGCAAGGAGGCGAAGACACCTGCGAAGCAGGCCGACGTCGACTTCACCGTCGTCGACAAGGAGGCGAACGTCGTCCTCGTCGAGGCGCGCGCGGTCAAGGGCGGCCCGCTGCGCGACCTCTCGGACCGCATCCGCCAGCAGGAGAAGGCCGACGGCGCGATCGTCGCCTCGGCCGACGACGGCCGGGCGTATCTCGTGATCAACTTCGACGAGTCGCTCGTGCAGCGCGGGCTCGATGCCGCGCAGATGATCCGCGAGCTCGGCAAGCACATCGGCGGCGGGGGAGGCGGCAAGCCGACGCTCGCCGAGGCGGGCGGCAAGAACGCGGCCGGCGTGCGCGAAGCGCTCGAGGCCGGCAAGCGGGCCGTCGCGGAGGCGCTCGCGTGAAGACGATGGCCCTCGACTTCGGCTCCGCGCGCACGGGCGTCGCCGTCTCCGACCCGACCGGCATCATCGCGCGTCCCCTGTGCGTCGTCGAGAGGGCCGCGACCGACGCAGGCCTCGACGAGCTCGAGCGGCTCGTGCAGGACGAGGCGGCCGAACAGGTCGTCGTCGGCCATCCGCTGACCCTGCGCGGCGAGCGCGGCGACCAGGCGCACGCGACCGAGCAGTTCGCGAAGAAGCTCCGAGACCGCCTCGATGTCCCCGTCGTCCTCTTCGACGAGCGGTTCACGACGGATCTCGCCCAGCAGACGCCGACCGGCGCACCCGAGGACGCGCGCGCCGCAGCCCATCTCCTCTCGAGCTACCTCGCGTGGTCGAGCGCCGCCCCGGCGTGATGCCGCCGAAGCCGGGGCCGCCGCCTCGGCAGGTGTCGCGCAGCCGGATCATGCGGCGGCGGCTCGGCGCGCTCGGTGCGGTGATCGTCGCCGCCCTCGTCGTCGTGGGGCTCGTGAAGGTTGCGGGCGGGGGCAACTCGGCCGCGCCGCCGCCGGCGACGACGATCGCGGCGCCGAAGCCGTTCCGGATCATCTTCCCGGAGGGCTTCACCCGCGAGGACATGGCGACGCGTGTCCAGGTCGTCGCGAAGATCGCCGAGAACAAGCGGCACAGGCACGTGCGCCTGTCGAAGAGCGGCTACCTCGCCTGGACGCGGCCGCGCGTCGTCGCGGGCTTCGGGTCGAAGAAGCGGAACCTCGAGGGCTTCCTCTTCCCGGCGACGTACGACTTCCTCACGGGGACGACGTCCGCGCAGCTCGTGCAGGAGCAGCTCGACGCCTTTCGCGTGAACTGGAAGCGCGTCGACCTCAGTACGGCCCGCAAGAAGAACCTGACGCCCTACGACGTGCTCACGATCGCGTCGATGGTCGAGCGCGAGACGCTTGCGCCCGACGAGCGGCCGCTCGTCGCCGCCGTGATCTACAACCGGCTGCATGCGGGGATGACGCTCGGGATCGACGCGACGATCCGCTACGGGCTCCACGTGCCGGGCACGCAGGCGCTGCGCGAGTCGCAGCTCCAGAGCGACAACCCGTACAACACGCGGAAGTTCGCCGGCCTGCCGCCGACGCCGATCGGCAACCCGGGGCTCGCCTCGATGCAGGCGGCCGCGCATCCCGCGAAGGTGCGGTATCTCTACTTCGTCCGGAAGCCGGACAAGGTGCACCACTACTTCACCGCGAGCTACCAGGACTTCATCAACCACGAGATCGCCTACGGGTACAAGTGAGCGAGCTCGTCGCGCTGCTGGGCCACCCGGTCGCGCACTCGCTCTCGCCGCGCATGCAGAACGCCGCGTTCGCCGCGCGCGGCCTCGACTGGCTCTACGTTGCGCTCGACGTCCCGCCCGAGCGGCTCGAGGTCGCGGTGCACGGGCTCGCGGCGCTCGGCTTCGCCGGCGCGAACGTCACGGCGCCGCACAAGGTCGCGGTCGCACGTCTCGTGGGCAGCGAGCTGCCGTCGGTGAACACCCTCGTCGGCGGTGTCGGCCACTCGACCGACGCTGCCGTCCTGGACGGCCTCGCCGCCAAGCGCCCGTGCGTGATCGGGTCCGGCGGCGCGGCGGCGGCCTTCCTGCAGGCGCTGCCGCACGCGCGGTGCTTTTCGCGCAGCGGCGAGTGGCCGCCCGACGTCCGCGACGCGGATCTCGTCGTCAACGCCACGCCGGTGCGCGACGAGGTGCTCGTCGAGCTGCGCGAAGGGCAGACGCTCGTCGACCTCCCGTACCCGAGGTCGGCGACCGCAGCCGCCGCCGCGGCGCAGGGTGCGCGCGTGCTCGACGGCCTCGAGGTTCTCGTCGCACAGGGCGCGGCCTCGTTCGAGCTCTGGACCGGCGTGCCGGCGCCCGTGTCCGTCATGCGCAGGGCACTAGGCTTGCACGCGTGAACCTCGAGCTGGCCTCGGCGGGCGAATCGCACGGTCCTGCGCTCGTCGCGATCGTCTCGGGGCTCCCGGCGGGCCTCGGCCTCGACAAGGAGGCGATCGACGCCGACCTCCGCCGCCGCCAGCAGGGCTACGGCCGCTCGCCGCGGCAGCAGATCGAGACCGACGAGGTGGAGGTGCTCGCGGGGCTCCGGCACGGGCGCACGCTCGGCACGCCGCTCGCGCTCGTCGTCCGCAATCGCGACCACGGGAACTGGACGTGGGGGATGAGCCCGTGGCCGCCGGCCGGCGAGGCCGAAGGGAAGGGCACGAAGGCCGTGACCCTGCCCCGGCCGGGCCACGCGGATCTCGCGGGCGCGCAGAAGTTCGGGCATGCCGACGTGCGCGACGCGCTCGAGCGGGCATCCGCGCGGCACACGGCGGTGCACGTCGCGGCAGGTGCGGTGGCGAAGGCGCTGCTCGCGCAGCTCGAGATCGCAGTGAGCGGTGTCGCGCTCCCGCAGGCAGGCGCCGACCGGGAGTCGGTCGATGCGGCGCGCGCCGACCGCGACACGCTCGGCGGCGTCGTCGAGGTGCGGGCGCGGAACGTCCCGCCCGGGCTCGGCTCGTACGCGCGGAAGGACGACCGGCTCGACGCGAGGCTCGCCGGGGCGCTGATGGGGATCCAGGCGGTCAAGAGCGTCGAGATCGGCGACGGCAAGGAGCTCGCGGGCCTGCGCGGGTCGGAGGCGCACGACGAGATCTACCGCGACGAGGCGCGCGGTCTCTACCGGGAGACGAACCGGGCCGGCGGTATCGAAGGCGGCGTGTCGAACGGGGAGGAGATCGTCGTGCGGGCGGCGATGAAGCCGCTGCCGACGCTGATGCAGCCCCTCGCGTCGGTCGACCTCGAGACCGGCGAGGCGGCGACCGCGCTCGTCGAGCGCAGCGACGTGTCGGCGGTGGAGGCGCTCGCCGTCGTCGCCGAGGCGGCAGTCGCGTGGGAGCTCGCCCGCGCGGCGCGCGAGAAGTTCGGCGGCGACGCCCTCGGCGACGTGATCGCAGCGTGGCGGTCCTATCTGGCGAGGATCGACTGGCGTCCGCGCGCGTCGTGACCTTCCCCCGTCGTCTGACGCCGGGGCATCGCCCGGCCGGGCATGTCGGCTTTACGTGGCGTTCTGTTTTGCCTGCACGGCGGGCGCGAACGATGTGTCACGAACCTGTCACGTCTGACGCCGGGGCATGGCCGTGACGGCCGGCAAGCATGTGGCGCTCGTCGGGTTCATGGGGGCCGGCAAGTCGACGCTCGCCTGGCGGGCGGCCGAGCGGACGGGGCGGGTCTACACCGACGTCGACTCCGACCTCGAGGGGCTGATCGGCCCGATCGGGGCGTACTTCGAGCAGCACGGCGAAGCGGCGTTCCGCGGCGTCGAGGAGGTGGCGGTGACGGAGGCGCTGCTGCGCCGTGCGCCCGCGGTCGTCGCCCTCGGGGGCGGCGCGGTGACCTCGGCGGCGACGCGCGAGCTCCTCGCCGAGCGCGCCGTCACCGTCTGGCTCGACGAGGACGTCGACGCCTGCTGGGAGCGGGTGCGCGACACCGACCGCCCGCTCGCCCGGAGCTACGACGACTTCAGGCGGCTCTACGACGAGCGGCGCGCGCTCTATGCGAGCGTCGCGGACGCCCGTGCGAGAGACGTGGACGACGTCGTGCTCGCCGCCGCGGGCATCCACGTCGAGCGTGGCGCGCTGCAGCGCCTCGGCGAGCTCGTCCCCGGCGACGGCCCGGCCGCGCTCGTCAGCGACCCGCACGTCGCCGGCATCCACGGCATGGACGCGCAGCTCGCGCTCGGCCCGCGGCTCGCGCAGACGCACGAGCTGCCGCACGGCGAAGAGGCGAAGACGCTCCTCGCCCTCGACCGCCTCTGGCAGGAGCTCCGCCTCGACCGCACCGGCACGCTCGTCGCCCTCGGCGGCGGCTGCACCACGGACGCTGCCGGCTTCGCCGCCGCCACCTACCTCCGGGGCATCGAGTGGACGCCCGTGCCGACGAGCCTGCTCGCGCAGGTCGACGCCGGAATCGGCGGCAAGACGGCGATCGACCTGCCGCAGGGCAAGAACCTCGTCGGCGCGTTCCACTGGCCGGCCCGCACCGTGATCGACCCGGCGCTCCTCGAGACGCTGCCGCCGAACGAGCGGCGCGAGGGGATGGCGGAGGTCGTGAAGACGGGCCTCCTCGCAGGCGAGCCGCTCTGGCAGCTGCCGGACGACGAGCTCGTCCGCCGCTGCGCGGCCTTCAAGGCGTCCCTCTGCCTGCGCGACCCGCACGACCACGGCGAGCGCAAGCTCCTGAACCTCGGTCACACGTTCGCCCACGCCCTCGAGGCCGCCGCCGGCTACAGCGGCCTCACGCACGGCCGGGCCGTCGCGCTCGGGCTCACGGCCGCGCTCCGCCTGTCGGGCCGGGACACGAGTGAGGTCGAGGAGCTCCTCCGGCCGAAGCCCGTCCGGGTCGACCGCGACCTCGCCTGGCAGGCGCTCCAGCGCGACAAGAAGGCCGTCGGCGGCGAGCTCCGCCTCGTGCTCCTCGGCGACGCCGGCCCGCGCTTCGACGTTCCCGTCCCGGCCGCGGACGTGCGAAGCGCGCTCGACGAGCTGATCGACGGCTAGCATCGCGCGGTGCGCGTCCTCGTCCTGAACGGCGTCAACCTCAACGTGCTCGGCCGCCGCGACCCCGAGCTCTACGGCGGCATCTCGATCGCCGAGCTCGAGAGCCGGATCTACGAGTGGGGGCACGAGCTCGAGCTGAGCGTGCAGTGCCGGCAGACGAACAGCGAGGCCGAGTTCATCAAATGGATCCACGACGCGCTCGACAACAACGACGGCGTCGTCGTCAACCCGGGCGCATGGAGCCATTACGCGTGGTCGATCCACGACGCACTCGAGATGCTGACGATCCCGATCGTCGAGGTGCATCTCTCGAACATCGACCAGCGCGAGGAGTGGCGGCGGGTCTCCGTCGTCGCCGACCTCTGTGCCGCGCGCTTCATCGGCGAAGGCCCCGAGGGATATCGTCATGCACTCCAGTACCTGAAGGAGCACGCCTCGTGACCAATCGCATCGACCGCCTCCGCAGCGGGCTCGAGCAGCCGCTGCTCGTCACCGATCCGACGAACGTCCGCTACCTGTGCGGCTTCCAGAGCTCGAACTGCGCGCTCTTCGTCGAGCAGGACCGTGTCCGCCTCTTCACCGACTTCCGCTACTTCGAAGCCGCCCGCGCCGTCGACGGCGTCGAGGCCGTCATGACGAAGCGCAACCTGATCCGCGAGCTCGCGGATTCGCTCTCCGGCCGCGTCGGCTTCGAGCGCGTGCTCCAGTACGGGCTCTACGAGGTCCTGCGCGACGGCGGCCTCGACCTCGTGCCGACGAGCGGCGCGGTCGAGAAGCTCCGCGCGGTCAAGGACGAGAGCGAGCTCGAGCAGATCCGCAAGGCCTGCCGGATCACGGACCGCGTCTTCGAGCGGCTCACCGAGGTGCCGTTCGTCGGCCGGACCGAGCGTGAGGTCTCGTGGGACCTCTCGCAGCTCTTCCACGAGGAGGGCGGCGAGGGGCTCGCGTTCGAGTCGATCGTCGGCGCCGGCCCGACCGGCGCCCGCCCGCACGCCCGCGCGGGGGACCGGACGATCGGCGCCGGGGAGCTCGTCGTCATCGACGCGGGAACGACGATCAACGGCTACGCGTCGGACTACACGCGCACCTTCGCGACCGGCAAGCTCGACGGCGAGGCGCAGGACGCGTACGAGACGGTGCTGCGCGCGCAGCAGGCCGCGCTCGGCGGCATCCACGCCGGCGTCTCCGGTGTCGACGCCGATGCGCTCGCACGCAGCGTCATCGACGAGAGCCCGTTCTCCGGGACGCTCGGACACGGCCTCGGGCACGGGCTCGGGCTCGACGTCCACGAGGCTCCGCGCCTCTCGACCGAGTCGCCCGACGTCCTCCAGCCCGGCAACGTCGTCACGGTCGAGCCCGGCGTGTACCTCGAGGGCCGGTTCGGCATCCGCATCGAGGACGACGTCGTCGTCACCGCCGACGGGATCGAGAACCTGACCGGGTTCCGCAAGGACCTCGTCACCGTCTCGTAGCTACACTGCCCGCCGCGCGATGGCAGACATGGTCGACACGAACAGCTTCAAGAACGGGATGCACATCGAGCTGGACGGCAAGGTCTGGCGCATCCTCGAGTTCCAGCACGTGAAGCCCGGCAAGGGCGGCGCGTTCGTCCGCACGAAGCTGCGCAGCCTCGGCGCCGGCGCGGTCGTCGACCGCACGTTCCGCGCCGGCGAGAAGTTCCCGCGCGTCCACACCGAGGTGAAGAACGTGCAGTTCCTCTACGAGGACGGGACCGAGGCGCACTTCATGGATCCCGACACCTACGACCAGTTCGCCGTGCCCAGCACGGAGCTCGCGGAGGAGCTCACGTTCATGCAGCCGAACGCGACCGTGCAGGTGCTCGCCGTGAACGGCAAGCCGTCGAGCGTGCAGCTGCCCGCGTCGGTCGAGCTCGCCGTCGTCGAGACCGAGCCGGGCGTGAAGGGCGACACCGTGTCCAACGTGACGAAGCCCGCAACGCTCGAGACGGGCGCCGTCGTGCAGGTGCCGCTCTTCGTGAACGTCGGCGACCGGCTGAAGGTCGATCCGAAAGAGAAGCGCTACATCTCCCGCGTCTGACCGTGCGCGCCGTCGCCGCGCTCTCGCTCGTCGCCGCCGTTCCCGCCCTCGTCGGCGGCGTCGTCTTCTGGGCGGTACACGGCAAGACGACCGTCACGCGCTCGATCGCGTACGGCTTCTGGTTCGCGGCGGCGCTGCTCCTGCTCGCGATGGTGGTCACCGGGAACAAGCGCTTCTGGCGTCACGCGAAACTCGTCCCGCCGGAAGGCTGGGTCTTCGTCGCGAGCTCCGTGGTGCTGACGGTCGCCGGCGTGGCGATCGACGCCGCGGGCGTCTAGCACTAGCCGCGCAGTGCGGCGACCGCAGCCTCGACCCGGGCGAGAACGCCCCGGTCGGAGCCGCCGTAGTGCACGAGCACGTTGCCGACGCGCCGCTCGAACGCGGCGGGGTCGCGCGTCGTCGAGTCGAGCTCCCGCTTGGCGACGAAGACGTACAGATCGGGGCTCCCGCCGGCGAGCGTCACACCGGCGTTCGCGCCGATCGCCGCCGGCAGCCTCAGCCCGCGCACCGCGAACGCGCGGCGGACGTCGCCGGCCGAATAGCGATGCCCGGCCGTCGAGTCGAGCATGGTCTTGTCGATCGGCGACCGGTACATGGGCATCGAGAAGACGAAGATGCCGGTGGCTGCGAGCACGACACCGAGGACGACGCCGACCGAGACCGGAAAGTGTTCCACGAGCACCCTCGGATCATCGGCACGGGGAGTGGCACGCTGAAGCGCGGTAAGGTCCCGCCACGTGCCGACCCTCGCCGACACGACCATCCGCCTGCTCGGCCAGGAGCCGCTCGCCGGCCAGGTGCCGGCGGCCGAGCAGCTCCGGCTCGCCGAGATCCTCGACCGGGCCGGCTTCGCATACCTCGAGGTCTCCGGCGGCGGCTGCTTCGAATGGGCCGTCAAGCGGGGCGTCGAGAGCCCGTGGGAGCGCATCCGCGCGCTCAAGTCGCGCGTCAAGACGCCGCTCGGGCTCGCGCTGCGCGGCCGCTTCCTCGTGGGCTCCCGGCCGGTCGACGCGGACTTCGCGCGCCGCTTCGTCGCCTCGGCCGCCGAGAACGGGATCGACGTCTTCCGGCTCCACGACCCGCTGAACGACGTGTCGAACCTCCGGGAGGCGGCGGAGGCGATCGTCGCCGCAGACCGGGACTTCGAGGCGGGCCTCGTCTACAGCCCGGGCCCGACGGGCGAGGTCGACACGCTGATCGAGCGCGCGAAGGCGCTGCCCGAGCTCGGCGCCGTCCGCGTGCTCCTGCACGACCCGACCGGCTCGCTGCAGCCCCACAAGGCCGCGCACCTCGTGACGGCGCTCGCCGAGGCGAGCGGCCTTCCCGTCGGGATCTACGTGCAGGGCTCCGGCGGCAGCGCCCTCGCCGCGACGCTCGCCGCCGCCGGTGCGGGCGCGCAGCTCATCGCCTGCGCGATCTTCCCGCTCGCGCTGACGCTGCACCGCGTCTCCGGCGAGGCGCTCTCGGAGGCCCTCGCCGGCATGAACCTCGACCCGGGCGTCGACGTCGCGGCGCTCTGGGAGGCATGCGACCTCGTCGACGAGCACATCGGCGACCAGCCCGTGGCGCCGCTCGCGCCGCGCGTCGCCGTCCGCGCCGCGCAGCACGACGTGCCCGCGGGCCTCGTCGCCGGGCTCGATGCGACGCTCAGCGCCCAGGGCGCCGGCGACCGCCTCGACGAGGTGCTCGAGGAGCTCGACGCGATCCGCGCCGAGGTGGGGTGGCCGCCGCTCGCCGCGCCGATCGGCCAGGTGCTCGCCTCGCAGTCGCTCATCAACGTCCTCTCCGCGAGCCGCTACACGACGATCGTCGACGAGCTGCGAGCCCTCGTCTCGGGCCGCTTCGGGACGCCGCCGGAGCCGATCGACCCCGCGATCGTGCGCGCCGTCGAGCTGACGCACGACCCGGAGAGCGAGGAGGACGCCGCGCCGTCGCTCAGCAAGCTGCGCGAGGAAGCGGAGGGGATGGCCGCGAGCGAGGAGGAGCTCCTCCTCATGGGGCTCTTCGAGGAGGACGCCGAGCGGCTGCTGCGCAACATCCGCGGCCGTGCGAGCGCCGACGACGACGAGCTCGCGAGCGTCGACAAGGCACGTGCGGAACGGATTCGCGAGCTCGTGCGGATCGTCCAGGAGTCGGGTATCGACGAGATCACGATCGAGGAGGACGGGATGCGCGTGTCGGTGCGCGCGTCGAGCGAGCTCCCGGCCGCCGCGGCCAGCTCGGCGCCGCTCGCGCTCCCCGAGCCGGGAGCGGCGCCGCCCGCCCCGCCGGCGAACGGCTTCGTGCGCATCGAGTCGCCGATGGTCGGGACGTTCTACCGCGCCCCCGAGCCCGGTTCGCCTCCGTTCGTCGAGGAGGGCGACGTCGTCGCCGCAGGGCAGACGCTCTGCATCCTCGAAGCCATGAAGCTGATGAACGAGGTGAAGTCCGATCTCGAGGCGGTCGTGCGGAAGATCCACGTCGACAACGCGCAGCCGGTCGAGTTCGGTCAGGTGCTCTTCGACCTCGAGCCGCTGTCCGGGCGCCCGCTCGACGCCGTGTAGTGCCGTTCTCGCGCGTCCTCGTGGCGAACCGGGGCGAGATCGCCGTGCGGGTGATCCGTGCGCTCCACGAGCTCGGCATCGAGGCGGTCGCCGTGTACTCGACGGCCGACGCCGAGTCGCTCCACGTGCGGCTCGCAGACCGTGCGGTGCGCATCGGCCCGGCGGCGGCGGCGCAGAGCTACCTGTCGATCCCCGCGATCATCGCGGCGGCCACGACGACGGGCTGCGAGGCCGTGCACCCCGGCTACGGCTTCCTGTCCGAGAACGCCGACTTCGTGCGCGCGTGCGAGGAGAACGACCTCGTGTTCGTCGGCCCGCCCGCGGCGGTCATGGAACGGATGGGCGACAAGGCCCAGGCGAAGGCCGAGATGCGCGCGGCCGGCGTGCCGCTCGTCCCGGGCACGGAGGGGACCGCCACGCTCGCGGAGGCGCGGGCCGCCGCCGAGGAGCTCGGCTATCCGGTGCTCCTGAAGGCGGCGGCCGGCGGGGGCGGCCGCGGCATGCGACTCGTCGGGGGCCCCGCGGAGATCGACGACGCGTACTCGCGGGCGTCGGCCGAGGCGGAGGCGGCGTTCGCCGACGGGACGCTCTACGTCGAGAAGGCGATCACACCCGCGCGGCACGTCGAGATCCAGGTCATCTGCGACGACCACGGGGGCGTGCTGACCTGCGGCGAGCGCGAGTGCTCGATCCAGCGGCGCCACCAGAAGCTGATCGAGGAGTCGCCGTCGCCGGCGCTCGACGCCGGGCTCCGCGAGGAGATGGAGTCGGCCGCAGAGCGTGCGTGCGCGCACATCGGCTACCGGAACGCGGGAACGTTCGAGTTCCTCGTCGGCCCCGACGGCCGCTTCTCGTTCATCGAGCTGAACGCGCGCCTGCAGGTGGAGCATCCGGTGACCGAGCTCGTCACGCAGCTCGACCTCGTGCGGCTGCAGGTCGAGGTCGCAGCCGGAGCGGCGCTGCCGATCACGGGACGCGCGCCCCGCTCGGGTCACGCGATCGAGATCCGCCTGAACGCAGAGGACCCCTCGCTCGACTTCCGTCCGTCGCCCGGCAAGCTCGAGCGCTTCCGGCCTCCGCTCGGCCCCGGCGTGCGCATCGACACGTTCGTCGAGGAGGGCAGCGTCATCTCGCCGCACTACGACTCGCTGATCGCCAAGCTGATCGTCCGCGACGCGACCCGCGACCAGTGCATCGAGCGTGCGCGCCGCGTCCTGCGCGAGCTCGACGTGCGCGGGATCCCGACGACGCGGGAGGCGGCGATCGACATCCTCGGCAGCGCCGCCTTCCGAAGCGGCGACTACTCGACCTCGTTCCTCGAGGAGGAGGGCGCCTCGCTCCCGGCGCTCGCGGCGTCATGACGGTCACCGTGGTCACCGACGCCGGCACGGTGACGGTCACCGACGCGGCTCTCAACCAGATCGTCGTCACGGCGGCCGAGGCCGTCGAGGGCGCACGCGTCCGCCGCAGGCGCCACCTCGGCATCGAGATCGGCGAGGCCGGCACGCGGGTGGAGCTCGGGCTCTCGGTCGCCTACGGCCGCGTGCTCCCCGAGGTGGCGCGCGACGTGCAGGCGCAGGTGTCCTCGGCGCTCGGCACCATGTGCGGCGTGGACGTGGAAGCCGTCGACGTGACGATCGAGGAGCTGCGCTAGATGGCGCCGGTCAGCCGGCGTGAGGCGCGGCGCTCTGCGCTGACGCTCCTCTACCAGTGGGACGTCACCGAGCAGCCGCCGGGGGACCTCTACGAGGGCGACGTCGACGCATACGCGCGCGGCGTCACCGACGCCGTCGTGCGCGACGCGGCCGAGCTCGACCGCAGGATCACCGCGGCCGCGGAGGAGTCGGGCTGGACGGCGGACCGCCTCGGCGCCGTCGAGCGCACGATCCTGCGCATCGCGATCCACGAGCTGGACGAGGGCGAGATCCCGGCGAGCGCGGTGATCGACGAGGCCGTCACCCTCGCCAAGCAGTATTCGACCCGGGAGGCCGGCAGGCTCGTGAACGGCATCCTCGACCGCATCCACAAGGAGGCCGCAACCCGATGAGCACCGAAGAGTCCCTATCGCGCGCGGAGGAGCTGCTCGCGCGGCTCGAGGCCGCCCGCGGCGAGCTCGACCGCATCGCGCAGGAGGAGGGCGGGTCGCCGGACCGTGCGCTCGAGATCCTCGGTGAGCTGTCCGAGCTCGCGAAGTCGGTCGAGGAGGAGCTCGAGCGGGCGAAGCGCTCGGCGGAGGCCGATGCCCAGAAGCCCTGACGAGCTGCGCGCGCTCGTCGAGGAGGCGCTCGACGGGCTCGAGCTCTGGCCGCATTTGCACGGCCAGGCGGAGTCGGTGCGCTACTCGATCACGGTCGGCGGCAAGCGCGTGCGGCCCGTCATCTGCCTTGCGACGGCGGAGGCTGCCGGCGCCGAGCCGGAGCAGGCGCTGCAGGCGGGTTGCGCGCTCGAGCTCGTGCACACGTTCTCGCTCGTGCACGACGACCTGCCGTCGCTCGACAACGACGAGGAGCGGCGCGGGCAGCCGTCGACGTGGAAGCAGTACGGGGAGGCCGTCGGCATCCTCGCAGGGGACGCTCTCCTCGCCGAGGCGTTCCGGCTCGCCACGTCGTACGACACCCCGCTCGTGGCGCGCGAGCTCGCCGGTGCGACGCTCGGGATGATCGGAGGCCAGTACCTCGACATCACGGCGAGCGCCGCCGACGAGGCGACGCTGCACAGGCTGAAGACGGGCTGCCTCTTCGAGGCGGCGGTGGGGCTCGCGCTCTCCGTGGCGCAGGTTCCCGAGGGCGAGCAGGTCTCGTGGCGCGCCTTCGGCGCCGAGCTCGGGCTGCTCTTCCAGATCGTCGACGACATCCTCGACGGCGACGGCTACGTCGCAACGCACGGCGTCGACGGAGCGCGCCGGCTCGCGGACGAGGCTGCCGACCGCGCCCGTGCGCGGCTCGGCGAGGTCGGCGCGGACACGAGCGTCCTCCGCGAGATCGTCGACGGGCTCGCAGTCCGCACCGCGTAGCCCGAACGAGGGACGTTGCCTCGAGGACGCACGGCCTCGTGCCGATGCAGGAGACCGGCGTGGGGTGGCAGGACCGAGGGCGAAGTGGACGGACGAGGAGCGTGCGCGCATGGTCGGCGCCGGCCCGGCCGCGAGGCCACCGGGCGGGCCGCGCCTGACGGCTCGCCGTTCTCCTCGCCGCGCGGTCGTCGCAGACCAGAAGTCCGGCGGCTGGGTCTGCACGGCGGGCGCCGGCGCCTGAGAGGCGGCGGCGCGCCGCAGTAGCCTTGCGCGCATGGCGGTCAGCCCTTCGGGCGAGCAGTTCGAGCTGCGTCACGGCGGCGAGCGGGTCGTCGTCGTCGAGGTCGGGGGCGGCCTTCGCAGCTGGGAGGGCGTGCTCGACGGCTACGCGGAGGACGAGATCTGCCGTTCGGGTCGCGGGCAGGTGCTCGCCCCGTGGCCGAACCGGCTCTCGCAGGGCGCGTACACCTTCGACGGGGCCGAGCACCGGCTCCCGCTGACCGAGCCGTCGAGCGGCTCCGCGATCCACGGGCTCGTGCGCTGGGCGAGCTGGCATGCCGTCGAGCGCGCCGACGCGCGCGTGACGATGGAGCACGTCGTGCATCCGCAGCCCGGCTATCCGTTCACGCTGCGGCTCCGCGTCGAGTACGCACTCGACGGCGAGGGGCTGTCGGTGCGCACGACGGCGGAGAACCTCGGCGACCGCGCGTGCCCCTTCGGCGCCGGGCACCACCCGTACATCGCGGCCCCGAGCGGCCGTGTCGACGACATGACGCTTCAGGGCAACACGATCGGCGCGAAGCGCTACGACGACACGCTCCCGCTCGAAGGGCCGTGGCGGCTCCAGGTGGGCGACGTCGTCGTCTGGGCAGACGAGGCGTGGAGGTACGTGCAGCTCTTCACGGGCGACGACAAGCCCGACGTCGCGCGCCGCGCGCTCGCCGTCGAGCCCATGACCTGCCCGCCGAACGCCTTCCGCACCGGCGACGACGTGATCCGGCTCGAGCCGGGGGAGGCCTTCGAGGGCCGCTGGGGCATCGCGCGCCGATGAGCCGCCGGCCGTGAAGAAGCGACTCGACGTGCTGCTCGTCGAGCGGGGCCTCGTCGGCTCGCGCGCGCAGGCGCAGGCGCTCGTGATGGCCGGCCTCGTCCCGGGCTTCGACAAGCCGGGCCAGCAGGTCGACGAGGACGCGCCCTTGCGCGTCGAGCGCGGGCCGGCCTACGTCTCCCGCGGCGGCGACAAGCTCGCGAACGGGCTCGACCGCCTCGGCGTCGATCCCGCCGGCCTCGACTGCCTCGACGTCGGCGCGTCCACCGGCGGCTTCACCGACCTGCTCCTCCAGCGAGGTGCGGCGCGCGTGATCGCGGTCGACGTCGGCTACGGGCAGCTGCACCCGCGGCTCCGCGACGACCCGCGCGTCGTCGTGCTCGAGCGGGTCAATGCCCGCGGCCTCACGGAGCTGCCGTTCGCGCCGCAGCTCGTCGTCTGCGACGTCTCGTTCATCTCGGTCCGGCTGGCGCTGCCGCCCGCCCTCGCACTTGCGGCGCCGGGCTGGCAGGCGGTCGTGCTCGTCAAGCCGCAGTTCGAGGCGGGCCGCGCCGACGTCGGCAAGGGCGGCGTCGTGCGCGACCCGTCGGTGCGGGCGCGCGTGCTGCACGAGGTTGCCGCAGCGGCGCTCGGCTGGCAGGCGAGCGTGGTCGGGGTCGTAGACTCCGGGCTTCCCGGCCCGAAGGGCAACCGGGAGTTCTTCCTCCACCTCACCCAATCCGACGAACCCCACGCTTCCCGATGACCTCGACGAGCGAATCGACGCAGCGGTCGCGGCCGGTTAGCACCGCCGCGGTCGTCACGCACGGCCGCCGCGACGTGCACGAGGCCGTCGGGCGCGTGCGCGCCGTCGCCGCCTCCTCCGGCGTCGCGATCGTCGACGACATCCGCGCCGCCGATCTCGTCGTCGCGCTCGGGGGCGACGGCACGATCCTCCGCACGCTCGCCCGGCTTCTCGGCTCCGGCGTGCCCGTCCTCGGGGTGAACTTCGGGCGCGTGGGGTTCCTCGCCTCGATCCGTCCGGACGACCTGGAGCGCGACCTCGCCCGGGCGTTCGCGGGCGAGTTCGTACCCGTCGAGCTGCCGACGCTCGAGGTGGCGCTGAACGGCGACACGCACGTCGCCGTGAACGACGTCGTCACGACGAGCTCGACGCTCGGGCGCATGATCGAGCTCGCCTGGGCCGTGGGCGGCGAGGACCTCGGCACCGTCCCGTGCGACGGGATGATCTGCGCGACGCCGTCGGGCTCGACCGCGTACAACCTCTCGAACGGCGGCCCCGTGCTCGTGCGCGGCCTCGACGCCCTCTCGGTCACGTTCATCGCCCCGCACTCGCTCCATGCGCGGCCGCTCGTCGTGCCGCGCGGGCTCACCGTCACCGTCCGCAACGCGAGCACGGACGTCGCCGCGGCCGTCCTCGTGGACGGCCGCCAGGTGGGCGAGCTCGCCCCCGACGCCGAGAGCTCGATCTACCTCTGCGCCCAGCGGAGCCTGCTGGCGACGATGCCGGAGACGACGTTCTTCGGGCGCTACCGCGAGACATTCTCGTCCTAGTGCCCCTCTACGATGGCTCTCGATGCTGCGCCGCCTGCGCATCGAGAACCTCGTGCTCATCCGAGCGGCAGAGCTCGAGCTTTCGCCTGGCCTGAATGCGATCACCGGCGAGACCGGCGCGGGCAAGACGATCCTCGCCCAGGCCGTCGGCCTCCTGCTCGGCCAGAAGGGCGACGAGTCGTTCGTCGGGCCGGCCGGCGACGAGGCCTACGTCGAGGCCGAGCTCGACCTGCCCGCAGAGCTCGAGGAGCTCGCGGAGCTCCGCCCGGAGGACGAGGAGGCGCTCCTCGTCGCCCGCCGCGTCTCGGCCGCGGGCCGCACGCGCGCCTTCGCGTGGGGGCGCGCCGCAGCGCGGGAGGACGTCGCCGCCGCGGTCGAGCGGGTGATCGCGATGTCGGGGCAGTTCGAGCAGCGCCGGCTCGCGCGGCCCTCGTATCAGCTCGAGGTGCTCGACCGCTTCTGCGGCGAGGAGCAGCTGCGCCGCCGCGACGACGCCCGCAGCGCGTGGCGCGAGCTCCTGTCGGCCCGGCGCCGGCACGAGGAGCTCACCGCGAACGCCGCGAACGCCGAGGCGCGCCTCGCCGAGCTCCGTGCGCTCGTCGAGCACACGGACGGCATGGAGGCGGGCGGCGAGCAGCAGCTCCGCGACGAGCGCGAGCGGCTCCGGCACGTGTCCGAGCTCGCGGACGCGGCGTCGACCGCGGCGCGCGCGCTCGCGCCGGAGGACGGGGAGGGCGCCGCCGGCCTCGCCGCCCTCGCAGAGCGCGCGATCGCGCCGCTCGAGCGCCTCGCCCCAGAGCTCGAGCGCGCGGGCGACGAGCTCCGCGACGTCGAGCTGCGGCTCCGCGAGACCGCGTCCGCCCTGCACTCGTTCCTCGCCTCGCTCGAGGCGGAGCCGGGCCGGCTCGAGGAGATCGAGGGCTCGCTCGACGCGATCGCCGAGGCCCGGCGCCGCTTCCGCTGCCAGACCTACGAGGAGCTCCTCGGCCGTGCGGCCGAGGCGCGCGCCGAGCTCGAGGGGCTCGAGGACGGTGTCGACCCGGGGCAGGCTGCGGCGGCCGCGGTCGAGGCTGCGCAGGCACGCGTCGACGCGCTCGCGCTCGAGCTGCGAGCCGAGCGGAATGCGGCGGCTCCCGCATTCGCCGACGCCGTCGCCGCGGAGCTCCACGACGTCGGCATGGGCGAGGGGGAGTTCGCCTGCGAGCTCGCCGAGCGCGACGGCGGCTCGACCGGGGCCGACGAGGCGGTCTTCCTCGTCCGCCCGAATGCGGGCATGCCGTTCGGCCCGGTCGCCGAGACGGCGTCCGGCGGCGAGCTCTCGCGCATCGCGCTCGCGATCGCCGCGGTGGCAGGCGGTGAGACGCTCGTCTTCGACGAGATCGACGCCGGCATCGGCGGCGAGACGGCGAACGCGGTCGGCCGGGTCCTGCAGCGGCTCGCCGAGCGCGCGCAGGTGATCACGATCACGCACCTGCCGCAGATCGCGGCCCTCGCCGACCGCCACTTCCGCGTCGAAAAGGTGCCGGGCGACCCGACGCACACGCAGATCGCGGAGCTCGACGCCGCGGAGCGCAAGGCGGAGCTCGAGCGGATGCTCGGCGGCCAGGAGTTCCTTGCCACGGTTCGCGGCTGACCGGCTGATCCTCGCGCCGGTCGACGACGTCTGGGCCTTCCTCGCCGAGCCCTACAACCTCGCCGACTGGTGGCCCGGCGTCTCCGGCGTCGAGCCCGACCGCCGGGGCCTCGCGCCGGGCGCGCGCTGGAGGGTGATCGGCCCGGACGTGCCGGGCCTCGTCCGCCGCCCGCACGCGTCCGGCACCCTGCTCGTCCTCGAGGTTGCGCCGCTCGAGCACATCGTGTTCCAGCTGATCGCCGACCGGATCGAGGCGGATCTCCGGCTCCGCGCCGTCGACGAGCGCTCCACGGAGGTGTCGCTCGTCGTCGACGGCCCGTGGCTCGTCGGCCTCAGGCGTGCGTATCCACGGCGCGCGCTCGAGCGGCTGCACGCGCTCCTCCGCACGGGCGAGCGATCCTGAGCCGCGCCGACCTCCGTCGCTGCTACCTTTGAATCCCGTGAGCGCACGGGCCCCCAAGTACGTCTTCGTGACCGGGGGCGTCGTCTCGGCACTCGGCAAGGGAATCGTCGCCGCCTCCCTCGGCCGGCTGCTCAAGTCCCGCGGCCTGCGCGTGCAGCTCCAGAAGTTCGACCCGTACCTGAACGTCGACCCGGGAACGATGAGCCCGTTCCAGCACGGCGAGGTGTTCGTCACCGAGGACGGCGCCGAGACCGACCTCGACATCGGGCACTACGAGCGCTTCGTCGACGAGAACTCGTCGCAGAACTCGTCGCACAGCGCGGGCGCGATCTGGCAGACCGTGCTCCGCAAGGAGCGGAAGGGCGAGTTCCTCGGCGCCACGGTGCAGGTCATCCCGCACATCACGAACGAGATCAAGGCGCGCATCAAGCGCGCGGCGGAGACGGAGCCCACCGACGTCGTGATCTCCGAGATCGGCGGCACCGTCGGCGACATCGAGTCGCTGCCGTTCCTCGAGGCGATGCGGCAGTTCCGGCGCGAGGTCGGCCCCGAGAACGTGATGTACATCCACGTCACCCTCGTTCCCTTCATCGAGGCCGCCGGCGAGCTGAAGACGAAGCCGACCCAGCACTCGGTGAACGAGCTCCGCCGCATCGGCATCCATCCCGACGTCATCGTCTGCCGCTCGCACGAGCAGCTCTCGCGCGAGATCCGCGACAAGATCGCGCTCTTCGCCGACGTCGACCCGGGCGCCGTCGTCGCGAGCCCCGACGTCCCCGACGTCTACCTCATCCCCGAGATCCTCCAGGCCGAGGGCCTCGACCGCCTCGTCTGCGAGAAGCTCGGGCTCGAGGCGGGCGAGGTCCACCTCGGCGAATGGGCGGAGCTCACGAAGCGCATCGACGAGCGGCGCGAGCTCGTCGAGATCGCGCTCGTCGGCAAGTACGTGAAGCTCCAGGACGCGTACCTCTCCGTGCACGAGGCGTTGAAGCACGCCGGGCTGCACAGCGGCTGCGCCGTCCGCCTGCGCTGGGTCGACGCCGAGAACATGTCGTACGAGGAGGCGGCGAGCCTGCTCGAGGGAGTCGACGGCGTCCTCGTCCCCGGCGGCTTCGGGTCGCGCGGCTGGGAAGGCAAGATCCTCGCGTGCCGCGTCGCGCGCGAGCGCGGCATCCCGTATCTCGGCATCTGCCTCGGCATGCACGTCGCGGTCTCCGAGTTCGCCCGCCACGTCGCGGGCCTCGAAGGTGCCAACTCGACCGAGATGGATCCCGAGACGCCGTATCCCGTGATCGACCTGCTGCCCGAGCAGAAGGGCATCGAGGATCTCGGCGGGACGATGCGGCTCGGCGCGCGTGCGGTCGAGGTCGCGGAGGGGACGCGCGCCCGCGAGCTCTACGGCAAGGCGGTCATCCTCGAGCGCCACCGTCACCGCTACGAGGTGAACAACATCTACCGCGAGAAGCTCGTCGAGAGCGGCCTCGTCATCTCGGGGACGTTCGAGCAGGGGCGGCTCGTCGAGATCGTCGAGCTGCCCGATCATCCGTGGTTCGTCGCGAGCCAGTTCCACCCCGAGTTCAAGTCGCGCCCGACGAGGCCTGCGCCGCTCTTCCAGGGGTTCGTCGCCGCCGCCCTCGTCCGTGCGCGGTCGCGCAGCGGTCAGACGGTCGCCGTGTAGCTACGCGTCGAGGAAGCCGACCGCGACGAAGAGCTCGAGGCCGGCGACGATCGTCCTCGCGGCGCGGTAGAAGAACGCAACCTCGCTGCCGTCCTTCCGGGTGAGCTTCGTCTCGCCGTGGCGTGAGCCGCGTGCGAGCATCTCCTCGTACTCCTTCGCCGCGTTCGGATCGCGTGCGACGTCGGAGACGCCGAGGCCGAGAAGCTCCGCTCGCGTGTAGCCGAGCGCCTCGCAGGCGAACGCGTTGACCGCGATGTAGCGCATGTCGTCGTCCGCGACGAAGACGAGCGCGGGGCCGTTCTCGAGGGCCTCGCCGACGAGGGCCGTCTGGATGAGGGTGCTTGCCGCGCTCGTGGGGGCGCGCATCATAGGATCGAGCCGTGGCATCCGGAAGCGAGACGCTCGACCTCTTCCTGGAGCTCGCCGCGATACCGAGCCCGCCGGGCGAGGAGCGCGCGATGGCGGACGCCGTGCTGCGCTACCTCCGCGGTCTCGGCCTCGAGCCGGACGAGGACGGGTGCGGCCCCGAGATCGGCTCGACGAGCGGGAACATCTACGCCCGCCTGGAGCCGACGGTGGAAGGCACGCCGCTCTTCTTCTGCGCCCACCTCGACACCGTACCGCCGTCGGGGCCCCTCGAGCCAGTGGTCGAGGACGGCGTCGTGCGGAATGCCGGCGGCACGATCCTCGGCGCAGACAACAAATCCGCGGTCGTGCAGATGCTCGAGGGCGTCCGTCGCGTCCTCGCCGAGAACCGGGCCCACGCGGGCATCGAGCTCGTGTTCACGCCGATGGAGGAGGTCGGCCTGGTCGGCGCCTACGCCTTCGACCACGATCGCCTGCGCGCGGAGGTCGGCTACGTCTACGACCAGGCGGCTGCGCCGGGCGAGATCATCCTCGGCGCGCCGTGGTCGGAGTCGATGGAGGTGCGCTTCCACGGCCGCGCCGCGCACTCCGGGATGTTCCCGGAGGAGGGGCGCTCCGCGGTGCAGGCCGCCGCAAAGGCGATCGCCGACCTGCGGCTCGGCCGCGTCGACGAGGAGACGACGGCGAACGTCGGCGTCATCAACGGCGGCACCGCGACGAACATCATCCCGGAGTGGTGCACGTTCGTCGCCGAGGCGCGCTCGCAGAGCGAGACGAAGCTCCACGACATCGTGCAGGAGATGCTGGATGCGTTCTCGTTCGCCGCGACTGCAGGCGACTGCGAGGTCGAGACGCAGATCCGCAAGAGCTATCGCGGCTACCGGTTCAAGCGCGACGACGACGTCGTGACGCTCGCGGCAACCGCCCTCGCCGCGTGCGGCCACGAGCCGTCGTATGCGCTCTCGGGCGGCGGCGCCGACGCGAACGTGTTCATCGAGCGCGGCCGGCGCTGCGCCAATCTCGCGAACGGCATGACCGACATCCATACGCCCGACGAGAGGATCGCCGTCGAGGATCTCGACGGGATGGTCGAGGTGACGCTCGCGCTCGTCGACGCGGCACGCGCCGCCTGATGGAGGAGCGGCGGCTCGGCCCGGTGGTCGGGCTCGGCACCTGGAACACGTTCGGCGCCGACTCGGTGCTGGCCGGGCGCGTCGTCGCGGCGGCGCTCGACGCCGGCGTTCGCGTGTTCGACTCGTCGCCGATGTACCGCGGAGCCGAGGCGTCGCTCGGCGCCGCCCTCGACGGCCGCCGCGGCGACGCGACGGTCGCGACGAAGATCTGGTCGCAGTCCGTCGAGGAGGGACGCGAGCAGTACCGGCGCCAGCTCGAATGGTTCGGCCGGGTCGACGTGGAGCAGATCCACAACCTCGCCGCCTGGCGCGGGCAGCTCGCCTGGCTCGGGCCCGAGCGCGACGAAGGGCGAGTGTCGAAGCTCGGTGTGACGCACTACGCAGCGAGCGCGTTCGGCGAGCTGGCCGAGGCGCTCCGCACGCGGCGGTTCGACGTCGTGCAGCTTCCCTACAACCCACACGAGCGCGAGGTGGAGCGCGAGCTCTTGCCGCTCGCCGCGGAGCTCGGCGTGGCCGTGATCGTCATGCGGCCGCTCGGCGAGGGCTCGCTCGTCCGCCGCCCGCCGAGCGCCTCCGCGCTCGAGCCCCTGCGCCCCTTCGGCGTCGAGACCTGGGGGCAGGCTCTTCTGAAATGGGTGCTCTCGGACGAGCGGGTCGACGTGGCGATACCGGCGACGTCGCGGCCCGGGCGGCCGGCCGAGAACGCGGCCGCGGGCAAGCCGCCGTGGTTCGGGCCGGAGGAGCGTGCGCTCGTCGAGCGCCTCGCCGCATGAAGCCGGACGAGTCGCGCACGGTGTACGACGGATCGCTCATCGACGTCACGCTCGAGCGGTGGGGCGAGAACGAGCGCGAGATCGTCGAGCACCCCGGCGCGGTCGCGATCGTGGCGGTCGACGAGAACGAGGACGTCTGGCTCGTGCGGCAGCTGCGAGAGCCGGCGCGGAAGCCGCTCGTCGAGCTGCCGGCGGGGACGCGGGAGGCGGGCGAGGATCCGCTCGCCACCGCGAAGCGCGAGCTCCGCGAGGAGTGCGGCCTGACCGGCGGCGCCTGGACCGAGCTCGGCGCCTTCTGGACGACGCCCGGCTTCTGCCGGGAGCACATGGTGATCTTCCTCGCCGAGGGCGTCCGGCCCGGGGCGACCGACCTGGACGACGACGAGGACGTCGAGGTCGTGCGCTGGCCGGCCGGCGAGCTCGACGCGCGGCTCGACGAGCTCGAGGACGCCAAGAGCATCGCGGGCCTCCTGCTCTTTCTCCGGGCCCGTCGCGCCAGCTAGAGTCCGCGCGTCTTGCGGATCGGCGTCGCCAAGGAGATCAAGACCGACGAGTACCGCGTCGCGCTGACGCCTGCGGGTGCGCGCGAGCTCGTCCGCGGCGGGCACGAGGTTCTGATCGAGACGACCGCCGGCGACGGCAGCTCGTTCCCGGACGAGGACTACGAGCGCGCCGGTGCGCGCATCGTCTCCGTCGACGACGTCTGGTCGCAGCCCGAGCTCCTCCTCAAGGTGAAGGAGCCGGTCGAGGCGGAGTACACGCGCCTCCGCGAGGGGCTCGTGCTCTTCACGTATCTCCACATCGCCGCCGACGAGCCGCTGACGCGTGCGCTCGTCGACAGCGGCATCGCAGCCGTCGCGTACGAGACCGTCGAGACCGACGACCGGAGGCTGCCGCTCCTCGCCCCGATGAGCGAGATCGCCGGGCGCCTTGCGGCGCAGGCCGGCGCGTACTTCCTCGAGAAGCCGCTCGGCGGACGCGGCCTGCTGCTCGGCGGCGTCCCCGGCGTCGCGCCCGGGCGCGTGCTCGTGCTCGGCGGCGGCGTCGTCGGCTACAACGCCGCGATCATCGCGATCGGCCTCGGCGCTCAGGTGACGATCCTCGACCGCTCGATCGACCGCATGCGCTATCTCGACGAGATCCTCTCCGGCCGCGTGAGCACGGTGATGTCGTCGACGCTGCAGATCGAGTCGTCGATCGCCGAAGCCGACGTCGTGATCGGCGCCGTGCTCGTTCCCGGCGCCCGGGCGCCGAAGCTCGTGACGCGCGACATGCTCGGGGTGATGAAGAAGGGCGCGGTGATCGTCGACGTCGCGATCGACCAGGGCGGCTGCGTCGAGACGGCGAAGCCGACGACGCACAGCGACCCGGTCTACGAGGTCGACGGCGTTACGCACTACTGCGTCGCGAACATGCCGGGCGGCGTGCCGATCACCTCGACGAAAGCGCTCACGAACGCGACGCTGCCGTACGTCGAGGCGATCGCAGAGCACGGCCTCGCCGAGGCGGTCGCCCGCGACAAGGCGCTCGCCCGCGGCGTCAACGTGCTCGAGGGGAAGATCACCTACGAGCCCGTCGCCGAGGCGCACGACCTTCCGTACACGCCGCTTCACGAGCTCCGAAGCTTCGCCTCGTCGCTCGACTGAGCCGCGCGTGACGGAGCCCGGCGGCCGCCGGCGGACGGCTACGTCTCCGGGGTGGCCTTCGGCTTCTTCGCCGGGGTGAGCCGGACGACGAGCCACGTCACACCTGCCGCGACCGAGATCACGACGGCGATGTAGACGAGGAAAGCGAGTAGCCCGAGGACGTTGTCCATGCCGAACCTAGAATAGCTTCGATGCCCAAGGCCGCAGGACCCAGAGCATGCGTGATCGTCCTCGACGCCGTCGGCGCCGGCGAGCTGCCGGACGCCGGCGACTACGGCGACGAGGGCTCCAACACGCTCGCGAACGTCGCGAAGGCGGTCGGCGGCCTCGACCTGCCGAACATGGAGGCACTCGGGCTCGGAAACGTCGAGGAGCTCGAGGGCTGCCCGGCGCAGCCGGGGGCTCCGGCGGTCGCGGGCCGGCTCTTCGAGCGGTCGAAGGGCAAGGACACGACGACCGGCCACTGGGAGCTGATGGGCATCGTCACCGCGCAGGCGTTCCCCACGTACCCGCACGGGTTTCCGCACGACGTGATCGACCCGTTCATGCACCGCACGGGGCGCGGCGTCATCGGCAACAAGGCGGCGTCGGGGACGGAGATCATCCAGGAGCTCGGCGAGGAGCATCAGAAGACCGGGAAGTGGATCGTCTACACGTCGGCCGACTCGGTGTTCCAGATCGCCGCTCACGAAGAGACGGTGCCGCTCGACGAGCTGTACGAGGCGTGCAAGATCGCGCGCGAGCTCCTCACCGGCAAGCACGCCGTCGGCCGCGTCATCGCTCGGCCGTTCACCGGGACGCCCGACAACTACGTGCGCACGCCGAACCGGCACGACTACTCGCTCGAGCCGCGCAGGCCGAACTACCTCTCGCTCGTCCGCGACGCGGGCATGAAGGTGCACGCGGTCGGCAAGATCAGCGACATCTTCGCAGGCGTCGACATCGACGACTCCCATCCCACGAAGTCGAATATCGAGGGGATTCAGCAGGTCGAGAAGCTGCTGCAGGAGCTCGACTCGGGGTTCGTGTTCTGCAACCTCGTCGAGACGGACTCGCTCTGGGGCCACCGGAACGACCCGGTGAACTTCCACCGCTGCCTGCAGGACTTCGACCGGCGCCTCCCGGACCTGCTCGAGGCGCTCCGCCCGAACGACCTCCTGATCATCACGTCCGACCACGGGTGCGACCCGACGACGCCGTCGACCGATCACTCCCGCGAGCACGCGATGCTGCTGGCGTACGTCGCCGGGCGCAACGCCTCCGGGCAGGTGCACGAAGGCGAGTTCGCAGACGTCGGCGCGACGGTGAACGCGTGGCTGAAGGGGAAGGCGCCCTCGCGCGGCATCCCGGGCCAGCCGATCCTCGCCCCGTGAGGCCCGGCGCGCCGTGATCCGCGCCGTCGAGCTCATCCAGCGCAAGCGCGACGGGCAGGAGCTGCCGGCGGACGACCTCGCCGAGCTCGTCCTCGCGTACACGCGCGGCGACGTGCCCGACTATCAGCTCGCGGCGTTCATGATGGCCGTCTACTTCCAGGGCCTCTCGACCGCGGAGACGTTCGCGCTCACCGATGCGATGGTGCGCAGCGGCGAGACGATCGACCTCGGCGAGGCGCTCGGACGCCGCGTGGTCGACAAGCACTCGACGGGCGGGGTGGGTGACAAGACGACGCTCGCCGTCGGGCCGATCGTCGCCGCCTGCGGCGTGCCGTTCGGGAAGATGAGCGGGCGCGGCCTCGGGCACACCGGCGGGACGCTCGACAAGCTCGAGGCGATCCCGGGGTTCAGCGTCGAGCTGACGACCGAGGGCTTCATCGAGCAGGTGAGGGCGATCGGGCTCGCGATCGTCGGTCAGACCGCGGATCTCGTCCCCGCCGACAAGAAGCTCTACGGGCTCCGCGACGTGACCGCGACGGTCGACAACGTCTCGCTCATCGCCGCGAGCATCATGTCGAAGAAGATCGCCGCGGGCGCCGACGCGATCGTGCTCGACGTCAAGGTGGGAGACGGCGCGTTCATGAAGACCCTGCCGGACGCGCAGGTGCTGGCGGAGACGATGCTCGCGCTCGGGCAGCGCGCCGGCCGCGACGTCGTCTGCGTCCTCACGGACATGGATCAGCCGCTCGGCCGGGCCGTCGGCAACGCGCTCGAGGTGGCCGAGGCTCAGGCGACGGTCCGGGGCGACGGGCCGCCGGACCTCACCGAGCTCGTGCTCGACTCGTGCGCGCACCTGCTCGCACTCTCCGACCTCGGGATCGACCGCCACGAGGGCCGCAGCCGCGCCGAGCAGGCGGTGGCGGACGGCTCGGCGACGGCGGCGTACGAGCGCTGGATCCGCGCGCAGGGCGGCGACCCCGACGAGGACGCCCTGCCGAGGGCGCCGCTCGTCCGCGAGGTCTTCGCGCCCCGCGCCGGGTACGTGCACGGGCTCGGCGCCCGCGCCGTCGGCGTGGCGGCCGTCCACCTCGGCGCCGGACGGCTCGCCAAGGACGATCCGATCGACCACGCGGTCGGGATCGTGTGCGTGAAGAAGCGCGGGGACGCCGTCGAGGAGGGCGAGGCGCTCGCCGAGATCCATGCGCACGACGAGACGAGCGCCCGTGAGGCCGCCGCCGACGTGCTCTCCGCCTACGAGCTGGGCGGCGAGCCTCCGCGCCCGCGGTCGATCGTGCTCGACACGATCGGCTGGCAGGATGGGGATGCGCCGCTAGCGTGAGCTCGTGCCCGAGCTGCCCGAGGTCGAGACCGTCCGCACGCGGATCGCGCCGGTGCTCGAGGGCCGGCGCTTCGAGCGCGTCGAGATCCTCGACCCGCGGCTCGTGCGGCCGTTCGAGCCGGCCGAGGTCGCGGCCGAGCTCGAGGGCGAGCGCGTCGTCGAGGTCGCACGCCGCGGCAAGTACCTGATCGTCCGCTTCGAGTCGGGCCGCGCACTCCTCATCCATCTCCGCATGACGGGCTCTCTGCGGCACTCGGATCGCGCCCTCGACGAGGACGCGCACCGGAGGGCGGTCGTCACGCTCGACGACGGCTCGGAGGTGGGCTACCGCGACGTCCGCCGCTTCGGCACGTGGCTCCTGCTCGAGCCGGGCGAGCTCGAGCCCTACCTCGCCGCGAAGGTCGGCGACGAGCCGCTCGACGCGCTCTTCACCGCGGCACGGCTCGGGGAGCGCCTGCAGAAGCGGCGGGCCCCGATCAAGGCGGCGCTCCTCGACCAGCGCACGCTCGCGGGCCTCGGGAACATCTACGTCGACGAGGCGCTCTGGCGCGCGCGCCTCCATCCGCTGCGGCCGGCCGAGAGCCTCGACCGCGGCGAGCTGCGCCGGCTGCACCGCGCGATCCGACGCGCGCTCGAGCACGGCATCGCGCGTCAGGGCTCGACCCTCCGCGACTACCGGCTGCCGGACGGCGGCGAGGGCGCGATGCAGAACGAGTTCAAGGTCTACGGCCGCGGCGGCGAGCCCTGCGACCGCTGCGGCACGCCGATCGCGAAGTCGCGGGTCGGCGGCCGGGGGACGTGGTTCTGCCCGGTGTGCCAGCCGGAGTCGCCCGCGGCTCAGGCCGCGACGAGCTCGTCCAGGCGGCCGTCGCGCTCGAGGCGCCACAGCTCCGTGTAGCCGCCGACCGGCTCGCCGTCGATCAGGATCTGCGGCACCGTCCAGCCGCCGGTCAGCTGCTGGAGGCGCTGCCGGAACGCCGGATCGTCGTCGAGCGAGATCTCCTCGTAGGGCACCTGCTTCGCGTCGAGCAGCGCCTTCGCCCGCACGCAGTAGCCGCACCAGCGGGTCGTATACATCTGAATCCGGACCATCACCTCTTTCAACGCGTATCCGGCTCGATCCGTTCCCGTGCCTAGACTCGGCAGGGCATGGCCGGGCGCTCCTATACGACCGAGGCCGTGGTGCTGCGCTCGATCCGCTTCGGCGAGGCGGACCGCGTCCTCCACCTCTACACGGCCGCCCGCGGCCGCCTCGGCGCGGTCGCGAAGGGCGTCCGCAAGACGACGTCCCGCTTCGGCGGCCGCCTCGAGCCGCTGTCGCACGTCGAGCTCCAGCTCCACCAGGGCTCGGGCGAGCTCCAGACGATCACCGGCGTCCAGCTCGTCCGGCCGCACCAGACGGCCCGCGACGACTACTACCGGCTGAGCGTCGGGCTGATCGGCGCGGAGGCGATGCTGAGGCTCTTCCCCGAGCAGGAGCAGAACGAGCGGGCGTTCACCGCCCTGACCCGCTTCCTCGACCTCCTCGACGCGCTGCCGCACACGGCGGAGCGCCCGTCGGTCGACCCGCTCGGGCTCGCGTTCCAGCTCAAGCTCCTCTGGCTGAGCGGCTACCTGCCGCACCTCACGAGCTGCGCCGAATGCGGCACGGGCGACGCGCTCCTCGTCGGCTACTCGCCGAGGGCGGGGGGCGCGATCTGCCGCTCCTGCTCGAACCAGACGGAATCGATCGCGCTGAGCCCCGAGGGGATCGCGGTCGTCGAGGCGCTGCTCGCGAGCCCGCTCGCCGACGCGGTGGGGCTCGAGCCCGGCCCGCGCGCGGCGCGTGACGCGCTTCGCGTCGTGACCGCGAGCTACGAGTGGAACGGCGGCTTCCGCCTGAAGACGCTCTCTGCGTAGCCGCGATGCGCCGCGACCTCGGGGACGCCTACGAGCTCGACGACGACCGCACGCGGCTCGACCGCGAGGCGGTGCACGCCTACGTCGGGGGAGAGTCGTACTGGGCAAAGGGCCGGACGCGGGAGCGGCAGGACGAGCTGATCGATGCCAGCGGGTACGTCGTCGGGCTCTACCACGAGGGCGCGCAGGTCGGGTTCGCGCGCGCCGTCGACTGCGACGCCGCGGGCTTCGTCTACCTCGCCGACGTCTACGTGCTCGACGCGCATCGCGGCCGCGGCCTCGGCGTCGAGCTCGTGCGCCAGGCGGTGGAAGGCGGACCGTACGCCGGCAGACGGTGGGTGCTGCACACGCGCGACGCGCACTCGCTGTACGAGAAGCTCGGCTTCGGTCCGAACGAGCGGCTGCTCGAGCGCGCCGCTACTGCGCAGCAGTGAAGTTCGAGAAGTTGAGCGTCCCGCGCTCGCACACCGGGGTGGGCGGGTCGACGGGTGCGTCGACCGAGCCGGCGCCGACGGTCACGCGAAGCGTGGCCGACTTCGGCTCGCAGGGCGCGTCGGTCGGCTCGCTGCCGCCGGGGATGTCCGGCGAGAAGCGCGCGTCGGCGGCGGCCGCGTCGCCCGGGGCGAGGTCGACCCGGACGGCCGTCGCGGTGCCCGGATGGGCGGGCGAGACGTTCGTCGGCAGCTTCCCGCCCTGCGCGTCCAGCAGCTGCACGACGGGAAGGCCCGTGACGAAGCACGGCGCGTCCGACTGGTTCGTCAGCCGCAGCCGGTAGCTGATCTGGCCCGCGCCGGGGCTTCCGGGGATGACCGCGAAGCTTCCCGTCAGGGCCGACGCGAGGCACGGGCCCGCCGCCGTCCCGGTCGGGGTCGGTCGACACGGTGCACGGTTATCGTCGGGGCGGTCGTCGTGACGGTGACGGTCTTCGTGCCGCCGCAACCGGCCGCCGCGAGCACGAGCAGGAGGGCGATGCGCGGCGCGTCTCACGACTTCGGCGAGCTCCACTCGCGTTCGACGGCGTCGTCGAGCCAGCCGGCGACCCCGGCGAGCGGCAGCCGCTCCTGCGTGAGCGAGTCGCGGTCGCGCACCGTCACGGTCTCGTCCTCGAGCGTCTGCTCGTCGGTCGTGAACGCCCAGGGCGTGCCGATCTCGTCCTGCCGCCTGTAGCGGCGGCCGATCTGGCCGCTGTCGTCGAACTCGACGGCATGCCGCCGCCGCAGCTCCTCGAAGAGGGCGCGCGCCCGCGTCGACATTCCCTCGTCGCGCGGGATGAGCGGCAGCACCGCCGCCTTGACGGGCGCGACGGCCGGATGGAGCCGCAGCACGGTGCGCTCTCGCTCGCCCACGACCTCCTCATCGTACGCATCGCACAACATGGCGACGAAGATCCGCTCGATCGACACGGCAGGCTCGATGACGAACGGCGTGTACCGCTCGCCGTCCTGCCCGACGAACTCGAGCTTCGTCCCGGAGGCCTGCGTGTGCTGCTTCAGGTCGAAGTCGCCGCGGTTCGCCACGCCCTCGAGCTCCTGCCAGCCGATGGGGTAGAGGTACTCGATGTCGCTCGTGCCCGACGAGTAGTGCGAGCGCTCGGTCTCGTCGTGCTCGCGGACGCGCAGCATGCTCTTCCGAATGCCGAGATCCGTGTACCACGAGTACCGCTGCTCGATCCAGTATCGGTACCACTGCTCTGCGTCTGCGGGTGGGACGAAGTACTCCATCTCCATCTGCTCGAACTCGCGCACGCGGAAGAGGAAGTTGCCGGGCGTGATCTCGTTGCGGAACGACTTGCCCGTCTGCGCGATGCCGAACGGCGGCTTGCGCCTCGCCAGCTGCAGCACGTTCTTGAAGTTGATGAAGATCCCCTGTGCGGTCTCCGGGCGCAGGTACGCAGACGACGAGGCGTCCTCCATGGCGCCGACCTGCGTCTCGAACATCAGGTTGAACTGGCGCGGCTCCGTGAGGTCGCACTCGGAGAACTCGCCCGGGCGCTTCGACGGCTTGCGGCCGCACTGGGCGTCGTCGAGGCGGTCGGCGCGGAACCGCAGCTTGCACGTGCGGCAGTCGATGAGCGGATCGCTGAAGCCCGCGACGTGGCCCGACGCCTCCCACACGGCCGGGTTGAGGATGACCGCGGAGTCGATGGCGACGATGTCGTCGCGCTCCTGCACCATCGACCGGAACCACAGCGAGCGGATGTGATTCTTCATCAGCACGCCGTAATGCCCGTAGTCGTACGTCGAGCCGAGCCCGCCGTAGATCTCGGACGAGGGGAAGACGAACCCGCGCCGCCGGCACAGCGAGACGATCTTGTCCATGGTCACGTCGGTCATCGGGCCGTACCGTATCCACCATGGCGGCGACACCTGCGATCCGAGCAGCAGACGAGGCGGGGATCCACTACCGCCTCCACGAGTACGAGCACGACCCCGCCGCGACGTCCTACGGCGCCGAGGCGGCCGAGAAGCTCGACGTCGACCCGGCGCGCCTCTTCAAGACCCTCGTCGTCTCGGTGGACGGCGCGCTCGCCGTCGCCTGCGTGCCGGTGACGGCGCAGCTCGACCTGAAGGCGCTCGGCAAGCGGGCGCGCATGGCCGACAAGAGCCAGGCGCAGGCGGCGACCGGCTACGTGAGCGGCGGCACGAGCCCGCTCGGCCAGCGAAAGCGGCTGCCGACGCACCTCGACGCGTCCGCGCTCGAGCACGAGACGATCCTCGTCAACGGCGGCCGGCGCGGGCTCCAGCTCGAGCTCGACCCGCGCGACCTCACCCGGCTCACCGACGCGCGCGTGCACGAGATAGCGTCCCGCGCGTGAGCGCCGCCTCCCCGCCGGTCGAGCTGCACGTCGTGAGCGACGCGACGGGCGAGACCGCCGCGCGGCTCGTGCAGGCCCTCGAGGCGCAGTTCCCCGATCAGGAGTTCGTCGAGATCCGTCATCCGCGCGTCGAGTCGGAAGAGGATCTGCACCTCGCCGTGCAGCGGATGCGCGGACGACCCGCCGTCGTCGTCTACACGCTCGTCGAGCCGGAGCTTCGGGCCGTCATGCGGACGCTCTGCCGCAGGGCGCGGCTCCACTACTGCGACCTGCTCGGCCAGCCGATCGACGCGGTCGCACGCGTCTCCGGCGTGGCGGCGAAGATGACGCCCGGCTCGCGGCCGCCGCTCAACTCCGCGTACTTCAAGCGCATGGAGGCGATCGAGTTCGCCGTGCGCTTCGACGACGGGGTCGGTCGCGGGCTGCACGACGCCGACCTCGTCCTCGTCGGCGTCTCGCGCACGTCGAAGACGCCGCTCTCGATCTACCTCGGCTATCTCGGCCACAAGGCGGCGAACGTGCCCGTCGTGAAGGGCATCGACCCGCCGGACGAGCTCTTCGCCGTCGACCCCCGCAAGGTGGTCGGGCTGACGATCGACCCGAACCGGCTCGTCGAGATCCGCCGCGCCCGCGTGCGCACGATGGGCGCGCGCAACCGGCAGTACGCCGAGCTGATGGAGATCTACGAGGAGCTCGAGCAGGCGGAGAAGCTCCATCGCCGCCTCGGCTGCCCGGTGATCGACATCTCCGAGCTCTCGATCGAGGAGACGGCTCACCGGGTGCTGCGCGTGATCGAGGAGCGGAAGAGCGCCGCGTGAGAAACGAGAAGGGGTCTGTCCCCGTCCGCTACTGGATCCTCTGGTGGTCGATGATCGCCGTCGCGGACTTCGCCTTCTACGTCCTCCTGACGCCGATCTGGATCGGCCTCCGCGCGATTGCGTGGCTCGCCGAGTTCCGGGCGCGGCGGAGACGCTGAGGCGGCGCCCGGTGCGGTACCGTCTGCGCCCGTGACCTACGTCTACGCCTTCGACGAGCCGTGCGACGGCGGCCGCGAGCTGCTCGGCGGCAAGGGCATCGGGCTTGCCGAGATGACGCAGCTCGGGGTGCCCGTGCCGGCGGGCTTCACGATCACGACCGACGCCTGCCGCGCGTACATGCGCGAGGGCGGGCTGCCCGGCGGCCTCGACGACGAGATCGCCGAGCACATCGGCCGGCTCGAGCAGAAGACGGGCAAGCGCTTCGGCGACCCCGACGACCCGCTGCTCGTCTCGGTGCGCTCCGGCGCCGCCGTCTCGATGCCCGGGATGATGGACACGATCCTGAACCTCGGCCTGAACGACCTCGCCGTCGTCGAAGGGCTGGCGCGCTCCACCGGCAACACGCGCTTTGCGCGCGACTCCTACCGGCGGCTCATCCAGATGTACGGAGAGGTCGTCGACGGCGTCGACGGGCACCGCTTCGAGCAGGCGCTCACCGATCTCAAGCGCGACCGCGGCGTGCAGCAGGACGTCGATCTCACGGACGACGACCTCGGGCAGCTCGTCGAGACGTTCAAGGCGATCTACCGCCAGGAGATCGGCGACGACTTCCCGCAGGATGCGCGCGAGCAGCTCCGGCGCGCGGTGCTCGCGGTGTTCCAGTCGTGGCAGAACCCGCGCGCGCAGGTGTACCGCCGCACGTACGGGATCCCGGACGACATCGGCACCGCGGTGAACGTCGTGCAGATGGTGTTCGGCAACAAGGGCGACCGCTCCGCGACCGGCGTCTGCTTCACGCGCGACCCGTCCACGGGCGAGACCGGCCTCTACGGCGAGTACCTCGTGAACGCCCAGGGCGAGGACGTCGTGGCCGGCATTCGCACACCGCAGCCGGTCGAGGAGATGCGGGAGCGGCTCCCCGAGGCCTTCGACCAGCTCCGCGAGACCATGCACCGGCTCGAGCAGCACTACCGCGACATCCAGGACATCGAGTTCACGATCGAGGACGGGACGCTCTACCTTCTCCAGACGCGCTCGGCGAAGCGCACCGCCGCCGCGGCTCTGCGCGCAGCCGCCGACATGACGAGCGAGGGCCTGATCTCGCGCGAGGAAGCGGTCGCACGCATCGATCCCGCGCAGCTCGACCAGCTCCTGCACCCGATGATCGACCCGGCCGGCGGACGTCGAGGTCGCCGCGCGCGGGCTGAATGCGTCGCCGGGCGCCGCCTGCGGCGCGGTCGTGCTCGACGCCGACACGGCCGAGGAGCGCGGGAAGGCGGGCGAGGCGGTGATCCTCGTCGGCTGGGAGACGACGCCCGACGACATCCACGGGATGATCCAGGCGAAGGGCGTGCTCACCGCGCACGGCGGGATGACCTCCCACGCCGCGGTCGTCGCGCGCGGCATGGGCAAGCCCTGCGTCGCCGGCTGCGAAGGGCTCGAGATCGACATGGACGCACGGACGCTGCGGATCGGCGGGCACGATCTGCGCGAAGGCGACACGATCACGATCGACGGCGGCAGCGGCCGCGTGATCATCGGCGAGGTGGCGCTCGTGCCGCCGCAGATCAACGAGGACTTCGAGACGATCCTCGGCTGGGCCGACGACGTGCGCCGGCTGAAGGTGCGGGCGAACGCCGACAACCCGGAGGACGCCGCGAAGGCGCGCGAGTTCGGCGCCCAGGGCATCGGCCTCTGCCGCACCGAGCACATGTTCTTCGGCGAGGAGCGGCTCCCGGTCGTGCAGGAGATGATCCTCGCCTCGGACGAGGAGGGGAGGCGGGCCGCGCTCGAGCGGCTCCTGCCGTTCCAGCAGTCCGACTTCGAGGGGATCTTCGAGGTGATGGCGGGGCTGCCGGTGACGATCCGGCTCCTCGACCCGCCGCTGCACGAGTTCCTGCCCGCGCTCGACGAGGCGACCGACGAGCGCATGCGCCATCGCATCAAGGTGCTCTCGGAGTCGAACCCCATGCTCGGCACGCGCGGCTGCCGCCTCGGGATCCAGTGGCCGGAGATCTACGAGATGCAGGTGCGCGCGATCGCGCGCGCCGCGAAGGCGGTGCAGGCGCGCACCGGCGACGCACCGCTCGTCGAGATCATGCATCCGCTCGTCGGGTTCAAGGAGGAGCTGCGCCGTCTCCGCGCGCTCACCGAGCAGGTGATGGCCGAGGAGGCGCCCGAGCTCGAGTACCTCTGCGGCACGATGATCGAGCTGCCGCGCGCCGCGTTGCGGGCCGACGAGATCGCCGAGGTCGCCGATTTCTTCTCGTTCGGGACGAACGACCTGACGCAGACGACGCTCGGCATGTCCCGCGACGATGCGGAGGGGAAGTTCCTGACGTTCTACCTCGAGGACGGCGTGCTCGAGTCGAACCCGTTCGAGACGCTCGACCAGGGCGGCGTCGGCGACCTGATGAAGATCGGCGTCGAGCGCGGCCGGGCGACGAAGCCCGGGATCAAGCTCGGCATCTGCGGCGAGCACGGCGGCGAGCCGCGGTCGGTCGAGTTCTGCCACGGGCTCGGCCTCGACTACGTCAGCTGCTCGCCGTACCGCGTGCCGCTCGCGCGCCTCGCCGCCGCGCAGGCTGCGCTCAAGGAAGGCCACCGGGCGGAGTACGTCGTCGCCGGCGGGTAGCCGCGTGGCGCGCTACGAGCTGCTGATCGACGGCAGGAGCCGCTGGAAGGCCGGCTCGGAGGACGACGTCCGCCGGTGGCTCCGCGAGTACGAGGACGAGCACCGGCAGGACGACCCGGAGGCGGCGCACGTGCAGATCCGGCGCCTGTCGCGCTGGTCGTGGCTCACGGGCGGCAAGCTCGTCGCGCGGCAGCAGTTCCTCGTCCTCGCTGCTCGCGCTCGCGTGCGCGGCGCCGGCCCATGCCGCGCTCGAGCCGGGGGACACCGCGGCGATCGACGTGTCGGTGGCGACGCTCTGGAAGGCGCCGAATCTCGCGCGGCGGCTCGACCGCCCGTCGCTCACGAACCCGGTCGGCCGGTCGCCTGGAGCAAGAACCTCGCGACGACCGCGTCGCGCGTCTGGCTCGACTCGCATGTGCAGACGCAGGCGCTCTACGGGCAGCTCGTGACCGTCCTCGCGGTGCGGCCGGGCTGGGCGAAGGTCGCCGTGCGCGACGAGCCCGACCCGCAGGATCCGCACGGCTACCCGGGGTGGCTGCCGGTGCGCCAGCTGAAGAGCGGCTTTCGCGCGGGCGGCGAGTACGTCGTCGTCGCGGCGCGCACCGCGCCGCTCCACGTCCACGGGCGCACGCTCGAGCTGAGCTACGGCACGCGGCTCCCGCTCGTGCGCTCGTCAGGGGAGGCGGCCGTCGTGCGGACGCCGGACGGCATCGGCACGGTGAGCGGCGCGCGCGCACCGCTCTCGGCGTCGAGCGCGTCGGTGATCGCACAGGCGAAGCGCTTTCTCGGCGTTCGGTACCTCTGGGGCGGCCTCTCCGCCTGGGGCTTCGACTGCTCGGGGCTCGTCTGGGACGTGTATCGCACGCACGGGCTGACGATCCCGCGCGACGCCGACCCGCAGTTCCATCACGGCTCTCCGGTCGCCCGTGCGGCGCTTCGCGCCGGCGACCTGCTCTTCTTCGGCTCGCCGGGCTACGCGGAGCATGTCTCGATCTACCTCGGCGGCGGCCGGATGCTCGAGGCGCCCGACTCGGCGCACCGCGTTCGCATCGTGCCCGTGCGCTGGACGTACTACATCGGCGCGCGCCGCTACCTCACGCGGTGAGCCGCTGCTCGATCGACTCGAGCTTCGCCATCACGTCGTCGAGCGAGGGCTTCGGGCGCGGCGTGGCGTTGAACGTCCCCTCCGGCTCGAGGGTGACGAGGGTCGTGTCGCTCAGCTCGAGCCCCTGACGGCGCAGGCCGGCGACGAGCTCTTCCTTCGTCACTGCCAGCCGTCGCAGCGCGTCGTCGTCGACCTTGCCGTTCCTCGCCACGGTGGTCGCACCTCCCTGGAGGGCCTTGCCGAACCTCGGCGACATGAAGGCGAAGCGGACGAGCAGCTTGTTCGCCGCGAGCAGGATCACGGCGCCGAGGAGCCCGCCGAGCAGCGAGTTGTCGTTGCCGATGATCGCGTTCTGCACGACGTTCGAGAGCAGCAGGAGGACGACGAGGTCGAACGAGTTGAGCTGCGCGAGCTGGCGCTTGCCCGAGAGGTGGAGCAGCACGAGGAGCGCGACGTACACGCCGGCCGTGCGAACGGCCTTCTCCCAGGGCGAGACGCCGAGATGGACCAGGTGGTGGATCACTTGCGCGGGGTTCGCTACGCGAGCCCGCGCACCTTCCAGTACGCGATCGCGATGCTCGCCGCGGTGATCGCGACGAGGCCCGCGCCGCCGACGAGGCCGATCTTCCCGTAGGCCGCGTGGCCGCGACCCCAGTTCGCGAAGGCGAGCGTCGCGAGGACGCCGCCGATCAGGCCGCCGATGTGCGCGCCGATCGAGATGTTCCCGCCCGCCCCGTTGTAGGCGAAGTTCAGGACGAGGTTGATGAGGATGAGCGTCGCCGCCTGGCCGCCGAACCGGCCCGTGTGCTGCCACTCGAGGATCAGCATCGCGCCGAGGACGCCGAAGATCGCGCCGGACGCGCCGACGGAGAAGCCGTGCGGCGTCTGGACGAGCGCGCCCGCCGAGCCGGCGAGGCCCGACACGAAGTAGAGGAGCACGTATCGCGTCGTGCCGAGGTAGCCCTCGACGGGACGGCCGATCCACCAGAGGCCGAGCATGTTGAGCCCGATGTGGAGGAGGTACGCATGGAGGAACATCGAGGTGACGAGCCTCCACCAGTCGCCGTGGTCGACGAGCGGCCCGAAGAGGATCCACTTCGCGAAGAGCGAGCCGCCGGGCGAGTTGAGACCGTTGCCCTGCACGGCAGTGATCAGGTAGACGGCGACGTTGAGTGCGATCAGGATCTTCGTCGCAGGCGCGTCCATGACGCGCGCGGACGTGCGCCGGACGATGCGCGGCGGCGCGACGCGGCGCGCGGTGCCGGCATGGTCGGGGCAGCGAAGGCCGACCGGGGCCGGGGTCATGCACTCGGTGCAGATCGGGCGGCCGCACTCCGAGCACGAGAGGCCGGTCTCGCGGTCGGGGTGCCGGTAGCACGTCGGCAGGCGCGGCTCCGCGGTCGACATCGCGACTAGCCTAGCCGCGTGCTCGTGCACGTCGCCTTCACTCCGGACGAGCGGACGCCCGCGCCGGTGGGAATCGTGGTCGACGTCCTGCGCGCCACCTCGACGATGACGCAGGCGCTCGCGGCGGGCTACCGCCGGGTCCTCTGCTGCGCCGAGATCGACGAGGCGCGCGAGCTGGCGAGGACGGAAGGGCCTGCGAAGCTCGCCGGGGAGCGCCGGCTCGAGTCGATTCCCGGGTTCGACTTCGGCAACTCGCCGCGCGAGGTGGCGGACCGGCCGGAGGTGGAGACCCTCGTTCTCTCGACGACGAACGGCACGCGCCTCCTCGTGTCCGCCGCCGCCCGGTTCGAGCAGGTCTACGTCGGCTCCCTGCTGAACCTCGACGCCGTCGCCGCCGCGGCCCGCGCGCACGGGGAGGACGTCGCGGTGCTCTGCGCCGGCGTGCTCGGGGAGCTCGCCCTCGATGACGCGTACTGCGCCGGCCGCATCGCGGCGGCGCTCGGGGGCGACCGGACGGACTCGGCGACGGCGGCGATCCGCCTCGCCGGGACCTATGCCGACGCGCGCGAGGGGCTCGCCGCGAGCCGGAGCGCCTGGAACCTCCGGAACCACGGCCTCGCGGCCGACATCGAGTGGTGCGCGAACGAGAACGCCCTCGACGTCGCCCCGCGCTATGCCGGCGCGGTCGGGCCGGCGGCGGCCGTCACGCTCTAGAGAAAGAAAGGCGGCCCTCCGCGGCATGGAGGGCCGCCCCGAAATCGGGCTTCGCGGCTTGGCGAGCTTTTTCGATGCCCGAGTGGAGATCATCGCCAGGGTGTTGCCCTGTGTCCACCCCTCGGAGGGGGGATCCGTCGAGGGCTAGATTCCGGGGTGAAGGCCCTCCTCCTCGCCCTCGCGGTCGCCGTCGCGCTCGCCGGCTCGGCCCGGCAGACGGCGCAGGCGGCGGGCCGGGCGCCGGCGCCGCCGAAGCCGTGGCTCTGGCAGTGCGAGCAGATCCATCTCGAGCAGGCCAAGGACGCCTGTTACGTCCGGCTCCTGCTCCTCGACATCGACCGCTCCGGCGACCCCGCGACGGAGCTCCCGCGCATCGACCGCCGGGCGCGCGCGACGCCGACCTCGCTCTACTCCCGCTGCCACATGCTGATGCACGTCGTCGGCCGGCAGTGGGCGCGGCAGCATCACCTCACGCTCGACGGCCTGCAGAAGGTCGTGCCGCGCTCGAACGATCCCGGCTGCTCGGCCGGCTTCGGGATGGGGCTCGTGATGGCGCTCGGCCCCGCGATCATCTCCACCGGCGGCAAGAGCGCGCTTCGGACGTGCGAGCGCCTGCCCACGCGGCTGCGGCAGTTCACGTGCGTGCACAGCCTCGGGCACGCGCTCATGCGCGGCTACCACGAGACGATCGAGCTCGCGGTCCCGGTCCTGCACGCGGCTCGGCCCGCGTTACGCGCCCGACTGCGCGCAGGGCGCCTTCCACGACTACTGGATCTCCCTCAAGGGCGCCGACGACGCGACGGCTCCGTTCCATGCCGTTAGCTCGCCGCGGCGGCTGTGCGCGCGGTACCCGACGTTCGCGCTCGCGTGCTGGTACCGCTACTGGATCGAGCAGGCGCCCGGTCCGGTGATCCTGAGCGTGCGCGACCTCCTCCGGCTCTGTCGCGGGCTCGCCGGCGTGCAGCGCGCCGGCTGTATTGCCGGGGCGGGCAAGGACGTCTACGACACGCCGGTGGCGCAGGCGACGATGTGCGCGAAGCTCGGCGCGCCCGCCGACGCGCTCGCGTGCCTCCGCGGCGTCGGCAACCAGGCGTATGCGGGCGAGCCGCGCCGCGAGCGCGCGCTCTTCACGACGTGCGCGCGGATGCCCGCTCCCGCCCGGCCCGGATGTGCAGCCTGGTTCGGAAAGACGTTCAACGTGCTCGAGAACGGGCGGTTCCGCTGCACGTCCGTCGCCGCCCCGTTCCGGGCGGGCTGCGCGGCGGGTGCGCGGCGCTGGCAGCAGCCGCTCGTGACGTTCTCCTAGACTCGCCCGCGAGCCATGCAGCGAGCGCTTCTCATCCCGGGGCTCGTCGTGACCGTGCTGCTCGCCGGCTGCGGCGGGAGCCACGACGTCCCGGCCTCCGCCCTCGACGCGCTCGTCCTGCAGCAGCGCGACATGGGGCCGGCCTACTCGAAGTTCTCCTCCGGCCCGCAGGTCCTGCTCGACACGCAGGGCACGCTGCGCGCCGACCCGGGTCGCTACGGACGCAAGGGCGGGTGGATTGCCCGGTACCGGCGAGTGGGCCCGGCGGCGGCCGGGGGGCCGCTCGTCGTCGAGTCGCGGGCGGACGTCTTCGGCGGCGCGGACGGCGCGAAGACGGACCTGCGGGCGTACGGGGACGTCCTCGCGAAGACGGCCGGGTCCCAGCTGCGAACTCTCCGGCTGCCTCCGATCGGGGCGGCCGCGCTCGGCGTGACGTTCCTCCAGGCCGGGGCGAAGCCGGTCCGGTTCTTCACGATCGCCTGGCGCGACCGCAACGCGACGGCGTCGGTGACGGTCGAGGGCTTCGGCGGCCGGGTCACGCTGGCCGAGGCCGTTGCCCTCGCGCGCAAGCAGGAAGCGCGGATCGCCGCAAAGTAGGCCGCGGCGTCGTATAGTCCCGCGGCCGCGACCGGAGGGGCCGGCGCGGGGACACAAAGGGGGAAGGGTGAGACGCACGATTGGGCTACTCGTCGCGTTTGCCGGACTGTGCGCGATTCTCGTGCTCTGGACCGGAGCGGCCTCGGCCATCGAGGATCCGCCGTTCGCAGGCGAGGAAGACACGACCGCGCTGTCGGGGCCGCTCGACATGCGCGACGCGGTCGCCGGCACGAGCTTGACCGAGTGCCCGCAGGCCGGTCTGCGCGGCGCGGGGGCGGCGCCGCTCGACCACCGGAAGCTCGACAACACCGAGAAGCTCGCCTCGGGTGGGAACGACAGCCGCGTGAACCAGGACTACTCGTGCATGCCGCAGGACGAGACGGCCGTCGACCAGAACCCGACCGCGAGCCGGAACCTCGTCGCGGGCGCGAACGACTACCGGCTGGGCTGGGGAACCTCCGGCTTCTACGCCACGACCGACAACGGCAACCACTGGTACGACGGCATCACGCCGTTCCCGTCGCTGCCGAGCGGCGACAACCTCGACGGCGGCGGCGATCCGGTCATCGTCTTCGACCACGGCGGCGTCGCCTACTACGCACAGATCAACTTCAACCGCACCGACGACACGAGCGGCGTCTGGGTGAACCGCTCGACGAACGGCGGCTTCACGTGGACACGTCCCTGCGTCGCGATCGGCTCGACCGACGCGAACGCCGTCTGCGGCGGGGCCGGCGACCCGCGCCAGCCCGGTGACGGCACCGTCGCCTTCCAGCAGGACAACGACTCCTCGTTGAACGGGAGCGTCCCGGCCTACGACAAGGAATGGATCACGGCCGGCCCGCGGCCCGACGGCGTCCAGCCGACGTGCTTCGGGCCGATCACGCACACGCCGCAGCCGTGCGCCGACGGCGTCGTCGGAACCGACCGGCTGTACGTGACGTACTCGCTGTTCTCCGGCGCCGGGTCCGCACAGATCCTCCTGCGGTACTCCGACGACCAGGCCCGCTCGTGGTCGCCGCCGAAGGTGATCAACGGCGGCGGAGCGTTCTGCGTCGGGGGGCGCCCGAACAACGGGTGCGACGACAGCCAGGGCTCGGAGCCGACGGTCAACCCGACCACCGGCCAGCTCTGGGTCGGCTTCATCAACGGCGACACGACCGACGAGGATCAGTACCTCGTCGTCACGTCGACGGACGGCGGCACCACGTTCTCGCAGCCCGTCCGCGTCGACACGCTGTACGACGTGAACGAGCCGCGCGGCGTCAACGGCCGCACAGACTGCGTCACCCGCGGCCAGGGCTCGACGAGGACGGTGCTGACGAACACGTGCTTCCGTGCCGACCCGATCTTCAACTCGATCGTGGCCGACAAGCGCGGCGGCGACTTCGCCGACGACGTCTACGTCACGCTGTACGACAACCGCAACGGCACGATCCGCAACTCCAACAACGACATCTTCTTCTACAAGTCGACGGACGGAGGCACGACGTGGATCGGGCCGACGAGGGTCAACAACGACGCCTCGACGACCCCGGCGAACCGCGACTGCGGGCGCAACACGAACAGCATCGCCGGCAACGCGGCGAACTGCCCGGCGACCGGAACCGGCGCCGACCAGTTCTTCCCGTTCGTCACGATCGACAACAAGGGCAACCTGAGCGTCTCGTTCCACGACCGGCGGAACGACCAGACCTCTCCGATCGGAAGCGGTGCGTGGCCCACGTCGAAGACCGAGGTGGGCAACTACCTCGTCGGGTACTGGGGCGCCACCTGCCAGATCACCTCGACGGTGACGGTCTCACAGACCGGCACGGGCCCCGTGCCCGCCGCCGCGTCGCAGTGCGTCGCGCCCGAGGCGGTCGTCAACCCGAGCGTGGCCACCGGGTTCAACCCGGGTGCAGGGCCGGTGCCCGGGAACGGCCAGAGCTCGGCGACGCTCCCGTTCCGCAACGTGCAGATCGCCGACGTCGACACGAACTGGGACTACTCGTTCCGGGCGGGGATCTTCGCCGGTGACTACAGCGGAAACGCGAGCGGGCCGACGGTGACGGGCGACAGCAACGGAAAGACGGCCGCGGTCTTCACGGACGCGAGAAACGGCCGCGGCTCCGGTGCGCCGACGTCGCTCGAGCCCGGTAGGAACCCGATCTGCGAGCAGTCGGACGTGTACTTCGACTGGTTCAACGCGAACGGGCAGGGCGGAGGCGGCGGCCACGGCAACGCAGATCCTGCGTTCCTCGTGGCTCCGTGCCCGGCCGACATCCAGGACAAGCAAGAAGCACTAGTCCTCGGGCCGATCGAAACGAGCGAGGGCCGCCTCCGGGCGGCCCTCGCCGTTCCGCGCTAGCCTTCGGGGCATGGCAAAGGGGGTCCTTGCCTGCATCCTGGCCGTGGGGTTTTTCGCGGCGGCCGTCCACGCAGCGCCGTCGAAGCCGGGGCTCAGGCTGCTGGCGAAGAGCCCGGTGACGCTCCGCGGCACGGGCTTCCACGCCCGCGAGCGCGTGCACGTCACCGCGGCCGCCGGGGGGATGCGGCAGGTGCGCACGACGACCGCGACCCGCGCCGGCGCGTTCACCGTGCGGCTGCCGGCGAGCGCTCGCCTACGACCCGTGCCTCGAGTCGCTCACGATCACCGCGGTCGGCAAGCGAGGCGACACCGCGCGGCTGAAGCTCCCGCAGCGGGCCTGCCCGCCGGCTCCCTGAGCGGCAACTATTCCTTGACAGGGGAACGTGTGTTCGTGTAGAACAGACGTTCCCATGATCGCCTGTCTCTCCATCCCCGGGTTCGAGCTGAAGGCGGCGCTGCGCCGGCAGCCGTCGCTCGCCACGCGCCCCGCGGCGCTTGCGCCGGAGGCGGGGGCGGAGCCGCTGCTCGGCCCGGTGACGGCGGCGGCGGAGGCCGCAGGCGTCGTGCCGCGGATGCGGCTCGGCGAGGCGCTCGCGACCTGTCCGGCGCTCGTGCTCGTCGAGCCCGATCCGGCCGCGGCGGAGCTCGCCTGGGAGGAGATCGTGCGCGCGCTCGAGGACGCGGGCTTCTCCGTCGAGCCTGCGGCGCTCGGCGTCGCGTACTTCGAGACGCGCGGGGTCGAGCGGCTGTACGGCGGCCTCGAGCCGGCGCTGAAGCGCGCGCTCGCTGCGACGGGAGCGCAGTGGGACGCACGCATCGGCGCCGCCGGCCGCCGCTTCGCGGCTCTCGCCGCCGCGTCGGTCGCGAAGCCGGGGCAGCTGCTCGTCGTCCGCGACGACGAGGTCGGCCGGTTCCTCGCGCCCCTGCCGTTGTCGCTCCTGCCGCTCGAGCGGCAGCGCTACGACGAGCTCGAAGCACTGGGAGTACGAAAGCTCGGACAGCTTGCCGGGCTTCCGGGTGGCGCCGTCGCCGAACGATTGGGGCCGGACGGCCGGCGCGCCTGGAGCCTGGCGAGAGGCGGAGCATCCGCGCGCGTGCGCGGCCGCCGTCCACCCGCAGAGCTCGTGGAGGCGCTCGAGTTCCCCGAGGCGGTCGGGAACGAGCTCACGCTTCGCCGCGCTCTCGGCGCGGTCGTCGAGACGGCCCTCGCGCGACCGGAGCGGCGCGACCGGTTCGTCCGCAAGGTCGCGCTCGGCGCACAGCTCGTCGGCGGCGGCTCCTGGCGGCGCACGCTGACGCTGCGCGAGCCGAGCGCAGACGCCGACCGCATCCGGGTCGCGCTCGCCCCGCGGCTCGCCGAGCTGCCGGCGCCCGTGCTCGAGCTTCGCATCGAGCTCGTCGAGCTCACCGAGCCCGCCGGCCGCCAGCTCGAGCTGCTCGCCGCCGGGGCGGAGGATCGCAGCCGCCTGAGCGAAGGCCTGCGCCAGGTGCGTGCGAGCACCGGCTCGGGCTCTGTCTGCACGGTCGTGGAGGTGGCGCCGTGGTCGCGGATTCCCGAGACGCGCGCGCTCTTCGTACCGCGGGACGACTGAACGAGCCGCGCCCGGCGCGCGTCGAGGCGAACTTCGACGGCACACCGTGGCAGGTGAACCATGTCGCCGTCGTCGTCCTCCGGGAGGAATGGCGCGTCCTCGATCGCTGGTGGACGGAGGAGCCGGTGATCCGGCGCTACTTCGAGATCGTGCTCGAGACGGGTGAGAACACCGTCGTCTTCCACGACGGGGCGGGCGGGGGGTGGTTCACGCAGCGCGGCGCGTAGGGGAGCCGCACGGGCTCCCCTACGCAGACCGCGGGCTCAGCTCGGGAAGTGGAAGAGGTCGAACAGGTCGCTCAACGAGGCCAGCCCGTCACGTGGAGGCGCAGGCGCCCCGCCCGTGTCGTAGTTGCCGCCCGTCGGCGTCGACGTGTCGAACGTGTGGTTCACCGAGGCGAGCGTGGGCAACCCCCAGAGCCGCTCGATGAACTTCAGCGTCGACACGTGATCGGCCGGCCGCGACGAGGTGACGACGCCGCGCCGCGCGTGCGGCGAGACGACCCACAGCGGCACACGAATGCCGAGGCCGTAGGCATCGACCTGCGGCGGCGGCACGTGGTCGAAGAAGCCGCCGTGCTCGTCGTAGGTCAGAAGGAGCGCCGACTTGCCCCAGTGGGGCGACCCCGAGAGCGCCTCGATCACCTGCTGCTGGAAGCCCATGCCGACCGACACGTCCGCATCGGGATGCTCGTCGAACTGCATCGAGTAGCTCGGGATGATCCAGGAGACGTTCGGGAGCGTGCCGCGCCGGCAGTCGTCGTAGTACTCGTCGATCGTCGCGGTGGTCCGCGGGTCGTGCGCGTACTTGCTCCAGAAGACGGCGACGTTGTCCGTGTCGCCGACCTCGACTCCGTCGGAGCCGATGTAGTAGATCTTCCAGCTCACGTCGGCCGCGTCGAGCAGGTCGAGGATGATCGGCCAGCCGCCGGAGTCGAACACGCCGTAGCCCCAGATGCCGTTCGTCGTGATCCCGCCCGACGTGCCCGACATCAGGTAGAAGCGATTCGGCCACGTCGGCCCGAGCAGGGAGCAGAAGTAGTTGCCGCACAGCCCCGCGCTTCCGAACAGGCTGTAGTAGAAGGGGAGCTCCCTCGCCGTGTAGTACGGCATCGAGATGTTGCCGTCGCCGAAGAACGCCTGCGTGCTCCGGTAGAACCCGTCCATCCGGCCGCCGTTCCACTGCTGGTGCACGGCGTCCCACCAGTGCGGCGGGTCGGCGCTCCGCAGCGCGGTGAGCTCGAACGGCGCGTGGCCGACGCCCGCTGCGTCCGGTTGCGTGTACCCGGCGGGCGGCCCGAGCCGCTTCGCCTGCACCTGCGGCGCGTACCCGAAGTAGTGGTCGAACGAGCGGTTCTCCTGGCAGGAGATGACGACGTGCCGGAGCGGGCTCTGCGCCTTCCCGTAGCGGCGTGCGCGCGCCGCAGCCGGGGCGGTGGCCCAGAGCGTGCCGCCTGCGACGGCGACACCCGCAGCCCCCGTCTTCTTGAGGAACGCGCGACGGCTCAAACCGTCATTACGTGTCATCGGCCCTCCTTGCGCTCGCGTGTCCGAGGGGAGGGGGCCGCACATCCGCTCCGTCCAGCGACCCTACGACGGGTGCCCGCCGGAGTCAATCGACGCCGTAGGTGTCGTACGTCGAACCCTCGACGGTCTCGCCGGCGTCGACGCGGCGCAGGTACTCCGAGAACCCGCACGACGGCGCGTGCACGTTCAGGAAGCGGGCGCTGCCGACGCTCGTGAACGCGTGGACGACGCCGGGCGGCACGACGACGGTCGTGCCCGCCCGCGCCCGAACCGTCTCGCCGGCAAGGCGAAACTCGAGCTCGCCTTCGAGAACGTGGAAGCAGTCCGCGTGCCGGAGATGCAGGTGCTCTGCTGCGCCGTCGTAGTCCCCGTCGACGAAGTACTCGAGCACGTCGGCGTCACGGGACTCCACCTTCACGAGCGCGAGCCGGTGCGGCTTGCCGAGGCGGTCGCCGTCGCCGGGACCGCTGAGGATCGGCCGCGGCAGGCCTGTCGCCCGGTCCGGGCGGAACTGGTCGTGGTCGGAGCGGTCGAGCCCGTGCTCCTGGCCTCGAGCCCAGACGCCGGGCGCGTGCAGGTTGAGGAACCGCGCCTCCTCCGCTTCCGGGTTCCGGAACCCGTGCACGAGCCGGGGGAGCGCAGCGACGCACGAGCCCGCCGGCACGCGGGCCGTCCCGTCGCCGAGGCGAAACTCGAGCGTGCCGTCGAGGACGTAGAAGATGTCGGTGTGCGCGGCGTGCGTGTGCGGCGCGACGGGCTTCTGCCCGGACGTTCGGGTGCCGACGAGCCAGTCGATCTGCGGCAGCAGCACGTCTCCGCCGTGCGTGACGACGGCGTCGCTCGGCGGGAGCGCCTCTCGCAGCGCGTGAGCCGCCGCCTCGGGATCCGGCGCGTCGCGGATCGCCCGGACGACGGCGACGCCGGGCGCGCCGTGCGCGACGAGCTCGTCGACCGTCCCGGCGTCGACGCCGCCGATCGCGAACCACGGCACGCGCAGCGTGTCGCGCGCGGCGCGCACGAGCTCGAGGCCGCCTGCTGTCGACTCGGGCTTCGTCGGCGTCCCGTGGATCGCCCCGACCCCGAAGTAGTCCGGGTCTCCGTCGAGCTCCGCTGCCGTCGTCGCGGAGAGCCCGACGAGGCGGTCGTCGCCGACGAGCCTCCGAGCCTCGCCGAGCGGCGCGTCGTCTCGACCCACGTGCACGCCGTCGGCGCCGGTGCGCTCGACGAGATCCGGGCGGTCGTTCAGCAGGAAGAGCGCCCCGTGCGCGTCGCACGCGCGGCGGAACGGCTCCGCGGCGCGGACGAGGTCCTCGTCGGGGGCGTCCTTCTCGCGCAGCTGCACGATGTCGACGCCGCCGCGCAGCGCAGCGTCGAGAAGCCGCGACGGATCTTCCCCGTGCGGCCTCGCCTCCAGCACGAGGTAGAGGCGCGCGCGCGCAAGACGCGCCCGGCGATCGATGCCGTCCACGGCGCCGGACCCTATCGTCCGCACCGTGGAACGGTACGACGCAGCGATCGTGGGCGGCGGGATCATCGGCCTCGCCTGTGCATTCGACGCCCGCCGGCGCGGCCTCGACGTCTGCGTGCTCGAGCGCGGCCGGGCCGGGGGCGGCGCCACGCGCGCGGCCGCGGGCGTCCTGACGCTCGAGCACGAGGCGCCGGGGCTTGCGGCACTCGCCCGGCGCTCGGCCGAGCTCTGGCCGGCCTTCGCGGCGGAGCTCGGCGACGTCGGCTACACACGCTGCGGCTCGCTCGTCGTCGGCTTTGCCGACTCGCCCGTCGCGCGCGAAGGAGAGTGGCTCGACGGAGCCGCCTGCCGTGCGCTCGAGCCCGGTCTCGCGTCCGACTGTGCCGGCGGCATCGTGCTCGCCGACGACGCCCAGGTCGACCCGCGACGGACGGCGGCGGCGCTCGCGCGCACGCTCGGCGGCGCGCTCCGGTCGAACGCCGACGTCGTCGGGGTGACGCCGGAGCGAGTCGAGCTCGCCGACGGCTCGCGGATCGAGGCCGACCGGGTCGTGCTCGCCGCCGGCGCGTGGTCGGCGCGGCGGCTCGCGAAGCGGCTCTCCGTGCATCCCGTGAAAGGACAGACTCTGCGCCTCCGCGGCCCGCTCCCGGCCACGCGCATCATCCGCAGCGAGGACGTCTACGTCGTGCCGCGGGCGACGGGGGAGACGGTGATCGGCGCGACGATCGAGGATGCCGGCTTCGACGAGACGCCGACCGCCGAGGCGACCGCGCTCCTCCTGCGGCAGGCGGTTCGCGCCGTTCCCGCGGTCGCGAAGCTCGAGCTCGTCGAAGCCGTGGCGAGCCTCCGCGCCGGGACGCCCGACGGCGGGCCGCTGATCGGGGAGTGGGAGGGGCTCGTCGTCGCGGGCGGCCACTTCCGGAACGGGATCCTCCTCGCGCCGGTCACCGCGGCCGCGGTCTCGGCCCTCCTCACGGGCGGGCAGCCGCCGCCCGAGGTGGCGCCGTTCGACCCGCAGCGCTTCGGCTAGGAGTCCCGTCGAAGCCGGTCGGCGAAGCCCGTGTTCGGCGCGTGGATGTTCAGCATGCGCAGCTCGCCGGGGCCGGCGTTCCGGAAGCCGTGCACGGCGCCCACGGGTGCGGCGACGTACGTTCCGGGGCCTGCGCGGACGACCTCCTCGCCGACGACGAACTCCGCCTCCCCTTCGAGGACGTAGAACGAGTCGACGTGGTCGTCGTGGCTGTGCGGGTCCACGCCGGGGAAGTCGGGCCCGAAGCAGAGCTCGATCACCTCGAGCTCCGGCAGCTCGACGAGGATCCGGTGCGCCCTCGGGCCCCGCCGCAACGACTCGCCCCCGTCTGGGCCGGCCACGATCCCGTCCATACCCCGAAGTGTTCCATACGAACACCTGTTCGTGTAGAACAAGGGATGTGGCCTACGCCGAGCTCCATGCGCACAGCGCCTACTCGTTCCTCGACGGAGCCTCCCAGCCGGAGGAGCTCGCGGCCCGGGCGGCCGAGCTCGGGTATGCGGCGCTCGCGCTGACCGACCACGACGGCGTCTACGGGTCGCTCGAGTTCGCGCACGCGGCGAAGCATTTCGGCGTTCGCCCGATCACCGGGGCGGAGGTCGCCCTCGAGGGCGGCGCCCACGTGACCCTCCTCGTCGAGTCCTCGCAGGGCTACGCGAACCTCTGCCGGCTGCTCACCGCCGCACACGCGCACACGCGGCCGAAGGAAGGGCGCGAGCCGCTGCCGCCCTCGCTCGACCCGCGACTCCTCGAGGAGCATGCCGAGGGGCTCGTCTGCCTCTCCGGCTGCGCCCGCAGCGGCCTCGCCGTCCGCGACCCGAACGCGGCGGCACGGCTCGCGCACGTGTTCGGCCGCGACAACTTCTTCGTCGAGCTGCAGCGGCCCTACGAGCGCGGCGATGTCCGGCGCAATGCGGTGCTGCGCGGCCTCGCCGGGACGCTGAAGGTGCAGACGGTCGCCACCGGCGACGTCCATGCGCACGTCGAGAGCCGCGCGGCGCTGCAGGACGTGCTCGTCGCCGTACGCTGCCGAACCTCCCTCGACGGCTGCGAACGGGAGCGCCGCGGCAATCACGAGTGCGTGCTCGCCGCACCGGACGAGATGCGCGAGCGCTTTCCCGACGACCGCGACGCCGTCGAGCGCACGGCGGAGCTCGCAGACCGGCTTCGCTTCGACCTCACCGAGGAGCTCGGCTACCGCTACCCCGACTTCTCCGACGGCGCCGAGCCCGCGACCGTGCAGCTGCGCGGCGTGTGCGAGCGGGCCTTCGCCGAACGGTACGGAGCGGGTGGCCGCCTGTCGCATGCCCGGGTCCGGAACCGTCTGGACGAGGAGCTCGCGCTCATCGGCGAGCTCGGGCTCGCCGGCTTCTTCCTCCTGCACTGGGAGGTGCTCGAGCTCGCGCGCGAGGTGGCGTACGAGGTGCGCGGCCCCGGCTCGATGCGGCACGTGCTCCCGCCCGGACGGGGGCGAGGATCGTCCGTCGGCTCGCTCGTCTGCTACCTGACCGGCCTCTCGCACGTCGACCCGGTCGAGAACAACCTCTCGCTCGGCCGCTTCCTGAACCGCGAGCTCGTCTCGGTGCCCGACATCGACCTCGACTTCCCGCGCGACATCCGCGAGAAGCTGATCGTCCGCGTCACCGAGCGGTACGGACGCGAGCACGCGTCGCTCGTCGCGAGCTTCGCGACGTACCGGTCGCGCGGCGCCATCCGCGACGTCGGCAAGGCGCTCGGCCTGCCGTTCGCCGATCTCGAGCGGCTCGCGAAGCTCTCCGACGGCTGGCATGCGGAGCGCGTCGCCGAGGAGCTCCTGATGCTGCCCGACGCGCAGGCAAAGCTCGCCTCGCCGCGCTGGCGCGCGTTCGCGGAGCTCTGCGGCGAGATCGCCGGCCTGCCGCGCCACATCTCCCAGCATCCGGGCGGCATGGTCATCTCGTCACGGCCGCTCGTCGAGCTCGTGCCCGTGCAGCCCGCGGCGATGGCCGGGCGCCAGATGTGCCAGTGGGACAAGGACTCGTGCGCCGACGCCGGCTTCCTGAAGATCGACCTGCTCGGGCTCGGCATGCTCTCCGCCGTCGAGGAGTGCGTCGACATGATCGCGCGCACGCGCGGCGAGCAGATCGACCTCTCGCGCGTACCGCTCGACGACGCCGCCGTGTTCGAGGAGATCCAGCGCGCCGACACGATCGGCTGCTTCCAGATCGAGAGCCGCGCGCAGATGCAGACGATCCTGCGGACGCGCCCGGAGAATCTCGACGACATCACGATCCAGGTCGCCCTCGTCCGGCCGGGGCCGATCCAGGGCGGGGCCGTGCACCCGTACATCGAGCGACGCCAGAAGCTCCGTGACGACCCCTCGTACGAGCCTCCCGCCGACCACCCGCTCCTCGCAGAGCCGCTCCGCGAGACGCTCGGCGTGATCGTGTTCCAGGACCAGGTGCTCGACGTCGCCATCCATCTCGCCGGCTTCACGGTCGGCGAGGCTGAGGGCCTGCGGCGCGCGATGAGCCGCAAGCGCTCGCACGCCGCACTCGAGGCGTACCGGGCGCGCTTCGTCTCCGGAGCGCTCGCACAGGGCGTCGACGAGCCGCTCGCCCACGCGGTGTACGACAAGCTCGTCGCGTTCTCCGGCTTCGGCTTTCCGAAGTCGCATTCCGCGGCGTTCGGCCTGCTCGCCTACCAGTCGGCCTGGCTGCGCCACCACTACAGCGCCGAGTTCCTCGCCGCCCTCCTGAATGCGCAGCCGATGGGCTTCTATCCGCCCGCGACGCTCGTCCGCGACGCGCAGCGGCGAGCCGTCGAGACGCGTCCGCCCGACGTGAACCGAAGCGGTGTCGGCTGCGACATCGAGGACGGCGCAGTCCGCGTCGGCCTCAAGTACATCCAGGGCGTGGGGGAGGACGACGCCGAAGCGGTCGTCGCCGAGCGTGAGGCGAACGGCGCCTATTCGTCGATCCGTGCGCTTGCACAGCGCACGCCGCTCTCGAAGGACGAGCTCGGCGCGCTCGTCGAGTCGGGCGCGTGCGACTGCCTCGGCCTCGCGAGGCGCGAGCTCCTGTGGCAGCTCGGTCTCGTGCCGCGGCCGACGACCGTGCCGGGGTCGGGCGGCGAGGAGAAGCAGCTCGCACTGCCGCTCGAGCCGACCGTCGACACGCCCGACCTGCCGGAGCCGACGGTGTGGGAGCGGATGCTCTCGGACTACCGCACGACAAGCCTTTCCGTCGGCGTGCACCCGCTGGCGCTGATGCGGCCGTACCTGCCCGAGGGCACGCTGTCGACGGAGGCGCTCGCCGCGCGGCCGCACGGCTCGACCGTCGCCGTCGCCGGCATGGTGGTGGCACGGCAGCGTCCCGCAACGGCAAACGGCGTCGTCTTCATGCTCCTCGAGGACGAGCACGCGCAGATCAACCTGATCGTGCCGCCGCAGGTGTACGACCGCTACCGCGCCGTGATCCGCGGCGAGCCGCTGCTGCTCGCGCGCGGCCGCTTCGAGCACGCCGACCGCAACCGGAACGTGCTCGTGCGAGAGCTCGTCTCGCTCGGCTCGCTCGCGCGCGAGCTCACCGAGGGCGCCGACGTCCACGGCTCGCTGCCGGCAGCGCACCACTTCGGGCATCGCTGACATCATCCGGCGGTGGACGTCCGCACCCGCCTCGCGCGCGTGCGCGGCCGCCTCGACCTGCCCGTCCTCGGCCGCATCGCGCAGTCCGCTCTCGCCGCAGGCGCGGCGTGGGAGATCGCGCTGCAGATCCCGGGGCACGGGCAGCCGTTCTTTGCGCCGATCGCCGCCGTGATCGCCCTCGGCGCAGAGCGCGGCCGGCGCGGCAGGCAGGCGATCGAGATGATGCTCGGCGTCGCGCTCGGGATCCTCCTCGGCGCCGGCATCGTCGCCGTCGGCGGCAGCGGCGCCTGGCAGCTCGTCGTCGCGACGGCGGTCGCGCTCGCCGTCGCGACGGGGGCGGGAGCCTCGCCGGTGATCAGGATCCAGGCGGCCGCGTCGGCCATCCTCGTCGTGGCTCTGCACCGGCCGGGCACGAACCTCGCGACGCAGCGGCTCGTCGATGCGCTGATCGGCGGCGGCATCGCGATCGTGCTGGCCCGGCTCCTCTTCCCGGTCGACCCCTTCGCGCTCGTCCGCGGCGAGGCCGTGCGGCTCCGGTCAGCGCTTGCGGCCGCTCTCGACGAGATTGCGGGCTCGCTCGCGGCCGGTGACTACGCAAGGGCCCGCGCGGCGGAGACGCTCGTCGACTCGATCGACGAGCGGCGGTTCGAAGACGCACTGGGCCTCGCGCGCGACGTGGTGCGGAAGGCGCCGCGGCGCAGGCCGATGCGCGAGGAGCTCGAGGCGCTCGGCGCGTCGTGGCAGGAGCTCGACGCCGCGGTGTCGGATGCGCACGCGGTCGCGACGGGAGCCATACGCGTCCTCGCAGACAGACCCGCGCCCGCACCCGAGCTCGGTCGCGCCGTGCGCGCCGCTGCAGAGGCGGTGCGGCGCACCGACCCGGCCGAGGCGCGTGAGGCGGCCGAGGCTGCGACCGCCGAGGCGACGTCCGCGACGCGCGGCGACGTCTCGCTCGGCGCCGGAGTCGTCGGGCACGGTGTCGCCGCCGTCGCCGGTCACGTGCTGCGCGCAGCCGCAGCCCGTGAAGAAGGGCTTCGTCTCGCGGAGAAAGGCCGCACCCAAAACCGCCGCTCGCGCGTTCGAAAGGTGTTGCGATGAGCGCGAACGACGCCACCGACCGGGGCTTCCTCCGCGAAGCGGCCAGAAACCGCCGGCTGCTGGGCGTGGCGATCATCGCGGCGATCGGCGGCTTCCTCTTCGGCTACGACACCGGCGTCATCGGCGGCGCTCTGCTCTTCATGCAGAAGGACCTGAAGCTGACCTCGCACGCCCAGCAGCAGCTGACCGTCGCGATCCTCCTGCTGGGCGCGATCGCGGGCGCGCTCATCTCCGGCTGGCTGGCCGACAGGATCAGCCGCCGCCGGACGAAGATCATCTCCGGCTCCGTCTACGTCACCGGTGCGATCGGCTGCGCGCTCGCGCAGTCGTACTGGCAGATTCTCGCCGGCCGCTTCTGGCTCGGCGTCGCCGTCGGCACGGCCTCGTTCGTGTCGCCGATGTACATCGCCGAGCTCGTGCCCCCGCGCATCCGCGGCGGCGTCGTCAGCTTCAACCAGCTGATGGTGACCCTCGGCATCCTCGCCGCGTACATCGTCGACTGGGGCTTCGCCGGGCTGTCGAACAACTGGCGGTGGATGTTCGCGCTTGCGGCCGTCCCGGGCGCGGCGCTCGCGGTCGGGATGTACTTCATGCCGTTCTCGCCGCGCTGGCTCGTGCAGAAGGGCCGTGAGGACGAGGCGCGCGAGGTGCTCGAGACGTACCGCTTCGAGGAAGACGACATCGACGAGGAGATCGGCGAGATCAAGGAGGTCTCCGAGCAGGAGTCGAGCCTCCGCGATCTCATCGGCAAGGGCGTACGGCGCATGATGCTCGTCGGGATCGCGCTCGCCGTCTTCCAGCAGATCGTCGGCATCAACACGGTCATCTACTACGCACCGACGATCCTCAAGTTCGCGGGCCAGCAGAACACGGGTGCGCTGACGCAGAGCGTCTACATCGGCTGCACGAACGTGTTCTTCACGATCGTCGCCATCCTGCTGCTCGACAAGCTCGGACGGCGGTTCTTCCTCATCACCGGCACGGCGGTGCTCACGGCGGCGCTCGTCGGGCTCGGCGTCTTCTTCAAGTCGACCTCGATCCAGCACAGCGCCGGCTGGCTCGCGCTCGTCTGTCTGCTGGTCTACATCTTCGGCTTCGCGATCGGGCTCGGCCCCGTGTTCTGGCTGATGATCTCCGAGATCTTCCCGCTGCAGATGCGCGGGCCGGCAATGGCGGTGTGCACGATGTTCAACTGGGGCTTCAACTTCCTGATCGCCTACACGTTCCTGACGCTCACGGACGTGCTCACGAAGTCGGGTGCGTTCTGGCTCTACGCGTTCTTCGGCATCTGCGCCGTCGTCTTCTTCGCGACAGTCGTGCCCGAGACGAAGGACCGCTCGCTCGAGGAGATCCAGAGCGAGCTCGGCTCGGACGCCGACGACTCGCTCTCACGCGACCGCTCCGACTCCGGCGCCACGCAGCACGCATAACGGCCGCGCGTCCGGGCACGACGTCCGGGTGAAGCGCAAAGACGGATATGCGCCGATCGAGTCGTACGCCGCGATCGGCGACGGCCGGACGACGGCGCTCGTCGCCCGCGACGGCTCGATCGACTTCCTCTCGCTGCCCGCGATGCACTGCCCGACGACCTTCGGCGCCCTCCTCGATCCGGACAAGGGCGGGCGGTTCGTGCTGCAGCCCGCCGGGCGCTTCGAGAGCGAGCGCCGGTATCTCGACCGCTCGAACGTGCTCGAGACGACGTACCGCACGAAGACAGGCGTCGTCCGGGTGACGGAGGCCCTGGCGCTTCGGGACGGCGCGCTCCTGCCGTGGCTCGAGATCTCGCGCCGCGTCGAGGGCCTCTCGGGCGAGAGCGGAGATGCGGTGGAGCGTGGAGCCGCGATTCCGGTGGGGGCAGGTCGAGCCGAGCATCGCGCGGCGCGGCGGCGCGCCGGTGGCCGAAGGCGCGGGGCTCGCGCTCGGCGTGCACTCGTTCGAGGCGGGCGAGCCGGAGGCCTCGGGCCGTGCGATCGCCGGCGGCTTCACCGCGCGCGCCGGCTCGTCGTCGCTTCTCACGGTGTGCTGCACCGAGAGCCAGCCCATTCCCGTGCCGCTGCGCGACGATGCCGAACGGCGGCTCGACGGGACGATCGAGTCGTGGCGGCGCTGGCTCGGCGCGTGGGACTACGACGGGCCGTGGGAAGGGCCGATCGCCCGGAGCGCGCTCGCCCTCAAGCTGCTCGTCTACGCGCCGCGCGGCGCGATCCTCGCCGCACCGACCACGTCGCTTCCCGAGCGGATCGGCGGCGACAAGAACTACGACTACCGGTACATGTGGGTCCGCGACGCCTCGTTCACACTCGAGGCGTTCCTCCGGCTCGGGTTGCCGGAACAGGTGCACGAGTCGTTCTCGTGCCTGCTCGAGTCCGTCCGCACGACCGCACCGGACATCCATCCGTTCTACACGGCGGAGGGCGAGATCGCCCATCGCTGCGACGAGCTGCCGCTCGCCGGGTACCGCGGCTCCCGGCCGGTCAGGCACGGCAACGCGGCGAGCCGGCAGCTCCAGCTCGGCTCGTGGGGCGACCTCCTCGAGATGACCGACCTGTACGTCCGCAACGGCAACGCGCTCGACGAGGCCACGGGAGCGATGCTCGCCGGCTGCCTCGACCGGCTCTGCGTGAACTGGGTCGACGAGGACTCGGGCATCTGGGAGCTGGACGACCTCCGGCAGTACACGAGCTCGCTCCTCGGGGCGTGGATGGCCTTCGAGCGCGGCATCGGGCTGGCCGAGAGCGGCGAGCTGCCGGCGGCGCACCTGGACCGCTGGCGCGAAGAGCACGCGCGCGTCATCGCCTTCGTCGAGGAGCGGTGCTGGTCGGACGAGGCCGGCTGCTACGTCGAGGCGGGCGGCGAGACGGGCCTCGACGCGGCCGTCCTTCGCGGCGCGCGGATGGGCTGGCATCGCGTCAGCCCCGACCGCTTCGCCCGCTCCGTCGACGCGATCCGCAGGGCGCTCGACGCGGGAGGCAGGCTCCTGTACCGCACGACGCGCGAGGCCGGCAACGAGGGCGCGTTCGTGGCGTGCTCGTTCTGGCTCGTCGAGGCGCTCGCCCGCACCGGCCGGGTCGACGAGGCCGCCGACGTCTTCGAGGAGCTGCTCGGCCACGCGAACGACGTCGGCCTCCTGCCCGAGCAGATCGATCCCGCCGACGGTTCCTTTCTCGGCAACTTCCCGCAGGGCCTGAGCCACCTGGCCCTCGTCAATGCGGCGGGTGCGATCCGCGACGCGCGTGGCGCCGGTGCATCGGCGACGGCACGTGCGGCAGGATGTTGAACGCGGTGTTGACGAGCGCGAGGTGCGTGAACGCCTGCGGGTAGTTGCCGACGAGACGGCCGGCCTCGGGGTCGTACTCCTCCGAGAAGAGCCCGAGGTCGTTCGAGAGGGCGGCGAGCTTGTCGAAGAGCGCGTGGGCGTCCTCGTGCCGTCCCAGGAGCTCGTAGCAGTCGACGAGCCAGAAGGAGCACGGGAGGAAGACGCCCTCTCCGGCTGGGAGGCCGTCGACGCCGTCGGCGCTCGTGCGGTAGCGCATGACGAAGCCGTTCTCGAGGAGCTCTCGCTCGACCGCTTCGACCGTGCCGCGGATGCGCGGGTCGTCGCCGGGGAGAAAGCCGACGAGCGGCAGGACGAGGAGGCTCGCGTCGAGTGTCCTTCGATCCGTACGACTGCACGAACGAGCCGAGCGACTCGTCGTAGCCGTGGCCGCAGACCTGCGCGTGGATCTCGTCGCGCAACGTACGCCAGCGGTCGAGCGGGCCGTCGACGTCGTGCTCCTCGACCGAGCGCACCGCACGGTCGAAGGCAACCCACGCCATCACCTTCGAGTGGACGAAGTGCCGGCGCTCGCCGCGGATCTCCCAGATCCCCTCGTCGGGCTCCTGCCAGGTCCGCTCGAGGTAGTCGAGCAGCGTCTTCTGCAGCTCCCAGGCCTGCTTCTCCTTCGCGAGCCCGTGCTCACGCGCCTGGTAGAGCGCATCCATCACCTCGCCGTAGACGTCGACCTGCAGCTGCTCGCTCGCCGCGTTGCCGATGCGCACGGGCGACGATTGCTCGTAGCCGGGAAGCCACGGAAGCTCGAGCTCCGTCAGCCGCCGCTCTCCGGCGACGCCGTACATGATCTGCAGGTCGGCGGGATCGCCCGCGACGGCTCGGAGGAGCCAGCGCCGCCATTCGAGAGCCTCGTCCACGTGATCCGCCTGGAGGAGTGCGAGGAGGGTGAGCGTCGCGTCGCGGAGCCAGCAGTAGCGGTAGTCCCAGTTGCGGACGCCGCCGACCCACTCGGGAAGCGACGTCGTCGGAGCGGCGACGATGCCCCCGGTCGGCCCGTAGGTCAGCGCCTTCAGCACCATGAGCGAGCGGTGCAGGAAGTCGCGCCACTCGGCCGGCAGCGGCACCTTGCAGCGCGCGTTCCATTCGCGCCAGAAGGTCTCGGTCTCGGCGAGCGCGAGCTCGGCGTCGATGCGCGCCGGCACGTCTTCGTGCGACGGGTACCACGTGAGGACGAACGGGACGCGCTCGCCTTCCTCGACCGACACTTCGGAGATCGTCCGCATGCGCTCGCCGCGCGTCGGCGCCGGCGTGCGGAAGCAGAGGGCATCCGGTCCTGCGACCGCGAGCCTCCCGCCGCCGTCGCGGCGCACCCAGGGCATGACGTGCCCGTAGTCGAAGCGGATCACGAGCTCGGAGTGCATGCGCACCGAGCCGCTGACTCCCTCGACGATCCGCACGACGTCGGGCGCCTTCCCTCGCGGAGGCATGAAGTCGAACACGCGGGCGACACCTTCCCGTGTCTCCCACGTCGTCTCGAGCACCATCGTGTCGTGCAGGTAGCGGCGGCTCGACGTGGCGTCGCCGACGGGTGCGAGGAGCCATCGCCCGTTCTCCTCGGTGCCGAGGAGCGAGGCGAAGCACGCCCCCGAGTCGAAGCGCGGGAAGCAGAGCCAGTCGATCGAGCCGCCGCGCTCGACGAGCGCCGCCGTCTGCAGGTCGCCGATCAGGGCGTAGTCCTCGAGCCTCCTGCTCATCGGTTCTCGATCTCGAGCCCGAGCGGCGGCCACCGCTTGCGGACTGCACGGTTGAAGGCTTCCTCGTACTCCTCGGCTGCCTCGTCGTCGAGTGAGCCCGCGTACTGCCAGCGCATGGCGGCGAGCGCCTCGGTAGCGGCCTCGACGACGTCGACGTAGTCGCCGTACCGCTCCTCGGCCTCGTCGCGTCCGGCGCCGTCGTAGACCGCTTTCGCATCGCGCACCTCCTCGAGCAGGCCGCGCGCCTCGTCCTCGGCGAACACGTCGAGCTGGCGTGCGACGACGCCGGCGAAGCGGCTTCGCCTGAACATCACGCGATCTCCCGGTAGAGGTCGAGGTGGGCGCGCGCCGAGGCGTCCCACGTCAGCTCGGCACGCGCGCGCAGCGCGCCCGCCCGGGCCGAGGCGAGCGCGTCCGGATCGTCGAGCAGCTCGCGGAGCGCCGCGCCGAGCGCCTCGAGGTCGCCGGCCCGGACGACGCGCCCGGCCCCGAACCGCTCGACGGGCTCCGCGATGCCGCCGACGTCGTACGCCACTGCCGGCACTCCCGCGCCGAGCGCCCGGAGGAGGGCGCCGCTCTGGTCGAGCTCCGGTCGATACGGGAACACTGCGACCGTGGCCTCGCCGAGCGCGCGGTCGACGTCGCCCTGCGGCAGGTAGCCGAGCCGCCACTCGACGTCGACGTCGCGCGCAGCGGCGCGGTACCCGTCCATCGGCTCGAGCGGGTCGCCCGCGACGAGCAGCTTCGCCCCGGCGTCCTTCGCCGCCGCGATGGCGTCGCCGAGGCCCTTGTAGGGACGGATGACGCCGAATGCGAGCACGGTCCGGCCGTCGTCGCGCCGCGCCGGCTCGCTCGGGAACACCGGATGGGGGATGACGCGCGCGTCGATCCCGAGCGCCGCGAGCGTCTCGCGGCCGCGCTCGCTGTGCACGACGACGCGGTCGAAGCGGCCGAGCAGTCGCCGCCACAGGCCGTGCTTCTCCGCCGTGCGCCGCGGGAGCAGGTCGTGGGCGGTGAAGACGGACGGCGCGTGCGGCCGGAAGAGGCGGACGTCGAGCTCCGGGACGAGCCACTGCACGTGCAGGACATCCGCGCGGCGGGTGCGAAGCGCTGCGAGCCCGAGCGGGTGTTCGGCGACCTTGAGCGGCAGCCGCAGGCGCGACCGGCCGAAGAGGCGCGAGGACAGCGGATAGAAGAGCTCGCGGCGCTCGTAGCCCACAGGAGCCGGAGCCTCGCCGAAGCGGAAGTGCGACGTGACGAGCTCGACGTCGGCGCCGGCGCGCGCAAGCGCGGCCGCGAGCTCGTGGTCGTAGCTCGGCGTGAACGCCGGAGGATCTGCCAGGACGACCCGCATCCGACCGTAGGCTACGCCGCATGCCGCTCGTCGTCCGCACGTGGAACCTCTTCCACGGCAACACGGTGCCTCCGGGGCGGCGGGCCTTCCTGCGCGAGATGGTCGAGCTCGTCACCGCCGACCGGCCCGCGCTCGTGTGCCTGCAGGAGGTGCCGGTCTGGGCGCTCGAGCACCTCGCAGGCTGGAGCGGCATGACCGTGGCCGGTGTCGTCGCGGCCCGTCCGCGCCTCGGCAGCGCGACGCTCGGGCGCCGGCTCACGGACGTGCACCACGGGCTCCTGCGCTCGGCCTTCACCGGCCAGGCGAACGCGATCCTCGCCGACCGCGAGGTGACGGACGAGCGGACGCTCATGGTGAGCAGCGCGGGGGAGCGGCGCGTCTGCCAGGCCGTGTCGGCCGACGGCATCGCGGTCGTGAACTTCCACGTCACGGGCGGCGTGCCCGCCGACGAGCAGTTCGCGCGGGTCGTCGAGTTCGCAGAGCCGCTCGGAGAGCGCGTGATCATCGCGGGGGATGCGAACCTCCGGCCCGGCAGCGGCTCCACATACGAGCATCTCGACGAGCTCGGCTACTCCGCGCCGCTCGACGGACAGCATCGACCAGATCCTCGTGCGCGGCCTCCCGTCGACCGCACCGGCACGCTGGCCCGACGAGGATCGCCGGTACGGCGCCCGGCTCCTGTCGGATCACGCACCGGTAGAACTCACCGTCGGATGACGGTCGACGAAGGTCGCGCGCAGTTCCCGGTGCTCGAGCGTCTCGCGTACCTGAACGCCGGGACGAACGGCCCGCTCGCGCGCGCGACCGTCGACGCGCTCGTCGAGCAGGCGCGGCGCGACATGACGGAGGGCCGCAGCGGCAAGGAATACGTCGAGCGCATGCTCGCGCTCCGCGAGGAGGCACGGCGCGGGCTCGCCGCCGTGCTCGGCGTCCCGCCCGAGCGCATGGCGCTCGTCGAGTCGACGACGCGAGGCTGCGCGACGGTGCTCGCCGGGCTCGGCCTCACCGGCGAGGACGAAGTGATCACGACCGACCAGGAGCACTTCGGGCTCACCGGGCCGCTCTTCGCGACGGGCGCGCGGATCGTCATGGTCGATGCCGACGAGGACGCGATCCTGCGTGCCGTCACGCCGCGCACGCGCCTCCTCGCGACGTCGCACATCCTGTGGACGACCGGCAGGCGCCTCGATCTCGAGCGGCTCAAGCACGAGAGCGGGCTCGTCCTGCTCGTCGACGGCGCGCAGTCCGCCGGCGCGATCGAGGTGGACGTCGGCGCCGCCGACTTCTACACGGTCTCCGCGCAGAAGTGGCTGTGCGCGCCGGATCCGGCAGGTGCCCTCTACGTCCGCGACCCGGAGCTCGTGCGCGTCAAGTCGCCGTCGTACTTCTCGCAGGAGTCGTACGAGCTCTCGGGCGCATTCGTCGCGAGAGACACGAGCGCACGCTTCGACTCCGGCTGGATCGGCGTGCCGAACCTCGTCGGGTTGATCGCCGCGCTCGGCACGCATCCGGAGTGGCGCTACGAGCGCGCCGCGCAGATGGCCGCGCGATGCCGCGAGCTCCTCGAGCCGCACGTCGAGATCGTGACGCCGCCCGGGCACTCGACGCTCGTCTCGTTCCGGCCGCCGGGCGACCCCGCAGAGCTCGTCGCGTCGCTGCAGGACCGCGGCGTGATCGTGCGCGAGCTGCCCGGTCGCAACCTCGTGCGCGCCTCGTGCGGCTGGTGGACGAACGAGGACGACCTGCAGCGGCTCGCCGCCGGAATCGCCTAGGACGGTTCGAGCCCGAGCTCCGAGGCGATCGGCTTCAGAGCCTCGACGACGGTGCGGATGTGGTCGTCGAGCTCGACGCCGAGCTCCTCGGCGCCCTTGTAGACGTCCTCGCGGTGCACGCCCGAGGCGAACGAGGGCTGCTTCAGCTTCTTCCGCACCGACTTCGGCTCGAGGCCCTCGAGCCCGGTCGGCCGCACGAGCGCGCAGGCGTGGACGAAGCCGGAGAGCTCGTCGCAGGCGAAGAGCGCCTTCTTCAGCGGCGTGTCGCGCGGCAGCGACAGGTGCTCGGCATGCGAGAGGACGGTCTCGACGATCTCCTCCGGATAGCCCGCCTCGCGCAGGATCGGAGCGCCGTCCTGCGGGTGCTTCTCGAGCGTCGGATGGATCTCGTAGTCGAAGTCGTGGAGGAGCGCAGCGACGCGCCACTGCTCCTCGTCGCCGCCGAGCTTCCGTGCGTACGCGGCCGTCGAGGCCTCCACCGCAAGTGCGTGACGCAACAGCGATTCGCTCTTCGTGTACGTCGTGAGCGTCTGCCAGGCCTGGTCGCGAGTCGGGTCCACGAGGCGGCTAGCATAGCCCGCTATGGCCGTCGCCCCAGCACTCGCGGACGCCTTCGTCATCGAAGGGCGACAGCGCCTGAGCGGCACCATCCGCGTCGCCGGCAACAAGAACGGCGCGCTGCCGATCCTCGCCGCCTGCCTGCTCACGGACGAGGTGGTGACGCTCACGAACGTGCCGCGCATCCGGGACGTCGACACGATGCTCGAGCTGCTCGCGGACCTCGGCGCCGACGCGTCGTGGACGGGCCAGAACGAGGTGCGCGTGCAAGCGGGCGGAGCGACGAAGTCGGCGCCCGATCTCGCGCTCTGCAGCAAGATCCGCGCGTCGTTCCTGCTCGCCGGCCCGCTGCTTGCCCGGTTCGGCCGCGCGACGATGCCGCCGCCCGGCGGCGACGTGATCGGGCGCCGCCGCCTCGACCCGCACATCCACGCGTTCAAGGAGCTCGGCGCAGACATCGACATCGGCGCCCTCTACGAGTTCCATGCCGACCGGATGCGCGGCGCGCACGTCTTCCTCGACGAGGCCAGCGTGATGGCGACGGAGAACACCGTGATGGCCGCCGTGCTCACGCCGGGGGAGACGGTGCTCGGGAACGCGGCGTGCGAGCCGCACGTGCAGGACCTCTGCCGCTTCCTCGTCCACCTCGGCGCGCACATCCAGGGAATCGAGTCGAACGTGCTGCGCATCGAAGGCGTCGAGCGGTTGAGCGGCGGCGACTGGGCGATCGGCGCCGACCACATCGAGGTCGGGAGCTTCATCGGCATGGCGGCGATCACCGGCGGCGACGTCACGATCGAGGGCGCGCGCGCACACGACCTCATCTCGATCCTGCCGGCGTTCTCCAAGCTCGGCGTCCGCATCGAGAGCGACGGCGAACGGGTGCACGTGCCGCCGCGGCAGCAGCTGATCGTCCAGGACGACCTCGGCGGGATGGTGCCGAAGATCGAGGACGGCCCCTGGCCCGCGTTCCCGTCCGACCTCACCTCGATCGCGGTCACCGTCGCCACGCAGGCGTTCGGCACGGTGCTGATGTTCGAGAAGATGTTCGAGAACCGCCTGTTCTTCACCGACAAGCTCGTCTCGATGGGCGCGCGCATCATTCTCTGCGACCCGCACCGCGCCGTTGTCACCGGCCCGGCGCAGCTCGTCGGGCAGCGGATGGAGAGCCCGGACATCCGCGCCGGAATGGCGATGCTCCTCGCGGCGCTCTGCGCGCAGGGGCAGTCGACGATCGGTGCGGCCCACCAGATCGACAAGGGCTACGAGCGCATCGACGAGCGGCTCCGCTCGCTCGGCGCGCACATCGAGCGCGTCGAGAACTAGCGGCCCGAGCGAAGCGCGAGGGCGCGCGCGACGGCCGCCGCCGGATCGACGATGCCGTAGCCGAGCTCGTCGGTGCGGATACCGCGGCCCGACGCCGTCTCCTCGAGGATCGAGGCGACCTGCCGCGCCGTGAGCCGCGGGTTCGCCGCCCATACCCTCGCCGCCGCCGCCGACACGAGCGGCGCCGCGAACGACGTGCCGTTCTCGCCGGGCGCGGCGACCGAGACCCACGAGCCCGTGTTGGAGAAGGCGGCGCGCCTGCCGTCGCGTGTCACGGCCGCCACGGCGAGCCCGGCCGGGCCGAGGAGCGCGGCCGGGTACTCGGGCCGGCTCGCGTAGTCGTCGCCGGCTGCGGCGACGAGGAGCACGCCGCGCGCGACCGCGTAGCGCACGGCGGCGCGCTCGACACTCGACGTGCGCGGCCCGCCGAGGCTGAGGTTGACGATGCGGGCGCCGTGGTCGACGGCGTAGCGAATCGCCGCCGCCTCGTTCGCGTCGCTGAACGCCCCGCTCGAGCTTCCCGCCCGCACGATGAGCAGGCGCGCGCGCCGCGGCTCGCCCGCGCGACGGCGGCGGCGACGAGGGTGCCGTGCCCGTTCAGGTCCCGGACGTCGCTGCCGTGCGACCGGACGTCGTAGACGAGCGGCCGCGCCGCCGCGATGTCCGGCGCTCGGAGGTCGGCGCCGGTGTCCACGACCGCGATCGTCGGGTGCAGCACGACCGCTGCGAGCATCGCCGGGAGCCAGGCCATCTGCGGTCGAGTATCGGAGGGCCGGCGGGGCGGCGCATGGGCCGAACGGCCCATCTTCCGTGCCGCGGGCTCCTGTAGCCTCGCTCCTGAGATGGCGGCAGCCGGACGCAGCGGGATCCGCGTGGACCCGCGGGGCAAGGGCGCGGCGAGCGTCGAGACCGGGCTTCCCGTTCTCGACCGGCTGCTCGAGCGCCTCGCGCGCTACGCCCGCTTCGACCTCGCTCTCGAGGTCGAGCCGGGCGCGGCCGAGGCCGAGGTCGCCGAGGCGGGCTCCGCGCTCGGCCACGCGCTCGCGGACCTGCTCCGCACGGGCGGAGCGCCCGGCTACGGCTCTGCCTCGATGACCTCGTCGGAGGCGCTCGCGAGCGTCGTCCTCGAGATCTCGGACGAGCCGCTGCTCGTGTCGAATGTCGACCTCACCGAAGCGCGCATCGGCGGCCTCGGCACGGACGTCGCGCGCCGTTTCCTCGAGCGGTTCGCCGAAGGAGCAGGCGTCACGCTGCACGTGCGGCTCCTGAACGGGACGGATTCGCAGCACGTCCTCGACGCAATCTTCAAGGCGCTGGGCGTCGCCCTCGCGCAAGCCTGCAGAAACGGAGGAGAAGGACGTGGCTGACAAGACAGTCGTGCGCACCGAGGCGGCCCCTGCGCCGTTCCAGGGCGCGCCGTACTCCCAGGCGATCGCCGTGAGCGGTCTCGTGTTCGTCTCCGGTCAGCTCGCGCTGAAGCCCGGCGACAAGGAGCTCTCCGGCGGCACGATCGAGGAGCAGACGGAGCAGGTGTTCGCGAACCTGCGGGCGATCCTCGAGGAGGCGGGCTCGGGCCTCGACCGTCTCGTCAAGACCACGGTGTTCCTGCAGGACCTCGGCGACTTCCAGGGCATGAACTCGGTGTACGCGCAGCACGTCGGCGCGACGCCGCCTGCACGCTCGACGGTGGAGGTGGCGAAGCTCCCGTCCGGGGCGCTCGTCGAGATCGAGGCGATCGCCCTCGCGTGAAGCGCTCGAGAGCTACGTCCGCTCGTTCGGGCTCGACGCGTATCTCGTCGGCGGCGCCGTCCGCGACGAGCTGCTCGGCGTGGACTCGAAGGATGCGGACTTCCTCGTCCCGGGAGTCGACACCGACGGATTGAAGCGTGCGCTCGAGCCGTACGGGCGCGTGGAGGATCTGATCGTCGCGGGGCGCCTCGTCGGCGTGCGCCTGCACCCGCGCGACAAGGCCGTGCGCAAGCTCGCCCCGGCGGGTATCGAGCTCGCCCCGCCGCGCAAGGAGGTGAGCACCGGCCCGGGCCGCCACGACTTCGAGATCGTCGCCGATCCTTCGCTCTCGGTCGAGGACGACATGCGCCGCCGCGACTTCACGGTGAACGCGATGGCGCGGCGCCTCGCCGACGGCACGATCGTCGACCCGCTGAACGGCAGGGCGGACCTCGAGCGGCGAGTCCTGCGCACCGTGTCGCCGACGAGCTTCGCCGAGGATCCTCTCCGCCTCGTGCGCGCGCTCCGCTTCGTCTCCCAGCTCGGCTTCGCCCTCGACGAGCACACGCTGAGGCAGATGCGAGCCGAGGCTGCGTCCGTCAAGCTCGTCTCGGGCGAGAGGATCGGCGGCGGTCTCGCGGCCGACGGCCTGGGCGAGCTCTCGAAGCTCCTCCTCGGCACCCATCCCGCGACGGCGCTGCGCCTCGCGCGCGACACGGGCGTGCTCGTGCAGATGCTGCCGGAGTTCGAGCGGGCGATCGGCTTCGACCAGGAGAGCCGCTACCACTCGCTCACGGTCGACGAGCACACGTTCGCCGTCGTGCAGGCTGCGGCCGACCTCGACTTCACTCTCGCCGTCCGTCTCGCCGCCGTGTTCCACGACCTCGGCAAGCCGGACTCGGCGTGGCGGGGAACGGACGGGCGCCTGCACTACTACGCGAAGCACGGCTACGCGGAGCGGAGTCACGAGCAGATCGGCTGCGACCTCGCCCGCGGCGCGCTGCTGCGGCTCCGCTATCCGAACGCCCTGCGAGACCGCGTCGTGCGTATCGTGCGCTACCACATGTTCCAGGTCGGAAGGGCCGACGCCGTTCGCGCGCGGCGCTTCCTCCTCAGGCACGGCGACGAGCTGGCATTCGAGCTCGTCGACCACAAGCAGGCCGACTATCGCGGCAAGCCGGGGCCGGGCGGCCTGCCCCCGGTCGAGGATCTCGAGGACCTCGAACGGTTCCGCCGGCTGCTCGAAGCCGAGCGCAGGCAGCCGCATCGCCTGTCTGACCTGGCAATCGACGGCAACGACCTGCGCGAGCTCGGCTTCCGGCCCGGCCCCGAGCTCGGGCGCGTGCTGCGCGAGCTCCTGCACGACGTCGTCGAGGATCCCGCCCGGAACAGCCGCGACGTGCTGGTCGGGCTCGCGCGTGCGAAGCTGGCCCGATGAGGGGCGTCGACCTGCTCGACTGGGCTGCGCCCGGGCCGTATCGCGTCGCCTTCTCGACGCGCATCGGCGGCGTGAGCGAGGGGGACTTCTCGTCGCTGAACCTCGGCATCCTCACCGAGGACGATCCGGCGGCAGTGGTCGAGAACCGCATGCGGCTCTGCGCCGCGGTCGGTGCCGATCCCGACGGGGCGACGATGGCGTGGCAGCGGCACGGCTCGACGGTCACCCGCGCGCGCCCGCGCGGCATCGTCACGCCCGGCACGGTGTACGCGCACTGCGACGGGCTCTGGAGCGACGAGCAGGGCCGGGCGATGCTCCTCCTCACCGCCGACTGCATGCCGATCGCGATCGCGCGCGGCGAGGGCCAGACCCCCGCCGTCGAGATCCTGCACGCGGGCTGGCGCGGGCTCCTCGCGGGCATCGTCGCGACCGGCGTGCGGGCGATCGGCGGCCGCAGGCTCACCGCGGCGATCGGGCCGAGCATCGGGCCGTGCTGCTACGAGGTGGGCAGCGAGGTTGCGGAGCCGTTCCAGGAGGCGTTCGGCGAAGACGTCGTCCGCGAGGGGAGGCTCGACCTGTGGACGGCCGCCGAGCGCGCCCTCCGGGCCGCCGGCGTCGACCACGTCGAACGGTTCGACATCTGCACGTCGTGCGACCGCGACCGCTTCTTCTCGCATCGCCGCGACCACGGCAAGACGGGGCGCCAGGGTGTCATCGCCTACGTCGACTGAGGAGATCCGCGAGCGCTACGCCCGCGTGCGCGACGAGGTCGGCCAGAGCGTCACCGTCGTCGTCGCGACGAAGTACGTCACGGTCGCCGAGCTCGCCCAGCTCGTGGACGCCGGCGTCGAGGTCGTCGGGGAGAACCGCGCGCAGGACCTCGCCGCCAAGCACGCGGTGTACGGGAATGCGTTCCGGTGGCACTTCATCGGCCATCTCCAGAGCCGCAAGGCGAAGACGGTCAACGAGCTCTGCGAGCTCTGCCACTCGCTCGACTCCGAGTCGGCAGCGCGCAAGCTCGAGATCCCGGCGCTCGTCGAGGTGAACCTGAGCGGCGAGCCGACGAAGTCCGGCGTCGCTCCGGAGGAGCTCGACGGGCTCCTCGCGCTCTACCCCGAGGCGCGCGGGCTGATGACGATGCCGCCGTGGGCCGACGACCCCGAGGCGTCGCGGCCGTACTTCGTCCGCCTGCGCGAGCTCGCCGAGGCCCGCGGCCTGACCGAGCTCTCGATGGGCACGAGCCAGGACTACCGCGTCGCGGTCGACGAAGGCGCGACGTACGTCCGCGTCGGCTCGACGATCCTCGGCGACCGCCGGACCTGAACCGGAGGAGGGCGGCAGATGCAGGATCTCGCCGCCCGCCGCAGTACCATTCCGCTCGAACCATGGGATTCGCCGACGTCTGGAACAAGACCCTCGTCTACTTCGGCATCGCCGAGGAAGAGGAGTGGGACGAGGACGGCTACCTCACCGACGAGGAGCTGCAGCGCGCCTACGCAGAGCGGCCGAACGTCCGCCGCCTCGCGCCGCGCCGGTCCCGCCGTGAGGACTTCGACGACTGGACCGATCCGGAGGAGGCGGCGACCGCGCGCACGAGCGTCCTGCGCCCTGCGCCACAGCGGCAGCCGGAGCCGCGCCGGCTGCGCGGCGTCGAGAGCCTTCCGACCGCCGGCGCCAACGTGAAGGTGCATCTCGTCCTGCCGCGGAGCTTCAACGACGCGCAGCAGATCGCCGACCGCTTCAAGGAGGGCGTGCCGGTGATCCTCAACCTCCAGGGCTCCGACCAGGAGCTCTCGAAGCGGCTGATCGACTTCGCGAGCGGCCTCACGTATGCGCTCGACGGCGGCATGCAGCGGGTCGCCGACAAGGTGTTCCTGCTGACGCCGCGGAACGTCGAAGTGTCGGCCGAGGAGCGCGCGCGCCTGCTCGAGCGCGGCGGCTTCTTCAACCAGGCATAGGAAAAACACGGGCGGCGGCGAACCGCGCTGGCATGGGCTCCACGGCCACCCTCACCCTGCTCGCAGACGCGATCGACTCGGCTCAGAGCTTCGTCTGGGTCTTCACGACCGTCTACACGCTCATCATCTTCGTCTACGTCCTCTCGAGCTGGGTCCGGCTGCCGTACTCACCCTGGTTGAACCGCATCCAGCGGTTCCTCCACGACGTCTCCGAGCCGTACCTGCGGCAATTCCGACGGATCCTGCCGTCGATGGGGTCGATCGACCTGTCGCCGTTCATCGCCGTGATCGTCCTCGGCGTGCTCGCGAAGGTGCTGATCACCATCCTCGGCCGGTTCCACTAGAGAGGGGAGGAGCGATGGCACTCACTCCGGTCGAGATCAGGCACCTGCAACCGGGTACCGGCTTCCTGGGCTACCAGCGCGGCCAGACCGACCGGCTGCTCGTCGAGATCGCGGAGAGCTTCGAGGACGTCTGGCGCGAGCGCGCCGACCTCGCGGACAAGGTCGAGCAGCTCGAGGCCGACCTCGTCCGGTTCCGCGAGCTCGAAGCGCTGCTGCGCACGACGCTCGTCTCGGCCGAGCGCGCGGCGGGCGAGCTGAAGGAGCAGGCACGCCGCGAGGCGGAGCTCATCCTCGGCGAGGCCCACGCAGAGGCGCGCAAGGTGCAACGCGATGCGGTCAGCGAGAACGAGCGGCTCGTCGCCGAGTCGCGCAAGCTTCGCACCGCCCTCCGAATCGCGTTCGAGACACTCGACGAGGTCGCCGGCAACGACGAGGCTCCGTCGACAGAAGGCGACGGCCAGAACACGTGGCCGGGTGAGCGCGAAGCCGCGTAGCGGAACGTAGACTTGGAGCATGAGCGTTGCGTCCACGCGCGTGCGGCTGCGCGTCAGCCCCGGCTCCGGCCGCGCTGAGATCGTCGGTCGCTACGCGGACGGATGGAAGGTCCGCGTCACCGCTGCGCCCGAGCACGGGCGCGCGAACGACGCCGTGCTGCGCCTCCTCGCCGACACGCTCTCGGTGCCGCGGGAGTGCCTCGCCATCGTTTCGGGCCACAGCGCGCGGGACAAGACCGTGGAGCTGACCGGGGTGGGGCCGGGCCTGATCGAGCGCCGCCTGGCTTCCGCGTCGACGACGGATCGAGGAAGGAAGGACAGGCGATCATGACCATCGACACGGATCACTTCCGCGTGCAGCTTCTCAAGGAGCGCGAACGGGTGCAGACGGCGATCAAGCACCTGCAGACCGACCACCCCGGGACGATCGACGACGAGGTCGAGGAGGTGACGGGCTCGAGCGACAACCATCTCGCCGAGACCGCCTCGGCGACCCTGAACCGGGAGATCGACTACACCCTGGAGGAGAACTCGGGGCAGGTGCTGACCGAGATCGACGACGCACTGCGGCGCATCGAGGACGGCACGTACGGCACCTGCACCGCCTGCGGGAAGGAGATCGCCGCGGAGCGCCTCGAGGCGCACCCGTGGGCCTCGCTCTGCATCGACGACGCCCGCAAGGCGGAGGGAGGGTGAGCGAGCCCGCCCGCCGAATGGACGTCCGGGTCGGCTCCTCGACGGACGGGCTCGCACCGATCTCGTTCGCGGAGCGCTCGCTCGCGGCCGGCGCCGCGCAGTGGGCCGCGCTCGCCGCGATCGCGTTCGCGGCCGTCGCCGCCGACCAGCTGACGAAGTACATCGTCACGAGCCACCTCGCGCTCGACGACGGCGTCCACGTCGTCGGCCCGTTCTGGATTCACCACGTGCAGAACTCGGGCATCGCCTTCGGTCTCTTCGCAAGCGCGACCGCCGTCGTCATCCTCGCAACGGGGGTCGCGGTCGCCTGGATGCTCGTCTTCTTCGGCCGCTCGGGCGCCCGCCACCCGGTGCTGCCCGTCGCGCTCGGGCTCGTCATCGGCGGCAGCAGCTCGAACCTGCTCGACCGCGTCCGGCTGGGCTACGTCACGGACTTCCTCGACTTCCGCTACTGGCCCGCGTTCAACCTCGCCGACAGCTTCATCGTGATCGGCGTCTTCGTGCTGCTCGGCGTGCTCGTCCATACCGAGCGCGAGCCGCGAGGGCCGCGGCGCATGCGTGACGCGACTGCGCGTCCCTGACGACGCGGCGGGCGAGCGCCTCGACCGCTTTCTCGCCGCGCTGCCCGAGATCGGCTCCCGGGCGGTAGCCGAGCGTCTGCTCGCGTCGAGCGGCGTCCGCGTCGACGGACGCGGCCGCGCCAAGAGCTTCCGGCTCGAGGGCGGCGAGGAGCTCGAGTTCGAGCCGCCCGAAGCGCCGGCGTCGACGCTCGTCCCGCAGGCCATGGACCTCGCGATCCCGTACGAGGACGAGCACCTCCTCGTCGTGGACAAGCCGGCCGGCCTCGTCGTCCATCCGGCGCCGGGCCACGCGAGCGGCACGCTCGTGCACGGGCTGCTCGCCCACGACGTCGAGGGCGGGGACGAGCCCGACAGGCCGGGGATCGTCCACCGGCTCGACCGCGACACGTCCGGCCTGCTCGTCGTCGCCCGCGGGCCCGAGGCACACCGCCGGCTCCAGGAGATGGTGAAGGCGCGCGAGGTGACGCGCGAGTATCTCGCGCTCGTCGTGGGGCGTCCGCGCTCGGAGCGCGGCACGATCGAGGCGCCGATCGGTCGTGACCGGCACGACGCGCAGCGGCAGTCGCTCGACACCGACGCGCCGCGTGACGCGGTGACGCACTTCGAGGTCGTCGAGCTGCTGCGGCGCCACGCGCTTCTGCGCGTGACGCTCGAGACGGGCCGCACACACCAGATCCGCGTGCACCTCGCTGCGATCGGCCTGCCGGTCGCCGGCGACCCGACGTACGGGCGACCCGGCGAGCTCGGGCTCGAGCGTCAGTTCCTCCACGCTTCGCGCCTCGCATTCGACCACCCGGTGACGGGGGCGCGCGTCGACGTCGAGTCTGCGCTGCCGGACGACCTCGCGGCGGCGCTCGAGCGCGCCCGGGCGTGAAGACCTTCGCAGCCTTCCGCCGCGCGTGGCGGCCGTCCGGCGACGGCGCGGAGCACGAGTCGCTGCAGGAGTTCGTCGACACGAAGCTCGCGCGCTATGCGGACGATCGCGACTTCCCGGCGCGTGACGGGACGTCGCGGCTCTCGCCGCTCATCGCGTCGGGCGAGCTCACGATCGAGGACTGCGCCGCCGCAGCGCTCGCCGCCCCGCCGTCGCGGGGCCGCGGCAAGTGGCTCGACGAGCTCGCCTGGCACGACTGGTTCGAGCATGTGAAGTCGACGGGGCTCGACGCGCCGCGCCTGCGGCCGCGCTGGGACTCGCCGGGCGAGCGCTTCGAGCGCTGGCGCTCGGGCATGACGGGCTTTCCGTTCGTCGACGCCGGCATGCGGGAGCTCGCGGAAACCGGCTGGATGCACAACCGGGCGCGGATGGCGACGGCGAGCTTCCTCGTCAAGCACCTGCACGTCGACTGGCGGGTCGGTGAGGGCTGGTTCGCCGAGAGGCTCGTCGACTACGACCCCGCCCAGAACGAGGGGAACTGGCAGTGGGTCGCCGGGACCGGCGTCGACGCCCAGGCGTGGTTCCGGATCCTGAACCCGGAGCGCCAGCGCGAGCGCTTCGACCCGGACGGGGCGTACTGCCGGCGCTGGGAGGGCGGCGGCTATCCCGAGCCGATGGTCGATCTCGCGACCGAGGCGGCGGAGGCAAAAGAGCGGTATCGGGCCGCCGCTCGCTAGGATTCGAGCGTTCACGTCCCACGACCCGGCGGATCACGCCGGGGCGCAGGTGCCGGCTTCTGTGGCCGGTGCGCCCCGAGCCCCGTCCGGAGCAGCACCACATCCCAACCACGAAGGAGCTATCGCAATGGCAGTCGCTTCCATGCGCGACCTGCTGGCGGCCGGAGTCCATTTCGGCCACCAGACGCGTCGCTGGAACCCGAAGATGCGCCGCTTCATCTTCAACGAGCGGTCCGGCATCTACATCATCGACCTGACGCAGACGAGCGAGCGCCTCGACGAGGCGACCCAGTACGTCCGCAACCTCGCCGAGCGCAACGGCACCGTGCTCTTCGTCGGCACGAAGAAGCAGGCGCAGGACGCCGTCGAGAACGAGGCCAAGCGCGTCGGCATGCCGTACGTGAACCACCGCTGGCTCGGCGGGCTCCTGACGAACTGGCGGACGATGTCCGACCGGATCGAGCGGCTGCACGAGATGCGCCGGCTGCGCGACGAGGGCCAGATGGAGCTCCTTCCCGCGAAGGAGCGCATCTCGATGGCCGGCGAGCTCGAGAAGCTCGAGGCGAACCTCGGCGGCGTCGCCGACATGCGCAAGCAGCCGGATGCCGTCTTCATCATCGACCTGAAGAAGGAAGCGCTCGCCGTGCGCGAGGCGCGCCGGCTCGGCCTGCCGGTCATCGCGCTCGTCGACACGAACGCGGACCCGGACGAGGCGGACTACGTCATCCCGGGGAACGACGACGCGATCCGCTCCTGCGCGCTCATCACGCACGTCATCGCCGAGGCGATCAACGACGGCAAGCAGAAGGTGTCTGCACGCGACTTCGCGAAGCAGCAGGAGAACGGCGCCGCGCCGCAGCGGCCGAGGCGCAGGCAGCCGCACCCGCCGAGCCGGCAGCGGCCGAGCCGGCGGCGGCCGAGCCGCAGGCGGCCGAGCCTGCGGCAGCCGAGCCTGCTGCAGCGGAGCCCAGCGCGCAGCGGAGACGGCGCCCGCGGAAGCCGCGCCGGCCGAGGCCGCAGGCTCCGCGGAGACGACTGCCGAGACGACGGAGGGGAACGCGAATGGCTGAGATCTCGGCAGCGCTCGTGAAGGAGCTGCGCGAGCGGACGGGCGCGGGGATGATGAACTGCAAGCGGGCGCTCGAGGAGACGAACGGCGACATGGAGGCCGCGGTCGTCCTGCTGCGCGAGAAGGGCCTCGCGCAGGCGGCGAAGCGCGCCGGCCGAGAGACGACGGAAGGCAAGGTGGGCTACCGCCTCGCCGACGACGGCTCGACGGGGACGATGGTCGCCGTGGGCTGCGAGACGGAGCCGGTGTCGGGCGAACGACGAGTTCCTCGCCTATGCGAAGAAGGTGCTCGAGGTCGTCGAGGCCAGGGGCGTCGACGCGGCCGCCGAGCTCGACGAGGAGCGCACCGAGCTGACTGCCAAGCTCGGCGAGAACATCGTCGTCGCCGGCGCGGCGCGGTTCGAGGCCGTCGACGGCGGCCTCGTCGCGGCGTACGCGCATCCCCCGGCGAACAAGCTCGGCGTGCTGCTTCAGCTCCGCGGCGGCGACGCCGACCTCGGCCGCAAGGTCGCGATGCACATCGCCGCCTCGAATCCGCAGTGGATCGCGCGGGACGACGTTCCACCGGACGCGCTCGCATCCGAGCGCGAGATCTACCTCAACTCCGACGAGGTGCAGTCGAAGCCGGAGCAGGCCCGCGAGAGGATCGTCGAGGGCATGCTGAACAAGCGCTTCTTCGGTGCGAACGTCCTCGCGGACCAGGAGTGGATCCACGACTCGTCCAAGACGGTCGGACAGGCTCTCCAGGAGTCCGGCGCGGAGGTGCTCGAGTTCGAGCGCTTCGCGCTCGCCGGATGACCGTCCGAACCGAAGCGACCGCGGAGCACGCGGCGGAGACCGGCGGCTCCGGCTTCCGCCGCGTGCTCCTGAAGCTCTCGGGCGAGGCGTTGATGGGCTCGCGCGACTACGGGATCGACGTGCCGGTCGTGCGGGCGCTCGCCGAGGAGATCGTCGCCGTCCACGAGTCGGGCGTCGGCGTCGCGATCGTCGTCGGCGGAGGCAACTTCTATCGCGGCCTCGCGGCGGCGGCCGAAGGCATGGAGCGGACGACGGCCGACTACGCCGGCATGCTCGCGACGCTCCTGAACGCCCTGGCGCTGCAGGACGTCCTCGAGCGCCAGGGAGCGAGCACGCGCGTCCAGTCGGCGCTCGAGGTGAGCGAGGTGGCCGAGCCTTACATCCGGCGCCGGGCGATCCGGCATCTCGAGAAGAAGCGCATCGTCATCTTCGCCGCGGGTACCGGGAACCCGTTCTTCACGACGGACACCGCCGCGGCCCTGCGCGCGCTCGAGATCGGCGCCGACGCGATCCTGATGGCGAAGAACGGCGTCGCCGGCGTCTACGACGGCGATCCGCGCACGGACCCGGGCGCGCAGTTCCTGCCGCGCCTGACGCACCTCGACGCGATCGAGCGGGGCCTGAAGGTCATGGACACGACGGCGCTCTCGCTCTGCATGGACAACAAGCTGGCGATTCACGTGTTCGAGCTCGCCGACGGCAACATCAGCCGTGTCGTCGCGGGTGAGAAGGTCGGCACGGTCATCGAGACACGGTAGGAGGGCACAGGAAATGGCGACGGTCGACGAGCTGATCAACGACGCGCAGACGCGCATGGGGAAATCGGTCGAGCATGCGCGCGACCAGTTCGGCACGGTGCGAACGGGGCGCGCGTCCGCCTCGCTGCTCGACCGCATCGACGTCGACTACTACGGCACGCCGACGCAGCTGAAACAGCTCGCGACGATCGGGGTGCCCGACGCGAGAATGCTGACCGTGCAGCCGTTCGACCCGTCCTCGATCCGCGCGATCGAGAAGGCGATCCAGGAGTCCGATCTCGGGCTGACGCCCTCGAACGACGGGAAGCTCATCCGGCTCCCGATCCCGCAGCTGACCGAGGAGCGCCGGAAGGAGCTCGTGAAGGTCGTCCGCGGTCTCGCCGAGGAGCATCGCATCGCCGTGCGCGAGATCCGGCGCGACGCGATGAAGCACCTGAAGGATCTCGTCGACAAGGGCGAGGTCGGCGCGGACGAGGAGCACCGCGCCGAGGAGCGCGTGCAGAAGCTCACCGACGACCACACGAAGCAGATCGACGACTTCCTGAAGCACAAGGAAGCCGAAGTCATGGAGGTCTAGTGACGGCGGCAGCTCCGGAGCCCGTGCTCGCGGACGTTCCCGGTGCCGTTGCGATCGTGATGGACGGCAACGGCCGCTGGGCGTCGGCCCGCGGGCTCGACGTGGCGGAGGGCCACCGCGCCGGCTCGCGCGCGCTCCGGCCGATCGTCGAGACCGCCATCGACCTCGGCATCCCCTCGCTCGCGGTGTACGCATTCTCGACGGAGAACTGGACACGCTCGGCGGACGAGGTGTCCGCGCTGATGCAGATCTTCGGCGAGACGATCGACCGCGAGCTCCACGACCTCGCGCGGGAGGGCGTGCACACCCGGTTCGTCGGCCGGCGCGACCGGGCGCCCGCGTGGCTGCAGGCGAAGATGCAGGCCCTCGAGGCGTCGACCGCTGCGCAATCGCGCCTCTCGCTCTGGATCGCCTTCGACTACGGCGGCCGCGCCGAGATCGTCGAGGCGGCACGGCGGCTCGCCGAGAGCGGGGAGGAGGTCGACGAGGCAGGCTTCGCGCGGCACCTCTACGCGCCGGAGATGCCCGACCCGGATCTCGTCATCCGGACGTCGGGCGAGCGTCGCGTGTCGAACTTCCTCCTCTGGCAGTCCGCGTACGCGGAGTTCGTGTTCACGGACACGCTCTGGCCCGACTTCGGGCCGGACGAGTTTCGCGCGGCGATCGAGGACTACGCAAGCCGCCGCCGTAGATTCGGCGGCAGATGACAAGCCTCTACTCGCGCATCCTGGTCGCGCTCGTCGGCCTGCCGGTCGTCCTGCTCGCGGTCTACTACGGCGGCTGGTGGCTCTTCACGCTCGTGGCCGTCGCCGCGGTCGTCGCGGTGCACGAGTTCGTGACGATCGCGCGACCGCTGCGGCCGCTCGCGCCGGCGGTGTACGTCGGCACCGTGCTGGCGCTGCTCGGCGCCGAGAAGGGGGGCCTCGTGTGGCTCCTCGGCGGGTTCCTGTCGTGCTTCGTCGTCGCGTTCGCCCTGAACGCGGTCTCCACGACACGGGCGCCTGCGACCGCGGCGGTCGGATCGACGGTCCTCGGCGCCGCGTGGATCGGCCTCGGCCTCGGCCACATCCTGCTGCTGCGGGAGCTCCACGACGAGGCGCGCCTTCTCGTCCTCAGCGTCCTGCTCAGCGTGTTCGCGGCGTCGACGTTCGCCTTCTTCGGCGGCCGCCTCCTCGGCCGGCACAAGCTCGCGCCGACGCTCTCGCCCGGCAAGACATGGGAGGGGCTCCTCGTCGGCGCGTTCGCCGGGGTCTTCGTCGCCTTCGTCGCCCTCTACCCGGACCGCGACCACTTTCTCGTGATCTGGCAGGCGATCGTCCTCGGCCTCGTCGTGGTCGTGGCGGAGGTCTCGGGCGACCTCTTCGAGTCGATGCTGAAGCGGGACCTCGACGTGAAGGACACGGGCCGGCTGCTCGGCGGCCACGGCGGGATGCTCGACCGGGTCGACGCCCTGCTCTTCGCCGCGCCCGCCGCGTTCTACCTCGTTCTCGCCTTCGGCTATTCCTGACGGCCGGGCGCGGTCTGCCTGGACCGGTCTGCCTACACTGGGAGCGATGAGACGCGTCGCGCTCCTCGGGGCCACCGGCTCGATCGGCCGCCAGGCGATCGAGATCGTCGAGGCCCATCCGGGGCTCGAGCTCGTCGCGGCGGCGTCGGGCTCGTCGCCGCTCGACGCCGTCGCTGCGCCGCTCAAGCAGGTCGGCGGCGACCTCACGGAGCTACTCGACCGTGCGGCTCCCGACGTCGTCCTGAATGCCGTCGTCGGGTTCGCCGGCATCCACGCGACGCTCTGGGCGATGGAGCACGGCGTCGACCTGGCGCTCGCGAACAAGGAGTCGCTCGTCGCGGCGGGCGAGCTCGCAACCGCAGGCACAGGCCCGGGGCGGCGGGCGGACGCTGCCGGTCGACAGCGAGCATTCCGCGCTCTTCCAGTGCCTCGAGGAGCGCCGGCCCGAGCAGGTTCACTCGCTCGTCCTCACCGGGTCGGGCGGGCCGTTCCGCGGACGCAGCCGCGACGAGCTCGGCGACGTCTCGCCCGACGAGGCGCTTGCACATCCGACCTGGCGCATGGGCCCGAAGATCACAGTGGACTCCGCAACCCTCGCCAACAAGGGGCTCGAGCTCATCGAGGCGCACTTTCTCTTCGGCATCCCGTACGAGCAGATCGAGGTCGTCATCCAGCCCACCTCGATCGTCCACTCGCTCGTGCGCTTCCGTGACGGCGCGGCGCTCGCTCACCTCGGCTATCCCGACATGCGCGCGCCGATCTCGTTCGCGCTCACCTATCCGGATCGCGCGGCAACGCCGCTCGCGCCGCTCGACCTGACCTCGCTCACGCTCGAGTTCGAGAAGCCCGACCTCGAGACCTTCCCGATGCTCGCGCTCGCCCGCGAAGCGGGGGAGAAGGGCGGCACCTACCCGTGCGCGTACAACGCGTCGAACGAGGTCGCGGTCGCCGCGTTCCTCGCCGGCCGGCTGCCGTTTCTCGGTATCGCCGACGTCGTCGAAAACGCCCTCGAGCAGACGGACGGCGCCCCGGCGCGCGACCTGGACGACCTCGTGGACGCCGACAGGCGGGCGCGCTCGCTCGCCGACGAACGGCTGGCCGTCGCATGACGTGGCTCGTCGTCGCAGTCGGCCTGCTGCTGCTCGTCTTCCTGCACGAGCTCGGGCACTTCACGGTGGCACTCGCCGTCGGGATCCGGCCGAGGTCGTTCTATGTCGGCTTCCCACCCGCGATCGCCAAGATCCGCCGCAACGGCATCGAGTACGGCATCGGCGCGATCCCGTTCGGCGGGCTCGTGCGGATCCCCGGCATGCACCGGCCGGCCGCGCGCGACCTCGAAGCGTTCATGGCCGCTGCCCTGCGCGAGGAGCCCGGGCTCTCCGCATACGTGCAGCGCGTCCGCCGTCCGCTCGAAGCCGAGGACTTCGCCGGTGCGCGGGCCGCTCTGCCGGACCTGCGCGACGAGATCGACCGGGCGGAGCTCAGCCCGGGCGCGCTGCGCTCTGCACATCGCGCCGTCCGCGAGATCGACGAGGGAACCGGCAGCGACGCGTACTGGCGCGCCGCGACGTGGCGGCGCGTCGCCGTCATCGCCGCCGGCCCGCTCGCGAACATCATCGTCGCCTTTCTCCTCTTCGTGCTCGTCTACGCGACCGGCGCACCGACGGGCAACGCGACGACGAGGGTCGGAGCGGTCGAGCGAAACACGCCGGCAGCCGCTGCAGGGCTGAAGGCGAACGACCGGGTCGTCGCCGTCGACGGCAGGAAGGTCGCGTCGTTCGACCGCGTGTCGCAGCTGATCCGGTCGAGTCACGGCCGCCCGATCACGGTCACCGTGCAGCGGGGCGACACGACCGTCACGCTCGGGCCGCAGGCCACGATCCGCTCGACGGACGGCCGCTGGATCTGGGGCTTCGTGCCGACGACGCAGCGCGTCTCGTACCCGATCGGGCACAGCGCGCGACTGGCGGCGAACGACTGCTGGCAAGTCGTCACCGGGACGGCACACGCATTCGGCGCGCTCTTCCACAAGAAGGAGCGGGGCCAGCTGACGAGCGCAGTCGGGATCGTGCGCGTCTCCCAGCAGGCGTTGAAGGTGGGCTTCAGCTACTACCTGCAGATCGTCGGCCTCGTGAGCATGTCGCTCGCGCTCCTCAACCTCCTGCCGTTCCTGCCGCTCGACGGCGGTCACATCCTCTTCTCGCTCATCGAGCGCATCCGGCGTCGCGCGGTCGCGCGGGAGGTCTACGAGCGCGTCTCGGTCGTCGGCTTCGGGCTCATCCTGCTGCTCACGTTCATCGCGCTCTCGAACGACCTCGGCGGCGGGACGCCCCGCTGAGCCGGAGCCTCAGCGTCCGTTGAGCACGCGGGGCGGGGCCGAGGGCCCCGGCTAGACTGGCCCGCAGTGTCGAGCGAGCGCCAGATCCGGGTCGGGGGCGTCACGATCGGCGGCGGAGCGCCCGTCGTCGTCCAGTCCATGACCCTCACGAAGACCCACGACGTCGAGGCGACGACGGCGCAGATCGCCGCGCTCGCCTCGGCGGGCTGCGAGATCGTCCGCGTCGCCGTGCCGAAGCTCGAGGACGCCGAGGCCCTGCCGAAGATCGTCCGCTTCTCGCCGCTGCCCGTGATCGCCGACATCCACTTCAACGCGTCGCTCGCCCTGAAGGCGATCGAGGCCGGCGTCGCCGCCGTCCGCATCAACCCGGGCAACATCGGCGGCGCCGACAAGGTCGCGCTCGTCGTGAAGGCGGCGAAGCAGGCGGGCATCCCGATGCGGATCGGCGCGAACTCCGGCTCGCTGCCGAAGCATCTCGCCGACGTCGCCCAGCGCGACCAGGCCGAGGCGCTCGTCGAGGCTGCGCTCGAGGAGGTGCGCCTGCTCGAGAGCCTCGACTACCACGACTTCAAGATCTCGGTCAAGTCGAGCCACGTGCCGACGATGATCCGCGCGTACCGGATGCTCTCGGCGCGCGTGCCGTACCCGCTGCACCTCGGGGTCACCGAGGCCGGCACGCCGTTCTCGGGCTCGATCAAGTCCGCCGTCGGGATGGGCGCGCTCCTCGTCGACGGCATCGGCGACACGCTCCGCGTCTCGCTCACCGCGGATCCGGTCGAGGAGGTCAAGACGGCCTTCGAGATCCTGAAGGCGCTCGGCCTGCGCGAGCGCGGCCCGGTGATGATCGCGTGCCCGAGCTGCGGCCGCGACAACGTCGGCGTGCAGACGCTCGCGGAGCGCGTCGAGGAGCGCCTCGCCACGTACCCGCAGCACTTCGAGGTCGCCGTGCTCGGCTGCGCGGTCAACGGCCCGGGAGAGGCGGGAGACGCCGACTTCGGCATCGCGGGCGGGCGCGACGTCGGCTTCGTCTACGCGCACGGTCGCGTCCTGAAGAAGGTGAGCTCCGACATCCTGATCGACGAGCTCTTCTTCGAGATCGACAGGTGGATCGCCGAGGGCATGCAGCGCCCGAAGCGGCTGAAGATGGCGAAGCCGGCGGCCCTCGCGATGGCCGAGGCGTCGCTCATTCCCCTCGAGTAGCCTGCTCGGACAACGCTGATGATTGCCCGAGCCTCACAGCTCTTCCTCCCGACGCTGCGCGACGACCCTGCCGACGCGGAGGCCGCCTCGCACCGGCTGCTCGTGCGCGGCGGCTACATCCGCCAGGTCGCGGCCGGCATCTGGTCGTTCCTCCCGCTCGGCTGGCGGGTGCACCAGAAGATCGTGCAGATCGTGCGCGAGGAGATGGACGCGATCGGCGGGCAGGAGATGCTGATGCCGGTGCTGACGCCGTTCGAGCTCTGGCAGCAGACGGGGCGCGACTTCATCCAGGAGATCTTCCGGCTGCAGGACCGCAAGGGCGCGGAGTACGTGCTCCCGATGACGCACGAGGAGACGGCGACGTTCCACGCGCGCGAGCTTCAGAGCTACAAGCAGCTCCCGCAGCTGCTCTACCACTTCTCCGTGAAGGAGCGCGACGAGCTGCGCCCGAAGGGCGGGCTGCTTCGTCTTCGCGAGTTCGTCATGAAGGACGCGTACTCGTTCACGGCCGACGAGGACGATCTCGACGCGATCTTCCGCGCGAACCGCGAGGCGTACATCCGCATCTTCGAGCGGGTGGGAATCACGGCCTACGACGTCGACGCGGAGCCCGGGATGATGGGGGGCAAGGAGTCGATCGACTTCCTCGCACCGGCGGGCGCGGGCGAGAACACGCTCGTCACGTGCGAGAACGGCGACTTCGCGGCCGACCTCGAGGTCGCGCGCAGCATCCCTCGCGCGCCGGAGTTCCCGGAGCCGCTCGCCGCGCCGTCCGAGGTCGAGACTCCCGGTGTCACGACGTGCGAGGCGCTGGCCGAGTTCCTCTCGATCGACACCGCCGCGACGTCGAAGGCGATGCCGGTCACGAAGCCCGACGGCACCGTCGTGCTCGCGCTCGTGCGCGGCGACGACAGGCTCGAGCCGAACAAGCTCGCCGCGGTGTTCGGCGGCGACCACCGGCCGGCAACGGACGAGGAGGTCCGAGCGGCGTTCGGCGCCGGCGGCGGCTCGCTCGGGCCGGTCGGGTTCCGGGGCGAGGTGATCGCCGACGAGACGCTCCGGGAGGGGCAGTTCGTCGCCGGTGCGAACCGCGACGGCTTCCACCTCCGCGGGGTCGCGGCGGGCCGCGACTACGAGCCGCGATTCGCCGACATTCGCGAGTCGAAGGAGGGCGACCGCTGCCCGAACTGCGGCGGCGCGCTGCGGTTCGAGACCGCGATCGAGGTCGGGCACATCTTCAAGCTGGGCACGCGCTACTCGGAGCCGCTCGACGCGACGTTCCTCGACGCCGACGGCAAGGAGCAGCCGGTCGTGATGGGCTCGTACGGCATCGGACCGGCCCGCGTGATGGCGGCCGCCGTCGAGCAATTGCACGACGAGAGGGGCATCGTCTGGCCCCGGGCGATCGCGCCCTACGACGTGCACGTCGTCACGCTCGCGGGCGCCGAGGAGATCGCACGGCAGGCGGCGGAGGCATACGAGGCCGCGGGCCTCCAGGTCCTCCTCGACGACCGCGACGCGCGCGCCGGCGAGAAGTTCGCCGACGCCGATCTGATCGGCTGCCCGATCCGGGTCACGGCGGGCAAGAAGAGCCTGGAGGACGGCAAGGTCGACGTCCGCGACCGGGCAACCGGAGAGGAGCAGCGGTTAGCTGTTGCCGATCTCGGCAAGGAGAGGTAGGGATGGCACGGCGGCGGCGGTTCAGCGAAGAGCCCTTCGGGGCCACGATCGAGGCCCTCATGACCGAGGCCGGGGTCACCTACCGGGAGCTCGCCTCCCGGACGAGCCTCTCGGCCGGCTACCTCAACCACCTCGTCCACGGCAACCGCCCCGTGCCGTCGAACGACGTCGTCCGGACGCTCGCCCAGGCGCTCGGCGTCGAGTCGGAGCATTTCCGCGAGTACCGGATCCGCGTCATCACCGAGCGGCTCGAGGCCATGCCCGATCTCGTCGACCGCCTGTACAAGCGCTTCAGCGAGTAGCGCTCGCCGCCCGCGCGGGACGCCGCGGCAGCCTGAGCTATCCTGCGCGCGACGGGGCGTGGCGCAGCCTGGTTAGCGCGCTAGTCTGGGGGACTAGAGGTCCCGAGTTCGAATCTCGGCGCCCCGACTGGAAAGCACGACTGGAAAGCACGACTGGAAAAGCCGCCGCCCGGGCGGCTTTTCGTTCTCGGACGCTCCTCGACACCGGTCGACTCCAGCCCAATGGCCAGTGACCCGCCCCGGGTCGTGGGGCACACTCCGTCTGCGTGCACCCGAGTGCACGCACCTGCGGCAGTGAAAGTACGCGTCGACGATCCGGCCCTTCTTCCCGACCTCGTGTCGGTGCTCCTCGGGCGCGTCGACACGGTCGTGACCCGCACGGGCGACGACGAGCTCGAGGTCTCGCTCCTCGGATCGCGCAACCCGGAGGCGGACATCGCCGAGCTCGAGACGCGGCTCCGGGCGTGGGGGCGGGGCGCGAGCGTGGACGAAGCGCCCGGGTGACGCCCGTCCCCCGGCTGCGCAGCGAAAAATCACCCCTTTTGGGGTAGGCCGAACGGCCTATCGCGCCGAACCTGAGTACGGAGGCCCGGTTGCTCGAGGGTGCCGCAGCTCCGAGCAGGCGCCGGGAGGGATGCTCGCCAAGCAACCCCTTTTCACCTCCACGGGAGGGCGGCCCGGTGGATGCGCAGACGGGCCGCCCTCTTCTCTGCCGGGGCCCAGCGCGGCGTCCCGCGAGGCCCAGAGGGCGTATCCCTCGATCGAGGGAGGCCGTTGCAGCACCGAGGGCATGTTCGCCGACCTGAGGGGGTCACGTCAGCCGCCTCCCCCCGGGGCGGCTGACGTCTCTTCTTCTCGCGTCTCGGCCGCCCGTTCAGGCGCGAGTCAGACGGCTCGGGCGAGCATGCGGGCGATGCGGAGACGCGTGCACGCTCCCCTCGTGCAGGCGTCGGCCGCAGGCGGCGGCGGCGTCGGACGAACGGTTCCTCCCAGGCGCTCCCGCGCCGCCGCCGCGCTCCCCAGAGAGGCGTGCGATAGCGATGATGCATCTCGATGACCGGCAGCCGTGTGCTCATCGTCGAGGACGACGCAGAGCTCCGTAGCGTCCTCAGCCGCAGCCTGCGCGAGGAGGGCTTCGCCGTCGACAGCGTCGCGACCGGAGGCGAGGTGCTCGCACGCGCCGAGGCCAACGTGCCGGACGTCTTCGTCATCGACATCGGCCTGCCCGACGCCGACGGGCGCGACGTCTGCCAGGCGCTCCGCGCGCGCGGCATCGAGACGCCGGTGCTCTTCCTCACCGCACGCGACGCGGTCGTCGACCGCGTGGCCGGCTTCGACGCAGGCGGCGACGACTACGTCGCGAAGCCGTTCGCGCTCGTCGAGCTCGTCGCCCGGATCCAGGCGCTGCTCCGCCGGACCGGCGCGACCGCCGCCATGGAGGCCGAGGGGATCCGCCTCGACCCCGTCTCGCACGCCGTGTCGGCGCACGGCGTCGAGGTGCCGCTGACGCCGACGGAGTTCAGGCTGCTTGCGCTGCTGCTCGCCCGTCCTCAACAGGCGGTGCGACGGACGGAGCTCGTGCGCGCCGGCTGGCCGCACGGCGCGATCGTCCGCGAGAACACTCTCGACGCGTATGTCGCGCGCATCCGCCGCAAGCTGAAGCAACTGGAGGGCTCGCCCGAGATCCGCACGGTGCACGGAGTCGGCTACCGGATCGGATGATCAGGCGCCGCCTGCTCGTCGTCGTCGTCGCGGCCGTCGCTGCGAGCATCGCCGTGCTCGTGACCGGGTTCAACGTCCTGCTCGCACACACGCTGGACGCCAACGCGCGCTCCGTCCTGCGCTCGCGCGCGGTCGCGCAGCGCGACCTGGTCGATACGACGGGCAGCACGATCCATCTCCGGGACCAGGCGAAGGGCGCGCCGGACAGCGGCGTCTGGGTGCTCCAGGGAAACCGCGTGATCGAGCGCCCGAGGGCGCGGCATTCGGTGGACGCCGCCGCGCTCGCGCTCGCGAGCGAGCCTCCGGGGTTCGCCGACCTCGGCGACGCCGACGTGTGGCTCTATTCCCTGCCGATCAAGGTGAACGGCCACCGGATCGGCAGCATCATCGTCTCGCTCTCGCGCGCCCCGTACGAGCAGACGCGCAGGACGGCGCTGACGTCGTCGCTCGTCTTCGGCCTGCTCGTGCTCGTTCTCGTCGCACTCGCGGCACGCTGGCTGCTCTCGTCGGCGCTGCGGCCGGTGACGCGCATGACGCGTCAGGCCGCCACCTGGAGCGAGCGCGACCTCGACCGCCGCTTCGACCTCGGCGATCCGCGTGACGAGCTCACGGAGCTCGCAGCGACGCTCGACGGCCTGCTCGACCGGCTCGCGGCGAGCCTCCGCCACGAGCAGCGGTTCTCGGCGGAGCTCTCGCACGAGCTGCGCACGCCGCTCTCCCGCGTGATCGCCGAGGCGGAGCTCGCCCTCAGGCGCGAACGCACCCCCGACGAGTACCGCGAGACGATCGAGCTCGTGCGGAGGAACGCAGAGCAGCTCAACCGCACGATCGACGCGCTGCTCGCTGCGGCACGCTACGAGGCGGGCACGCCGCACGGGACGGCCGACGCGCTCGACGTCGCGAACGAGGCGGCCGCGGTCTTCGCGGGCCTCGCCGCCGAGCGGTCGCTCGAGCTCGAGATCGAACGCCCCTTGCGGCCGATTCGCATCGGAGTCGAAGGCGACTTCGCGGAGCGGATCCTGCAGCCGGTCTTCGAGAACGCCTGCCGCCACGCGCGGCGGACGGTCACGGTCGCGATCGAGCGCGCCGGCTCGACGGTGCGCTACGCGATCTCGGACGACGGGCCGGGCGTCGAGCTGGACGAGCGCGAGCGGATCTTCGAACCGGGCGTCCGGGGCAGCGCCGCCGCCGGCGGCGGCTCCGGCCTCGGCCTGTCGCTCGCGCGGCGCCTCGCCCAGAGCGTCGCGGGCGAGATCGAAGCCTTCCCGGATGCCGCGGGCGGCCGCTTCGTCGTCCGCCTGCCTGCCGGTTGACACGCGATACTCCCGGGCGATGCCCGAGGGCCTCAACCTGAGCCTCCTCGAGCGGCTCGGCGTGCTCGCCGACCAGCTCGTGGCCGATCTCGCAGCCGACGCCTGCGCGATCTCGCGCGTCATCGGCGACGTGCTCATCCTCGTCGTCGAGCGCGTCACCGAGGGCAAGACGCTTCTCTCGGGGCAGGGCTATCTCATCCCGGATTACCCGCAGACCGCCGAGGTCCTCGCGACGCGCCACCCTCGCGCGTTGACGCTGGCCGACGAGGACGTCGACGCGGCAGAGGCGCGCGTGCTCCGCGAACAGGGCTTCAGCGCGTTGATGATGCTGCCGCTCGACCTGAACGGCGCGGCGTGGGGGCTGATCGAGGTGTACCGCGAGCAGCCGCTCGCGTTCTCCGAGACCGACGTGCGCCGCGCGGTCGAGCTCAGCCGCGTGAGCTGAGGACGACGTCGGCCGAGCAGCCGTGGACGAGAGCGCACAGGGGCTCGTCGACGCCGCGCAGCTGCGGGTGATCCGCGTCGATCTCGATCGACGGCCAGTCGTCGAGGCCGAGTGACGCCGCGCCCTCGTCCGAGCCGATCGAGAGGAGGGCGTCGACCGTCAGGACGTCGCGACGGCCCGCCTGCCGCCGCGCGATGCCGTCCAGCTCGCGCAGCTCCTCGAGCGGGTCGATGCGCACGTTCGAGTCCGAGCCGATGCAGAGGCCGATGCCGCGGTGGAGCACGCGTTCGACCGGCAGGAAGCCGTCGCCGAGATTCGCCTCCGTCGAAGGGCAGACGCAGATCCGGGCGCCGCTCTGCCGCAGCAGGTCGAGCTCGCCGCCGTCGGCGTGCGTGGCGTGGACGACGGTCGTTCGCGCACCGAGGCAGCCGCACTCCGCGAGCAGCTCGATCGGCCGCAGGCCATGCTCGGCCAGGCACTCCTCGATCTCGCGCGGCTGCTCGTCCGCGTGGACGTGGAGCGGCAGCCCGTTCTCCTCCGCATAACGGCCGAGCTCTTCGAGCCACTCGCGCGGGCAGGCGCGGACCGAGTGCGGGGCGACGCCCACCCGCACGCCCGCGGCGCGCAGCTCCTCGAGCCCGCGGAGGTAGGCGGCGACGGAGGCCTGCCGGAAGCGATCGATGCCGCCGCGTGCGTAGGCGACGTAGAGGAGAACGAGCTCGACCCCGGCCGAGCGCGCCGCCTCGGCGGCCGCGTGCGCCTCCTCGAGACCGAGGTAGTGGAACTCGCCGACCGCCGTGTACCCCGCGGCGCGCATCTCGGCGTAGACCCACTCGTACGTCGCGCGCACCTGCTCGACCGCGATGCTCCCCGCCGTTGCGAGCATCGCGTCGCGCCATGCCCAGAAGTCGCGGCCCTCGTTGCGGCCGCGCAGCAGCCGCTGGAAGGCGTGGCTGTGCGCGTTGACGAATCCCGGGAGTTGAAAATCCTCCGCCACGCAAAGAGGATACGCGCGTGCTGCGGCGCCTCCTGGTCGTGGGGCTGGCATGGGCGTCCTTGTGCGCGCCCGCGGCTGCGCGCGCCGGCACGGTCGCCGTCTTCTACTACCCGTGGTACGGCACGCCCGCGAGCGACGGCACCTGGGAGCACTGGGACCAGAACAGCCACAGTCCGCCCGACGACGTGTACTCGCGCTACTTCCCGGCGCTCGGCCCGTACTCGAGCAGCGACCCGGCGGTCGTGGAGCGCCAGATGACCGAGATCGCCGCCGCGCACGTGGACGAGGTCGTCGTGTCCTGGTGGGGCCGCGGCTCGGTCGAGGACGCGCGGCTGCCGCTCGTCGTCTCGACGGCGAGGCGCCACGGCCTTCTCGTCGGCATCCACCTCGAGCCGTACGGCGGCCGGTCGGCGGCGACGGTCGCGCTCGACCTCGCCTATCTCGCGAGCTTCGGGGTGCGGGACGTCTACGTCTATCACCCGAACGACCTCGCGGCCGAGGAGTGGAGCACGCTGCGCCCGCAGGTGCCCGCGACGATGCGCCTCTTCGCCGGGACGGAGAAGCCCGGGTTCGCGGCCGCGGGACGCTTCGACGGCCTCTACACGTACGACTTCGTGAACTGGAACGGCGGCACGTTCGCGCGACTGTGCGCCGAGGCCCGGGCGGCGCATCTCCTCTGCGCGCCGAGCGTCGGCCCCGGCTACGACGGCCGGCGGGCCGGCGAGCCTCCCGTCGGGCGCCCGAGGCGGAACGGCGCGACCTACGACGGGCTCTGGAGGGCCGCGCTCGCGGCGACGGCCCGACATCGTCACGGTCACGAGCTTCAACGAGTGGGGGGAGGGGACGCAGATCGAGCCCGCGCGGGCGCGCCGTGGCTACCGCGCCTACAACGGGGCCTGGGGGCTGACCGGGACGGCGGCGCAGACGGCATATCTGCTGCGCACGGCGTACTGGGCGGGCCGCTTCCACGCGCTGCGCTAGCGCCGCCGTAGACTTGCGTGGGATGGCAACCCGCGCTGTCCCCGCGCCCCTCGCACAGCTCCCGAACGCGCTGACGCTCGCGCGCCTCGGGCTCATCCCCGTCTTCGCCGCGCTCATGGTGCAGGCGGGCGACTCGCGCAGCTGGCCGGCGGGGATCGTCTTCGGAGTCGCCGGCGTCACCGACCAGGTCGACGGCTTCCTCGCCCGCCGGTGGCGGGTCGAGTCCCGCTTCGGCAAGATCGCCGACCCGCTCGCCGACCGGTTGATGATCGACGCCGCCGTGATCCTCCTCGTCGCCTACGGGCGGCTGCCCTGGGCGGGCCTCGTCGTCATCGGCGCCCGCGACCTCCTGCTTCTCGCCGGCTGGCGCATCCTCGCGCCCCGCGGGATCGACCTCGACGTGAACGCCGTCGGCAAGGGAGCGACCTGGCTCCTCTACGCGGGGATCGGCTTTCGCATCGTCACGCACGACCACACGAGCTGGCCGCTCTGGCTCTTCTGGATCGGCCTCGCCGGCGCGGTCGTCGCAGCCGCGTTCTACATGCGCGACGCCTGGAAAGAGGTCCGGCGATGAAAGCCGTCGTCATGGCGGGCGGCGAGGGCACCCGCCTCCGTCCGCTCACCTCGAATCAGCCGAAGCCGATGGTGCCGATCGTCGGCAAGCCGTGCATGGAGCACATCATCGAGCTCCTGAAGCGGCACGGCTTCGAGGACGTCATCGTCACGGTCGCGTTCCTGCCGCAGGCGATCCGCTCGTACTTCGGGAGCGGCGAGGCGCTCGGCGTCGACATCTCCTACTCGGTCGAGGAGTCGCCCCTCGGCACCGCGGGCTCCGTGCGGCTCGCGGCCGGCCGCCTCGACGACACGTTCCTCGTCATCTCCGGCGACGCGCTCTGCGACGTCGACCTCACGAAGCTCGTCGAGTTCCACCGCGAGAAGAAGGCGTCGGTCACGATCGGCCTCAAGTCGGTCGAGAACCCGCTCGAGTTCGGGATCGTCGTCACGGACGACGACGGCCGGATCGAGCGCTTCCTCGAGAAGCCGTCCTGGGGCCAGGTGTTCAGCGACACGATCAACACCGGCATCTACGTGCTCGAGCCGGAGGTGCTGCGCCACATTCCGACCGACCGGCCGTACGACTTCTCGAAGGAGCTCTTCCCGCTGCTCCTCGAGATGGGCCGCCCGATGTACGGCTACGTGATGGACGGCTACTGGCAGGACATCGGCAACCTCGACCAGTTCAGGCAGGCGAACTTCGACGCGCTCGACGAGCGCGTCCACCTGGACATGCCGGGCATCCGGATCCGCGGCAACGTCTGGGTGGGGGAGGGCGCGGACCTGCACGACCTCGACGCGCTCGAAGGGCCGGCGTTCCTCGGCAACTACTGCCGCGTCGCACCCGATGCGACGGTCGGCCCGTACACCGTCCTCGGCTCGAGCGTCACGCTGCGCGAGCGCGCCCGCACGTCGCGCTCGATCATCGACGCGTCGACCTCGATCGGCCGCTCCACGACGGTCGAGGGCGCGATCGTCGGCCGCTCGTGCGACCTGCGCGCGCACGTCCGCATCCAGGAGGGCGTCGCGATCGGCGACGAGGTCACGATCGGCTCCGAGAGCGTGATCATGCCCGGCGTCCGCATCTACCCGTACAAGGAGGTCGAGACCGGCTCCCAGATCTTCGAGAGCCTCATCTGGGAGTCGCGCGGCACGACGCGCATCTTCCGGGTGAACGGCGTCTCGGGCCTCGTCAACGTCGACCTCACGCCGGACATCGTCGTGCGCCTCGCCGCGGCCCTCGGCACCGCGCTGAAGCGCGGGGACCGCGTCGTCGCCTCCCGCGAGGGAACGCCGGCGTGCCGGATGATCAAGCGCGCGATGATCTCCGGGCTCGCGTCGACGGGCGTCGAGGTCGCCGACCTCCGCGTCATCCCGGCGGCCGTCGCGCGCCATCTCGTGAAGGCGGAGGGCTTCGCGGCGGGGTTCCACGTCGGCGTGAGCCTCGGCGACCCCGAGGCCGTGCGCATCCAGTTCTTCGAGGCGCCCGGGAATCGAGATGAGCGCGGCGATGCAGAAGGAGGTCGAGAAGCACTTCACGCGCGGCGAGATCCGGCGCGTCGGCGCGAACGACGTCGGCGGCGCCTCGTATCCGGCCCGCGTCAGCGAGAGCTACGCGACCGACCTGCTGAGCACGGTCGACGTCGCGGCGATCCGCGCCCGCGGCTTCCGCATCGTCGTCGACTACGGCTTCTCCGCCGCGTCGTACGTCCTGCCGCTCGTGCTCGGGCCGCTCGGCGTCGAGGTCGTCGCAGCGCACGCGTTCCCGAGCGACGGCGGCCCGGGCGGCCACGGCCTCCAGGCGTCGATCGGGCAGGCGAAGCGCCTCGTCTCGGCGGTGAGCGCCGACCTCGGCGCCGTCTTCGACCGGGCGGGCGAGCGCCTCTACCTGATCGACGAGAAGGCGCACGAGGTGCCGGTGGAGCAGGCGCTCCTGCTCTATCTCAGCCTGATCGGGCAGAGCGCGAACGGCCATCACGGCAAGCTCGCCTTCCCGGTCACCGTGACGAGCCAGGTCGACCGGCTCGTCGAGGACACGGGCTTCGAGATCGTCCGCACGCCCGCCTCGCTCCAGGCGCTCTCGCAGGCGGCGGCGGGGGAGGGCGTCGTCTTCGCGGGCGCCGTCGGCGGCGGCTACGTGTTCCCGCAGTTCCTGCCCGGCTACGACGCGGTGGCGAGCCTCGCGAACCTCCTCGAGCTCCTCGCGCCCGTGGAGCGGCCGCTCTCGGAGCTCGTCGGGGAGCTGCCGCGGCCGACGCTCGTCCACCGGCAGATCGCCTGCCCGTGGGGGATGAAGGGCGTCGTGATGCGGATCCTGAACGAGCGGTGGTCCGGCCGGAACCTCGACCTGACCGACGGGATCAAGGTCTTCGAGGAGCGCGGCTGGGCGCAGGCGCTCCCCGATCCGGACGAGCCGGTGATCCACGTCTACGCCGAGGGCGAGACGGCCGACGCCTCGGAGGAGCTCGCCGCGGAGCTGCGGTCGATCATCGAGGACATCGAGCAGGGCGAAGCGGCCGCAGCGCGAACCTAGGATCTCGACCTCGGGTCTAGACTCCGTCGGGCCAAAGGCTAAAGTTCCACTTGACCCTCCGAGCGAAAGGCTGCCGTGGAACCGCTCCCTGACCTTGCCTCGTTGAGCGACGAGGACCTGAAGCGCCTGATCGACGAGTACACGAAGGAGGAGCAGGAGGTCTCGTACCAGCGGCGGCTGCTGCACGGGAAGATCGACATCCTCCGCGCCGAGCTCGTCGCCCGCCTCCAGAAGACCGGGGGCCAGAGCGTCCTCGACCAGGTCGACGTCGAGTCGCTGACCGAGATCCTCGCGGGGAAGGCGACGCCTCCCTCCGCATGAGCCACATCTACTGCCCCGAGTGCGGCTTCCAGAACCCGGAGGCCGCGAACTACTGCTCGAAGTGCGGCGCGCTCCTGCACAACCAGGAGAGCGCGGAGCAGACGCAGAGCTTCAGCCCCGAGGACCGGGACGAGCTGCTCGAGAAGCTCGGCGACGTGGGCGTGCAGGGGCCGGCGCTCGTCGTCCGCTCGGGCGGGGGCCGCTCCGGCGAGACCTTCGCCCCGCAGGGCGACCGCACGACGATCGGCCGCTCGCCCGACTGCGGGATCTTCCTCGACGACGTGACCGTCTCGCGCAAGCACGCCGAGCTCGTCCTGGAAGACGGCCGCTGGAAGATCCACGACGGCGGCAGCCTGAACGGCACCTTCGTGAACCGGAAACGGGTCGACTCCGCCGTGCTCGAGGACGGCGACGAGATCCAGATCGGCAAGTACCGCCTGACCTTCCTCCAACACTGATGACCGCGACCGCACCCGCACGCGAGCGCCTGCTCACGATCGGCACCGTCTGCCGGCGGCTGAAGCCGGAGTTCCCCGACATCTCGATCTCGAAGATCCGGTACCTCGAGGACCAGGGGCTCCTGACGCCGAAGCGCACGCAGGGCGGCTACCGGCTCTTCGGCGAGGACGACGTCGAGCGGCTCGAGACGATCCTGCGCCTGCAGCGCGACGAGTTCCTGCCGCTGCGGGTGATCCGCGAGGAGCTCGCGTCGGGGGCGGGGAAGGAGCGCCGCCGGCGCCGGGCCGCGCTCGGCGAGGCCGAGGAGGGATTCGACGTCGACGAGTTCTGCGAGCGCGCGGGCATCGACGCCGGGCGCGCGCGCGAGCTCGAGGAGTTCGGCCTGCTCGAGCCGCGCACCGAGCGCGGCAGCCGCGTCTACTCGGAGTCGGATCTCGACATCGCGATCGCCTGCGACACGCTCGCGCGCTACGGCATCGCGCCGCGGCACCTGCGCGCGTTTCGCACCGCGGCCGACCGCGAGTCGGGCCTGCTCGAGGCGGTCGTCGCGCCGGCGCTCCGCGCGCGCAACCCGGAGCGGCGGCGGGCGGCGATCGAGGATCTCCAGGCCCTCTCGGAAGCCGCGCAGGAGCTGTCCCAGCTTCTCTTCGCCCGCAACGTCCATAGACTCGTCGGCCAGTGACCGCCCTCGATCTGAAGAGCTACGTCCGCGAGGTCCAGGACTTCCCGGAGCCCGGCATCGGGTTCAAGGACATCACGCCGCTCGTGCTCGACCACGCGGCGCTGAGCCAGGCCGTCGACGAGCTCGCCGCCTGGTCGGCCGAGCGCGAGCCCGACCTGATCCTCGGCGCCGAGGCCCGCGGCTTCTATCTCGGCGCGGCGATCGCGAAGGAGGCCGGCTGCGGCTTCCTGCCGGCGCGGCGCCCCGGCAAGCTGCCGCCCGAGACGGTCACCGCCCGCTACGTCCTCGAGTACGGCGAGAACGCCCTCGAGGTGGCCGCCGACACGATCGCCCACGGCGCGCGCGTCGTCATCCACGACGACGTCCTCGCGACGGGCGGCACGGTCGAGGCGATCGCCGGGCTCGTCGAAGGCCTCGGGGGGCATGTCGTCGGCATCAACTTCGTGATCGAGCTGTCGTTCCTCGAAGGCCGCAAGCGCCTCGGGAAGTACGACCTCTACTCGCTGATCACCTATTAGGGCGTTTCTCCGTCCGCAGGACGGACCACCATTCGCCTATGTACGACGCGCTCACGAGCCGCTACACGTTCAACTGTCCGAGAGCGGGGGAGAGCCGCGTGTCGCTCTCGGCCTTCCGGACGCTCGAGCCGCTCGCCGGGACGGCGCACCCGGTCGTCTACCGCGTGCGGTTCGCCTGCCCGTGCGGCGGCGAGCACGACGGGCTCGTCAGCCACGACGAGCTCGACTGGGCGCCGCTCGGCCTCGACGCGGGCGTCTTCCTGAACCTCATGACCTCGCGCGTCGAGCCCGTCGCGGCCGAGCTCGGCGAGGTCGCGGCGGCGCACATCAGGGCGGGGGAGTGGCCGTGGAGCTTCTTCTGCTACCCGGAGGAGCGGCCGAGGCCGGTGTCGCCGTCGGCCTTCGTCGTCCTCGCGCCCGGCGACGGCGCCATCGGGCTCGCCGTCCGCTGCCCGGCGTGCCGCCGGACGTCGGTGAACGTCGTCTCGCACGAGCATGTCGACGTGCCGTTCCACAACGACCGCGAGGTCGGGGTGGTCGAGCACCTCTTCGCCGACGACCTGCACGCCTCGCTCGAGGAGTTCCGGGCCGAGCTCTGGTCGGCGAGCTTCGACGCCCGCCGCCTGGCGCTCGAATAGGCCCGTCGAGGCCGCACCCTTCCGCACCGGTTCTCCGTTTTCCTCTCAGACGCGTAAGCGACGAGAGGTGAGTTATGCGCAGGTACGGACTGTACGACGCGACCCGGGGGCTCTTGACGGCGCTCGCCGCCGGCGTGGCCGGCCTTCTGCTCTGGGCCGCGACGCAGGTCGGCATGCAGTCGACCGCCCGCTTCTGGGAGTCGATGGGCATCGTCGCTGCGGCAGGGCTCGTGCTCGCGCTCCTGCCGGCGATCGGCGGCTGGACGCAGGGGCTGCGGCTCCGGCTCTCGCCGGGCACGTTCCTGCTCGGCTTCGTGCCGACGCTCGTCGTCGCCGGCTGGGTGCTGATGGCGACGCAGCCCGGCCACGGCTGGCACGACGGCACGATCACGTCGTGGAGCCGCTCGATCGGCGTGCTCGGGCTCGTGCACGATCTCGGCCTCTGGCACGGGGTGCTCGCCTTCGGGCTCGGCGCCGTGCTCGGCCTGTCGCTCGACACGGTGCCTGCGCTCGAGCCGGCCGCGGACGACGTCGTCGTCGACCGCAGGCGCGACCGGGTCGCGACCACGGAGCCGCAGGCGGCCGACGAGCCGCTCGCGGCGGAGCGCGAGCCGCCGCCGAGCGCGACGCAGCCGCGGAGCGCGAGGCCGCGATGCACGCCGAGCCGCCGACGGTGACGGTCGGGCCCGCGGACCGCTCGCGGGCGATCGACGAATAGCGTGCGGAAGCGAGCGTGGGGATACGGAGCGGCGCGCCGCGCGGCCCCGTATCCCCACCGTCAGGGATCATGGCGGGAGCTCGGCGCGCCCGATACCTGGAGCGGGATGAACGCCGTTTCGCACGACCGCGGGCTCGCGCTCCTCGCTGCCCATTGCGTGAGCCTCGACCCGCTCGCGGAGAGCGCCCGGGAGCGGCTCGACCAGGCGATCGGCCCGGAGCTCGCGCACATGCTCGTCTTCGCGCTCTCGGCCGGCGGCGCGCCCGACCGCGACCGCTCGCGGCGGGGGCTAGGGCCCCGGCCGGTCTTCGCCGCGTAGCCGGACGAAGAGCCAGATCGCCGCGAACGAGAGCAGCGCGAGCACGATCGCGAACGCGTGCGTCGTGCCGATCGCGAGGAGCCCGAAGTAGACGTAGAGGGCGAGCAGGAGCGCCCACACGAACGCCATGACGCCGGGGTCGATGCTGGGCGGGTTCGGGCGGTGCATCGGCGCGATCCTACGCGATCGAAAAAAGGACCGGCGCCGTGAGGCGCCGGTCCAAAAAGATTCGCCGAGCCGCTTGCGATTTCGTCCACATCACCGGCTGACTTTCCGATCTTGGCCCTTGCGGACCTCTTCGTACGGCCCTTCGGTGCTGCTTCGACCTACTCTCGCTGCGCGCTCGGCGCAGTTGTCAATCTACACGGGCAAGGGACGTGTTCAAGAGGGCCGGAAACGAAAAGTCCGCACTTTGCGGATTTTGAATAATCAACATTTCCACAGCGACCCGTGCAGCCTGTGGATAACGCCGCAGGAAGCCGTTGCGCCTGCCCGGCGGGGCCCGCGTCGCCGGGGCGCCGTCCGTTCCGCAACTTGACATAACGCACGTTCTCGTGCACGGGCTCCGGCGCGCCGGTCAGAGCGCTGCAGGCTTGATTTCCGGGGGCCCGCCGTGTTTGGGTTGTGTGAAGGCGCGGGAAACGGAGCCCAGGCAACCACATCGAGTCCAGGGGGAGCAAAGTTGACGGTCGAGATCGAGTCGATCCTCGTGAACGAGGAACTCGCGGCGCTGCTCGATGCCGCCGAGGCGCACGGCAGCCTCCGCCAGGCCGAGCTCAACGAGCTCACCGAGCCGCTCGAGCTCGCAGCCGCTCGAGCTCGAGGCGGTCCACCAGGAGCTCGACCGGCGCGGGATCGAGCTCGTGGTCGAGCCCGAGCAGGAGGCGCCCGCGGCGCCGCCGCCGCCCGTGAACGCCCCCGTCGAGACGACGACCGACGCGCTGCAGCTCTTCCTCCGCGAGGCCGGCAAGCACGCGCTCCTGACCGCCGCACAGGAGGTCGAGCTTGCGAAGAAGATCGAGAGCGGCGACATGCTCGCGAAGCAGCGGATGATCCAGTCCAACCTGCGCCTCGTCGTCTCGATCGCGAAGAACTACCGGAACCAGGGTCTCCCCTTCCTCGACCTGATCCAGGAAGGCACCCTCGGCCTGATCCGCGCCGTCGAGAAGTTCGACTGGCGCCGCGGCTACAAGTTCTCGACCTACGCGACGTGGTGGATCCGCCAGGCGGTCGCGCGCGCGCTCGCCGACAAGGCGCGCACGATCCGCATGCCCGTCCACATCGTCGAGCGCATGCAGAAGATGAACCGCGCCGAGCGCACGCTCTGGATGGAGCTCGGCCGCGAGCCGACGCTCGAGGAGATCGCGGAGGAGGCGTCGCTCCCGATCGAGCAGGCGCGCGAGGTGAAGGCTGCCGCGCGCGCGTCGGCCTCGCTCGACCAGCCGGTCGGCGAGCAGGAGGACGCGGTGTTCGGCGACTTCGTCGCGGGCGACGAGCCGCTGCCCGAGGAGCGCGTCGAGGTCTCGCTCCGCAGCCAGACCCTCGCGGTCGCCCTCCAGGCGCTCCCCGACCGGGAACGGCAGGTGCTCGTTCTCCGCTACGGGCTCGTCGACGAGGAGCCGAAGACGCTCGAGGAGATCGGCAGGCGCCTCGGCCTCACGCGCGAGCGCGTCCGCCAGATCGAGCTCGAGTCGCTGCGTCGTCTCGCGGGCCTGCGCGAGATGCAGATGATGGCCGCGGTCTGAACAGAACCGACAGCGGGGTCAGACCCTAGGGTCTGACCCCGGAACGACAGCGGGGTCAGACCCCTATTCGGCGCGGAGATAGAGCTCGAGGTCCGGCGCCGCGGCGCGCAGCTCGCGCAGGGCGCGCGACTCGAGCTGGCGCACCCGCTCGCGCGTGATGCCGAGCCCGAGGCCGACCTCTTCCAGCGTCTGCGGGAGCTCGCCGTCGAGGCCGAACCGGAGCGCGAGCACGCGGCGCATGCGCGGATTGAGGTGCGCGAGCGCGTGTGCGAGCTCCGTCGAGCGCGACTTCTGCGCGCTCATCTCGTCCGGCGCGTCCGAGTTCACGTCCTCGATCAGGTCGCCGTACATCGACTCGCCGTCGCCGACCGGCGTCTCGAGGCTCACCGGATCCTCGACGAGGCTGAGGAGATCGCGCACCTTCGCCTCGGGCAGCGCCGCGTCCTTTGCGAGCTCCGGCAGCGTCGGCTCGCGGTTCAGCTTCTGCGCGAGCTGGCGGCGCGAGCGCAGCAGCCGGCGGACCTGGTCCGCGACGTGCACCGGGAGCCGGATCGTCCTTCCCTGGTCTGCGAGCGCGCGGGTCACGGACTGCCGGATCCACCACGTCGCGTAGGTCGAGAGCTTGTAGCCCATCTTGTAGTCGAACTTCTCGACCGCTCGGATCAGGCCGAGGTTCCCCTCCTGGATCAGGTCGAGGAGCGGCACGCCCGCCTTCGTGTAGTTGCGCGTGATCGACATGACGAGGCGGAGGTTCGCCTCGATCAGCTTGCGCTTCGCCTCCTCGTCGCCCGCGTCCTTGCGCCGGGCGAGCTCGCGCTCCTCGAGGCGCGTCAGCAGCGGGCCGCCGCCGATCGAGCGGACGTAGAGCTTCAGCGGATCGTGCGCCTGCACGGCGCTCTCGAGCGCCTCGAGCTCCTCGGCCTCCGGCGACTCCTCGGCCTCGGCCTCTGCCTCGGCCGCCGGCTCGTCCGGCTCGTCGAGGGCAACGGTCTCCGGATCGTCCAGTGCCGGCACGAGCTCGAGCCGGGGCTCGGCGCTCTCGGACGGGTCGATCGGATCAGTGAGCGGCCGCTGCTCGATCACATCCCGTCTATCGGCCCTCGCGGCCATTTGCTTGATAGCTCACGAGGAAAGAGGCAGGTGGCCGCCGAACCCATCGCTAACTTGCGTCAAGGCTCCGCGTCCAAGCTGACGAGGGGTCTTCCGAGGAGATCGTCACCCAGAGCCATGTGCGGCATCGCTGGATACAGCCTTTCCTCGCGCAGCGCGGTCGACAGGACGCTCGCGGCGCAATCCCTCCTGGCCGGGATCGCCGAGCGCGGCGCCGACGCGGTCGGCTACGCGCACCGGGTGCCCGGCGACTACCCCGTCGTCACGAAGCAGCGCACGCCGGCGAGCCGGATGCTCGAGCGGATCGACGTGCCGCAGGGCGCGACGGAGGTGCTCGTCCACGTCCGCGACTACACGAAGGGCCATCCGTCGATCGCCGCCAACAACCATCCCGTGCGGCACGGGCCGGTCGTCGGGATCCACAACGGCATCATCCTGAACGACGACGAGCTGCTCGCCCCGCACACGTGCGCGCGCTCGGAGCCGCGCATGACCGTCGACTCCGAGGCGATCTTCTGCCTCGCCGCCCACTCGCACAACGAGCCGCGTGCGCTCGACGAGCTGCAGGGCTCGCTCGCCGCCGCCTGGCTCGACTCGCGCGTCCCCGGCACGCTCTTCGCCGCGCGAGGCGCAGGGCGGCCGCTCTGGGTCGGCGCCGGCAGGCACGAGCTCTTCTTCGCCTCGACGAGGGTCGCCCTCGAGGTCGTGGAGCAGTACCTCCGCCTGAAGCTGCGCAAGCGCGAGATCGCGGAGGGCACCTTCCTCCGGCTGAAGGACGCCCGCGTCGAGCGCACCGCGCGGTTCCGCGCCGACGCCGACTACACGGATCCCGTGACGCTCCCGGCCGTCCGCGCACCGCAGGAGGGCGTCTCCTGCCTCGCCGCCCTCGCGGCGCTCGCGACCTAGCGCTTCTTCTTGCGCGGCAGCCGGCCGTCCGTCGCGACGGCGACGCCCTGCTCGTCCAGCCGCTCCCGCACGAGGAACTGGAACGTCGACCACGCGCCGCGGCGCGCGTCGAGCATGCGGTAGACCTGCCACTCCGTGAGGAGCGTGTCGTCGGCCTTGCGCGCCTCGGCCCAGTCCGCGAACTTCGGCAGCCTGCCGAGCCGCCGCGCCAGCTGCGTTCCCTGCTCGACGGCGCGCTCGAGCCGCTCCTCCCCCACCGGCACGTCGAACCCTGCGTCCCGGAGCGCGTTCGAGAGCGAGCCGAACGTGTGCCAGTAGAGCGACTTCGAGGGCATGCGCCCCTTGTGCTCGTCGATGTCACGCGCGGTCGGCGGCCGGCCGAGCTGCGAGCCGAGCTCCTTCAGGAGGCCGAGGAGCTCCTCGCGGGTCGCGAAGCGGCGGGGCACGAGCCCGGCGGCCCGCTTCGCGGCGTTCCAGGAGCCGAAGTGCTCGATCACGGTCTGCGGGTGCACCGTCGTCGCCGGGTCGCCCGCGAACTCGCGCATCGTGGGAGAGCGCCCGAGCCGCTCGGCGCAGGCGATCAGCTCGCCGACGATCTGCTCATCCGAGTAGCGCTTGCGAATCCCGGCCTGGAACTCCGCGAGCTTGCCGGGATCGATCGCAGCCACCGCCCGGAAGCGGGGCTTCTGGGGCATCACAAGAATGGTAGAGCAAGTTGCGCGGAACGCAAGTGCGCCCGTGCGGCGCCAGCGGCGGCTAGCTCGCGCGGACGAGCTCGGGCACCGGCTGCGGCTCGAGCTCGGGCACCTCGCCGACGGCGGAGTCGAGCGGCAGGATCCGGTCGAGGGCGGCGACGCAGCGCGGGCAGAACTGGCTGCCCGCCTTGTCCTTCACCTCGTGGAGCGCCTCGTTCACGGGGCGCGCGGCCCGGTAGATGCGCGTCGTCAGCATCGAGTCGAGCGCGTCGGCCACGTGGATGATGCGGGCGCCGAGCGGGATCTCCTCCCCGCTGATCCGGTCCGGGTAGCCCGTTCCGTCGAAGCGCTCGTGGTGGTGGCGGATCGCCGGCACGGCATCCTGGAGGAACCCGAGGCGGTCGATGATGCGCGCGCCCTCCTCGGCGTGGCGCTGCATGAGCGCCCACTCCTCGTCCGTCAGGCTCGCCGGCTTCAGGAGGATCGCATCCGGGATCGCAAGCTTGCCGATGTCGTGGAAGAGCGCGGCGTGGCCGAGCAGGTCGAGCTCCGCCTGCGAGAGGCCGAGCTCGCGGCCGATCGCGAGCGACAGCTGCTGCACGCGCCGCGAGTGACCCGCCGTGTAGGAGTCGCGCGCGTCGACCGTCGCCGACAGCGACTCCATCGCGGCCGTCGAGCGCTCGCGCAGCGCCTTGTTCGCCTGCTCGAGCGACACGTTCTGCGACTGGATCGTCTCGGCGGCCTCGCGGAGCTTCTGCGCCGAGCGCTGCGTGTGCTTGAGATACGCCTCCTGCGTCTTGCGCATCAGGAGGAGCGGAACCGCGAAGACGGCGAGGCCGTACAGCCCGACCGCGTCGTAGCCGATGCCCATCACCGCGCCGATGAAGCCGTAGACGACGTAGTGCGGCAGGAGCCACGCGAACCGCTCGTGGAAGACCGCCCAGGGCGACTCGTGCCCCTCGACGCCGGAGGCGAAGCTCAGGAGGCCCATGTTGACGAGGAAGTACACGGCGCCGCCTGCGAGGCCGAGGGCCGCGACGATGATCCGGCCCGAGTTCCCCGCGCCGCCCGACCAGATCGAGAACACGCCCGCCGCCGCGAGCGACGAGAGCGCCATCGTGCCGATGTTGTAGACGACGGTGTGCAGCGAGTTCCGGCGCGCGCTCCAGTCGACGACCGCGATCGTGACCGCGAGCGGCAGCGCCGCGCGGTAGTCGAAGAGCGCAGCGCCGGCAAGGGAGCCGACGACGCTCACGGAGAGCGAGCCCTCCACCTCGGCGAGCTCGAACGAGAGCGCCTGCCCCGCGCCGACGAGCGCGAGCACGGCAAGGAGGCCGACGTAGTCGGTGCTGCGGCCCCAGACGAGGCCGGCGGCGCCCGCACCGATGCCGATGACGCTCACCGAGGCGACGACGAGCGCGAGACGCGCCGAGAGCTGGAAGAAGGTCGGCCCGTGCAGCGTGCGCGGCTTCGGCGTCGCCCGCCGCTCCTCCGCCTGCTCCATCGGCTCCGCTGCCGGAAGCGGGGCGACGTGCTCGCCGTCCTCGACGACGGCGCGGAGCTTCGCGCCGCGCTCCGCCGCCATCAGGAGCGGCTCGGTGCTCGCACCGACGACGCGGTTGCGCCCCTGGAGCTTGCCGCGGTAGACCGCGAGGTCGGCCTGGTGGATGAGCTCGTTCGCGTCGGCGCCGTCCTTCGGGAAGCCGGCGACGCCGAGCGAGACGGTCGCGCGGATCGGCTCCGCAGCGGTCTCGACCTCGAACTCGCGCTCCGCGACGGCCCGGCGGATCCGCTCTGCGATCTCCATCGCCTGGTCGGGCGGCGTCTCCGGCAGGAGGATCGAGAACTCCTCGCCGCCGAACCGGGCGGCCACGTCGTAGTGGCGCAGCTCGGCGTGGAAGATCTCCGCGATCCCCTTCAGCACCGCGTCGCCCGCGAGATGCCCGTAGCTGTTGTTGATGTCGCGCAGGAGGTCGAGGTCGGCCATGATCAGCGACATCGGCCGCTCGAAGCGCGCCGCGCGCGCGATCTCCGCCGCGAGCGTCGTCGCGAAGTACCGCGCGTTGTAGAGGCCCGTCTTCGGATCGACGCGCGCCTCTGCCTGCAGCTGCGGCACGCTGAGCGATCGGTGCACGACGACGAGCGGCGCGAGCGCGGCGAAGATGAGCCACGGGTTCCAGTTCCAGAACGCGGCAAGCGAGACGCCGAGGATCGTCAGCACGACGTCGACCGAGATCCCCTCGACGCCGAAGAGCCCGCTCTCGCGGAAGCTGTGCCCGCGGCCGAGCTTCAGGATGATCGCGACGAGAACGTGGTTGACGGCGGCGAACGCGACCGCAGCCGCGAAGCCGGCGACGGCAAAGCGCGCGTCGGGATTGGCGATGAGCGCCGCACCGTGCCTGTCGATCAGGTCGGCGGTTCCCCATGCCGCGAGCGAGTTGAGTGTGTAGTTCGAGATGTTGAAGCCCGCGATCGGCCACGGATAGCGATCCTTCAGCCACTCGGGCACCGTCTGCACGAGCGGGATCAGGACGGTCAGCTCGGGCGGAAGCAGCAGCGCCGCTGCGACGAGGAAGACGACCGACGTGTGGTACATGGCGTTCCGCGGCGACTTCACCGGGAAGGTATGCGCGATCGTCGCCGCGACGGCGAGCACCGCGAAGGTCGCCCAGCCGTTGCGGATGTCCGGAGCGCCGAGGTAGAACTTGCCGGCGGCCGCGAGCGTCGCGAGCCCGAGCACGGCGAGGTAGATCCGCGCCCCGCGCGGCAGCCCCCCGCTCCGGACGACGTGCTCGCCGGGGCCGGGTTCCGGCGCGTCGTGAGGGAGCTCGTGGGCCAGTGGCTCCGGGACGGCGCTCATCGCGTCGTCCGCTGCTGCACGAGCATTCGCGGCCGCAGAGCCATGTCGAGATTGTCGGCTCGGCTCCCCCGGGCGGCGTCACCCGTTCGGAGGATTCGCCCCGCATGGCTGCAAGGGAAGAGCGGGCCCCTGCAAGGGGGCCCGCTCGTGTGGCGATTCAGGGTAGATCGGCGCGCCCTACGGCAGGAGCGAGCCGGTGCTGCTGTCGGTGAGCCCGAGAGCCGCGAGCAGTGCCGCCTCGTCGCTCGCGGTCACGTCCGCGGTGTCGCCGACTGCGGGATCCGCGGCGTTGTCCGCCCACGCCGCATCCGACCACGCCGCGTCGCTCCAGGCGGCGTCGCTCCAGGCGACGTCACCCCAGGCCACCGAGGCCCAGGCGACATCGGCCCAGGCCGCGTCGCTCCAGGCGACGTCAGACCAGGCCGCGTCAGACCACGCCGCGTCAGACCACGCAGCCGCATCCCACGCCTTGTTGGCCTTGGCCGCCGCCTGCCATGCCGGGGCGTCGAACGCGCGCGTCCCGTCCGCGAGGGACTTGACGTACTGGTTCAGACCGGCGTTCGGGTTCGGCGGGGTCTTCGAGAACCACCGTGCCGCTGCGATGTTGACCTCGCCGACGCCGAGCGAGCCCTTGGGCGCGTTCGGCTCCGGGGTCGCGGTCACCATCAGGGCGCCCTTCACCTGGCCGGGCGTCCACGTCGGATGCTGAGCCATCAGCATCGCCGCAGCACCCGCGACGACCGGCGCCGCGAACGACGTCCCGCTCAGCTGCATGTAGCCGGGTGCCGTGACGTGGTCGGCCCGCTGGAGAGGCAGCGCCGCCCTCGCCGGCACCGGGCCGATCATGTAGCGCCCGGGCGCCGCGATGTCCGGCTTCGCGAAGCCGTCCGGCGTGTATCCCCAGGCCGAGAACGGCGCGACGTTGTCGTCGCTTGCGCCGAAGCTCGAGCCGATGTCGGTCGCGCCGACCGTGATCACGAACGGGTCGTTGCCCGGCGCGAACGGAACTCCGCTCGGTCCGGCGGCCGATCCGTAGTTGCCCGCTGCCGCGACAACCACGATCCCGTTGAACCACAGCTTCTCGACAGCCTGGTCGAGCGGGTCGAACATGACGCTCGCCCGGTTGACCGCGTGCAGCGAGAAGTTCGCGACCTTGATGTTGTACTTCGTCTTGTTCGCCAGGATCCAGTCGGCCGCCTTCACGACGTCGGCGACCGTTGCCTGACCCTGGTCGTTCATGACGTCGATCGAGAGGAGCGGCGCGTTCGGCGCCGCACCCGCGTACCCGGGGGCCTCGCCGGCCGCGATGCCTGCCACGAACGTGCCGTGGCCGTAGCCGTCGCCGGGCGAGTTCGGCCCGAGGCTCGCCATGTTGACCTGGGCGAGGACACGACCGCCGAAGTCCGTGCGGGACGCGTCGATACCCGAGTCGACGACCGCGATCGTCCCCGGAGTCGGAGCCGTAACTGGACCAGTTGACCGGCGCACCTGCGGCCCACGGCCACAGCTGCGAGTTGGAGTACTGCATGCCGTACCAGCTCGTCTTGACCGTCTCGTTCGCCATGATCGACGTGACGTACGGCTTCTTGCCGAGTGCCAGGATCTGGCTCCCGGTCAGGTTCGCCCTGACGCCCGCAATCGAGTTGAACTGGTCGCGGACCTGGCTGCCGTAGTTATCGCCGGCGAGCTTCTTGTAGAAGCCGTTCGCCGTTCCGTTCTTGTCACCCTGAAGGATGACGTCGAACGACTGCGCGGGGTTCTGAGCAATCGCGCTCAGAAGCTCCGAGGGGACATACGCCTTGAGGCCGTCCGTCTTCACCGACGAGCTGCCGCCACCGCTGAGCCCTGCGCCGGCCACCGAGGCCATGGCGAAGACTGCAGCAACGGAGACAACCGCACCGGCACGACGGCCGCCGCGGCCCCACAACGCATTCGAACGGGACTCGCCGCGCGAGCCTCGTCCCCACAGTGCGTTCGAGCGATCACCACTTGTCGCTCTCTGCCGCATCTACCCTTCCTCTCTCCTTCCGTGACCACGCGCGAGACGCACGTGGGCCGCAAATACACGTGAAGCAGGCTGAACGTAAGGCCGTGCCGGGTGTGAGACCTCCCCCGGAAGGGTCAGGGCGGGCGGCGCGGGCGTCGTTTCACTCGAACGAGGTACCCCGCGCGTCGCATACGCTCGCCGCGTGCGTCTCGCCGTCGAGATTCGGCTCGCGCGCGGGGTTGCCGCGCTCTCGCGACTCGTCGGCGCGGGCGCGGGTATGACCGTGCCCGGGAAGCTGCTCTCGCGGCTCGACCCGGGCGCCATCGACCTGCTCGCCGCCCGCCTGCCGGCCGGGAGCGTCGCCGTCTCCGCCACGAACGGCAAGACGACGACCTCGGCGATGGCCGCCGAGATCCTCCGCCCTCGCTTCCGCCTCGCCCACAACCGCTCGGGCGCGAACCTCGTCTCGGGCGTCGCCTCCACCCTCCTCGCGGCGCAGGGCGCCGAGCTCGGCCTGCTCGAGGTCGACGAGGCCGCCCTGCCGGAGGTGCTCCGCCGCGTCCGCCCGCGCGCCGTCCTCCTCGGCAACCTCTTTCGCGACCAGCTCGACCGCTACGGCGAGCTCGAGCTCATCGCCGAGCGCTGGCGGAGCGCGGTGACCGCGCTGCCGCCCGAGACGGTGCTCGTCCTGAACGGCGACGACCCCCAGGTCGGCTCGCTCGGCGCCGGAGTGGTGTACGGCCTCGACGACCCTGCGGTGGCGCGGCCGGCGCTCCAGCACGCCGCCGATTCGAAGTACTGCATCCGCTGCGGCACGCCGTACGACTACGCCGCGGCCTACGTCGGCCACCTCGGCGACTACCGCTGCCCGCACTGCGGCCACGAGCGCCCTCCGCTCGAGGTCGTCGCACGCGCCGTCGAGCTGCACGGCCTCGAGCGCGCGGCGTTCGACCTCGTGACGCCCGAGTGGACGCGGCGCGTCGAGCTCGCGCTGCCCGGGCTCTACAACGTCTACAACGCGCTCGGCGCCGCGGCCCTCGCCCGCGCGCTCGGCTCGACGCAGGACGAGATCGTCGACGGGTTGGCACGCTTCAGCGCGGCGTTCGGTCGGTTCGAGCGGATCGCCGTGAACGGCAAGCGGCTGCTCCTGCTCCTGATCAAGAACCCGGCAGGCGCGAACGAGGCGGTGCGGACGCTCGTCGACGGCGACGCGCCGGCCGTCGCGGTCGTCGCGCTGAACGACGCGATCGCAGACGGCCGCGACGTGTCGTGGATCTGGGACGTCGACTTCGAGCCGCTCCTCGAGGGGCTCGAGACCGTCGTCGCGACGGGCGAGCGCGCGGCGGAGCTCGCGCTTCGCTTCAAGTACGCGGGCCTCGACGAGTCGCGCATCGTCGTCGAGCCGGAGCTCGAGCGGGCGCTCGACCGCGGGCTCGAGCTCACGCCCGAGGGCGGCGAGCTCGTCGTGCTTCCCACCTACACGGCCATGCTCGCCCTGCAGCGGCTCGTCGCCGAGCGCGGCCACGCGAAGCCGTACTGGGAGCGTGCAGCGTGACCGTCATCCGCGTCGGCCACCTCTACCCGGACTACCTCAACATCTACGCCGACCGCGGCAACATCGCCGTCTTCGCCCGCCGGGCCGCCTGGCGCGGGCACGACCTCGACGTGACGCCCATCGGCATGGACGACGCGATCGTCCCGGGCGAGCACGACCTCTACTACGTCGGCGGCGGCCAGGACCGCGAGCAGCTTCTCGTCGCCGGGAACCTCGCCGCGAAGGCGGAGCCGCTGAAGGACGCGGTGCTCGCGGGCGGCGCGGCGCTCCTCGCGGTCTGCGGCGGCTACCAGCTCCTCGGGCGCGGCTATCGCGGCTTCCACGGAGAGGACATGCCGGGCGTCGGCCTCCTGCCGCTCGAGACGCTCGCCGGCGAGCGCCGGATGATCGGCGACGTGCTGATCGAGGCCGAGCTCGAGCCGGGCGCGCCCCGGACGATCGCGGGCTTCGAGAACCACGCCGGGCGGACGTACCTCGACGTCGACGCGGAGCCGCTCGGCCGCGTCGTCTCCGGCTTCGGCAACGACGGCGAGAGCGGTTACGAGGGCTGCCGGGTCGGCCGCGCGATCGGCACGTACCTGCACGGGCCGCTCCTGCCGCGCAACCCGTGGCTCGCCGACTGGCTGCTCGCGCAGGCGCTCGCGCACAGGACGGGCGGCGGGCCGCCGGAGCTCGAGCCGCTCGCCGACGAGCTCGAGTCGCGCGCCCATTCCGTGTCCGCCGAGCGCGCGCGGGCGCGCGGCGGCCGCTAGGCGGCGGGGCCTCTCCTAGCTCCGCGCCGCCTTCAGCACCTTCTCGACCGCGAGGCGGAGCGGCTGCGGCACGTCGCCGTTGCCCGTGTAGTGCCTGTACGCCTTGCGCGGCTTCCGGCCCCGGCCGCGCGAGCTCACGCCGGACACGGCTTCGAAGTCCGGGACGAGCACGACCGTCCGTCTGCGGCCGGCGACGTCCTGGATCTGCTGGTTGACGACGCGCTCCGACTCGACCGGCCGCTGGCCCTTCGGCGCGTCGCGGTCGTGCACGACCACGTACGGGATGTCGCACGCGTTGCAGATGCGTGCGAAGAGCGGCATGTTCCCCTTGCCGCCGCACTCGAGGACGAGGATGCCCTCCTTGTCCGGCTGCACGTCGAGCGCCTCGAAGACGAGCGGGAACGCCAGCTTCTCGGTCCGCCCCTCGACGAGGAGCGCGGCCCGTGCGAGGAAGAGCTCGGCGCGGTCGCTGTCGAACTCGGAGAGCACACGGAATGCCTCCGCCTCGGCGAGCGCCTCCGGCTGGAAGAGCGTCGTGCCGTGGTCGTTCGTGTGACGGACGAGCGCGAGGTCCTCGATCCGGTCGACGCTGAGGAAGACGGGAGCGTGCGTGGAGTAGAGGATCTGGTTGCCGCGCTGCGCGAGCTTCCGCATCACGCGGAAGAGGTGGCGCTGCAGATGCGGGCTGAGGTAGAGCTCGGGCTCCTCGATCAGGAGCACGAAGCGGCGCAGGTTCGAGGCGGCGAGCCGCTCCATGCCCATCACGAGCTGCAGGCCGCCGTCCGCCTGCGACCAGTGATGCTCGGCGAACGGCGGCTGGAAGAGCTCGGCGACGTCCGCCGCCCCCACCCCGGTCGCCGGCGCGACGAGCGAGCGGGAGCGGAGGTTCGCGGGCAGGAAGAGCACGGGTGGAGCCCCCGCGCGGTTCAGGTTCAGCGTGTCGGGCGGCCGGGCGTCGAGGAAGATCGAGACCCCCTTCTCGAGCTCGGCCTCGAGATGGATGCGCCCCGACGTGCCGCGCGAGACGTCGTCGATCGTCGGCGGCGCGGCGGCAGCCTCGAGAAGCGTCCAGATCGCGGTGAGCACGGTCGACTTGCCGCTCGACGCCTCGCCGACGAGCGCGCACATCGAGCCCGGCTCGAACTCCAGCTCGCGCGCGGCGCGGTAGCCCTGCATCGAGATCCATCTGAGCGGCGGCACCGGCGGTCTCAGGGTGCCCAGAGCGCGCCGAGATACACCGCGGGGTCGCCGGGCACCCAGCGGCGGAGGAACCGCTGGATCGGCGGGTGCAGGACGATCTCCTCGAGCTCGGCGGCGTCGAAGAGCCGGTGGCCGCGCACCGCCGCGTCGCTCGAGGTGACGGCCTCGAGCGAGCGGCCCGAGAGGTCGCCCGCGAAGATGATGTGGACGACGTGCTTCGCGGCGAACGCGCGCTTCGGCGAGATCGAGTCGACGAGCGCGATCGGGCCCTCGACCGGGATCTCGTCGAGGATGCCCACCTCCTCGCGGAGCTCGCGATGCAACGCGTCGACGAGGCTCTCGCCGGCGTTGACGCCGCCGCCCGGAAGCAGCCAGTACTCGCCGCGGCCCGCCTTCTCGTGCCGGCAGAGCAGGAGCCGGTCCTGCCAGCGCAGAAGCGCCGAGACGCGGATCCGCGGCTCCATCACGAGCGCGCTCTCACACCGCCGACGAGCCGAAGCCGCGGACGCCGCGCTCGCTCTCCGGCAGCTCCTCCACCTCTACCGGCTCGACGCCCGGCACCCGCATGACGACGAGCTGCGCGATGCGCATCCCGGGCTCCACGACGAACACCTCGAGCTCGTCCGTGTTCAGGAGGATCACCTTCAGCTCGCCGCGGTAGCCGGAGTCGACGAGGCCCGGCGTGTTCACGATCGTGATCCCGTGCTTCGCCGCAAGCCCGGACCTGGGCTGCACGAAGCCCGCGTACCCGTCCGGGATCGCGACCGCGAGCCCGGTGCCGACGGTTGCGCGCTCGCCGGGCGCGAGCTCGACCCGCTCGCAGGCCGCGAGATCGAGGCCGGCGTCGCCGTCGTACGCGCGCGCGGGGACGACGGCGTCCTCGCGCAGACGGCGGATCGGGAGCTCGATCACGCGCCGCCCGTCGCGCGATCCCGCCCGCTGTCGGCGACGAGGTACGCGGCGAACCGGCGGATCTCGCGGCGCGGCAGGCGCGCGACGACGAGCACGCCGTCGGTCGTGTCCTCCCGTTCCTCGATCGGCGCGCCGAGGGCGTAGAGCTCGTTGAGCTTGCCGCCCTCGTCGTAGGGCAGCAGGAGCCGGACCGACTCGAAGCGCTCGGCGAAGCGCGCTGCGATGCGGGCCTGCAGCTCGTCCAGCCCCTCCCCCGTCACGGCCGACACCTGCACCGCATCGGGATAGCGATTGGCGAGCCGCCGGCGGTGCAGCGCGTCGACGACGTCGATCTTGTTGACGACGAGCTCCGTCGGCAGCTCGTCCGCTCCGATCTCGTGCAGCACGGCGTCGACCGCGGCGATCTGCTCGATCAGGCTCTCCTCCGGCGCCGAGCCGTCGACGACATGGAGCACGAGGTCTGCGACGAGCGTCTCCTCGAGCGTGGCGGAGAAGCCCTCGACGAGCTGATGCGGCAGCCTGCGGATGAAGCCGACGGTGTCGGTGACGAGATAGCGCCGCCCCTCGTGCTCGAAGCCGCGCGTGGTCGGGTCGAGGGTCTCGAACAAACGGTTGCGGACCGACACGGCGGCGTCGGTGAGCGCGTTCAGGAGCGTCGACTTGCCGACGTTCGTGTAGCCGGCGAGGGCGACCGTCGGGACCTCCGTCCGCCGCCGCTCCTTGCGCCGCACGTCGCGCTGCCGCTGCAGGCCCTCGAGTCGGCGCTTGAGGATCGAGACCCGGCGCCGCGCCAGGCGGCGGTCGGTCTCGAGCTGCGACTCGCCGGGGCCTCGCGTGCCGACCCCGCCGCCGAGACGCTCGAGGTGCTGCCACATGCCGCGCATCCGCGGCAGGTTGTACTCGAGCTGGGCGAGCTCGACCTGGAGCTTGCCCTCGGCGCTCACCGCATGCTGGGCGAAGATGTCGAGAATCAGCTCGGCGCGGTCGACGACGCGCGCCTGCAGGAGGTTCTCGAGCTCCCGCTGCTGCGAGGGCGCGAGCTCGTCGTCGACGAGGAGCACCTCGGCGCGGGCCTCCTTGTAGGCGTGCTTCAGCTCGTCGAGCTTGCCCTTCCCGATGTACGTGCGCGGGTCGGGGTGCGGCCGGTGCTGCACGAGCCGGGCCACGGGCTCGACCCCGGCGGTGCGGGCCAGCTCCTCGAGCTCCGCGAGCTCCCGGTCCGGATCGACTCCCTGCGCGAGGACGGCGAGGACGAATCCGCGCTCGGGCGCGAACCCGGGCGTCGGATCGGGCTGTCGGACCGCCATCGCAGCCATTCTGCTCGAACTTCCGCTGCCCGTGGGGCCCTCCTTCGCCGCCGGGGCGCCCGCCCGCAACCCTTGTAACGTTTGCGATTAAGCGGTAGGGTCACGGCAGCCAACGCGCTCGGCCATCTCGGCCCGGCGGGGCGAAGGCGCCTGCGAACGACGTGGCGAGCCTCTGCGGCACGCTCGGTCGGACGAGGGAGAGCGCCCGTCTCGGAAGGGGGCTAGTGGCGATGGCGGACAAGCAGCCTGAGTTCGAGCTCAAGGTCGTCGAGTCCACGAAGAGCCAGCACGTGCGTGAGGAGCGGGAAGGCATCGCTCCGGCCGATCTCGTGACGACGCCGGAGGAAGCGCTGGCGGCGCTGCGCGCGACGAAGGGCGCAGCTGCGGTCATCGAACGGATACCCGAGCTCGAGAACCTCGAGCTCTGGTGGCCGACCGCCTACTTCAGCGTCTGCGGCAAGAGCGGAACGGCGAGGTACCTCGACATCTGGGATGCCGACCACTTCGACGGGTTCACCGACATGCAGCATTGCGTGAGCGACTGCCGCGCCTGGTTCTCGGGCGACGGCTACCAGTTCTGGGGATCGGGCGCGACGAAGACGGGACGCGTCAACTGCTACTTCACGGCGCCGGCGGACGGCTACTACACCTGCAACGCGAGGCTGCAGAGCTTCCCGACGTCGTCGACCGCGGTCGTCGAGTGCCTGATCGACGACAACTCGTTCGGGCCGTTGGCGGTGCTCGGGACGATCAACCAGCCGCACATGGCGAGCCTCTCGGCCGGTGGTCACCATTTCCGCATCCGCCAGCTCTCGGGCTCGTTCTTCTTCCTCAGCCTGACGGTGTGGAAGGTGTAGCCGCCGAGTAGCTCGTCGGCGGGCGCGCCACGCGGTCATGATGACGGCTGGCGTGCCCGCCCCCGACCTCGCAGCCCGGACGCTCCAACTCGTCGACGTCGCCTCGGAGAGCCGCTCCGAGGCGCTCCTCGTCGACCTCGTGCGCGAGCTCGTCCCGGGGCCTGCGACCTTCGACGACGGCGAGGTCCTGCTCTACGGCGACGGGCCGGTCGTGCTTGCAGGGCATCTCGACACGATTCCGGCCCAGGGAAACATCCCGGGGCGTGTCGAGGACGGCGTCGTGCACGGGGTCGGGTCGAGCGACATGAAGTCCGGCGTCGCGGTGATGATCGAGCTCGCCCGCGCACGTGTGCCCGCGCGCTACCTCTTCTTCACCCGCGAGGAGGTGCCCGTGACGGAGAGCCCGCTCCCGGCAGTGTTCGAGAGCGGCCTGCTCGGCGGCGTCGAGCTCGCGGTCGTGCTCGAGCCGACGGACTGCATCCTCCACGCAGGCTGCCTCGGGAACATCCAGGCGCGCGTGAGCTTCCACGGCGAGAGCGCCCACTCGGCGCGGCCGTGGACGGGCGTGAACGCGATCCACCAGCTCGTGCTCGGCCTCGACGAGCTCGTGCGCCTCGAGCCGCTCGACGTCGAGCTCGACGGTCTCGTGTACCGCGAGGTGGTGAGCGCGGTGCGTGTCGACGGCGGGATCGCGGCGAACGTCGTGCCTGCGCTCGCGGGTGTCGAGCTCAACTTCCGCTACGCCCCCGGCCGCACCCCCGCGGCCGCGGAGGAGCGGCTGCGCTCGCTCGTGCCGCACGGCGAGGTGGAGATCCTCAGCAACTCGCCGGCCGCGCCGCCCGCGCTCGGCAACCCACGCGCGGCCGCTCTGCGGAAGCTCGTGCCCGAGGTGGCGCCGAAGCAGGCGTGGACGCCGGTCGCGCAGTTCGCCGAGGAGGGAATCGACGCGATCAACTACGGCCCCGGGGCGACGGCCTACGCGCACAAGGTGGACGAGCAGGTCCCGGTCGCCAACCTCCACCTCGTGTACGACACGCTGCGTACATTCCTCTCGTGATCAACCCCACGCTCTCCGGGATGGCGACGTACCCGTTCGTCCGGCTGGAGGAAGCGCGCCGCGACCTCGCCGCGCGCGGGATCGACGTGATCGACTTCGGCAAGGGCGATCCGAACGAGCCCACCGATCCGAGGATCCGCCAGGCGCTGATCGACGCTCTTCCGGTGCGCGCGCCGTACCCGCTCGCCGCCGGCCTGCCGGAGCTCCGCGCCTCGATTGCCCGCTGGTGCGCACGCCGTTTCGGCGTCGAGCTCGATCCCGACACGGAGCTCGTCCCGACGTACGGCTCGAAGGAGGCGATCTTCTCGCTCGCGCAGGTGCTCGTCGACCCGGCCTCGGAGAAGCGCGTCGTCGTCTACGGCGAGCCGGCGTACCCGGTGTACGAGCGCGGTGCGCTCTTCGCGGGCGCCGAGGTGCGCACGCTGCCGCTCTTGCGCGAGAACGCCTTCCTCCCCGAGCTCGACGCGCTCGACGAGCGCACGGCGATCGTGTGGGTCAACTACCCGCACAACCCGACCGGCGCGCTCGCGCCGCTCTCGTTCTACGAAGAGCTCACGGCCCGCGCGCGCGAGCTCGACTTCGTCATCGCCTCCGACGAGGCGTACACCGAGCTCTGGTTCGACGAGCCGCCGGCCTCCGCGCTGCAGGTCTCCGACCGGTCGCGGGTCGTCGTCTTCCAGACGCTGAGCAAGCGCTCGTCGATGACGGGCTATCGCTCCGGGTTCGTGGCCGCGCCTCCCGGGGTGATCGCCGCGCTCAAGGAGTACCGGCCGACGGTCGGCACCGCGCCGCAGGAGTTCGTGCAACGGGCATCGGTCGTCGCGTGGGACGACGAGACGCACGTCGAGGAGACGCGGGCCCGCTATGCGGCGAAGCGCGACGTGCTGCTGCCCGTGATCGCCGCCAAGGGCTGGGAGCTCGTCGCGAGCGACGCGACGATGTACCTCTGGCTGGCCGTGCCGGACGCGGACGCCGTCGTCTCGGCATTGCTCGAGCGCGGCGTGATCGTCTCGCCGGGCTCCTTCTTCGGGCGAAGCGGCGCGGGCTACGTGCGCTTCGCGCTCGTGCCGACGCTCGAGGAGTGCGAACGCGCAGCGGAGATACTGAGGGAGCTGTGAGCGTGGCCCTGACGACCGACGAGACGATCGCCGCGCTCGACCGGGGCGAGATCCGCGTCGCCGAGAAGGTCGACGGCGAGTGGCGCGTCAACGAGGCCGCGAAGGCGGCGATCCTCGACTACTTCCGCATCAGCGTGCTCGAGCCGATCGAGGTCGGCCCCTACGAGTATCTCGACAAGATCCCGCTGAAGCGCGACTACGCGAAGCTCGGCGTGCGCGTGGTGCCGCCGGCGACCGCGCGGTACGGCTCGTACCTCTCACCGGGCGTCGTGATGATGCCGAGCTACGTGAACATCGGCGCCTGGGTCGGGCCCAACACCATGGTCGACACCTGGGCGACCGTGGGCTCGTGCGCCCAGATCGGCGCCGACGTGCATCTCGCGGGCGGCGTCGGCGTCGGCGGCGTGCTCGAGCCGGTGCAGGCCCGGCCGGTGATCGTGGAGGACGGCGCCTTCATCGGCTCGCGGTGCATCCTCACCGAGGGAGTGCTGATCGGCGAGCGCGCCGTGCTCGCGCCGAACGTCTCCCTCACCGGCTCCGTGCCGGTGATCGACGTCACGGGCCCGCAGGCAGTCGAGTACCGCGGCTACGTGCCCCCGTACTCGGTCGTCGTCCCGGGCACGCGGCCGAAGGAGTTCCCGGCCGGCACCTTCCAGATCGGCTGCGCACTGATCATCGGCAGGCGCAGCGAGCAGACCGACCTGAAGACCTCGCTGAACGACGTGCTCCGCGAGTACGAGATCGGCGCCTAGGACAAACGTTCCGCCGGCCCGGTGAGCGTCGCGCGCCCGGCGTGCAGCCGCACGCGCAGGTCGCCGCCGGGAAAGTGGACGAGCACGTCGCCGTCGCCGTGGGTCGCGGCGGCCACCGCGACGGCGCTCGACCCGGATGCCGTCGTCTCCCCCACGCCGCGCTCCCAGACGCGCGCGGTCACCTCGCCGGGACCGTCGACGCGAACGACCTGCACGTTCGTTCGGTTCGGGAAGTGCGGGTGCGTCTCGAGCAGCGGGCCGAGGCGCGGCAGCTCGCCGGGCTCCCCGACGACGACCGCGTGCGGATTGCCGACCTCGACCGGGATGAGCTCGACTCCGTCGATGGTCACGGGCTCGCCCACCCGCACCTCGCCCAGGTCCGACTCGTAGAGGTCGTCGCCCGTGCGCCGCACCTCGACCGTCCGCGGCCCGACGTGGACGCGCGCGAGGTCGCCGCCCGTGCGGTCCATCAGCCACGCGGCGGCGATGCGCGTGCCGTTGCCGGACATCTCCGCGAGCGAGCCGTCGGGGTTCACGATCGCGACGGTGACGTCGTCGCCGTCGACCGCGAGCACCTGCATCACGCCGTCGAGCCCGGGCTCCATCGTGTACTCGTCGGAGTCAGCGACGAGGTAGACGTTCCCGTGTGCCTGCCAGCGCGACGATGTCATCGGCGATCTCGCCCGGCGGGCGATCGCCGTCGACCATAACGAGGCCCGGCACGCGGCGCATCCACTTGCGCTGATACGCGGCGTATCGCCTCGTCCGGACGGTGATCGCCTCGACGGCGTCGGCACGCGGCAGCGCCGCCACCTCGTCGAGGCCGAGGGTCTTCCGCGCGGTCGCCGAGATCGGCCCGGCAAGGGCCAGGCGCACCTCCTCTTCGACTCCCGCGTCGAACATCGCCCGCGTACGCTCCTCGATCCGGCGCTCGAGGACGTCCTTCGGCACGTCGAGGCCGACGACGAGCGTCGGGTGCCGCGTCTCCTCGGCCCAGAGCCGGTCGCGCCCCGGCGTGAGCGACGCGCCGGCCTCGGCGAGCTCGAGCGCGCGGACGACCCGCCGCCGGTCGTGTCGCGTGGACGGCCGCCCCGGCCGCCGGGTCGAGCTCCCGGAGCCGCGCGTGGGCGGCGGCCGGGTCGAGGTCGTAGAGGGCCTCCCACCGCTCCCTCGCCCCGGGCGCCGGGGCCGGCGGCAGCTCGAGCTCGGCGAGGGCGGCCCGGAAGTAGAGACCGGTCCCTCCGACGACGAGCGGCGTCCTCCCGGCCTCGAGCGCCTCGTCGACGGCGGCATGCGCCCGGGGCGCGTACTCGCCCACCGAGGCCTCGTGGTCGAGCTCCCAGATCGCGACGAGCCGCGCCGGCGACTGGTTCGTGAGGATGGGCAGGCCCCGGTAGACCTGCATTGCATCAGCCGATACGACCTCGGCGGGGATGCGGGCCGCGACGGCCTCCGCAACCCTCGATTTGCCGCTCGCCGTCGGGCCGAAGATGCCGATAACCGTCACCAGTGCATTCTTGCTTTCGTTATGCCTGCATGAGAGTGGCGAGGCTTGCTTCGAGGAACCACATGGAACGGACCCGGGCCGAGTCGCTCGTGTTCGTCCTCGCCAGCTCGCTCATCGCGCTCGGCACGCTCTTCGCGGTCACGTGGGTCGCCGGCTTCGACCATGTCGCGGCGCGCCTGCAGGCCGTCGACCCCGTCTGGTTCGCCTCCGCCTTCGGGGCGCAGCTCGTCGCCTACTTCGGGTACGTCCTCGCGTATCGCGAGGTCGCGCGCGTCGAGCGCGACTGCGAGTTGCCGACCCGCAACATCGTCGCCGCGGTGACCGCCGGCTTCGGCTCGTTCGTCGCACGCGGCGGCTTCGCCGTCGACGTGCACGCGTTCAAGCAGGCCGGCCTCTCGGACCAGGAGGTGCGCGTGCGCGTGCTCGGCCTGGGCGCACTCGAGTACGCGCTGCTCGCGCCTGCCGCGTGCATCGTCGCGATCCAGCTCCTCGCGGACGGGCATTCGCCGTCGCTCGGTCTGACGCTGCCGTGGGCGATCACCGTGCCTCTCGGCTTCGCCGTCGCGCTGTGGGCGGTCGATCGCAGGGACGACCTGCGCGCGCACGCCGGCCGCCGCCGCCATCTCGCGCAGGCGCTCGACTCGGTCTACGTCCTCAAGTGCATGTTCGTGCAGCCCAAGCACGCGCTCGGGCCGATCGGCACGGCGCTCTACTGGTTCGGCGACATCTTCTGCCTCTGGGCGTGCCTGCAGGCGTTCACGCACGGCACGCCGGACATCTCGCTGCTCCTCCTCGGCTATGCGACCGGGTACGCGCTCTCGCGCCGGACGCTGCCGCTCGGCGGCGCGGGCGCCGTCGACGCCCTGCTGCCGTTTGCGCTCTCCTGGTGCGGCATCTCGCTTGCCGCCGCGGTGCTCGCCGTCTTCGCGTATCGCGTGTTCAACCTCTGGCTGCCGATCGTGCCGGCCGCGCTCGGGCTGCGCTCGATGCGCGCGTCCGTGATCTAGGCGACCGCGACGGCGACCTGCGAGCCGCCGAGGGTCGTCGACGTCGCGCGCTCGACGAGCACGTCGACGAGCTCGCCGGGAGCGGCGTCGCCCGTGAAGTTCACCGTCGTGTTGCGGCGCGTGCGACCCCGGACGACCGACGGGTCGGTGCGGCTCGGGCCCTCGACGAGAACCTCCTCGACGCGGCCGACGCGCTCAGCGTTCCGTTCCGCGGCGAGGCGCTGGACGAGCTCGACGAGGCGCTCGATGCGGTCGCGCTTCACGTCGTCCGGAATCTGCCCGGCCATCGCCGCTGCATCGGTGCCGTCCCGGGGCGAGTAGACGAACGTGAACGCGCCGTCGAAGCCGACCTCCTCGACGACCTCCATCGTCTCGCGGAAGTCGTCGTCGGTCTCCCCCGGGAAGCCGACGATGATGTCCGTCGTGAGCGCGAGGTCCGGGATCGCCGCCCGCAGCTCGCCCACGAGCCTGAGGTAGCGCTCGCGCGAGTAGGTGCGCCGCATCGCCTTGAGGATGCGTGTGGAGCCCGACTGCAGCGGCAGGTGCGCGTGCTCGCACACGGCGGCGCACTCGGCCATCGCCTCGATCACGGGCGCGCGAAAGTCTTTCGGGTGCGGGCTCGTGAAGCGGATGCGCTCGATCCCGTCGACGGCGTCGCAGGCGCGGAGAAGCTCGCCGAACTCCGTGTGGAGGTCGGGCAGCAGGTCGCGGCCCCAGGAGTTGACGTTCTGGCCGAGGAGCGTCAGCTCGCGCACGCCCTGCTGCGCCAGGTGCGTCACCTCGGCGAGCACGTCGCCCGGCCGGCGGCTGACCTCGCGGCCGCGCACGGCGGGGACGATGCAGTACGAGCACGTCGAGTTGCAGCCCATCGAGATCTGCACCCAGGCCTGGAAGGGCCGCTCGCGCCGCATCGGCAGCGTCGCGGCGAACTGCCGTTCCTCCGCCGTCCCCCACGCCCCGCGCTCCATGCCGAAGCCGCCCGCCCCGAGCCACTCCCCGAGATGCGGGATCGTGCCCGGCCCGAACGCGACGTCGACGGCCGGGTAGAGCGAGAAGAGCCGCTCGCGCTGCGCCTCCGCGTAGCAGCCGCCGACAGCGATGACCATGTCGGGGCGCTCGCGCTTGCGCGCCGCGGCCTCGCCCATGTACGCCGCGAACTTCGTGTCGGGCTTCTCACGGATCGTGCAGGTGTTGAAGACGACGACGTCGGCTTCCGCCTGCGTCGGCGCCTCGCCGAGCCCGAGCTCCTCGAGCATGCCCTTGATGCGCTCGCTGTCGTGCGCATTCATCTGGCAGCCGAACGTCGTGACGTGGTAGCGGCGCATGCCCACGCCAGGGTACCGCGACTTCTTGCCGGCTACGCCGCCTGGATCGGCGGATGCTCCGGCGCGGGCTCCTCGGCGAGGACCTCCTCGAGGGTCGCGCCGTTTCCGTTCTGCGACGGCGGAGTGGTTCCGCGCGACGTCGACCGCACGGCTCTCGCGGATGACCGTCACCTTCACCTGGCCCGGATACTCGAGCTGGTCCTCGATCTCGCGCGCGATCTCGTGCGAGAGGAGCGCGGCGGAGTCGTCGTCGAGCTCCGAGGGGCTGACGATGACCCGGATCTCGCGGCCCGCCTGCAGGGCGTAGACCTTCTCGACGCCCGGCTTCGACGCCGCCAGCTCCTCGAGCGACTCGAGGCGCTTGATGTAGTGCTCGAGGCTCTCGCCGCGCGCGCCCGGCCGGGAGGCGGAGATGGCGTCGGCCGCGATCACGAGCACCGCCTCGACGGTCTGCGGCTGCACCTCGTAGTGGTGCGCCTCGATCGCGTGCACGACGTGCTGCGTCTCCCCGTAGCGGCGCGCGAGCTGCGCCGAGATGCTCGCGTGGGAGCCCTCGATCTCGTGGGTCAGGGCCTTGCCGAGGTCGTGCAGCATCGCTGCGCGCTTCGCGTTGCGCACGCTCGCGCCGAGCTCGGTCGCCATGATCCCGGCGAGGTGGACGACCTCGAGCGTGTGCTTGAGGACGTTCTGGCCGTAGCTCGTGCGGAAGCGCAGCCGGCCGAGGATCTTCACGAGCTCCTCGTTGAACGGCCCGCAGTTCGCCTCGAAGACCGCCTGCTCGCCCGCCTGGCGCACGAGCTCCTCGAGCTCCGCCTTCGACTGGTAGTACGTCTCCTCGATCCGCGCCGGGTGGATGCGGCCGTCCTCGATCAGCTTCGTCAGCGTCAGCCGCGCGATCTCGCGGCGCAGGCCGTCGAAGGACGAGAGGACGACGGCGTGCGGCGTGTCGTCGATGATGAAGTCGACGCCGGTGAGGTGCTCGAGCGCGCGGATGTTGCGGCCTTCGCGGCCGATGATCCGCCCTTTCATGTCGTCGCTCGGGAGCTCGACGACGGTGACCGTCGTCTCGGCGGCATGGCTCGCGGCGACGCGCTGCAGCGCATCGGCGACGAGGTTGCGGGCGCGCCGCTTCGACTCGGCGCGCGCCTCGTCCTCGAGCATGCGCACCCGCCGGGCGAGGTCGTGGCGCGCGAGCTCCTCGCCGCGGTCGAGCAGATACGTCTTCGCCTCCTGGAGCGTCATCCCGGCGACGCGCTCGAGCGCCTGCTGCTGCGCCGCCTTCGCCTGCTTCAGCTCGTCCTGGAGCTGCCGGAGGTGCGTCTCGCGGTCGGCGAGCCCCTGGTCCTTGCGACCGAGGTCGACGAGCTTGCGCTCGATCTCCTCCTCCTTCGCGAGGACACGCTCCTCGATCTTCAGCACGGCCTCGCGGCGGTCGGCGAGCTCCTTGTCGATCTCCGCGCGGAGGAGCACGGCCTGCTCGCGGGCCTCGATCTGCGCCTCGCGGCGGACAGCTTCGGCCTCGCGCTCCGCATCCTCGAGCAGCTGCCGGCGCAGGCGGCGCGCCTTGCCGACGCCCGTCGCGCCGAACACCTGCACCGCGGCGAAGGCGAGGACGAGCCCTACGGCGATCCCGCTCGCGACTGCGATTCCGATCAGCACGTGCCCGCACCTCGCTCGGTTGGGGTCCGCCCCACCCGGCATCGGGCCCGCAGCCGCGGCTCCCGGAACAATCGCTCGACTTCGGCGCACGCAGGGCGCGCGCCACCGCAGACAGCGGCGCTAGCTGGCCGTGAACCTCCGGTGTCTGCGTCTGGGACGGGTTGTCGTGGTCTCGGTCACGGAATCGGCGATGGTTTCGGAAAAGCGTTCTTTGCAGGCAAAATGTCAAGTGGAGCTGTGCCCGGATCGTAGCGCGGTCAGACCCCGTCCGCAAATCCCGCGAGCTCGGCCAGATCTCCCGCGTCGAAGCCTCGAGCGGCGAGCCAGCGGAGCGCCTTCGGCCCCCCGCCCCGGCGTTCGAGCAGCTCCCGGGCGCGCGCCGCCTCGGGCTCGAGGGCGGCGATCGACTCGTCGACGAGCGCCGCGTCGAGGCCCTCGGTTTCGAGCTTCACGCGGATCGCGGCGTCGCCGTAGCCGGCTGCCGCGAGCGCCTCGGCCCGCCCGGACGCCAGGCGGGCGTCGTCGACGAGCCCGGCCCGCTCGAGCGTCTCGAGCGCCGCGGCCCGCGCCGCCGCGCTCGCTCCGCGCCCGGCGAGGCGCCGGTCGAGCGCCTGTCGCGAGCGGTCGCGATGCCGGAGCGCGCGTACCGCGACGCCGAGCGCCTCGTCGCGCCGCAGCTCGCGGCCGAGCGCACGTGCGGTCTCGCGGTCGAGCACCCGGCCGACCGCGAGCCCGGCCCGCACGACCGCGTCGGCGGGAACGAGCCGCCACGGCGCGCCGTCGAGGTCGATCTCGACGCGGCCGCGCGGCCGCTCCCGCAACGCGGTGACGATCATCGGGAGGGTCCTAGTCCTCCGAGGAGGCGCCGACCTCCGCGAGCGCGGCCGCTGCTGCCGCGGCCTTCGCCGCCTTGCCGGCCGGAGCTCCGTTCGAGTCGGCGTCCGGGACGGCCTCGTCGATCGGCAGGAGCTTCGCCGAGACGACCTGCTCCGGCCCGACCTCGAGCTGGATCTGCTGGAGGATCTGCTGCGTGACGTCGGGATGCTCCTTGAGGAACGCGGCCGCGTTGTGCCGGCCCTGGCCGAGGCGCTCGTCGCCGAAGCTGAAGTAGGAGCCCGACTTCGTGACGGTCTTCCGCTCCGCCGCGACGTCGATCACCGTGCCCTCCCAGGAGAAGCCGGTGCCGTACATGATGTCGAACTCCGCCTGCTTGAACGGCGGCGCGACCTTGTTCTTCACGACCTTGACGCGGATGCGGTTGCCGACCGCCTCGACGCCTTCCTTCAGCGTCTCGATGCGGCGGATGTCGAGCCGCACGGACGAGTAGAACTTCAGCGCGCGGCCGCCGGGCGTCGTCTCGGGGCTGCCGAACATGACGCCGATCTTCTCGCGGAGCTGGTTCGTGAAGAGGCAGATCGTGTCGGTGCGGTTGAGCGTGCCGGCGAGCTTGCGCAGCGCCTGCGACATGAGCCGCGCCTGGAGGCCGACGTGCGAGTCGCCCATCTCGCCCTCGATCTCCGCCTTCGGCGTGAGCGCCGCGACCGAGTCGATCGCGACCACGTCGAGCGCGCCGGAGCGGATGAGGAGCTCGGTGATCTCGAGCGCCTGCTCGCCGGTGTCCGGCTGCGAGACGAGGAGGTTGTCGATGTCGACGCCGATGCGCTTCGCGTACGCCGGGTCCATCGCGTGCTCCGCGTCGATGAAGGCGCAGATGCCGCCGCGGCGCTGCGCCTCGGCGATCACGTGGTAGACGAGCGTGGTCTTTCCGGACGACTCCGGCCCGAACACCTCGACGATGCGGCCGCGGGGGAGCCCCCCGATTCCGAGGGCGAGGTCGAGAGCCAGCGACCCCGTCGAGACCGCGCCGACCGAGACGGCGGCGCGATCGTTCATCTTCATGACCGAGCCCTTGCCGAACTGGCGCTCGATCTGCCCGAGGGCGACGTCCAGTGCTTCGTGTTTGTCCACGTTCAGCCTCCTAAAGCAACCGATTCCAGTACGGCGTACTGCGCCCCTCCGGGATGCAGTTGTGACAGGTAAGCAGCCGCGTCGGACGGAACAAACGTTCCCATCGCGGGGAGCGGCGGCCGGAGCCCCGGCCGGGCTCGGAAACGGGCCACCGTGACGTGCGGGAGCCAGGGCCGCCCCTCCCCGCGGTAGGCGCCGAGCGCCTCGAGCCGGCCGTGGAGGTCGGCCGCGAGCGCCGCCGCGCCGCCGTCGAGCGTCCTCGAGCACGATCATGCCGACGCCCGCCCTGCCCCGTCCCCCCGTCTCGCGGTAGCGAGACCGGGGCGAGCCGCATCGTCCCGTCGGCGGCGGCGGCGGCAGCCTGCAGGGCGCCGACGATCGCGGGGAGCTCGGCCGCGGGCCGGTGGCCGAGGAACGCGAGCGTGACGTGGAGGTGCCCGCGCGGCACGACGCGGACGCCGTCGCGCGCCAGCGTGGGCGCCCTGCCACTCCTCGAGCACGTCCGGCACCGGCTCGGGCAGGCGCAGCGCGAGGAAGAGACGCAGCCGCTCATCGCCCGCCACGCTATCCGGCCGGGTCATACGGCTTCGTCGCGCGGTTCCGAGCAGAAGCGTGCGCGTGAGATGGAGCGCGATCACGACCGACCGCGCGCGGATCGACGCCCGGTCGCCCGGGAAGCTGAGCTCCCGGCCGAGGCCGCCGTCGGGCCCCTCCGCGTGGACGTAGACGAGCCCCACCGGCTTCTCCGGCGTCCCCCCGTCCGGCCCGGCGACGCCCGTCACGGACACGGCGACCCCGGCCCCGAGCCGCTCGCGCGCGCCCTGCGCCATCGCCGCCGCGACCTCCGCGGAGACCGCCCCCTGCGACTCGATGAGCTCCCGAGGCACCCCGAGCTCGTCCTGCTTCACCTCGTTCGCGTAGGCCACGATGCCTCCGAGCACGACGTCGCTCGAGCCCGGCACCGACGTGAGCCGCGCCGCGACGAGGCCGCCGGTGCACGACTCGGCGGTCGCGAGCGTGAGCCCGCGCGCACGGCAGAGCGCGAGCACGTGCTCCTCGACGCCTCGCTCGTCGCGTCCGTAGAGCCAGCGCTCGAGCGGCGCCACGAACGCGGCCTCGAGCGCGTCCGCCCGCGCCTCGGCGCCCGGCTGGACGACGAGGTCGACGTGGATCTCGAAGTCGCGCGCGCAGATCGTCACCTCGACGCCGTCGCCGTCGCCCCCCGCCTCGGCGAGCGCCCGGGCGACCGCCGACTCGCTGACGCCGAAGAGCCGGAGGACGCGCCGTCCCGGCGGTGCCGTCCGGGCGAGGAGCGCCCGGAAGGGAGCGGTCTCGAGCGCGTTCGGCCAGAGGCGCTTCAGCTCGCCGGGCGGGCCGGGCAGGACGACGACGACCCGGCCGTCGCCGCGCGGCACGAGGAGGCCGGGCGCGGTCCCGGCGAGCCCGAGCGAGATCGCGCCGTCGGGAACGGTCGCCTGCTTTCTCACCCCCGCCTCGAAGTCCGCGTAGTCGCGCCGGAGACGCCGGGCCGAGGCGCGGGACACCGCTTCGATCTGCGCCTCGAGCTCGGGGTCGACGTGCACGCCGACGCCGAGCGCCTTCGCGACGAGCTCGACGGTGCGGTCGTCGTGGGTCGGCCCGAGCCCACCGGAGACGAGGACGGCGTCGGCGGAGGAGAGCGCGTCGCGCAGCGTCTCCTCGAGCTCTTCCGGGGCGTCGCCGACGATCGCGATCCGCGCCGGCTCGAGGCCGAGGCGCAGCGCCTCCCGCGCGAGGAACGGCCCGTTCAGGTCGGTTCGCTCGCCGCGCACGAGCTCGCTGCCCGTGGCGACGACGACGGCGCGCGGCCTCCTCTGAATCAGGCGCCCCTCAGCCCTTGACGCGATCGGTGCGCTTCGGCGTGACGACGACGTGCAGGTTGCGGTGCGCGGGGAGCGAGACCGGCTTGCCCGCGAGCGTGAAGTGCACACCGGCGGGCCGGTGCACGGAGAGCCAGAAGCGCGAGCCGACGATGAACTCCCTGTCGCCGGGCCGGAGCGTGCCCTGGAAGACGACCTGCCCTGCCGACGAGCCGCGCCGGACCTCGAGATACGTGCCCCTGGCGCGCCCGACGAAGCGAAGGCCCTTCGGCGCAGCGGGCTTGTGCTGCTCGGCGACGACGGACGGCGTCGACGTCGACGCGTCGCCGCCGCCGAACTTCCAGGCGACGATGACGAGCGCCGTGACCGCGGCGATGCCGCAGAGCGCGAGGACGACGACCTTCCGCTCGAGCGAGCGGTCGGGCCGGGCGCGCGGCCGGCGCTGCGGCATGTCGTCGTACGCGTCGACGACGTAGCGCGAGTTGTACTCGTCGACGTACAGCTGCCCGTCGAGGCCGAGGAAGTCCGCATACGAGCGGAGGAACCCCTTGATGTACGTGCCCGTCGGCAGGAGCTCGAACTCCTCCTCCTCGAGCGCACGGATGTACTTCGCCCGGATCTTCGTCGCGAGCTCGACCTGGCTCCAGTCGAGCCCCTGGCGGACGCGCGCCTCCCGGAGGCTGTGGCCGATCTCGAACATCAGGCGGGAATTGTAGAGGCCTTTTCGCCCTACCCCTCGAGCCGGAGCAGGAGCTCGTAGAAGCCGACCGCGATCGAGGCGGAGAGCGCGACGCAGATCCCGATGACCCCGAGGGCCCGGCCGAGCCGGATCCGGCCGAAGCCGCCCGCCCGCTCGAGGGTCGAGCGGATGCGCCCACCCGCGCCGCGGGCGAAGAGGAGGGCCGCGAGGCCGCAGAGGGCGGCGACCGGGATCGCCCAGACGGCGTCGAGGAGCTGCACCCCGGCCGTCTGGCGCGAGAGCACGATGCCCGCCGGCACCGCGACGACGGCCGCGAGGCCGAGGAGCACGGCGAGCGACGCGCGGTGGTTACTGCTTCGCATACGGCCTTCCCACGGCGGCGGGTGCGATCGAGCGGCCGATGACGCCGGCGACCGCCACGAGCGTCAGCACGTACGGCAGGGTCTGGAAGAGCACGGCGTACGAGCTCCAGTGCGGCACCGTGCCGAGCCGCTGGGCGAGCGCGCTCGAGAAGCCGAAGAGGAGCGCGGCGGCGAACGCACCCGCGGGGCGCCACTTGCCGAAGATGAGCGCGGCGAGGGCGATGAACCCGCGCCCCGCCGTCATGTTCTCGTTGAAGGAGTGCACGAAGCCGATCGAGAGGTAGGCGCCGCCGAGCGCGGCGAGCATCCCGGAGAGCGTGACCGCAGCGTAGCGGGTCTTGTAGACCGAGATCCCGGCGACGTCGGCGGTGCGCGGATCCTCGCCGACGGAGCGGATGCGCAGGCCGAGCGGCGTCCTGAAGATGAGAAGCGACGTGACGAGGAGCGCGACGAAGGAGAGCCACACGAGCAGGTTGAGCCGGCCGAACGCCTGCGCGAAGAAGCTCGAGCTCGTGGAGAGCGTCACGTCGGGGATGCGCTGCGAGCCGCGAAGCGCCGGCGTGCCGGTGAAGCCGTAGACGTCGACGAAGAGGTAGCCGGTGATCCCGAGCGCGAGGAAGTTCACCGCCGTGCCGCCGATGATCTGGTCGGTGCGCAGGTGGATGGCGAAGAACGCGTAGGCGAGGGCGAGCACGCCGCCCGACGCGACGGCGACGGCGAGCCCGAGCGCCCAGCTGCCGGTGACGTCCGCGCCCCAGATGCCGAAGAAGGCCCCCGTCAGCATCATCCCCTCGAGGCCGATGTTGACGACGCCGCTCCGCTCGGCGTAGAGGCCGCCGAGCGCGGCATACGTCAGCGGCGTCGCGTTGACGAGCATCGACGCGATGAGCGACGACCACACGACGGCCGCGCCGAGGTTCGTGCGCCCTGCTCCTTCGGCGAGGAGGCCGAGCGTGCCGCCGAGGACACCGATGCCGACGGCGGTCCACCCCGCGCGGCCGCGGGCGCGGAGCCCGCAGGCGACCGCGAGGCCGCCGAGCGCGACCGGCCACGCCGCCGAGGTCGCCGCGACGGGCGGGAGCGTGAGCCAGAACGCGAGCAGCCCGAGCGCGATGCCGAGCGGCGCGAGCTTGCGGCGCGCGCCCATGAGCCGGCCGCTCATGCCGGCGCCGCCCGGCGCGGGCGCCTCCGCCAGAGCCACAGCACGAGCACGTCCGCGCCGACGAAGAGGATCACGAGGCCCTGGATGATCAGCGTCAGGTTCGCCGCGAGGTCGGGGCGGAAGACCGTCGGGTCGAGGTTCCGGGTCGCGGTGCCGTTCAGGAGCGCGCCGAAGAGGAGCGCGGAGAAGAAGATGCCGACGGCGCGGTTCCGGCCGAGCACGGCGACGGCGATCGCGATGAAGCCGATCTGCGAGGTCTGCACGTCGTTGACGCCGACGCTGAACTGCCAGCCGAGCACGTCGACCGCGCCCGCGAGCCCCGCGAACGCGCCGGCGATCGCCATCGCGACGGCATACGTGCGCGCGACGCTCATGCCGGCGTACCGCGCAGCGTGCGGATTGAAGCCGACGGCGCGGATCTCGAAGCCGAGGGCCGTGCGGTTGAGCGTCGCGGCGTAGAGCACGAGGCACGCGAGCGCGACGAAGAAGCCGATGTCGAGGCCCTGGAGCGAGGCGCTCCCCCAGAAGACCGGCAGGTGCGTGCTCTCGGCGACCGGGTTCGAGGTCGGGAAGGAGCCGCCGCTCGCGTGGCTCTGGAGCGCGCCGCCCTGGCCGAAGAGCCAGCTCCCGACCCAGACGGCGATCCAGTTGAGCATGATCGTCGAGATCACCTCGTGCGCGCCGACGAGCGCCTTCAAGAGCCCGGCGAGGCCCGCGTAGAGCGCGCCCGCGACGGTCGACGCGGCGATCGCGAGCAGGATGTGCAGCGGCCCGTTCAGCTGCAGGAACGACGAGCCGATCCACACGGCGAAGATCGAGCCGACGAGGTACTGGCCCTGGCCGCCGATGTTGAAGAGGCCGGAGCGAAAGGCGAAGCCGACGGCGAGCCCGCAGAGCACGAGCGCGGTCGTGAGCAGGAGCGTCTGCTGCAGGTTGCCCGCCGCGAACGAGCGGTCCGCGCCGCGCACCCACGGGAAGAGCCAGTTGAGGCCGCTGCCGTCGAGGATCGCGCGGTACGTCGAGAACGGGTTCGCGCCGCTCGCGAGCACGACGAGCCCGCCGACGAGGAACGCGAGTGCGGTCGTCAGGACGGGGCCGACGAGGCCGCCGGCGCGCTGCGCCAGTGCGAGCCGCGTGGCGATCGTCGGCGCGTCGCCGACGAGCTCGTCGTGCTCCGGCGTGCCCATCGCCCGCGGGCGGACTACTGCTTCCGGTAGGGCTTGCCGTCCGCCGCCGGCGCGCTCGTGCGGCCGATGACGCCGGCGACGGCGATGAGCGTCAGCACGTACGGCAGTGCCTGGAAGAGCGTCGCCGCCGAGCTCGAGTACGCCGGCAGGCGGTACGCGAGCGCCGTCGAGAAGCCGAAGAGGAGCGCGGCGCCGAATGCGCCGAACGGCCGCCAGTTGCCGAAGATCATGGCCGCGAGCGCGATGAAGCCGCGGCCCGCCGTCATGTTGTCGGTGAACGCGCCGCCGCCGAAGCCGATCGAGAGGTAGGCGCCGCCGAGCGCGGCGAGCACGCCCGAGACGACGACGCTCGCGTAGCGGATGCCGTAGACGCTGATGCCCACCGTGTCCGCCGCGCGCGGGTGCTCGCCGCAGGCGCGGATGCGAAGGCCGATCGCCGTCTTGAAGAGGACGAGCCACGAGACGATCACGAGCGCGAAGCTCAGCCAGACCATGAGGTTGAGGTCGCCGAACGCCGCGTTCAGGAACTTCACGTGCGACGAGGCCGGGGATCTTCACATCGGGGATCGTCGAGACGCCGACCGGGACGTCCTGCCCGTGGTAGAGCTGGAAGAAGAAGTAGCCGGTGATGCCGAGCGCGAGGAAGTTCACCGCCGTGCCGCCGACGATCTGGTCGGCCCGGAGGTGGATCGCGAAGTACGCGTGGACGAGCGCGAGCAGGCCGCCGGCGAGCATCGCGACGAGGATCCCGACCGCCCAGCTCCCGCCCTTGTCCGCTCCGTAGACGCCCCAGAACGCGCCCATGAGCATCATCCCCTCGAGCCCGATGTTGACGACGCCGCTGCGCTCGGAGAACGTTCCCGCGATCGCCCCGAAGACGAGCGGCGTCGAGAACACGAACATCGACGCGATGAGCGACGCGGTGAAGACGAGATTGAGCTTGCCCGTGCTCGAGTGCGTGGCGAGGATGCCGAGCGCGATGCCGATCACGCCGGCGGCGAAGGCGCCCCAGCCCAGGCGGCGGTACCCGCGCAGGGCGGTCGAGAGGCCGAGGATCGCCGCCGCGATGCCGAAGAGCACCGGATAGAGCGGCGAGCGCGCCGTCACCGGCGGCAGCGCCACGAGACACGCGCTGATCCCGAGCAGGATGCCGACTGCGCCGGCCGTCTGCGCGTCGCGGAGCCGCGCCCACACCGGGCCGTCGAGACGTTCCGCCCACGTGCTCATGCCGTGGCCTCCCGCGCGCGCAGCCGGAGCTTCCTCCGCGTGTTCCAGATGTAGAGGATGAGCACGTCGGCGCCGACGAAGAGGACGACGAGCCCCTGGATCATCGACGTCAGGTTGCCGGCGAGCTCGGGCTGGATCACGTTCGACTGCAGGCCGTGCGTCGTGCCGAAGAGGAGCGCCCCGAAGAGGAGCGCGCCGATGCCGGTGCCGACGGCCGTGTTCCGCCCGAGGAGCGCGACCGCGATGCCGAGGAAGCCGACGGAGGACACGGGGATGTCCGAGACGCCGTAGTGGTACAGGTAGCCGAGCATGTCGAGCCCGCCGGCGAGGCCGGCGAACGCGCCGGAGATCGCCATCGCGCGGATGAGGTTCTTCTTCACGTTGATGCCGCCGTACTCGGCCGCCTCCGGGTTGAAGCCGACCGCACGCACCTCGTACCCGAGCGTCGTGCGGTTGAGGATGGCCCAGAAGACGACGAGGGCGGCGAGCGCGACGAAGAAGCCGACGTGCAGGCCCTGCAGCTGCTGCACGCCCCAGAAGACCGGCAGCTTGGCGCTGTCCGCGACGTCGTTCGAGATCGGCACGGCCGCGTTCTGGCTGTTCTGCAGCGGGCCGCCGTTGCCGAAGAAGTACGTGCCGATCCAGACCGCGATCCAGTTCAGCATGATCGTCGTGATCACCTCGTGCGCGCCGACCGTCGCCTTGAGGAAGCCGGCGATGCCCGCCCAGACGGCGCCCGCGAGCGTGGCGGCGCCGATGCCGAGGACGATGTGCGGGAGCGTGGACATCCCGGGGAGGCTCGACGCCGACCCAGTTCCCCACGTAGAGGCCGACGAAGTACTGGCCCTGGCCGCCGATGTTGAACATGCCGCAGCGGAACGCGAAGGCGACCGCGAGACCGGTGAGGATCAGGGTCGTCGTCTGCAGCAGCGTCTGCGAGAGGTTGTACGACGCATTGTCGATCGTGCTCGTCGTCGGGTGGAAGATCCAGTTGAGCCCGGCGCCGTTGAAGATGTCGTGGTAGGCGAGCAGCGGGTTGTGCCCGGTGGCGAGGACGATCACGCCGCCGAGGAGGAAGGCGAGGAGCGCCGTGAGCACCGGCACGATGATCCCGCCCGAGCGCTGCCGGAGCGCGATCCGCGCCGCGAGGGTGCCGGTGGCGGCTGCCGCCTCCGGCGTCGGCGGCGGCGCTGCGTCGCCGCGAGGCGGCTCCGAGCTCATGCGGCCCGCTTCCGGCCGCCGAGCATCTCGAGCCCGATCGCCTCCTCGGAGACGTCCGTCCCGTGCTCGCCGACGATCTCGCCCTCGTAGAGCACGAGGATGCGGTCGGCGAGCGACAGGATCTCGTCGAGCTCGAGCGAGACGAGGAGGATCGCGCGCCCTTCCGCGCGCTCCTCGACGAGCCGGCGGTGCACGAACTCGATCGCGCCGACGTCGAGGCCGCGCGTGGGCTGCGCCGCGATCAGCACCTTCGGGTCGCGTGCGATCTCGCGCGCGGCGACGACCTTCTGCTGGTTCCCGCCGGACAGCGTCCCTGCGCGTGCGAGCGGGCCGCCGCCGCGCACGTCGAACTCGGTGATCAGCCTGCGCGCCCGCTGCACGAAGCGATTCGGGAAGAGCCAGCCCCACCGCGACTCGGGCGCGCTCGCGTAGTCGTGCAGCGCGATGTTCTCGGCGATCGTGAACTCGAGGACGAGCCCGCGCCGCTGCCGGTCCTCCGGGATGTGACCGAGGCCGGCGTCGAGCATCTCGCGCGCGGAGGCGGACGTGTAGGTGCGGCCCGCGAGCTGCACCGTGCCGCTCTGGATCTTCTGCAGGCCCGCGATCGCGTCGATCAGCTCGGACTGCCCGTTGCCGTCGACGCCGGCGATGCCGACGATCTCGCCGGCGCGCACCTCGAAGGAGACGCCGTTGACCTTCTCGATCCCGCGGTCGTCGACGACGTGCAGGTCGTCGACGCGCAGCATCACCTCGCCCGGCTGGGCGGGCGGCTTGTCGACGCGGAGGAGGACGTCGCGACCGACCATGGAGCGGGCAAGCGACTCCTCGGTCGCGCCCTCGCGCGGCACGGTCTCGATCGTCTTGCCGCGGCGGAGCACGGTGATGCGGTCCGCGATCGCGAGCACCTCGTTCAGCTTGTGGGTGATGAAGACGATCGACTTGCCGTCGTTCCGCAGGCTGGCGACGATCCCGAAGAGCTCCTCCGCCTCCTGCGGGGTCAGCACCGCGGTGGGCTCGTCGAGGATCAGGACGTCGGCGCCGCGGTAGAGCGCCTTCAGGATCTCGACGCGCTGCTGCTGGCCGACGGTGATGTCGCTGACGAGCGCCGTCGGGTCGACGGCGAGGCCGTACTGCTTCGAGATCTCGCGCACGCGCGCCTCCGCCCCGCGCTCGTCGAGGAGGATCCCCTCCCTCGTCGGCTCGTTCCCCAGCACGATGTTCTCGGCGACGGTCATCACCGGGATGAGCATGAAGTGCTGGTGGACCATGCCGATCCCGGCGCGGATCGCGTCCTTCGCCGAGCCGAAGGTGACCGGCTTGCCCTGCAGGAGGATCTGTCCCTCGTCGGGCTTGTAGAGCCCGTAGAGGATGTTCATCAGCGTCGACTTGCCCGCGCCGTTCTCGCCGAGGAGCGCATGCACCTCGGCCTTGCGGACGTCGAGGTCGACGTGGTCGTTGGCGACGACGCTCGGGAACCGCTTCGTGATCCCGCGCATCTCTAGGACGAGCTCTTCGGTCACGCCATCCGCGATCCTAACCGTCTCGCGCCGAGGGGCGGGCATCGAGCCCGCCCCTCGGCAGAGAACACGCGACCCTCGGCTGCTACTTGAGTGCGGCCGGGACCTTCAGCTTGCCGGAGATGATCTTCGCCTTGTAGGAGTTCATGAGCTTGATGTACGAGGCCGGGACCGACGGGTTGATCTTGCCGATGCCCATGCCGCCGTTCTTCAGGTTGAACACGAGATCCGTGCCGCCCTTGAACTTGCCCTGCTGCTCCTGCTTGGCGACGGCGATGATGCCGTTGTCGACCCGCTTCACGCCGCTCGTGAGGACGCGCTTGCCGAGCTTGTACTGGTCGACGTCGACGCCGATGCCCCAGACACCCGCGTCGTCGGCCGCCTTGAGGACGCCGAGGCCGCAGCCGCCGGCAACCTGGAAGACGACCTTCGCACCCTGCGAGATCTCGTTCGTGGCGACGGTCTTGCACTTGTCGGTCGCGACGAAGTCCTGCGAGTACTGGACGAGCACCTTCGTGCCCGGCACGGCCTTCTGCGCGCAGAACTTGTAGCCCGCGATCCAGATGTCGACCGGCGGGATCACGAGGCCGCCGACGGCGCCGATCGTGTCGCCGCCGTCCTTCTGCGCCATCTTCGCCGCGAGGACGCCGACGAGGCAACCCGACTCGTTCGCGGCGTAGGTCAGGCCCTCGACGTTCTTGAAGAGGACCTTGCCCTTCTTGTTCGAGAACGGCGACGTGTGGACGGTGTAGTCCGTGATCGCGAAGTGGACGTTCGGGAACTGCTTCGCGTACGTCGCCTCCGTCGGGGCGAGCAGGAAGCCGGCCGCAATGACGAGCTTCGCACCCTTGCGAATGACGGTGTTGAAGTTCGGCGAGTAGTCACTCGTCGAGTTCGACTGCGCGCTCAACGTGGTGATGCCGAGCTTCGCCTTCGCCTTGTTCAGGCCGGCGAGCTGGTTCTGGTTGAAGCCGCGGTCGTTGAACTTGCCGATGTCGCTGATGAGCGCGACAGTCGTCGACGCGTTCGGTGCCGCCTGGGTTCCATAGGCGCCGCCGATCGCCGCCGTAATGGCGACGACCACGAGAACACCCGTGATCCGCGCCAAACGTGAGATCCTCAACTTGCCCTCCCTTTACTGTTTTCGACCCATACGAGCTGCCTCGGGTACAGACGCCGATCCTAGAGGGTTGTTAGGCCGGAGTGGTAGCGATCCGCACCGGCCTTACAGACGCGCGTAGACGGGGTCAGGCACCGCAGGTGCCTGACCCCGCTGTCGATCCGCCGGCAAGCATGCAGGGGTCAGGCACCGCAGGTGCCTGACCCGCTGTCGATCCGCCGGCAACCCGCGTCGATCCGCGGACGCTCTCAATCGGTCGATGCGTACTGGTGGAGCTGCGACTCGTCGATGAGGACGCGGCGCGGCTTCGATCCCTCATAGCCGCTGATGATCCCACGCCGCTCGAGCATGTCGACGAGCCGGCCCGCACGGGTGTAGCCGACGCGGAGGCGGCGCTGGATGAGCGAGACGGAGGCGGTCTGCGTCTGCACGACGATCTCGATCGCCTTGTCGAGCAGCGGATCGTCGTCCGGGTCGAACTCGCCGTGCGCGTCGTCGCCGTCGGCCTCGGATGCGAAGACCTCCGGCAGCTCGAGGTAGCCCTCGTCGAGCACCTGCTCGCGCTGGCGCGTCTGCTCGACGACGAGGGCGATCTCCTCCTCCGAGACGTACGAGCCCTGCACGCGCTGGAGGCGCGACGTGCCGAGCGGCTTGAAGAGCATGTCGCCCTGCCCGAGCAGCGACTCGGCGCCGCCCTGGTCGAGGATCACGCGCGAGTCGGTCTGCGACGACACGGCGAACGCGATGCGCGACGGCACGTTCGCCTTGATCATGCCGGTGATCACGTCGACCGACGGCCGCTGCGTCGCGAGCACGAGGTGGATGCCGACCGCGCGCGACTTCTGCGCGAGGCGGATCACTGCATCCTCGACTGCCTGCGGGGCGATCATCATCAGGTCGGCGAGCTCGTCGATCACGACGAGCAGATACGGGATCGTCGGCTCGCCGCGCTGCCGGAACGCACGGTTCGCCTCGTTCAGGTTGCGCGCGCGCACGGAGGCGAGCCGCTCGTAGCGCCGCTCCATCTCCGCGACGCAGTTGGCGAGCACCGCGCTCGCCTCCTTCGGGCTCGACACCACCGGTGTCAGGAGGTGCGGGATGCACTCGTAGTGGTTGAGCTCGATGCGCTTCGGGTCGATCAGGATCATGCGGCACTCGTCCGGCGTCGCGCGCAGGAGGATCGACGTCAGGAGCGTGTTGATGCAGCCGGACTTACCGGAGCCGGTCGTGCCCGCGATCAGCAGGTGCGGCATGCGCGCGAGGTCGGTCCAGACGGCGGCTCCCGAGATGTCCTTTCCGAGCCACACCGAGAGCGGCGAGGCGGTCGCCGGCAGGTCGTCGAAGATGTCGCCGAGCGTGACGAGGTTCGGCGAGAGGTTCGGGAGCTCGACACCGACGGCCTGCTTGCCCGGGATCGGCGCGAGGATGCGGATCTCCGTCGTCGCGAGCGCGTAGCTGAGGTCGTCCTTCAGCGCCGCGACCTTCGACACCTTCGTCCCGGGTGCGAGCTGCAGCTCGTAGCGGGTCACGCGCGGCCCGGAGATCTGGCCGATCACCGTCGCCTCGATGCCGAAGTGCGCGAGCGTCTGGACGAGGAGCTCTGCGACCCGGGCAGCCGTCTCGCCCGACGAGTCCGTCCGCTCCGGCGACACGCGCAGGACGGAGCGGTCCGGCAGCTTGTACTCGGCGTGCTCGGACGTGACGTCGTCGAAGAGCTGCTCCTGCTGCGTGACGAGCGGCGCTGCCTCCATCGAGAGAAGCGGCGACGGGGCGAGCTTGGCGGGCTCGACGACGTCCGGATAGGCGGCCTCCGCGTCGACGACGGGCTTCCGGCTCACGAGGGGTGCGAGCGCCGGCCCCGAGGGCGCGTCCCACGTCTCGACCGGCGCCGGACGGCGGCGGCGGCTCGAGACGTGGCGGTGGACCTGGTGCCCCGAGCTCCGGAGGATCGCGCCGAGCGATGCGCCCGAGAGGAGGAGGCCGCCGACGAGGAGCAGGAGGATGCCGAGGATCGTCGAGCCCGTCGCGCCGACGGCGATGCCGACGGCCCCGCCGAGGAGCTGGCCGAGGTAGCCGCCCTGGTCCCGCCCGAGCGCCACCATCAGGCCGAAGGAGACGACGACGAGGCCGGTGCGGAACGGGCGGACGTCGACGAGCGCGCTGCGGGCGACCATGAGACCGCCGATCGCGACGAAGGCGACGGGCGCGATCCACGACGCGCCGCCGATCATGGCGTCGAGCCCGTCGGCCATCGCGGCGCCGACGTAGCCGCCGTTCCAGCCGGCGTAGATAACGGTGCCGAGGAAGAGGCCGAGCGCGACGAGGCCGAGCCCCCAGAGCTCCGGGTGCTGGAGGCTGCGCGGCCGTGCGGCCTTCTTCGTCCGCTTCTTGATCCGGCTCGGGGTTTTCGGGCGCAGCTTCGTCTTGCGCTTCTGGCGCGGCATGTCGGCTCTTTCGCCCGAGCTGGGCCGAACCCTCCTACGTGAGGGCGACGGCCATGCCGTAGTACGTCGGCGCCGCGTAGGCGAGGAGCTCGAGTGGACCGGGAGCTGCTCCCTGGAGCACGAGCAGCTGCCAGAGCGAGTCGGCCTTTGCCGCCTCGACGAGCTCGGCGAGCGGACGGAAGTCGAGCGGCCGGGCGAGGACGAGCTCGCGGAAGCGCGCGTCGTAGGCCTCGGCGGCGGGATCGAAGCCGTACGGCCCGGCGGCGTCGTGCGCGTGCCCGTGGTCGGCGCTCGCGACGAGCGCTACCCGGCGGCCGTCCGTCGCGGCGGCCAGGACCTCGCCGAGCCGCACGTGCTCGTCGAGCGGGCGGTCGCGTGCGGGCGCGACGAGAACGACGCGCTCGGCGCGGGCGAAGCGGAGCGGCACCTCGGCGCCCCAGTCGAGCGGCAGCTCGGCCTCGGCCGGGTCGTTGCCCCCGTACGAGACACCGACGACCGGCAGTCCCGCCGTGCGGATCGCGTCGACGAGATCGGCCGCGAGGGCCCGGTCCGTCTCGTGCTCGCCCACCCGGGAGGCGGTGACGACGGCGAAATGCCCCTCGACGTGCACGTTGTGCGGCGTCACGACGATCGCTGCGTCGCAGCCGCTCGCGTCGAAGCGGCGGCCGAGCTCGTCCATCGCGCTCCGCAGCTCGGCCGAGGCATCGACGTCGCCGTGCGGCGCGATCGCGGCGAACCCGATCACGGCAGGGTCGAGATCCGGTCGACGAGCAGCTCGAGGAACCGCTCCGCGTCGACATCCACGCCTGCCTTGCAGTTCGTGACGCCGCCCGTGACATGCCACCGGTCGACGACGGTGCGGCCGTCGCAGTGCTGCGAAGCCGTCTCGATCTCGACGTTGCACTCGACCGTCGTGACGAGCGAGGGGTCGATCACCTCCGCAACGGCGAGGGCGTCGTGGATCGGCGACCCGTCGAAGCCGTAGCGCGTCTCGTGGAAGCGCTGGAAGAAGTCGGAGAGCTCGGCGACGACCTTGCCCGAGCGGCCGGTGCCACGAAGGCGCTCCGCGTGCGCGCGCGTGAAGAGCGCCTTGTGCGTGACGTCGAGGCCGATGAGCGTCACCTGGATCCCGCTCGCGAAGACGGCGGCCGCCGCCTCCGGGTCGACGAACGCGTTGAACTCGGCGGCGGGCGTCACGTTCCCCTCCCCGATTGCGCCTCCCATCCAGACGATGCGCTCGAGGCGGTCCCGCACCCCGGGGTGCCGCTCGAGCAGGAGCGCGACGTTTGTCAGAGGCCCGGTCGGGACGAGCACGACTCCGGGCTCGAGGAGCTCGGCGAGCAGGTCGGCGGCGTGCGCGTCGACCGGCGCGGTCGACGGCTCCGGCAGGTCCGGGCCGTCGAGGCCGCTCTCGCCGTGGACGTTCGGCGCCGTGCGGAGCTCCCGCCGCAGCGGGCGTTCGGCTCCCGCCGCCACCGGGACGTCGGTGCGCCCGGCGAGCTCGAGGATCTTCAGCGCGTTGCAGGTCGTCTTCTCGAGCGTCTGGTTGCCCGCGACCGTGGTGATCCCGCGCAGCTCGACCTCGGGCGACGCGAGCGCGAGCAGGATCGCGATCGCGTCGTCGTGGCCGGGGTCGCAGTCGATGACGATCGGGGTCGGGGTCACAGGAGCGCATCCACCTCCTCGGCGGTCGGCAGGGACGTCTGGGCGCCGAAGCGCGAGGCGGCGAGCGCACCGGCGATGCAGGCGCGCCGCAGCGACTCGCTCGCGCTCGCGTCCTTCGAGCAGGGAGACGACGAGGCAGGCCGTGAACGCGTCGCCCGCACCGGTCCCGTCGACCGCCTCGACGGTCGGCGGCGCCGCCCGTGCGACCTCCTCCCCGCCCTCCATGAGGATCGCGCCTTCGGCGCCGAGCGTCACGGCGATGACGCCGTCGCGGTGGCTCAGCGCCTCGAGCTCGTAGCGGTTGACGATCGTCACGTCCGCGACCGGGACCGGCACGCGGGCCGGAGCAGCGTTCAGGAAGAACTCGCCCGGCGCCGTCTGCGCGACGTGCGCGACGGTGTCGAGCGGGATCTCGAGCTGGCAGAGGACGCCGTCGCAGTCGGGCACGTCGACGTCGGCCGGGAGGAGCTCCTCGTTCGCACCCGGCGCGACGACGATCGAGTTCTCGCCGGCGGCGTCGACGGTGACGAGCGCGACGCCCGTCGGCGCGCCGTCGGCGACCTTGAAGCGGGACATGTCGACGCCTGCCTCGGCCAGCTCGGTGACGGCCGCGCGGTGGAAATCGTCGTCGCCGACGCAGGCGATGAGCACGACCTCCGCTCCGAGCCGCGCGGCCGCGACCGCCTGATTCGCCCCCTTGCCGCCGGGGATCCGCGCGAACGCGGCGCCGGTCACCGTCTCCCCTGCCCGCGGCAGCCGCTCCGTGCGCGCGACGAGATCGAGGTTGACGGAGCCGACGACGGTCAGGCGGGGAGGCACGCGGGCGAGCCTAGCGGGAGAGGGCGGCGCCGCTGCAGGCCGCCCGCGGACGCGCTCGAGTGCTACAAAGGGCCGCTCCATGAACGATCGCGAGCGGAGGGTCGGCGAGAACGAGGTCCTGTACCGCTCGATCAACGAGCGGATCGAGGATCTCAACCAGGCGTTCGGGACCCTGAGCGGCGAGATGACCGTGATCTGCGAGTGCGGCGACGGCGCGTGCGCCGACCAGATCGCGCTCGACGTGGCGACGTACGAGCGCGTGCGCTCGAACCCGACGCACTTCATCATCGGCCCCGGCCACGACGTCGCCGACGTCGAGGACGTGCTCGAGAAGCACGAGCACTTCTGGATCGTCGAGAAGCACCCGGGCGAGCCTGCGAGCATCGCCATCGAGAACGACCCGCGCGGCTGACCGCTACGACGAGGCGAGGACGCGAAGGTCCTCGAGTGCGCGGCCGAGCAGGTTGTCGCGCAGGTCGAAGAGGCCCGCCCAGAGCGCGGAGCGGTCCGGTGTCGCCTCGATCTGCGCGGCCGCGGTCAGCCCTTCGAGGGCGCGGACGAGCACCGCGAGCTCGAGATACGACTGGGCGACCCGCTCCGCGGGCATGCGCACGCCGGCGCGCATGAGCACCGGCTCCCAGTCGGAGAGCTCGGCGGCGCCCGGCCCCGCGTACCACGACCGCCCCTCGAGCGCCTCCGCGTCGAGCTCGAGGAGGTACCGCTGCAGCGGCTCCTCGAGACCGGTGAGCGCGGTCTCGACGCGATCCGCCGCGCGCCGGAGCGCCGACTGGCGCTCGCCCGGCGACGACGGCCTTGCGTCGCCACGGGCCCAGCGCTCGAGCAGGCGGCAGAACGCGAGCGCGGAGATCTCGCACGCCCGGAGCTGCGAGATGAGGCGCCGCGCGGTGGCCGGCTCGCCGGCGCACTCCTCGAGCACGTCGGCCCACGTCGGCAGGAACTGGACGCTCATACCTCGACGAGCACGGGCAGGATCATCGGCCGGCGCCGCGTGCGGTCGTAGACGATGCCGCCGAGCGCGTCGTGCAGGTGCTCCTGGAGGAGCTTGATCTCGGTCACGTCGTCGGCGAGGAGGGCGTTCAGGACGCGCTCCGCCTCCGCCCGCAGCTCGTCGAGCAGCGGCTCCGCGGCATTGCCGAAGCCGCGGGCGATCAGCTCCGGAGCGGCCGTCAGCCCGCCGCGGCCGTTCGAGCCGGCGAGCGTCGCGACGACGATCAGCACGCCGTCCTCGGAGAGCCGGCGGCGGTCGCGGAGTGCGACGTCGTGGACGTCGCCGACGCCGAGCCCGTCGACGAACGTCATGCCGGCCGTGACGTGGTCGACGACCCGGACGCCGTTCTCGGACAGCTCGACGACGGTGCCGTTCTCGGCGAGGATGATGTTCTCGTCGGCGACGCCGCTGTCGCGCGCGAGCTGCGCGTGGGCGGCGAGCATGCGGAACTCGCCGTGTACCGGCATGACCGCCTTCGGGCGCAGCAAGCGCAAGGATCGTGCGCAGCTCCTCGGCGCGGCCGTGGCCGGAGACGTGCACCGGGGCATTGTCCTCGTGCAGCACCTCGGCCCCCGACTTCGCGAGCCGGTTGATCGCGTCGTGCACGCGCAGCTCGTTGCCCGGGATCGGCTTCGCCGAGATGATCACCGTGTCGCCGGCCTCGATCGAGACCGCCGGGTGGTCGTTGTAGGCGATGCGCGTCATCGCCGACATCGGCTCGCCCTGGCTGCCGGTGCAGAGGATGAGCTGCTCGCCGCGCGGCAGCTCGGCCAGCTCGTGCGGACGCATGATCACGTTGTCCGGCACGTCCATGTAGCCGAGGTTGCGCGCGATGTTCGAGTTCTTGCGCATCGAGCGGCCGACGAACGCGACCTTCCGTCCGCAGGCGATGCCTGCGTCGACCGCCTGCTGCATGCGATGCACGTTCGACGCGAACGAGGAGACGAGGATCCTGCCCTCGCGGCTCGGGAAGATCTGGCGGAAGGCCTCGCCGACGACGCGCTCCGACTGCGTCACGCCTGCGCGCTCCGCGTTCGTCGAGTCGCCGAGCAGGAGGTCGACGCCGCGGTTGCCGATCTCGGCGAGCTTGCCGACATCGGTGCGCTGGCCGTCGACCGGCGTGTGGTCGAGCTTGTAGTCGCCCGTGTGGACGACGCGGCCTCCCGGCGTCTCGAGGACGACGGCGGCCGCGTCGGGGATCGAATGGGCCATCCGCACGAACTCGATGCGGAACGGCCCGAGGTCGAACGGGCCGTCGTACGGCGACACCTCGCGCAGCTCGGCCTCGCGCAGCAGGCCGTGCTCGTCGAGCTTCGACTTGACGAGCCCGAGCGTGAGGCGGGTCGCGACGACGACGGGGACGTGGCACTCGCGCATGAGATACGGCAGCGAGCCGACGTGATCCTCGTGGCCGTGCGTGAGCACGACGCCCTTGATCATGTGCTCGCGCTCGCGGAGGTAGGTGAAGTCGGGCAGGACGAGGTCGACGCCGAGGTGCTCGTCGCGCGGGAACGCGAGCCCCGCGTCGACGACGACGATGGCGTCCTCCGACTCGTACGCGGTCATGTTCTTGCCGACCTCGCCGAGCCCGCCGAGCGGGATGATCTTGCAGATGCCCATCAGGCGCCGAAGTCTAGGCGGAGGCCGTGCTGAGCACGCCGGCACGCTCGAGGCAGGCGCGGACCTGCTCGACTTCCTCGTCGGACGGCTCGACCATCGGCAGCCGGAAGCCGCCTACCTCGTGGCCGAGGAGGTTGAGCGCCGTCTTGATCGCGATCGGGTTCGTCGTCACCTTCAGCAGGTCGAAGGCCGGGGCCATCTCCTCGTGGAGGCGGCGTGCGCCGTCCGTGTCCCCCGCCTTGTGGCGGCGCACCATCTCCTTCGTCTGCGGCCCCCAGACGTGGGTGTGCACGCAGACGCCGCCGATGCCGCCGAGCTCGAGGAAGGGAAAGATGAGGTTGTCGTCGCCGGCGTAGAGGTCGAGGCCGAAGCCGGGGATCCGCCGCGCCTGCTCGAGGTCGTCGTTCGCCTGCTTCACGGCCCGGACGTTCTCGATCGCGGCGAGCTGCTCGATCGTCTCGGGCTCGATGTTGATCACGACGCGGCTCGGGATGTTGTAGACGACGACGGGCTTGTCGGTTCGCGCCGCGATCTCCTGGAAGTGGCGGACGATCGCGCGCTGCGGCGGCTTCGAGTAGTACGGCGTGACGATGAGGAAGCCGTCGACGCCGAGCTCGTTCGCCCGCTCGGTCAGCTTCGCGGAGTGCATCGTGTCGTAGGTGCCGGTGCCCGCGACGACCGTCGCCCGGTCCCCGACCGCGTCGACGGCGGCCGCGAAGAGCTCGAGCTTCTCGTCGTCGGAGAGCGTCGGGCTCTCTCCTGTCGTGCCGGCGACGACGAGCCCGTCGGAGCCGTGCTCGACGAGATACGCCGCGAGCTCGCGGAACTTGTCGAGGTTGACCGAGCCGTCCGCGTTGAACGGCGTGACGATCGCGGTCAGGACTTCGCCGAGCACCCCGGAAGTCTACGGGCCTCGGCTCCCGCTCGGCGACCGGAGAAACGCCCTTCGCAACGCCTCCGTGCCGACTTCGCAACCGACCGATTCCCGCAGACGCGGGGCTTTTGCGGCTTCCTTGACGGTTCCGTCCTGGGGTCTGGCCCGGGTCTGGCCCCCGCCGCCGGCGCTCAGAGAAGGTCGGCGAGGTCGCGGAGGGCGAAGAAGATCGCCTCCGAGAACGTCGGGTACGGCTGGATCGTGTCGACGAGCACGTCGATCGGCGTCCGCGCGCGGACGGCGAGGGTCAGCTGGCCGAGCCACTCCGTCGCCTGCGGGCCGACCGCCACGGCACCGACGAGCACGCGCTCCTCCGGATCGGCGAAGAGGCGGACGAAGCCGTCGCGCTTCGGGCGCTCGTACGTCGAGAGCCGGGGCGTCGCGGTCAGCTCCCAGCGCGCCGAGACGCCCTCCGTCTTCCCCACCGTCGCAACTTCGGGGTCGGTGAAGATGCCCGCCGGAATCGCGCGGTAGTCGGCCTTCACCTCGCGGCCCGCCACGTCGGCGGCCGCGACGCGGGCCTGGTACTTGCCGACGTGCGTGAAGAGCGCGACGCCCGACACGTCGCCGATCGCCCACACGTTCTCCGCTGCACGGCAGCGCTCGTCGACCTCGATCCCGCGCGGGCCGAGCGTGACGCCGAGCGCCTCGAGGCCGAGCCCCTCCGCGTTCGCCCGGCGCCCGGTCGCGACGAGCAGGCGCTCGGCCTCGACGGTGGAGCCGTCGGCGAGCGTGAGCACGACACCCGGAGCGGCCTTCTCGACCCCGGCGCTCGTGCGCACGTCGATGCCCTCCTCGCGGAAGACGTCCTCGATGATCGCGCCCGCCTCCTCGTGCACCCGGCCGAGGAGGCGCGGCCCGTGCTCGATCACGGTCACGTGCGACCCGAGCCGCGCGAAGAACTGCGCGAGCTCGGAGCCGACCGGGCCTCCGCCCATCACGGCGAGGCTTGCGGGGATCTCGTGCGTCGACGTGGCTTCGACGTTCGTCCAGTAGTCGACCGCGTCGAGCCCCTCGACCGGCGGGATCGCGGGGCGCGAGCCCGTCGCGACGACGAGGCGGTCGAAGGGCAGCTCCTCCCCGTCGACCTCCACGACTCCCTGTCGCGCAACGCGCGCCTCGCCGCGCACGAACGCGCAGCGCTGCTCCTCGAGCCACTCGAGCTGGCCGGCGTCGTCCCAGTCGCTCGTCACCCAGTCGCGCCACGACCAGACGCCGGCCGCCTCGGGCCGCTCGGGCGCCATTCCCGGCGCGCGGTCGAGCGACGAGGACAGCTCGGCCGCCCGCAGCATCGTCTTCGTGGGCATGCACGCGTAGTACGAGCACTCGCCGCCGACGAGGCGGCTCTCGACGAGCGTCAGCTCCACCTCCGGGTCGAGCCGGCGGAGGGCGCCGACGAAGTGCTCGCCGGTCGACCCTCCGCCGAGGACGACGACCTTCACTACGAGAGGTGGTTCGCCTTGAGGAACGCGCGACGACCTTCGCGGGCGACTTCTTGTCGATCGCGACGGCCTTGTTCATCGCCTGCATGGCGCCGAGCGTGAGCTTCGCCGACACGGCGTTCACGACCTTGCGCAGCGCCGGCGAGTCGTGGCGAGCTTCTCGCGATGCGGTGCCGACCTGCTGGAAGCCGAAGATGTGCTTCGGGTCCTTGAGCACGGTGTACTTCGACTTGTCCTGCAGCTGCGGGTCGGTCGAGAAGACGTCACCGGCAGTGATCTTCCCCTGGTCGAGCAGCGTGTAGACGCTGATGCTGCCGAGCGACACGAACTTCGCCTGCTTCAGGCCGTAGATCTTCTTCAGCCCGAGCAGGCAGGTGATGCGCGACTTGCACTCGGGGAAGCCCTGCGTACGTGAAGGACTTCACCTTCTTCATGTCGGCAATGCTCTTGACGCCGAGCTTGTCGAGCCGTCGAGGTCAGCATGCCGAACGAGTCGGAATCGAGAACGGCGTCAGGTTGTAGATGACGCCGTTTCGATTCGCCCCTCTCGAACGTCTTCGCGCGGCCGCGAGTAGTCGCGGCTCGGCGCTCTTCGGCGCCGTCTGCTTGGCGAGGTCGGCGACGAGGATGCCGAGGTACTCGGGATAGAAGTTGATCTTACCGCTCTTGAACGCGGTGTCGATGAGCTCGGAGCTCCCGATGTTCTGCTTGTACTTGACGGTGTAGCCCTTCGCCTGCAGCGCCTGCTTGTAGAGCTCGCCGAGGACGTACGCCTCGGTGAAGTTCTTCGTGCCCGATCGATCACGGTCGACTTCGCGGCCGGCGACGCTGCTCGCGGCCGCCGCCGCACGCGATAAGGCCGATCAGGAGTGCGACGCCGAGCGAGATCGCGTAGGCGGCCTTCGCCGCGCGCCGGGTGTGCTTGCGGTACATCGAGTCCTCCTCCGGGTAGTGGGCCGAAGCCCTGAGCCTACGCCGCCGGGACAGGGCTAGGCGACAGAACCCGGCGCAGCAGGCCGAGGAGAAGGCCGCGAGCAGGGTCAGCGCGGAGACGCAGAGCGCGCCCGCGACGACGCCCGCAAGGCCGTAGCTCGCCTGATCGACGATGATCTCGCCGAGGCCGCCGCCGCCGGCCACGGCGGCGATCGTCGCGGTGGCGAGCACGAAGATCGCGGCAATCCGAATACCGGCGATCGACGAAGCGGCAGTCCGAGCGGCAGCTCGACCTCGAGCGAGGACCTGGCGCTCGCTCATCCCCATTCCCCGCGCGGCCTCGACGACGTCGCGATCGACCCCGTCGATCGCAAAGTACGCGTTCGTCAGGATCGGCGGGATGGCGAGCACGACGAGCGCCGCGGTGTTGTTCCAGAACCCGACGCCGAGGATCGTCAGGCCGAACGCGATGAGCACGAGGCTCGGGAGCGCGCGTCCGACGTTCGAGACGCTCGCCGCGAAGAAGAAGCCCGCGGTGCCGATGACCGAGCCAGAGCCCGAGCGGAAGCGCGAGCACGAGCGCGATGCCGAGCGCCGCGACCGAGAGCTCGAGGTGCTCGACCGTCTTGACGAGCAGGAGGTGCGCCGTGTCGCCGATGAAGCGAAACGCGTCGACGAACGTCCCCGGGCGGAACTGGTCCGCGACGATCATCGCGCACGGCTCCACGGTGTCAGGGCCCGCTGCGCCAGCACGAGCAGCGCGTCCGCGATCAGCGCGAGCGCGACCGCCAGGCCGCCCGCGGCCAGGATCTCCGTCTTGAAGAGGTCCTGGCGCAGCGCGATGAAGATCGGCTGGCCGAGGCCCTTCGGGATGACGAAGGCGGCGACGGTCGCGATCGAGATCGTCGAGACCGTCGCGATGCGAAGGCCGGCGATGATCGCGGGCGCGGCCAGCGGCAGCTCGACGCGCACGAACGTCTGACGCCGGCGTGAGGCCCATCCCGCGCGCCGCCTCGAGCGCGTCGACCGGCACGGCGCGCAGCCCTTCGACCATGTTCCGGTACAGGATGAGGAGCGTGTACGAGACGAGCGCGATCTCGACCGTCGTCACCGTGAGACCCGTGAGCGGCACGAGGAGCTGGAAGAGCGCGAGGCTCGGGATCGTGTAGAGGAAGTCGGCGAAGAAGCCGATCGGCGCGTCGAAGAAGCCTGAAGCGAAAGCCCGCCAGCGCGAGAACGAGCGCGAGCGCGAAGCCGATCCCGATCGCGATCGCCGACAGCTCGACGTGCTGCACGAGCGCCGGCTGGAGCGTGTCGCCCCAGTGCGCGTGCAGCCAGTCGGTGCACCACCAGCCGTTCGTCTGCTCGCACCGCGAGCCCTGCCCGAAGTTCGGGATGACGGGGCCGGCGGCGAGCACCCTCATCCCAGGATGTCCTCCCGCGTGAGCGAACCGAGCTGCCGCCCTTCCTCGTCCGTGACGACGAGCGACTCCGCGTGCTCGGCGATCAGGAGCGCGAGCGCGTCTCGCAGCGTCGTCGCGGCCGGCACCCGCGGCCCGCCGTCGTGTGCGGCGCGCAGCTCGAGCTCGCCGACGGTGCGTAGGGCGAGGGCCTTCAGCGCGCGGTCGGCGCCGACGAACTCCGCGACGAAGGCGTCGGCCGGATGCTCGAGGATCGTCTCCGGGGTGTCGTACTGCGCAAGCCGCCCGCCCTGGCGGAGGATCGCAATGCGGTCGCCGATCTTGATCGCCTCGTCGATGTCGTGCGTCACGAAGACGACGGTCTTCCTGACCTCTCTCTGCAGGCGCAGGAACTCGTCCTGGAGCCGCGACCGGACGATCGGGTCGATCGCGCCGAACGGCTCGTCCATCAACATGAGCGGCGGGTCGGCGGCGAGGGCGCGCGCGAGGCCCACACGCTGGCGCTCGCCGCCTGAGAGCTGCGCGGGGTACCGCGTGCCGTACGAGGGGTCGAGGCCGACGAGCTCGAGCAGCTCCTGCGACCGCGTCCTGATCCAGGCCTTCGAGCGGCCGAAGAGGCGCGGGACGGTCCCGATGTTCGCCTCGACCGTCATGTGCGGGAAGAGCCCGACCTGCTGGATCACGTAGCCGATCTCCCGGCGCAGCGCGATGACGTCGACGTCGTTGATGCTCCGCCCGTCGATCCGGATGTCGCCGCTCGTGAGCTCGATCAGGCGGTTCACGAGCTTGAGCGCCGTCGTCTTGCCGCCGCCCGAGGGGCCGACGAGCACGCAGATCTCTCCGGCGGGCACGGTCAGCGACAGGCCGTCGACGGCCGGCTCACCGTCGCCGTAGCGCTTCGTCGCCCTGTCGAAGACAAGCTCGGCGCCGGTCTTCGCCGGCTCGCCTCGACCGGTGGACGGGCTCACAGGAGCGAGTCGAGGCCGACGGTGAGGCCCGGCGGCAGCGAATCGAGCTTCGCAAGCGCGAGCAGCACGCCCTCGCCGAACGACTCGCGCGCGGTCGTGTCGTGGCGGATCGTGAGCAGCTGCCCCTCGCCGCCGAAGATGACCTCCTGGTGCGCGACGAGGCCGGGCAGCCGCACCGAGTGGATGACGGGATCGCCGCCGATCAGCTCGGCGGTGCGAGTCGCGGTGCCCGAGGGCGCATCCTTCTTCGCCTCGCTGTGCAGCTCGACGATCTCCGCGCGCGGGAAGTGCTGCGCAGCCTGCGCCGCAAAGCGCATCATCAGCACCGCGCCGAGTGAGAAGTTCGGCGCGACGAAGAGGCGCAGGCCGCGTTCGCGGGCGAGCGCGCCCAAGCTCCTCGGCCGCCCAGCCGGTCGTGCCGACGACGCACGAGACGCCCTGCTCGAGCGCCGCGCGCACGTTTGCGGGCGCCGCCTCCGGCGTCGTGAAGTCGACAGCTGCGTCGACGCCGCGCACGTCGGGCTCGTCGCCGGCCTCGAGCGGCCGCACCTCGTGGCCGGCGCGCTCGAGCAGCGGGACGAGCGCACGGCCGACCTTGCCTTCTGCGCCGAAGAACGCGACCTTCATGCGGCTGCGCGCGCGACGAGCGACGCATTCGCGCGCTCGACGGCGCGCCTGAACCGGTCCTCGTCAGGCCCCACGCCGGAGGCGGACAGGCGCTCGGGAGCGAGCAGCACGCCCGCGAGCTCGGCGACTGCTTGCGTGTCGACCGCGTCGATCTCCGCGAAGATGCGGTCGAACGTCATGAGCTCGGTGTCGGAGATGACCGAGCGGCCGAGCCGGCTCATGCGGTTCGACGTCGACTCCATGGACAGCATGATCCTGCCCTTCAGGCTCTCCTGTGCGCGCTCGAGCTCGCCCGGCCGGAGATTCCCCGCCGCGATGTCGGCGATCTGCTCGATGCAGATCCCGACGCACGACGCGAGGTTCTCCTCGCGCGTGCCGACGTAGATGCCGACGAGCCCGGTGTCGGTGTACTGCGACGCGAAGCTGTAGACCGAGTAGGCCATGCCGCGCTTCTCGCGGATCTCCTGGAAGAGCCGCGACGACGCGGAGCCGCCGAGAATCGAGTCGAGGATCGACGCGGCGAAACGGCGGCGGTCCGAGCGGGAGATGCCGGTCGCACCGAGGCAGAGGTGGTACTGCTCGGTGTCCTTGCGCTGGAAGCGCAGGCCGGGCGGCGGCGACTGGCCGAGCGGCCGGCGCACGCGCGGCGTGGACCGGGTCGCCGGCGCGCTCTGGCGCTCGAAGCGCTCGAGCAGCGCGAGCAGGCGGTCGTGCGTGATGTTGCCGGCGGCGGAGACGACGATGTTGGCGCCCGTGTACATCGAGCGGTGGTAGCCGCCGATCGCGCGGCGGCTGATCGTCGAGATCACGTCCGCGGTGCCGATCACCGGCCGGCCGAGCGCGTGCCCGCCGAAGACGGCCTGGGAGAAGAGATCGTGCACGAGCTCCTGCGGCGTGTCCTCGTACATCGCGATCTCCTCGAGCACGACCTCGCGCTCCTGGTCGAGCTCCGCAAACCGCGGCGCGAACACCATGTCGGTCATCACCTGGAGCGCCTCGTCGACGTGCCGGTCCGGGACGCGCGAGTAGACGACCGTGTGCTCGCGCGACGTCGCCGCGTTCAGCTCCGCCCCCATCGCGTCGAACGTCTCGGCGATCTGCTGCGCGTCGTGCGAGCGCGATCCCTTGAACAGGAGATGCTCGATGAAGTGGGAGACGCCGGCGCGGTCGTCGCGCTCGTCGCGAGAGCCCGCCCCGATCCAGAAGCCGAGCGAGACCGAGCGGACGCTCGGCACCTTCTCCGAGATCACCCGCTCGCCCGAGTCGAGCTCGGAGAGAACGTACTTCTGCACGGGCGAAGCCTACGCGACGAACTGGAGGCCGCTGCCGTTGCGCTTCGCCTCGTACAGCGCGCCGTCGGCCAGCCGGAAGAGCGCCTGCGAGTCGCCGGCGTGCTCCGGGCACGAGGCGACGCCGAAGCTCGCCTTCACCTGGCCGCTTCGCTCGGCGATACGGCGGACGACCTCGCGCGCATCTGCCTCCGACGCCTCCGCGAGCAGCATGGCGAACTCGTCGCCGCCGATCCGGAACGCCTCGTCTCCGCGCCGGAGCCCGTCCTGCAGGATCCGTCCGAAGCGCTGCAGCGCCTCGTCGCCGGCGGCGTGCCCGAAGCGGTCGTTCAGCTCCTTGAAGCCGTCGAGGTCGCACAGCACGAGCCCGAACGTGTGCCCGTACCGCGTTGCGCGGGCGACCTCGCCGTCGAGCCGCGCGACGAACGCGCGCCGGTTGAGCAGGCGTGTCAGCGGATCGTGGTCCGCGAGGAAGCGCACCTCGTCCAGGTGCGCCGCCGCGACGACTGCGCCCGCAGCCTGGTTCGCGAAGACGCGCAGGGCCTGCAGCGTGTCGCGCGACGGCAGCAGGCGGTCCGCCGGCTCGTCCGCCCAGAGCACGCCGATCACCTCGCCGGCGCTCGAGTGCAACGGCACGACGAGCCAGTGGTGGTCCCAGGCCCACCGGCCGAGACCGTTCTGCTCCGACACGTAGGGCGGCCGGTCGGAGGCGATGCGCCGCTCGGCCTCCTCGTTCGGCAGCAGATAGCACCCCTCGCGCTCGAAGGCCGGATCGAGGAGGCCCTCGATGTCGCGCAGGAAGACGGGGCGGCGCTGCCCCACCTCCTCGATGTCCCAGCCGACCGCGCAGCGTGGGTCGAGCCTCCCGGTGTCGGGGTCGCGGAGGGCGGCGAGCACGTTCTGGAACCCGAGCGCGTCGCGGATGCCGGAGCACACCGCACGGAGGATCTCGTCGGTCGCCGGCTCGAGCGTCAGCCGCGACGAGATCCCGAGGAGCTGCTCGAGCGCGCGCCGGTGACGCGCCGCGTCGGCCGCCTCCTGCGACGACTGCACGGCGAGCGCCGCATGCTCCGCGAGCGCGACGAGGACGTCGAGCTCCTCGTCCGTCGGCCTCCGCCCGCTCACGGGCTCGTCGACCGAGAGGATCCCGAGCAGATGGCCGTCCGAGTGCCGCATCGGCAGAAACAGGGCGTCCTCCGGGTGCCAGCCGTTCTCGCCGCGGCCCGGCGTCGCATCCGGGACGTAGCTCCGCGGCCCGAGCCCGTCGTCCCAGTCGTACGCTCCCGCCTCGACGACGAACGCGCCCCGGCGCTCGAAGCGCGCGTCGAGGAGCGGCAGCCACTCGTCGACGCGCCGCACCTGGCCGAGGAGGAGCGCGCGGGCGGCGTCGCTGCCGTGCACGGTCGTGACGCAGAAGTCGTCCCAGGCCGGGCGGTAGAGGTTGACGACGACCGTGCGGTAGCCGAGCGACTTCGAGATCGTGCGTGCGATCGCCGCGAGGAGCGTGGGCAGATCCGCGTCCGCGCGCATGAGCTTCGTGACCTCGAGCAGTCCTCGAAGCGGCGAGATGGGTGCTGGCGATGGCATAGCGACGGGCCCGAGAGATCCGGCCCTGCCCGGGGAATCGGCTTCCGCGACCGTCCGGCCCACCCCCGAAGGGGGCTTCGAACGAAAAAGGGCGGCCTCGCGGCCGCCCTCTCCTCGTCTGCCGGCGCCCGCTAGTCGCGGCGCGAGCCGCGATCGCGGCCGCCGCCGCTGCGGCCGCCACGGCGGTCGTCACGGCGCGGCCGCTCCTCCTCCGGGGGCCGCGGCGGGGCGTCCTTCGCCCGCTCGATCAGCTCCTCCGGCTGGACGAGCGTGCCGTTCTCGTGCTTCGCGATCAGCTTCAGGCCGATCCGGCCGCGCGCCTTGTCGACCTCCTGCACGACGACGTCGAGCACGTCGCCGCGCGCCATCACGTCCTCGATGTGGCCGACGCGGCCCGGGCCCACGTTCGAGACGTGGAGCAGCCCGTCCGTGCCCTTCTTCAGCTCGACGAAGGCGCCGAACTGCGTCGTCTTCACGACCTTGCCGGTGTAGGTGTCCCCCACCTCCGGCTCCTTCGTCAGGGCCTGGATCGCGGCGATGCCGGCGGCGGCCTTGTCGCCGTCGGTCGCGTAGATGAGGATCGTGCCGTCCTCCTCGATGTCGATCTGCACCTCGTAGTCGGCCTCGAGGCCGCGGATCGTCTCGCCGCCCTTGCCGATGACCATCCCGATCTTCTCGGGATCGATCTTCACCGAGGTGATGCGCGGAGCGTTCTGCGAGAGCTCCGAGCGCGACTCCGGGATGACCTCGAGCATGATGTCGAGGATCGCGTTGCGGGCCCGGTTGGCCTGCTCCAGCGCGCCGCGCATGATCTCCTGCGTGACACCGGTGATCTTGATGTCCATCTGGAGCGCGGTGATGCCGTCACGCGTGCCGGCCACCTTGAAGTCCATGTCGCCGAGGTGGTCCTCGGCTCCCTGGATGTCGGTGAGGATGACGTAGTCGTCGCCCTCCTTGACGAGGCCCATCGCGATGCCGGAGACCGGCGCCTTGATCGGCACGCCGGCGTCCATCAGCGCGAGCGTCGAGCCGCACACGGAGCCCATCGACGACGACCCGTTCGACTCGAGCGTCTCCGAGACGATGCGGATCGTGTACGGGAACTCGTCGGCCGTCGGGATCATCGCCTCGAGCGCGCGCTGTGCGAGCGCACCGTGGCCGATGTCGCGCCGCTTGGGGCCGCGCATGAAGCCCGTCTCCCCGACCGAGTAGGGCGGGAAGTTGTAGTGGTGCATGTAGCGCCGGTCGGTCTCGAGCGACAGGTCGTCGATCCGCTGGCCCTCCTTCGCGGTGCCGAGCGTGAGCGTCGAGAGCACCTGCGTCTGGCCGCGCGTGAAGAGGCCGGAGCCGTGCGCGCGGGGGTTGACGCCGACCTCGACCTCGATCGGCCGGATCTCCTCGGTGCCGCGGCCGTCGGGCCGCCGCTTGTCGACCGCGATCTTCTTGCGGACGAGATCCTTGTAGATCGCCTCGGCGGCCTTCTTGACGTAGCCCTTCGTCAGGCTGTCCTTGACGGCGGGGCCTTCGCCCTCGACCGTCGCCGGGCCGACCGGGAAGGGCAGCTGCAACGGTGTTGACGATGCTGTCGAAGAGCAGGTGGCGCTTGGCCGACTTGAGCTCCTTCGAGTCCTGCTCGGCGTCGGTGAGCGCACGCAGGTCGTTCTCGAACTGCTCGCGCACCGGGCCCTCGACCGCGACGAGGCGCTGCTTCTCGAGCAACGCGTTGAGGCTCGCCCGCACCTGCATCTGGCGCTGGACGTCCTCCTCGGTCGACTCCATCGAGATCTCACCGGCGAGCTGCGTCGCGAGCTCGTCGACGACGGCGGCGGCCTCGCGGAGGCCGACGCTCTGGATGCGCTCCCAGATCGTGTGGCCGTGGGCCGACTCGATCTCGCCGGTGAGCTCCGTGTCGAGCCACTTCGGCTTGCCGACCTGGCGGCGCAGGTCCTCCTGCACCTCGCACAGCTTCTTGATCTCGCCGTGCGCAAGCTCGAGCGCCTCGAGGAGCACGTCCTCCGGAACCTCGTCCGCACCGGCCTCGACCATCGTGAGGCCGTCCTTCGTGCCGACGACGATCAGGTCGAGCGCCGTCTCCTCCCAGTTCTGCTGCAGCGTCGGGTTGACGACGAGCCTGCCGTCGATCCGCCCGATGCGCACGGCCCCGACGGGGCCGAAGAACGGCAGCGGCGAGATCATGAGCGCCGCCGACGCACCGTTGATGCAGAGGATGTCGTGCGGGGTGACCATGTCCGCGGAGAGCACGGTGCAGATGACCTGCACCTCGTTCCGGAACCCCTTCGGCCAGAGCGGCCGGATCGGGCGGTCGATCATGCGCGCGGTCAGGGTGGCGCGCTCGCTGGCGCGGCCCTCCCGCTTGAAGAAGCCGCCCGGGATCTTGCCGGCGGCGTACATCCGCTCTTCCACGTCGATCGTCAGCGGGAAGAAGTCCGCGCCTTCGCGGGCCTCTGCGCGGCCGACTGCGGTGGCGAGCACCATCGTCTCGCCGCTACGGACGACGACGGCGCCGTCCGCCTGCTTCGCGAGCTTGCCTGTCTCGAACGTGATCTCCTGATCCCCGACCTGGACGGAGACCCGAGCCAGGCGCTCGGTCGCGATACTCATTGAATTGTCCTCCACTCTGCTTGTCTTGTGGAGGGCGGGAGTTTGAGTGAACGCCGCACCACGGTGCTCGCTCAAACCTCCGCCCTCCTTTGCGTTGGAGCTAACGGCGCAGGCCGAGCTCCTTGATGAGGGCGCGATAGCCCTCGAGGTCGTGCTTCTGCAGGTAGTTCAGAAAGCGGCGCCTGCGCCCGACGAGCTTCAGCAGCCCGCGGCGGGAGTAGTGGTCGTGGCGATGCGTGCGCAGATGCTCGGTCAGCTCGTTGATGCGCCGTGTGAGCATCGCGATCTGCACCTCCGGCGAGCCCGTATCGGTCTCGTTGCGGCCGTGCTTCGCGATCAGTTCCTGCTTGGCTTCCTTCGTGAGGGCCATGTGCCTCCTCGGTTGTCGTCTCCCGAGCCCCCGCGGTGTCGCGCCAGGAAGAAGCGCGCGGCCGGGACTGGGTCGGCGACTAGGGTAGCTCATTCCGCATGAAACTGGGGTTTTCGCTCGATGAGGCGCTTCACGAAGCGCGCGCGGCGACCGGCGTGCCGGGCGTCGCCGCGGGTCTCTCCCGCGCCGGCGAGACGACGGTCGCGGCGGCCGGCGAGCGCGTCCTCGGCCGCCGAGAGCCCGTTCGCCCCGACACGCCGTTCCGGATCGCGTCGATCACGAAGCCCTTCACCGCGACGCTCGCCGCGCGCTCGATCGAGCTCGACGACGCCGTCTGCGCGTTCCTCAGCCACACCGCGGGCCTCCGCCCCGAGTCGAGCGACCCCTTGCCCGAACCCTGCCGCGGCCTCTGGTCGTACTCGAATGCCGGCTACTGGGCCGTCGGGTCGCGGGTCGCCGAAGCCTGCGGCTCGTCGTTCGAGGACGCGATGCGCGCGCGGGTGCTCGAGCCGCTCGGCCTTGCAGCGACCGGCTTCGACGAGCCCGACGGAGCCGCCCGCGGCCACGTGCAGGAGGGCGAGAGCGGCCACCGGGCCGTTCCCGTCGACGCCTATCCGCCGCCCCGCCGGCCGTCGGGCGGGCTCTGGTCGTCGGTTGCCGACCTCGTCCGCTTCGGCGAGCACCACCTCGCCGAGCCGAGCACGCTGCACGAGCCGCGCGCCGACGCCCTCGGCGAACGCTACGCGCTCGGCTTCTGGGTTCGCGACCTCGGCGGCCGCACCGCGCTCGACCACGAGGGGTCGGTCGGCGGCTACCAGTCGCTGCTCCTCCTCGTGCCGGAGGAGCGGCTCGTTCTCGCCGTGCTCACGAACAGCTGGCGCGGCAGCGGCCTGATCCGGCGGCTCGTCGCCGCACTCGACCTCGTGCCTCCCACGGTACAGGCGCCGGCCGTCGCGGCGACGGCGGCCGGTCGCTACGCGCTCGACGGCATCGACGCCGAGATCGTCGTGCGCGGCGAGGAGCTCGAGGTGACGAACGCGGAGACCGATCCGGTGACGGCGACGCGCATCGCAATTCGCTATCGCGCCCGGCCGCTGCAGGGCGGCGTCTACGGCTTCGCCGGCGGCGGCCTCCTGCAGAGCCATCGCCTCGACTTTCCGCGCCCCGACGTCGCGCGCGTCGGCTGGACGGCGCTGCCGCGCGTCGCGTCGTGAGAGCGGGGGTCGCGGCCGGGCATCCGGCAACCGCGCGCGCCGGCGCCGAGATCCTTGCCGACGGCGGCAGCGCAGCCGACGCCGCGGTCGCCGCATCGCTCGCGTCCTGCGTCGCCGAGACGGTCATGACGGGGCTGCTCGGCGGCGGCCACGCGATCTACCACGACGCCGGCGCGGGCACGACGCGGAACCTCGACTGCTTCTGCGCGGTGCCGGGCCTCGGCGGCCCGTGGCACGAGCCGGAGCTCGTCCACCTCGAGGTCCCCTTCGGCGCCGAGCTCGTCCACTACGCGGTCGGGCCGGCATCGTGCGCCGTTCCCGGCGTCGCCGCCGGGCTCGGCGCGCTGTGGGAGGCGCACGGCCGCCTGCCGTGGCCTCGCCTCGTCGAGCCGGCGCTTCGGCTGGCGCGCGACGGCGTCGAGGTTCCCGCCGCGCACGCGGCATGCCTCGCGATGCTCGCGCCGGTGATGACGATGCGCGAAGGTGCACGCATCTACGCACCCGGCGGCGCGCTCCTCGGCGACGGCGACGTGCTCGAGCAGCCCGGTCTCGTCGACGCCCTCGGGTCGCTCGCCGACGAGGGCGCACGCGGCGCGTACGAGGGCACGATCGGGCGCGCGCTCCTCGAGCTCGCACGCGAGCGCGGCTCGCTCGTCACCGAGGGCGACCTCACGTCGTACGCCGCCGCCTGGAGCCCGGCCGTCGAGACCGCCTGGCTCGGGCGCCGCTTCGTCAGCCGCGGCGGCCTCTCGGGCGTGCAGGAGACGCTGCCGCGCCTGCCCGCGCTCCGCACCCTGTCCGCGTCGGAGCGCGTCGTCGCCCTCGTCGCCGCGCTCGGCGACCTGCCGGGGCCGGACACGCACACGACGAATCTCGTCGCGGTCGACGCCGACGGCAGCGCGTGCGTCCTCACGACGAGCCTCGGGCTCGGCTCGGGCGACTGGCTCCCCGGGCTCGACCTCCATCTGAACAGCATGCTCGGCGAGGTCGATCTCCTCCGGGGCCCGCTCGAGCCGGGTGCACGGATGCAGAGCATGATGGCGCCCTCGCTCGTCCTCGACGGCGCGCGGCTCGAGCTCGCGATCGGCGCGGCGGGCGGCACGCGCCTCCGCACCGCGCTCCTCACGGCCGCCGCCGGGATCCTCGACGAGGGCCTCGCGCCGCAGGAGGCCGTCGACCGCCCTCGCGTGCACCCCGCCGGCGGCGTCGTCAACGCCGAGCCCGGCGTGGACGAGGACGGGCTCGCCGCGCTCGAGGCCCGCGGGCTCGCCGTCAGGCGCTGGCCCGAGCGGCACCACTACTTCGGCGGCGTCAGCGCAGTGGGAGAAAGCGGAGCCGCGGGCGACCCGCGGCGGAGCGGCGCAGCGCTGACCCTTCCGCCGGCCGGCTGACCGGGATCCAGCCGACGTAGCCGCAGGCCGGGCAGCCCGGGTTCTTCTGCACGGTCCCGCCGGCGGACGGCTTCGAGTAGATCTCGTTGCACTCGAGGCAGCAGACGCTCTCGAGGAGAGCCAGCGGCCGGAGCTCGGCGATTCCGTTCACATGAGAAGAGACGCCCGGAGCAGGACAAACTTGCGCGACCCCGAACGGGCCGCTTCGAACGGGCCTCAGACGGGCCGCACGGCGTCCCGCGTCTGCGCGACGTCGGCGTCGATCGCCGCGACGAGCTCGGACTCCGAGGAGAACGCCGCCTCGTCCCGGAGCCGGGCCCAGAGCTCGAAGACGAGCCGGCGCCCGTAGAGGTCGCCGTCGAAGTCGAGCAGGTGGCCCTCGACCCGGCGCTCCGTGCCGTGGTAGTGGGGATTCGTCCCGATCGAGATCGCGGTGCGGTGGCCCATCGTGAAGCCCGCGTAGATGCCGAGCTCCGGCACGAGGAGCCCGGCGGGCACGTCGAGGTTGGCCGTCGGGAACCCGAGCAGGCGCCCGCGCTGGTCGCCCATCACGACGATCCCCTCCACCTCCGGCGGCCGGCCGAGGAGCTGCGCCGCGCGCGCGACGTCGCCGGCGGCGAGCAGCTTCCGGATGTGGCTCGACGACACGTTGTCGACGAGCGGCACCCGCCGCACGTCGAACCCGAGCCGCGCCGAGCAGGTCGAGGTCGCCCGTCCGCGCCCGTCCGAAGCGAAACCCGTCGCCCGCGGCGACGACCTCCGCGCCGATCCCGCGCAGCATCGTCTCGGCGAATACCTCCGGCTCGAGCGCGGCGAGCGACTCGTCGAACGGGAGCACGAGCACGTCCTCGACCCCGGCCTCGGCGAGGAGCTCGAGACGCCGCTCGAGCGTCGTCAGGAGCTCGACCGGCACCCCGAAGAACGCGCGGGGATGCGGATCGAAGGTCACGACCGCGGATCGCAGGTGCGCGGCGCGGGCCGCTTCGAGCACCCGCCGGTGCCCGCGGTGGACCCCGTCGAACGTGCCGATCGCGACCGCGCGCCGGGCGGGCGCGAGCTCGTCGGGGCGCGTCGCGACGGTCATGGCCTCGCCTCTCCGCGCGGTGCACCCACGAGGGCGAGCACGTCGGCCTCGGCGAGGAGGTGCCGCGGCTCGAAGTCGCCCGGCGCAACGGCGTCGTCGATCGAGAACGGGCCCACTTCCGTGCGCCGCAGAGACACGCAATGGCCCCCGAGCGCCGTCGCGATCGAGCGCACGTACGTGCCGGAGCTGACGCGCAGGTCGAGCGTGACCGTCCTCCCGGTGTACGCGACGACGTCGAGTGCGTGCACCGTCGAGCGCCGGATCGGCATCTCCACCGCGATGCCGCGCCGTGCGAGCCGGTACGCGCGCTCACCGCCGATCTTCACGGCGGACGCGGCCGGGATCGGCAGGTCGACCTCGCCGCGGAGGCCCGCGAGCCGCCGCTCGAGCTCGGCCTCGGCCGGAGGCTCGAGCTCCTCGACGACCTCTCCCTCGGGATCCCCCGTCGAGGTCCGCGAACCGAGGTCGACGTCGGTGCGGTAGCGCTTGTCCAGGCCGACGAGGCACGGAGCGATCTTCGTTGCCCTGCCGGACAACAGGAGGAGCAGCCCCGTCGCGAACGGGTCGAGCGTCCCCGCGTGCCCTGTCCGCGCACCGGTCATCCGGCGGATCTGCGCGACGATCGCGAAGGACGACGGACCCGCGGGCTTGTCGACCAGCGCGACGCCGGCGGGCTCAAGTGCTCGCGGCGGCACGCTGCGCCACGAATCCTTGCCGTACGAGCTCGGTGATGTCGCCGATCGACGCGTCGCTCGAGAAGCCGGCAGCCTGCCGGTGCCCGCCGCCGCCGAACGTGCGCGCGATCGCGGACACGTCGAGCTCGTCGATCGAGGCGCGCAGCGAGACCTTGTGCAGCGGGCCGTCGTCGCGAGGCGGCTCGCGGATCAGCGCGGCGAGCTCCGAGCCCTCGACCGCCCGGAGGTAGTCGATGATGCCCTCCGAGTACGGCTCGACGGCGCCGACCTCGGCGAAGTCGGTTCGCACGAGGTACGAGACGACGATGCGGCCGCCCTCGAGGACGCGCGCGCGTTCGAGGGCGCGCGCGAGCAGCTTGAGCTTCGCGAACTCGACCGACTCGTAGACCTGCTGGAAGACGGCGTGCACGTCTGCGCCCGCCTCGACGAGCTCGGCGGCGAGGCGAAGCGCCTTCGGCGTCGTGTTCGCGTACTGGAACCGTCCGGTGTCCGTGACGAGCGCGATGTACAGCGGCTCCGCAAGCTCCGGCGTCAGCTCGACGTCGAGCTCGCGGAAGACGTCGCGGAGCACCTCCCCTGTCGACGACGCGTCCGCGACGATGAGGTTGGCCGCGCCGAACCGCGTGTTGTCGTGGTGATGGTCGATGTCGAGCACGAGCTTCGCACGCTCCACCGGTGCAGGGTCCGCCCCGATGCGATCGGCCTTCGCGCAGTCGACCGCCACGAGCACGCGCTCTTCCATGTCGTCGGGGAGGTCGCGGAGCAGGTCGTCGAGCTGCATGAACGCGTACTCGCTCGGAAGCGGTGCGCCGCCGGCGAGGAACATCAGCGCGTCCTTGCCCAGCTGCCGAAGGGCGCGCGTCATGGCGAGGAGCGAGCCGAGCGCGTCTCCATCCGGGTTCTCGTGCGTCACGACGAGGAAGCGGTCGTGCTCGCGCAACGCCGCCGCGATCGCCTGGAGATCAGTCGACGTCTGCGTCATCCTCGGGTGCGAGCTCGTCGATGAGTTGACTCATGCGAACGCCGTGCTCGACCGACTGATCGTACTCGAAGGTCAACTGGGGGGTCCGCTTCAGCCTGAGCTGCTTCGCGAGCATCGACTGCAGCAGGCCGTGGGCGGCGCCGAGCCCCGCCATCGTCGCCCGCTTCTTCTTCTCCGAGCCGAGCACGCTCACGAAGACGACGGCGTGCCGGAGATCCGGGGCCGTCTCGACGCCCGTCACCGTCACGAGGCCGATCCGCGGGTCCTTCAGGTCGGGGAGCGCCTCCGCCAGCACCTGCCTGACGGACTCGTTCACGCGTCGCATTCGCTCGCTCATCGTCCATATTCAAGCGAGTGCACGCACTCACCCTCGCAGCAGTCGGCGTGTGGTGCTTTTTCGTTGCCCTCGTCGGGGCTCTGCTCGGGCTCGTGCTCGGCAACATCCGGCTGCCGATCTTCCTGCTCGTGGGCGTGAATCCTGCGGCGGCGGCGGGTGCGAACATCGCCGTCTCAGGGCTCGCCGCCGCGGCGGGCTCCTCGGCCCACATCAAGGCCGGGCGCGTGCACTGGCGGCTCGTCGCGTGGATGCTCCCGCCGTCGGTGGCCGGCGCGGTCGGCGGCGGCATCGCGTCGACCTATCTGCCCGCGAACACGCTCCGACTCGTGATCGGATCGTGCCTGCTCGGCTTCGGGATCGATCTCGTCCGCCCGCGGCGTGCGGTCATTCCGCCGCCGCGCGACACACCCGACCTCACGGCGGCCGTCGTCACCGGCCTCGTCGTCGGGGCGATCGGCGGCCTGATCGGCCTCATCCTCGGCACGCTCAGGGTGCCCGCGCTCATCCGCTGGGTCGGCGAGGAGCCGTCCCGCGTCGTCGGCACGAACCTCGTCGTCGGCATCGCGGTCGGCGCAGCCGGCCTGCTCGGCCATCTTCCGGGCGGCGTCGACTGGAGCCTGCTCGCGGTCGGCGGCGCGTCGTCCGTGCCGGGCGCCCTGATCGGTTCGCGCTACACGGGGCGCCTGTCGGCCGGCGCGCTCCTGCGCGCGATCGGCGTCGTCCTCGTGGTGAGCGGCACGCTCACGATCGTGCGCGCCGCCGTATAGGCGGATCAGTCGTCGGGGTCGACGACGAAGCGGTCGGCGAGCGCGACCTCCCACTCCTGACCGCGCAGCCAGCGCTCGGCCTCGTCGAGGAGCCGCTCCACCTCACGGTGCTCGCGCGCGACGCAGGCGACCGTGATCCTCGCGCGCTGCCAGACGTCGTGATGGTCGACCTCGGCGACCGCCGCCCCGACGCGATTCTGGAGCTGCGCCTTCGCCGAGCGCAGATGGTGCCGCTTCTCCTTCAGGGAGTGAGCCGACGGGAAGTGAAGCTCACACGTCAGCACGCCGACGAACCCGCTCGCCACGCCGCTCATTCAAGCGGACATGATCGGCTGCGGTGAACGTCCTCGCGCTGCTCGACGACTGAACGGGCTACGCCGCCGAGGGCGGCTCGTCGAGCGACGTGCGCTCGACTTCCCGCGTCTCGAAGCACTCGAGGACGTCTCCGACCTTCACGTCGTCGAAGTTCTGCGAGGTGAAGGCCGCATTCGAAGCCTTCCTGCACCTCGCGTGCATCGTCCTGGAACCGCTTGAGGGAGTCGATCGTCGTCGTGTAGATGACGGTGCCGTCGCGGATGATCCTGACCTGCGCGCCGCGGCGCAGCAGGCCGTTCGTCACCATGCAGCCGGCGATCGTGCCGATGCGCGAGGCGCGGAACGTCTCGCGCACCTCGGCCTCGCCGATCGTCTCTTCCGTCTTGACGGTCGCGAGCATCCCGACGAGCGCCTGCTCGATGTCCTCGGTGAGCTTGTAGATGACGTCGTAGGTGCGGATCTCGACGCCTTCACGCTCCGCAACCGAGCGCGTCTCCGCGTTCGGCCGGACATTGAAGCCGACGACCATGCCGCTCGACGCCGCGGCGAGCATGATGTCGTTCTCGGTGATGCCGCCGACGCCCTGATGGATGACGTTGACGCGCACCTCGGGGTGCTGGATCTTCGCGAGCTCGCTCACGACCGCCTCGACCGAGCCCTGGACGTCGCCCTTGATGACGAGGTTGAGGTCGCGTACCTCACCCGACTGGAGCTGGTCGAACAGGTTCTCGAGCGAGACGCCCGCGGGACGCTGCGACGCGAGCTGCTCGCGGCGGAGGCGCTCGGCGCGCTTCTGCGCGAGATCGCGCGCTGCGCGCTCGTTCTCGACGACGCGTGCGAGCTCGCCGGCGGGCGGCGGCTTGTCGAAGCCGAGGATCTCGACCGGATCGCCCGGGCGCGCGACGTCGAGCTTCTCGCCCTTGTAGTTGTGGAGCGCCCGCACCTTGCCCCAGGCGTCGCCGGCGGCGACCGCGTCGCCGACCTTCAGCGTGCCGCGGTGGACGAGCATCGTCGCCACGGGCCCGCGGCCGATGTCGAGGCGCGACTCGATGATCGGGCCCGACGCCTCGACATTCGGGTTCGCCCTCGGGTCGAGCTCGAGATCCGCGACGAGCAGGATCTTCTCGAGCAGGTCGTCGAGGCCGGTCTGCTGCTTGGCGGAGACGAGCGCCACCTGCGTCGTGCCGCCCCACGCCTCGGGCTGCAGGCCGTCGGCGGAGAGATCCGCGAGCACGCGATCGGAATTTGCGTCCGGCAGGTCGACCTTGTTCACCGCGACGACGATCGGCACGCCCGCCGCGCGCGCGTGCGAGATCGACTCGCGCGTCTGCGGCATGACCGAGTCGTCGGCGGCGACGACGAGCACGGCGATGTCGGTGACCTTGGCGCCGCGGGCGCGCATCGCGGTGAAGGCCTCGTGGCCCGGCGTGTCGAGGAAGGTGACCTTCCGGCCGTCGACGTCCACCTGGTACGCGCCGATGTGCTGCGTGATCCCGCCCGCCTCGGTCTCGACGACCTTCGCGTTCCGGATCGCGTCGAGCAGCGTCGTCTTGCCGTGGTCGACGTGGCCCATGATCGTGACGACCGGCGGCCGCGTGACGAGGGACTCCTCGGTGTCGTCGAAGGCCTCCGGCTCCTCGTCCTCGTCGGCCGCGTGCTTGATGGTGACCTCGCGCTCGAGCTCGGCCGCGATCAGCTCCACCTCTTCGTCGGTGAGCGACTGCGTCGCCGTCTTCATGACGCCGAGGCCCATCAGCGACTTGATGATGTTCTGCATCGTCACGCCGAGCGCCTGCGAGAAGTCGCGGACGCTGACGCCCGACTCGACCGAGACCGGGCCGGTGGGAGGCGCTACCGGCTGGCGCGGTTCCTTCGCGGCGCGGCGTGTCGTCGCGGCCGCGCCCTTGCCGCGGGTCGCGCGGGCGCGCCGCCTGGTTGTCGATGACGACGCGGCGCCGGCGATTGCCGGGGCCGCTGCCGCCGCGCGGGCGGAGCGGACGATTCGGTTTGCCTCCATTAGCCATGCGACTCCTCAGTGTAAAGACGGGCGAGTGACGGATCGACCCGGACGGTCTGCCGCAGCACCCGCGCGAATCCTCTTCGGGCGGCCGCGCGCTCGAAGCACGCGAGCCGTTTGCAGGTGTACACGCCGCGGCCGCGCACCTCCCGCCCGGGAACGAGCTCGCCGTTCCGGGCGCCGAAGCGCTGGAGCTCGCTCTGGGCGGCGCGCCGGCCGCAGCCGGCGCAGCTGCGGGTGGGGACCGGGTTACGCCTCGTCGTGCGACTCCTCGTGCTCGACCGGGATGCCCGCGGGCACCTCCGGCGGCGGTGCGACCTCGGCGTGCGAGGTGTCGAGATCGACCTCTCCCTCCGCCTCGGCGATCGCGGTGGCGTCGGGCCCGTGGGTCGCGGCGGCGTCCGCGGGCGCCGCCGACTGGACCTCCGTCACCTCGAGCTCCGGCAGCGACGGCCCGACCGACTCGACGTCGGGCGGAAGCTGGTCGGCGAGCGCCTCGAGCTCCGGCTCGGACTCGGTGACGACCTGGTCGACGTCGTCCGAGTCGTGGAGCGCGAGCTCCTGGTGCGCGGCGACGCCGCAGTACTTCGAGCCGGGGAGCGACGCATTCGGGCAGCGCTTGCCGTTCGAGAGGATCGCGGAGCAGCGCCCCGAGATGTCCTCGCCCTCGCCGTCGGCGCCGCCGAATGCGATCTCCGCCTCGGCCTGCGCGAACTCGGTGTCGCTCTGGATGTCGATCTTCCAGCCGGTGAGGCGCGCGGCGAGCCGTGCGTTCATGCCTTCCTTGCCGATCGCGAGCGCGAGCTGGTCGTCGGGGACGACGACCGTCGCCTCCTTGCCCTCGTCGTCGAGGTAGACCTCGCGCACGCGGGCCGGCGACAGTGCCTTCGCGACGAAGCGGGCCGGCTCGTTGTTCCACGGGATGATGTCGATCTTCTCGCCGCGCAGCTCGGAGACGACCATCCGCACGCGCGAGCCGCGGGGGCCGACGCAGGCGCCGACGGGATCGACGCCCTGGGTGTGCGACTGCACGGCGATCTTCGAGCGGTAGCCCGGCTCGCGGGCCACGCCCTCGATCGTGACGAGCCCGTCCGCGATCTCGGGAACCTCGAGCTCGAAGAGCGTCTTGATGAGCTCCGGATCGCGCCGCGAGAGGATGACCTGCGGCCCCTTCGTGCCGGAGCGCACCTCGGTGATCACGGCCTTGATGCGCGAGCCCTGCTCGTAGCGCTCGCCGTCGACCTGCTCGGAGCGCGGCAGGAGCGACTCGACCTTGCCGAGGTCGACGAGCACGTTGTTGCGGTCGCCCGCCTGCTGCACGATGCCGGTCACGACCTCGCCGACGCGATCGATGTACTCGTCGTACATCATGCGCCGCTCTTCCTCGCGGATGCGCTGCAGGATGACCTGCTTCGCCGTCTGCGCCGCGATCCGGCCGAAGCCCTCCGGCGTCACGTCCTCGCGCTTGATCTGGTCGTCGGGGATGTCGGACCAGTCGACGTCGAGATCGTCGTCGGAGATGAGCGTGTGCTGACGCTCGCCCGTCTCCTCCTCGAGCCGCTCCAGCTCCTCGAGCTTGCGCTCACGCGCGTCGTCGAGCAGGCGCTCTTCGACGTCGGGCGGCAGCTCGATCGAGAAGACGCGGAAGTCGCCGCCGTCGTCCATCTCGACGGTCGCGTGACGGGACGCGCCCGTGGTCTTCTTGTAGGCCGCGAGCAGCGCGTCCTCGAGCGCGGCGACGAGCGCGCCCTCCTCGATTCCCTTGTCGCGCTCGATCTCGCGAACCGCTTCGATGATCTCCTGGCTCATGGTCTACCTCTCGTCGATCAAGTTTCCCCGCACGATCGTCTCGTACGGAATCGTCCAGTCCTTCTCGTCGACGCCGATCGTCAGCGCATCGGCTCCAGCCGCCTTCACTTCGCCCTTGAACTTCGCGCGTCCGTCGACCGGCTCGCGCAGGCGCAGGGAGACCCTGCTGCCGAGCACACGGGCGAAGTGCGGCTGGGTGCGGAGCGGGCGCTCGATACCCGGCGAGGACACATCGACCGTGTATTCGCGGAGATAGTCGCGCAGCACGTCGGTGACCCGTGCGCAGAGGTCGTGATCGACGCCGGCCGGATGGTCGACGTAGACGACGAAGCGATCGGGGTTGGCGAGCTCCACCGCGAGCACTTCGACTCCCGGCAGACTCTGCTCGACCCGCGGCGCGATCTCGTTCGTCAGCTGTCTCTCCTTGTCGTGTGTCTTCGCCAAGCCCGTGCTCCCGGAAAACGTGGCTCTTCGAAAAAAAATGGGCCCGCCGGGCCCATTTCGCCGAACCGGTGAAAATGGTAGGCCGAGTGTAGCAAGGGCTAGGCCGAACGGCCCATGCCGCTGAGCCGTTTGCCGAGGATTTCCGCTGCCCGGGACGAGTCGAGGGCGACGTTCCGGGCGCGTCCCGCACGCGGCGCGGGAGCGCCCCTGACGGCGTCCGGGTCGAGGCCGGCCGCGGCGCGCAGCAGCCGGGCGAGCTCGTAGCGGGAGACGGCATCGGGAGCCGCGAGGTGCAGCACCCCCGCGACCTCGCCGAGCGAGAGCTCGAGGAGCGCCTCGGCGAGCTCGCCGACGAGAGTCGGGCAGCGGATCTCGTCGGTGTAGAACGCGACCTCGGCCCGGCGCGCGAGCTCTTCCTGCGGCCCCGGCTCCGCCTTGCCGTAGAGAAGCGACGTGCGGACGACGAGCGCCGCCGGGTGCGCGCGCAGGACGAGTTCCTCCGACTCGAGCTTCGCCGCCCCGTAGTCCGAGACCGGCCGGGCCTCTGCTGCCTCGTCGTAGGGCGCGCCCTGCTCCCCGTCGAAGACGAGGTCGGTCGAGAGGTGGAGGAGCCGCGCGCCGCATCGGTGCGCGGCCGCGGCGACGGCGGCGCTGCCGCGCACGACGGTCGAATGGAGCGCGGGCCCGCTCTGCACGTACGCGGTGTGGACGACGACGTCCGGGCCGTGTCGCATGCAGACCCGTTGCACGGCCTCGTCGTCGCGCACGTCGAGCCGTATTGCACGACCGTACGGCGGCCTGTGCTCGTGCTGCGCCGCCAGCACGTCGTCGCCGCGCAGGACGGCCCGCCTGCAGAGCTCGGAGCCGAGATAGCCGGCGCCGCCCGTGACAAGGAGCTTCAACCGGCGCCGCGCTCTCGAAGCCCAAGCTCGAGGTAGGTGGTGCCGGGAACGGGATTCGGTCGATACGCGCTCGATCTCCACGAAGCCGAGCGAGCGGTAGAGCGCCTGTGCGGCGCCCATCTCCGGTGTCGTGTCGAGGCGGATGCGGGCGTAGCCCATCGCGCGCGCATCGTCGACCGCCCGGGTGACGAGCCTCCGGCCCGCGCCCGTCCCACGCGCCTCGGGACGCACCCACAGGCGCTTGAGCTCGGCGGTGTCCGTCTCGAGGGGGCGAACCGCGACGCATCCGACCGACCGATCCTCGGATCGTGCGACGAGGAGGCAGCCGCGCGGAGGCGCATACGCCCCGGGCAGGGTTGCGATCTCGTCGTCGAGGTTCTGGAACCCGAGGTCGAAGCTCAGCGAGCTCGCGTACTCCTGGATCAGCAGCCGGGCATCCTCGAGGAGCGGCGGCTCGTGCGCGTGCGCGATGACGAGGTCGGGGGCGGCGGAGGTCACCGGCGGGCGTCAGACCTCGACGACGATCGTCACCGGGCCGTCGTTCGCGAGCTCGACCCGCATCGCGGCGCCGAACACCCCGCGCGCGACCTGCACGCCCTCGGCCGCGAGGGCCTCGCAGAACCTCTCGTAGAGCGGCTCCGCCTCGTCCGGCGGCGCAGCGTCGGTGAACGACGGCCTGTTGCCGCGCGACGTGTCGGCAAGGAGCGTGAACTGCGACACGGCGAGGACGCGGCCGTTCGCGTCGAGGACGCTGCGGTCGAAGCGGCCCTCGGCGTCCGGGAAGATGCGCAGGCGCGCGATCTTGCCGGCGAGCCGGTCGGCGTCGGCCGGCGCGTCGTCGCGCGCGACGCCGAGGAGGACGACGAGGCCGGTGCCGATCTCCCCCACCGTGCTGCCGTCCACGACGACCCGCGCTTCGGTCACACGCTGGCAGACGGCCCGCACGAGCCGTCAGTCGTCGTCGAAGTCCATGATCCGCGCCCGGTACTGCTCGGAGGCGGGTCGCAGCGAGCTCGCGAGCTTGTAGTGCCCGTTGGCCTCGCGGTCGCGCCCCTGCTTCTCGAGGCAGCGTCCGAGTGCGTAGTGCGCGTAGTCGTTCACCGGCGAGAGCTCGAGAAGCTTCCGGAACTCCGCCTCCGCGGCCTCCCAGCGGCGGATGCGGAAGTACGCGATGCCGAGCGCCTCGCGGATCGACTCCTTGTCCGGCTCGCGCCGTTTCGCCTTCTCGAGCGCGACCGTGGCCTGCGCCGGCATGCCCCGCTTCAGATGGCGGCGACCCTGCTGGAACAGGCTGTACGTGGTTTCGCTCATGACCCCCGCTCGGCGCTCAGGTACGGGAAATTCTCCTCCACCAAGTCAACCGGATGCGTCAAGTCACGCGTCTTCCCGATCTCGACCCCGGCAATCTCGAGCCCGGCCGCGATCGCCCTCCCGAACGCGTCCGCGATCTCGTACGGCGGCCCCGAGAGCCCGTCGAGATAGGGGACGAGCGCGGCCCCGAGCGCCCAGAGCGGCGCGCCGCTCAGCTCGCCGCCGGGGTCGTCGTCGAGCACCTTCGTGACCCGGCCGCCTTCGACCCGCGTTCCCCACCGGTGCGGCGGGTCCGGCGCGCGGCTCGCGGCGCACCGCGAGCGCACCGGCGACCTCCGACGCCGACACGGCGTCGGCGAACCGCGCGACGTCGCCCGGCATGAACACGGTGTCCGCTCCCGCGACGAGGAAGGGCGGCTCGGCACCGGCGCCGACGCCGCGGCGGACGGCATCGGCCGAGCCGAGGACGCCCGGCTGTCGCGCGTAGCGAACCTCGAGCCCGAAGCCCGCACCGTCCCCGACGAGCTCCTCCACCTGCTCGGCGAGATGGCCGGTGACGACGACCACGGTCTCGATCCGGGCCGCGGCGAGCTCGCGGAGGAGCGTGGCGATCACCGGCCTGCCGTCGATCGGCAGCACCGGCTTGGGCCACCGGTCGGTGAGCGGCCTCAGGCGCGAGCCCTCCCCCGCCGCCATCACGACGGCGTGCCTCACGGGTCGCACCTCACGGGGCGAAGCCGAAGGACCGCAGCGAGAGCAGCCCGCGCACCCGGTCGCGCGCGCGAAGCCGCACGCGGATGCCGCGCCGAAGCGCCCGCAGCTCGCGCCGTGCACGGCGGGCCGCGAGCGGCGCGCCGGCCGGGGGCCCGAACCGGGCTGCGGTCGCCGCGCCGACGAACGAGTCCGGATCGACGGCCAGCTCGTGGCGCACGAGCGCGCCGAGCTCGTGAAGCGTCGCGCTGCGGGCGGCGTCGATCCGCTGGTCGAGCAGATAGTCGGCGAGCTCCCGCCGGCAGGCCGCCGCCACCCGCCGCGGGTCGCGCGTGAGATAGCGCGCGCGTCGAAGCGCGAGCTTCAGGACGACGACGACCGCCGCGATCGCGGCCGCCACCATCGCGAGGAGCGCGAGCAGGCTGGCGTGCCCGGAGCCGCCGCCGGACCCCGCGGGCCCGAACGTCTGGACGCCCGTCCCCTCTTGCTCGCCGTGATGGTGCGCGCCCTGGCGCGGGTCGAGCCGGCTGCCGCCCCGAATCGCCCTGCCGGCTCTGCTCGCGCCGGCGCCGCGTGCGGCAGCCGCGTACGGCGCGCTCAGCTGGCCGCGCTCCGGACGGCCCGCCGGCGTCGGGTCGAACGGAAGCCAGCCGTAGCCCGCGAACCAGGCTTCGACCCACGCATGCGCGTCGTGGTCGCTCACCTTCCAGACTCCGCGCTTGCCGTCGTAGGCGCCGCTCGAGAAGCCGACGGCGACGCGGGCGGGAACGCCGAGATAGCGGAGCATGAGCGCCATCGCGCCCGCGAAGTGCTGGCAGTACCCGGCGCGGGTGCTCGCGACGAAGTCGACGAGTGCCGCACCGCGGCCCGTCGCCGGATGGTTCGTGTAGCGGAAGCCGCCGGTGGAGCGGAACCATTGCTCGACGGCCGCCGCCGCCGCGTACGGCGTCCGCGCGTCGCCCGCAACCCGAAACGCCGCCTGGGCGAGCGGCGTGTAGCGGCTGAGCACGGGCGTCGCGTCGAGCAGCTCGCTCACGGCCGCCGTGCGTCCCGGCGCGCCGAACGGCGGGACGTTGACGCGATGCCAGACGTCGAGAAACGTCCCGCGCTCGACGAGCTCGACCGGATACCGCGGCAGCGAGCCGTCGAGCTGCGCGGCGGTCGGCCGGGGGGCGTAGCTCCAGGCCGTATAGCGGAACCCACGCGTCAGCCCGGACGGCAGCGACGCGATCCCGGGGACGTGCGTCTCGAGCGGCGCGTCGCCGGCGTCGTAGCGGAGCGGCACGCTTGCGCCGACGAGCCGTGTGTCGGAGAGCGCGAGGACCTGCACGTCCTGACGCAGAAGAGGCTTGCGGCCGGCCGGCTCGAGCGCGTCCGCGCGAAGCGGCAGCGTCTCGTCCCAGCGGTCGCGCGTGAACTCGTCCAGCACGGCGGCGCGCCAGTACAACGAGCGGCGCGGCGCCTTCACCTCCAGCACCGTCGTGCGCTTCTTCGGGAACGTGATGCCGTTGTACTGCGCGTCCCAGACGAACGACACGCTCACCGGCGTCTGCGGCGCGGTATAGGGATCCCAGTGCTGCCACGAGACGAGGCCGCCTTTTGCGATGGCCGCCGAGGTCGAGGCGGCGACTGCCGCGAGCGCCAGCGCGATCGCCGCGGGCAGCGCGGCGCGCGGCACGCGGCGGCTCGTCAGCCCGGCGAGCACGACGAGGACGGCGAGCAGGATGACGACGCCGACGGCGAGCGCGTCGCCGTTGCCGCGCAGCGTGGCGGGCCAGCCCGCTCCGACGAGCAGGACGAGGCACGCCGCGAGCGGGCGCCTCGCCGCGACCGCGAGCGACAGCACGAGCGCGAAGCCGAAGATCGCGGTGAGGATCGCGCCGCGCATCTCGAGGTGCACACGCGGGTCGAACGGCGTCTTCACGTCGTAGAAGTCGAGGAAGCCGTTCCCGAAGCGCGATCCGACCGTGCCGGGGAAGTGCCGCGGGTGCACGGGCGACACCTCGAAGGCGAGCCACGCGCCGAGGACGGCGGCCACGACGATCGCGGCGACGCGGGCGGCGCGCGGACGGACGAGCGCGGGCAGGAGCGCGAGCGCGGTGACGCCGATCGCCCGGAACGGCTGGTCGAGCGGGCTCTCGAGCCGGAGCCACGCGGCGGCAACGACGACGGCCGTCACGACCGAGACCGCAAACGTCCTAGGCAACACGCGCCTCCGGGCCGGCGAGCGCCGCCGCGAGGTCCTCGCCCGGCCTGACGACCGCCACCGGGATGCCGACCGACTGGAGCCGGAGCAGCTGCGGCGCGGGGCCCGGCTCCGCCTCGACGTAGACGAGAGAGGTGCCGCGCCGCGACAGGGCCCGCTGGACGAGCCTGTCCGCGAGCGGCGCGTCGACGCGCGACGTGACGACGACGAGCTCGAGGGAACGGGCGGCGACGCCGCCGTCCGCCTGAAGGAGCGCGAAGGCCGGCGTCGTGGCGTCGCGCTCCGCCGCCGCGAGCAGCTCGAGGGCCCGGTGCCAGTCGCTCTCGGTCGCGACCGTCTGCACGTCCCGCGCGGCCGAGTTGACGACGAGCGCGCAGCGCCTGCCGCGGCGCGCATGCGCCCGGAGGACCGACCCGGCGGCGCGCACTGCGACGTCGAACGATGCGGCGGTGCCGGCGGTCGCGTCGCCGTCGAGGAGCACGGCGACCTCGTCGCGCGGCGCGTCCTCGAGCTCCTTCACCATCAGGACGCCGCGCCGCGCCGTCGACGGCCAGTGCACCTTCCGAAGCGACTCGCCCTCGATGTGATCGCGCACGCTGTGCAGCTCGAAGCCGCTGGGACGCCGGAGCAGCAGGCGCCGGCCGTCCTGCGCGTGCGCGCCGCCCTCGGAGAAGAGCCGCTCGAGGGGGACGAGCCGGGGGTAGACGACGAGCGCCTGCTGCTCCCCTTGCACGAGGTCGGCGTGCGCGAGGGCGAAGGGGTCCTCGATCGTCAGGCGGATCGTCTGGAACGCGTAGCGGCCGCGCGGGACCGCGCGGAGCTCGTAGCCGCCCGCGAAGCGGTTCCCGCCGACGCGAACGAGCTCGACGCGGCGCTCCTCGAGGCGCCCCGGTCGCTCGTGCGCGACGAGCGTCGGCGGCGGGACCGTCCCGGTCGACTCGACGACGAGGTCGACGCGGACGTCGTCGCCCTCGACGACGTCCCGCGACGCACCGTGCCTGCGCACGTGCGGCGGCCGCGTCGAGAGCCGCACCCACGCGACGGCGAGCGCGACGGCGAAGACGAGCCCGGTCGCGACGGGATAGAGAGCCCGCGACCCGAAGACCCACGCGGCGAGGTAGACGACTCCGCCGAGCCCGAGGACGAGGCGCCCTCGCCGGGTCATACGGGAACGGGTGTCTTCTCGAGCGCCTCGGTGACGATCGCGCCGCCGCCGAGCCCTGCCGACCGCGCCTCGGGCCCGAGGATCAGGCGGTGGGAGAGCACGACGGTCGCGATCGCCTTCACGTCGTCCGGGACGAGATAGTCGCGGCCGTCGGCGAGTGCGCGCGCCTTCGCCACCCGCAGCAGCGCGATGCCTGCGCGCGGACTGGCGCCGAGGTAGAGGCGCGAGTCGGCTCGCGTCTGGCGCAGCAGGGCGACGACGTACCGGCTGAGGCTCTCCTCGACGTACACCTCGCGCGCCTGCTCGGCGAGCCGTACCACCTCGTCGGCGCCGGCCACCGGCGCCAGCGACTCGAGCGGCGGTGTGTGCGTCTGCTCGTCGAGCATCGTCGCCTCGTCGGCGAGGGGCGGGTAGCCGAGTGCGAGCCGCATCGTGAAGCGGTCGAGCTGCGCCTCGGGAAGCGGGTACGTGCCTTCGTACTCGATCGGGTTCTGCGTTGCGATCACCATGAACGGGCGGTCGAGTGGATACGAGACGCCGTCGATCGTGACCTGCGACTCCTGCATGCACTCGAGGAGCGCCGCCTGCGTCTTCGGCGACGCCCGATTGACCTCGTCGACGAGCAGGAGGTTCGCGAAGACCGGGCCGGAGCGGAGCTCGAAGCGATTCGAGCGCTGGTCGTACACGTTCACGCCCGTGACGTCGGACGGCAAGAGGTCGGGCGTGAACTGCAGCCGCGAGAACGAGCAGTCGAGCGAGCGCGCGAGCGCCTTTGCCAGCATCGTCTTCCCGACGCCCGGGAAGTCCTCGATGATCAGATGCCCCTCGGCGACGAGGCACAGCACGACGAGCCGCAACGTCTCGTCGGGCGCGTGCACGACGCGCCGCAGGTTGGCGACGATCGCGTCGACGAGATCCGCCGGCGCCGGCTCCCGTGCGGGCTCAGCCAAGCAGCCGCTCCACCTCGTCGAGGATCGCCGCCGCGATCTCGGCTTTCGGCGCCTTCTCGACCGTCCGCTCGCCGTGCGGCCCGACGAGCGTCACGGCGTTGTCGGGGGAGTCGAAGCCGATGTCGCCCCGCCCCACGTCGTTGAAGACGAAGAGGTCGGCCTTCTTCCCCGAGAGCTTCTCGCGTGCGCGGGCGAGGCCGGTCTCCCCGACGTCGGCCGCGAAGCCGACGAGCAGCTGGCCCGGCGCCCGGCGGCCGCCGAGCGCCGCGAGCACGTCGGTCGTGGGCTCGAGCTCGACGACCCACGCGTCGCGGTCCTTGGAGCGCTTCCGCGCCAGTGCCTCCGCCGGCCGGTAGTCGGCGACGGCGGCGGCCATGATGACGACGTCCGCGGTCGCGCCGCGCGCGAGCGCCTCACGCTCGAGATCGGCGGCCGTCGGCGTCTCCACGAGCTCGACGCCCGGAGGTGCGGCGACTGCGAGGTTCGCTCCGAGGAGCGTCACGTGCGCGCCGCGCGCGCGGGCTTCGGCTGCGAGGGCGACGCCCATGCGGCCGGACGAGCGATTGCCGACGAATCGCACCGCATCGATCGGCTCGCGTGTCCCGCCTGCTGAGACGAGGACGCGCTTGCCGCGCAGCGGGCCGTTCCCCGCGAGGAGGTCGGCGGCGGCGCGGACGATGTCCGCGGGCTCGGCCATGCGGCCGACGCCGAGCTCGCCCTCGGCGGTCTCGCCTTCGTCCGGCCCGACGAGCGCGACGCCGCGCGAGCGGAGGAGGTCCACGTTCGCGCGCGTCGCAGGATGCGACCACATGCGTGGGTTCATCGCCGGGGCGACGAGCGCAGGGCCGCGATGCGCCAGCGCGGCCTCCGTGAGCACGTTGTCCGCAAGCCCGTGGGCGAGCTTGGCGAGAGTGTTCGCGGTGCACGGCGCGACGAGGAGCAGATCGGCGCGCGTCAGGTGGAGGTACACGTCGTCGCCCGGCGGCCGGCGGGCGAGCGCCCGAAAGGTCTCGGCGGTGACGAAGCGCTCGGCTCCCGGCGTCACGAGGGGCACGACGTCGTGGCCGTCCTTGACCAGCAGACGGCAGACCTCGCAGGCCTTGTAGGCGGCAATGCCCCCTGTGACCCCAAGCAGGACGCGGGCCATCGCCCGAATTGTGCCTACTTCGCAGGCCCGTGACCCGAAATCGCCCCTCGCGGGCGGCCGAGTTACTTCGGGTACTCGTACGTCAGCATGCCCTCGGAGATCTCCTCCATGGCCATGGTGAGGTAGTTCTTCGAGCGCGACTCGACGAGCGGCGGCGGATTGTCGTCGAAGGTGCCCTCGCCGAGCTGGTGGTGGTAGTTGTTGATCTGCCGGGCGCGCTTGGCCGAGATGATGACGAGCGCATAGCGCGAGTCAACCCTTTGGAGCAGATCGTCGACGCGGGGATAGATCATCGCGGGGAGATGGTACCTGCAGGCGCGAGGAGGCCGCGGACGAGCTCCGACAGCTCGCCGGCAGCCCGCTCGAGCCGGTCGTTCTCGATCACGTGGTCGAAGCGGCCGGCGGTCGCGCGCTGCTCCCGCGCGACGCGGAGGCGCTCGTCGATCTCGCCCGAGCTCTCGGTCGCGCGCTCCCGGAGCCGCCGTTCGAGCTCGTCCAGCGGGGCGGTGATGAAGACGGTGACCGCATTCGCTTCACGCCGGGCGACGTTGAGGGCCCCTTCGGTCTCGAGCTCGAGGACGCAGACCCGGCCCTCGTCGTTGATCCTGCGGATCTCGGAATAGAGCGTCCCGGAGCGCTGGCCCCAGGGAAAGACGTGATGCTCGAGGAACTCGCCGGCGGCGAGGCGCCGGTCGAACTCCTCGTCCGAGATGAAGTAGTAGTGGACGCCGTCGACCTCGCCCGGGCGGCGGGCGCGGGTCGTCGCGGAGACTGCGAGCCGCAGGTCGGAGAAGGATTCGAGCAGCCGCTTGATGAGCGTCCCCTTGCCGGCTCCCGACTGCCCGGTGATGACGAGGACGGGCACGGCGCTACCGGTTGAAGAGCTCAATCAGCTCCGCGCGCTGTCGGTCGGACAGGCCGCCGACGGTCTTCGACTGGCTGATGCGGCAGGTGTTCAGGAAGCGGGCGGCCTTCACGCGACCGAACTTCGGCACCGCCATCAGGATGTCGATCACCTTCGCCGTCTCGACGTACTCCGGCGGCCGACCGAGGATCGTCTCGATGCGCACGCGGCCGTCCTTCAGGTCCTTCTTCAGCTTCGCGCGCCTCACACGAACGTCGTTCGCCCGTCTGAGCGCGTCCATGCGCTGATCGAGCGAGCGAACGGGTGCATGAGCGGTTTTGGAGGCAGCCACGGGCAGGCGCCCGATACTACCAACGTGCCAGCCGCGATCAAGCGACCACTTTTGCGCGGAAGTCCAGCGACTTTTCCGGCACGTGCGCGAGCCCGTACACGGCGTCGAAGGCGACCGCCGACAGCTCGTCGCGAATCCGGTTCGCCGCGTGTGGATCGCCGAAGAGCACCGTGCCGAGTGCGACGTCGCGCGCGCCGCAGGCGGCGAGCTCGACGACGTCCTGGCCGCACGTGACGCCGCCCATGCCGACGATCGGCAGCCCGGTTGCTGCATAGCACGCATGCACCGCTGCAAGGGCGATCGGCTTGAGCGACGGCCCGGAGAGCCCGCCTGTCACGCGCGCGAGGAGCGGACGAAGCGTCCGCGGGTCGAGTGCGAGCCCGCGCACGGTGTTGACGAGCGAGAGGCCGTCGGCTCCGGCGTCCGCGACGGCGCGGGCGACTGCCGCGAGATCGGGGTGCGCTGCGGAGAGCTTGGCGTAGAGCGGCAGCGGAGTCGCGGAGCGGCACGCGGACACGATCTCGGCTGCCGAGTCGGCGGCCTCGTCGACGTTCGGGCAGGAGAGATTGAGCTCGATCGCCTCGATCGCCTCGAGCGCGGCGCACGTGTCGGCGTAGTCCTGCGCGCAGAAGCCCCCGACGGAGACCCAGAGCGGCAGGCCGAGGTCGCGCAGGCGCGGCAGGTGCTCCGCGAGGAACCGCTCGCGCCCCGGGTTCGCGAGCCCGATCGCGTTCAGCATCCCGTGGGCCGTCTCGGCGATGCGCGGCGGGGCGTTGCCCTCCCGCGGCAGCGGCGTGATCGTCTTCGTGACGAAGGCGTCGAGCTGCCGCGCGACCTCGGGCGCGGCGAGCGCGTCGAGGCAGCCCGAGGCGTTAAGCAGCCGCACGGAGCACCGGTCCCTCGAGGCAGAGTCGCTTGAGCTCACCGTCGATCTCGACGGCGCAGCCGTAGCACGCTCCGTAGCCGCAGGCCATGCGCGCCTCCCAGGCGAGCTGCGCGCCCGGGCATCGTGCGGCGACGGCGTGCAACATCGGCTCGGGCCCGCAGGCGAGGACGTCGAACCCGTCCAGGTCGCGGTCCGTGACGAGGATCGGGTCGACGACGACCTCCGCCCCGGGAAGGAGGGCCGCGGCCTCGGCGTGCGCCGCCGTGCGGAAGCCGAGCAGCGACGGGCGGGAAGCGGAGGCTCTCGGCGAGATACGGCAGCGGCGCGATGCCGATCCCGCCGCCGACGAGGAGCGGCCGCTCGACGTCGAGCCGGTAGCCGGAGCCGAGCGGCCCGAAGACGTGGATGCGGTCGCCGGACTCGAGCGTGCAGAGCGCTTCCGTGCCCGGGCCGACCGGGTCGAGCAGGAACGCGAGCTCGCCGGGCGGTGCGAGGCAGAGGGAGAGCGGGCGGGGCAGCAGCCGGCCGGGCGCCTCGAGCATGAAGAACTGGCCCGGGGCGCCGGGGTCGATGGTGCCGCGCTCGAGGCGCAGCAGCGTGTAGAGGCCGACGAGCTCGCTGCCCGCGACGCGCAGCCGCTCGCGTCTAGACAACGGCCTCGACCTCGATCCGCTCCTGCAGCGAGAGCGCGCCCTCCCGGCGCGCCGACGCGATCGCATGGACCGCAGCCGCGGCGCCCGACGGGGTCGTGATGCACGGGATGCGGGCGGCGAGCGCCGCTTCGCGGATCGCGTACCCGTCGGAGCGTGCATTACCGCCCTCCGGCGTGTTGACGACGAGATCGCAGCCGCGTTTGCGGATCAGGTCGACGACCGGCCTGCCCTTGTCGATCTCGTTCACGTCGAGACCTGCGGCGCGCAGCGCGTCGGCCGTGCCGCCGGTCGACACGAGCGTGAAGCCGAGCCCCGCGAGCGCGGCGGCGATCGGCACGAGCGCCGGCTTGTCGGCGTCGCGCACCGAGAGAAAGGCGGTGCCGTGGGAAGGCAGCGGGCGCCCCGCGGCGCGCTCGGCTTTTGCGAACGCCGTCGGGAAGTCGCGCGCACTCGCCATCACCTCACCCGTCGAGCGCATCTCCGGCCCGAGCACCGGGTCGGCGCCGGGGAAGCGGGCGAACGGCAGCACCGCGGCCTTGACGCTCACCTGCGCCGGCGGCCGCTCCGGCGGCAGCTCGAGCTCCGAGATGCGGGTGCCCGCCGCGAGCTTGCATGCCGCCTCGACGAGGTTGACGCCCGTCGCCTTCGAGGCGAACGGCACGGTGCGCGACGCGCGCGGGTTCGCCTCGAGCACGTACAGCGACCCGCCGGAGAGCGCGAGCTGCACGTTCAGCAGGCCGACCACGCCGAGGCCCCGCGCGAGGCGGCGGACGACGTGGCAGACCTCGAAGTAGGTGGCGGGGTCGAGCGACGGCGCCGGCAGCACGCACGAGGAGTCGCCCGAGTGCACGCCCGCTTCCTCGACGTGCTGCATGACCGCGGCGACGTAGCAGAGGGTGCCGTCGGCGAGTGCGTCGACGTCGAGCTCGACCGCGTCCTCCAGGAACCTGTCGACGAGAACGCGCCCGTCGAGCCCGCGCATCGCGTCGCGCACCTGGGCGGCCGAGTAGCAGATGCGCATCGAGCGCCCGCCGAGCACGTACGACGGGCGCACGAGCACCGGGTAGCCGATCTCCTCGGCGACGGCCTCTGCGCCGTCGGCGTCGTCGGCCATCCCCCACGGCGGCACCCGGATGGCGAGCTCGTCGGTGAGCCGGCCGAAGCGCTCGCGGTCCTCGGCGAGGTCGACCGCGCCGAAGGGCGTCCCCAGGATGGCGACGCCCGCGTCCTCGAGAGCAGCTGCGAGCTTGAGCGGCGTCTGCCCGCCGAACTGGATCACGACGCCTTCCGGCTGCTCACGGCGGCAGACCGCGAGCACGGCCGCCGCGTCGAGCGGCTCGAAATAGAGGCGGTCGCTCGTGTCGTAGTCGGTGGAGACCGTCTCCGGGTTCGAGTTGACCATGACGGCCTCGTAGCCGAGCGCGCGGAACGCCTGCGCCGCGTGGACGCAGCAGTAGTCGAACTCGATCCCCTGGCCGATCCGGTTCGGCCCGCTGCCGAGGATGACGACCCGCGGCGCGTCGCCCCGCGGCGGCGCCTCGTCGGCCTCGCCCCAGGTCGCGTAGTAATAGGACGACTCGGCTGCGACCTCGCCCGCGCAGGAGTCGATGCGGCGGTAGACCGGCCGGCGCGTCTGTTGCTTCTCGCGCTCGTAGGCCACGCGCTCGAGCTCGAGCGCGAACCACGGGTGCAGGTTGTACGGGTGCCAGTCGAGCGGCGCCTCGAGACCGCGCTCGGCCTTGACGAACGCCTCGCGGAACGTCCGGCCGATGCCCATCGTCTCGCCGACGGACTTCATCTGCGTGCCGAGCTTCGTATCGGCGCCGGGGAACTTCTCGAAGGCGAAGCGCGGGATCTTGACGACGACGTAGTCGAGGGTGGGCTCGAAGCTCGCCGGGGTGGTCTTGGTGAGGTCGTTCGGGATCTCGTCGAGGGTGTAGCCGACGGCGAGCTTCGCGGCGACCTTGGCGATCGGGTAGCCGGTCGCCTTCGAGGCGAGCGCCGAGGAGCGCGAGACGCGCGGGTTCATCTCGATGACGCGGATCTCGCCCGTCTCGCGGTCGCGCGCGAACTGGATGTTCGAGCCGCCGCATTCGACGCCGACTTCCCGAACGACCGCGGCGGCGGCGTCGCGGAGCTCCTGGTAGGCCTCGTCGGGCAGGGTCATCTGCGGCGCGACGGTGATGGAGTCGCCGGTGTGCACGCCCATCGGGTCGAGGTTCTCGATCGAGCAGACGATGACGACGTTGTCGGCGCGGTCGCGCACGACCTCGAGCTCGAACTCGTCCCAGCCGCGCACCGACTCCTCGACCAGCACCTGGCCGATCGGGCTCTCGCGCAGGCCGCGCTCGATCTGCAGGCGCAGCTCAGGGTCGGTCTCGGCGAAGCCGCCGCCGTGGCCGCCGAGCGTGAACGCCGGCCGCACGACCGCGGGCGCGAGGATGCCCCGCAGGTCGTCGAGGCTCGTCACGACCTGCGACCGCGGGACGCGCAGGCCGGCGCGCTCCGACGCAGTCCTTGAAGAGCTGGCGGTCTTCGGCGCGGGCGATGACGTGGAGCGGCGCGCCGATCAGCTCGACACCGAGCTCGTCGAGGATCCCCGCCTGCGCGAGCTCGCGCGCGAGGTTGAGCGCCGTCTGACCGCCCATCGTCGGCAACAGCGCATCCGGCCGCTCCCGCCGCAACACCGCCGCCACACCCTCCAGATCCAGCGGCTCCAGATACGTCCGATCCGCAAACCCCGGATCGGTCATGATCGTCGCCGGATTCGAGTTGACGACGATCGTCCGAAAGCCGTCCTCACGCAACACCTTCAACGCCTGACAACCCGCATAGTCGAACTCACACGCCTGCCCGATCACGATCGGCCCCGACCCGATCAAGAGAACCGACTCGATGTCGCCTCTACGCGGCATCGGCGACCTCCTCCACCCACGCCTCGAGCAGCGGCCAGCCGTCGTGCGGGCCCGGCCCCGCCTCGGGATGGAACTGCAGCGACCGCGCCCGCAACCCCGGAAACGCAAGCCCCTCCACCGTCCCGTCATAGAGCGACACGTGCGTCACCTCGGACGCCTCGCTCGCCTCCACACAGAACCCGTGATTCTGCGCCGTCACGAGCACCCGCCCGCTCGCCCGCTCCACCACCGGATGATTCGCACCCCGATGACCGAACGGCAGCTTCGACGTCGCAAACCCCGTCGCACGCCCCAACAACTGATGCCCCAGACAGATCCCGAGCACCGGCACCCGCCCCAAGCAACTCCCCCACCACCGCCGCCTCCGCCCGAAGCGGCTCCGGATCACCCGGCCCATTCGAGAGCACCACACCGTCGTAGCCTGCGAGCTCGTCGGCGTCGACGTCGTGCGGATACACCGTCACCGCCGCCCCGGCGCGCGCCAGCCTGCGCAGGATCGACCGCTTGCAGCCGTAGTCGACGACCGCGACGCGGGTCGTGCCGGCATCGCCGAAGATGTACGGCTCCTTCGTCGAGACGACGCCGGCGAGCGCGCGGCCGCTCATCGAGTCGAGCGAGCGGGCGGTCGCGAGCGCCTCGTCGACGGCGCAGTCGCCCGAGACGACGACGGCGCGCATCGCACCTGCGTCGCGCAGCTTGAGCACGAGGCTCCGCGTGTCGACGCCGGTGAGGGCGACGACGCCGCGCTCGAGCAGCCAGTCCGTCCAGCCGGGCCCGCGGGCCTCGCGCATCAGCACCGCTTTCGCATGCGGGCGTGCGGATTCCGAGCGCGCCGCCTCGACCCCGTAGTTGCCGACCATCGGCGCGGTGAAGCAGACGAGCTGCTCCGCGAAGCTCGGGTCGGTGACGATCTCCTGGTAGCCCGTCATCGACGTCGTGAACACCGCCTCGCCGCACGCGAAGCCGTCGGCGCCGACCGACTCGCCCGGGAAGCACGGTGCCGTCCTCGAGAACCAGCATTCCCGTCATGCGCCGACCGCCACCGCGTCGTATGCAATGCACCCGGCGGCGAGCGTCATCGCCACGCGCCCGTCGAGCGTCCGCCCGAGCAGCCACGAGTTCGCAGAGCGCGAGCGGAATCCGTCCTCGCGCACATGCGTATGGGCCGCGAGGTCGAGCAGGACGAGCTCGGCGCGCGCTCCGACCGCGACGCGCGGCCGCTCGAGGCCGAAGATCCGCGCGGGGCCGGCGGACAGCCGCTCGAGCAGCGTCGGCAACGGCACGAGCCCCGGCTCGACGAGCTCGGTGTAGAGCACGGCGAACGCGGTCTCGAGGCCCGTGACGCCGAACGGCGCCGCCTCGAAGGGCACGTCCTTCTCGTGCCTCGCGTGCGGCGCGTGGTCGGTCGCGATCGCCTCGATCGTGCCGTCGCGGAGCGCGTCGAGCAGTGCGACGCGGTCCCGCTCGGCGCGTAGCGGCGGGTTCATCTTGACGTTCGGATCGAGCGTCCGCACCGCCTCGTCGGTGAGCACGAGGTGATGCGGCGTCACCTCTCCGCTCGCGCGTACGCCTGCTTCGCGCGCGCGGCGCAGTGCGGCGACCGATTCGGCCGCCGACAGGTGCATGAGGTGCACCGGCTGGTCCTCGTACGCCGCGAGCGCGAGGTCGCGCTCGACCATGACCGACTCGCCGACCGACGGGTACGCGGCGAACCCGAGCTCGGCAGCGACGGCGCCTTCGTGGACATGACCGCCGCGCGAGAGGGACGGCTCCTCGCAATGGAGGGCGAGGGGACGGCCCGTGGTGGACGCGTACTGCAGCGCGCGCCGCAGCATGCCCGCCGACACGACGGGCATGCCGTCGTCGGTGAACCCGGCCGCGCCCGCGTCGGCGAGGCGGCCCATCTCCGTGAGCTCCTCCCCGGCCTGCCCGCGCGTGATCGCCGCCAGAAACCCGACGGAGACCTCCGCCTCGCGCTTCGCGGTCTCGACGAGCGAGCCGAGGGTCGCGGCCGAGTCGACGACGGGGTCGGTGTTCGGCATCGCGAGGATCGCGCAGTATCCGCCTGCGGCGGCGGCCGCGGTGCCGCTCGCGATCGTCTCCTCGTCCTCACGGCCGGGCGTCCGCAGATGGACGTGCGGATCGACGAACGCCGGTGCGAGGACGAGCCCCGCCGCGTCGACGACGCGATGGCCGTTCGCGTCGACCTGCTCGCCGATCGCGACGATGACGCCGTCGTCGACCCGGACGTCGAGCGTCGCGTCGATGTCCTCGGCCGGATCGACCACGCGCGCGCCGCGGAAGACGACGTTCGCGCCGTCACGCTCCCTCGCGTACAGCATCACGCCACCTCTGCGGCGGCGAGATTGCGTACGCCGACCGGGCCGCCGGTCAGCACGTCGTACAGGACGGCCATGCGCACGACGAGCCCCGACCGGACCTGCGCCTCGACGAGCGAGTCGGGCGAGTCGGCGACGCGCGGGTCGATCTCGACGCCCCGGTTCATCGGGCCCGGGTGCATGACCTTCTGGCCGGGACGGATCCGCTCGGGCGTGATGCCCCAGCGCTCCGTGTACTCACGGAGGCTCGGAACGTAGTTCGCACCCGCCTGCATGCGCTCGCTCTGCATGCGCAGCACGTACACGACGTCGGCGTCGCCGATCGCGCCGATGTCGGAGGTCGCCTCGGCGCGGAGGTCGCGCGGCAGGAGCGCCGGCGGCCCGACGAGCGTGCACCGGACGCCGACGAGCTCGAAAGCCTGCACGAGCGAGCGTGCAACGCGTGAGTGGAGCACGTCGCCGACGATCGCCACGTGGAGCCCGTCGAGCCGGCCGAGCTCCTGCTGCAGGGTGTAGAGGTCGAGCAGCGCCTGCGTCGGGTGCTGGTGCTTCCCGTCGCCCGCGTTCACGACGTGCGCTCCCGTCACCCGTGCGACGAGCTGCGGCGCACCGATCTGCGGATGGCGCATCACGATCACGTCCGGGTCGTACGCCCCGAGCGTGAGCGCGGTGTCCTTCAGCGACTCGCCCTTGTCGACCGACGAGCCGGCCGACTTGACCGTGAGCGTGTCGGCCGAGAGGCGTTTCGCTGCGAGCTCGAAGCTCGACGACGTCCGCGTCGACGACTCGTAGAAGAGGTTGACGACGAGGTAGCCCTTGAGCGTCGGCAGCTTCTTCACGTTCCGCGTGAGCGACCCCTCGAAGACGTGCGCCGTCCCGAGGAGACGCTCGACGTCGTCGCGCGTCAGGTCGGCGACGGAGATCAGATGGCGGCGCGGCGGCGGCCCCGGCGGCCGCAGGTCGTCGCGGACAAGGTGAATCGACGTCATTGCGACCCCTCCTCCGGGTTCGGGACGAGCAGGATCCGGTCGACCTCGTCGACCTCGACGAGCTGCACCTGGATCCGCTCGGAGCGTGCGGTCGGCAGGTTCTTGCCGATGTAGTCCGGGCGGATCGGCAGCTCGCGGTGTCCGCGGTCGACGATGACTGCGAGCTGCACGCGGGCCGGGCGCCCGTAGTCGAAGAGCGCCTCGATCGCCGCCCGGATCGTGCGGCCCGTGTAGAGGACGTCGTCGACGAGGACGACGGTCCGCCCCTCGAGCGGGAAGTGCAGCTGCGTCTCGCGCACGACCGGCTGCGCGTGCAGCGGCGCCTCGCCGCCGCGCACGCGGACGTCGTCGCGGTAGAAGGTGATGTCGACCGCGCCGAGCAAGGGCGCCTGGCCCGCGCGCTCCTCGATCAGCCGTGCGAGTCGCTGCGCGAGCGGCACGCCGCGCGTCTGGATGCCGACGAGCGCGACGTCGTCGAGCTCCGGGTTCGACTCGATGATCTCGTGCGCGATCCGCGAGAGCGTCCGCGCGAGCGCGTCGGCGTCGAGGAGGATCTTCCCGGCTTCGGCCCCGGGCTGGGGCGGCCCGGCGGGGACGTGCATCGTCATTCGACTCCTTCCCGGCCTCACTGGACCGGCTTAAAGGGGTGCGTGTCGTCCGTGACTCTAGCCGGTGCAACGGACGGACGAGCGAAGACGGCGTCCGCGCCCGCTCGCTCGCGAGCCGGGCTTCGTTACCGTTGCGGCAAATGGACGCCGGGCTCCTCGAGCGCTACGCCGACCTGATCGTCTCCGTGGGGGCGAACGTCCAGCCCGACCAGGTGCTCGCGATCGAGGCGCCGCCCGAGGCGCAGCCGCTCGTCGCGGTGATCGCACGGCGCGCCTACGAGAAGGGCGCGCGGTACGTCGACGTGCAGTACTTCGACGGCGCGGTGAAGCGCATCCGGGCCGAGACCGCGCGCGAGGAGACGCTCGACTGGGTCCCACCCTGGCTCGGCCGGCGCATGGAGATGCTCGGCGACCTCGATGCGGCCCGGTGCGTGCTCGTCCCGCTCGTTCCGCCCGGGCTTCTCGACGGCGTCGACCCGGCGCGGGCCGGGCTCGACCGGCTGCCGACGGTGAAGGAGACGTTCAAGACGATCGACGACCGCTCGATCGCGTGGACGCTCTCGCCCTACCCCACGCTCCGCTGGGCGCAGATGGTCTATCCCGAGCTCGACGGCGACGCCGCCGTCGAGGCGCTGTGGGGCGACATCGCGCACGTGTGCCGCCTCGACGAGCCCGATCCCGCGCAGGCCTGGCACGACCGGATCGAGCAGATCTTCCAGGTCGCGACGCGTCTCGACGCGCTCGAGCTCGACGCGCTTCGCTTCGAAGGGCCGGGCACCGACCTGAGCGTCGGGCTCCTCCCCTCCTCGCGCTTCGCGAAGGAAGGAGGCTCGTCCCACACGCGCACGGGCGTCCGCCACGTCGCGAACATCCCGACCGAGGAGGTCTACACGACCCCCGACCCGAGACGGACCGAAGGCGTCGTCTCCTCGACGAAGCCGCTCGACGTAGCCGGCTCGCTCATCACCGGGCTCCGCATCCGGTTCGAGGGTGGACGCGCCGTCGAGATCGACGCGGACGCGAACGCGGAGGCGCTCCGGGGACGCTGCGCGATCGACGACGGGGCGTCGCGCCTCGGCGAGGTCGCGCTCGTCGACCGCGAGAGCCGCATCGGCCGGCTCGGCCGCACGTTCTTCACCACGCTCCTCGACGAGAACGCGGCGAGCCATCTCGCGCTCGGCGACGCCTACTCGGCACCGATTGCCGACGAGGCGGATCTCGCGCACATCAACGCGAGTGCGGTGCACATCGACTTCATGATCGGCTCCGACGAGGTGGACGTCACCGGGGTTACGCGCGCGGGCGCGCAGGTCTCGATCCTCCGCGGCGGCAGCTGGCAGATCTGAGGCGGTCGGCTAGGGCTCGCCGAGGAGCTCGTCCGGCTCGCTCAGCGCCTCGATCGCGTCCTGGGCGGCCTCGAGCGACTCCTCGGGAACGAGCACGGTCAGCGGGTCGTCCTCGCCCTCGGCGCCGATCTCCGCCTCGATGCCGGCGCGCTGCAGCATCTCCTGCAGCTCCTCGGCCTCGGCCGGGTCACCCGCCACCACCGCTTGCACCATCCGCGCCATCGCCGCCCGATGATACGGGCCGTGCGCCTGCCCTGACGAGCTGAGGCTCGCCGCGCTCGGGGAATGGAATCTCGATGACGTCGAAGTCCCGCGGCACGACTGTCCTGGCGAACACCTCGCGCGCCTCGCCGGCGAGCTCCGAGCCGAAGTAGCGCGTGGAGACGTGCGTGAGCGCGAGGAGCCCGACGTCTGCGAGCCTCGCCACCTCTGCGGCCTCCGCGGCGGTGGCGTGCAGCGTCTCGCGCGCGCGGTCGCGCTCGTCGGCTCCGAACGTCGCCTCGTGCACGAGCACGGTGGCCTTGTGCGCCGCCTGCACCACCGAGGGCGCCGGCGCCGTGTCGCCGGTGAGGGCGAGCTTCCGGCCGGCGCGCGGCGGCCCGAGGACGGCGTCCGGCGTGATCACGCGCCCGTCGGTCAGCGTCAGCGGCTCGCCGTTCTGCAGCACGCCGCGTTCGCGGCCCGGGGGCACGCCGAGCGCATCGGCGGCTGCGACGTCGAAGCGCCCCGGGCGCTCGTGCTCGACGAGCGCGTAGCCGAGCGCCGGCACCCCGTGGTCGACCGCAAACGGCTCGATCGTGTACTCGCCGCGGTCGAGCGTCTCCCCGGGCTCGAGCTCGACGGTCGTGAGGCGGTACGGCAGCCGGCCGAGGAAGGGCTTCAGCTTGCCGAAGAGCTCGCGCAGCCCACGCGGCCCGTAGACGGTGAGCCCGACGTCCTCCCTCCCGCGAAGCGCGAAGGTCTTCAGCATCCCGGGAAGCCCGAGGAAGTGGTCGGCGTGGTAGTGCGTGAGGAAGATCTCCTCCAGGTCGGGCAGGCCGACGGAGGATCGCTGGAGCTGCCGCTGCGTGCCCTCGGCGCAGTCGAAGAGCAGCCGCTCGCCGCCCCGGCGCACGAGGAGCGCCGCCGGCGCGCGGTGCGACGTCGGCATCGACGCCGAGGTGCCGAGAAAGACGAGGTCGAGATCCACCGAGGGGCGAGTGTAGGCTCTCGCGCGTGGCGGATCCGACGGTGCTCGAGGTCTACCGGCGCGAGGTGACGCCGGAGCTCTACGCGGAGGTCCGCGAGCTCTACAAGAAGCACTCGATCGCCGAGGACGCGCGCGACCTGCCCGGCCTCATCTCGACGCTGACGCCCGACTGCGTCTACGAGCTCGTGCAGACGGGCCACCGCTGGGAGGGCCACGACGGGGCGGCGCGCTTCTACACCGAGCTCCTCACCGCCTTCCCGGACATCCGGTTCGACCTGACCGACATCGTGATCGGGCCGCAGGGCGTCTGCGAGGAGGCCGACGTGACCGCCACCCATGCCGCACCCTGGCTCGGCGTGCCGCCGTCGGGCGAGCGGCTCGAGTGGAAGGTCGTGATCTGGTTCCCGTGGGACGAGGCGCGCCGCCTCTTCCGCGGCGAGAAGGTCTACGTCTCCGGGATCGACATCCCGGCCGCAGCCGCCAAGCCCTCCTCTAACGCTACCCCGCGGGCAGGATCAGGCGCTGCCCGGGGCGGATGGTCGCCGAGGCGAGGTGGTTCCGCTGCTCGAGCTTCCAGATGCCCTCCCGGACGTCGCCGGCGTAGCTTCGCGACGCGATCGACCAGAGGGTGTCGGTCGGCTTCACGACGTAGCTCCGTTCCGGCCCCGCGCCGTGGGAGCTGCGGGCGACGAGCCCGACGGCGAGCGCCGCGAGGACGAGCACGATGAGGAACTTCGCGAACATGTGTTCGTGAGACTAGCGAACACCTGTTCGCCCGTCAAGTCGACGGTTGCCAAGCGACGTTCACGCGGCTCAGGGCGAGGATCCTCAGTCCAGGCGCACGAGCTCGGGCCGCACCTCCCCGTCGACGATCTCGATCTCGATCATCGAGTGGAACGGGCTCCGGCGGCGCTCGGTCGGCGAGCCGGGGTTCAGGAGCCAGACCCCGCCGTGGCGCTCGACGACGGGCAGGTGCGTATGGCCGAAGACGACGGCGGCGCAGCCGGGGAAGGCCGCGGTGAGCCGCGCTTCCCGTCCGGGCGCCGGGCCCGGGGACGTGGACGAGCCCGATGCGCGCTCCGCCGGCGTCGACCGCGAGCCGCTCCGGCAGCAGCTCGCGGAGGGCCGGCTCGTCGGTGTTGCCGTGGACCGCGTGCACGGGCGGCCCGATCGCGCGGAGCTCGTCGAACGCGTGGAGCGACGAGACGTCGCCGGCATGGACGATCAGGTCGGCGGCGGCGAGCCGCTCGAGACAGTCGGCGGGAAGCCGTCTTTCGCCCCTCGGCAGGTGCGTGTCGGCGATCGCCGCGACGAGCACACCTCGAGCGTAGACCCTTTACGCCCTGCCGCAGGGCTTCTTCTTGGCGAGGCGCCTGACCTTCTTGCAGAACGGCTTCTTCGCAGCCCTGGCGAGCGGCGCCGTGCCGTGCGTGCCCCTGAGCCGGGCCCGCGCGGAGGACGGTCGTCTTCGTCGGCGACCACGAGATCATCCCGCCGGTGCAGGCCGCGCGCCCGGCGGCGAAGACCGGCGCCAGCTTCGCGTAGGTGGTCTTGTTCTGCGAGACGCCGTCGCCGCCCGCGGTGACGAGGCCGCTCTGCCAGCCGCCGCCGAGATACGTGTTCGACTCGTCGCGGCCGTTGCGGTACTTGTCGTCGACGAGGAGGTAGAGCTCCACCGAGACGACGGTCGGGTCGCACGCGAAGTACCGCGCCGCGAGGATCCTCAGGTAGTCCGCCTGCCGCTGCTCGGTGACGACCGGGACGTTCTCCGTGTTCATGTAGCCGGGGTATGCGGTCGTGTCCGTCTGCCAGCCGACCTCGTCGACGACGAAGGTGAGCCCGTTCAACGTCGTGGGCTGGCCCGTGCCGTGGAACGCGTCGTAGACCGCCTGCTTCACGCGGTCGAGGTTCGGGATGCCGAAGCGGTCGAGATTGTCGTAGCCGACGTTCGGTCCCTGCGTCGGGCTGCTCGGGTTCGGGTACGGATGAATCGAGAGCTGGTCCATGATCGGGGTCAGGCGTCCCGACGCGCGGTACACCCTGCCGAGGTCGCGCAGGAAGGTGAGGGGCTCGGTCGAGTCCGGCGTCGATGCACGCGGCGAGAGGCCCATGCCGATCACGTTCGCCTCCGGGTCGACCGCGTGGATGCCGTCGTAGCACGTCGCGAGGAGGGCGAGATAGCCGGGCGCCGCGACGTCCCTGCCCCGTGCGTCCTTCTGCGGAGACCAGTAGAGCCGGGTGTTGACCTCGTTGCCGACGACGAAGTCGTGGATGCCCCACTGGTTCACCGTCTTCACGACCTCCTTCGCCCAGTCGCAGAACTGGATGGGATCGTGCTGCGAGCCCTTGAGCGAGTAGAGCGAGAGGATGACGTGGACGCCGGCCGCCTGCGCCTTCGGCGCCGCGCGCTCGAGGAACGGCAGGTCCTCGATCGCCGTCGGGTTCGCCGGGTCGAAGCCGACCGTCCAGCGGTTCTGCGTGAGGCTCGCGCCCTGCAGCTCGCCGTAGAACCAGCTGCCGCCGTCGTCGGCGAACTTCGCCGCGTCGTCGGCGGCGCCCCACGCGAGCGGGGGCTCGCCCGGCGTCGGAGCCGGCGTCGGAGCCGGAGGCGGAGCCGGCGTCGGGGCGGGTACCGGCGGCACGGGTGCGGGCGCCGGCGCGGGCGCAGGCGGCGGCTCGGTGTCGGCGCTCGCGCCGGCAACCGGGATGAGGAGCGCGCAGCAGAGCGCGATGAGACCGGCACGTTTCAGCGAAGCCCTCCCTCGAGCAGGCGCGGTCCCCCGGCGAGCGGCGGCCGCAGCGAGGCCAGATTAGACCGTGAGCGGCGGATTCCTGTCCCCCGTTCGAGGGATGGACCGCCCCGTCAGCGCGCGAGGACGGCGTCGACGAGCCGTTCCGCCCCGAAGCGGACGGGATCGTCCGCCGGCAGGCCCGTCTCCGCCGAGGCGGCGGCGAGCGCCGCTCGCGCCTCGTCCTCGGCCAGGTCGCGGGTGTTCAGCGCGAGCGCGGCGACCCGCGCGGGCCGCACGGGGAGCGCCGCCCGCTCGTGGAGCTCGACGAGCTCGGCGAGCGGCGGGATCGGATGCGGCCCGCCTCCCGCGCCCTCGATCTCGGTGTGGCCCGCCTGGTGGCAGAGGACGAGGGTGTGCGGCACCGAGCCGTGGTAGAGCCCGAGCGTGACGCCCGAGTAGACCGGATGGACGAGCGAGCCCTGCCCCTCGACCCAGAGCACCTGGTCCGGCGTGCCGCCGGCGCGCGCCGAGCCCTCGACGACGAGCCGCTCCGCCGCGCCGGCGATGAAGTCGGCGACCACCGCGTCGACGGAGATGCCCCAGCCGGCGATCGCGATCCCGGTCTGCCCCGTCGGCACGAACACGGACGAAAGGCCGCGCCGGCGCGCCTCGAGGTCGAGCTCGAGCGAAACCGTCATCTTCCCGATCGCGCAGTCGGAGCCGACGGTGAGGACGATGTGTCCCGGCACGCCGAGGTTCTCGCCGGTCGCGGTCGAGAGGTCGGCCGGCGGGCGGCGCAGGTCCCGGAGCGCGACCCCGTGCCGCTCGGCGAGCCCCGGAGCTCCGGGTCGTCGTTCAGGAACACGTGCAGCCCGTTCTCGACGTCGAGGCCCGCCGCCACGCACTGCGTCAGAAGCTCGATCCACGCGGGCGGGAAGCGGCCGCCCTGCGTCGCGACGCCGACGAGGGCGGCCGTCGGCTCGAAGCGGAGCGCCTCGCTCACGCTCCGGACGACCGGCACGCCGTGCTCGGTCTCACCCGGCGCGCGCTCCGAGTCGAGGATCGCGACGACGTCGTCGCGGCGGTAGCGCAGCACGCCCCACATCGTCTTGCCGTAGTGCTGGTCCGAGCTGAAGCCCTCGGCGAGGATCACGTACTGCTTGCGGCTCATGCAGGCGAGACGCCGAGCCCGGGCAGCTCGGCGGGGAGCTGGACGCCGTCGACGAGCTGCACGCCCGGCCACGGATCCTCGCGGAGCAGGATGTTGCCGTCGAGATCGACGTGCTCGAAGAGGCTCGCGATCTGCGCGCCCGCGGCGATGCCGAGCCCGGATTCGATCATGCAGCCGAGCATGCAGCCGAGCTCGAGCGCGCGGGCGGCGTGGACCATGCGCACCGCCTCGCGGATGCCGCCCGACTTCGCGAGCTTGACGTTGATCCCGTGCGCGCGCTCCGCGCAGGCTGCGACGTCTCGCAGCGTGTGACAGTCCTCGTCGACGTAGATCGGGATCGGCGAGCGCCGCTTCACCTCGGCGCCCGCGGGATCGCCGGCGGCGAGCGGCTGCTCGCAGTACTGGACGCCGAGCTCCGCGAGCTGCGGCAGCGCGTCGAGCGCCTCCTCGGCCGACCACGCCTCGTTCACGTCGACCTGGAGGGGCACGTCGGCGACCGCACGGACCGCGCGCACGCGCTCGACGTCCCGCCCGTCGCCGGCGCCGATCTTCAGCTTGAGCCGCTTGAAGCGGCCGGCCACGAGCTCCGCGCGGCGCGCCATGTCGTCGGGCTCGCCGAGCCAGATCGTCCAGGAGGTCGGCGGCCCGCCGCGCGGCAGGCCGAGCAGCTGGTAGACCGGCCGGCCGACGAGCTTGCCCTGGAGGTCGTGCAGCGCCCCGTCGATCGCGGCTCGTGCGGCGAACTCTCGTTCCGGCAACCGGGCCATGATCTCCTCGACCGCGAACGGGTCGTTCCCGAAGGCGCCGGCCGCCTCCTCCGCGTAGGCGAGCGCCGACTGCGCCGACTCGCCGTAGCGCGGGATCGGGGCCGCCTCGCCGCGACCGATCACGCCCTCCTGACGAAGCTCGACCCACAGCACCTCGTTCACTTCTTCGGTGCCGCGGGCGATGACGAACGGCTCGCGCGTCGTGACGGTGCCGATCCGGGCCGAGAGCTCCACGCTCGGTGAGGCTACACTGCCTCCTCCCCGCGCCCGTAGCTCAGGGGATAGAGCGCGCGCCTCCGGAGCGCGAGGTCGCAGGTTCGATTCCTGCCGGGCGCATGAGTGCTTATCACCCTTCGCGACCGCTGCGCTTTGCTCGCTCGGGGTTCTCGCTGCGGAGTCGGGCGCTGATCGACTGAGGTGGTCGGGCCGCGCCGCGCAGGTCGGCGCGGCCCAGGACGTACGCGATGCGGAGCTACTTCCGGAGCCTGAACCCACAACTGCCGCGGGACGTCTACGTGCTGCAGACCGGCGGTCTCCTGAACGCGTTCGGGAACGGCGTCGTCCTCCCGTTCCTCATCATCTACCTCCACAACGTGCGGGGGATCTCGCTCGGCGTCGCGGGGCTCGCGGCGGCGACTCAGTCTGCGACCGCGCTCGCGAGCGGCTTCGTCGGCGGCACGCTCTCCGACCGCGCGGGGCCGAAGCGGGTGCTCGTCGGCGCGCTGTCGGTGATGACGGTTGCGTTCGCGCTCATGCCGCTCATCCGCACGCCGTGGCACGCATTCGCCGTGTACGTCGTCTGGGGCGCGGGCAGCGGCTCCTTCTGGCCCTCTCAGTCCGCTCTGCTCGCGGGCCTCACTCCGCCCTCCCGCCGCTCGCCGGCGTACGCGCTGCAGCGCCTGACGATGAACCTCGGCGCCGCGATCGGCGGCGTGGCTGCAGGACTCATCGCCTCCGTGTCGCATCCCTCGTCGTTCACCGTTCTCTTCGCCGTCAACGCCGCGACGTACGTCGCGTACATGGTCGTCCTGCTGCGCGTTCGGACGCCGGGGCTGCACCCCGACCGCGCCCGGGGCAGCTGGCGGGCCGTTGCCCGCGACCGCACGTTCCTCGCCTATTCGCGCACTGAACGCAGCGTTCATGACGGCTGCGATCTCGCTGATGATCGAGCTGCTCCCAGCGTTCGGCAAGAACGTCACGCACGTGAGCGAGCAGGAGGTCGGTGTCATCTTCGCCCTCGACGCGATCGGCATCGTCATCTTCCAGCTGCCGGTCGCAAAGCTCGTGCAGGGACGGCGGCGCATGCGCGGCCTCGCCGTGATGGGCGTCGTGTGGGCCGCCGCGCTCCTCCTCGTCTGGGCTGCGGGCGCATGGACGACGGCCACCGCGGCTGCGGCCGTGCTGGCGGGTGCGATGCTCGTCTTCTCGATCGGCGAGTGCCTGCACGGCGCGATCCACACGCCGCTCGGCGTCGACCTCGCGCCGCCGGCGCTCGTCGGCCGCTACCTCGCGCTCTCGAGCCTCTCGTGGCAGGTCGGCTGGATCGTCGGGCCCGCCGCGGGCGGGTTCTTCCTCGGGCACGCGCCGCTCCTGCTCTGGCCGATCGCCGCCGGCGTCAACCTCGCGTGTGCGGGCGCGGCGCTCGCACTCGAACGGCGGCTGCCCGAACGCGTGCGGCTGACGCCGCGAGGCGAGCCTGCCGCCGTCGCGATTCCTGCCGGCTGACGCACTCTGACCGATGCGGAGCCGCCCGCGTTCCTGCACGTCGCTTTCCCCGGAAGAGGTCTAGGAGCAGGGTCTCCGGGGTAGACTGCGAACATGCCCGTGTTGGCGACAAGCGACCCTCTCAGTACAAGTGCCGAGCCTGCCCCGCATCCGTACGCGCCGCGTCGGGCAGTCCTCGCGCGCCGAGGTCGCCGCGCCGCGCCCGCGGCTCGCTGAGCTCGAGCACGACGGACTGACCTGGATCCACCTCGAGGGGCCGACCCACGACGAGGTCCAGGAGCTCGCCGCGCGCTTCGGCTGGCACCCGCTCGACGTCGAGGACGTGCTGTCGCGTCGCGAGCGCCCGAAGGTCGACGCGTACACCGAGGCCGACGGCGGCGGCTATCTCTTCGCCGTCCTCCACTTTCCCGTCTACGACGCCGCGGTCGGCCGCCTGAACGCCGGCGAGCTCGACGTCTTCGTCGGGCCCGACTACCTCGTGACGCTTCCGACCGTCGAGCTCCGCCCCGTGTCGCGGCTCTTCCAGCGCTGCACGGACAACGAAGAGCTGCGCCACAACCTCTTCTCGCGCGGCTCGGGCCGCCTGCTGTACGAGATCCTCGACGACCTCTACGACTACTGCTTCCCGATCCTCGACAAGATCGCGTTCAAGCTGCGGCAGATCGACGAGGAGATCGACGACACGACGCCCCGGGCGAAGGAGCGCGTCCGCGACATCCACAAGGTGAAGCAGGAGATCATCTCCTACCGCAAGATCGTGCGGCCGCAGCGGCCGACGCTGCGCCAGCTCGAGCGGGGCGTCGAGCGCTTCCTGCCGGAGGAGCTCGAGCTCTACTTCGACGACATCGTCGACGCGAGCGAGCGCATCTGGGACCTGCTCGACAACTACAAGGAAGTCGTCGAGGCGCTCGAGGACACGAACGAGTCGCTCATCTCGCACCAGCAGAACGACATCCTGTACGTCCTCACGATCTTCAGCGTCGTGATGCTCCCGCTGACGTTCCTGACCGGCTTCTTCGGCATGAACGTGCACTTCCCCGGGTTCGACAGCTCGAACGGCTTCCTCGTCACCCTCGCCGCGATGGTCGTCGTCGTCATCTCGATGCTCGGCTTCTTCCGCTGGAAGAAGTGGCTCTAGAGCGGATCTGGGCGCCGTGGCGCCTCGAGTACGTCCAGAACGCCGACAGCCAGGACGGCTGCTTCCTCTGCGACGCGGCGGCCGCCGCGAGCGACGAGGACGAGCGGCATCTCGTCGTGCACCGGGGCGAGCGCGCGATCGTCGTGCTCAACAAGTTCCCCTACGCGTCCGGTCACCTGCTCGTCGCGCCGACACGGCACGACGTGAACTTCGGCGACCTCGACGACGACGAGGCGCTCGAGATCCACCGGCTCGGCGCGCGCGGCATGGACGCGCTGCACGCCGTCTATCGGCCGGAGGGGTTCAATCTCGGCTGGAACATCGGCCGCATCGCCGGCGCCGGGATCCCGGCCCACGGCCATCTGCACGTCGTGCCCCGCTGGGCCGGCGACACGAACTTCATGCCCGTCCTCGGCGACGTCAAGGTGATTCCCGAGCATCTGCTCGCGACGCGCGCCAGGCTGAGCGCTTCCTGGCCCGGATAGCGGCCCGGATAACGGCCCGGATAACCCCCACTCGGGGGAGGCCCGCTCCGGCCCGCCGCATCTACATGAGTCGATGCGGCTCTCGCTCCTTGCCGCCCTCGCGGCCGCACTCCTTCTCTCCGCCGGCACGGCGCGCGCAGCCGACGACCCGTACGCGGCGCTCCTCGCCCCTGCCGGGACCTGCGGGCCTGCCGACGAGCAGCTGAACCTCGACCAGCACACCGCGCAGCTCGTGATGACCTGCCTGACGAACTACGCGCGCGCGCAGTCCGGGCTCTCGCCGCTGCAGCTGAGCACGACCCTCGACACCGCCGGCAACGCAAAGCTCGCCGCAGACCTGAGCTGCGGCGTCTTCAGCCACGAGCCGTGCGGCCAGCCCTTCGACGCGGTGTTCTCGACGTACACGAACGCTGCGGCGAGCTACCGGATCGGCGAGAACATCGCCTGGGGCACGGGCTCGTTCGGGACGCCGCGGCAGACCATGTCGGCGTGGCTGCACTCGACCGGCCACCGCGAGAACATCCTCACCGCCGCGTTCACCGAGCTCGGCATCGGCTATGCGCCGAACGAGGCGTTCCAGGGCTACACCGGCGCCGTGCTCTGGGCGCAGGAGTTCGGCGTCCGCACGGCCGCCCGCTCAACCGCTTCCGTGCCGCAGGCGACCGCCCTGAAGCACAAGCCTGAAGCGCACAAGAAGCAGCCTCGCCGGCGCCGCAGCTAGGCGCGGCGCCCAGGCTGCAACCCCGACGCCGACGGCGAGCGCCACGGCGTGCTCGGTGTCGAGGATGTCGAGGTCGGGGCGGCAGAGCCAGCCCACCAGTGCCGCGACGACGACGAGGCCGACCGCGGCGAGGCGCCGCTCCCGCGCACCCAGAGGAGGCACGCAATCACGCCGATCCACGAGGCGATCACCGCCGACGTCCCGTAGTCGAGCCTCGTGACCGTCACGCCGGCGGCGTCGAGGACGCCGTACACGACGACGGTGGAGACGAGATGGCCCGCGGCGGCCGCAACCCACAGCACGCGCGGGCCGGCGAGCGCGAGCGCCGTCAGGCCGACGACGAGGAGGCCGGCGATCGAGGCGAGCGCGGGCCGGTCGGCGACGAGCGCGCTCGTCGCGAGCAGCCACTCGCGCCCGCCGGCAACCGCGGGCGGGCTCGCCGCGAGGTCGCGGAGCGGGACGACGCCGAGCCGCGTGAGCACCGTGACGAGCGCGACGACGGCGGCCGCGCCAGGCACGGAGGCGACGGCGACCCGTCGGCGCAGGGGGCGCACCACGCGGCTAGGCCCGTCCCGGCCGCCGGCGGGCGACGAGGTACGACCCGAAGAAGCCGATGCAAAGAGCGATCACCGCGAGGGCGACGTCGCCGTCGACGTGCTCCCGATGGTCGAAGAAGTTCCGGTCGACCAGCTCGTTGACGGCAACGACCGCCGCCACGACGGCGAGCCAGACGCGCCAGTGGGAGACAAGGTGCTGCCGCACACCGCGAAGCATGCCGGAGCGCCGGTCGTTTCGCGAATGTCCTTCGAGAGAGCGGACGATGGGACTCGAACCCACGACACCTGGCTTGGGAAGCCAGTGCTCTACCAACTGAGCTACGTCCGCCTGACCGGACGACGATTCTACCGAGCCTCGGCCCTCGGCTCGCGGAATAATCCGTTCAACGTCAACGAGCAACGAGAAGGGGTACCGATGGCCCAGAGTGAGCTGCACGAGACCGCCGTCGCGCTCGTCGCCGAGGGGAAGGGCATCCTCGCCGCCGACGAGAGCACCGGCACGATCAAGAAGCGCTTCGACTCGATCGGCGTCGAATCGACGGAGGCGAACCGGCGCGCGTACCGCGAGCTGCTCTTCACGACGTCGGGCGCCGAGGAGTACATCAGCGGCGTCATCCTCTTCGACGAGACGATCCGGCAGCAGGCGTCCGACGGCACGCCGTTCCCCGAGCTCCTCGCCTCGAAGGGCGTCATCCCGGGCATCAAGGTCGACCAGGGAGCGAAGCCGCTCGCGCACGCCGACGGCGAGACGGTGACGGAGGGCCTCGACGGTCTCCGCGGCCGGCTCGAGGAGTACCGCGGCCTCGGCGCGCGCTTCGCGAAGTGGCGCGCGACGTACACGATCACCGACGCCCTCCCGAGCGACTACTGCATCTGGACGAACGCACACGCGCTTGCGCGCTATGCCGCGCTCTGCCAGGAGGCGGGCATCGTGCCGATCGTCGAGCCCGAGGTGCTGATGGACGGCACGCACACGATCGACCGTGCGGAGCACGTGACCTCACGCGTGCTCGACGCGCTCTACACCGAGCTCTTCGACCAGCGCATCGACCTCTTCGGCAGCCTCCTCAAGCCGAACATGGTGCTCTCGGGCTACGAGGCGTCGGCGCGCGCCGGCGTCGACGAGGTGGCAGAGGCGACGCTCCACTGCTTCTACAAGCACGTGCCCGCCGCGGTGCCCGGGATCGTCTTCCTCTCCGGCGGCCAGTCGGACGAGGACGCGACGGCCCACCTGAACGCGATGAACGCCCGCGGCCCGCACCCGTGGCAGCTCTCGTTCTCGTACGGCCGCGCGCTGCAGGCGCCCGCGCTCAAGGCCTGGCAGGGCAAGACGGAGAACGTCGAGGCGGCGCAGCGCGCGTACTACCACCGCGCGAAGATGAACGGCGCCGCGCGCACCGGCACCTACGCGCCCGCGATGGAGAAGGAGAGCGTGACTGCGTAGGTCACGCGCGAGCGATACGCGCCGCCTGCGCCGACTAGCGGTACTCGAAGCCCGTGAGGGCGGAGAGCTTCTCGATCGACTGCTGCGCGCTGACGCGCCGCACGGTTCCCGAGCGTGAGCGCATGACGATCGAGTCGGTGACGCGCGCCGTCCGCGCGAGTACTGCACGCCGGCGAGCAGCGGGCCGTTCGTGACGCCGGTGGCGGCGACGAAGACGTCCTCGCCGGCCACGAGGTCGTTCGTGTGCAGCACGCGCGCCGGATCGAGCCCCGCGTCGAGCAGCTGCCGGCGCTCCTCGTCCGAGCGCGGCCAGAGCCGGCCCTGGATGCCGCCGCCGACGCACTTGAGCGCCGCCGCGGAGATGACGCCCTCCGGCGTGCCGCCGATCCCGTAGAGCATGTCGACGCCCGTCCCGGGCTGCGCGGCGGCGATGGCAGGGGCAACGTCGCCGTCGCGGATCAGCTTCACGCGGGCGCCCGCGTCGCGGAGCTCGTCGATGAGCGCCTCGTGCCGCTCGCGCTCCAGCACGACGACGTCGACCTCGCGCGCCGTCTTCCCGAGCGCCGCCGCGACGTGCGCGACGTTCTCCGCCGGCGTCTTCGTGATGTCGATCACGTCGACCGCGCGCGGGCCGACCGCGATCTTCTCCATGTAGAACGCCGCGCCCGGGAAGAGCATCGTGCCGCGCTCGGCAACCGCGATCACCGCGATCGCGCCCGGCTGGCCGAGCGCGGTCAGGCGCGTGCCCTCGAGCGGGTCGACGGCGACGTCGACCTCCGGCCCTTCGCCGTTGCCGACCTCTTCGCCGTTGTAGAGCATCGGCGCCTCGTCCTTCTCCCCCTCGCCGATCACGACGACGCCGCGCATGCTGACGCTGTCGAGGACGAACCGCATCGCGTCGACCGCGGCCTGGTCGGCGCTCTCCTTCTTCCCGCGCCCGATCCAGCGGGCCGCCGCCATCGCGCCGGCCTCCGTCACCCGGACGAGCTCCATCGCGATGTTGCGGTCGGGGGCCTGGCGCGCGCTCACGGGAACGCGATCCTACATTCGTTCGGGCGCCTCGACCCCGACGAGGTCGAGGCAGCGCGCGATCACGATCTGCGTCGCACGGCAGAGCGCGAGGCGGAACGCCTGCTGGTCGCTCTCGAGGACGCGGTGCTCGTGGTAGAAGCGATGGAAGTCGTCGGCCACGCGGATCGCGTAGGTCGGGATCGCCTGCGGCCCGCGCTTCTCCGCCGCGTCGAGCGCGATCTCCGGCAGCTCCGCCAGGCGCTTGACGAGCTCGCGCTCCTCCGGCGCGAGCGGCGCAGCCGGCTCGGGCGAGCGCTCGGCGTCGCCGGCGTTCCGCAGGATGCCGGCGACGCGGGCGTGCGCGTACTGCACGTAGTAGACCGGGTTCTTCTGCGAGCGCTCCGCGGCGAGGTCGACGTCGATCTCGATCGTCTGGTCGGGGCCGCGGTTGACGAGGTACCACCGCGCGGCGTCGACGCCGATCTCGTCGATGAAGTCGTCGAGGAACACGACGTCGCCGCGCCGCTTCGACATCTTCGTCTGCTCGCCCCCTTTCGAGAGGTGGACGAGCTGGTAGAGCAGCACCTCCACGCGCGCCGGGTCGTAGCCGAGCATCGCCGCCGCCGCCTTCAGCCTCGCGACGTACCCGTGGTGATCGGCGCCGAGCACGTAGATCGCGGTGTCGAAGCCGCGCTCGAACTTGTCTTGCACGTAGGCGACGTCGGCCGCGAAGTAGAGGAACGAGCCGTCCGACGAGCGGATGAGCGGCCTGTCCTTGTCGTCGCCGTGCTCGCTCGTGCGCGCCCAGAGCGTCCCGTCGGCCTCGTAGGTGTCGAGCCTCGGCAGCAGCTCCGCCACGCGCTTCTCGACGACGCTCTGGTTCGCCCACGAGTCGAAGTGCACGCGGAAGCGCTCGAGCGACTCCTCGATCTTCTTGCGCATCGCCGCGACGGGATCGCCGGGCTCGCGCGCGAGATCGACGACGTAGTCGCCGTGGTAGCCGTCGGCGGGCGGCTCCTCGCCGCGCCGCGCCGCCTCCACCGACTCGCGGAAGCGGTCCATCTGCGCGCCGGCGTCGTTGTAGTAGTACTCGCGCTCGACGTCGTGGCCCGCGAACTCGAGCAGCCGGGCGACGGAGTCCCCGAAGGCGCCGTTCCGGGCGGCGGCGACCGTGATCGGGCCGGTCGGGTTCGCCGAGACCATCTCGACCTGGATGCGCTGCCGCGGCTGCGCGAGGCCGCCGCCGAACCCGTCGCCTGCCTCGAGGATCGCCCGCAACGTGTCGCCGAACCACGCATCCGAGAGGAAGAGGTTCACGAACCCCGGGCCGGCGATCTCGACGCGGTCGACCTCCGGCAGCGCGCGCGCGAGCTCGGCGAGCTCGGCGGCGAGGTCGCGCGGCGCCTGCCTGCGCGTGCCCGCGAGCTTCAGCGCCGCGTTCGTCGCGTAGTCGCCGTGCCCGGCGTCCGCCGGCCGCTCGAGCGTCACGCCGGCGCCGACGCGGGCGGCGAGCGCCGCGACGGGATCAGTCGACAACGGGCTCCCGCCGCGCGAAGAGGTCCTCGAGCCGCGAGAGCTCCTCGGTCGTGCCGACGCCGACGATCACGTCGCCGGGCTCGATCACCGCGTCGGGCTCGGGCGTCGTGTCGAAGGTGCCGTCGCGCTTGCGCAGCGCGACGATGATCGCCCCCGTCTCGTGGCGGACGCGGACGTCGCGGATCGTCCGGCCGGCATTCGCGCAGGACTCGTGCATCTCGATCTCGGCCATGTGGAGATCGGGGCCGGTGGCCGTCGTGACGGCGTCGAGGAACGACATCACCTGCGGCTTCAGGACGAGGTTCGCCATCGTGCGGCCGGCGGCGGTGTACGGCATCACGACCCGGTCCGCGCCCGCGAGGAAGAGCTTCTTCTCGGCGTCGGCGTCGGACGCGCGCGCGACGATCTGGATGTCGGCGCGCGCGTGCCGTGCGGACAGAGAGATGTACAGGTTGTCGGCGTCGTCGTCGGAGGCGACGACGATGCCCGACGCACGGTCGATCCCGGCGCGGCGCAGATCGCCGTCGTCGGTCGCGTCGCCCTCGATCAGGAGGTCGCCGCGCTCCTGCGCCGCCGCGACGGCGTCCTCACGGAAGTCGAGGACGACATACGACACGTTCGCCGCGCGAAACTCGTCGGCGACCTGGCGGCCGACGCGGCCGTAGCCGCAGATGATGAAGTGGTCGCGCAGGCGTTCGATCGTCCGTTCCCTCCGTCGTTCGCTCAGGACACCGGTGAAGACGCCGCCGGCGATGGCTTCGACGATAACGGCGCCGGCATAGGCGATGATCGTCAACCCGGCGAGAACGAGCACGATCGAGACGATTCGCGCGCCGTCGTTCGACGGCACGGTGTCGAGCCCGGCGAGCGTCGCCGTGACGACGGCGCGGTAGAAGGACTGGATCCAGCCTTCCGACAGGGTCCGACGGAAGCCGATCGTCCCGCCGGCGAGCGTGAGGACGATCGCGCCCAGGAGCCGGAGGACCTGGTGCAGGCGGAGGTTCGGTTGCACGCCTCTAGTATTCCGGTGTGGACGACGAACTCGTGCCCGAGGAGCCGCAGCCCGGCGAGCGCCGTCTCAACATCCACCTCGAGCCGTCGGAGATCGCCGGCTCGTATGCGAACTTCGCGAACATCAGCTTCTCGCGCTACGAGTTCACCCTGACGTTCGCCCGCATCGAGCACGAGGTCGAGGAGGGCGACGTGCCGGGCGCCGTCGTCGCCCGCATCAACGCGTCGCCGCGGTTCCTCGAGGAGCTGATCGCCGCGCTCCAGGACTCGTGGTCGAAGTACCAGACCACCGAGGGCATCCGCAACCTGCCGGAGACACCCGGCCACTGACACTCGTTCCGTCGTACGCCGTGCTGTGCGGCGTCCAGGCGGCGATCGTGCTCGTGCCGCGCGCGCGGCGGCGGGGCCGCGCCGGCTGGATCGGCGTCGCCGCACCTGCGGTCGCACTCGCAACGGGCGTCGTCGTTCTCCGCCTCGTCGCCGGCGGTCCGCACGCGCTTGCGCTCGTGGCCGCGGTCGCCACGCCGGCCCTCGCCGCGGCGAGCCCGCGCCGTGCGCCCGTCGCCGTCGCGCTCTGGCTCGTGGCCTGGCTCGCTGACGGCCTGCTCGCGCAGGGCGCTGCAATCGCGCTCGTCGCGCTCGCGGCGGTGACGATCGCCGAGCTGGCGGCGGCCTTCGCGCCACGGTGGTCGATCGCCGCCGGGCTCGTCGTGCTCGCGATCGTCGACGTCGCGCTCGTCTGGGGGACGCCGCAGGTCGGGCCCGCCTCGACTGCGCTCCACGCCGCCGTCCTCCCCACGGCGGCAGGGCATCCGATCCCGCGCCTGCAGGACGCCACGTTCGGCGCGGCCACGATGGGCTGGCTCGACTTCGTCGCGCCCGCGCTGCTCGGCGTCGCGGCGCGATTCAGGCTGCGCGCGGCCGCCGTCACCGGGCTCGCCGCCGGCGCGTGGGGCCTGCTGCTGCTCGTCGCGTCGACCGTCCCGGCGACGGTCCCGACGCTCGCCGGGCTCCTCGTCGGCAGGCTGTAGCCGTGCGCGTCGCCGTCGTGTCCGACATCCACTCGAACCTCTACGCGCTCGAGGCGGTGCTCGCCGCGATCGACGCGGAGCCGGTCGACGAGCTCTGGTGCCTCGGCGACATCGTCGGCTACGGGCCGCGGCCGAACGAGTGCTGCGAGCTCGTCCGGTCGCGCGCAAGTGTTTGCCTCTGTGGGAATCATGACCTTGCAGTGACGGGCGCGATCGACCTGACGGAGTTCAGCGGCGACGCCGGGATTGCAGCGTCGTGGACGCGCGGCGTGCTGGACGACACGTCGCGCGACTGGCTGGAGACGCTCGAGCCCGCCGGCGCCGCGGACGGCGCCGCGCTCTACCACGGCAGTGCGCGCGACCCCGTGTGGGAGTACGTGCTCACCGACGAGGCCGCGGTCGCGACGCTGCTGCTCGCGAAGGAGCCGCTCGTCCTCGTCGGCCACAGCCACGCCGCGCTGCGCGTGGCGCTGCGCGGCTCCGAGCTCGAAGGAGGTCTCGCGCCGAACGGCACCGATGTCGAGCTCGGCGACGCGCGCTGGCTGCTGAACCCGGGCTCGGTCGGCCAGCCGCGCGACGGCGACCCGCACGCCGCCTTCCTCGTCCTCGATCGCGGTGCGCGCACGGCCGGCTTCCGGCGCGTGCCGTACGACGTCGAGCGCACGCAGGCCGAGATGCGCGACGCCGGACTGCCCGGAGCTCCTCGCGGCCCGGCTCGGAGTCGGCCAGTGAGAGGGACCGCGCTCCTCGCACTGCTCGCGCTGACGCTTCTCGCCGGCTGCGGCTCCGGCGACACCCGGCCGGCACGGTCCGCGCCGCCGCGGCTGCCGCGCGCGCTCGCGCAGGCGTGGGCCCGTCAGGCCGACGGCGTCGCCTCGGCGCTCGCCGCCGGCGACGGCTGCACGGCGCGGTCGCGCGCCGTCGCCCTGCAGACGCCGGGTGATCGCCGCCGTGAACGCGCACCGCGTGCCGCGCCGGCTGCTCGAGCCGCTCTCGAGCGGCGTCAACGACCTCGCGGGCCGCATCGTCTGCGTCCCGCCGCCGGCCTCCCAGGGGGCGCCCGCCCCGGCCGAGGGGCACGGCAAGGCCCGCGGCCACGGGCAGAAGGACGATCACGAGCACGGCCACGGCCACGGCAGGGGCGGCGGCTGATGGTCGCCGGGCGCTACGAGCTCGAGCGCCCGCTCGGCCACGGCGCGATGGCGGTGGTCGATCTCGCGCGCGACGTCGACCTCGGCCGCCCGGTCGCGCTCAAGCGCCTCGCCGAGAACCTCGCGCGCGACGACGAGCTGCGGGCGCGCTTCCTCCGCGAGGCCCGCCTCGCGGCGCGGCTCGCTCACCCGAACGTCGTGCGCGTCTACGACGTCGGCGAGGACGCGGGGCGCCCGTTCATCGCCATGGAGTACGTCGACGGCGAGACGCTCGCGGCCTTCGCCGCGCGCCGGGGGCGGCTGCGCGCGGACGAGGTGGCAGAGCTCGGCGTGCAGATCTGCCGCGGGCTCGCCGCGGCGCACGACGCGGGCCTCGTGCACCGCGACGTGAAGCCCCAGAACCTCTTCTTGCGCCGCGACGGCCTGCTCAAGCTCGGCGACTTCGGGGTCGCGTTCGGCGTCGGCGGAACGCGCCTGACGATGGCCGGCACGGTGCTCGGCACGGCCGCCTACCTCGCGCCGGAGCAGGCCCGGGGCGAGGAGGTGACGGCCGCCGCCGACGTGTACGGCGTCGGCGCGGTGCTGTACGAGCTCCTGACCGGCCGCCCGCCGCGGGCGCCGTCCTCGCTCGCGGAGCTCACCGACTCCGCCGAGATCCTGCCGCCCGACGGCGCGCCGCCGGCGCTCGCCGCGCTCGTCATGCGCTGCCTCGCAGACGACCCCCGTGACCGCCCTGCGTCCGCGGCGGCGGTCGCGCGCGGGCTCGCGGCGACCCTCCCCGAGGCGCCGACGCTGCCGCTGCCCGGCCATCCGTCGGAGCGCGCGACGGAGATCGCGGCGCCCGGACGCACGCACGCCGCACGCCGCCGCGTCCGTCCCGGGATCCTGGTCGCCGCCCTCGCGGTCGCGGCGATCGCCGGCGGCGTCGGCGCGGCCCTCGCGACGACGGGCGGTTCCGGCACGCCGAAGCCGGCGCCCGCCGCGCGCGTCGCACCGGTGCCGCATGCGCCGACGGCGCAGGGCCAGGCCCAGAACCTCGCCGCCTGGCTGACGCGGAACTCGCGCTAGGCGGGCTCGGCGACGGCGGCGACCGGAGCAGGCGTCGCTTCGTCCGCGCCGTAGAAGGAGATGCCCTCGCGGGCGAGCGCGACCTGCACGTCTTCGCGCGCCTTGTAGATCCGCCACTTGACCGTTGCGAGCGTGACCTCGAGCGAGTCGGCGATCTCCGTGTAGGAGAGCCCGACGACGTCGCGGAGCAGCAGCGCCATCTTGAGGTCGACGCTCAGGTTCTCGACCGCGCGCCACACCGCGTCGATCGCCTCGAGCCGTTCGAACGGCTGGTCGAGCACCTCGAGCGGCGGCACGTCCTCGATGTCGACGACGGCGCGCGGGCGGCGCTCGACCGCGCGCAGCTCGTCGAGCACGCGGTTCTTCGTCACCTGGAAGAGCCACGTCGTGAACTTCGAGCGGAGCGAGAAGCGCGGCAGCCCCTGGTAGACGCGGAGGAAGACCTCCTGCGTCAGGTCCTCGGCGAGCGAGCGGTCTCCGACGAGCCGCAGCACATAGTTGTAGACCGGCACCTGATAGGCGCGGACGATGATCGAGAAGGCGCGCTCATCTCCACGCTGTGCCTTCCGCAGGACACCAAAGTCAGGCTGTGGGAGCGACAAGTTGCCTCATGATACCCGGGTTACGAGCCGGCCAAGAGATTTTCGCCGCCCATTTGTAAGGGCTGCGCAAAACCGAGGAGCGCCAGGATCGTCGGCGCCAGGTCCGCAAGCTCGCCATCTGCTCTCAGCTTGAGCGCCTTTTCGGTTGCGATCAAGGGCACGAGGCTCGTCGTGTGCGCCGTATGCGGGCTGACGCCGTCGTCCTCGAGCATCTTCTCGGCGTTGCCGTGGTCGGCCGTGACGAGGCAGACGCCGCCGAGGCCCCGGACCGCGTCGACGACGCGGCCGAGGCAGGCGTCGGCCGTCTCGACCGCCCGGATCACGGCGGGGATGACGCCCGTGTGGCCGACCATGTCGGGGTTCGCGAAGTTGACGACGGCGAACGCGTATCCGTTGCCGATCTCCTCGGTGAAGCGGTCGGTGAGCTCCCCGGCCGACATCTCCGGCTTCAGGTCGTAGCTCGCGACCTCGCGCGGCGACGGCACGAGGACTCTCGTCTCTCCCTCGAACCCGTCCTCGCGGCCGCCGTTGAAGAAGTACGTGACGTGCGCGTACTTCTCGGTCTCGGCCATGTGGAGCTGGCGGACGCCGTTCTCGGCCAGCACCTCCGCGAGGACGAGATCGACGTGCTGCTCGGGAAACGCGATCGGGAAGTCGAAGTCGTCGCGGTACTTCGTCATCGTCGTCAGGTCGACGCCGAGCCCGCCGAGCTTCTCGGAGAGCTGGCGTGCCCGGTCCGGGCGGAAGTTGAAGAAGATCGCGGCGTCGTCCGCCGGCGCGAGCGGCGGAGCGTGCTCGCGCCAGACGGGGACGACGAACTCGTCGGTGACGCCGGCGTCGTAGCTTCGCTGCACGATCTCGCACGCGGTCCCGTTCTGTGCCGCGACGCGCTCGTGGAGGATCGCGTCGAGCGCGAGCTGCGTCCGCTCCCAGCGCTTGTCGCGGTCCATCGCGTAGTAGCGGCCCGACACCGTCGCGATGCGCGAATCGGGGAGCTCGGCGAGGTCGCGGACGGCAGACGTCGGCGAGACGTCGCGCCCGTCGGTGAACGCGTGGATCCACGTCCGGTCGGCCATGCCTTCGCGGCGCGCGAGCTCGAGCAGCGCCTGCAGGTGCGCGATGTGCGAGTGGACGCCGCCGTGCGACACGAGGCCGAGCAGGTGCACGTCGCCGCCGCGCTCGCGGGCCCGGCGGAAGGCGCCGGCGAGCGCCGCGTTCTCGAAGAAGGAGCCGTCGGCGACCGCACGGTTGACACGCTGGAAGTCCTGGTCGAGGACGCGGCCGGAGCCGATCGTCAGGTGGCCGACCTCGGAGTTCCCCATCTGCCCGGCCGGCAGGCCGACGGCCTCACCCGAGGCGGCGAGGCGTGCGTGCGGGCACTCGGCCCAGAGGCGGTCGAAGACCGGCGTGTCGGCGAGCTCGACCGCGTTCCCCGGCCCGGGCTCGGCGCAGCCCCAGCCGTCGAGGATGACGAGCGCTACGAGCGGGAACGTGCTGCCGCTTCGCATATCGAGACGAAGGAGTCGACGTCGAGCGACGCGCCGCCGACGAGCGCGCCGTCGATGTCCGGCTGGGCCAGCAGCTCGGCCGCGTTCTCGGGCTTGACGGAGCCGCCGTAGAGGACCGGGCGGTCGAGCAGGGACTTGATGTACGCGTGCGCGTCCTGCGGCGAGCTCGGGCGTCGCCGTCTGCCCGGTGCCGATCGCCCACACGGGCTCGTAGGCGAGCACGAGGTCGTCGTGCGGCCCGCAGGCGGCGCCGATCGCCTCGACCTGCACGCGGAGCACGCGTCTCGGTGTCGCCGGCGTCGCGCTCCTCCTGCGTCTCGCCGACGCAGGCGATGACGCCGAGCCCCGCGGCGAGGGCCGCCTGCGCGCGGCGTGCGACGCCCGTGTCGGTCTCGCCGAAGTACTGGCGCCGCTCCGAATGGCCGACGATCGCGCCGCGCACGCCGAGGTCGCGGAGCATGGGCGGCGAGATCTCGCCCGTGTACGCACCCTCCGGCTCCCAGTGGACGTTCTGCGCGTACGTCGTGAGCCCCGCGTCGACGCACGCGTGCAGCGCCGTATACGGCGGCGCGACGATCGCGTCGACGCCGTCGACCGCGGCAAGCCGGGAGGCGAGCTCGGACGGATCGGGGCCCGCGAACATCTTCCAGTTGCCGGCGACGATCACGCGCGCATCCTAGGCCGACGGGATCGCTGCGACGCCGGGCAGCTCCTTGCCCTCGAGGAGCTCGAGGCTCGCGCCGCCGCCGGTCGAGACCCAGGAGATCCTCCCGGCGAGACCGAGCTCGTTCAGCGCGCGCACGGAGTCGGCGCCGCCGACGACCGAGAACGCCTCGCGATTGCCGGCGACGGCCTCCGCGACCGCCTTCGTCCCCTCGGCGAAGCGCGGCCATTCGAAGACGCCCATCGGCCCGTTCCAGAAGATCGTCCGCGCGCCGGCGATCGCCTCGGCGAACCGCTTCCGCGTCTCCGGGCCGATGTCGAGGCCGAGCCACCCTTCGGGCAGCCCGTCGAAGGGGACGACGTCCGACTCCGCGTCCGCCGCGAACTCGGAGGCGGCGACGACGTCGACCGGCAGCACGACGTCGAACGAGAGCGGGTTCTCCGCGCGCACCTGCTCGGCCATCTTGCCGCCGATGAGGACGGTGTCGGCGCGGCCGCCGAGGCTCTCGAGCACGCCGAGCTTGTCGTCGACCTTCGCCCCGCCGGAGATCAGCACGAAGGGCCGCTCGACCTCGCCGAGGAGCGCCCCGAGATGCTCGAGCTCCGCGAGCAGCAGGAGCCCGGCGTACGCGGGCAGCAGATGCGCGACGCCTTCGGTCGATGCGTGCGCGCGATGCGCCGAGCCGAACGCGTCGTTCACGTAGAGATCGCAGCCCTCGGCGAGCTCCCGGGCGAAGCGCGCGTCGTTGGCCGTCTCCCCCGGGTCGAAGCGCGTGTTCTCGAGCACGCGGATCCGCTCGTCGGGCAGCAGCTCGCGCAGGCGCTGCTCGACCGGCGCCATCGCGAACTTCGCACGATCCTCCTCGGTCTTCGGCCGCCCCAGGTGCGAGCAGACGCGGATCTCGGCCGCGCCGCCCTCGAGCAGCAGCGCGAGCGTCGGCAGCGACGAGCGGATGCGCGTGTCGTCGGCGACCGCCCCACCCTCGAGCGGGACGTTGAGATCGGCGCGGACCAGCACGGTCTTGCCCGCGACATCGGCGGCGCGGACGGAGCGAGGCATGCGCATCAGAGGTGCCGCATCAAGCGGGGACTGTCGCCGGCATGGTCTCGGCGATCTTCGCGACGAGATCGACGAGGCGGCAGCTGTAGCCCCACTCGTTGTCGTACCAGCTGAACACCTTGACGAGGTTGCCGTTCACCATCGTCAGGTCGCTGTCGAAGATCGACGAGTACGACGAGTGGACGATGTCGGTCGACACGAGCGGCTCGTCCGAGTACTGGAGGATTCCCTCGAGGTCGCCGGTGTCGGCCTTCGACCGGAAGAGCTCGTTCACCTCGTCCTTCCCGGCCTCGCGCGCGACCTGCACCACGAGGTCGACGATCGAGCCGGTCGGCACGGGCGCGCGCATCGACATGCCGTCGACCTTGCCCTTCAGGTCGGGCAGGACGACGCCGATCGCGCGCGCGGCGCCCGTCGACGTCGGGATCAGGTTGATCGCAGCGGCGCGCGCACGGCGCAGGTCCGGGTGCGGGAGATCGAGCGTGCGCTGGTCGTTCGTGTACGCGTGGATCGTCGTCATGAAGCCGCGCTCGATCGTGTACGCCTCGTGCAGCAGCTTCGCGACCGGGGCCACGCAGTTCGTCGTGCAGGAGGCGTTCGAGATGATGTGGTGGCGCTCCGGGTCGTAGTCGCGGTCGTTGACGCCGAGCACGACCGTCAGGTCGGGGTCGGTCGCGGGCGCCGAGATGACGACCTTCTTCGCGCCGGCCTCGAGGTGCTTCTGCGCCGCCGCCCGGTCGGTGAAGAGGCCCGGTCGACTCGATCGCGACGTCGACGCCGAGCTCGCCCCACGGCAGCTGTGCGGGGTCCTTCTCCGACACGAACGCGATCTCGTGGCCGTCGACGCGGATGAAGCCGTCGCCTGCCTCGACGGTCGCGTCGAGCCGCCCGAGCACGGAGTCGTGCTTGAGCAGGTGCGCCATCGTCTTCGTGTCGCCGATGTCGTTCGCGGCCACGATCTCGAAGTCGCCCCCGCGCTGCGCCTGGGCGCGCAGGAAGTTGCGGCCGATCCGCCCGAAGCCGTTGATCCCGACCCTGATCTTCGCCATGGTTCGCAAGCCTTTCGTTGGGTTTCCGCAACGAGCGTACCAACGGCGCGGCAGAGGCCGAGGCGCGGGCGAGCGCGTCGAATCGCGGGCAGAAGGCGGGCGGACCGGGAAGCTCCGAGGACGACCCTCCCGGTCCTTGAACCACACCCGAGACCGTGGCAACGGACGGGGTCTGAATCCGCCGCCGGACGAGCGCGGACCCGCCGTTGTCGAGTATGACGACGTGGTACCGGCCGGTCTAGACGACTTGCAAGTGCTAATCGGCGGCGAGGTCCTGCAGCCGCCGCAGCCGGCGATACGCCGACGCTTTCGTCCGCGGCGGACGGCAGCGCGACGCCAGCTCGGCGATCGACGCCGTCGGGTGGCGCAGCCGCAGCTGCGCGAGCTCCCGCAGGTCGTCGGAGAGCGCGTCGAGCTCGAGCCGCCGCACCGCTTCGAGCTGCGCGTGCGCCGCGCGGCTCGTGCGCACGAGATTCGCGTGGTCCGCGTTCGCGAGCCGGTTGGCGTCGGCGCGGATCGCCGAGACGACGGAGCTCTCCTCGAGGACGATGACGGTGTCCGCGGCGCCCGCGGCGACGAGAAGGTCGGCGATCGGCTCGATTCCCTTGGCATAGGCGACACCGTGGCGCCCGCGGTCGAGGACGTGGAGCGCCGCTCCCTCCCGCGCCGCGACCTGCGCGAGGAAGCGCGCGCCCTCGACCTCGGCCGTTCGGATCTCGAGGTGCGGGTCGCGGGGGCCGCTCAGCGAGCCGGCGCCGAGAAGCGCACCGCGGAGGTACGCGCGTCTGCTCGAGCGGCGGGCGAGCACCCGCTGCGGCGGGTGCTCGAGCGGACGGTGCGAGGCGTCGAGCACGCCGGCCCGGTGCAGCGTGCCGTAGGCGTGCGGCGATCCCTCGACGTGGAGCTGGTACCGCGTCGCCCGGTCGAATGCGTGTTGCTGATACGTCCGGATCTCCGAGTCGACGCCGACGGCGCGCAGGAGCGCGAACGCGCGCCGCGCGACGCCCGAGGTGACGAGGTCGAGATGGAGCGTGATCTCGCCCCGCCCTCGCAGGTGGACGCTGCCCGCGACGTGGAAGAGCCCGGAGAGCTCGGCGAGCCCGTCGCACTCCGACTCCGGCGCGATCTGCGAGAGCTCCTCGCGGAGGTCGTCAGAGAGTGACACCCTCGAGCTCCAGGAGCCGGCGCTTGTACTCGAGCCCGAGCGAGCCGTACGAGCCGAGGCCGCCCGCGCCGACGACGCGGTGGCACGGGACGAAGAGCCCGAGCCGGTTCCGTGCGCAGAACGACCCGGCCGCGCGCGCGGCGCCGGGCGCTCCGGCGAGCGCGGCGAGCTCGCCGTAGGTCACGACCTCCCCCCGCGGCACCGCGCGCAGGGCGTGCGCGCACCGCTCGAGGAACGCCGTCTCGTACTCGAGGTCGACGTCGACGTCGTCGAACGAGTCCTCGGCGCCCGCGAAGAACGCCTGCAGCCGTGCCACGAGCTCCACGTAACGGTCTGTGACCCGGGCCCTCGGTCCGGCGTGCGGGAGCTCGTGCCAGACGACGCGGCCGCCCTCGAGCCAGAGCTCGCCCACGCCCCAGCCCTCGGCCTCGTACGCCACGTGCGTCACCGCCATCGTCCGAATCCTAGAATCGTCCGCATGAGCTCCCATGGAATCTTCCGCGTGCCCGACCCCGTGAACGAGCCTGTCCGCAACTACGCGCCGGGCTCGGCCGAGCGCGAGGAGCTGCGCGTCCGGCTGACCGAGCTCGAGTCGCAGCAGCTCGAGATCCCCCTCGTGATCGGCGGCGAGGAGGTGCGCACCGGCGACATCTTCGACGCGGTGGAGCCGCACGACCGCTCGCACGTCCTCGCCTCCGTGCACAAGGGCGGCGAGAAAGAGGTCGAGCGCGCGATCGCGGCCGCCGGCGAGGCGTGGCACGACTGGTCGCGCACGCCGTGGGAGGAGCGGGCGGCGGTGCTGCTCCGCGCGTCGGAGCTCCTCGCGGGCCCGTGGCGGCAGACGCTGAACGCCGCGACGATGCTCGGGCAGTCGAAGACGGCGCACCAGGCCGAGATCGACTCGGCCTGCGAGCTCATCGACTTCTGGCGCTTCAACGTCAAGTACATGACGCGCATCTACGAGGAGCAGCCGATCTCGTCGCCCGGCCTCTGGAACCGGCTCGAGTACCGGCCGCTCGAAGGCTTCGTGTTCGCGGTGACGCCGTTCAACTTCACGGCGATCGCCGGCAACCTCCCGACGTCGGCGGCGCTGATGGGCAACACCGTCGTCTGGAAGCCGGCGTCGACGGCGGCGTACTCGGCGCACTTCCTGATGAAGCTCTACGAGGAGGCCGGCCTGCCGCCGGGCGTGATCAACCTCGTCTACGGCTCCGGCGCGGAGGTCGGCGACCCGGCGATTGCGAGCCCCGATCTCGCCGGCATCCACTTCACCGGCTCGACCGCCGTCTTCAACGGCATGTGGCGCACCGTCTCGAAGAATCTCGAGCAGTACCGCAACTACCCGCGCATCGTCGGCGAGACCGGCGGCAAGGACTTCATCGTCGCCCACCCCTCCGCCGACGCGGACGCGGTCGCGACGGCGATCGTCCGCGGCTCGTTCGAGTACCAGGGGCAGAAGTGCTCGGCGGCGTCGCGCGTCTTCGCGCCGTCGAACCTGTGGCCCGAGATCCGCGAGCGCCTCGTCGAGGAGGTGCGCTCGCTCAAGGTCGGCAACGTCTCCGACTTCGGCAACTTCATGGGCGCCGTCATCGACAGCGGCTCGTTCAAGACCCAGAAGGCGGCGATCGACGAGGCGAACGCCGCGAACGGGAAGGCGTCGGTGCTCGTCGGCGGCGGCTACGACGACTCGGACGGCTGGTTCGTCGAGCCGACCGTGATCGAGACGACGGATCCCGGCTTCCGGACGATGAAGGAGGAGCTCTTCGGCCCGGTCGTGACGGCGTTCGTCTACGACGAGAAGCAGTACGCCGACACGCTCGACCTGATCGACTCCGGCGCGCCCTACGGGCTGACCGGCGCCGTGTTCTCGCGCGACCGGGGCGCGGTCGACCTCGCCCACGAGCGGCTCCGCTACGCGGCCGGCAACTTCTACGTCAACGACAAGCCGACGGGCGCCGTCGTCGGGCAGCAGCCGTTCGGCGGCGCCCGCGCGTCGGGCACGAACGACAAGGCCGGCTCGATGTGGAACCTGATCCGCTGGGTGTCGCCGCGGACGATCAAGGAGACGTTCGTGCCGCCGACCGACTACCGCTATCCCTACATGGGGTCGGAGCCGGACGCGGGCCGGTAGTCGATCCCGGAGTCGAGCCCGTCGGGCTGCGACGCGGCGAAGCGCTGGACGTCGTCGACGAAGTCGGCGACGAGCTCGACGTACCAGGTGTGCTCCTCCAGGTCGTCCGCGATGAAGTGCAGCTCCATGCGCACGAGTGTGGACCCGCCTCGTAAGCGTTCCGTGAGCGCCGTGTAAGAGTCGTTCACGTGCTCCGGCGCCGCCCGGCCGCGAGCAGCAGCGCGGCCACGAGCAGCACCGGCACGGCGAGGACGACGCCGGCCGCCCGTACGCCGAACGCGCCGGCGATGCCGCCGTCCGCGAGGCTCGCGAGCGGCCGCAGGCCGAGGAAGGCGACGCTCCAGAGGGCCATGATCCGGCCGCGCTGGTGCTCGGCGACCTCGAGCTGGAGCCTGCTCGTCGCCGAGGTGTTCGAGGCGAGGTAGCCGAAGCCGCCGACGGCGAGGAAGACGAAGCCGAGCGAGAGCCACGGCGTGAGGGAGAAGCGCGATGACGCCGCCGCCGAGGAGGGAGAGCGTGAAGAGCATCCGCCGGCTCGAGCCCGCGACGCGGCCGGCGAGCAGGAACGCGGCCGCGACCGCGCCGGCGCCGAACGCGCCGATGATCACGCCGGCCCACGTGTCCGGCTTCCCGAAGACGCGGGCGAACGCCGGCGCCTCGGTGTTGACCGGATCGCTCGCGAAGCCCACCGCGGCGACGATCAGGAGGAAGGCGAGGAGCCGCGGCTGCCGGCGCACGAGCCGGAGGCTCTCCCGCAGCCGCGTCTCTGCCCGGCTGGCCCGCCGGCGCGGCTCGGTGCGCACGACGAGGACGCCCACGACGAGCAGGAGGTACGACGCCGAGTTGATCGCAAACGACGCCGGGATGCCGAGGTGCTTCACCGAGAGCGCGGCGAGGGCCGGCCCGACCGCGCGCGCGAGGTTGAACGTCATCGAGTTGAGGGCGACGGCCGACTGCAGCTCCTCGCGGGGCACGAGGTCGCCGATCAGGGCCTGGGAGGCCGGCGCCGAGAAGGCGCTGCCGATGCCGAGCCCGAGCGCGCAGAGGATCACGACCCAGACCGGGGCGTGCCCCGTCCACGCGAGCACGGCGAGCAGGGCGCCGAGGGCGGTCGAGCCGAGCTGCGTGCCCAGGAGGAGGCGCCGCCGGTCGAGACGGTCGGCGGCGCTGCCCGCCCACGGCGCGAGGACGAGCACCGGGATGAAGTTGCCGAAGTTCAGGACGCCGAGCAGAAACGGCGAGTGCGTGAGCCGGTAGACGTAGAGCTGCGCCGCGAGGTTCTGGAACCACGTGCCGCTTGCGGAGGCGGCGTTGCCGACGAAGTACGGGCCGAAGTTGCGGTGGCCGATCAGCCGCAGGGCGGCCGCCGGGCCGGTGACGGGCGCGTCCACCCCGGGTTCCTATCAGCGTCAGCCGCGGCCGGTCTTGTGCAGCTGCGCGTAGATCGAGCGCGCCGTCTTCGCGGGCACGCCGGGAACGCCCTCGAGCTCCTCCGGCGTCGCGGCGAGCATCTCGTCGACCGAGCCGAAGTGGTTCAGGAGCGCACGCCGGCGGGACGGGCCGACGCCCTCGAGGTCGTCGAAGATCGACGCGAAGCCGCGCGACTCCCGCCGCTGCCGGTGGAAGCCGAGCGCGAAGCGGTGCGCCTCGTCGCGGATCCGCTGCAGGAGCTGCAGCCCGGGGTTGTGCCGCGAGAGCACGATCGGCTCGCTCCGCCCGGGCACGAACACCTCCTCGATGCGCTTCGCGAGCGCGATCACCGCAACCCGCGGCAGGTCGTACGCCTGCATCGCCGCGAGCGCGGCCGACAGCTGGCCCTTGCCGCCGTCGATCACGACGAGGTTCGGCGCGGCGGCAAACGACGCGTCGTGCGTGTCGCCCGTGCCGTCGGAGAGCCGTGCGAAGCGCCGCGCGATCACCTCCGCCATCGCGGCGAAGTCGTCGGGGTCGCCGCCCGCCTCCTTGATCCCGAACTTGCGGTAGTCCGCCTTCTTCGGCATCGCGTCCTGGAAGACGACCATCGAGCCGACGGGGTCCTGCCCCATGGCGTGCGAGATGTCGTAGCACTCGACGCGGAGCGGCAGCGACTCGAGGTTCAGCGCCTCGCGCAGCTCCTCGAGCGCCTCGACGCGGCGCGCGCGCTTCTGCTCGGTCGCGGCCTGCTCGCTCACGAGCGCCTGCTGCGCGTTCTCGTCGGCGAGCTCCTGGAGGCGCCGCTTCTCGCCGCGCTCGGCGCGTCGGATCTCGACGCGCGAGCCGCGCTTCTCCGACAGCAGCTCCGCGAGCGCCGAGAGGTCGCCGACCTCGCGCGGCACGACGATCTGCGGCGGCACGCTCGGCGCCGAGCCGTAGTACTCGAGGCAGAACGACTCGATGGCCGTCGTGACGTCCTGCCCCTCGACGTTCTCGAGGTGGAAGGAGTGGCGGTCGACCATCTTGCCGCCGCGCAGCGGAAAGATCTGGACGACGGCGCGGTCGCCGTCCGCCGCGAACCCGATCACGTCGACGGTGCCGACCGACTGCCGCTCGACGGCCTGGCGCTCGACGAGATGCTGCACGGCGAAGAGCCGGTTGCGATAGCGCGCCGCGTCCTCGAAGCGCTCCTCCCGCGCCGCGGCGTTCATCTTCTCCTCGAGCTCTCGCCGGATCGGGCGGGTGTTCCCCGAGAGGAACTCGATCACGCCGTCGATGATCGCCCGGTAGTCCTCCTTCGTCACGTACCCCACGCAGGGCGCGAGGCAGCGGTCGATGTGGTAGTCGAGGCACGGAATGCCCGAGTGGCGGCCCGGCTTCGGCCCCTCGCACGGACGGTACGGAAAGACGCGGTTCAGCACGTCGAGCGTCTCGCGCACCTTCTTCGCGTTCGCGTAGGGCCCGAAGTACCAGACGCCGCGCCGGTGCCGTTCCCGCGTGAACATGACGCGCGGGTATTCGTCCTCGACCGTGACGGCGATGTACGGGAACGACTTGTCGTCGCGGAGCCGCACGTTGAACGGCGGCCGGTGCCGCTTGACGAGGTTCTGCTCCAGGTGCAGGGCCTCGACCTCGGAGCCGGTGACGATCACCTCGATCGACGGCGACCCGGCCCGGCAGCTGCTGGATCTGGGCGCGCCCGTCCTGGCCGCGCTGGAAGTACGAGCGAACACGCGGGCGGAGCGTCTTCGCCTTCCCGACGTAGAGCACCTCGCCGGCCGCGTCGCGGAAGAGGTAGACGCCCGGTCTCGCCGGCAGCGTCTTCAGCTGCTCCTGGACGCGTTCTTCCATCGCCATGGCTACCGTAGCCAAGGCATGAGGGCGCGCATTCTGCTCTATCTGCTGGCGACGGCGGCCGTTCTCGCTGCCGTGCCGCAGGCGCGCGCGGGCGGCCCGGAGCTCCTCGTCGGGGCCACCGAGGACGCCGTCAGGCTGCCGACGCTCGCGGGAGCGAAGGCGCAGATGGACCTGCTCGCCCTCGCCGGCTTCCGCGGTGTGCGCATCACGCAGATCTGGACGCCCGGCGAGACCGCCGTCTCCGAGGCGGACCGCACCGTGCTCGAGAACGTCGCCGCGGCGGCGAAGCTCGACCACGTCACCGTCCTGACGAGCATCACGAACCAGGGCAGCCGCACCACGCCGCTCACCGACGAGGACCAGGCCGCCTTCGCCGCCTACGCGGCGTCGATCGTCGCAGCGGTGCCCGACCTCTCGACCGTGATCATCGGCAACGAGCCGAACCTCAACCGCTACTGGCTGCCGCAATTCGCGGACGACGGCAGCGACGCCGCGGCGCCCGCCTACGAGCAGCTGCTCGCGCGCACCTATGACGCGATCAAGGCGCAGTCGCCCGCGGTGACCGTCCTCGGCGGCGCCGTCTCCCCACGCGGCGGCGACGTCGCCGGCGGCATCCGCCCGACCCACTCGCCCACCGCCTTCATCGCCGACATGGGGCAGGCGTACCGGGCGAGCGGCCGGACGACGCCGATCCTCGACGGCTTCGCGTTCCATCCCTACGAGGACAACTCGAGCGTCTCGCCCGCCCTCGGCACCCACCCGAACACGTCGACGATCGCGCTGGCCGACTACGACAAGCTCGTCTCGCTCCTCGGCGAGGCGTTCGGCAACTACGAGCTGCCGATCTGGTACGACGAGTTCGGGGTCGAGTCGCAGATCCCGGAGTCGAAGGCGGCTCTCTACACGGGCACCGAGCCCTCGACGACGAAGCCGGTCGACGAGGAGACCCAGGCCCTCTACTACCGGGAGGCCGTGCAGCTCGCGTTCTGCCAGCCGAACGTGCGCGGGCTCTTCCTCTTCCACACGGCGGACGAGACCGACCTCGCCGCCTGGCAGTCGGGCCTCTACTACGCCGACGACACGCCGAAGGCGAGCCTCGCCGACACGAAGGCGGCCCTCGACGAGTCCCGCCGCGGCGTCGTGGCGCACTGCGACGGGCTCGCCTTGCGGGTGAAGGCGAAGCTCGTCCAGAAGGGATCGAGCTTCCGGCTCAGCTGCGACCTCGACTGCGCGTACGTCGCACAGCTCTACCGTCTCCCGGGCAAGCTCCTGACCACGAGGCGCGGGCTCGCGACGGGCGGGCGCCCGGCGAAGGTCGCGCTGCGCATCCCGCCGGCGCACGGCTCGTATCGCGTGCGGCTGTCGGCGACCGCGGCCGTGAACCCGGGACCGGCTGCGCTCCTGCGCATTCCCGTGCGGCGCGGCTAGCATTCGGCACGTGGAGGGCCAGTACGTCGCGTACACGTTCTACCGCGTCGACCCGGCCTGGCGGCGGCTCCCCCTCGAGGAGCGGCAGGCGGGGAAGGACGCGTTCGCGGAGGTCGTCGAGGATCTCGCCGACGGCTTCGACCATCTCCGCGCCTACACGACGACCGGGGTGCGGCCCGAGACCGACTTCTTCCTCTGGAAGATCGCCGACCGCTACGAGTCGCTCGGAGAGCTCGGCGCCGCGCTGAACGCGACGCCGCTCGCGGGCTGGCTCGAGACGCCGTACTCGTACCTCGCGACGACGAAGGCGTCGCAGTACACGAGCGCCCGCCGCGCGCGGAAGATCGTCCCGCAGGGCTCGCCGTATCTCGTCGTCTACCCGTTCGAGAAGGTGCGCCCCTGGTACGCGCTCTCCGCAGCCGACCGCCAGCGCGCGATGGACGAGCACATCACGATCGGCCGCGAGGAGTTCCCCGGCATCAAGAACCACACGACCTACTCGTTCGGCATCGACGACCAGGAGTTCATGACGGCGTTCGAGTGCGACGAGCCCGCCGACTTCATGCACCTGATGCTGCGGCTGCGCGAGAGCGAGGCGTCGGCGTACACGCTCCGCGACACGCCGATCTTCGTCGGGCAGCACGTGACGATTCGCGAGGCGCTCGCCGCGCTCGACGGCGCGTCGTCGCGCGTCGAGCTCTAGCGTCCCGCTCAGCTGTAGGTGTGCTGGTCCCGCCACGTGCGGAACATCGCGAAGCCGCAGAGCGCGAGCACGGCCACGAAGGCGAGCACCTGGACGCCGTGGGCGCCTCCCCACCAGTTGACGGCGAGGTCGGCGACGGCGAGGAGCGCCGCCCCGTAGAAGACGACGCGGGCGCGCGCGGGCCACTGCGAGATCTCGCTCCGGCGCTCCCGCCACATGAGGAAGACGAAGAAGGCGATCGCGAGGATGAACGCGATCCGGGCGACGACGAGCAGGACGACGAGCGTCACCTGGAGGCGGAGCACGACGATGACGGCGGCGATCGCCGCGATGATCAGGAACCCGCGCAGGGTCGGGTTCATCCGCGAGAAGAAGCCGGCTCTCATGTTCCCGTCATGTACGCCCGCACCGCAAGTGCTCCTCCCACCAGGGTAGCCCCGGCGAACCAGGCGAGCCGCGCGCGGCGCTCGGTCGGCGCGTAGAGCCAGGGGGCGAGCACCGCGAGGAGGGAGAGCGTGCCGTAGAGATAGTGCAGGCGGTGCGGCGAGCGATGGTGGCCGCTCAAGAGGAGCAGGCCGAGCCCGACCTGTGCGATGAGGAGCGTCTGGGCCAGCGCGATCAGGTGCGTCACGAGCCCGCGCGGCTCTCGCCGGCGGTAGTACGCGAGGCCGGCGAGGACCGCCGAGCCCCAGGTGGCGGCGAGCACGAGGAATGCGACGGTGCGGTGCGCCGTTAGCATCGGCGGCGAACGCTACAGGGAGGCAACGTGATCGAGGAAGGCAAGCCTGCACCGGACTTCGAGCTTCGAAGCGACAACGGCGAGAACGTCAAGCTGTCGGATCTTCGAGGCAAGCCCGTCGTCCTCTACTTCTATCCGAAGGACGACACGCCCGGCTGCACCACGCAGGCGTGCGGGATCCGCGACGCCTACGGCGAGTTCGAGCGCGCCGGCGCGGTCGTGCTCGGCGTCTCCCCCGACGACGAGTCGTCGCATGTCAAGTTCCGGAGCAAGTACGAGCTGCCGTTCACGCTGCTCGCCGACACCGACCATGCCGTCGCCGAGGAGTACGGCGTCTGGGGCGAGAAGAAGTACATGGGCAAGAGCTACATGGGCGTCAACCGCTCGACGTTCGTGATCGACGCGGACGGGAACGTCAAGAAGGTGATGCACGACGTGAAGCCGGCGACGCACGCCGACGACGTGCTCGCCGCGCTCGCCGTCTAGGTCACTGCTCGGCTCAGCGCGTGAGCGTGATCACGCGAGCGCCGAGGTCGGGCTCGGTGGTCGGCACGCTCGCGGGCAGCCCCTCCCAGGTGATCTCCGTGAACTCGCCGGTGATGGAGCCGCTGCTCCCCGACGCCGTGAAGCTGTCGATGCGGAAGCCGACCCAGGCGACGACGTGGTACAGCGCGTTGACGCCGGTCCCGGTGAGCGTGTCGTAGACCGGGAACATCAGCACGGTCCCGAGCCGCGCCGTCAACGCGTCGTCGATCTGCGACGAGTTCCACTTCGCGCCCGTGTTCGAGAAGTAGTCGCCGAGATCGAGGTAGTCGTTGTAGCCGTGGAGAATCCAGTCGGCGAGATCGCTGGCGCCCGTTGCGCCCTTGATGCCGTCGAGGTCGATGAGCGCGAACGCGCCGGGCGCGCCGGTCTTCCCGAGCGGAAGCGTCGTCGGCGTCTCGAAGCACGGGCACCCCTTGCCCGCCAGCATCGGGTGGGTGATCTTCACCGCGATCGGCGCCACGTACTTCGCCGACCCCATCAGGTTGCTCTGTGCCGTGGCCTCGGCGCGGACCGGCACCGTGCTGAGGCCGAAGAGCTTCGTGAAGTACGTCGGCGAGTTCTTGTCGACCTTGACCGTGATCGAGTCGTTCGGCGCGGCTGCGTTTCCGATCGAGACCCCCGAGGCCGACAGGCTGATCCCGTTCTTCAGGGCCCACGACTGTGCGTCGCCCTTGGCGGTCACGGTGTCACTCGGCAGGTCCTGTGCGCCCGCGAGCGCCGACGCGTCCGCCTGCGCCTGCAGGTTCCGCTGAGAGCGGTACCACGAGCCGACGTCGATCACGAGGCCGGCCATCCCGAGGAGGACGACCATCCAGACGATCGACAGCACCGCGGCCTGGCCGGACTGCCCAAGCCCGGCGGTTTTCGCCCGCTTCGCCCTCAGATTGCGACCAGCCATGGAGACCTCTCTGGCTCGGCACGGCCGCAGGCGTGCAGGATTCCTGTCGGCCGCATTGTCCGGTCGCCGGGGCGACGCGGCAATCCCCCGCCTGAGCGAACCGGCGTTCAGGCCGTGACGCCCGGGCGTCCCTCGAACGAGCGATCCGGCGGGGGCTCAGCCGCGCGGGTCGCGCGCAGCGGCAAGGCGTGCCGCCTCACCCTGCTTTCGGACGACCTGGTAGTCGTCGGCGCGGCGGATGACCGCCTCGATCTCGGGAAGCTCGTGACCGAGAGCCACGACGAACGTCGTCGGGTCGGAACGGATCTGCTCGTAGTCGGCGAGGGTCATCGGCAGCCGCAGCGAGCAGTCGAGGTTCGAGCATTCGCAGAAGAACTCGAACACGTGGGGATCGGAGCCCTGGGGCGCCGCGACCTGCTCGATCCGCTCGTTGACGTCGCGGAAGAGCACCTCGTTTCGGGCCAGTCGTTCCTCGCGGGCGTCCACGCGGCCAATCTAGCGTGGTTTCTCCGGGTCGGCGGCGAGGTCGCTCGCCCGGGCCCGTGCGAGACGCTCGAGCTCGGCGTGCGCGCGCTCGCAGACCCCGCGCAGCTCGGCCACCCAGGCCTCCGGGGCGAGCTCGCGGTCGAGCCGCCCGAGGGCGTCGAGCAGCAGCCGGCTGAGCGCGGCGACGTGGACGAGCGGCGGTGGCGCTTCGGACATCCGTGGGCCGGGTTCCCACTTGCGTGTGGGCTAACCCCCCGGACGAAGGAGCGTCACTCGGCTGCGGCCGACTCGTCCTCGGTGAGCGCGCGCCGGCAGCTGCCGAACTCCCGCTCGGCGCAGGCCGGGCAGAGGATCGCCACCTCGGCCGGGCCGAACTCGTCGTCGGTGAGGAAGCCGCGCCAGCCGCGCTCGAACACCGTCGTCAGAAGCCCGCACTCGATACAGGAGAGGTTGTGCGCCACGGACGAAGCCTGCCCGGTGCGCCGGACGCGGGCGCCGTCGTTTCGGATCGAAGCAGGTCGTCCGTTCCGCTAGCCCGCCGTGCGGACGCGCTCGTCCCTCGAACGAGGCACGCCGCGAGGACGGCGCCGGTCCCGCCTGACGGCTGTTCAGCCCGCCGGCGTCGCGCGGGAAGATGCCGAAGAAGAACGGCACCATCGGCCCGGCCGGACACTCGCCTGGGGGAAGGCGAGCGACGGAGGGGCCGAATCGGCGGTGGACGGCCCCGGCTTCGCGCCCGGGCCGTCTACCACCATCCACGAGGTCGGGGGAAGACACGATGGAGCAAGCTCGGAAGCGCGTGGTGACGATGAGTCAGCAGGTGCCGTGGTTCACCGTCGCGTACTGGACGGCAGGCGTCTCGTTCTCGCTCATCCTCGCCTGGGCGATCGCCGCCTTCGGCGCCTAGGCCGGTAGGCTCTCGCGCGTGATCCAGAACATGAAGGCGCTCTTCCGCCGGCTGCTCGCGCGGCTCCGCGGGCGGAAGTAAGACGGCACGCGGCCCGAGCGACGGGGTTCTCCTCTGCCGGCAACGCGATGCGGATGAGAGGACTTGAACCTCCACGAGCTTTCGCCCACACGGACCTGAACCGTGCGCGTCTACCAATTCCGCCACATCCGCGCGGACGGACAGTGTAGCCGCGCCCACAGCCGCGGTTCGCCGCGTGTACCTTGTCCAGCCTGCGCCGCTTCGCCCTGCTTTCTCTCGCACTTCTCGGGTCGTTGACAGTGCTTGCCGCCGCCGGCGCAGGCACTCGAGCGGCCGCGACGACCCGCGCCGGCGACGGTCTCGTCGAGGTCGTCGTGACGCTGCCCGAGCCGCCGCTCGCCGCCGCGATCCTGCACGACCGGCAGCTCGCCGCGCGGACGACGACGAAGCACCGGCTGAACGTCCGCGCGCCCGCCAGCGTCTCGTACCTGCGCTCGCTCGCCGCCGCGCAGCGGACGCTGCAGTCGCGGATCGAGGCGCGCATCCCGGCCGCCCGCGTGCACTGGCACTACGGCGTCGTCGCGAACGGCATGGCCGTCGCCGTTCCGAGGAGCGAGCTCGCGGCCCTCGGCCGGATTCCCGGGGCCACGGTCTGGCCGAGCGTCACCTACCACGCGCTGCTCAACCGGACGCCGCAGCTGATCGGGGCGCCCGCGGTGTGGGGCTCGACCCTCGCGACCGCGGGCCAGGGCGTGAAGATCGGGATCATCGACGACGGGCTCGACCAGAGCCACGTGTTCTTCTCGCCGGCCGGCTACGCCTACCCGGCCGGCTTCCCGAAGGGCAACACGCAGTTCACGACGCCGAAGGTGATCGTGGCCAAGGCGTTCGCCCCGCTGAAGCCCACCTGGAAGTACGCGGCGACGCCGTTCGACCCCGACAACTCCGACCATGCGACGAACGTCGCCGGGATCGCCGCGGGCGACCACGACACGATCGCGATGACGACGAGCGGCCGCTTCCGCGCCTCCGGCATCGCCCCGAGTGCGTACCTCGGCAACTACAAGGTGCTGACCGTCCCGACGGCCGACTTCGGGCTCGACGGCAACTCGCCGGAGATCGTCAAGGGCATCGACGAAGCGGTGAAGGACGGGATGGACGTGATCAACCTCTCACTCGGCGAGCCGGAGATCGAGCCCACGCGCGACATCGTCGTCCAGGCGATCGAACGCGCGGCCGACGCGGGCGTCGTGCCCGTGATCGCGGCCGGGAACGACTTCGCCGACGCGGGCAGAGGCTCCGTCGGCTCGCCCGGCACGGCGCCGCAGGCGATCACGGTCGCGGCGTCGACCGAGGGCGACAGCGGGCCTGCGGACGTCATCGCGGGCTTCTCGTCGAGCGGGCCGTCGCCGACCTCCCTGCAGATGAAGCCGGACGTGACGGCGCCCGGAGTCGACATCCTCTCCTCCCTCCCCGGCAACGAGTGGTCGGATCACGACTGGAGCGGAACGAGCATGGCGTCGCCGCACGTCGCGGGCGCAGCGGCCGTGCTGAAGCAGCGCCATCCCGCGTGGACGGTCGCGCAGATCAAGTCCGCGCTCGAGTCGACGGGCGATCCGGTGCACCCGGGCGGCTCGACCGGAGAGGTCTCGACGCTGCGCGAGGGCGGCGGACGCATCGATCTCGCCCGTGCCGACGCGCCGCTCGTCTTCACCGCGCCGACCGGGCTCTCGTTCGGCCTCGTGAAGCGCGGAACGGCGACGACACGCCAGCTCGCGACGATCGACGGCGGCGGCGGCCCGGCGCCGTGGACGACCTCCGTCTCCGTCCAGGCAGCGCCGCAGAGGCGTGGCGCTCGCGGTCTCGGCGCCCGCGGCTGCCGCCGGGACGACGCTCGGGGTCACGGCAACGGTCGCCGCCGACGCGGCCGAAGGCGACGCGACCGGCTTCGTCGTCCTGACACGCGGCACGGACGTGCGCCGCGTTCCGTACTGGCTCCACGTCGAGGTGCCGCAGCTCGCGGACGAGAAGTCGACGCCGATCGCCGGCCCGGGGCTCTACGGCGGCAACACCGCCGGCAAGCCGTCGCGCGTCTCGAGCTACCGCTACCCGGAGGGCGGCCTCGCGTGCAACTGCAGGACCGGGGTGCCGACGACGCTCAGCGGGCCCGAGCAGGTCTTCCGGTTCACGCTGCGCAAGCCGGCGGCGAACTTCGGCGCCGTCGTCCTCCGGCACGCGCCGGGTGTGCTCGTCTCGCCGAGGCTCGTCGCGGGAGGCGACGAGAACCGCCTCGTCGGCTACACGGGCCTGCCGGTCGACCTCAACCCGTACGCCCAGTACGGCCGGGCCGTGCCGGTGGTCGGAGCCGTCTCCGCCGTGCCCGGCGCGTACGACCTCGTCTTCGACACGCCCGCCGGCGGCAAGCCGGGAAAGTTCACCTTCCGCTTCTGGGTGAACGACACGACCCCGCCGAGCGTGCACGTGCTGAGGACGACGCACGGAACGATCCGGCTCGACGGTGATCGACAGCGGCTCCGGCGTCGACCCCTCCACCCTGGCGCCGCGCGTCGACGGCGTCCTCCGCCCCTTCACCTTCACGGGCGGCGTTCTCGCGGTCAGGAACGTCAGGCCCGGCAGGCACCGGGTGACGCTCACCGCCGCCGACTACCAGGAGGCGAAGAACATGGAGAACGTCGGGCCGATCCTGCCGAACACGCGCGTCTTCTCGACGAGCGTCCTCGTCCGCTAGCGGCGGTACTCGTCCTCGGTCGTCGGCAGGTTCGCGAGGTCGCGCTCGACGCTCGCGGCGAAGTCGTCTGCGTCGGTCGACTGGATCACGCGCAGCGAGGCCTTCCGCTTGGCGCGCTCACGGCGCCGCCGCGCGTCCGCGCCCATGCGCAGCTCGACGTGCGCACCGAGCCGCGGCCACTCTGCGCCGATCATGACGGCGACGGCCAGTGCGAGCAGGGCGATGTACAGCCAGCTCACGGCGCGATTCTACCGCAGAGCTAATCCGTTCGGCCGTCCCAGCCGATAGAACCAGGCATGAGCGGCCCCGTCTTCAGCAGCCCCGTCTTCAGCGGCCCCGTTTTCGTCTGGTACGTCTTTCTGTGGGCCACCCTGATGCGGGCGCTCCTCGTGAAGGCCCGCGTGCTGCCGCCGACGTGCGCCCGCTGCGGCCTCGGCTACGAGCGCCGGGCGCTCGGCGAGGACGTCTGCAGCTGCCACCCGCCGGCCTAGAACGGCAGGCCCCAGAGAGCGACGGCCGTCGTCGTGCCCGCGGCCGCCGCCGTGGCCGCCCCCGCGGCCGCGACGCGATGCGAGCGCCTGCTCGGCGTCACCCGCGCCGTGTGCCGGAGCGCCCGCTCGAGCGCCGCCTCGGCCCAGCGGAACTCGAGCGCGAGCAGGCCCAGGCCGACGACGACGAGCGGCAGGCCGGGGCCGGGCAGGACGAGGAGCGCGAGCCCGGAGGCGAGCGTCGCGAAGCCGCCGAGGGCGACGGCCGCCCGGAGCGCGATCGGGCGCGCCCGGTGGCGTGCCCGCCGCTCGCGGAGACGGTCGCGGGCGGTCATGCGACCGCCGCGCCCATGAGGTCGCCGAGCTTCCGCTCGAGGTAGCGGAGATACGGAGCCGGGTCCATCGGGGAGCCGGCCGCCCGCTCGAGGAGCTCCTGCGGCGTGAACGCGCGGCCGTGGCGATGGACGGTCTCGCGCAGCCACTCGCGGAGCGGCGCAAACTCGCCCCGCTCGAACTGCTCGTCGAGGTCGCCGAGCTCGGCCTCGGCGCGCTCCCAGAGCTGCACCGAGACGACGTTGCCGAGCGCGTACGTCGGGAAGTACCCCATGCTCATGTCGGACCAGTGGACGTCCTGCAGGACGCCGACGACGACGTCCGGCGGCTGCAGGCCGAGGTACTCGCGCATCTTCGCGTCGAATGCCTCGGGGAGATCCTTCAGGGCGACCTGGCCGGAGAGCATCGCGCGCTCGAGCTCGAAGCGGAGGATGATGTGCAGGCAGTACGTCACCTCGTCCGCGTCGACGCGCCGGTACGACGGCTGAACCTTGTTGAGCGCGAGATGGAAGTGCTCGAGCGTGACGTGCCCGAACTGCTCCGGAAAGGCGTCCTGGAGCTGCGGGTAGAAGAATCGCCACGTGGCGATGCTGCGGCCGACGAGGTTCTCCCACATGCGGCTCTGCGACTCGTGGAACGCGGACGACACGCCCTGCGCGAGCGGCGTGCGCGTGTACGCCGGGTCGACCTGACGCTCGTAGATGCCGTGCCCGAACTCGTGCAGGCACGAGAGGATCCCGTGCAGCGAGTCCTCGTGGAAGTTCGTCGTCAGGCGGATGTCGGTGGGCGCGAACGAGGTCGCGAACGGGTGCACCGTCTTGTCGAGCCGCCAGGCGGCGCGGTCCATCCCCCACCGCTCGAGCACGCCGAGCGCGAAGGCGCGCTGCGCCGCCCGCGGGAAGCGCCCGGTCAGGCACGAGTCGTCGATCGGCTCGCTGTCGGCGACCTCGCGGATCTTCGGCAGCAGGAAGGTCTTCAGACGGTCGAAGATCGCGTCGACCTCGGCCGTCTTCATGCCCGGCTCGTAGTCGTCGAGCACGACGTCGTAGGGGTCGCCGTCGTAGTCGAAGCAGGCGACGTACTCGCGCCGCAGCTCGAGGTTCCGCTCGAGGTGCGGCAGCATGATCCCGTAGTCCTCCTGCTCCCGGGCCCGGAGCCAGCCCTGGTAGCCGAGGGAGCCGGCGCGCGTCAGCTCGGCGCGGAGGTCGGGCGGCACGCGGACGGCCTTCTCGTAGTCGCGGCGTGAGACCCGGATGAGGCTCGCCTCGAAGGACTCGTAGTCGTGCGCCTCCTCGAACGGCCGCAGCTCCTCGAAGAGCTCGCCGAGAGCGGGCGACACCTGGAGCTCGTGCGCGAGCCGGTTCAGCGTCGCGCGCTGCTCGGCGCGCGCCTCCGCCCCGCTCGGCGGCATCTTCGTCTCCTCGTCCCACGAGAGGACGCCGGCGGCCTTCTCCACGTCGTGGATCTCGCCGAGGCGGCGCAGGAGCTCGTCGAAGCGCTCGTTCATCGCCTGGAGGGTACCGCGTCGCGGAACTCGTCTCCGACCACGATCCAGACCGCCTTCGCCCGCGCCAGGGGCTCGCCGCCGCGAAAGACGGCGGTGCCCGCGAAGAGACGCCGGCCCTCCCCGCCGAGCGGCCAGGCGAGAACGACGCATTCGTCGCCCGCCTGCGGCAGCTCGTCGACCCGCGCGGTCAGGCGGCCGAGGACGGTCAGGCCGCGGGCATTCCCCGGGTTGACGGCGAACGCGCCCGGGCAATCGAGGGCGGCCCACACGAGAGCCGGCTCGCCCGCCTCGGGCCGCCACGGCGCGACGACCCGCCCGTCGCCGACGGGAGCCGGGCAGAGGCGAAGGCCCTCGCCGGCAGGGCCGCAGGCGAAGCAGCCCGGAAACGGGTGGTACGGATCCGGCGGCGTCGCGTCGGCGAGCCGCACCGCCTCGGCGTACGAGACGGGCTGCGGCAGCTCGAGGTCGAGCTCCGCCGCGCGCGCCTCGGCGACGAGCGTGTCGCCGTCGAGGACGCTCACCGCCCCGGCGGACGCGTGCACGGCCAGCGGCCGCTCGAGCGGCGGCGGCACGCGCAGCGTCACCTCGACCGTCCCCGCACCGACGCGCTGCGCGACGAGGCCGGAGGTGTAGCCGCCGTTGCCGGAGCTCTCGGGCCCGCGATACCGCCTCGCTATGACGATCGGCTCCAGAAAGCTCCCCGGGTTGGACTCGAACCAACAACCCTCCGGTTAACAGCCGGATGCTCTGCCAATTGAGCTACCGGGGATCGGCGGGCACGATTGTAGCCGCGGCCTATGCGAATTCGCGGATCGCGGTGCGGATCTCGGCGAGCCGCTGCTGCAGCTCGAGGAAGCGGTCGTCGCCGGCGTCGGCGAGCTGCCGCTGGAGCCGGCGCTCCTTCAGGCGGAGCAGCATCTGCTCCGCGGTCTCCGGTGTGATCTCCTCGGCGTCGGCCATTGCATAGAGCTCCGCGAGGAGCGGCGTCAGCTCGCCGTCGGGCAGCTTCCCGGCCGAGCAGGTGCGCGCGCGCGCGCCGGTGCAGCTCGTCGTCGAAGCACTCCGGGCCGAGCTCCTCGAGGTAGCGGTTGAGCTTCGGGTGCGCGGCGACGCCGGCGAGCGCGCCGCGCTCGAGCCGCGAGCCCGCGTCGAGCAGCCGCGGCGAGACGACGCCGGACGAGCGCGAGCTGCCGCGGGCAGGGGCGAGGCCGGCCTGCGTCTCCGGCGGCAGGTCGAGCAGGTCGGCGGCGAGGCGCAAGGCGTCCTGGCGCTCGGGCGAGTCGGGGATCGAGGCGAGAAACGTCCGGATCGTCGCGAACGCGCTCTGCCGGTCGCGTGCGCGCTCGTTCTCGAGCCGCACGCGGTGCACCGGATAGCTGACCGGTGCGTTCAGGTGCCGCTCGAAGGCGGCCGGGTCGTCGGCCGGGTCGGTCCCCTTCGGCAGCGCGACGACCTGCACGTCGAAGCCCTGCGACACCGCGAGCTCCATGCCGCGGAGCGTCGCCTCCTGGCCGGCGGCGTCCGCGTCGAAGCAGAGGAAGAGCCGCTTCGTGAGCCGGTTCAGCTCCTTCAGCTGCCGCTCGGTGAGCGCGGTGCCCATCGACGCGACGACCGGCTCGAAGCCCGCCTGGCGCAGCGCGAGCACGTCGGTGTTCCCCTCGACGACGACGGCGCGATCCTGTTTGGCGATCTGCATGCGCGCGCTGTCGAGCCCGTAGAGCAGGTCGCCCTTCTTGAAGACGTCGCTCTCGGGCGAGTTGACGTACTTCGCCTGCAGCCGGTCGTCGTCGTGCAGCTTGCGCGCCTGGAAGCCGCGCACGGCGCCGCGCGCGTCGGCGAGCGGAAAGAGCAGCCTGCGCACGAAGTAGTCGTTGCCGATGCGGTTCGCGAGGCCCGCGGCGACGAGCTCGTCGGGCGTGAACCCCTCGCCCGCCGCGCGGCGTGTGAGCGTCGGGCCGCCCGGCGCGTAGCCGAGCCGGAACGTGCGGCAGATCTCCTCGTGGAGCCCGCGCGACTCGAGGTACTCGCGCGCGAAGCGGCCCTGCTCGCTCTCCCAGAGCACGCGCTCGTAGAAGGAGGCCGCGCGATCGAGGAGCTGCGTGAGCCTGTCCTTGCGCCGCCGCGCGTGCTCGGCCTCGGGCGAGATCTCCTCGTATTCGATCTCGACGCCGAAGCGCTTCGCGAGCGACTCGATCGCGCCGACGAAGTCGAGCTGCTCCATCTTCGTGACGAACGTGATCGCATCGCCTCCCTCGCCGCAGCCGAAGCACTTGAACGTCCCGCGCGCGGGCGTGACGGTGAAGCTCGGCGTCCGCTCCTGATGGAAGGGGCAGAGGCCCTTGTACGTGCCGCCGGCCTTGCGGAGCCGCACGTAGTCCTCGACGAGGGGCAGGATCTCGGCGGCGTTCTTGACCGCCTCGACCGACGCGTCCTTGATGCGCGCCATCAGCCGAGGTCCGCGGCGAACGCGAGCGCGAAGCGATCTGTCATGCCCGCGAGGTAGTCGGTCGCCTGCTCGATGCCGTCGCCGCGCTCGTCGACGAGATGCTCGAAGATGCGGCGCATCGTCGTGCGGATCTGGGAATGCTCGTCGGCGGAGTGCGGGCCGAGGTACACGTTGTCGAACATGAACCGGCGCAACGACAGCATCGCTCCGCCGATCTCGTCGCTCTGCGCGATGTCCCCCGCCTGCGCCGACGTCTCGACGAGGTCGTGCACCAGCGTGTCGATGCGCCGCGAGCCGGACTCGCCGAGCACCGCGAGCTCCGCCTGCGGCAGCGACGCGGGGTCGAGGACGCCTGCGCGGATCGCATCGTCGATGTCGTGGTTGATGTACGCGACGCGGTCGACGATGCGCACGATCTTCCCCTCGAGCGTCTCGGGCTCGACGGGGCCGGTGTGCTTGAGGATCCCGTCGCGCACCTCCCAGGTGAGGTTCAGCCCGCGGCCGTCGCGCTCGAGGTGCTCGACGACGCGCAGCGAGTGCTCGTTGTGGCGGAAGCCGCGGCCGCCGCGCTCGCGCACGACCTCGTCGAGCGCCTGCTCGCCGGCGTGGCCGAACGGCGGATGACCGAGGTCGTGGCCGAGGCCGACCGCCTCGACGAGATCCTCGTTCAGCTGGAGCGCGCGCGCGACGGCGCGCGCGATGCCGGTGGTCTCGAGGGTGTGCGTGAGCCGCGTGCGGAAGTGGTCGCCTTCGGGGTCGACGAACACCTGCGTCTTGTGGCGCAGCCGGCGGAACGCCTTCGAGTGGACGACGCGGTCGCGGTCGCGCTGGAACGGCGTCCGCAGCCGGCACTCCTCCTCCGGGAGGTTGCGGCCGCGCGACTCGTACGACCTGACCGCGAGCGGCGACAGCCACCGCTCCTCGTGCTCCCGCACGAGGCCTGCGAAGGCATCGGCAACCCGACCGGCGGTCTCCGGCATAGGCAAGCCAATCTAGTGGCTGAGCCGGATCCCGTGAGTGCGGCGGCCCAAAGGCCGCGGCCGACCTGGCGGGCGCGGCGCACGACGGCGCCGAAACGAGTCACGTCGCGAGCCAGACCCCGCGAGCGTGGAAAGCGAAGCGGACGCGAGCGGTTCAAATGATGATCGGGACCGTGCCGCCGTCGGCGCTCCACGCGGCGCCGGTGACGTAGCTCGCCCGCGGCGAGCAGAGGAACGCGACGACGGACGCGATCTCCTCCGGCTCCGCGAGCCGTCCGAGCGGGCGGCCGGCGCCGACGGCGGCGAGCACCTCGTCGCGGGACTTGCCGCTCCGCCTCGCCTGCTGGTCGGCGAGGCCGCCCTCCGCGAGCCACGCGGCGGTCGCCGTCGGCCCCGGGGCGACGGCGTTACAGCGAATGCCGTCCTTCGCGTAGACGTCGGCGACGAGCCGCGAGAGCGAGAGCACGGCGGCCTTCGTCACCGAGTAGTCGGGCATCGACGCCGACGGGCGCTTCCCTGCGGTGGACGACACGTTGACGATCACCCCGGCGCCGCGGCTCTTCATGCCCGGCAGCACGGCGCGGATCATCCGCACGTAGCTCATCACGTTGAGCTGCCAGAGCTCGTCCCACTGCGCGTCGGTCACCTCCTCGAAGCCGCGCTGATACGCGATCCCGACGTTGTTGACGAGCACGTCGACCCGGCCGAGCGTCTGCTCGACCTCCCGGACGAGCCGGTCGGCCTCGCCGGCCTCGGCGAGGTCGGCCGCGACGTGGAGCGTCTCCCCCGCGCCCGGCGCACCGCCGCCCCGCCCGGTCGTCACGACGGGCGCGCCTTCGGCGGCGAGCAGGCGCGCGACCTCGAGCCCGATACCGCCCGTCGAGCCGGTGACGATGCAGACGGTGTCGCGCAAGCCCAGGTCCACGGCGGGCTAGCCTAGCGGTCGCCCGCGGGCGGGCTCAGCGGATCCGCAGCGTCCCGAGCGCGAGGCGCGGCAGGAAGCGCCTGTGCAGGCCCTGCTCCGTCTTGCGGCGAAGAGCCGGCCGCTCGACGGCCACGTAGGTCAGCGCCGACGCCGCAATCGTGATCGAGGCGAGGAACGCGGTGTTGACGAAGAAGCCCGACGTCCCGGACCGGGTGAGGTGCTCGTCGCGGAGCACGCGGAGGATCGGGTCGTGCCACAGGAAGATGCTGTACGACATGAGCCCGAGGGCAGTCATCGGCCGCGCCGACAGCACGCGCACGAGCCGGCTGCGCGGGCTCGGCAGGACGACGAGCGAGAGCAGAAGCGCCGCGCAGACCGCGAACGCCGTCTGCTCGTCGAGGAAGGTGAGGAGCCCGTCGTTCGTCGCCTTCACCGCGACGGCCGCGACCACGCCGGCCAGAAGCCCCGCTCCGAGCCGCATCGACGGCCTGACCGTCAGCGTCCCGCCCTCCCAGCGGATGCGCAGGACGGCGAGGATCATCCCGACCGCGAACCAGTGCGCGTGCGTGGGGAAGCTGTCCTGGAACGCCTCGCCCAGCCCGTCGGCCTGCCAGAGCGCGGTCGAGCCGATCCCGAGAACGAGGAGGATGACGATCGGAAGCGCAACGGCCGCGCGCGGCGAGAGCCAGCCGCGGTTGCGGCTGCGCGCGGCGACGAGCACGAGCAGCGGCAGCGAGAGATAGAAGACGACCTCGACGCAGAGCGACCAGGCGGGGGCGATCCCGAACCCGTGCGCCCAGCCGGGGATGAACGAGGGGACGTAGCTCTGGAGGAACGTGAAGTTCGCGAGGAGCTCGAGCGGCCTGTCGAGGAGGCCGCGCTGGAAGAGGAGCGTGACGAGAAGGAGGATCGCCCAGTACGCGGGCAGGATGCGGAGCGCCCGGTTCCTGAAGTACCGGCGGAAGGACGGCGGCGGGCCGTCCTGCATCAGCGCCCGCGCGAACGGGCGGAAGAGCAGGAAGCCGCTGACGACGAAGAAGACGGCGACCCCCGCCTGCATGTTCGCGAAGACCTTGGTGGCCGGGCCGACCGAGACGCCGTAGCTCGGTCGCGAGCGTGCCGTGGGCCCAGACGTGCCAGATGAGGACGCTCAGCGCCGCCAGGGCGCGGACGCCGTCGATGCCCTCCAGGCGGCTCCCGCCGGAGCCGAGCCCGGCGGGGCGCGTGCTCGAGGCCGCGGTCCCGTTCACCACGTTCCCCACCCTCGCACGGACGCCGTGGCAGTCCCCCCACGTTCCTCTCGTTTTCCCACGTCCTCCCGGTAGGGCTAGCCTGGTGCCGCCATGGCCACCCTGCTCCTCGTCCGCCACGGCGAGACCGACTGGAACGCCTCCGGCCGCCTCCAGGGGCACACCGACCGGCCGCTGAACGACGACGGCCGCCGCCAGGCAGCCGCACTCGCCGACCGGCTCGCGGGCGACGGCGTCAGCGCCGTCTACACGAGTGACCTCGCGCGGGCGCGCGAGACGGCGGAGATCATCGCCGCCCGGCTCGGGCTCGAGGCCGCCGTCGACGCCGACCTGCGCGAGCGGAACTGGGGCACGTGGGAAGGGCTGACGCCACCGGAGCGCGACGCCGTCGCGTTCGAAGGCGAGACGCCGGAGGACCACCGGGCCCGCATCATGGGCGCCGTCGAGCGAATCGCCGAGCGGCATCCCGGCGAGCGGGTCGTCGTCGTGACGCACGGCGGCTCGATGCGGCGGGTGCAGGCGGCCGTCACCGGCATGGCCCTGCCCGTCGTCGCGAACTGCGAGACCTGGGGCTGCGTCCGCGAGGACGGCGCATGGAGGCAGATAGACTGAGCCGGCGGAGTGGAGGACTACACGGGCAAGTACAAGGGTGAACAGGTCGAGGTCGCTCTCTTCGGCGGTGAGTACCAGGAGGGCGTGCTGACGGCCTACTGCTACGTCGACGAGGTCGCGCACATCGAGCTCAACGGCCACATCCTCGTCCCGCTCCAGAACATCGCCTCGCTCCACTGCTCCAGCCGGTGCGACGCACAGGCGAACGAAGACTGGCCGCCACGTGGCCTGCTCGACGACGACGGCCCGAGCGGCGGCGGACCCGACTCCGACGACTCGTAGTGCGCTTCGTCGCGCTCCGCAACATCGCCAAGGCGTGGCTCCTTCTGGTCGGCGTCTGCGGGGCGCTCGCGCTTCTCGGCTGGTCGATCGGCGGCGTCCGGCTCCTCTCCATCTTCGTCTTCTGCGGCATGCTGCTCGTCGGCGGGGCCTACTGGACGTTCGACCGCGTCGTCCTCGGCATGGTGCGCGCCCGCGAGCTGCCGGTTGCCGAGGCGCCGCTCCTCCACTCGACGGTCGAGCGGCTCGCAGCCCGCGCCGGCGTCCTGAAGCCGAAGCTCTATCTGATCCCCGACGGGATGCCGCTCGCCCTCGCGACGGGCCGCGGCCCCGCCTTCTCGGCGCTCGCGCTCAGCTCCGGCTGCGTCGCCGCCTGCCCGCCGGCAGAGCTCGAGGGCGTGATCGCGCACGAACTGGCGCACGTGAAGCATCGCGACGTGGCGCTGCAGACGGCCGTTGTCGTCCTCGCCGCGTCGATGATCGAGCTGAGCCGCATCGGCGGCTTCCTCTCGCGCGCGCTCCTCTTCGTGCTCGGGCCGGTCGCCGCCGCATGCGTGCACCTGTTGATCTCGCCGAAGCGCGAGTTCGAGGCCGATCGCCGTGCGGCCGAGCTCTGCGACTCCCCGCACGGCCTCGCGGACGCCCTCCTGCGGCTCGAGCAGGCGGCCGAGCTCGTCGAGTTCGCGGCCTCGCCCGCGACCGAGCCGCTCTGGACGTTCAACCCGTTCATGGAGCAGGGCCTCGCAGCGCTCTTCGTCACGCATCCGCCGGTCGGAGAGCGCGTGCGCCGGCTGCGCGCGCTCGACCCCGAGTGGCGCGAGAAGGTCCGCACGGAAGCCGCATGAGGATCGCCGACGAGGAGTTCGCGGCGCGGCGCGAAGCGCTCGCGGCGCGGCTCGCCGAGCGCGGCCTCGGCGGCTGTGCGCTCTTCGACCCGCACTACGTGCAGTACTACACCGGGTTCGCGTTCATCCCGACGGAGCGCCCACTCGCGTTCGTGCTCGCAGCCGACGGCCGCGGCGGCATGCTCGTGCCGCGGCTCGAGGTGGAGCACGCACAGGCGAATACCGCGGTGAGCGAGGTGGCGCACTACGACGAGTTCCCCGGCGAGCGCCATCCGATGGAGGCGCTGCGCGAGCTGCTCGGAGCGCTCGGCGTGCGCGGCCGGGTCGGCGCCGACAGCGACGGCTACCCGTGGATCTTCGGCTACCGCGGCCCGTCGCTCTCGGAGCTCCTCGGCGAGCCGGTCGAGCCGATCCGCGCCGCCGTCGAGGACCAGCTCGCGATCAAGAGCGACGCCGAGCTCGCGCTCCTCCGGGAGAGCTGCAGGTGGGCCGGCCACGCACACGCGCTGCTGCAGCGCTACACGCGTCCGGGCGTGACGGAGACGGAGGTCGAGCGCCGCGCGTCGACGGAGGCCACCGATGCGATGCTCGCCGAGCTCGGCGCCGGGTACCGCGGGCAGAGCCAGTGGTACGCGGGCGTCTGGGCGGGCTACCGCGGCCAGATCGGCCGCAACGCGGCGATCCCGCACACGTTCGCCGGCAACATCGTCTTCGAGGTCGGCGACGTCCTCGTCACGGAGGCGACGGCGCCTCTCTGGGGCTACCACTCGGAGCTCGAGCGGACGATGGTGATCGGCCCGCCGAGCGACGAGCAGCGCCGGCTCTTCGAGCACATGACGGCGCTCCAGGATCTCGCCGTCGGCGCGCTCCGGCCGGGCGTCCCGTGCGCGGAGGTCGACCGCCGCGTGCGCGCGTACTACGAGCAGCACGGGCTCTGGGAGAACTGGCGGCACCACACCGGTCACGCGATCGGGCTCCGCTATCACGAGGGCCCGTTCCTCGACCTGGGCGACGAGACCGAGCTCCGCGCGGGGATGGTCTTCACGGTCGAGCCGGGGCTCTACGCCGCGGGGCTCGGGGGCTTCCGCCACTCCGACACGATCGCGGTCACGGCCGACGGCGTCGAATGGCTCACCGACTACCCTCGCGACCTCGAGAGCCTGACACTCCAGGCCTGAGCGTCAGAGCGTCGGCGTCACGACGTCGACAAGGGGGTACTGCCTGCTCGCCTCGAGGCGGCTCGCGACCTCGACGACGCCGATCACGCGCCGCATTGCATGCGGCAGGCAGCGAGCAGTCAGCTCGTCGGCGACCGCGCCGCTCAGGATCACCTCGCCGTTCGACACCGACACCTCGACGTCGTTCGGGGAGATCTCGAACATCGGCAGGATCTCTCCGACGATCTCCGCCCTGATCTGCTCGTCCGACCGCGCGAAGCCGCGGACGAGATCGGAGCGGCTGACCATCCCGACGAGCTTGCCGCGCTCGACCACCGGCAGGTGATGCGCGTCGTGCTCGGTCATGAGCCACGCGGCGCCGACCGCCGAGAGCGTCGGGGAGACGGTCACCGGAGGGCTCGACATCGCGTCGCGCGCCGTCGTGATGCGCCGTGCGTGCGCGCGACGACCGAGGCGACGGCCGATCCAGCCGGCGTCCTCCAGCTCGAAGGCCTGCTCGCGCCTCACGAGATCGGTCTTCGACAGCATCCCGATCACGCGCCCCTCCTCGACGACCGGCACGGCCGACACCCGGTTCCGGTCGAGCAGGCGCGCGACCGCCTTGAGGCCCCGGTCCGGCGGCACGCTCAGCACGGGCCACGACATCAGGTCTCGAACCCTCATCGACGCCTCCTCTCCGTCGGTTCCCCCACCGATCTCCCGGCCGCCTCGTCGAGCCATCGGGGCGAAGTACGGATTGCGGAGCGACTGGCCGCGCGACCTCGGCTCGCCTACCCTGCCGGGATGACCGAGCTGTACCCGTTTCTCGCGGTGCGGGATGTCGCTCGTGCGGTCGAGTGGTACGCGGCGGCATTCGGGGCAGTCGAGGTCGGCGAGCGGCTCGAGGCGCCGGACGGCGCCGTCGTCGCGGAGATCGCGATCGACGGCTGCCGGGTCGGCATCGCGACGGAGGCCCCGAAGCTCGGCACGCCGAGCCCGGAGTCGGCCGGCTCGACGACGGTACGGCTCAGCCTCTCCGTCGCGGATCCCGATGCGCTCGCCGAGCGCGCCGTCGCCGCCGGCGGCTCTCTCATGTTCCCCGTGGCGGATCAGCCGTACGGGCTGCGGCAGGGCCGCGTCGTCGACCCGTTCGGCCATCACTGGCTGATCGGGCGGCCGCTCTAGACGCGACCGCGCGTCCGGCGGAGACTCGAGGGGTGCGCGCGGACGAGAACGGGCCGGCCGCCGACGTCGTCCTCGACGTCGAGCTCGAGGACGGCCTGCTCTTCCTCGTCCTCGCGAACCTCGGCGCCGGCGCGGCACACGCCGTCCGCGTGCGATTCGACGAGCCGCTCCGCGGGCTCGGCGGCGAGCGGAGGATCGACCGGCTGCGCGTCTTCCGGAGCCTCGAGTTCCTGCCCCCGGGGCGGAGCATCCGTGTCCTCCTCGACCGGGCCGCGCTCTTCTTCGCGCGCGGCGAGCCGACCGCGTTCTCCGTCAGGGTCGGCTGGCGGGAAGACGACGACCGCCGCGGGTCGCGCGTCATCCGCCACGACCTCGACGCCTACCGCGACTTCCCCTACCTGGAGGTGCCACGGAATGCCTGAGCAGCGCGACGATCCCTACCTCGATTTCAACTTCCTCGTCGAGATCGACGGGGTGGCGGCTGCGGGCTTCTCGGAGGTCGAGCTTCCGACGGCGACGATCGAGGTCGTCAGGTACCGGGACGGCGCCGACAGGCAGTCGTCCCCGAGGTCGCTGCCGGGGCGCGTCGCCTACGACGAGCTCGTCCTCCGGCGCGGCTTCGCCGGCGACGCGACGCTCTTCGAGTGGTGGACGACCCTTGCCGGGGGCACGATCGACCGGCGGAACGTCGCCGTCGTCCTCCTCGACGAGGCGCGCAACCCCGTCGCGCGCTGGCTCGTCCGGAACGCCTGGCCGACGCGGTACGAGGCGGGCACGCTCGACGCGCTCGGGAGCGACGTCGTCGTCGAGACCCTCGTGCTCGCACACGACGGCATCCGCCTCGAATGACGAAACGAGAACGGGCCGCCCTCTCGGACGGCCCGTCTCACGAAAAATAATCGGCGGCGACCTACTCTCCCGGGAGGTTGCCCTCCGAGTACCATCGGCCCTGGCGAGCTTAACTTCTCTGTTCGGAATGGGAAGAGGTGTTTCCCCGCCGGTATGACCGCCGAACTGTCAAAGGCGGCTGCTCTCGCTCGCCCGCAGGAGCGGGCAATGAGCACGGCGCGCGCCCTCAAAACTCCATAGCGACCCTACACCGATGTTCAAATCAAGACCTCGGGCAATTAGTACGGCTCAGCTGAACGCATTGCTGCGCTTGCACCGGCCGCCTATCAAGGTCGTGGTCTTCGACCGCCCTTACTCCCTCGAGGGGATGGGAGCTCTCATCTCGAGGTGGGCTTCCCGCTTAGATGCTTTCAGCGGTTATCCCATCCAGACGTGGCTAATCAGCAGCGCCGTTGGCACGACGACTGATACACCAGAGGTCTGTTCGTCTCGGTCCTCTCGTACTAGAGACGACTCCTCTCAAAGCTCCAGCGCCCATGGTGGATAGGGACCGAACTGTCTCACGACGTTCTGAACCCAGCTCGCGTACCGCTTTAATGGGCGAACAGCCCAACCCTTGGGACCTGCTTCAGCCCCAGGATGCGACGAGCCGACATCGAGGTGCCAAACCCTTCCGTCGATGTGGACTCTTGGGAAGGATAAGCCTGTTATCCCCGGAGTACCTTTTATCCGTTGAGCGACGGCACGTCCACTAGTTACCGCCGGATCACTAACACCTGCTTTCGCACCTGCTCGACATGTCTGTCTCGCAGTCAAGCTCCCTTATGCGTTTGCACTCTACGCACGATTTCCAACCGTGCTGAGGGAACCATTGCGCGCCTCCGTTACATTTTAGGAGGCGACCGCCCCAGTCAAACTACCCACCTGACGCTGTTCCCGCCCCGGATCACGGCAGCGGGTTAGAAGCCCAGAACACGAAGGGTGGTATCCCAAGGGTGGCTCCACGAGGACTGGCGTCCCCGCTTCAAAGCCTCCCACCTATCCTGGACAACGTACACCAAACTTCAACGTCAAGCTGTAGTAAAGGTTCACGGGGTCTTTCCGTCCAACCACGGGTAATCGGCATCTTCACCGATACTACAATTTCACCGGATCCCTCGTTGAGACAGCGCCCAAGTCGTTACTCCATTCGTGCAGGTCGGAACTTACCCGACAAGGAATTTCGCTACCTTAGGACGGTTATAGTTACCGCCGCCGTTTACCGGGGCTTGGATTCAAAGCTTCGCCCGAAGGCTAACCTCTCCTCGTGACCTTCCGGCACCGGGCAGGAGTCAGCCCCTATACGTCGTCTTACGACTTCGCAGAGACCTGTGTTTTTGGTAAACAGTCGCTTGGGCCGTTTCACTGCGACCCCCTCGAGCTCGGCCCGTAAAGGGCTTCACTCTACCGGGGTGCCCCTTCTCCCGAAGTTACGGGACCATTTTGCCGAGTTCCTTAACGAGGGTTCTTCCGATCGCCTTGGTATTCTCTACCTGCCCACCTGTGTCGGTTTTGGTACGGGCACGACCAATCTCCCTAGAGGATTTTCTCGGAGGCATGGCTTCAAGCACTTCGGCCCCAAGGGGCCTCGGCGTCCCGTCTCAGGCTTGATGGCCGGCGGATTTCCCTACCAGCCGCCCTACGCGGTTACCCCAGGTCAACCAACGCCTGGGTTGCCCTAGCCTACCCCGTCCCCCCATCGGTGATAACGATTGGGACGTGGTACAGGAATATCAACCTGTTGTCCATCGCCTACGCCTTTCGGCCTCGGCTTAGGTCCCGACTAACCCTGAGCAGATTAGCTTTACTCAGGAACCCTTGGGCATTCGGCGGGCGAGTTTCTCACTCGCCTTTCGTTACTCATGCCAGCATTCTCACTTCCCAGCGCTCCACGGCAGGCTTACGCCGCCGCTTCTCCGCCCTGGGAACGCTCCCCTACCACTCGAGCAAGCTCGAAGTCCGTGGCTTCGGTTCCATGCTTGAGCCCCGTTACATTGTCCGCGCCCGACCACTTGACCAGTGAGCTGTTACGCACTCTTTGAATGGTGGCTGCTTCTAAGCCAACATCCTGGTTGTCTGTGCAATCGGACATCGTTTCCCACTTAGCATGGAATTAGGGACCTTAGCCGACGGTCTGGGCTGTTTCCCTTTTGAGCACGAAGCTTATCCCCCGCACTCTGACTGCCGCGCTCTGGAGTTACGGCATTCGGAGTTTGCCTGACTTCGGTAAGCTGGTAGGCCCCCTAGGCCAAACAGTGCTCTACAACCGCAATTGAACGCGTGACGCTATACCTAAATATATTTCGGGGAGAACCAGATATCTCTGAGTTTGATTAGCCTTTCACTCCGACCCACAGGTCATCCCCGCCGTTTTCAACCGACGTGGGTTCGGTCCTCCACGGGGTCTTACCCCCGCTTCAACCTGCCCATGGGTAGATCACTCAGTTTCGGGTCTAGCTCCCACGACTGAATCGCCCTATTCAGACTCGCTTTCGCTACGGCTCCGTTTCCTTAACCTTGCCGTGGAAGACTAACTCGCTGGCTCATTATGCAAAAGGCACGCCGTCACGGAACAAGTCCGCTCCGACCGCTTGTAAGCACACGGTTTCAGGTACTATTTCACTCCCCTTCCGGGGTACTTTTCACCTTTCCCTCACGGTACTAGTTCACTATCGGTCACTGAGGAGTACTTAGCCTTACGGGGTGGTCCCCGCGGGTTCCGACCGGGTTTCACGTGCCCGGCCGTACTCAGGTACTCGTCAAGGAAGTCCGTGCATTTTCGCCTACAGGACCGTTACCTGCTGTGGCGTGACTTTCCATTCACTTCGGCTAACACACGGATTTGTAACTTCCCGACCCGCCGGCAGACGGATCAAGACGAGCCCTACAACCCCCACGCAACAACGACTGCCGTCTATCACGTTGCGCAGGTTTGGGCTCATCCCTTTTCGCTCGCCACTACTCAGGGAGTCGAGGTTTCTTTCCTTTCCTCTGGGTACTTAGATGTTTCAGTTCCCCAGCTTGCCTCCACGCAGGCTATGTATTCAGGTACGGGTACGCGCGCATTACCACGCGTGAGTTTCCTCATTCGGAAATCCCGGGATCAATGACTGGTCAGCGTCTCCCCCAGGCTTATCGCAGCCGCCCACGTCCTTCATCGGCTCTCAGTGCCAAGGCATCCACCGTGTGCCCTTGTTCTCTTGATCAGAAGAACACCGGTAATAGATGTCGCTATGGAGTTTTCAAGGTGCACGCGAGCTCGAGCCCGCCCTACTAGAGACGCCGCGCGATCGCTAGATCGCCCGGTCTCTCAAAACTCAACAGCGTACGTAATGCAGACGTCGAGGTCGACGTTCTTCTAGGCGAGCCGGCTAGCCGGACGGATCGGCCGAAGCCGATCCATCAACGGGGCCAGCGCCTACCGGAGTGAAGCTGCCGGTATCCCTAGAAAGGAGGTGATCCAGCCGCAGCTTCCGCTACGGCTACCTTGTTACGACTTCACCCCAATCATCGACCCTACCTTCGACGGCTCCCTCCCTTGCGGGTTAGGCCACCGGCTTCGGGTATTGCCAACTTTCGTGGTGTGACGGGCGGTGTGTACAAGGCCCGGGAACATATTCACCGCGGCATTGCTGATCCGCGATTACTAGCAACTCCGCCTTCATGGAGGCGAGTTTCAGCCTCCAATCCGAACCGGGACCGACTTTTTGGGATTCGCTCACTCTCGCGAGTTTGCAGCCCTTTGTACCGGCCAATGTAGCACGTGTGTAGCCCAAGACATAAGGGGCATGATGACTTGACGTCATCCCCACCTTCCTCCGATTTGTCACCGGCAGTCTCCTATGAGTCCCCGTCTTTCACGCTGGCAACATAGGACAGGGGTTGCGCTCGTTGCGGGACTTAACCCAACATCTCACGACACGAGCTGACGACAGCCATGCACCACCTGTGCACTAGCCCCGAAGGGCTGCCGTATTTCTACGACATTCCAGTGCATGTCAAGCCTTGGTAAGGTTCTTCGCGTCGCGTCGAATTAAACCACATGCTCCGCTGCTTGTGCGGGCCCCCGTCAATTCCTTTGAGTTTTAGCCTTGCGGCCGTACTCCCCAGGCGGGGTGCTTAATGCGTTAGCTTCGGCACGGAGGGAGTCGACACCCCCCACACCTAGCACCCATCGTTTACGGCGTGGACTACCAGGGTATCTAATCCTGTTCGCTCCCCACGCTTTCGCGTCTCAGCGTCAGTACCGTCCCAGAGAGCCGCCTTCGCCACGGGTGTTCTTCCCGATATCTGCGCATTTCACCGCTACACCGGGAATTCCACTCTCCTCTTCCGGACTCTAGCCAGACGGTTTCCACCGACGTCTCGAGGTTGAGCCTCGAGTTTTCACAGCGGACCTATCTGGCCGCCTACACGCTCTTTACGCCCAATAAATCCGGACAACGCTTGCCCCCTACGTATTACCGCGGCTGCTGGCACGTAGTTAGCCGGGGCTTCTTCTGGAGGTACCGTCACCCTCTGGGCTATTAACCCGAGTGGCTTCGTCCCTCCTGAAAGAGGTTTACAACCCGAAGGCCTTCTTCCCTCACGCGGCGTCGCTGCGTCAGGCTTTCGCCCATTGCGCAAGATTCCCCACTGCTGCCTCCCGTAGGAGTCTGGGCCGTGTCTCAGTCCCAGTGTGGCTGATCGTCCTCTCAGACCAGCTACGGATCGTCGCCTTGGTGGGCCTTTACCCCGCCAACAAGCTAATCCGCC
>CAWHPX010000018.1:0-120604 GCA_963831405.1 uncultured Actinomycetes bacterium
AGCACCGCGTGCGCCTGCTCCACGGAGCGAAGCCACTCGTAGGTCACGCCCTTCGCGTGGTTGCGGACGACGCCGTCCGCTGCGAGCCGGTCGAGGCCGCGGGCATGCATCTCGCCGGGAGAGAACGTCGCGTCGTCGACGACGACGCAGTCGAAGCCCTGCTCGCGCAGCCCGATCGCCGACTGCGCGACGCAGACGTCGGTCTCGCAGCCGACGACGACGGCGGTTCCGCGGCCGGTCTCGCGCACCGCCGCGAGGATCTCGGGCGTTCCCGCCAGCCCGAAGGTCGGCTTGCGCAGCACGGGGGCTCCCGCCGGGAGATGCTCGAGGACGCGAGCGTCAGTGGGTCCGTTCCGCTCCGGCTCCTCCTCGGTCACGACGACCGGGATGCCGAGCCGGGCCGCCAGCGCGACGAGCCAGACGATGCGATCGACCGCCGAGCGCGCGCCGGCGGCGTCCTCGTCCGAGAACGACGGCCCCGTGAGGAAACCGGGTTGGACGTCCACCACGACGAGCACCGCGTCATCCGGATCGAGCAGGCCCATGCCGCGCTCATCCTGCCCGACCGGCTCCTAGTGGGTGCTGTTGGCGCCGTGGCGCTTGGCTTTTCGGGCGCCGAGGCTGATCACGACGTGGAGGCGGCTGCCGCGCTTGACGCGGGCACCCGGGCCGCGGCGACTGGGAGCTGATCCGGCCCAGCTTGACCGCGGCCAGGTGGACGCCCTTGACCGCCAGCGTGCAGTGCGCCCTCTTCACCTTGAGCCGCGCCTTGGCCAGGGTCAGCCCCTTCAGCTTCGGCACCACACAAAGCAGCACCGGCTTCGGCTTCGGGGCCGGGACGATCGGCGGCACCACCGGCGGCCCCGCCGGCGCCTGGTTGACCGTGTAGGAGCCCGTGTTGTCGGCCGGCTTCGCGTCGACCTGCTGGAAGGTCGCCGTCGCGCTCAACGTCGCCGGGCCCGCACTCACGAGCCTCACCTGGATGATCAGGTTGCCGACCGTCGAGTCACCCGACAGATACGCGACATCGCAATCCAACGTCGACGTGCCCGTGCTCCTGCAGCCCGGCCCGCGGTCCGAGTAGGTCGAGACGACCGTCCCGTTCGCCGGCAGGCTCACGAGCAGATGCAACGACGGCGCCGGCCCCCCGTTCACATCCGTGATCTTGACCCGATAGATCATCGTCTCACCGACGTTCGCGGTCGCCGAATCCGCCGCCACCGACACCGCCAGATCCGTCGAACCAACACCACCACCACCACCACCGCCGCCGGAACCGCCGCTCGGGGGTGGCGGCGCGCTTCCGTTGGTGACGGCTGCGACGGCCGCTACGACCCCGGTCTGCGCCGAGGTGGCGGGCGTCGAGCCGCTCCCGTTCGTCGCCGTCACCACCACGCGCAGCGTGTGACCAACATCGGCCGCCTGCAGCAGATACGACGACCCCGTCGCGCCCGCGATATCGACACAGCCGGCGCCGCTCGTGTCGCAGTCACGCCAGCGGTAGGCAAACGAGGTCGGGCTCCCCGACCACGTCCCCGTCGACGCCGACAACGTCTGCCCCTGCTGCGCCGTCCCCGAGACCGACGGCAGCACCGAGTTCACCGGCGGATCGGGCACGGCGTTCGCGACCGAGGCGACCGCCTGCGCGCTCCTCGTCGTGCCGTCGGTCGCGGTCGCGACGACCGTGAAGGTATGGCTCCCGTTCGAGAGGGCCGTCGTGTCGAGCGTGTTCCCGTCGCCGTTGAAGACATACGGGCTCAGATGGTCCGTCCACTTCGACACGCCGTCGATCCGGAAGTCCACGCTCGCGACCTCGCCCGCCGTGATCCCTGCCACGGTTGCAGTCCACGCCGACCGGCCCGACAACACCTGCCCGGCCGCGATCGACGACGCAACGCTCCACTCGCCTGCCGCCACGACACCCGTCTGCGCCGACGTCGCCGACGCCGACCCGCTCCCGTTCGTGGCCGTCACGACGACCCGCACCGTGTGCCCCACATCGCCGGAGCCCAACAGATAGCTCGAGCCCGTCCCGACGTCCGCACACCCCGCACCGCTCGCGTCGCAGTCGCGCCAGCGGTAGGCAAACGAGGTCGGGCTCCCCGACCACGTCCCCGTCGACGCCGACAACGTCTGCCCCTGCCGCGCCGTCCCCGAGACCGACGGCAGCTCGGTATTCACCGGCGGCGGGATGCCCGCGCCGTCGAGACGTGCGACAACGGTGCCCGACGAGCCCTGGATGGGGAAGTCGCCGTCGGGGTAGGAGTACTGCACCTGCAGGAAGTTCGGCCCGTTGTCGGAGGGCGAGAACGACCTCGAGTAGACATCGCTGAAGCTCTGCCCGCCGTCGTCGCTCGCATAGAGATGCAGCTGCCCGTCGCCGACCGCCGCCCCGGCTTCGCGGACGGTTCCGACGAGGAACTGCGAGGGGCTGAGCGCGTACGCCGAGTACGAGACGCGGGGAAGCTGGATCACGCGCACGGTGCGGCCGCTCGCGAGGTCGATCCGCTCGATCGCGTTCTGCTGGAACGGCGTGTCCGTCCCGTAGATCCCGAAGCCCGCACCGAAGGCGATGTCGATCCCGACGCAGTCGTCGTACGTCGTGCAGATCGGCTGCCAGGAGGCGCCGTCGTCTGTCGAGCGCTCGATGTCACCGGTCGAGTCGCCGTAGAGGACGTAGAGCGCGTCCGTTCCCGGGTCGTACTGGATGCCGTGGATGTGGCGATGCGTCGTGGAGGTGTAGATCGTCGACCACGTGCGCCCGTCGTCGGACGAGCGATAGATGTAGTTGGAGTTCTGTCCCGTGCTGCAGTTGTTGTACGTGCCGACGAAGACGAAGCCGTTCGCCTCGGCGATGCTGTGGGGCGTCAACGTCGAGTAGAAGCACGGGGTGCCGGGCAGGGTCAGGACCCGCGTCCAGCTCGAGCCGCCGTCCGCCGAGCGGAGGATCGCAAAGCTCCCGGTGTCGACCGCGGCGAGAAGCGTTCCGCTTCGAAGCGGAGTGATGTAGTACAGCCGGTAGTCGCTCGGAAACGTCGACCGCTGCGTCCACGTGCGTCCCTCGTCGGTCGAACGCCAGACCTGCGTCACCGAGCCCGAGGGAGCCCCGTACGCAACGCCGTCGGAGTCGACCGCCAGCGTCGCGAACGACGGATTCGTGAAGACGACCGTGAGGGACGGCGCAGTCGCGGCGCGGCTCGCTCGGTGCGAGGAAGAGCAGGCAGCCGGCGGCGAGGACGCCTACGAGCGCAGCCCGGAGCCACACCGTCGTCGTCGCGTGCCGGGGAGCGCTCATGACCGCCTTTCTCCCCCCGCCCGCGGCTGGGCCGCATCAGCGAGTCAAGCACGAATCGACTTCGGGAAACTACCGAACCGTGCTCAGGAGTCGACGTGCACGACCGGCAGGAGCTTCCCGAGCGGGGTCAGCACCGGAGGAGCCGACTCGACCGTCAGGGTGCCGGCCTGCCGCCACACGTCCGCCGCGAGCCTGGCGCCGGGGTTCCGTGCGGCGAGCCCGTCGAGCAGCTTGCCGGCGAGCGCCTGCGGCTCGATGTACAGGCGGGGGCTCACGACGAGCGTGAGCCGGGAGGCGCCGCTCTCGTTTCGCACTTCCTGGATCTGGTAGTCGTTGCGCGTCGCTCCGAGCGGCGCGAGCTGCTCGTGCACGACGTCGAGGAGCTGCGCGACGGGCACCGTCATCCCCTCGCTCGTCTGGAGATGCCGGCTGTGGACCTTGCGGAGATGGGTGACGAGCCCCAGCCGGCCGAACCTGCAGCCGCACCCGCGCTCTTCGATCACGGCGCGGTCGCCGATGTCCGCGTTCAGGAGCACCTTTCCGGAGTACGGGGAGAGCGTCGTGATCAGAAGCGGCGCCGGGCTCTCCGCGTCGTCCGCCGGGATCACCGCGCAGCGGTGACCGCAGACGTGGTAGTCGTCGGCCGCTCCCGGATCCGCGCAACCGAGCCCGATCATGCCGCCGTCGGTCGCCCCGTACGTCGCCGCGACCCGGAAGCCGACCGACTCGAGGAAGCGCGTCCGGCCTTCGTCGGCCGGCTCTCCGCCGAGAACCGCGACGGCGCCCGTCAGGTCGATGCCCCGCTCGACCGCGACGTGCGCGGCCCGAACGATCGAGCTCGTGAACCCCTGGAGCACGCGGGGCCCGGAATGCGAGCCGAGCCAGTCGGCGACCCTGCCGGCATCTGCGAGCTCGGTGTGCTCGGCGCCCGGTAGGCGCACGCCGAGGATCGACCTCGAGACGACGTTGAGCGCCGAGCCGAGGACCCGCTGCGCGGCCGTCCCCGCCGGCTTCGTCTGGGAGAACCAGCGCTCGGGCGGATTCCCGAGCTTCGCCCACAGGAGCATCACGAGGAGCCCGCCGCCGGGCGGGCGCGGCATCCACGCCGCCGTCGGCGCGTCGAGCACGCCGTACTCCTCGAGCAGGAGCGTGAAGTCGGCGGCAAAGTCGGCGAGGCCGATCTTGCCGACCGGCGTCCGCCGTGACGGCCCGCCGCTGCTCCCGCTCGAGCCGCCTTCGGCGACCGCGTCCGTGAGCGTCGCGTTGTCGAAGTCGGACGAGGTCACCGCCGAACTCGAGCCCGGGCCGGACGACCGGCGCCCGGCCCTTCCACTCATCCGCCGTGACGTAGACCCCGGCGTCGCGCAGCGCGCGGAGCGTCGTCTCGAGTCCGCGCCCGCGCACGGACGCTTCCAGGTCCGCGTACGTGCAGTCGGCGGCACGGAGGAGAGGCCGGTACGGGCTCGCCGGCTGCTCGTACACGAGGCGGCGCACCGCCGTCAGGAAGCGGTCGTCCCGCCCCTCGACCGCGGCCTGCACGTCGGCCGCGGCGGCTGCCGAGTCGAGGGTGTCGGAGAGGAAGGCCCGGAGCTCGAGCGCGCGGCTCAGAGGCCCGGGGCGGCGGCCCCGCCCGCGCGGCCCGGCCGGCAGGACGGTCCGAGGCGCCGCTTCGGCGGCCGCCTTCTCCATCACGGGCGTCTCGACGGTCATGGCTGAGACGCACCGTAGGCCGGAGCCGCCGCCGGCTCCCAGTCGAATCCGATAGGCAAGGCCCGTCCCATCGGTAAGCATCGTTTCCATTTGTTGAAAACTGGATTACGGTGGGAGCCTGGTCATGCGGCGGGTCGAACCTCCACATTCATGCCGGCTCTGATCGTCGTCCGCTCGCGGCGCGGCGACGCCGCCGAGCGCGCCCGCACCGCCGCCCGGCCCGTCCTGCGCCGTCCCTGGGAGACACTCGAGCTGTGGCACGCCGCGGACGGCGAGACGGCCGTCGCATTCGCGGGCGAGCACGGAGGCCTCTCCGTCTCGGAGGCGACAGGCTGCGTCGCGGCAATCGACGGCGAGGTCTTCGTCGGCGGCATCCTGACGAGCGGCGCGGCCGCAGCGGCGGCCGTCCTCCGTGCGTACGAGCGCGGTGACGAGCTCGGGGCAGCCGAGGGGGCCTACGCGGCGGTCGTGTGGGATCCGCGAACCGGTTCCGTCGTCGCAGCAACCGATCGGTATTCGTCACGACCGCTCTACATCGCCTCCGAGGGCGAGACGACGCTCGTGGCCGGCGAGCTGAAGGCGATTCCGCCCGTGTTCCCGCGCCGCTCCCGGCTCGACCTCGATGCGGTCGCAGCGTTCCTCGCATACGAGCATCTCTTCCCGCGGCAGGCGCTCCTCGACGAGGTCGACGTGCTGCCGCCCGCGACGACCGCGACGATCACCGCCGCCGGAGTCACGCACAAACGCCGGTGGCGCTACGAGCTCCGGCCGGAGCCCCTGGGAGCCGAGCGCGAGTGGGTCGAGGAGTTCGGCCGCCGGCTCGACTCCGCAGTCGCCCGACGGCTCGACTCGGCGACGGCGGTGACGATCAGCGGCGGCCTCGATTCGCGCTGTGTCGCACTCTCGATGCTGCGCCAGGGCCTGCAGGGATCCGCGGTGTCGTACGGCGCCTCCGGCAGCGGCGACCTCTCGATCGGCGCAGACGTCGCCCGCATCGCCGGGTTCGCACACCGCTCCCTCCCGCTCGAGCCGGGGTACATCGGCCGGTGGGCCGACGAGGCCGCCTGGCTGTACGAGGGGCGGTTCCGGGCTCTCGCGTGCCACCACCTGTCGCTCTGCGCGCTCCGGGACGACGGTGCGCGCTCGATCCTGATCGGCTTCAGCGGCGACGATGTCCTGCGCGACGATCCGCGCGGGGGGCCGACTGCCGTCGATGCACCCTTCATCCGCTCCACCCATGCGCGGCGCGCGACGTGCATCGACGACGCGCTGCTCGAGAAGCTCGTGAAGCCGGCCTTCGCAGACGCACTGCGCGGGCGCGCCGAGGCCGCGCTCGGTCGAGAGCTGCAGGACGACGTCGGCGCGCCGTCGGCGCGCATCTCGCAGTTGCGCTTCCGCAACACGCAGGCGCCCACGCTCTTCGCCGATCACTTTCCTGCACGCGACCCGTTCGCCGACCACGAGCTTGTGGACTTCGCTCGCACGATTCCCGTCGAGCTGCGCCGGCACGGCCGTCTGCAGCGGCTGTTCCTCCAGACGCACCCCGAGCTGGCGCGGCTCCCGACGACGTATCACCGCGCACCCCCGCGCGCGCGGTCGCTGCGCGTCGAGGTCTCTGCACGTCTTGCCACGCTGCGTCACCGGTTGCACCCGGAGGCCGCTGCCGTCAGCGGCGTCGGAAGCTACGCCGCCGACCTCCGTGGCGAGAGCCGCTCGCTGCTCGGCCTCCTCGTCGACCGCCGGACCCTCGACCGGGGGCAGCTCGATCCGATGGCGGCGCGCAACCTCGTCGATCACACACTGGCCGGAAAGGTCTCCGACATGCGCGTCGTCGGCGTCCTCCTCACGCTGGAGCTCTTTCAACGCCGGTTCGTCGACGGAGACGGCGCCGTCGCGCACCAGCAGAAGCGAACCGTGTCGGGTCCTCCGAGAGCCCTCGTCCAGCCCGGAGCGCTGACCCGCGCGGCCGCGCAGCACCGCCCGTGAGCGCCCCGGCCGTCACGCTCGACGAGCTGCGCCCGCAGCTCGTGTGCCACGTCACCGACGAGGAGCTCGGGCCGCTCGGCTGGGTCGTGCTCGACCGGACGATCCCCGGCTCGCCTGCGGGAGGCGGCATCCGGCTCGCCCCGGACCTCACCGTGGACGAGGTCGCGGCGAACGCGCGCTCCATGACCCTGAAGTGGAGCTTCCTGAACTTCCCGACCGGCGGCGCGAAGGCAGGCATCGCGCTCCCGGAGGCACTGCTCGCCGAACGGCGCGAGGACGTGCTGGTCGCCTTCGCACGCGCGATCCGACCGCTCGTCGACCGCCACGTGTACTTCATCGGCACGGATCTCGGCACGACGCTCGACGACGTGAACGTCATTCGCAGAAGCTGGGGAGCGCCTCCGCAGGTGGACACGAATAGCGACGGCGGCCTCCCGACTGCGACGACGGTCTTCGCCGCGACGCGGGAGTGGGCCGCCCACGCCGGCTTCGACCTCTCGAACGCGACCGTCGCCGTCGAGGGCTTCGGCAAGGTCGGGTCGGAGGTCGCGGGCTTCCTGGCGGAGCTCGGCGCGCGCATCGTCGCCGTCTCCACGGTCGCCGGCGGGCTCTACGATCCCGACGGGCTCGACATGAACCGGCTGCGCGCCCTACGGCGCGGCACGAGCGACGAGCTCGTCAAGGCATACGAGGGTGCGCAGAGGATCGAGCTGCACGAGCTGCTCGCGCTACCGGTCGACATCCTCCTGCCGTGCGCAAGGAGCTGGACGATCACGAGCGAGAACGCCGGCGGGATCCAGGCGCGCGTCGTCGTGCCGTCGGCGAACGCCGCGGTGACCCTCGATGCCGAGCGCCTGCTCTTCGACAAGGGAATCACGGTCGTCGCAGACCACGTCGCGAGCTGCGGGGGGATCCTCTACGGCCAGATGACGAACGAAGGCTTCGGGGCGGCGCACTTCAGGCGGATGGTCGACGGGCCGGTGGCGCTCAAGATGCGCCGCGTGTTCGAGGAGGCTGCGAGACGCTCCGTCTCCCCTGCCGAGGTCGGCCGCGAGCACTCGTGGAACAACTATCGGCGCCAGTGCGAACAGCTCGCCGCGCGCCCGGCCGGCGGTGTCGCACTGCGCGTGGAGCAGCTTCGCCGCCGCGGTATCGGCTGGCTGCCGGGAAAGGTCGCGCGCGACCTGCACGCGGCCGGACGCCTGCAGTCCGTGACCACCGAGCCGGCGTTCGCCCGCTTCGCCGCGATGATCAGCGCCGACGGCACCGCGGAATAGCCGCCGGGCACCGACACTCCGACGAGGTCGGCGTCGATCGGGAGAGCCCGGTCCGCTCGATCGAAGCGCCCGTCGCGCCACACGGCCAGGCAGCGTTCGCAGTAGCCGACCGCCGGCTCGCCGGCCGGGAAATCGGCCGGCACGCTCGTCACGAGTCGATGCACTCCCAGACGACAGAGCAGAGCGACCATCCCTCGGGATGATCGGCGCCTGCGCTTCTCCGCTTGAGCGCAGCTTCGGTCAGAGACACCAGCCGGCGAGCTCGTCGCCGGTGAACTCGCGGAGCCGCTCGACGTCGGGCCGGAGCTCCGCGATGAGCTCTTCCCGCCGCTTCGCGGAGAGCTCGGGCTGCGCCACGGGCTTTGCGGTGGCGGAGTTGAACGCATGGATGGGGCGCGCGAGCGACGCGGGAAGCCGCCGTCCGAGCGACGTCCTTCGCACCTGCTCCGCAAGCCGGACGGCGGCGTAGCCGACGCGGCTCTTCCTGCGGTGCTCTCCGCGTTGATAGAGGACGCGGGCGAACCCGTCGTCCGAGAACGTCGGGTCGGCGCCGAGAAACGAGAAGATGCGCGACAGCGTCTCGGCCCTGCGCGCGGCCAGAGCCTCCGTCTGCACGACGAGAATCCGCTCGGGGTCGTAGAACGGCAGGTACTGCTCGATCTGGAAGAAGTACTTGCTGCAGGCGACGTAGTGGCGGCCTTCGTCGTCGTCCAACGCGTCGTTCAACGGCCGGTGCACACGCCCGAACGAGTACGCATCGACGTAATGGGAGATCAGGCGCTCGATCGGGTCACGGACGACGTAGACGAGCTTGGCGTCCGGCAGGACGCTGTGCATGCGTGCGGGCACGCCGGCGTGCCGTGGAAACTTCGTGTAGTCCGGAGAGGCTTCGCCGACGAGCGTCGCCTCACCGTCGAACTGCGACGCATACCAGTCGACGCCGTTCTCCCACTGCCCCTCCCGCGTGAAGAACGTCGGCTCTTTCTCGTTCGACATCACGATGTCGGGGTGCAGCGAGAGGTAGTAGTGGAGGCTCGTCGTGCCGGACTTCATCGCACCGATCACGACGAAGTCGGGAAGCATGGACGGCGCGCTCGCCGCCGGACGCTCTCGGCGCTCGGGCGCTCTCGATCTCGGGGCGGTGCGCAGGTTCACGGGCGGCCTCCACTCTGACATCGGTTCTCCGTCGCCGTCGACGCTGCGCGCCAAAACCGGCGAATAAAGATCGGAGTGCGCTGTGACCGCCTGCACGTGCCGGTATTCCCCGCCGACGGGGCGATGCCTTCGCCCGGATCCGCGCCGGCGGCGCTTCTTCAGGTTCCGCTGACGGAGACGCGCCCGGGTGCGTGGGCGTCCGCCGCCGGCGGCACCCGCGCCCGGAGGAGCGCGCCGACGGCGAGCGCGCCGACGCAGACGCCGACGACCGCGCCGATCTTCCGCGGGCTCCCGACGTCGAGCGCACGCAGCGCACCCCAGCAGACGAGGTAGCTCCACCCGGCGAGCGCGGCGCCGTAGACGAGCGAGAGGCCGCGGTCGTGGCCGACCGTGATGCCGAAGAGGCGCACGGCATGTCGAGGGCGCTCGGAGAAGAGGCCGCCCGGCCCGCCGCCGCCGAGGCCGGAGGCGACGCCGAGGCCCGCCTCGAGGTTCGCGGCCCGCTGCGTCGCGTAGTCGAAGAGCTCGCTGTTGCGGAGCTCGTAGAGCAGGATGCCGAACGTCGCGGCGAGACCGAGCAAGCCGACGCCCAGGAGCTCCGCGGCGCTCCGCGGGTGGCCGAGCAGGCCGATCGCGGTTCCGCTCACCGTCGGGACGAGCGCGAGCAGCTTGAACCGCACGTCCGTGAGCGTGCGGAGCAGATCCGTCGTGTGGTCGTAGTCCAGCCGCAGCCGCTCGTCGGGCGTCATCGCCGCTACGAGGCCTTCGACGAGCCGTCGGGCACGGCCGCGGCGAGCGTGTCCTGCGCCCACCGCTCGCTGAACCCTGCGAGGAAGGCGACGACGAGGAGCGCGAGCCGCCGGTTCGTGCTCGTCTCCTCGGCGGCGATCGGCAGGTGCAGCAGGCCGCCCGTGAACGCAAAGGAGATGGCGAGCGCGAAGGCGCCGCCGATGAGCGGCCGCAGGCCGCCGAGGAAGAGCGCATACGGGCGGCCGACGTCGTAGTCGAGCGTGAACTTGCCGGCGTTGATCCGCTGGATCACGCTCACGACACCGCCGAGCGCGCCCGCGGCGAGCGCGGCGACCGGGGCCGCCCAGTGGATCGCGAGCCAGATGCCCGCGACGGCCGCGAGCGCGACCGCCACCGTCGCCATGCCGGCGAAGTAGACGATCTGCGCCTGCCCGTTGGCCGCCTCGCGGTAGTACTCCTCCGTCTTCGCGAGCGCCTCACGCTCCCGCTCGAGCGCATCCGCGCTCTTCGCGGCGTCGGAGTGCGACGCGCGCGCGTCGACGAGGCTCAGGAGGTGCGCGGCCGACGCCATCACGAGCTGCATGCAGATGAGCCGGCGCACGCCGGTGAGCACCGTCCGTGCGCGTACGGCCAGCTCGTCGCAGCGATGAAGCTCGCAGGCGATGTCCGGGGAGTTCTGCGTCGCCCAGTCGCTCTCGCGATGAAACTCGGCTGCCGGGGTCGCCCACGGGAGCGCGCGCTTCTTCACCGTCAGCGCGACGGCGCTCTCGACCTGCGTGCACCAGTACGCGCTGACGATCTCGCCGTGGCGCGCCTCGAACGTCGTGAGCGCCTCGTGATACAGCGCCTTCGCCGTCTCGTCGTCGGCGCCCTCGTGCAGGCCCCGCCACCAGTCGAAGTGGGCGTACACGAGCTCGGAGAACGTGGGGGCATGGACGACCCGCTCGGCTTCGCGTGCGGCGGTCGCGGTCTCCGTCGGTGCCGCGGCGAGCGGCTGCGTCAATTCGGTCACGTGGACCTCCCCGTCTGCCGCAGCCAGCGTTCTGCAAAGCGTACGTGCATGTCGCCCTTCGCACAAGATCTTGCCCGGCCGGACGTTCGAGAGTAGGTTCAGTGGACTGACGGAGCCTGCGGCCTCCCGGACGAGAAGGAGCCCGCATGGCAGCCGCACCGCAGGTCGTCCAGTCGAGCCCGCCGGCCCTGCCGAGCGACCACGACGTCAAGGAGCTCCGGCTCGCCCTCGTCTGCTACGGCGGTGTGTCGCTTGCGATCTACATGCACGGGATCACGAAGGAGCTCGAGAAGCTCGCACGGGCGTCGAGCCGGCTGATCGACGTCGGCGGTGAGAATCCGTATCCGCGCGACAAGTCCGAGCACGCCTACTTCAACGCGCTGCGCCGCAAGGCAGCGCGCGACGGGTTCCACACCCGCGTCGTCATCGACATCATCTCCGGCACCTCGGCGGGAGGCATCAACGGCGTCTGCCTGGCGAAGGCGATCGCGCTCGACGCGCCGCAGGACGGTCTGCGCGATCTCTGGCTGACGAAGGGCGCGATCCTGAAGCTGCTCGCGCGGTGGCCGAAGCTCCCGCCGCTCGCGGGCAACCGGATGCTGAAGTGGCTCGGCGGCGCGTTCAGCGAGATGGACGGCAAGGGGGAGGGCACGCTCATGCCGCCGGGGCTCACGCTCGACCTGTTCGTGACGACGACCGACATCAACGGCTACAACCGCCAGATCCCGATCGCGGATCCGCCCGCGATCAACACGGTCGTCAACAAGCACGTCTTCGAGTTCCACGACCGCGACCGCGTCGGCAACCTCGACAGCACGCACAACCCGGCGCTCGCCTTCGCCGCGCGTGCGACGTCGTGCTTTCCGGGGGCGTTTCCGGCGACGGCGCTCGCCGACATCCAGCACGAGCAGGCGAGGCAGCAGTTCCCGGCCGAGTTCTGCCGCGTGTACGAGCTGGCCGGCTCGCCCGTCGACCAGACGTTCTTCGTCGACGGCGGCGTCCTCGACAACTTCCCGTTCAAGCACGCAGTCCGCGCCGTGGCCGGCAAGCCGGCGGCAACGCAGGTGGACCGCCGCCTCCTCTTCATCGAGCCCGATCCGGCCGCCCCCGGTCCCGGCCCCGACGGGTCGACGCCCGGTTTCCGCGCGACGATCTGGGCGGGCCTCTCCAAGCTCCCCCGCCGGCAGCCGATCGGCGACGCGCTCGACGAGCTGATGGCCTACAACACACGCGTCCGGCGCGTGAAGCAGATGATCGGCGCCGTCGAGGACGAGGTGCTCGCGACGGTGGCACCGCTCCTTCCGCTCGACTACGCCGCGGCGAATCAGGCGGCGAACGCCGGCGCGATCACGGCGAGCACCTTCGGCTTCCAGGCGTACCTGCGGCTGAAGCTCCTCTCGGTGGCCGAGGGGATCGCGACGTCCGTCTGCCGCGTGGCGAACTATCCGCCCACGTCGACGCACGCGCTCTTCGTCCGGCAGTCGCTTCTCGCCTGGGCGGACGCCGCCGGCCTGCTGAAGACGGCCGGCGACCCGAGCGACGAGCAGCGGCAGTTCCTGCGCACGTTCGACCTCGGCTACGGGCGCCGGCGCCTCGCGTTCGTGATCGGCCGGGTCAACCATTTCTACGGAAAGGTCGATCGCGAGCCGCTCAACGTGCTCAAGCACCGGCTGTACGAGCTGATCGCCGAGCTCGGCGGCGTGCTCGAGACGCCCGATGCGAAGGCGTTCCTCCCGCAGGCGGTCGACCGGATCTTCGGGCAGGCGCGACTCGCTCCGTATCTCGAGGGCTGGCGCGTGTCGGAGTTCCTCCAGAGCGTGCGGCCGGAGATCGACGAGCTGCGCGGGACGCTCGGCTCGACCATCGACCGGGCACTCGACGGCTTCGGCGAGCGTTGCTATGCGGAGCTCGAGCGGCTGACGGCGGAGCTGCCGCCCGATGTCGGCGCGGACATCAAGGGGCACTACCTCGGCTTCCCGTACTGGGACTCGACGACCTACCCGGCGCGCGCGCTGAGCGACGTCGCCGAGCTCGACGAGGTGCAGGTCGTGCGCGTGAGCCCGCTCGACACGCACCGCCTCACGGACGGCAAGCCGGCAAAGGCGGCGGCCAAGCTGCACGGCGTCGCGCTCGGCCACTTCGGCGCCTTCTTCCGGCGCAGCTGGCGCGAGAACGACTACCTCTGGGGGCGCCTCGACGGCGCCGAGCGGCTCCTCTGGCTGCTCGGCGACGAGAGCGACGAGTCGGCGCGGGAGGCGTTCCGCACGATCGTCGCCGAGGAAGGCCCGAAGCTCCGCAAGGCGAAGTCGCTCGTCGGCCGCGTGCAGGCGTACGCCGACGGCGAGCTTGACCGGCCGCCGCTTTCGGCGGATCATCGGGGGCTCACACCCACATAGCGCTGCGGCACGGAACCGGAGGTAGGGCATGGCCGTCACGACCATTCCGCTCGTGCAGGCGCGCAACTACACGCGTGGCCGCTCGAACGCGATCGACGTGCTCGTCATCCACACGATGGAGTCGCCGGAGAAGCCGGGCACGGCGGAGAACGTCGCCCGGTGGTTTGCCGGCCCGACCGCGCCGCAGGCGTCTGCGCACTACTGCATCGACGACAGCTCCGTCGTCCAGTGCGTGCGCGACGAGGACGTCGCCTGGCACGCACCGGGAGCGAACCACAACGGCCTCGGGTTCGAGCACGCGGGCCGCGCCGCACAGTCGGCGCACGACTGGAGCGACGAGTACTCGACGAAGATGCTCGCTCTCTCCGCCCAGCTCGTCGCGGCCAAGTGCGAGGAGCACCACATCCCCGTCGTCTGGCTCCAGTCCGCCGACCTGCGGGCCGGCCGGCGCGGCATCACCGGCCACGTCCAGGTGTCGGATGCCTTCAAGCGCTCGGATCACCGGGATCCGGGGACGCAGTTCCCGGTCGAGACGTATCTCGAGCTCGTCCGCACGCACATGGAGGAGGCGCACGTGCCGGTCGAGGCCCACCGCGGGCGCGACAAGGCGCCGGCGCAGGACCCGCTGCTCGCCGCGGGCTCCGAGGGCTACCAGGTGAAGCGCCTGCAGCGGCTGCTCGCCCAGCACCACTTCGACCCGGGGCCGATCGACGGCATCTTCGGGCCGGCGACGGCCAAGGCCGTCAGGGCCGCGCAGAAGGCGCACGGCCTGAACGCGAACGGCATCGCGAGCACGATGACCTGGCACGCGCTCCTCGCGTCGGAGACGAAGACCTAGAAGGCTTTCACTGCGCCGCGTCCGGGCTCGGGAGCATGAGGTCGCGGACGGTCGCGACGAGATCCTGATACGAGCCGATGAACTGCCGCAGCGTCCGGACGGTCGCACCGAAGCTGTCGAACTCGTCGACCGCGAGGCCGTCGGGCTCGTAGGCGCGGGAGAACTCCGGCAGCTTCGCGGCGAGCTCGGCGACGATCGGCTCCGCGACGGGGACGTCGAACCGCGGCTCGACCGGGATGTCAGACGCGTTGAAGAGCCGCTGCCACTTGTGCGGGATCGTCAACACGATGTCGCCGCCGATGAGCTCCGACCAGTGCAGATGGTTGCGGTACGCGGCGGCGAGGAGGCGCGTGCGGTAGCCGCGCTCGCGGTAGATCCCGTGCGCGCGCTTGACGCACGCGATACCCGCCCAGTTGACCGTGCCCGGCGTGAGGAGGATGCCTTCGCGGCCGGCATATGCCTCGAGCCAGTCGTCGAGGCGGCCGACCATGATCGTGCAGACGGGCGACATGCCGGCGACGTCGTCACCCGCCGCCTCGCGCCGCTGCAACCCGCGCTCGACCGCCTCGCCGACGGCGAGCGCCTGCGGCACCGTGAAGCAGACGGTCGCGTTGATGTTCACGCCCGCCGCCGTCATCTCCTCGATCGCCTTCACGCCGGCCCGCGTGACGGGTGCTTTCACCTGCATGTTCGGCGCCAGCGCGGCGAACCGGACCGCCTGCTCGAAGATGCGCTCGGGGTCGCGATAGAGCTTCGGGTTCGTCTGGATCGAGAGGCGGCCCTTGCGCCCGCCTTCCCGCTCGAACACGGGCAGAAGGAGCGCGGCCGCCTTGACCGCCATCTCCTCGACGAGGCGCCACGTGATCTCGTCCTCCGTCCAGGTCGGGTTCTCCCGCACGATCGCGGCGACCCTGTCTTCCCACAGGTGCCGCTCCTTCGCCAGCACCTCGCCGACGATCGTCGGATTGGACGTCGCGCCGACCGCCCCGTGCTCGATCGCGTACGTCAGCTCCTCGATCGAGCACGAGTCGTTCCAGACATCGGTCGCGGTCGTCGAGACCGTCTCGTGCAACGGGCTCTTCAGGTGCGTCTCGGTCGCCATCCAGTCCTCCTCATTGTGCCTTCAGCCGCCGAGCGCGGCGACGACGACTTCCAGATTGGCCTGCTCGACCGCGCGCACGGCCGGCAGATCGCTGCGGCGAACCGCGACGCGGTCCTGCTCGAGGACGACCCAGCCCGTGAAGCTCTGGAGCTCGGGCAGTGCGAGCACCGCGTCGAAGTCGACGACGCCGTCGCCGAACGGGCAGAAGATCCCGTCCGCCCAGGCCTGGTCGAGATCGACGTCGCCGTCGCGCACGCGGTCGAGCCGCGCGCCGTCGACGTCCTTCAGGTGCAGATGCGTGATGCGCGCGCCGCACATCCGTGCGACCTCGACCGGGTCGCCGCCGCCGACGAGCGCGTGGCCCGTGTCGAAGCAGATGTCGACGTCGGTCGACTCGAGGAGCCCGGCGATCTCCGCCGGCGTCTCGACCGGCGTGGCCGTGTGATGGTGGAAGACCGCGCCGACGCCGCGCGCCCGGCACCGGTCGGCCGCTTCGTTCACACGTTCCATCGCCCGCGCGAAGGTGTCCGGCTCGAGAGCGGCGCGCGCCTGCTCGTCCGGGCGCCCGGCAGCCGCCACCCGTTCCGGCGTCTCGGCGCCCGCGAGGACGACCGGCCCGCGTGCGCCGCTCGCCTCGAGCGCGTCGACGATCGGGTCGAGCCAGACCGCGACGTCCTCGGCGAAGCCCTCGGCATCCTCGAACCGGAGGGGCGCGAAGCCGCCGACGAGCTCGAGGCCGTGAGCCTCGAGCGCCTCCGCCGCCGCCGCACCGTCCGAGCCGAAGTACCCCGGGGGGCCGAGCTCGATCCCCGTGTAGCCGAGGCCGGCGACGGCCGCGAGCAGCTCCTCGGGCGGGATCAGGTCGTCCCGATCCGTCGTGCGCTCCCAGACGCCCCACGTCACCGGCGCGCTCGCCAGGCGGTAGCCGTTCACAGCCCGCCGCCGAGATAGCGGCGCGCCGCCCGGCGCGCAGCGACGTAGGTCTCCCGGGCAGCGCGAACCGGCGGAGCCTCGGCGACCTCGGCGACCGGCACGTCCCACCAGCTGTCGTAGGCCGGAACGCCCTCGTAGCGGTCGACGGCGACCGAGACGACGACGGTCCCCGGCACGTCCTTCGCGTCGGCGAGCGCCTGCCGCAGCTCGGCGATCGTCGACGCGCGCAGGACCGTCGCGCCGAGCGACTCCGCGTTCGCGGCGAGATCGACGGGCAGGTGCGGCGCCGGCTCGGCGTCACCGTCGAGGCCGAGCGCGCCGCCGGCCCTGAACCGGTGCTGCGTGCCGAAGCCGTCCGTTCCGAGCGAGCGCGAGAGCGCGCCGATCGACGCGTACCCGTGGTTGTCGACGAGCACGACGGTCAGCTTGATCCCCTCCTGGACCGCGGTCACGATCTCGCCGGGGAGCATCAGATAGGAGCCGTCGCCGACGAGGACGTAGACCTCGCGCTCGGGCGCCGCGAGCTTCACGCCGAGACCGCCCGCGATCTCGTACCCCATGCACGAGTAGCCGTACTCGACGTGGTAGCCCTTCGGGTCGCGCGTGCGCCAGAGCTTGTGCAGGTCGCCGGGCAGGGAGCCGGCGGCGCAGACGACGACGTCCTGCGGGCGGGCGGCGTCGTTCACCGCGCCGATGACCGCGCTCTGCGCAGGCGGGTCGTGCTCGACCGCATAGAGACGCGCGACCTCCGCGTCCCAGTCCCGGTTCGCCCGCGCCGCCTCGTCGCGGTAGCCGCCGTCCACGCTCCAGCCGTCGAGCAGGCTCGCCAGCCGCTCGAGCGTCGCCCGCGCGTCGCCGACGAGCGGGATCGCGCCGTGCTTCACGGCGTCCGGCTCGGCGACGTTCACGTTGACGAAGCGCACCGCCGGGTCGCGGAAGATCGTCTTGGACGCGGTCGTGAAGTCGGTGAACCGCGTGCCGACGCCGACGACGAGGTCGGCCTCCGCCGCAAAGCGGTTCGCGGCGAACGTGCCCGTCACGCCGACCGCGCCGAGGTTGGACGGGTGGTCGTACGGGAGCGAGCCCTTGCCCGCCTGCGTCTCGCCGACCGGAATGCCCGTCGCCTCGCAGAGCGCCCGGAGGGCGCCCGTCGCCTCCGAGTAGACGACGCCGCCGCCGGCGACGACGAGCGGCCGGCGCGCGCCGCGGATCGCCGCCGCCGCCGCCTCGAGGGCCGCCTCGTCGGGCAGCGGGCGCGGCACGCGCCAGATGCGCTCGGCGAAGAGCTCGTCCGGCACGTCGAACGCTTCCGTCTGCACGTCCTGGGGGAACGCGAGCGTGACCGCGCCGGTCTCGGCCGGGCTCGTGAGCACGCGCATCGCGGCAAGCGCGGCGGAGATCACCTGCTCGGGCCGCTCGATGCGGTCGAAGTACCGCGACACGGGGATGAAGCAGTCGTTCACGGAGACGTCGCCGCGCGAGGGAACCTCGAGCTGCTGGAGCACGGGATCGGGGGCTCTCGAGGCGAAGACGTCGCCCGGCACGAGGAGCACCGGCAGCCGGTTGACGGTCGCGAGCGCCGCGCCCGTGACCATGTTCGTCGCCCCGGGGCCGATCGAGCTCGTGCACACGAAGGCGCCGAGCCGGTTCAGCTGGCGCGCGTAGCCGACGGCGGCGTGCACCATCGCCTGCTCGTTCCGCGCCGGGTAGTAGGTGAGGAGGTCGGGACGCTCGTAGAGCGCCTCCCCGATGCCGGCGACGTTGCCGTGACCGAAGATCCCGAAGCAGCCGCCGAAGAAGCGCCGCCGCGTGCCGTCTCGCTCGACGACCTGCGCGGCGAGGAACCGAACGAGCGCCTGTGCTGCGGTCAGACGCACTAGTGTCCTTCTCCATGGAGGAAACGGCACTGCGCGTCCGCAGCGGCGAGCCGGACGCCGGCGGCGTCGTCGTTCGCGTCACTCCGGAATCGGCGGGCTGGCAGTACGTCGGGTTCGAGGTGCACCGCCTCGCCGGCCGCCTCGAGCGGCGCGAGGAGGATCGCGAGAGCTGCGTCGTCCTGCTCTCCGGCCGCTGCTCGCTGATGGGGCTCGGCGACGCCGCGCGGGCAACGCCGTTCGACGGCCCGCCGACGGCGCTCTACGTGCCGCCGCGAACGACGTGGTGGGTCGAGGGCGAGGGCGAGGTCGCCGTCTGCACCGCGCCGGCCGAGGGCCGGCTCGAGCCGCGGCTCCTCGCGGCGCCCGAGCTGCTGACGCGCGGCGAGGGAACGGAGGAGCGCCGGATCGCGAACATCCTGATGGAGTCCGAGGAGGCGGAGTCGCTCCTCGTGACGGAGGTCGTCACGCCGGCGGGCCACTGGTCGAGCTACCCGCCGCACAAGCACGACCGGAACGACCCGCCCCACGAGACGGCGCTCGAGGAGACCTACTACCACCGGCTGCGAAGCGGCGACGGCTTCGCCTTCCAGCGCGTCTACACCGACGACCGCACGCTCGACGCGGGGATCGCCGTCGAGGACGGCGACGTCGTGCTCGTGCCACGGGGCTACCACCCGGTCGCGGGCGACGCGCGCAGCGACCTCTACTACCTGAACGTGATGGCCGGCCCGGTTCGCGCGTGGTGCGTGTCCGTCGATCCCGCGTATCACTGAGCCTCCGCCCCGCAGCCGCACGAGCGCCGCACGACGAGCTCGACCGGGCAGTCGGACCTCGGTCGGCGACGCCGGCGCGCCGGTTGAGAGCGCGCGCAGCAGAAGAGCGGCGGCGAGCTTGCCGAGCTCGATCTCGCTGCGCGCGAGCGCGGTGACCGGCGGGTCGAGGAGGTCGCCGAAGAAGGGATCGTCGAACGAGACGAGTGCCAGGTCCTGCGGCATACGCAGCCCGGCGTCACGGCACGCGCTCATCGCACCGAGCGCAAGCGTGTCGCCGGAGGTCACGACGGCGGTGGGCGGCTCGTCGAGCGCGAGGAGGCGCTGCATCGCCGCGGCAGCGCTTCCGGGCGACCAGCGCGCGTCGCTCAGCTCGACGTAGCGCCGCCGCTCGTCGAGCCCGAGCAGGGCGACCGCCTCGTGGAAGCTCTCGAGCCGCTCGATGCCCGAGGTGAACGCCGGCGGCCCGCCGATGTAGGCGATCCGCCGGTGCCCGTGGTCGGCGAGGTGGCGGACGAGGACCTCCACGCCTTCGCGGTTCGAGAGGGCGACGTTGGCGACGCCGTGGCCGAGCACGAGGTTGTCGAAGAACACGGTCGGCACCCGCGGCGGCGGCGCGTGGTGCGCCGACGTCGCGACGAGGACGCCCCGCACGCGGTGCTCGAGGAGGGTGTCGAGAGCCGCGCCTTCGCGCGACGCGTCGCGCCCCGTGTTCATCAGGAGCACCTGGTAGCCCTCCTCCTCGAGGAGGTCCTGCGCCCCTTTCACGCAGCGGCTGTAGAAGCCGATCCCGATATCGGGCACGACGATGCCGACGAAGTTCCCGTTGCGGGTCCGCAGCGACTGCGCGGCCCGGTTGGGCTGATACCCCAGGTCCCGGGCGACCGCCTTGACCCGCGCCCGGGTGCTCTCGCTGATCCGCGGGTACTCACGCAGCGCACGTGAGGCCGTCGACGGCGCGACGTTCGCGATCCGCGCGACGTCGACGATCGTCGGGTGGCGCTCAGGGTCGCGCGGCACCGGCGGCCTCCCTCCAGAGAGCCTCGAGCTCGAGCGCGATCCCCGGCGCGGCGCAGGCGAACGCCTCGCCCGGCTCCGGCCACTCCGCGCCGCCCGGCGCGAGGACGCTCGCGCCGGCCTCACGGGCGATGAGCGCCCCGGCGACGCAGTCGATCGGGCCGAAGCTCCCGATGACGGCCGCGGCGGCGCGGCCGGCGCCGACGTTCGCGAGCGTCAACGCGTTCGAGCCCATGATGCGGGTCACGCAGCCGGTTGCGGCGAGCCTGTCCATGAGCGGCCCGAGCCCCTCCCAGAGCGACTGCCCCGACAGCTCGGTCAGGACGATGCCGCCGGCGAGCGTCTCGGCCTCGCTGCAGCGCATGGGCTCGCCGTTTCGGGTCGCTCCCCTGCCCCGGGCAGCGGCCAGCACCTCGCCGCGGTACGGATCGACGACGGCGCCCGCGGCCGGCCCGTCGCCGTCCACGACGGCGATGCTGAACGACGACCACGGCAGTGCGTGCACGAAGTTCGTCGTGCCGTCGACCGGGTCGACGTACCAGCTCGCCGGTGGGTCGTCGCCGCCGCTCGTGCCGTACTCCTCGCCGACGACCCGGTGGTGCGGGAACCGTTCGAGCACCTCCGTGCGCACGTGGCGCTCGACCGCGAGGTCGGTCTCGGTCACCCAGTCGGCGAGGCTCGTCTTCGTGCCGATCTGGTCCGGCCGGGGCCGCTCGGCGACGATGCGCTCGGCCGCGAACGCACACAGCTCGTCGATCAGCTCGACGCAGGCGTCGAGGGCGGCCGTCGTCAGCATCGCGCCTCCTCGGCGCGCGCAGCCGCGCCGACGAGCGCGACGAGCGGCTCGATCGCGTTCGTGACGATTGCGTCGACGCCGAGCTCGAGCAGCTGCGCCATCGTTTGCACATCGTCGACCGTCCAGGCCGAAACGGCCGTGCCGCGCTCGTGCATCGCCGCGACGACGTCCGCCCGGACCCGCTGCCACGGCGGGTTGAAGAACTCGACGCCGAGGTCGTCGAGGAGGTCGTCGGCGGGCGGCGCCTCGTCGGTCCAGGTGAGCGCGATGCGCGCCGACGGCGCGCGCTCGCGGATCGACCGGTGCCCCGCGACGTTGCCCCCCGAGAAGAGCACCCGGTCGAGAGCCGCCGCCTCCTCGATCGCGGCGAGCGCCGGCTCGACGACGTCCTCGAGCGTGAAGTCGACCATGAGCGGCGCGTCGATCGCGGCGAGCACGTCCGAGAGCTCCGGCAGCCCGTCGGACGTCACGGCGCGAACCTCGTCGAAGGTCAGCTCCGCGACCGGACGGGGATCGCCCCACACGCGCTCGAGCGTCGGGTCGTGCGCGACCGCGACGCGGCCGTCGGACGTGAGCCGGATGTCGATCTCGACCATGTCCGCGCCCGCGCGCGCGGCTGCCGCGAACGCGGCCAGCGTGTTCTCGGGCGCGTCGCGCCAGTCGCCGCGGTGTGCGATGGCGAGCGGCCTTCCCCCCACTACGCGACTGCCGCTGCCCGCGAGCGGTGCAGGACCCCGTCCTGGTAGACGAGCGCGCGCCCGAACCGGACGCGCTGCCGTTCGGCCGGCGGGAGCTCGGCGGAGACGAACGCCCGCACCTCGTCGCCGCCGTTGCCGTTGCCGAGGCTGAGCACGAGCTCCTTGTAGTGGCCGCGCGGCACCTCGCGGACGACGACCGCGTCGGCGCCTTCCCCGTCGCACGACACGAGCACGTCCTCGGGGCGCACGCCGATCTCGCATTCGCCGTCGCCGCGCGACGAGATGTCGTCGCACGGGACGTGGACGCCGCCTGCGAGCTCCACGCCGCCGTCGACGACACGCCCGCGGTAGAAGTTCATCGTGCCGACGAAGTTCGCGACGAAGGTCGTCTCCGGCTCGCGGTAGAGGCTGCGCGAGCCCGCGTACTGCTGCACCTTGCCGTCCGACATGACCGCGATGCGGTCGGAGATCGACAACGCCTCGTCCTGGTCGTGCGTGACGAACACCGTCGTGATGCCGACGCGCTGCTGGATCTCGCGGATGTCCTCGCGCACGCGCACGCGCAGCTTCGCGTCGAGGTTCGAGAGCGGCTCGTCGAGCAGGAGCACCTTCGGCTCGAGCACGAGCGACCGCGCAAGGGCCACGCGCTGCTGCTCTCCGCCCGAGATGCGGGCGGGAAAGCTGTGCAGATGGTGCGTCAGCCCGACGAGCTCGAGGACGCTCTCGACCCGCTCGCGGATCTCGGCCTTCGGCAGCTTCCGCAGGCGGAGGCCGAAGGCGACGTTCTTGAAGACGGTCATGTGCGGCCACAGCGCGTAGTTCTGGAACACCATCGCGGTCGGGCGGCGCTCGGGCGTGAGCCGGCTCACGTCGGCGCCGTCGATCAGGATCCGTCCGCGGTCAGGCTGCAGGAACCCACCGATCATCCGGAGCGTCGTCGTCTTGCCGCAGCCCGACGGGCCGAGCAGGCACGTGAGCTCGCCGGCATGCACCTCGAGCTCGAGGTCGGACACGATCGTGCGGCCTCCGAGGTCCTTCGACACCCGGTCGATCAGCAGGCCGGCGGAGCGATTGTCGTCGGTCATCGGATCTGGAAACCCTCCGCGAGCTTGCCGCCCATCACATGCTTTCGCGCAAGCGACATGAGGAGGACGGACGGGATTGCGAGCAGGATCGAGAACACGGCGGCTGCCTGCTCCGGATAGTTCAGGACGAGCGTGTACATCTCCGTCGGCATCGTGATGTAGTTCGGGATGCCGACGAGGAACGTCCCCTGCGCCTCGTCGAACGACGCGAGGAACGAGAGGATCATCGCGACGAAGATGCCCGGCGCGGCGAGCGGGAACGTCACCCGGAAGAAGACGCGCAGCGGCCCGGCCCCGACGTCGCGGGCGGCCTCCTCGAGGCTGCGCGGGATCGCCGAGAAGGCGGCGGTCGGGATCCACGTCATGAAGACGATCGTCCCGATCAGCTGGACGATGACGACGCCGAGGAACGTCCCCATCAGGTTGAGCGAGTAGAAGACGCCGGCCATCGAGATGTAGAGGCCGATCTTCGGGAACGCGTTCGTCGCGAAGAGCGAGATCAGGAGCGTCTTCCGGCCCGGGAAGTTGAAGCGCGAGAAGGCATACGCCGCCGGCAGGCAGATCACGGCCGACGCGATCGTCACCACCGGCGCGAACTCGAAGCTGAGCTTGATCGAGTTGGCGAGGTTCTTGTCGTCGAAGACCGAACGCCACCACTGCACCGTCCACTCGCTCGGCAGGAGCTGCGGATACCGCCAGGTGCCGGAGAACGCGCGGATGGCGAGCCACACGATCGGCCCGACCATGAAGACGAGAAGGGCGACGACGAACACGCCGCCGACGAGGCGGAGCGCCACGGACCGCATGCTCGGACGCGGGCGGCGGGCCGGCTTCGAGACCGGCAGCTCCGCCTGCTCCAGGCCGCCGAGCGCGACGCCCTGGCTCTCGACTGCGCTCACGACGTGATCCCGGCGCGCTTCGCGGAGCGGACGTTCGCCCAGACATAGGCGGTGCCGATGCCGGCGGCGAGGACGAAGACGATCATCGCCATCACCTCTGCCTGCTGCGGCTGGTTGAACGAGGAGAAGAAGTTGGACATCGACACGCCCATCAGGTTCGGCGCCGACGGGCCGGTGAGGTAGGGCACCGTGAAGCTGCCGAGCACGTAGATCCCGGTGAACGTCGCGACGATCACGCTCGGGATCACGTTCATCGGCAGGAGCACCGAGCGGACGGTGCGAGGCAGAGAGGCGCCCGCGTCGCGCGCGGCCTCGATCAACGCGTTCGGCACCGAGTTGAGCCCCGAGCTCATCATCAGCACGCCGAAGGGCACGTTCACCCACACCTCGCCGATCACGACGGCATTGAGCGAGTACCCGATCGTCGGGAACCCGTTCCAGCCGACGTGGTAGGCGAGCGTCTTCAGGAACCCGTCCGAGGCGTAGAAGATGAGGATCGCGTACGAGGCGATCACGACGGGGATGAAGAGCGGGATGACCGAGAGCGCCGACACGATGCGCGAGAGCCGCGAGTCGGACAGCCGCAGGTACAGCGCGATCGACCAGCTGATCAGGAGGACGAGCACGATCGTGACGAGGGTGACCCACACCGTCGCCCACAGATCCCGGAGCACGTGCGGGTTCGAGAGCACCTCCCGATAGGCCGCGGTCGTGACGCCGTGGTGGACGATGTGCTGTCGCTGCGCGAGCAGCGCCACGACCGAGTTGGGGCCGCCTGCGCGGCCCAGCGTGTAGGCGATCGCCGCCCCCACCGGAAACCCGATGAAGACGGCGACCACCGCGACCGGCGGGAGCACCATGAGCAGACCCTGGGCCCGCTCACGGAACGCCCGCCGCCGTGCAGCAGCTCGGAAGACGGCTACGGAACCGTCTGCTGCCACTGAGCCTTCATGTCGTTTGCCATCTTGGTCGAGTACGTCGGGCGGAGCGTGTTCGCCGAGACGTCCTCGAACTTCTGCTTGATCGAGTCGCCCATGTACTTGATGTCGATGGCCGGGAAGCCCGACATCACATCGACGATCATCTGCTGCGCCTGCGGCGACAGGATGTAGTTGACGAACTTGTAGAGCACCTTCTTGTGCCGCGCCGTCTTCGGCACGGCGAGATATGCCGCACCGCCCGTGAACGACGGGCTCGAGATCTGCGTGAGCTTGATGTTCGGGCCGAGCTGGCCGGTCTTCAGCGCGCTGAGCGCCTGATCCGACCACACCGGCGCCACCCAGATCTGACCCTTGCCGAGCAGGTTGAGCACCGCGGCGTTCCCGTTCGGGTACACGCCCTGGTAGACGTACTTGTTCAGGCTCTTGAGCGTGTCGAAGCCTGCCTTCCAGTTCGACTCGAGGCTCGTGTCGTACCCGTTCACCATCTTCGTCTGGACGGCCGCCGGAATCGTGCTGTCGAGCACCGTCTCCGCGAACGCGTAGCCGGAGCCGCCGGAGTTCGGCGAGTTGTAGGTGAACTTGCCGGGGTTCGACTTGATCCAGGCGAGAAGCGCCGCCAGCGTCTTCGGCGGGCTCGACACATGCGACGAGTCGTAGGCGAGCACGACGGACGAGCCGCGGTACGGGATCGCCGCGCCCTTCACCGGCGTGAGCAGCGCCTTGCTGACCCGCTTCAGGTTCGGAGCCGTGGCCTTGCTGACGGGCTGGTCGAGCCCGGCGCCCGCGAGCGTCGTGACGAGACCGCCGTCGACGAGGTCGATGCCCGGCCAGTGGCGGGCCTTCACGGCGGCGCCGATGCGAGCGAGCGTCGTGCCGTCGTCCGTGCCGTGCTCCGAGAAGATCAGGTGGACGTAGATCCCCTTGTTCGCCTTCTCGAAGTACGGGATGAGGTTGTTCTGCCAGAGCGCCTGCACGTTCACATCGCCGCTCGCGTAGACGTTGATCGTCGTTCCGCTTGCGGCCTTTCCTACCGCCGAACTGCCGGTGCCGCTCGTCGAGCCCGCGAACGCCGCCGGTACGGCGACGAGCGCAGCCGCGAGAGCTACACAGAGTTTGACCTTCACGACTTCCCCTCCTTCGTTGCTTCGGCCCCTGTGATCTGCTCGTCGCCTACCGCGGCCGGGCGGTCGGCGCTTCCGTTCGTCGCTGCAACTTGTACACCCGCTTCGCCGCCGATGGGGAGATCCGACCGCGCTGCTAGACGCGCGGCCGCCCGCTGGCAGGCCACGATGTCTGCGCGGCCCTCGGCGATTCCCGCGCGCGGCGCTTCGCCCTCGAGCGCGAAGCGGGCGAACGCAAGCCACTGGCGCTCGAACGCCTCGGACGTCGAGCGGAACGTGGCAGAGCGCGCAAGCCCGTCGTCGGCGTCGTCCACCGTCAGCACCGTCGGCGCGTGCAGCAGGTACGGCGACGGGAACTCGAGCGCGACGGTGCCGCGGTCGTCGTGCACGCGCACCTCCTCCCGGTAGGCCGGATAGTCCTCGAGGTAATGCCAGCGGATCGAGACGCGTGCTCCACCGGGGAGGCTCCCGGTGAGGGCGAGCGATCCCTCCGCCGTCTCCTCCGGCCACGCATCGACGTCGTGCACCTCGAGCGGGCCGCCGAGGAGATAGCGGAGGACGGCGAGATCGTGAACGACGCTGCCGAGAAGCACCTCGGTGTAGAGCGTCGCGAGCGTGTCCGGCACAGACCCGAGCGCACGCTCGACGAGGCCGCTCTCGGCCGCCGCGAAGGCCGTGCGGACCGCCGGCTCGACGTCGCTCGGGGGCGGGAGCAGGCTTGCGTGCGCGAGCTGGGCCGCGGAGGACGGGTGGAGCACCGTCACCTCGACCGAGCGCGGGGCGGGGCGGTCGGCCAGAAGCCGGTGCGCATGCTCGACCGCGGGGTCGTACAGCTTCATGTAGCCGAGCATCAGCCGCGGCTCGAGCGCGGCGAGCTCGTCGGCCTCTGCGAGCGTGTACGCGAGCGGCTTCTCGCAGAAGACGGCGAGACCGGCACGCGCGGCTGCGGCGGCGAGCGCACCGTGCGACCCGGAGGTGAGGATCGCCAGCGCGTCGAGCTCGGCGCCGGCGAGCATCTCCTCCGCAGAGGCGAACTGCCGTTCCTCCGCGAGCCCGCTACGGGCTCCGATCGAGGCGCGCGTCGAGCGCGACACGTCGCAGACCGCGGCGGGCGCGAAGAGATCCGGGTGCCTCGCGATGAGCGGCAGATGGACGGCCTGCGCGACCGCGCCGAGGCCGACCACTCCGATCCGGAGAGGCGGAGCCTCGGGAGCGGCTGCCGCCGCCCCGGGCCCGCGATCGATCAGCGTCGACGGTTCGCGCCTCCCCAACGTCGCGGCAACGTTTGCACGCTCGCGCGACCCGTGTCAAGACCGGGTCGTCCGGGCGGACGTCCACGATCGCGCATACCCTTCCGCTTCGCTCCGCCTGCCGCCTTCCGCCGCCCCGTTGTCGAACGTCTTCGCAGCCGTCCTTGCCGCCGCGATCCTCGGCGTGCTCTGCGCCCCCGGCGGGGCGCTCGCGTACGGCTGGCCCGTGAAGCCGTTCGACAGGTCGCACCCGATTCGCGGCGCGTTCGACGATCCGCGGTTCCATCTCGGCGCCGAGAGCGAGCTCTCGGCGTTCCATTTCGGCGTCGACATCGCGGCACCCGACGGCACACCCGTCTACTCCGTGTCGCCGGGCTACGTGCGGAAGCACGCCACCGACGTCACCGTGCGCCGGCCCGCGACGGGCCGCGCGTTCGGGTACTGGCACATCGAGCCCGTCGTGCACACGGGCGAGCACGTGCGCCTGCACCAGCTGCTCGGCTACATCGCGCCCGGCTGGGGCCATGTGCACTTCGCGGAGAGCGCCAACGGCCATTACCTGAACCCGCTCCGGTTCCGCGCGCTCACGCCGTACGTCGACCGCACGAAGCCGACCGTGGGCTCCATCACGCTCATCTCGTCGCACGGAGCGGCGGTCGACCCGGGCGCCGTCCGCGGCGTCGTCGGGGTCGAGGCGGAGGTGTTCGACACCCCGCAGCTCGCGCCGCCCCCGCCCTGGCAGGTCGCGCGCCTCACGCCCGCGTTCATCTGGTGGCGGCTCTCGCAGGGCGGGACGCCCGTCACGACCTGGAAGCTCTCGGTCGACTTCGACCGGGGGCTCCTGCCCGGCGGCGCCTACAACCGCGTCTACGCGCCGGGCACCTACCAGAACAAGGCGAACCGCCCGGGTCACTACGTCTTCTGGGTGCTGCAGGCGATCGACACGGCGACGCTTCCGGACGGCGTGTACACGATCGACGTCCTCGCCGCCGATACGCACTACAACCTCGGCCTCGCCTCGCTCGACTTCTCGGTCGCGAACTGACGCGTAAAGCGCGCTTTACATGAGCCTTACGCAGCCCTGGCGCAAGCCGGGCGCGCGTCCGGGATCTTGAGATCGGAGGCTCACAACCGGAGGAGAACCATGAAACGCACAGTTGTTCTGGCCGCGACCGTCGTCACCGCACTCGCGGCGACCGGCCTCGCGATCGGCAAGGGGCTCGACGGCAGCGCGAACGCACGCGCCGTGAGCGGGACGTTCACGGCGACGACTGCCTCGAGGGTCGAGACGCGCACGTGTACGACAACCGACGGCAAGACGCTCGTCACCACGAACGGCATGTACACGGGCAATGCAGCGGGTGACGCCGACCTCACCGGTACGGCGACGCTCCGCGCCCGCTCGACGATCAACATGACCGACAACATCGGGATCGTCTCGGGGACGCTCAGGATCGACGTCGCGTCCGGCCGCGACACGCAGGCGCAGTTCGACACGGTCTACAGCGGCGGCCAGATCGCCGGCCTCGCCGTCGGGCACGCGCACGCTCCCGCGGCGCGGCTCGTCGCGAACCTCTCCGCCGGCTTCAGCGGCGCGGGCGGCTTCACCGGCGGGAAGATCGGCGGGACCTCGGGCGGCGCAGCCGTCGAGCTCGCACCGGGCAGGTGCCGGCCCACGGCGCCGGTGAAGCAGAAGAGCGAGGCCCACGGGACGGTCAGCGCCGTGTCGTCGTCCTCGATCACCGTCGCAGGGCTCACCTGCGCGGTACCGGCGACGCTCCAGGACAAGGTCGCGAAGCTCTCGACCGACGCGCGGGCCGAGATCCACTGCTCGCTCGTGAACGGCACGAACACGCTCACGAGCGTCCAGGGCAAGGGTCACTAGAGAGGGAGACGAAGGAGAGCGCCGCGGCCGGGCCTCGCCCGGTCGCGGCGTCGTCGGCCGTCGACTCCGCCCACCCGATGATCGCCGCGACTCTCGCTCTGACTCTCGCCTTCGCCGGCGGCGTGCAGGGGCAGGTGCTGATCGACCCGGCGCGGCCGGTCTGCATGGTGGGCCAGGTCTGCAGCGCGCCCGACGCGCACGAGCTCCTCGTGTTCCGGCGCGGGACGAGTCGCGTGGCGTCGACGACGACCGACGCGGCAGGGCGCTTTCGGATCTCCCTGCCCGCGGGCCTCTATCGGATCGCACTCCCGCGCCGCGGCAGGATGGCGAGGTTCGCGCCGCAGCAGATCCGGGTGACCCGCGGCAGCTACGCGCACGTGACGCTCCGCGTCGACGTCGGCATCCGCTGAGCGCACGTCAGCCGACGCGCAGCACGAGCGTCGGGCGCACGCGGCGGAGCAGCCGCCGCAGCACGCCCGCGGCCTCGCGGTCACCCGAGCAGAGGCTCGCCAGCGAGGCGAGAGCCAGCTGCGACTCGACGAGCGTGAGCGTGACCGACTCGAGCTCGAGCCGCCCGTGCCAGCGGAGCGCGGCGGGCTGCGCACGCTCGGGCCGGAGCTCGGCGAGCAGCACGAGGTAGTCGAGCGCGTCGGCGAGCGAGAGCCCGCCCAGCTCCTTCGCGGCGATCGCGGCAGCCGCGAGGTTCCGCTGCGCGATCGCGCGGGTGAACCTGCCGTGTGCGCTCCCTTGGCTTCCCATCTCGCCGAGGGGGCCGGCGACCAGGGAGTCTACGCCGCCGCGGAGAGCCGGCCCACCCGGGAGACGGCCGGGTCTTAGCCGTGTCTCATCCGGCGCGGCAGACTTAGGGACGATGCTCGTGCTGATCGCAGACGACGACCGCGCCGTCCGGGAGGCCCTCGAGCGGGCCCTCCAGCTCGCGGGCTACGACGTGGAGCTCGCCTCGGACGGCGACTCCGCCCTCGCGGCGATCGCGAGGCGCACGCCCGATGCGGTCGTCCTCGACGTGATGATGCCGGGCTACGACGGCCTCGACGTCACCCGGCGCCTGCGCCGCGAGGGAAACCGGGTGCCCGTGCTCCTCCTGACCGCGCGCGACGCCGTCGGCGACCGGGTCGACGGGCTCGACGCCGGCGCGGACGACTACCTGCCGAAGCCCTTCGCGCTCGAGGAGCTCCTCGCGCGGCTGCGCGCGCTGCTGCGCCGGGCCGTCGACGCCGAGCCGGCGGATCTGCTGCGCTTCGCCGACCTCACGTTCGACCTCGCCTCGATGGAGGCACGACGCGGCGGCCGCCGCTTCGAGCTCACGACGACGGAGGCGCACCTGCTCGAGCTCTTCATGCGGAACCCGCGCCAGGTGCTCCCGCGATCGCTCATCTACGAGCGCGTCTGGGGCTACGACTTCAGCCACTCGTCGAATGCGCTCGACGTCTACGTCGGCTACCTGCGCCGCAAGACCGAGGCGGAGAACGAGCCGCGCCTGATCCACACCGTGCGCGGCACGGGCTACGTTCTCCGCGAGTCATGACGTTCCGCCTCAGGCTGGCGCTCGCCGCCGCGCTCGCGGTCGCAGCCACGGTCGCGATCGCCTCGGCGATCGTCTACGTCGTGATGCGCGACCAGCTGCACACGAGCGTCGATCAGCAGCTCGAGCAGCAGTGGGCGCAGATCCGCCACGACCGCGGCGCGCTCCAGCACGCGTTCGAGAACGCCGACAGCCCCTTTGCGCTGCCGCGGCAGGGACCGAATCAGAACTCGGCCTACCTGCAGCTCGTGAGCGACACGGGGCAGAGGCTGATCACCGCGACCGAGCTCTCGAAGGTCCCGATCGACAAGGACACGATTGCCGTCGCGGCGCAAAAGCACCCGGACTTCTTCACGAACGGCAAGGTCGGCGGCAAGGAGTGCCGCATCTACACCGTCTACGTCGGCCAGGCGGTCGCGGGAAACGGGGTCGCTCTGCAGCTCGTCCGCCCCACGGGCGACATCGCGCACACGCTCGGGCGGCTCAGGCTCATTCTCCTCCTCGTGGTGGCAGGCGGGATCGCGGCGGGCGCGGCCGGCGGCGCGCTCGTGTCGAGTGCGGCACTCGTCCCGGTTCGCCGCCTGACAGGCGCCGCGGAGCGGATCGCCGAGACGGGCGACCCGAGCGAGCGCGTCGACGTCACCGGCGGCCGGGACGAGCTCTCGCGGCTCGGAAGTGCGTTCAACACGATGCTCGGTGCGCTCGAGGAGTCACTCGAGACGCAGCGGCGTTTCGTCGCCGACGCGTCGCACGAGCTGCGAACGCCGCTGACAAGCCTGCAGACGAACATCGACGTCCTGAAGCAGCAGGAGCGCCTCGCCCCGGATCAGCGCACCGCGTCTCTTCGCGGACCTCGAGCGCGAGGCCCACGAGATGCGCGAGCTGATCACCGGGCTGCTCGAGCTCGCCCGCGGCGACGCGCAGCTCGAGCGCGTGCCCGTCGAGCTCGACGAGATCGTCGAGAGCGCCGTCGACCGCGCCCGTGCGCGGTTCCCCAACGTGCACTTCAACGCGCACATCGAGCCGACGCGCGTCGACGGCATCGGCGAGCGGCTCGAACGGGCCGTCTGGAACCTGCTCGAGAACGCCGGCAAGTGGACGCAGCCCGGCTCGAGCGTCGAGGTCACGCTGTCGGGCGGGGAGCTGCGCGTGCGCGACCACGGGCCGGGCATCGCTGCGGAGGACCGCGAGCACGTCTTCGACCGCTTCTACCGGGCGCCGGCGGCGCGCTCGCTGCCCGGCTCCGGGCTCGGGCTCGCGATCGTGCGCGAGGTCGCCGAGGCCCACGGGGGCACCGTCTCCGCCGAGGACGCACCGGGCGGCGGCGCGCTGCTCCGCGTGCGCCTCGCACGCTCTTAGCTCCGGCTCATCTCCGGCTGGTTCGATAGTGGTGCTTCATCGAACCCTCCCTGACGGCGGTTCCTCCGCAGCCCGGCGCCCTTCTCCCCTGGAGGGGCGCCGGGCTTACCGCCGCGTCACAGCGTCTGGCGCACGCCGGCCTCGTCCGCAAGCCGGCGAAGCTGTGCGCCGAGGTCGCCCTCGAAGGAGTCCTTCGAGGAGCCGCGCCGGAAGACGGGCAGCACCTCCTGCTTGCGCACCTCCTCGAGGAGGAAGGCGATGCCGCCGTACATCGCGCACGCGAAGATCCCGACGGCGGTCCAACCGGCGACGGTGTCGAACGAGCGAGGGCCGCCCCACTCGTAGACGCCCGACATGACCCCACGGACGGCGGCGGCGAGCATGATCGCGCCGATCAGCGGCTTGCCGCCGAACGCGGGCACGGCGAGGAGAGCGACCGCGAACGCGAAGCCGAACTCGTAGAGGCCCACGGTGCGGCTCAGTGCGTCCTGTGACGCGCTCATGTTCGCGAGACCGAGCGCGAGCCACGACGTGCTGAACATGCCGAGCCCCGTGCCGCCGAACGCGTCGCGCGCGAGGAACGCCACGATCGCCGCGAGGAGCTCGAGCGGAAAGACGAACGACGCGAGCAGAAGGCCGGCGGTGTGTCGGTCGCTCGCGTGCAGCCAGCCGTTCCCGAGGCCGCCGAGGAGGAGCATGCCGATCCCGAACGCGAAGAACCCGAGCGGAAGCGAGCTTGCATACGGCCGCACGACGATGCGCACCTCCGCCATGGAGTGCGGCTTCCCGGCGTTGCGAGTGCGAAAACTCGCGGTCCTAGCGGCGGCGGCGGCGGAAGATGCCGCCGCGCTCGGCGAGCTCCGCCTCGGGCTCGCCGCCGGCGCCGTCGACCTGCTCCCACGGATCGACGGCTTCGGCGTCCTCGTCGGCCGCGTCCTCGTCGGCCGCGTCCTCGTCGTCGGGCTCGCCGGCCTCGTCGTCGGGCTCGCCGGCCTCGTCGGCGCCGGGCTCGATCATCGTCAGCGCATCGGGCTCCGTGTCCTCGGCGGGCTCGAGCGCCTGCTGGCCCCGGGCGGGCGCAGGCGCCTCGACGTACGGCGCGGGCTCGCCCGAATCGTCGAGCGGAGGCAGGAACGCCACCGCCGGCGGCACGAAGCGCGCCCGTGCCGCAAGCCACTCGGAGACGGCGACGACGAGGAAGGCGAGCGCCATCAAGAGCACGATCACCCAGCCGCGGAACTGCGCCACGCCGGCGATCACGGCGACCGCGACGATCAGCGCCGCCTCCGCGGCGAGTCGCAGCACGACACCGGGAATCTCGGGAGCGCCTCGCTCGTACGTCGCGGTCGCCCAGGCCGGCTCTGCGGCCCCGCCGCCGACGCCGAGCGCGCGCAGCGCACGGAGGTCGTTTCGCAGCGCATCGGCGTCGCGCCGGAAGACCTCGACCGCTTCGAGCGCGCGAAGCGAGGCGTCGAGCTGCGCGGCGTGGCGGTAGAACGAGTCGAAGGCGAGCCGGACGGCCTCCTGGTCGTAGCCCTGCTCGGCGATCGGCAGCTCCTCGATGCGCGGGAGCGCGGGCGGCGGCGAGTCGGGGGAAGGCCAGGCGTCGGGGCTCATGGCAACAGTATGGGCATTCAGCGCAGCAGCGAGAGTTCCTGGGCGAACTCGGGCAGGAGGTCGCCTGCACTCTCTGCACGCAGGTGCGGGCGCAGCGGCACGACCACGCGGACGCGCCCGCCGCGGATGAAGCCGACGCGATCCGGGCCGAGGTCGAGCGGCTCGTAGGCGCCGAAGAACGCCTCCGGCAGCTCGGCACGGAGCCGGAGCACGCGACGCGCGAGATGGAACTTCATCGTCTCGCGGGTCGGCGCCGCCTCCTGCGCCGCACGCCGGTGCCTGCGCCAGTCGACCGCGCGCCGGTTGTCCGGGTCGACGAGGTTGAGCGACCAGAAGGCGTCGCCCTGGTAGATGTCCGGCAGCCCGGGCGCGGTCAGTCGCAGCAGAAGCGCACCGAGCGACGCATGCTCGCCGGCCCGTGCGACCGTCTGCACGAACGGCTCGAAGTCGTCGAAGAACTCCTGGTTCTCGTAGAGCGACCGCACGAAGCGCTTGACGCGCGCTTCGTGCTCGAGATCGGGCTCGAGCCAGTTCGTCGTGCGCTTCGCCTCGCGGAGCGCCTTCTCGAGGTACAGCTCGAGCCGCGAGGGCACGATCGGCCAGGCGCCGACGAGTGTCTGCCAGACGAGGTACTCCTCGTTCGCGTCGTCCATCCCGCCCGTGAGCTCGTGCCACCGGCGTACCCGTGTCGCCCACTCTTCGTGCAGGCCGGCGAGCGCGGCGATGCGCGCGCGCACGTCGCCTGCGCGCTTGGTGTCGTGCGTCTGCGATGCCAGCAGCTGCAGCGGGTGCCGCTCGTGCCGCGCCACCGCCGCGGCATGGAACGCCGTGGGCGTCATCGTGAAGCGTCCCGGGTCGCCGCCGACCTCGTTCAGCGCCGTGAGGCGGAGGTAGCGGTAGAACGCCGTGTCCTCGACGCCCTTCGCCATCACCGGCCCGGTGGTCTGCTGCCAGCGCACGACGAACTCGTCGAGTGCCGGCGAGCGCTCCTCGAGCAGCACGACGCGGCGGAGATCGTCCGGCAGGCCGCGCACTCGCCTCGCGGTCCTCGTCGTCGACGCGCGCCCGACCCGGGCTCGACGTAGGTGCGGTACACGTGCAGGGACGCGGCGGCGCGCCTCGAGCCCGTCGTGTGGGTAGAGCGCGCGCAGCCGGTCGAACTCCGGTGCGAAGGTCGTGCGCGCCACCTCGAGCTTCGCCTCGTGCGCGACCGCGGCGAAGTCGCGGCGCTCGCCGGTCAGCTCCGCGTACAGCTCGGTGAGCGGCTCCTCGCCTGCGGGGTCGACGAAGAGCGCGGTCGAGTCGTTCGCGAACTCGTAGCCGGTCGTCCCTTCGACCGGCCAGTCGCGCAGCTGCTCTCCCGGCTCGAGGATCTTCTCGACCCAGACGCGCGCGACACCCCGCTCGCGCAGCCGGTCGAGATACTCGCGCGGGTTCGCGAGGCCGTCGGGGTGGTCGATGCGGAGCCCGTCGACGAGGCCGTCGCCGACGAGCTGGAGCATCTTCGCGTGCGTCGCCTCGAAGACCTCGGGATCCTCGACGCGGACGCCGCCGAGCTCGCCGACGTCGAAGAAGCGCCGGTACCAGCCGGACGCGGGATCCCAGTCGAAGAAGCGGGCGCGCTTCGCCGGGTCGGCCCAGAACGGGTTCTCCTCGGCGGAGGTCGCCATGTGGTTCGGGACGATGTCGAGCACGATGCCGAGGCCTGCGGCCCGCGCAGTCTCGGCGAGGGCGCGGAACTCCTGCTCGCCGCCGAGCTCCTCGGAGAGCCGCGTCGGGTCGACGACGTCGTAGCCGTGCGTGGAGCCGCGCCGCGCCTGGAGCGACGGCGAGAGGTAGAGGTGCGAGACCCCGAGCTCGCGCGGCGTACGGCACGACGACCTCGCGCGCGTCGCGGAAGCCGAACTCGTCCGAGAGCTGGAGACGGTAGGTGCAGCGGAAGTCAGGCATCGCGCCGGCGACCGGGTCACGCACGGCGCAGCAGCACGAGCGCCCGGCCGTCCACCGTCACCTGGGCGCGCGCGGCGAGAGCCCCGTCGGGCGCGCCCTCGCCGGTTGCGATCTCGACCTGCCAGCGCGCGCCGAAGCGGCGCGTCGGCAGCGTGAACGTGATCGGCTCTCCGTACGCGTTGAAGAGCAGGAGGAACGAGTCGTCGACGATCTCGCTGCCGTCCGCGGTCTTGCTCGGGATCTCCTCGCCGTTCAGGAAGACGCCGAGCGTGTGCGCGTCCTCGCGCTGCCAGTCCTTCTGCGTCATGCGCCGGCCGTCGGGCCGGAACCACCACACGTCCGGGCAGCCCGGAGCCGCGCACCTCGTGCCCGGTGAGGAAGGACTCGCGCCGGAACACCGGATGCGCCTGCCGGATCTCGATCACGCGCTTCACGAACTCGACGAGGCTCGGCGTCCGCGCGCGTCCCAGTCGAACCACGAGATCTCGTTGTCCTGGCACCACGCGTTGTTGTTGCCGTGCTGCGTGCGCCCGAACTCGTCGCCGCCGAGCAGCATCGGCGCGCCCTGCGAGAGCAGCAGCGTCGTCAGGAAGTTGCGCTGCTGCCGCGCGCGCAGCGCGTTGATCTCCGGGATCGTCGCGTCTCGCCCTCGACGCCGTGGTTCCACGAGCGGTTGTCGTCGGTGCCGTCGTTGTTGTCCTCGCCGTTCGCCTCGTTGTGCTTGTCGTTGTACGAGACGAGGTCGCGCAGCGTGAAGCCGTCGTGGGCGGTGATGAAGTTGATCGACGCGAACGGCGTGCGTCCGTCGCCCTGGTAGAGGTCGCTCGAGCCGGTGAAGCGCGATGCGAACTGCGCGACGTTCGACTGCGCCGCGCCAGAAGTCGCGCATCGATGTCGCGGTAGAGGCCGTTCCACTCCGCCCAGAGCACCGGGAAGTTGCCCGACCTGGTAGCCGCCGGGCCCGACGTCCCACGGCTCGGCGATCAGCTTCACCTGCGAGAGCACCGGATCCTGGTGGATCGTGTCGAAGAACGCCGAGAGGCGGTCGACCTCGTAGAACTCGCGCGCGAGCGCCGAGGCGAGGTCGAAGCGGAAGCCGTCGACGTGGCACTCGGTGACGAAGTAGCGGAGCGAGTCCATGATCAGCCGCAGCACCGACGGATGCACCGGGTTGAGCGAGTTGCCCGTGCCGGTGAAGTCCATGTAGTACCGCGGCTCGTCCGGCATCAGCCGGTAGTAGCTCTGGTTGTCGACGCCCTTGAACGAGAGCATCGGCCCGAGGTGGTTGCCCTCGGCGGTGTGGTTGTAGACCACGTCGAGGATCACCTCGATGCCGGCCTTGTGCAGCGCCTTGACCATGCCCTTGAACTCGCGCACCTGCTCGCCGTGGCGTCCCGTGGCGGCGTAGAGCGCGTGCGGGGCGAGGTAGCCGATCGACGAGTAGCCCCAGTAGTTCGTGAGCCCGCGGTCGTGGAGGAAGCTCTCGTCGGCGATGTGGTGCACCGGCAGGAGCTCGACGGCGGTGACGCCGAGGCTCTGCAGGTACTCGAGCGCCGGCTCCGAGGCGAGCCCCGCGTACGTCCCGCGCAGGTCCTCGCGGACGCCGGAGTGCAGCTTCGTGAAGCCCTTGACGTGCACCTCGTAGATCAGCATCTCCGCCCACGGATGGTTCGGCGGGCGATCGTCCTCCCAGTCGAAGCTCGGATCGACGACGACCGACTTCGGGATCGCCGCGGCGCTGTCCGCGTCGTCGACGTGCAGGTCGGCGTCCTCGTCCGCGCTCGGCACGTACGGGAGCGTGTTCGCGGCGTCCCAGTCGACCGGCCCCTCGACGCCTTCGCGTACGGGTCGATCAGGAGCTTGTGCGGGTTGAACCGCTGCCCGGTCGCGGGGTCGTACGGCCCGTAGACGCGGTAGCCGTAGCGCTGGCCGGCGGCGACCCCGGGCAGGTAGCAGTGCCAGTTGAAGGCCGTGCGCTGCTCCATGTCGACCCGCGTCTCGCGGTCCTCGGCGTCGAAGAGGCAGAGCTCGACGCGCTCGGCGTTCTCCGAGAAGATCGCGAAGTTCGTGCCGTGCCCGTCCCAGGTCGGGCCGAGCGGGAACGGCTTGCCGGGCCAGATCTCCATCAGCGCCGTACCTCGACCTTCTTCGCGCGGAAGTCGGCGAGAAGCTCGACGGCGCCGCGCCGCAGGTGCAGCCGCTTGGCGCGCTCGTCTGCCTCCACGACCTCGAGCTCGCGCGGCAGCGTGCGACGGAGCTCGAGCAGCTCGCGGTAGAGCGGGTCGGGGTCGCGCCTGTCGAGCTTCGAGCGCAGGAACGTCTCGACGTCCTGCGGGTCCGGGATGTCCTCGCCGGAGAACGACGTGAACGCCGCGAACTCCTGCTTTCGTCCCGCGCGGGTCGCCTCGGCGATCGCCGGGTCGATGTGGTCGGTGAAGAACTGGAACGGCCGCCGCTCGAAGTACTCCTCGCCCATGAAGAGGAGCGGCGTGCACGGCGAGAAGAGGGTGACGGCCGCGGCGACGCGCAGCGCGTCCGGCGGCAGCCGGTCGCCGAGCGCCCGGTTGCCGACCTGGTCGTGATTCTGCGCGCAGACGACGAGCCGGCGCGGATCGCGGCCGCCGCCCTGGAGGTCGCCGGCGAGCGTGCTCACCGAGCCGTACCCCTCGTAGTAGCCGTCCTGCTCGCCGGTGAGGAGGACGTGCAGCTCGTGATGCGAGCTGTCCGCCCATTGCGCGTCGTGGCCCCATTCGTCGATCGGGCGCCAGTCGCCCGGCGCCATCTCCGAGATGACGAGCGCATGCGAGCGCAGACCGTGGACGCGCTCGGCGAGCTCTGCGCAGATGTGCTGCGGCGTGTCGTCGACGATGGCGTGCACGGCGTCGAGGCGGAGCCCGTCGAGGTGGTAGTCGCGAATCCACTGCTCGGCGTTCTGGATCGCCCACTCGCGCACGCCGCGCTGCGTGTAGTCGATCGCGTCGCCCCAGAAGGTCTTGTGCTCGGACGAGAAGTACGGCCCGAACGCCGTCAGCGCCTCGCTCCCCGGCCCGACATGGTTGTAGACGACGTCGAGCAGCACGCCGAGGCCCGCGGCGTGCGCTGCGTCGACGAGCCGCACGAGACCCTCGGGCCCGCCGTAGGCCGGATGCGGCGCGAAGGTGTACACGCCGTCGTAGCCCCAGCCGCGCTCGCCGGGGAACGTCGCGACCGGCATCAGCTCGATCGCGGTGACACCGAGCTCGCGCAGCGCACGAAGCGCGGGAATCACCCCGTCGAACGTGCCCTCCTCGGAGAACGTGCCGACGTGGAGCTCGTAGACGACGAGCTCGTCGAGCGCGACGCCGGGCCAGCCTCCGTCGCTCCAGGCGAAGGCGGCAGGATCGACGACCTGCGAGACGCCGCGCACGCCGAACGGCTGGTAGCGCGAGCACGGATCGGGGAGCGCCTCGGCGCCGTCGACGGCGAGCAGGTACTGCGTGCCGGCCGCACCGCGGAAGCGCCCCGTGTAGACGCCGTCGTCACCGCGCACGAGCGGCCGAGCGCCGTCGGCCGTATGCACGTCGAGCGTCCGCGCATGCGGAGCCCACACCGTCAGCTCGACGGCTCCGTCGTCGCGCGGGACCGCGCCGAGCAGGCCCGCGCGGGGATGTCTCGCCTCTCCCGGCACCGCGTGCGGGTACCCCTAGCGGCCGACCGCGTAACCCTGCATCCCGCGCGGGTTCGCCCCCGCCTTCAGCCGGCCGTCGGCCTCCCGGCCGACCGCGCTGACGCGGCCGAGCGACCAGGGCGCCGAGACCTCGACGTCGTGCCCGCGCTCGCGCAGGCCGGCGATCGTCTCGTCGCCCGCGCGCTCCTCGACGGCGACGTGGCGGACACGGGTCTCGCGCGGGTAGAACGAGCTCGGGAATGCCTCGGTGTGATGGCCGGGCGCGTCGATCGAGGCCTGCAGGTCGAGGCCGAAGTGCACGTGGGCGAGCAGCGTGTGGAGCGTCCACTGGTCCTGCTGGTCGCCGCCCGGCGTGCCGAGCGCGAGGTACGGGTCGCCGCCGCGGGCGACGAGCGTCGGCGAGAGCGTCGTGCGCGGGCGCTTGCCCGGCTCGAGCGAGTTCGGGAGGCCCTCCTCGAGCCAGAACATCTGCGCCCGCGTCCCGAGGCAGAAGCCGAGCTCGGGGACGACCGGCGCGCCCCAGAGCCAGCCGCCGCTCGGCGTCGCGGCGACCATGTTCCCGAACCGGTCGACGACGTCGAGGTGCACGGTGTCGCCCCTCGGGACGCCGGACGCCGGCCCCCGCGTCGGCTCGCCGACCCCCGGCGCGACGAGAGCGCCGTGAACGGGCGTGGGCAGCCGCGGCTCGCGGCCGCCCGGCGCGCCCGGGCGCAGCTCCGCCGAGGCCTCGTCGCCGACGAGCGCACGCCGCTCGTCGGCGTACGCGCGGGAGAGCAGGTCGCGCATCGGGACGTCGGCGAACGCCGGGTCGCCGTACCACGCCTCGCGGTCGGCGAACGCGAGCTTCGCGCACTCGGTCACGACGTGCACGTACTCCGCGCTGCCGTGGGCCATCGACCCGAGGTCGAAGCCCTCGAGCAGCCGCAGCTGCTGCAGGAAGACGGGCGCCTGGCTCCACGCGTCCGGCCTTGAGCACCGTCGAGGCCCGCGTAGTCGACCGAGAGCGGCGGCTCGTAGCTCGGCCGCCAGTCGCGGAGATCGTCCTCCGTGAGCAGGCCGGCGTGTCGCTCGCCCGAGCTGTCCAGCCACTCCCGCTCCTGGAAGCGCGACGAACGCCTCGGCGACGAAGCCGCGGTACCAGCAGTCGAGCGCCGCGTCGATCTCGCCCTTCGACTCGGCGAGGATCCGGCGAGTAGGTCGCGGCGAGCGCGCGGTTCCGCTGCAGCGCCCCCGGCTCGGGGACCGGCAGGTAGACGTCGGCGGACGTCGTCCACTCGTCGCGGAAGAGCTGCTCGACGTTGCGGATCGCGCCCGCGATCTGCGGGATCGCCGGGAACCCGTGCTCGGCGTAGCCGATCGCGAAGCGCAGCACGTCGGCGAGCGGGAGCGTGCCGTAGTCGCGCAGCATCGCGAGCCAGCCGCCGAACGCGCCCGGCACGACCGCCGCGAGCGGCCCGGTGCCGGGTACGAGGTCGAGGCCGAGCTCGTCGCGGTAGCGCGCGATCGTCGCCGCCCGCGGGGCGGTGCCCTGCGCGCAGAGGACGACGGGCTCGCCGCCCGCGGGCCAGAGGAGCGCCGGGAGGTCGCCGCCCGGGCCGTTCAGGTGCGGCTCGACGACCTGCAGCGTGAAGCCGGCCGCGACCGCCGCGTCGAAGGCGTTCCCGCCCTGCTCGAGCACCGCCATTCCGGCCGCCGAGGCGAGCCAGTGCGTCGACGCGACCATCCCGAAGGTGCCGCGTAGCTCTGGGCGGGTGGTGAAGGTCATCCGGTCTCCGCGCGGACGATATCCGCCGGAATCCCGGCGAGGCGCGGCGCAGGCTTGTCGCGTCCGACGAGATGGCAGGCCACGAGATGGGAGTCCGCGTACTCGCGCAGCGCGGGGACCTCGTCGTCCGAGCGGGGCGCGGACTCGGCGTGCAGGGGGCAGCGCGTGTGGAACCGGCAGCCGGACGGCGGAGCGAGCGGGCTCGGGATGTCGCCGTCGAGCACGATGCGCCGGCGCGACCGCTGCAGCGACGGGTCCGGGACGAGCGCCGCCGAGAGGAGCGCCTGCGTGTAGGGATGCTGCGGGTCGCGGAAGAGAGCTCGCGCGCGAGGCGAGCTCGACGATCTGCCCGAGGTACATCACGGCGACGCGGTCGCAGAGGAACTCGACGGTCGCGAGGTCGTGGGTGATGAAGAGGCACGAGAAGCCGAGCTCCGCCTGCAGGTCGCGCAGGAGGTTGAGGATCGACGCCTGCACGGAGACGTCGAGGGCCGACACCGGCTCGTCCGCGACGAGCACCTGCGGGCGCAGGATCAGCGACCGCGCCAGCCCGACGCGCTGCCGCTGCCCGCCCGAGAGCTCGTGCGGGAACCGGTAGCGCAGCTCGGCGCGCAGGCCGACCGACTCGAACATCCGCTCGACCTCGGCGTGGAGCGCCCGCCCCTTCGCGATGCCGTGGAGCCGCAGAGGCTCGCCGACGATGTCGCCGACCGACATCCGCGGGTTGAGCGACGAGTAGGGATCCTGGAACACCATGTGCAGCTGCCGGCGCAGCGGCCGCATCCGGCGGCGCGAGAGGTGCGTGATGTCCGTTCCCGCGAGCCGGATCGTCCCCGACGTCGGCTCGCAGAGCCGGAGGATGCAGTTCGCGACGGTCGACTTCCCGCTTCCGGACTCGCCGACGAGCCCGAGCATCTCGCCGCGCGCGAGCGTGAGCGAGACGCCGTCGACCGCGTGCACGACGGTGCGGCCGCGCGAGAACATGCCGCCGGCGGGGAAGTGCTTGACGAGGTCGACGACCTCGAGGACGGGGTCGGCGCTCACACCGCCCCGTTCTCGCCGGGATGGAAGCAGGCGACGAGATGCGCCGGCCGGACGTCGTGCAGCCGCGGCTCCTCGCGAGCGGCAGCGTGCGTCGGCCCGCGGGCAGCGCTCTGCGAACGCGCAGGCGACCGGCAGCTCACGCAGCGACGGCACGCGGCCGGGGATCTCCTGCAGCCGCTCGCGCGTGCCCTCGCCCTCGTACGGGCGGGGGATCGCGCCGAGCAGGCCGATCGTGTACGGATGCTGCGGGTGCGCGAAGAGCTCGTCGACCGTGGCTTCCTCCGCCTTCCGGCCGGCGTACATGACGAGCACGCGGTCGGCGACATCGGCGACGACGCCGAGGTTGTGCGTGATGAGCACGATCGCCGTGCCGAGCCTCTCGCGGATGTCGCGCATCAGATCGAGGATGCCCGCCTGGATCGTCACGTCGAGCGCGGTCGTCGGCTCGTCCGCGACGAGGATCTTCGGGTCGCAGGCGAGCGCCATCGCGATCATCACCCGCTGCCGCATGCCGCCCGAGAGCTGGTGCGGGTACTCGTTCAGCCGACGCTCCGGAGCGGGGATGCGCACGAGCTCGAGGAGCTCGATTGCGCGTGCGCGCGCCGCTCCGCGCGACAGGTCGAGATGCCGTTGCAGCACCTCCCCGATCTGGTGACCGACGGTGAACACCGGATTGAGCGACGTCATCGGCTCCTGGAAGACGTAGGAGATCTGCCGTCCGCGCACCTGCCGCAGCCGCCGCGACGACAGCGAGAGCAGGTCGACGCCGTCGAGCAGGACGCGCCCCCGCACGACCGCGGTCTCCGGCAGGAGCCGCACGAGCGCCATGCACGTGACGCTCTTGCCGCAGCCCGACTCGCCGACGATGCCGAGCACCTCGCCGGGCGCGAGCGTGAACGACATGCGGTCGACGGCGTGCACCGCTCCGTCGTCGGTGTCGAAACGGACGGAGAGATCCGCGACGTCGAGGAGCGGCTCGGCCATCAGCGCGTCGTGCGCGGATCGAAGATGTCGCGGAGCCCGTCGCCGAGGACGTTGAAGGCGAGGGCGGCGAAGACGATCGCGAGCCCGGGATAGACGGCGAGCCGCGGCGCCTGGGAGAGATACGACTGCGCGTCCTGGAGCATCGTGCCCCAGGACGGCGTCGGCGCCTGCACGCCGAGCCCGAGGAACGAGAGCACGGCCTCCCCGACGATCGCGGCCGGGATCGTCACCGTCGCCTGCACGAGGAGCGTGCTCGTCATGTTCGGGAGGATGTGGCGGAAGATGATCGTGCGATCGCTCGCGCCGTTCGCGATCGCCGCCGGCACGTAGTCCTCCTCGCGCAGGGCGAACGTCTCGCCGCGCGCGACGCGGATCAGCGCCGGAGCGGCGCCGATGCCGAGCGCGAGCGTCGCGTTCAGAAGCGACGCGCCGAGGATCGCCGCGAGCCCGACGGCGAGGATGAGAAACGGGAAGGCGAGCAGCACGTCCGTGAGGCGCGCGATCACCGAGTCGACCCAGCCGCGGTAGTAGCCGGCGACGAGGCCGACCGGGACCGCGACGAGCATCGCGAGCATCGTCGCGAAGAAGCCGGCCTGCATCGACGCGCGCGCGGCGTAGATCAGGCGCGAGAGCTCGTCGCGCCCGAGCGAGTCCGTGCCGAGGAGGTGCTTCGACGACGGGTGCGCGAGCAGCGCGTTGAAGTCGGTCGCGCCGGGCTTGTACGGCGCGAGCCACGGCGCGAAGACGGCCATGACGACGAAGCCGAGCACGACGACGAGCCCGGCCACGGCCATCGGGCGGCGCAGGAACCGCTTGCGCAGGAGCACCCGGCGGCGCGCGCGCGGGCTCGTCAGGCTCGCGGTGTCGACTGCGCTCACGAGACCCGGATCCTCGGGTTGAGGAGCGAGTAGACGACGTCGACGAGCAGGTTCACGAGCACGTAGCCGGCGGCGGTGACGAGGACGACGCCCTGGATGAGGGCGTAGTCGCGCTGGTTGACGGCGTCGATCGTCAGGCGCCCGAAGCCCGCGATACCGAAGATCGTCTCGGTGACGACGACACCGGAGATGAGCGCGCCGAGCTGCAGGCCGAGGAGCGTCGTGATCGTGATCAGGCTGTTGCGGAGCGCATGACTGCCGACGACGGCCCACTCGCTGAGGCCCTTCGCGCGCGCCGTGCGCACGTAGTCGGCGCCGAGCGAGCTCAGCATCGACGAGCGCATCTGGCGCATCAGGACGGCCGCGAAGCCCGTGCCGAGGACGATCGCCGGCATCACCATGTGCTCGAGGTTCGCGAGCGGGTGGTGCATCGACGAGTACCCGCTCGCCGGCAGCCAGTGCAGGTCGACGGCGAACCAGATGATGAAGAGCAGGCCCAGCCAGAAGTGCGGCACGCTCAGCCCGACGAGCGCGCCCGCCGTCGCGACGTAGTCCTCGGGCTTGCCGCGCCGGACCGCGGCGATCACCCCCGCCGGGATGCCGACGACGACCGAGACGACGAGGCTCAGGAGCGCGAGCTCGAGCGTGATCGGGATCCGCGTCACGATCGTGTGCGCGACGGGAAGCTCGCGCTGGTCGACGCCGAGGTCGCCGTGCAGCGCGAGCCAGATCCAGTGCGCGTACTGCACGGGAAGCGGCCGGTCGAGCAGGTACTTGTGGCGGATCGCGGCGATCACGGCGGGATCCCGGTTCTCGGCGCCGAGCGCGATCGCCGGGTCGCCGGGGATCGCCCGCACGCCGAGGAAGACGAGCATGCTCGCGAGCCACAGCACGACGAGGGCGGCCCCCGCCTTTCTGAGGAGGAAGCCGCCCATCGTCCGGTTCAGTCCTTCCCTGCTACTTGTACGACGCGAACGCGACTCGGGTCAGCGTGTCGGGGAACATCTGCACGCCCTTGAGCTTGACCGAGAGGCCCGCGCGAGTCACCGGGTGGTAGAGGTAGATCAACGGCCGGTCGTTCAACATGATCTGCTGCGCCGCACGGTAGAGCGTCTTGCGCGCCTTCTCGGTCGCCGCCTTCCGTGCATTCGAGAGGATCAGGTCGAGCCGTGCGTTCGTGTAGCCGCTGTCGTTCTGCGATCCGAGCGTGTGCACGAACTGGTAGATGTTGCCGTCCGGGTCGACGCGGCCCGACCAGCCGATCTGGAACGTGTCGTAGGTGCCTGCGTCGGCCTTGCTGAGCGAGGTGACGAAGTCGGTCGAGTCGATCACGACCTTGATCCCGACCGCCTGCTCCTCCGCCTGCAGGAACTGCGCCTGGCGAAGCGCCACCGTCCCGACCGGCACCATCAGGTGAACCGTCGGGTTCGAGACACCCGACGACTGGACGAGCTTCTTCGCCTGCGCCACGTTGAACGGCGTGCACTTGACCGAGGGGTCGTACCAGACGCTCGACGGCGAGAGCGGCGTGCAGCCGGGCAGCACCGTGCCGCCGAAGACGACCTTGTTCATCGCCTTGCGGTCGATCGCCATCTCGAACGCCTTGCGGAGATCGTCGTTCGCGGCGATCGGCGTGCCGACGTTCGAGTAGCCCTTGAGCAGGCCGTTCTTGTTGCCGAGGTTCAGGGTGATCCCCTGATAGCCGAGGCTCGTCTGCTTGATCACCCGCAGCGCCTTGTCGGCGCGGATCCCGGGCAGCTGCGTCGAGTCGATGCCGTCGAGCGCCTGCAGGTCGCCTGCCTTCAGCGCCGCAGCCGCCGCGGCGGCGTCGTTCTCGACCTTGAAGACGATCTTGTCGAGATGGACGTTCTTCTTCCCGTAGTAGAACGGCGACTTGACGAGCGTGATGCTGTCGCCGGCGACGCGGTTGTCGAAGTTGAACGGCCCGACGCAGATCGGGTTCGTTCCGAACTTGTCGCCGAGCTTGTCGAGCTGTGCGGGCGACATGATCATCCCCGCGCGGTCGGCGAACTGCGCCGTGAGCGGCGAGTACGGCGCCTTCAGGTGGATGACGACCTTGTACGCGCCGCTCGCCGCGACGTCGGAGACCGGCGAGATCTCACTCGCGCGCGTCGACCCCTTGAGCGTCTGGTCGCGCTGGAGGGTCTTCACGACCGCGTCGGCGTTGAACGGCGTGCCGTCGTTGAAGCGGATCCCCTTGCGCAGCGGGATCGTGACCGTGAGCTTGTCCTTCGAGATCGTGGGGAGCGCCGCGGCGAGCTGAGGCACGATCTGCGCTTTCGCATTCAGGTCGTACAGCTTCTCGCAGAAGGTCAGGAAGACCTCGCGGCCCGAGAACGTGCGCGCCAGGCTCGGGTCGAGCACGTCCGGCTCGCCGGCGGTCAGCCCGATGACGAGGGTGCCGCCTTCCTTGGCGGGGCGGGCGGAGGCCGACGCCGCGACGGCGAGGGTGAGGAGAAGCGAGATCGCGCCGAGGAACGCGACCCGCCGACCGATGCCGATCATCGCTACCGAGTCCTTCCGTGAGGGGGACGAGGGCTTCCGAGGGGACAGGAGCCAGAGACTCTAGATGATGGATACAGCCCTGCGCCGAATGGATCCAGACCGCTGCTAAGGTCACCCGCGGCCATGGCGCAGGCGATCGATGAACGGCGGGCCCTCGTCGACAAGCTCGCGGCGGCGCTGCAGGCCCGGGTGCTGAGCGGCGAGCTGCCCTCGGGGACGCGGCTCCGGCAGGAGGCGCTCGCAGCCGAGTTCGGCGTCAGCCGGACACCGGTGCGCGAGGCCCTCCGGAAGCTCCAGGCGAGCGGCCTCGTCGAGCTCCGCCCCAACCGGGGCGCCCTCGTCCGCGGGCTCTCCGCGACCGAGATCCGCGACGCCTACGAGGTGCGGGCCGCGCTCGAGGGGCTCGCGGCCGAGCTCGCGGCCGGCCGCATCCGCCACGAGGAGCTCGGCGTCCTCCACGGGGCGCAGGCCGAGTTCCGCCGCGCCCTCGAGCAGACCGAGGCCGCCCGCGCGGCGGGCGCAGAGCCCGACGAGGCCGAGATCGCGCGCTGGGGCCGCGCGAACGACCTCTTCCACCAGGTGATCCAGGAGGCGGCCGGGAACGAGGTGCTGCTCCGGCAGCTCGAGCACCTGCACCGGAGCTTCCCGCGCGACCTCAGCCGCACCGTCCTCGCAGAGAGCTCCACCCTGCTGCAGGGGAACGTGGCCGAGCACGAAGCCGTCCTCGCGGCGATCGAGGAGCACGACCCGGCGCGGGCGCGGGCCGAGATGCTGCGGCACGTGCGGAATGCCGGCCGGCTCGTCGTGCTCCGGGCCGAGCAGCAGCTCGCCCGGGCGGCGCTCCAGGCCTGACCCGAGCCCCTACTCCGGCACGAGCCAGACGGCGCCGAGCGGGGGCAGCGTCAGGAGCGCCGAGAAGGGCTGGTCGTGCCACGGCACCGCCTCTGCGGCGACGCCGCCCATGTTCCCGACGCCGGAGCCGCCGTAGAACCCCGAATCGGTGTTGACCGCCTCGCGCCAGCGGCAGCAGGCCGGCATGCCGACGCGGTAGTCGTAGCGCGGCACCGGCGAGAGATTGAGCACGCAGACGACCGGCCGCTCGCCCTTCGCGTCGAGGCGCGCGAACGCGAGCACGTTGTTGGCCGCGTCGTTCGCCTCGAGCCACCGGAAGCCCGACGGGTCGTCGTCGACCTCCCAGAGCGCCCGCTCCGCGCGATAGGTCGCGTTGAGGTCGCGCACGAGCGACTGGACCCCCTGATGCTCGGCGTACTCGAGCAGGTTCCAGTGCAGCGAGCCGTCGTAGTTCCACTCCTCCCACTCGGCGAGCTCGCCGCCCATGAAGAGGAGCTTCTTGCCGGGGTGCGCCCACATGTACGCGTAGAGCGAGCGCAGGTTCGCGAACTTCTGCCAGCGGTCGCCGGGCATCTTGTCGAGCAGCGAGCGCTTTCCGTGCACGACCTCGTCGTGCGAGAGCGGCAGGATGAAGTTCTCGCTGAACGCGTACATGAGCGAGAACGTCAGCGTGTGATGGTGGAAGCGCCGGTACACCGGATCCTTCTGGAAGTACGTGAGCGTGTCGTGCATCCAGCCCATGTTCCACTTGAAGCCGAAGCCGAGGCCGCCGAGATACGTCGGCCGTGAGACCCCGGGCCACGCGGTCGACTCCTCCGCGGCCGACACGATTCCCGGCTCGCGCGCGTAGATCGTCTCGTTCACCTCTTTCAGGAACTCGACCGCCTCGAGGTTCTCGCGCCCACCGTGCTCGTTCGGCAGCCACTCGCCTTCCGTCCGCGAGTAGTCGAGGTAGAGCATCGAAGCGACCGCGTCGACGCGAAGGCCGTCGGTGTGATGCTCCTTCAACCAGTACAGGGCGTTCGAGAGCAGGAAGTTCTTCACCTCGCGGCGGCTGAGGTTGAAGATGAGCGTGCCCCAGTCCGGGTGCGCGCCGCGGCGCGGGTCGTCGTGCTCGTACAGGGCGGTGCCGTCGAAGCGGGCGAGCGCCCAGTCGTCGCGCGGGAAGTGCGCGGGCACCCAGTCGAGGATGACGCCGACGCCGTTGCGATGCAGGCGGTCGACGAAGCAGCGGAAGTCGTCCGGGGTGCCGAAGCGCGAGGTCGGCGCGAAGTACCCGGTCACCTGGTAGCCCCAGGAGCCCGAGAACGGGTGCTCCATGACCGGCATGAGCTCGACGTGCGTGAAGCCGAGATCCTTCACGTAGTCGCCGAGCTCGTCGGCCAGCTCGAGGTAGTCGAGCGAGCGGTTGTCCTCGAGCGGGTTGCGGCGCCACGACCCGAGATGCACCTCGTAGATCGACATGGGCGCACGCAGCGGATCGAGCTGCGCACGCTCGGCGAGCCACTCGCCGTCCGACCACTCGTGGCGCGAGCGATGCACGACCGAGGCGTTGGCGGGCGGGATCTCCGCCGCGAACGCCACGGGGTCGGCCTTGATGTGCAGGCGGCCGTCCTGGCCCCTGATCTCGAACTTGTACTTCGTGCCCTCGGCGATGCCGGGCACGAAGAGCTCCCAGATGCCGCTCGAGCCGAGCGAGCGCATCGGGTGCAGCCGGCCGTCCCACGAGTTGAACTCGCCGACGACGGCGACGGAGCGCGCGTTCGGCGCCCACACCGCAAAGCCCGTGCCCGCGACCCCGTCCATCTCCCGCACGTGCGCGCCGAGCCGCTCGTACAGCTGCTCGTGGCGGCCCTCGCCGACGAGATGGAGGTCGAGGTCGCCGAGCGTCGGCAGGAAGGCGTACGGGTCGCGGAGCGTGTAGGTCTCGCCGTTCGCGTACTCGACCTCGAGCTCGTACTCGAGCGGCAGCTTCGCCTTCGGCAGGAGCGCCTCCCAGAGGCCCGCGGGATCCTTCAGCTTCGCGTCGACGCCCGCCGGCTGCACGCGCACGGAGCGGGCCTCCGGGCGGTACGCGCGCACGACGACGCCGCCGTCCTCGGCCTCGTGCGCTCCGAGAACGCGGTGGGGGTCGGCTCCGAGCTCGATCATGCGGGTCGATCGATCACAGGGCGGTGGCCGCCTGCTCGATCAGGCGCTGTATGCCCGCCACGGGGATCCCAACCCATGCCGGCCGGTTGTCGAGCTCGTAGCGAAGCTCGTACACGGCCTTCTCCAGCTCGAAGACCGTGAGCAGCCGGTCGATCGCGACCTGGCCGACGGGCAGGAGCGACGGGTCGACCGTGTCGAAGTAGCCCTCGAGGAACTGCGCGCGCGCCTGGTCCTCCCAGCCCTCGGGGACGGGAGCGTCGCGGAGGAGCTCGGCGGCGGTCGCGACGTACGCGAACGACCGCAGCATCCCGGCGAGGTCGCGGAGCGGCGAGCGCTTCCGGCGCCGCTCCGTGAGCGAGCGCGCGGGCTCGCCCTCGAAGTCGAGCACGACCCAGTCGCCCGGGCCGGAAGCATCGCCGGCCAGGCCGCCTTCGGCGTCCCGTGGCGCCCAGAGCGTCTGGCCGAGGTGGTAGTCGCCGTGCGTGCGGATCGCCTTCCCCGTCGCCCCTGCGTAGGTCAGCATGCGCAGCTGCTCGCGCACCTCCTCGCCGCGGCCGACGATTCGCCTGCACGCGCTCGTCGTCCTCCGGGAGCGCCAGGAAGACCTGCTCGATCTCCTCGTCGACCGTTGCCGTCAGCAGGCCGAGCGACTCGACCGACGGCGTCTCGGGGCAGAACGCGGGGTCGTTCGGATCGGAGCCGAGCACGGTGTGCATCTCGCCCGTGACCTCGCCGAGGCGGCGCAGCCGCTCGAGGAATGCATCCGGGCGCTCGGCGAGCTCGTCGAGCGCGAGCTCCCAGCCGTCGATCCCGCCGCGGACGTACTGCTGGAGGATGCCGAGCGTCGCGCCGATCGGGCCGCCGGAGTACGCGTACCACCCGCCGAGGGGCGCGATGTTCGCAAAGCCGCGCTCGGTGAGGAACCGCAGCATCTCGAGCTCGGGGTTGATCCCCGGCTCGAGCCGGCGGAAGACCTTGAGGATCAGCTCGCTCGTCGAAGACGACCGACGTGTTCGACTGCTCGGCGCCGACCGGGCGCACCTCGAGGAGCTCGCGCCCGAGACCGGCGAACCCCTCGATCGGCGCGAACTCCACGACACCCTCCGCGCCCTGCAACGTCAGGCCCGAGCGCATCGCGCTGACGAGCTCGCGTGCGAGGTGCGGATCCTCGAGGCCGTCGATCTGCAGCTCGCCGTCGCGCAGCGAGTAGAGCAGCTGGTAGATGTCGTGCGCGCCGGTGTCGTAGCGCATCTCGACGAGCGCGAGCGCGAACTGCGGCTCTGCCGTGCGCACGACGACCGAGTCGAGCACCTGCGCGTGCGCGACGAGGCGCGACTTCGCGCCGTACCAGCGCTGGTCGAGCACGTATTCGATCAGGGCGCGTTCGTCGAAGCTCATTCCGGCAGGTCACCGGCCTTCAGCTGGAACCAGAAGAAGCCGCGCGGCGCGAGCGTCAACAGATACGACAGCTCCCCGATCGCAGGGAAGCGGGTACGTCCGAACATCTCCTCGGGGACCATACCGGCGAACGCCTGCAGGTCGAGCTCGACCGCCTGGGCCGAGCGCGCGAGATTGTGGACGCAGAGCACAATGTCCTCTTCCCAGCGTCTAACGTGCGCAAAGATCTTCGTGTTCTCGGGTTGTAGCGGCTCGTACGAGCCGAGCCCGAAGACCGGATGCTCCTTCCGAAGCGCGATGAATCGGTGCATCCAGCGCAGGAACGAGGTCGGCGTGCGCAGCTGCGCCTCGACGTTCACCGCCTGGTAGCCGTAGACCGGGTCCATCAGCGGCTGGAGGTAGAGCTGCGCCCAGTCGGCGCGCGAGAAGCCGGCGTTCCGGTCGCCGGTCCATTGCATGGGGGTGCGGACGCCGTCGCGGTCGCCGAGGTAGACGTTGTCTCCCATCCCGATCTCGTCGCCGTAGTAGAGGACCGGCGAGCCCGGCAGCGAGAAGAGGATCGCGTGCATCAGCTCGATCTCGTCGCGCCCGTTGTCGAGCAGCGGCGCGAGGCGGCGGCGGATGCCGAGGTTGATCTTCATCCGCGGATCCTTCGCGTACTCGGTGTACATGTAGTCCCGCTCCTCGTCGGTGACCATCTCGAGCGTCAGCTCGTCGTGGTTCCGGAGGAAGAGGCCCCACTGCGCGCTCACCGGGATGTCGGGCGTGCGCTCGAGGATCTCGTACATCGGCGTCGCGTCCTCGCGGCGCACCGACATGAACATGCGCGGCATGACCGGGAAGTGGAACGCCATGTGGCACTCGTCGCCGTCGCCGAAGTAGGCGACGACGTCCTCGGGCCACTGGTTCGCCTCGGCGAGCAAGACGGTGTCGGGATAACGGGCGTCGACCTCGGCGCGCACCTTCTTCAGGTACTCGTGCGTCTCCGGCAGGTTCTCGCCGCTCGTCCCGTCGCGCTCGTAGAGGTACGGGACGGCGTCGAGCCGGAAGCCGTCGATGCCGAGGTCGAGCCAGAAGCGCAGGACGTTCAGCATCGCCTCCTGCACTTCCGGGTTGTCGTAGTTCAGGTCGGGCTGATGGTGGAAGAAGCGGTGCCAGTAGTACTGCCCGCGCACCGGGTCGAACGTCCAGTTCGACGGCTCGCTGTCGACGAAGATGATGCGCGCCTCGCCCCAGCGGTCGTCGGTGTCCGACCAGACGTACCAGTCGCCGCGCGGCCCCGTCGGGTCGTTGCGGGACTCCTGGAACCACGGATGATCCGACGAGGTGTGGTTCATGACGAGATCGGCGATCACGCGCATGCCGCGCTGGTGGGCCTGCTCGACGAACTCGCGAAAGTCCTCGACCGTGCCGTAGTCCGGATGGATCTCGAAGAAGTCGGCGATGTCGTAGCCGCCGTCGCGGAGGGGCGACTGGTACATCGGCAAGAGCCAGACGCAGTCGACGCCGAGCCACTGCAGATAGTCGAGCTTGTCGATCAGGCCGCGGAAGTCGCCCGATCCGTCGTCGTTTCCGTCGAAGAACCCGCGGATGTGGATCTCGTAGAAGACGGCGTGCTTGAACCACAGCGGGTCGCGCTCGAACCACTGCTCAGACATTCGGTTCCCGCCCGCTCATCCGCCCACCCGCAGGACGTGCGCCTGACCCGGCTCGAGCCGCACGTAGTTGCGCCCGATGTGCCACGTCCAGTCGTTCTCCGCGAGCAGGTCGCGCACGCGGTAGGTCGGCGGCAGTCCCGTTGCGACGGGCAGCAGGCAGACGCCCTCCTGCGTCGCGAACGGATCGAGGTTGACGACGACGATCACGGCGTTGTCCTCCGTGCGCTTGATGAACGCGAAGAGCTGCTCGTTCTCGGTGTCGACGAAGGTCACGTTGTCGAGATACTGCAGGGCGGGGTTGGCGCGCCTCGCGGCGTTCAGCGCCTCGACGAGCGGCAACAGCGGCCCGTCGAGGCGCCGCTTCTTCGCCTCGTACTTCTCCGAGTCGAGGTACTCCTCGCTTCCCTCCCGCACGGGCACGTTCTCGAAGCTCTCGAAGCCGGAGTAGATGCCGTACGACGGCGAGAGCGTCGCGGCGAGCACGAGTCGCGTCGCGAACGCCGGCGCCCCTCCGCGCTGGAGGTACTCGTGGAGGATGTCCGGCGTGTTGACGAAGCAGTTCGGCCGGTACGTCTCCTTCCACTCGAGCAGCTGCCCCATGAACTCGAGGAGCTCCCAGCGCGTGTTCTTCCACGTGAAGTACGTGTAGCTCTGGGCGAAGCCGAGCTTGCCGAGCGTCGTCATCATCGCCGGCCGCGTGAACGCCTCGGCGAGGAAGATCGTCTCCGGGTGCTCGCGGCGCACCTCGTCGATCAGCCACTCCCAGAACGGGGCCGGCTTCGTGTGCGGGTTGTCGACGCGGAAGACCGTGACTCCGCGGGCGACCCAGAAGAGCACGACGTCGCGGAGCGCCGCCCAGAGGCCCTTCCAGTCCTCCGAGTCGAAGTTGACGTTGTAGATGTCCTGGTAGCGCTTCGGCGGGTTCTCCGCGTACTTCAACGTGCCGTCGGGCCGGCGGTTGAACCATTCCGGGTGCTGCTTCAGCCACGGATGGTCGGGGGAGCACTGGATCGCGAAGTCGAGCGCGATCTCCATCCCGAGCGCCTTCGCGTCGGCGGCGAGCTGCTCGAGCTCGTCGAACGTCCCGAGGCCGGGGTCGATCGCGTCGTGCCCGCCCGCGGCCGAGCCGATCGCCCAGGGGCTGCCGGGATCGCCCGCCGCCGCCTTCGTCGCGTTGTTCCGGCCCTTCCGGTTCGAGGTGCCGATCGGGTGGATCGGCGGCAGGTAGACGACGTCGAACCCGAGCTCGGCGAGGCGCGGCAGCTGCGAGCGGACGCCCTCGAAGCCGCCCCAGGATCGCGGGAAGAGCTCGTACCAGGCGCCGAAGCGGGCGAGCGGCCGGTCGACGTCGACCTCGTACGTCTGCGACCAGGTCTTGCCCGACCGGTCGCCGGCCGGCGCGGCGAGCGCCGCCTCGACCGTCAGCTCCTTTGCGCCGAGGAGCGCGGCGCCCTCGGCCAGCTCTCCCGCGAGATCCGTCTGCCCGGCGGCGGTCTTGCGGCGCACCTCCTCCTGGAAGGACGCGACGCGGTCGACCCACGCCTCCACGCGGAAGCACCACGGCCCGCAGCGGTCGACGGCGAACGAGCCGGCCCAGTGGTCGTTGCCGAGCGCCTCGAGCGGGGCCTCCTGCCAGCGCGTCGCGCCCGCCGGCTTGAAGCGGATCGCGGCGCCGAGCTGCTCGTGCCCGTCGCGGAAGATGTCCGCCGTGACCTCGACGCGCTCGCCCTCGGTCCGCTTCACGGGGTAGCGGCCGCAGTCGACCTGCGGCGTGACCCGCTGGATCTGGATGCGAGCTGGAGGCTGGTTCGTCTTCGGAAGAGGCACGAGGTGTGGAGTTTCGACGATCTGCAAGAGTCAAACGCGTGCAGCTGCAACGGTCAGCCGGGATCTTCCTTCACCCGACGTCGCTGCCGGGCGGGACGCTCGGCGACGAGGCGTTCCGGTTCGTCGACTGGCTCGAGGAAGCGGGGCAGTCCTGGTGGCAGGTGCTGCCGCTCGGCCCGCCCGACGAGTACCGCTCACCGTACCGCGCGGCGTCGGCATTCGCCGCGTCGCCGCTCCTGCTCGCCGAGCCGCGGGCGCGCGTGTCGCAGGCCGAGCTCGAGGACTTCGTCGCCCGCCACCCGTACTGGATCGGCGAGTGGGCGCGCTTCGCCGGCGGCGAGGCGATCGCAGACCAGGTCCGGTTCGAGCGGGAGTGGAGCGCGCTCCGCGCCTACGCCCTCGAGCGGGGCGTGCGGCTGATCGGCGACGTGCCGATCTACGTGGCCGACGACGGCGCGGACGTCGAGGGCCGGCCCGAGCTCTTCGAGGGCGGCGAGGTCGCCGGCGCGCCGCCCGACGCGCTGAACCCCACGGGCCAGCTCTGGGGCAACCCGCTCTACGACTGGCCGACGCACCGCTCGACGGGCTACCGGTGGTGGATCGAGCGTTTCCGGCGCACGGTCGAGCTCGTCGACGTCACGCGCGTCGACCACTTCCGCGGCTTCGTGTCGTACTGGGCGGTTCCGGAGCGGTACAGGACGGCAAAGCGCGGGCACTGGCGGCGGGGCCCGGGCGCCGAGCTCTTCCGGGCGGTCGAGCGCGAGCTCGGCGAGCTGCCGCTCATCGCGGAGGACCTCGGCCGCATCACGCAGGCCGTGTACGCGCTTCGCGACGAGCTCGGCCTGCCGGGCATGGTGGTGCTGCTCTGGGCGTTCACGGGGGCACGCGGCAATCTCCACGCGCCGGCGAACCATCGCCCGCACCAGGTCGTCTACACGAGCACCCACGACACCGACACCGCGGTCGGGTGGTATCGGGGGCTCGGCAGGAAGGAGCGACTGCGCACCGGGCTCGATCCGGACGAGCCGCACTGGGGGATGATCGAGCTCGCGATGCAGTCGCGCGCCGCGCTCGCGCTCGTCCCGGCCCAGGACGTGCTCGGCCTCGGCAGCGACGCGCGGATGAACCGGCCCGGCTACGCCGACGGGAACTGGGCGTGGCAGCTCGAGCGCGGCGAGCTGACCCCGGCGCTCGCCGCGCGGCTGCGGGCGGCGACCGAGCGCGGGAGACGCTGAGCATTCCGACAGCGGGGTCAGACCCCGCTGTTCCAAGGGTCAGACCCCTCGGGTCTGACCCTGCTGTTCCGGGTGACCCTGCTGTTCAGAGGCCGTTCACGACCTTCAGGTCGACCGCGCGAACGCTCGGGGGAGCGGCGCGAACGAGAGCTGCACGGCGAACGACTGCCCGCCGCCGATCGCATAGCGCACGAAGCGCTTCAGCGCCGCGAGCTTCGACGAGCCGCGCGGAACGAGCACGTACGTGAACGTCGCGAGCGGATACGCGGTCGGCGCCGACGCGGGCGGATCGACGATCGAGACGCTGTGGTCGGGACGGAACGTCGCCGTCTTCGCCGCCGCCGCGATCGAGCCCGGCTCGGGCTCGGGTAGGCTCCCGCCGCGTTCCGCAGGAGCGCGTAGTTCACGCCGGCGCTCCGTACCTGCGCGATGCCGGCGTACGCGATCGCGCCCTTCGTCTGCTCGAGCGCCGCGACGACGCCCGCGTTCCCCTTCGCGCCGGTGCCGGCCTTCCAGCTCACCTCGGTCGACGTGCCGACCCTGGTCCGCCACGCCGGGCTGACGTGCGCGAGGTAGTCGGTGAAGGCGAACGTGTCGCCGCTGCCGTCGCTGCGGTAGACGGGCGCGATGCGGAGCTTCGGGAGCGTCACACCCGGGTTGAGCGAACGAATCGCGGGGTCGTCCCAGCTCGTGACCTTGCCGAGGTAGATGTCGGCGACGACCGGCCCGGTCAGCTTGAGATGCGAGGCGACGCCGGGCACGTTGACCGCGACGACGGTCGCGGCGAGCGCCCACGGAATCTGCACGAGATCCTTCGCCGACGAGCGCTGGTCGGCCGTGAGCGGCGCGTCGCTCGCGCCGAAGTCGACCGTGTGCGAGCCGCCTGCGCGATGCCGCCGCCCGAGCCGATCGCCCCGTAGGTGACGGTGAGGTTCTGCGCCTTCGCCACCGCACCCGTCCAGCGGGCGACGAGCGGCGCGACGAGCGTGCTGCCCGCGCCGACGAGCTCGCTCGAGCCCTGCGACGAGCCGGTGCCGGTCGCGGTCGAGCCGCCGCCGCAGCCGGCCGCGGCGAATGCGAGTGCGGCGCACGCAAGCGCCGCCGTTCCGAGTGTCCCTGTCTTCTGTGTCTGTGTCATGACACCAGGGTGCCCGCGGCCCCGCGCGTTTCATGCGCCGGAAACCGCCCCGGCTGGTGACGATCGAGTGACGATCCGGTGAACACACGCCGGCCGGGGCCGCGCCGGCAGCTACGGGGCGCTCGGATGCGAGGCGTCGGTGAACTCGCGGAACTCGGCGGTCAGGAGATACGCCGTCTGCTCTCCGATGTCGACCGCGCGGTCGCCGATGCGCTCGATCGTCCTGGCGACGACGACCATCCTCAGGCCCCACTCGCGGAGCTCCGGCTCGGCCATGACGTCGACGAGCCGCTCGACGAACCGGCGATTCGCACGGTCGATCAGCTCGTCCAGCTCGACGAGGCTCTCCGCGCCGGCGAGATCCCGCTTCGCGAACGAGTCGAGCGCGACCCGCACCATCTCCTCCGCCCGCTCGCCCATCTCGGTGAGCACGTCGACGAGTGCCGGATCGGGCTCGGCATCGGCGACGAGCCTCGAGAGCTTCGCGACCGTCACGCAGCCGTCGGCGCTTCGCTCGAGCAGGAGGTTGACGTGCAGCATGGCGAGCAGCAGGCGGAGATCGCGGGCCACGGGCCCCTGGAGCGCGAGAAGCGCCTGGATCGACGCCTGGATCCGCAGGAAGAGCTGGTCGATCTCGTCGTCGAACGCGATGACCTCGTCGGCGAGCTCGACGTCCCGCTCCTGGAGCGCCCGGATCGCCCCGCGGATGGCGGAGACGACGCGCTGGCCCTCCTCCTGGAGCTCCGCCTCGATCCGGTCGAGCGCCTCGTCCATCGCCATGGGCACACGCTACACCCGCTCCCTGCCGGGGTTTCAGGGCCGGACACCACTTCGTCACCACCACGCCACAACCGTGTATCCCACGCGCCTCCGGACGCGCCGTACGTTCCCGGCGAACCCTGAAGGAGGAGAGACAGACATGCCGAATCCCGGCAGCTTCACGCGCACGCTCGTCCTCGCCGCACTCGCCGCGGCACTTGCAATCGTCGCCGCCGGGACCGCCGGCGCGGCGCCGTCGCGCCCCGCCGGCACGACGCTGAGCGGAGCGGGCAGCACCTTCGTCGCCCCGCTCGTATCCCAGTGGACGGCCCCGCTCGGCTCGGCCTACGCGTACGAGCTCCAGTACAACCCGATCGGCTCGGGCGGCGGTGTCGCGGCCATCACGGCGCGCACGGTCGACTTCGGCGCGAGCGACGCGCCGCTCACCCCCGACCAGTTCTCGGCCTGCAAGGGCTGCGTCCAGATCCCGTGGGCGCTTTCGGCGACGGCCGTCGGCTACAACCTGCCGGGCGTCAAGAATCTGCTCCACATGGACGGCCCGACCCTCGCGAAGATCTTCATGGGCCAGATCACGCAGTGGAACGACCCCGCGATCAAGAAGCTCAACAAGAGCGTCAACCTCCCGAGCACGAAGATCGCCATCGCCCACCGCTCGGACAACTCCGGTACGACGTACAACTTCACGGACTACCTCTCGAGCGTCAGCCCGAGCTGGAAGTCGCAGCTCGGCAAGGGTGTGGCCGTCAACTGGCCGGTCGGAACCGGCGGCCGCGGCAGCGCGGGCGTCGCTGCGATCGTGACGCAGACGCAGGGGGCGATCGGCTACTTCGACGTCGCGTACGCGCTCAAGAACCACCTGCAGTTCTTCGCCATGAAGAACCGGTCGGGGAAGTTCGCGACGCCGGGCCTCAAGGGCATCCTCGCCGCAGCCTCCAGCGACCAGAAGCCGAACGCGACGACGAACGAGCTCTCGATCGTCAACCCGCCGAAGAAGTACACCCTCGCCTATCCGATCTCGACCTTCACCTACGTCATCGTCCCGACCTCGTCGCCGAAGGCGGCAGACCTCCGGAAGTTCCTGTTCTGGGCCGTGACGAAGGGCCAGTCGTTCGGGCCGAAGCTGCTCTTCCAGCCGATCCCGAAGTCGGTGCTCGTCGTCGCCGAGAAGACGATCGCGAAGATCAAGAGCTAGGGAGCGCGTGTCCTCCGCAGAGCTCACGCCCGACGCGACGCGCCGTCCCTTCTCGGGGCGGCGCGTCCGCGTCGGCGACCTCTCGCTCCAGGTCGTGGCGGGCGCCGCGGCCGCAGGCGCCTGCGTCCTCGTCGGGCTGATCACCTGGAAGATCGTCGACGGCGCACGTCCGGCGCTCTCGAAGTACGGCTTCGGCTTCGTCGCGCGAATCGCCTGGAACCCGGTGAGCGGCCACGAGCTCTACGGCGCGGGAAGCTTTCTCTTCGGTACGGCGGTCACGTCGCTGCTCGCACTCCTCATCGCGACGCCGCTCTCGCTCGGCATCGCGCTCTACCTCACCGAGCTCGCGCCGCGCTTCCTCCGGGCGCCCGTGACGGCGCTCGTCGAGACGCTCGCCGCAATCCCGAGCGTCGTCATCGGGCTCTGGGGGATCCTCGTGCTCGGCCCGGCGCTCCGCGACAACATCGAGCCGGCGCTCCATCGCACGCTCGGGTTCATCCCGCTCTTCGGCGAGCCCTCGCAGAGCGGTTCGAGCGTCTTCACGGCCGTCGTCGTGCTCACGATCATGATCCTCCCGATCGTCTCGAGCATCACCCGCGAGCTCTTCCTGAGCGTCCCGTCCGAACTGAAGGAGGGCGCGCTCGCGCTCGGCACGACGCGGTGGGAGATGATCCGCGGCGTCGTCTTCCCGTACGCGCGCGGCGGCATCGCAGCGGCCCTGATCCTCGGCCTCGGGCGGGCGGTCGGCGAGGCGATCGCCGTCACCCAGGTGATCGGCGGCGGTGTCTTCATCCACTGGAATCTCTTCGACGGCGGCGACACCCTCGCGAGCAAGATCGCGGCGTCCTACCAGGGCGCGACGACGAACCTCCAGGTCGGCTCGCTCATCTACCTGGCGCTCATCCTGCTCGTCTTCTCCCTCGTCATGAACGCCGCCGCCCAGCTGATCGTCCGGCGCGTCGGACGCACGCAAGGACTGGGCGCGAGATGAGCTCGCACGGCATCACGCCGGCCGAGCTGCGCGCGGTCAACCTGCCGCGGCGCAAGGTCGTGAACCGCCTGATGGAAGCGCTCGCGACGCTCGCCGCCCTGCTCGCGGTCGCGATTCTCGGCGTCGTCGTCTGGTCGGTCGCGAAGCGCGGGGCGGGCGCGCTCGACCTGAACCTGCTGACGAAGGACCCGGTGCCCTTCGCGTTCGGCCCGGTGAAGCAGGGGCTCGCGAACGCATTCGCCGGCTCGCTCGTCCTCGTCGGCCTCGCGACCTTGATGGCGCTGCCCGTCGGCATCCTCGTCGCGATCTACCTGAACGAGTTCGCGCGCAGCTCGGTCAGGACCGGCGTCGGCCTCGTCCTCGACGTGCTGAACGGCATCCCCGCCGTCGTCATCGGCATCTTCGTGTTCACGCTCGTCGTCGTCGGCCACGGCCAGAGCGGCTGGGCGGGCGCGTTCGCGCTCGCGTGCCTGATGCTGCCGCTCGTCGCGCGCGCGACGCTCGAGGTGCTCACCCTGGTGCCGAGCTCCCTCCGCGAGGCGAGCCTCGGGCTCGGCGTACCCCGGTGGCGGACGACCCTGAGCATCGTCCTCCCTCAGACGGTCGGCGGCATCGTCACCGGCACGATGCTCGCGGTCGCCCGCGTCGCAGGCGAGACGGCGCCGCTCCTCTTCACCTCCTCGCTCGCCGGCACGAAGACCTCGTGGAGCCCCGCCCACGCGCTCCAGTCCATCCCGGTCGCGATCTTCGAGTACTCGGAGTCCCCCGACCCTCAGGATCACGCCCGGGCGTGGGCCGCGGCCCTCGTGCTCCTGCTCTTCATCCTCGTTGCCGGCCTCGTCGCGCGGTCGCTCGCGACGCGCAGCCGCCGCCGGCTGACCGCCTCGAGATGAGGGAGGACGGCGACGTGTCGATTACGATCGGGCCCGCCGTGCGCGTGGAGACGAGACGCCAGCCGATGCCGCCCCGCGAGCGCCTCGAGCGGATCTTCAACATCGAGGGCCTCGACGCCGTCTACGGCACGAAGCCCGCGATCAAGGACGTCTCGCTCGAGATCTACAAGAACCTCGTCACGGCGATCATCGGCCCGTCGGGCTGCGGCAAGAGCACGTTCATCCGCTGCCTCAACAGGATGAACGACCTCATCCCCGGCTTCCGGCAGACGGGGACGATCCGCTACCACGGTCAGGACATCTCGAGCTCCGACATCGACCCGGTCGCGGTTCGCCGCCACATCGGCATGGTCTTCCAGCGGCCGAACCCGTTCCCGAAGTCGATCTACGACAACGTGGCCTGGGGCATGAAGGTGCTCGGCCTGCGCGACGGCGTCGACGACCGCGTGGAACGCGCGCTCGTGCAGGCCGCCCTGTGGGACGAGGTGAAGGACCGGCTGAAGGCGAGCGCGCTCTCGCTGTCGGGCGGCCAGCAGCAGCGCCTCTGCATCGCGCGCGCGATCGCAGTCGAGCCGGACGTCGTGCTGATGGACGAGCCCGCGTCCGCTCTCGACCCGATTGCGACGCAGGCGATCGAGCAGCTGATGCACGACCTCAAGAGCGAGTACACGTTCGTGATCGTGACGCACAACATGCAGCAAGCGGCACGCGTGGCGGACATGACGGCGTTCTTCTCGATCTCGCGCGGGGACGAGGGGCAGCGATGGGGCGAGCTGATCGAGTACGACGCGACGGAGAAGATCTTCACCGCCCCCTCCGACAAGCGGACCGAGGACTACGTCACCGGGCGGTTCGGCTAGCCCAGAGCGGGCGGAGCAGCGGATCCGTGATTCGCTCGAACAGGCGGACGAGCGCCGCGACGACCGGGCGGGCGAGCCGCACGACGACGAACGACGCGACGAGGGCTACCCCGAGGCTCGCAAGCACGTCGCCGGGGTAGTGGGCTCCGATGAAGACGCGCCCGACGGTGATCAGAAGCGCGACGACGAGGAACACCGCGCCGACGGCGGAGTCGAAGGCAAGCACGGCGAAGGCGATTGCGAGCGACGCGCTCGCGTGGTCGCTCGGGAACGAGGCGTCTGTCGACTTCGACCACGGATGCGAGATCGTGTGCGACTCGTACGGCCTCGGCCGGTCGTAGAGCGCGTGGATCACGAGATTGACCGCGAGCGCGAGCGCCGCCGCACCGAGGCCGCTGCCCGCCGCGAGCTTCCACTTGCGGTCACCGCCGGGACGCGCGAGAAACCAGAGCGCGACGGTCGCGACGATCATCACCGGAATGCTCGCCTTCTCGACGTCGCTGAAGAAGCTCCCGACCCAGTGGTGGTGAAGCGAGACGTCGTAGATCGAGTGATAGAGCCGCCAGTCCACGGGCAGCAGACTAGCCGGAGGGGAAGCGGCACACGATCTCGAGCCCGCGCCCCCGCGCCCCGGCGGCGTCGACCGCGCCGCCGGCCGAGGTGACGATGTGCTTGACGATCGCGAGCCCGAGGCCGGTTCCGCGGGTCGATCGCGCCGTGTCGGCGCGGTAGAACCGCTCGAAGAGGCGCGGCAGCTCGTCGCTGCCGACGCCGACGCCGTCGTCTGCGACGCGGAGGACCACCTCGTCCACGGCCTGGAGCACGCTGATCCGGCACGTCGCGCCCGGGCCCGCGTAGCGGACGGCGTTCGCCACGAGGTTCTCGACGACGACGCGGAGCATGCGCGGCCGGAGCGGCACCTCGGCGCGGTCGCCGCCGCTCGCCTCGAGCCGCACCCGCGCGTGGACGGCGCGGTCCGCATAGGCGGCCGCGACCTCCTCGACGACCGGCAGCGCGCGCGTCCGCCCGAGCGACACGACCTCGCGCCCGGTCTCGAGCTCGCCGAGGAAGAGGACGTCGTCGATCAGGTCGCGCGCCTGCTCGACCTCGCCGCGGGCCTGCTCGAGGAGCGCCTCGACGTCGGCGCCGGGGAGCGACGCGCTCTCGAGCACGACGAGCAGGCGCGCAAGCGGCGTGCGCAGCTCGTGCGAGACGGCCGCAGTGAACCCGGCGCGCAGCTCCTGGTAGGCGGAGAGCTCCGGCAGCGCGCCGACGAAGAGCACGAGCGCGCCGGCGACCTCCTCGCCGATCCGCCTCCCGGGCGTCGCGTCCCCGAGGACCGCGGCGGCCGCCGGGCTCGCGGCGACGAGCCGGCGCTCCGCGTCGACGACGACCACGGGCTCGCCGAGCGACGCGACGAGCGCACGGACGCGGCTCTCGTCGTTCACCATCCCTTCACCACTCCGTCACCCTCTCGCGACGCGGCTCGCTCGGCCCTGCGCCCGATAATGTCATCGATGGCCACGGTGCTCATCGTCGAGGACGACGAGGTGATCGCCAAGGGGATGGCACGCCACCTCGACGCCGCCGGCTTCGACGCGACCTGGGTCGGGAACGGCGAGCAGGGCCTCGCCCGTCTCCGGTACGAGAAGCCCGACGCCTGCGTGCTCGACCTGATGCTGCCGGGGCTCGACGGGTGGAAGCTGATCGAGACGATCCGCGCCGAGGGGATCGGCACCCCGGTCGTCGTCGTCTCCGCACGCGGCACGGAGCACGACCGCGTGCACGCGCTCGAGATCGGGGCCGACGACTACCTCGTCAAGCCGTTCTCGATGAACGAGCTCGTCGCGCGGGTGCGCGCGGCGACGCGGCGCTCGTCCCGCCGCGAGGATGCGCCGCGCGGCGAGCCGATCGAGATCGAGGAGCTCCGCATCGACCCGCGCGAGGTGCAGGCGTACGTGGACGGAGCGAGCGCGAAGCTGACCCCGACCGAGTTCCGGCTCCTCTACCAGCTTGCGCTCGCAGCCGGCCGCGTGTCGACGCGCGACGAGCTGCTGCAGAAGCTGTGGGGCCGCCGGGAGTCGCACCGCGACCGCACGGTCGACGTCTTCGTGCGCCGGCTCCGCGAGAAGATCGACAAGCGCGCGTCGGCCCACACCTTCATCCAGACCCGGTACGGCGTCGGCTACAAGCTCGAGGCCGTACCGAAGAGCTGCAGGTCCAGTCGATCTCGACGGGCTGGAGGCCCGTCTCGACCTGGCGCCTGCCGCCGAGCTCGTAGACGAGGTCGACCGTCTCGTGCTTGCGGTACGAACCGGCGATGCCGAGCCACATCGCCGTCCAGCGCCAGAAACCGAGCCGCCCCTCCTGCGCGATCGGCCGCGGGAAGACGACCGAGCGGCCGCGGACCTCGTAATCGACGCCACGAGCCTGGCGCACGCCGGCGACGAACACCTCGAACTCGTCCGGCACGTGCGAAGGCAGGTCTATCCGCGAGCGCGCGTCCACCTTCATAGAATGCCCGTCTCGTGCGCCGGAAGCTTCTCGTCCTGGCTCTGGTCGGTGTCGCCGTGCTCGCGACGGCGGGCCTTGCCGCAGCCGCGAACGGCGGCTTCACGCCGCAGCACGCGCACTCGCCGAACGCCCACCGGATCACCCAGGCCTACTGGCTGATCCTCGGCTTCACCGTCGCGATCTTCGTCCTCGTCGAGACGGCGCTCGTCGTCTTCATCGTCAAGTACCGCAGCCGGGGCCGGGGCCGCAGCGTGGAGGGAGCGCAGCTGCACGGGCACACGCGCCTCGAGCTCATCTGGACGGCGATCCCGATCGCGATCATCGTCGTCATCTTCAGCTTCGTCTTCTACAAGCTGCCGGGGATCTCCGACGCGCCGAAGGCGAGCGCCGCCGGCCCGAACCTCGCGATCACCGTCGACGCCCACCAGTTCTACTGGCAGTTCACGTACCCGAACGGCGCGACGTCGATCGACGAGCTCCACCTGCCCGTCGGCAGGGTCGCCGAGCTGACGATCCGCTCGGAGGACGTCGCGCACAGCTGGTGGATCCCGCAGCTCGGCGGCAAGACCGACGCGATTCCCGGGCAAGGTCAACCACACGTGGTACGAGCCCGGCAAGACCGGCACGTTCGTGGGCCAGTGCGCCGAGTTCTGCGGCCTCTTCCACGAGCGCGATGCTCGCGCGCGTCGTCGTGACGAGTCGGCGCCGAGTACCAGTCGTTCGTCAGTGCCGGCGCTGCGAGGCAGCTCGGCAAGGCGGAGTGGCAGGGCGTGTGCGCCAAGTGCCACGGCATGCAGGGGCAAGGGGACTACGGCCCGGCGATCTCGAGCAACCCGACGCTCACGCAGCGCTCCGGGCTCGAGGACGTCGTGCGCAACGGCCGCGGCAAGATGCCGGCGGTGGGCGACAACTGGTCGACGGCGCAGCTCCGTGCGCTCGAGGCGTATCTGAAGTCGAGCGTCTACAAGGGGGCGGCGAGTGGCGGCTAGAGCAGAAGCGGCGTATCCGGTCACGTGGAAGAACGGCCGCGTCGCGAGCTGGCTCGTCACGGTCGACCACAAGCGGGTCGGCATCCTCTACATCGCGACCTCGATCGTGTTCCTCTTCGCGGGCGGCATCCTCGCGCTCCTGATGCGCGCGCAGCTCGCCACCCCGGGCGAGAGCGTCCTCACGCGCGACCGCTACGACGAGGTGATGACGATGCACGGCACGACGATGGTCTTCCTCGTCGTCGTCCCGATCTTCGCCGGCTTCGGCAACTACCTCGTGCCGCTCATGATCGGTGCGCGCGACATGGCGTTCCCGCGGTTGAACGCGTTGTCGTACTGGCTCTTCCTGCTCGGCGGCATCGTGCTCTACCTGAGCTGGTTCTCGTCGACCGGCCCCGCGCGCGCCGGCTGGACCGCGTACCCGCCGCTCTCGGAGCGCTTCTTCAGCCCGGGAACGGCCAGGACTACTGGATCCTCAGCCTGCACATCCTCTCGCTCGCGTCGCTTCTCAGCGCGATCAACTTCCTCGTCACGATCCACAACATGCGCACGCGCGGGATGACGTGGATGCGCATGCCGGTCTTCGTCTGGACGATCGAGGTCTACTCGGTGCTGCTGCTCGCCGTGCTGCCGGCGCTCAGCGCGGGGCTGACGATGCTCCTCCTCGACCGCCACGGCTACACCCACTTCTTCCTGCCGTCGCAGGGCGGGGACGCCGTCCTCTACCAGCACGTCTTCTGGTTCTTCGGGCATCCCGAGGTCTACATCATGGTGCTGCCGGCGATGGGAATGGTCTCCGAGATCCTCCCGGTCTTCTCGCGCAAGCCGATCTTCGGCTACACGGCCATCGTGCTGTCGACGATCTTCATCGGCTTCTTCTCGATGCTCGTGTGGGCGCACCACATGTTCACGGTCGGCATGCCGACCGCGCTCGACGGCTTCTTCATGGTCTCGTCGATGATCATCGCCGTCCCCACCGGCATCAAGATCTTCAACTGGATCGCGACCACCTGGCGCGGCAACCTCATCTTCGACACGCCGATGCTCTTCGTGCTCGGCTTCATCGCGCTCTTCACGATGGGCGGGCTCTCCGGGATCTTCCTCGCCGCGTTCCCGGTCGACTGGCAGGTGCACGACACCTACTACGTCGTCGCCCACTTCCACTACGTCCTCTTCGGCGGCTCCATGTTCGCGATCTTCGGCGGCGTCTACTACTGGTGGCCGAAGATGTTCGGGCGCCTGCTCGACGAGCGCCTCGGCAAGTGGCACTTCTGGCTCATGTTCGTCGGCTTCAACCTCACGTTCCTGCCCCAGCACATGCTCGGGCTCCTCGGCATGCCGCGGCGGATCTGGACGTACCACCACGGCGGCCTGTGGGAGGCCTACAACATGATCTCGACGATCGGCTCCGGCATCATGGCGCTCGGCATGCTCGTCTTCGCCGTCAATCTCTGGCGCACGCACATCTTCCGCAAGGGAGTGCGCGCGGGCAACGACCCGTGGCTCGCCGACACGCTCGAGTGGTACACGACCTCGCCGCCGCCGCCGCACAACTTCGACACCGTTCCGTACGTCGCGAGCGCGCGGCCGCTGCGCGACCTGCGCCGGCGCGTCGCGGAGCAGGCATGACCGGCGTTTCGCCCGGCCCCTGGCTGCGCGTCTGCGCACTCGCCGCCTCGGCGGGGACCCTCGTCGCAGTCGCCTCGGGCGCGGCGGGCCTCGGCACGACCCACCGCCTGCTCGCGGCGCTCGTCGCGCCGCCGCTCGCCGCGCTCCTCGTCGCCGCCTGGCTCGCGCACCGCGAGCTCGTCCCTGCCGTCCTCGGCGCCTCGGCGCTCTTCGCGGCCGCCGCCGCCGTCCGCGGCCCGGGCGGCCACGCGGCGCTCGCCGGCGCGGCGCTCGCCGCGCTTCTCGTCGTCACCGTCCAGTGCTTCCGCGGCGGGCGCGTGCCCTGGGGAACGTGGCGCGACTACGTCACGCTCACGAAGCCGCGCATCATGTCGCTGCTCCTCGTCACGGGCTTCTGCGGGATGATCGCCGGCGCCGGCGGCTGGCCCGGCACGACGATCGCGATCGCCGCCACGGTCGGGCTCGCGCTCGCCTGCGGCGGTGCCAGCGCGCTGAACCACGTGCTCGACCGCGACATCGACCCGCTGATGGGCGAGCGGACACGGCAGCGGCCGGTCGCGTCGGGGCGCGTCGCCCCGAGCCGCGCGCTCGAGTTCGGCCTCGCGCTGTCGGCACTCTCGTTCGTCCTGCTCGCGAGCACGGTGAACGTCCTGACGGCGGTGCTCGCGCTCGTCGGCAACCTCTTCTACGTGCTCGTCTACACCCGCTGGCTCAAGCGGACGACACCGCAGAACATCGTCATCGGCGGCGCAGCGGGCGCGGTGCCGCCGCTCGTCGGCTGGGCCGCGGCGACGGGCGACGTGACGATCCCGGCCCTGCTCCTCTTCGTGATCGTCTTCGTCTGGACACCGCCGCACTTCTGGGCGCTCGCGCTCCTCCTCAAGGACCGCTACGCGGACGCGGGCGTGCCGATGCTGCCGGTCGTGCGCGGCGACCGCGAGACGGCGCGGCAGATCGTCGTCTACTCGGTCGGCCTCGTCGGCGTCACGCTCCTCCCGTGGGCCTTCGGCTCGGCGGGCCTCCTCTATCTCGCGTCGGCGCTCGCGCTCGGCGCCGTCTTCCTCTTCTTCGCAGAGCGCCTGCGCCGGGAGATCGCCCCGCGCCGGGCGGCCGTGCTCTTCCACTACTCGCTCCTCTACCTCGCGCTCCTCTTCGTGGCGCTCGCCCTGGACCCGGTGCTCTGATGGATCCCGAGCTCGCCCGCAAGAACGTCCGGCTCGGCTGGCTCCTCTTCGGCGTCTTCTGGCTCCTCTTCGCCGGGACGTTCGTCGTCGGGCTGCTCTATCTGACCTTCGACTGAGCCCGAAGGGCTAAAGGAAGGGGCCGCCGCGGCCGATTCTGCGGTGGATGCGGATCCTGCGCCGATTCGGGCTGCTCGCGGCCGTCGCGGTCGGCTCCGCCGTGCTCGCCGGCCCCGCCCTCGCAGCCTTCCCGCGGCCCGGCGGCACGCCGTTCACGGTCGGCTCGAGCCACTTCCTCGTCCACTACCAGAGCGACCTCGTGGTCAACCCCACGTGGGCGATCACGCAGACGACGGCCGGCGACATCGCAGCCCGCGCGGAGCGCGCCTACGCGGCCGAGCTCGCAGACGGCTATGCCGCCCCGCTCTCCGACGGGGGCCTCGGAGGCGACAACCGGATCGACATCTACGTCAGCGACCTCTCCGCGTTCCAGGGAGTCCTCGGGGAGGCCGAGTGGGACGTCAACGCGCCGCAGAGCTCCGGCTTCATCGAGCTCGCCGGGAACCTCCCCGACCTCGCGCTCGATCAGCACACCGTCGCCCACGAGCTCTTCCATCTCGTCCAGTTCGGCGTCTGGCTGCCGTCGCAGGTGAGCGACTACTGGCTGCTCGAAGGGAGCGCGGAGTGGATGGGCTACCGCGTCAACGGCTACGCGGCCGACCATCCCTTCGGCTTCGGGCCGTCGGACATGGCGCTCGACTGCCGCGATCCGCTCGGCACGAACATGTGCGACTTCGACACGTACCTGAACAACGGCTATTCACGGTGGCCGTTCTTCCAGTACCTGATCGAGCACTACGGCAACTCCTTCGTGCGCGACATCTTCGCCCAGGGCGCCGCGGGCGCTCCGACGGCGATCGCCGCGGTCTCGGCCGCGCTCGCCGCGAAGGGCACGACGCTCGCCGACGTCTACGACGCGTGGATCACCGCGGACATGACCGGGGGATACTCCGTGCCGGCGCTGCAGCAGCTGAAGCCCGTCCCGTACGCGACCGTCCAGACGGGTACCGAGTCGGCGACGCTCAGCGTCCCGAAGATCGACGTCAACCACCTGTCGACCCGCTACGTGAAGTTCACACGCGGTGACGGCGACGCAGCGCACGTCTGCTACCGCGCCACGCTCGCGGTGAGCGTCGCCCTCCCCGCCGGGACGCTCTCGAAGCCGGCGTTCTACTGGGACGCGAAGGGCGGCTCCGCCGTGCCGCTCGGCGTGAGCGGCAGCACCGCTTCGGCGACGATTCCCTGGGACACCTGCGCGTACGACTCGAATGCGGGCTACCTCTCCCTCCCGAACGCCTCCACGAACGTGGACGCGGCGGACTTCGTCGTCACCGCAACCCTGACCGTCGACAAGACCCAGCCCGCGACACCCGCGCCTCCGCCCGACCCGATCCCGGTGAATACGCCGGTCGTCCCGGTCACGTCCGTCGACGTCGCGCCGACTCTCGAGCTCTTCGGACCGGAGCTGCTGAAGCTCTCCGCGACGCAGACCGTGCTGCGGGTGATCGTCTCGTCGAACGGCTCGGGCTCGATCCAGGCGAAGCTCGGCTCCATCGACCTCGGCACGGTGTCGATCCGGGGCGGCGCGAACGACGTTCGCCTCAAGCTTCCGAAGAGCGCGCTCGCGACGCTGCGCCGGACGGCGTCGGCCGCGAACCTCCTCACGCTGACGCCGGTCTCGCAGAGCGGCTCGGTCACCGGGCAGGCGGTGACGCGCCGGGTGTCCGTCGCGGCACCGGCGAAGCACGCGGCGAAGAAGAAGGCCGCGGCGCCGAAGAAGCACAAGAAGCTCGCCCGCCGTCACAAGTAGCCTCACCGCCATGACGGTGTGGCTCGCACGGCCGGAGCGCCCGCCGGCGGGGAAGCCGGTGGCCGTCAAGGATCTGCTCGACACCGCCGGCCTCGGGACGACGTACGGCTCGATCCTCTTCGCCGACCACGTCCCGACGCGAAGCGCCGCGGCCGTCACCCGGCTCGAGGCTGCAGGCTACGGCGTCGCCGGGAAGACGAACCTGCACGAGTTCGCGTACGGGATCTCGTCGCAGAACGCCCACTTCGGCACGGTCCCGAACCCGCGCTACCCGGGCCGGCTCGCCGGAGGCTCGAGCGGCGGCTCCGCCGCGGCGATCGCGGCCGGAGACGTCGAGCTCGCGCTCGGGACCGACTCGGGCGGCTCGATCCGGATCCCGGCGGCGTGGTGCGGCGTCGTCGGCTTCAAGCCCACCTACGGCGTCGTCCCCGCCGACGGCTGCTTCCCGCTCGCCCCGAGCTACGACCACGTCGGGCCGATGGCGTCGACGGTCGCCGGTTGTGTCGAGCTGATGGCCGCTCTTCTCCCCGGCTTCGCGCCCGGGCAGGTCGACTCGCTCGAGGAGCTCGCCGTCGGCGTCGCCTGGCTCGACGAGGCCGATGCCCTGGTGCGCGAGCGCGTCCGCGCGGCGGCCGGGCGCTTTCCGCGGCGCCGGGAGCTCGATCTCCCGTTCCCCGACCGGGCGGAGAACGCGCTCTTCATGCGCGAGGTCGCCGACGTGCACCGCGGGCTCTTCCCCGAGCGTGCGGACGAGTACGGCGAGAGCATCCGCTGGAAGCTCGAGCGCTGCCTCGAGATCACCGATGCCGAGGCGGCAACTGCGGCCCGGCTCCGCCGGGAGTACCGCGAACGCTGCGACGAGGCCTTCGGGGACCTCGATCTCCTCGTGACCCCGACCGTCGCCTTCGTCCCGCCGCCGGCCGACGCCGACGAGGCCGCGATTCGCGGGCGCGGCATCCGCCTGACGTACCCGTTCGACTGCCTCGGCTGGCCGGCGCTCGCGCTGCCGTGCGGGACGGCCGAGGAGGGTCTGCCGGCCTCCGTTCAGCTGATCGGCCGCCCGGGGGACGACGCGCTCGTGCTCGCGGCGGGCGCGCTGCTCGCATCCCTCATCTGAGGGACAGCCGGGGCTCCTCGTATGCCGAAAACGAGGGATGACCGTGCGTTTTCCTCGCAGCTCACTCCTGCTTGCCCTGCTTGCGTTCGTCGCGACCGCGACGACGTCGGCGGCCGGCGTCGCGGGGCCCACCGGGCTGCACGGATTCCTCCTGCGCGCCGACGAGCCGCAGACGGACGCCTTCCACCGGACGCCCTCGTTCGCGTGGAATCCCGTTCCGGGCGCGCGCACCTATCAGTTCCAGCTCGCGACGAGCAACACGTTCCGCGACAACGGGATCCTCTACAACAACGGCTCGCTCACGACACCGGTCTCCGCTCCGACGCTGACGCTGCCCTGGATCACCGGCACGCCGCACGCGCTCTATGCGCGCGTGCGCGCCGTTCTCGACGGCTCGACGACTCCCTGGAGCGCCTCGTTCGGGTTCGACGTGACGCCGCCTGCTCCGCCGTCGCCCCTGCCGAGCTATCCCGGCCTGCTCCGCTGGACGCCGATCCCGGGAGCAGACGCATACGAGATCTGGCTCGTCGACACCGGCAAGACGGAGGTCGTCCGCACGAATGTCCTCGACGAGCGCGAGTTCTACAGCTTCCACCAGTCGCAGCCGTGGATCGGCACGGTGCGCTGGCGCATCCGCGCGCTGCGCGGCGACCAGTTCAAGCAGCGCGTGAACGGGATCCCGGTGGCGATGCACGGCGCCTGGAGCCCCGTCTACAGCTCGACCAACCCGGCGATGTCGAGCGGCCCGCTGCAGCTCATCGGCACGGTGTCGGACGTCTTCTCGGACGGCAGCGACAGCTCGCCCGCGCACGAGATGATGCCCGCGTTCCTCTGGAGCGGGAACCAGGGGTCGAGCGGGTCGGCGACCGAGCTCTACCGCGTCGAGGTCTTCACCGACCGCCAGTGCCTGAACCGCGTGTACACGAGCGCCGTCGTCGGGAGCCCCGCCTGGGCGCCGCGGCTGAACGGGCCGCTCGCCCTCCCGCAGGACAACGCGACGATGACCGCGGCCCGCACCGGCTATCTCGGCGACGGCCAGGAGACGGCGAGCTACACCTACGACGGCGACAAGCTCGTGCCCGCCGAGCAGCAGGCACAGGCGTCGCCGACGACGAGCGTCCCAGGCGACGTGCCGGCGTTCCCGGGAACGACGCCGCCCGACGCCTCGTCCGATCCGGGCGCAGGCGGGGGCAGCGGCGGCGGCTCGAACAACGTCAGCGTCAGCGGCAACCTCGGCCCGCCCGTCTCGCTCTGGGACGTCGACTGGCCGAAGGCGGGGTACTACTGGACCGTCATTCCCGTCGCCGCCGCGGGATCCGCCGGCGCAGGCACGACCGTCGCGCCCCCCGGTGTCGCGAAGGGCTCCACCACGATCCCGGTGCTGAGCACGACCGGCTTCCGCGTCGGCGACACGATCTCGATCGGCACCGCCCCGAACGTCGACAGCGGCGCGATCGTCAGCATCGGCTCGGGGACGATCACGATCGCCGCGGCGACGACGTTCGCCCATCCGATCGGCGACCTCGTGGCCCGCAGCGGCGGCTCCGTCTCCTACGTCGACGAGGAGCTCGCGGAGGACGCCTGCGCGGCGGGCCGGGTGCAGCGCGTCGGCATCTCGAGCGAGCCTTCGCTGACGAGCGGGCAGGCGCCGTTCGCAACCGGCCTCTCGTCGACCGGGCGCCTCACGTCGGCGGCGCACACGTCCGCGTTCTACGGGCAGCCGCTGATCGCCTGGACTCCGGCCTTCAACGCCGACATCTACGAGGTTCAGTACTCGAAGACGCGGTATCCGTTCAAGCCCGAGGTCGACCCGCGCACGAACGTGAAGGGCTTCATGACCTTCTCGACCTCGGACGTCCTGCCGTTGAAGACGGGGACGTGGTGGTACCGCGTGCGCGGTATCGACTACAACCTGCCGACGGGCGTGCAGCAGATGGGCTGGTCGGACGTCGAGAAGCTCGTCGTCTCGAAGCCGAAGTTCAAGGTCGTCTCGACCGCGCCCAAGCGCAAGTTCAAGCTCGTCACCCCTTAGACCGCACGGCGCGCATCCTGAAGTGCGCGACCGTCTTGCCCGCCGCGTCGCGAAGGGTGACGGTCCGCAGGAACGTCGGGATGCGTGTGCGAACGAGGAAGATCGTCGCGTCGATCCTGCCGCCGAAGTGGACGACGGTGAGCTTGACGGCCTTCCCCGCAACGGTCGTCGCGACGCCGGAGCGCACGTTCGGCTCGAAGGTCCAGCCCAGCAACGGCGGCCACAGCGCAGTCGTGCCGCGCGCCTTGCGTTCCACGCACCCGGCGCGGACGCGCAGCAGCGCGTAGCAGAACCCGTCGTGCCCCTTCCACGGCGCGACCTGCACGAGCACGCGTCCGGTGAGCGGTTGAAGGACGACCCCGACGTTCGAGCGGTCGGCGCCGCTCGGCAGCTTGACGCCCCCGTCGCGCAGGAGGACCGCGAGCGCAGGCGCCACGGCGAAGATCGCGCAGGCGACGACGACCGCCGCGAGCACGGGCCGCCGGATGCGCGGGCGCTTCGCGCGGCGGAGCACGTCGTCCCAGTCGGCCGGGTCGTCGAACGGCGCCACGTGCTCGTCGAGGACCGTGTTCATGTCTGCACCTCCTCGAGTGCGACGCGCAGCGTCCGCCGCGCGGCGGTGAGCGTCGCGCCGACCGTGCCGGGGCTGATCGCAAGGGCGTCGGCGATCGCCGCGTAGTCCAGGTCGGCGTAGTAGTGGAGAAAGACGATCTCGCGCTGGCGGTCGGTCAGGAGGTCGAGCGGCACCACCGCCGCGTGCCCGTTCGACGCAGCGTCGCGCGTCTCGGCGACCTCCGGCCGGCGGCGGCGGGCGTCGCGCGCGGCGTTGACGACGATGCGCCAGACCCAGGCCTCGAGCGTGCCGCTGCCGCGGAAGCTCCGCGAGCTGCGAACCGCCTTCGCGAACGCGTCCTGCACCGCATCCCGCCCGAGCTCCCGGTCGCCGGCGATCGCCGCGGCGACGCGCCGGAACTCCTGCAGCCGCTCCCGGTAGAGCGCTTCGAGCTGATCGACCATCCACTGACTACGACGCGCGGATCGCCACGATTCTTTAGGCGATCGCCGCCCGGACGGCGTCCTCGTAGACGCGGTCGCGTCCGAAGCGGTCGAGCTCCTCGGAGAGCACGTCGCTCGGCTTCGGAGGATCGCCCGGCGGGAACGGCGCGGCCTCGCCGTCGAGGTCGATGCCCTCGAGGCGATCGGCCTGGACGTGCTCGAGCGAGATGTCGTCGCGGCCGAGCCGCGAGGAGAGCCAGCCGTGCAGGAGGTGCGCCTGCGCAGCGGTGCCGTGGACGCGGATCGTGCGCACGTCGGCGATCCCCGGCCAGAGCGACGCGAGGAGCGCCCGCCAGCGAGAGGTCCGCGCCCAGGCGATGTCGGAGACCGCCGTACGCTCGAAGAGCTGCGCCAGGTTGCGGTAGGGGTACGGCACGTCGTCCCACTCCGTCGAATCGACGACGAGACGGTCGGTGAGGTCGACGAGCTGCTCGAGCTCGGGCGCGCCCCACGGCGGCTCTCCCCGCCAGCGCAGGAAGACGGGCAGGTCGGAGATGAGGAGCGGCTCGACGATCGACGCCGGCGCCTTCGCGCGCGCGCCGTGGAGGTGCAGCTCGATCACCTCCGAGCAGATGTTCCGCTCGACTCCCGGCAGCTCGTAGCGCTCGAGAGCCGCGGACGCGTCGATCCTGTTCGTGCCCGCGTCGGAGTCGGGGACGAGGAGGATGGTGCGCGACGGATGACGCTCGCCCATGCCGGCGAGGGCGGCGCGCGCCTTCTCGAGCCACGGCTCCGGCACCCAGGCGATGTGCGTCATCACCGACGTGCGCATCCCTTCGATCTCCGACGCCGACCGCAGCTCCGCGAGCGCGCGCCCGACGTCGGCGAGGGTGACGTCCTCGCCCGACCAGCGCTCGAGCTCGGCGGCCGCGCTCAATGCCGCCGCCACGAGCGGCCGTCGCGGTGCAGGAGGTCGTCCGCGCTCGGCGGCCCCCAGGTGCCTGCCGCATAGTTCGGGAAGCCGGGCCGGTCGCGCTGCCACGCGGCGACGATCGCGTCGACGAGGAGCCACTGCTCCTCGACCTCGTCCGAGCGCGTGAAGAGCGTGCCGTCGCCGAGCAGCGTGTCGAGGATCAGCCGCTCGTACGCCTCGGGCATCCCGGTTCGGAACGCACCGCCGTAGAGGAAGTCCATGTGGACGGTGCGGATCTGCATGCCCTGGCCCGGCACCTTCGCGCCGATCGCGAGCGAGACGCCCTCGTCGGGCTGCACGTGGACGAGGAGGACGTTCGGCCGCAGGCCCTCGGCGGAGGTCTCCTCGAACGGCGGATGCGGAGCACGCTTGAACTGGATGGCGATCGTCGTCTCGCGTCGCGCGAGCCGCTTGCCCATGCGCACGTAGAAGGGCGTGTCGGCCCACCGCCAGTTGTCGACGTAGAGCTTCGCCGCGACGTACGTCTCCGTCATCGAGTCGGGTGCGACGCCCTTCTCCTCGCGGTAGGCGGGGACCTCCTCGCCCTCGACGTAGCCGCGTCCGTACTGCCCGCGGACGACCGACTTCGGGCCGGGCGTGTGCAGCGCGCGCAGCACCTTCACCTTCTCGTTGCGCACCGACTCGGCCGTGAAGTCGATCGGCGGCTCCATCGCGGTCAGGGCGAGCAGCTGCAGCAGGTGGTTCTGGAAGATGTCGCGAATCGCGCCCGCCGCCTCGTAGTAGCCGGCCCGTCCCTCGATCCCGATCGACTCCGCGACGGTGATCTGCACGTGGTCGACGAACTGCCGGTTCCAGATCGGCTCGAAGATGCCGTTCGCGAACCGCAGGGCCAGCATGTTCTGCACCGTCTCCTTGCCGAGGTAGTGGTCGATGCGGAAGATCTCCTCCTCGGTGAAGTGCTTGCCGAGCATCTCGTTCAGGCTCTTCGCGGACGCGAGGTCGTGCCCGAACGGCTTCTCGACGATCAGCCGCGTCCAGCCCTTCCCGCTCCGGCGCGTGCCGAGCGCGTCGACGATCGTCGCGAAGGCGGCAGGCGGGACGGCGAGGTAGTAGACGCGGTTGCCGCCGAGGTCGCGCTCGGAGTCGAGCTTCTCGACCATCTGCTCGAGCCTGTCCTCGCCGCCCTCGTCCGCGAAATCGGTCGCGACGTAGTGCATGTTCTGCGCGAGCTCGTCCCAGACGTCGTCGCGAAACTCGTCGCGAGCGTGCTGTTGCACCGCATCCTTCATGTCCGCGCGGAAGGCGTCGTCGTCGCCTTCGGTGCGTGCGACGCCGACGACGGCGAAGCGCGGCGGCAGCAGGCGCCGCACCATCAGGGCGTAGAGCGCCGGCATCAGCTTCTTGTGCGTGAGATCTCCCGACGCGCCGAAGATGACGAGCACGCAGGGGTCGGGCGTCCGCCGGAGCGACAGGCCCTCCTCGAGCGGGTTGTGGCTCAGTGCGACCGTGGGTCCTCCGAGCCTTCCGCCTTCGCGAGCGCCTTGATCGCATGGCCGCCGAACTGGTTGCGAAGCGCCGCCGATACCTTCGCCGCGAAGTTGATCTCGTCGCGCGACGAGAATCGTGCGAAGAGCGCCGCCGAGATGACGGGCGCGGGAACGTTCTCGGCGATCGCCTCGGCGATCGTCCACCGCCCCTCGCCCGAGTCCTCGACCCAGGGCGCGATGTCGTCGAGCTTGTTGCCGTGCTCCTCGAAGGCGGTGTGGAGGAGCTCGAGCAGCCACGAGCGCACGACGGAGCCGTGACGCCAGATCCCGGAGAGCTCGTGCAGGTCGACGTCGAACTCGGAGTGCTCGATGATCTCGAAGCCTTCGGCGTACGCCTGCATGAGGCCGTACTCGATGCCGTTGTGCACCATCTTCGTGAAGTGGCCCGCGCCCGACGCGCCGACGTGCGCGTACCCGTCCTCCGGCGCGAGCGAGGTGAAGACCGGCTCGAGGCGGTGCACCGGCTCGTCGTCGCCGCCGACCATCAGGCAGAAGCCGACCTCGAGCCCCCAGATGCCGCCCGACACGCCGGCGTCGACGAAGTGGAGCCCCTTCTCCTGCGCTTCCGCGTGCCGCCGCTGCGAGTCGCGGAAGTTCGAGTTGCCGCCGTCGACGATCGTGTCGCCCTTCTCGGCGAGCTTCAGCAGGTCCTGGAACACCGCCTCCGTGACCTCGCCGGCCGGCACCATCATCCAGAAGGCGCGCGGCGCGTCGAGCTGCGCGCGGAGCTCCTCGAGCGAGCCTGCGGTGCGCGACTCGACCTTGGGGTCGTAGGTCTTCACGTCGTGCTCGTGCTCGCGCAGGCGCTCGGTCATCCCGTTGCCCATGCGGCCGAGGCCGATCATTCCGAGTTGCATCAGGAGCTCCTATACGTCTTCGAGGTGGATGCGCGCCGCCCGCCGGCCGCGCTCCTTCAGCGATGCATAGTCTCCGGCCGCCTGGGCCCGGATCAAGCGCCGGAAGCCGAACGGCTTGCCGGGGATCGGGATCTCCTCGCCGGGATCGTCCACGATCTGGAGGAAGAGGCCGGTGTTCGGGCCGCCCTTGTGCAGCTGGCCCGTCGAGTGGAGGTAGCGCGGCCCGTAGCCGTGCGTCACGACGAGCCCGCTCTGGCGGCGGAGCTTCCGGACGAGGTCGGCGATCCGGCGGTCGTTCTCGTCGCTCGGCTCGATGAAGGCCTGCACGCAGACGTAGTCGTTCTCCTCCGCCTGCGCGAGGAGCTGCTCCGCCGAGCCCTCGGGCGCGAGATCCGGCTCCTGCCCCGTCGCCAGCACCTCGTTCGTCTTGTCCTTCGCGGCCTGCACGTCCGGCTGGTCGAAGGGGTTGATCTCGAGGAACGCCCCGGCGACCGCGACGGCGAACTCCCAGCGGAAGAACTCGCCCGCGAGCGCGTAGGGATCGGCGATCTGCGGCGCGGCGCCCTGCCGGTCGGCCCCCTCGGGCGACTCGCCCGGCGCGGGCACGAGCCCCTTGCCCTGCTTGCCGGTCGACTCGGCGATCAGCTGCTCCGCCCAGAGGCCGAAGCCGCCCTCGGTGTCGGCGATGCAGATCTTGTCCCGCCCTTCCTGCCAGCCGATGCCGAACTGCCGCCCGAGCTCGTAGCCGGGGTTGCCGCTCTCGCGCCGGCAGAGGTCCGCCATGCGGTCCGCGTTCGCGAGGAGGCGTGCGAGGTCGACGCCCATCAGGGCGGCGGGGACGATCCCGAACGGCGAGAGCGCCGAGTAGCGCCCGCCGATCGTCGGCTCGCCCGCGAACACGCGGCGGAAGCCTCGCTCCGACGCCGTCCGCTCGAGCTCCGAGCCGGGATCCGTGATCGCGACGAAGGACGAGCCGCGCCTGCCGCTTCGCTCCCAGAAGTAGTCGGTGTGCGAACGCGTCTCGAGCGTCCCGCCGGACTTCGACGCCGAGATGAAGAGCGTCCGCCCGAGGTCGATCGACGACTCGACGTCGCGGATCGCCTGCGGGTGCGTCGTGTCGAGCACGTGGAAGCTCTCGACGCGGAACGTGCGCCGGAGCACCTCGGGCGCGAGGCTCGACCCGCCCATGCCGAGGAGGACGACCGCGTCGAGGCCCTCGTCGGCGACCGAGTCCGCGAAGGCGCCGAGCTCGTCGACGCGCTCGCCCATCCGGCGCGGCTCGTCGAGCCAGCCGAGCCACTTCGCCTCGTCGCCCCCGGTCCAGACGCTCGGGTCGCGCTCCCAGATCCGGTCGATCAGCTCTGCACGCTCTGGCGTCCTCACGCGGCGGCGAGCGCTCCGCGCTTGGACTTGACCCCGTCGAGCAGCTCCGCGAACGAATCGGCGAACTTCTGCACGCCTTCGAGCTCGAGCGTCTCGGTGACGTCGTCGACGTCGACGCCGACCTTCGCGAGCTGCTCGAAGACGGCCTTCGCACCCTCGACGTCCTCCATGACGGTGTCGCCGCGAACCTCGCCGTGATCCTGGAAGGCCGCGACCGTCTCGACCGGCATCGTGTTCACCGTGTGCGGGCCGATCAGCTCTTCGACGTACATCACGTCGCGGTACTCGGGGTTCTTCGTCGAGGTGGACGCCCAGAGGCACCGCTGCGGCGTCGCGCCTTTGCCCTCGAGGAAGTCCCAGCGCGGTCCGGCGAACGCCTGCCGGTAGTGCTCGTAGGCGAGCTTCGCGTTCGCGATCGCGAGCTTGCCCGCGCAGCGCGAGCGCCGCCTTCGAGCCGATCTCCTCGAGCCGCGGTCGGCTTCCGTGTCGACGCGCGAGACGAAGAAGCTCGCGACCGAATGCACCTTCGACGGGTCGCCGCCGGAGGCGACGAGCCGTTCGAGGCCGCGAAGGTAGGCCTCGACGACCTCGCTGTAGCGCTGCAGCGAGAAGATGAGCGTCACGTTGATGCTCTTCTCGTGCGCGATGCAGTCCTCGATCGCGCCGAGCCCCGGCTTCGTCGCCGGGATCTTCACGTAGAGGTTCGGCCTGTCGAGCCACGCGTGCAGGCGCATCGCCTCGTCGAAGGTTGCCTCCCGGTCGTAGGCGAGCGTCGGGTCGACCTCCCACGAGACGTACCCGTCCTGCGCGTCGCCCTCGTGCACCTTCGCGAGCAGGTCGAGTGCCGCCTCGACGTCGCGGGCGGAGAGCTGCAGGAAGATCTCCTTCGGGTCCGTCTCGGACTCGAGCAGCTCCTTCAGCTGCCCGTCGTACGCGTCGCCCTGCGAGATCGCCTTCTGGAAGATCGTCGGATTCGTCGTCACGCCGACGACGGCGTCCTCCTTCATGAGGCGCGCGAGCTCGCCCGACTCGAGCATGGTGCGCGAGAGGGAGTCGATCCAGACCGACTGGCCGCGCTTGCTGAGCTTGTGGAGGTTCGATTCAGCCATCACTCATGTGCCTTTCCATTGCTTCGACTTTTCTCAACCGCTGTACATAACGATCGCCGCCGTCGAATCGTGCCCCGAGGAACGCCCGCACGAGCTCGGCGGCGAGGCTCGGGCCGACCACCTCGGATCCGAGGCAGAGCACGTTCATGTCGTCGTGCTCGACGCCTTGATGGGCCGAGTAGGCGTCGTGGCAGATCGCGGCCCGGATGCCGCGCATCTTCGAGGCCGCGATCGCGGCGCCGACCCCGGAGCCGCAGACGAGGATGCCGCGCTCCGCGGCGTCCTGCTGGAGGGTCTCGCCGAGCTCGCGCGCCTTGTCGGGGTAGTCGATCCGCTGCGCATCCGAGTCGGTGCCGAGGTCGACGATCTCGTGCCCCTCGCCGGCGAGCGTCTCGAGCACCCGATCGCGCAGGTGGACGCCGCGGTGGTCGAACGCGACGGCGACCCTCACGGGGTCAGACCCCGCAGGGGTCTGACCCCGCTGCGTCGATCCAGCAGTCGACCCCGCCTCACGGTCAGCCCCGCAGGGGTCTGACCCCGCTGTCGATCCGCCCGCCCATCAGCCGACGCGTGTGCGCAGCGCAAGCGCCCGCGTCACGACGTTGTCGACCGAGTAGCCGAACTTCTCGAGCACGGTGGCGCCCGGCGCCGAGGCGCCGAAGTGCTCGATCGAGATCGAGTCGCCTTCGTCGCCGACCCACTTGCTCCAGCCGAGCGCGACACCCGCCTCGACCGAGACGCGCGCCTTGACGTCGGCGGGAAGCACCTGCTCGCGGAAGTCCGGGCCCTGCGCCTCGAAGAGCTCCCAGCAGGGCATCGAGACGACGCGGCCGCGCACGCCCTGCTCGTCGAGCCGCTTCGCGGCCTCGACCGCGACGTGGACCTCCGAGCCGCTCGCGATGAGGATCAGGTCGGGCAGGCCGTTCGCCTCCTCGGCCTCCCAGAGCACATAGGCGCCGCGGCCGACGCCGTCGACCGACGTGTGCTCGAGCACCGGCAGCTTCTGGCGCGACAGTGCGAGCGCGACGGGGCCGTCCTCGCGCTCGAGCGCGACCTTCCACGCGCCCGTCGTCTCGGTCGCGTCGGCGGGGCGCATGAACCACAGGTTCGGGATCGCGCGCAGCGCCGCGTAGTGCTCGACGGGCTGGTGCGTCGGCCCGTCCTCGCCGAGCCCGACCGAGTCGTGCGTCCACACCCACACGACGGGGAGCTTCGACAGCGCAGAGAGGCGCACCGCGGGCCGCATGTAGTCGGAGAAGATGAGGAACGTCGAGCCGTACGGCTTGACCATCCCGTTGTGCAGCGAGATGCCGTTGACGATCGAGCCCATCGCGTGCTCGCGGATGCCGAACGCGATGTTGCGCCCGGCGTGCGTCGCGGAGAAGACGCCGCCGCCCTTGAACTCCGTCTTCGTCGACTCGACGAGATCCGCCGCGCCGCCGATCATCGTCGGCGTGAACCGCTTGAACGCCTCCATCACCTTCGCGCCCGCGTCCCGCGTCGCGATCTCCTCGCCCGGCTCGAACGCCGGCAGCGCCTCGACCCAGCCGGGGCGGGGCTTGCCGGTGTTGACCTGATCCCAGTCCTCGCGCAGCGCGGGGTACTTCGCCGACCAGGCGGCGAGCTTCCGCTGCCATGCCTCCTCGAGCTCGATACCGCGGTCGGTGACGTTCATGTGCTCGCGCACCTCGTCGGGCACGAAGAACTTCCTGTCCGGATCCCACCCGAGCGCTTCCTTCGTCGCACGCACCTCGTCTTCGCCGAGCGGGGAGCCGTGCGACTTCGCGGTGTCGACCGCGCGAGGTGCGCCGAACGCGATGTGCGAGCGGATGACGATGAGCGACGGCCGCTCGGTCTCCGCCTGCGCATTCGCGATCGTCTCGCGCAGAAGATCGAGGTCGTTCGCGTCGTCCACGCGCTGCACGTGCCAGCCCTGCGCCTCGTGGCGCTTCGCGCGGTCCTCCGTGAACGAGATCGACGTCGTGCCGTCGATCGTGATGTGGTTGTCGTCGTAGAAGTAGACGAGCTTGCCGAGCCCGAGCGTGCCGGCGACGGACGCCGCCTCGTTCGAGACGCCTTCCATCAGGTCGCCGTCGGAGGCGACCGCGTAGACGCGATGGTCGACGATCTCGTCGTACGGACGGTTGTAGCGCTCCGCGAGGAACCGCTCGGCGATCCCGAAGCCGACGCCGCTCGCGTAGCCCTGCCCGAGCGGCCCGGTCGTGAGCTCGATCCCCGCCGTGTGATGCACCTCGGGATGACCGGGCGTCTTCGACTCCCACTGCCGGAACCGCTTGAGCTCCTCGAGCGAGAGGTCGTAGCCGGAGAGGTGGAGGGCCGAGTACTGGAGGATGCAGGCGTGCCCCGCGCTCAGGACGAAGCGGTCGCGGTCGGGCCACTGCGGGTTCGCGGGGTTGTGGTGCATCACCTCCGTGTAGAGGAGGTACGCGAGCGGCGCGAGCGCCATCGCCGTTCCCGGATGACCCGCGTTCGCCTGCTGCACGGCGTCCATCGACAGCGTGCGGATGGTGTCGATCGAAAGCTGTTCGATGTCGCTATTCGCCACGGAGCTCCTCGTAGACCTGTTGCTGGCGCTGCCGCGCCCAACGATATGCCTCTGCCCGCTCCTCCCGCGGGTGGAACACCTCGCCGAGCGGCGCGTCCGCCGGCTCGTGGCCGTGGAGCTCGAGCGCGGCGACGGCGGCACCGCGCAGCGACGCCTCCTCGACGGCGGAGGCGGTGACCGGCCGGGCGAGCGCGTCGGCCATCACCTGGATCCAGTCGGGGTCGGCGAGCAGGCCGGCGCCGGTCGCGACGACCTCGTCGACCTCCGGGAGGAGCTCCGCGATCGCGGCGAAGCGCAGGGCGATCCCCTCGAGCGCCGCCTGCCGGATGTCGAGCGGCGTCGTGTCGAAGGTGAGCCCCACGATCGCGCCGGTCGCGTCCGGGTCCCAGCCCGTCGAGCGCTCGCCGCCGAGGAAGGGAAGGAACGTGAGGCCGTGCTCCTGCGGCGAGCGCTCGCAGATCGAGCCGTCGGCGGCGGCGAGCGTGCGCTCGATCCACGCATGCAGGTTCCCGCCGTCGGAGAGCGCACCGCCTTCGAGCACCCGCCGTGCGTCGAGCCGGTAGAGGAAGAGGCCCGGCCGCGGCTGCGGGCGTCTCGGTCTCGTAGAGCACCCGGAGCGCACCCGACGTGCCGACCATGAGCGCGGCGCGATCGCTGCCCGTGCAGCCGGCGCCGAGGTTCGAGCAGGCGCCGTCGATCCACACCGGCTCGTCGACGAGGAGCGGCAGCCGCTCGGCGTCGAGCCCGAGCGTGTCGAGCAGCTCCGCGTCCCAGGTGTTCGTCGTCAGGTCGAGCAGGCCCGTGCCGGAGGCGATCGAGACGCTCGTCTCGGGCGTGCCGCGCAGGTAGTCGGCGAACGAGACGAACCGTGCGGCGCCGCGGTAGAGCTCGGGCTCGGTCTCGGCGAGCCACGCGAGCTTCGCCGGCCAGAACGACGGATGGAGGTACGCGCCCGTGCGCGCGTGCACCGCGCCGGCGTCGAGACGGCGCCGGAGCCACTCGGCCGACTCGGCGCTCCGCGTGTCGCGCCAGCCGAGGATCGGCGTGAGCGGCTTGCCGGCCGCGTCGAGCGCGAGCAGGCTGTGCCCGAAGCACGACGTGCCGTCGGGCTCCTCGCCGCCGAGCACCTTCCGCGCGAGGGCGACGATCTCGTCCGGATCCCGCCCGTCGTAGCGCTCCTGCCGCAGCTCGCCGGCCGGCTCGGCGCGCTCGTCGAAGCGCTGGGCCCGGACGGAGGAGGAGCCGACGTCGAGCGCGAGCACGGTGGCCACGCGGCGAATCTACCCTTGAGGTCGTCGTGGCAGTCGTGATCGCATCCAACCTGCGCAAGGAGATCGCCGGATCGGTGCTCTTCGACGGCATCTCGTTCAGCGTCGAGCGCCGCGACCGCGTCGCGCTCTCGGGGCCGAACGGGGCCGGCAAGACGACCCTCCTGCGGATGCTCGCCGGCGAGACCGAGAAGCATGGGGGCGAGCTCGCCTTCCAGAAGGGGACGCGCGTCGCGCTGCACGACCAGCGCCCGCCGCTCGAGCGCGACATCACGCTGCGCGAGTACGTGATCTCCGGCGCCGGCGACCTGATCGCGCTCGAGCAGGAGCTCGCGTCGCTCGAGCAGGCGATGGCGGGCGGCGCGCACGACCAGGCGACGATGAACCGGTATGCCGCGGCGCAGGCGCGGCTCGAGCACGCCGGCGGCTACGGCTGGCGCGACCACGCGACCGCGGTGCTGCGCGGCCTCGGCTTCGCCGAAGAGCACCTCGAGCGGCAGCTCCGCACCTTCTCGGGCGGCGAGCTGACGCGCGCGTCGCTCGCGCGTGCGCTCGGCGGCGACCCCGATCTGCTGCTGCTCGACGAGCCGACGAACCACCTCGACGTCGCGAGCCTCGAGTGGCTCGAGCGGGAGCTGCAGTCGCTCGACGCCGCCGTCATCCTCGTCGCGCACGACCGCTGGTTCCTCGAGGCCGTGACCACCGCGACGATGGAGGTCGTCGCGGGCCGCGGCACGTTCTTCCCCGGCCCGTGGCATGCGTGGCGGCGCGAGAAGGCGGCGCGGATGCTGAACGCGCAGAAGGAGGTGACGAGGGTCCAGGCGGATATCGCGCGGCTCGAGCGCTTCGTCGAGCGCTTCCGCGCGAAGAAGGACAAGGCGAAGCAGGCGCAGGCGAAGCTCACGCAGATCGGCCGGCTCGAGAAGGAGCGGCAGGAGGCGTCGGCGGAGGTCGCGCTCCTCTCGCGGAAGCAGCGCTCGCTCGGCTTCGAGTTCCTGAAGCCGGCGCGAAGCGGCCGCATCGTCATCGAGGCCGAGGCGCTCGGCGTGCGCATCGGCGACCGCGAGCTGCTGCACGACGCGTCGTTCGCACTCGAGCGCGGCGAGCACGTGGCCCTTGTCGGCCCGAACGGCTCCGGGAAGACGACGCTCCTCGAGACGATCCTCGGCCGGCGCGAGGCCGCGGCCGGCCGTGTGAAGCTCGGCCACGGCGTCGAGGCCGCGTACTTCTCGCAGCAGGAGATGGAGCTCGACACGCGCGGCTCGGTGCTGCAGTGCGTGCAGACGATGACAGGGCTGTCGCGCCCCGAGTCGCAGGGGCTGCTCGGCAAGTTCCTCTTCTCGGGGTGGGACGAGCACGAGAAGGCGGTCGCGGTCCTCTCGGGAGGCGAGCGCCGCCGGCTCGCGCTCGCGGTGACCGTGGCGTCCGGTGCGAACCTGCTGATCCTCGACGAGCCGACGAACCACCTCGATCTCGAGAGCCGCGAGGCGCTCGAGGCTGCGCTCGACGCCTTCCCCGGGACGGTGCTGCTCGTCTCGCACGATCGCGCGCTCCTCGACGCGGTCGCCGAGCGCACGCTCGCAATCGAAGACTGCGAGCTCCACGCGTACGACGGCGGCTGGGCGGAGATGCTGCGCCGGCGCGAGGAACGGGCGTCCGCGCCGCGCAGGCCCGCATCGCCGTCGCCTGCGAAGCCGAAGCCGAAGCCGAGGCCGAAGGCGCCGAAGCAGCGGCCGAGCGAGCTCGAGCGCATCGAGTCGGAGATCGCCGTGCGGGAGGCCGAGGTGCGGGACCTCGAGGCGAAGCTCGCCTCCGACTGGTCGAACGTCGAGACGCTCGCCGCGCACAAGACCTCGCGCGACGCGTTGCAGTCGCTCCTCGAGCGCTGGGAGAAGCTCTTCGCCGAGGCGGCGACCTGACCCCGGTCAGAGGCGCTTCTCGAAGCACAGGCTGAGCGACCGCTCCGAGTACGGCGGGTAGCACGGGATGCGCTCGTACCCGGCGGAGGCGTAGAGCCCGAGCGCCGCGGGCTGCCGGTCGCCCGTCTCGAGCACGACGCCGGCGTAGCCGAGGCGCCGCGCCTCCGCCTCGAGCGCGTGGAGCAGCCGCCGGCCGAGCCCGCGGCCGCGCGCGCCGGGCGTGACGTACATCCGCTTCAGCTCCGCCCGCGTGTCGTCGAACCGGCAGACGCCGCCGCAGCCGACCGCGCTGCCCTCGTCGTCGCGCACGACGAGGAATGCGCCGCCCGGCTCGACGAACATCGCCGCCTCGCGCACGGGCCCGATGTCTGCCTCTCCCTCGTAGAGGCCGCGCATCTCCGCCTGCTGCGCCTCGGCGAGCGCCCTCACGTCGGCCGAGTCGAACGACTCGGGGCAGACATCGAACCGCGCGGGCGGGGTTCCCCCGTGCTCCTCAGGACCAGAAGGCATCGAAGGCGGCGTCGAGCGGCACGGCGGTGACGTCCTTCCACATGCCGTCCTCGAAGCGGATGACGAAGGCCTGGTCGACGTCGAGGTCGAGGCCGTTGCGCGTGCCCCACGCGCGGTACACGGCGAGCCCCCACTCGTCGTTCGCGAGCACCGTGTGGAGCTTGCTGCCGTACGTGCCGTCGGTCTCGAGCCCGGTGCGGCGCAGGAACTCGACGACCTCGCGGCGGCCGTGGTACTCGCCGCTCATCGCCGTCTGCCCGGGCACACGCCAGACGATGTCGCGACAGAGCGCTGCGCTGATCTGCATCGCGTCCTTCCCGAACGCGGCGAAGACGCGCCGGGTGAGCGCGGCATTCGGATGATCTTCGGTCATTCCCGCTCCCCGGAGAGCGTCGCGACGACGGCCTCGGCAATCACCTTCAGCGGCCGCTGCGAGGCCTGGCTCGCGCGGCGCAGGCGCGCGAACGCCTCGTCCTCGGTCAGGCCTTCCTTCTTCATCAGGAGCCCCTTCGCGCGCTCGATCACCTTGCGCGCGGCGAGGGCCTCGGCAAGCGACTCGGCCTCTTCGCGCACCGCGCGCATCTCCTCGTGGCGCGCGCGAGCCGTGTGGATGGCCGGCAGGAGGTCCTGCTCCCGGAAGGGCTTCACGAGATAGCCGAAGACGCCGGCCTCCGCTGCGCGCGAGACGAGCTCGTCCTGGCCGTAGGCGGTGAGCATCACGATGGGAATGGGGCGCTCGTCCTGGATGCGGCGCGCCGCTTCGATCCCGTCCAGGCGCGGCATCTTCACGTCCATGATCGCAAGGTCCGGTGCCTCGCTGCGTGCGAGCTCCACCGCCTCCTCGCCGTCGCGGGCCTCGGCGCACACCTCGTGCCCCGCACGCTCGAGCAGGTCCTTGAGATCGAGGCGGATGATCGTCTCGTCTTCGGCCACGAGGATTCTCATGCCGGGAGTGTCGCGTTTCGGCGACGGATGCCGCGGAGGTCGAGCGGCGATGCGGAGCGCGGGTGCACGCCCTCGGCGAGGTTCGGCGGCGCACTCACAGCGAGCGCAGGAGCGCCTTCGGCTCCGGCCAGTAGAGGAGCTCGACGGCGGCGTCCCGCGTGCACCAGCGGTAGTCGTCGTGCTCGCCGTTCAGCTCGGGCTCCCAGCCGGCGGGCACGTCGACGAGGAAGCAGCCGACGACGATCTCGTCCACGTCCGGGAACTGCGCCCGGTACTTCGGATCGGCGTCGGCGATCGCGTAGACGAAGGGCTCCGCGATCTCGACCGGCTGCGCCACGAGCCCGGTTTCTTCCTCCAGCTCCCGCGCGGCCGCCTCCGCGTACGTCTCGCCCGCCTCGAGCCCGCCCGCGATGCCGTGCCAGTACGCGCCGCCTCCCGGCGTGCGGTGCACGACGAGGAACTCCTCGCCGCGGCGGACGACGACGAACACCTCGTTCGGAAGCCGCGTCACCGCACCGCGATCCGCAGCGGGCGGATCTCCGACGTCATGAGGCGCTCATGCGGGGAAGACGACCTCCGCCCTCGCGCCGTGGAGGTCGAAGCGGCCGTGCAGCTCGTCCCGGACGAGCGCGCGGACGATCGAGAGCCCGGTCCCGGCGCTCGGCTCGTCGACCCCCGTGCCCTCGTCCGCGATCGCGAGCACGACCTCGCCGTTGCGTCGCGCGAGCTCGATCCGAACGGCGCCGGCGCCGTGCTCGAGCGCGTTCTGCAGAAGCTCGCTGAAGACCAGGGCGAGGGCGGTCGCACGGTTGCCGCCGAGCGACACCTGCTCGAGCTTCGCGTCGACTGCACGCCCGCCCGCGAGCCCCTGGACGAGCATGGCGCGCAGCCGGTCGAGGAGCTCGGCGAGCTCGACGTCCTCGTCGCGCTGCTCGGTCAGCACCTCGTGCACCGCGGCGATCGCGAGAATTCGATTCACCGAGTGCTCGAGCGCCTCTCGCGGGTCGACGTCCTCTGCACGGGCCTGCAGCCGCAGGAGCGACGCCACCGTCTGCAGGTTGTTCTTCACGCGATGATGGATCTCTTGCGCGAGCACGCCGCGCATCACGGCGCGGCCGTGCTCGAGCGCGACGGCGGCATGGTGCGCGATCGCCTCGAGCAGCGCCCGCTCCTCGTCCGAGAACGGCGCGTCGCGGTCGGCGACGAGCTCGCCGATCTGGCGGCGCTTCCAGCGGAGCGGCGTGCGCAGCGCGTGCCTCCCCGGGCGGCCTTCCGGCCAGGCGATGCGTCCGTCCTCGAGGACGAGCGCGGCGCCCGTCGCGTTCACGGCCTCCATCGTCGTCTTCACGATCGCCTCGAGCGACTCCTCGAGGTAGAGCGACTCGGAGACGGCCTCGGAGATCTTCGCGAGCGCCTCGAGCTCGGCCACCCGGCGCTGCGCCTGGGAGTAGAGCTGCGCGTGCAGGATCGACTGCGCCACCTGGTCGGCGATCGACTGGAGGAGCTCGACCTCGTCCTGCCGGTACTCGCGCGGGGTCAGCGTCCGCACGTTCAGCGCGCCGGCGAGACGCTCGCCCTGGGCGAGGATCGGCACGGCGAGGATCGACTCGTACTCGTCCTCCGGGAGGTTCGAGAACTGCTTGAACCGAGGGTCGAGGTGCGCCGCCGACGCGATCATCACGGGCGCGCGCTCCGCGGCTGCGCTGCCGGTGATGCCCTCGCCCGGCCGCATGCGGGGCCGGCGCGTCATCTCGTCGACCGACGTGCCGCGCGTCGCACGCAGGACGAGCTCGTCGGAGCGCTCGTCGTAGAGGTAGACGAAGCAGGCGTCGGCGCCGAGCGCCTCGGCCACCCTGTCCGCGACGAGGTGCAGCACCTCCTCGAGGTCGAGCGTCGAGTTGACCGCCGCCGTCGTCTCGGTCAGGAGCCTGAGATGCCGGTCGGCCGCGGTCACGCGACTATCGTAAGGAGCCGGTGGCCACCTACCACTGGCTCCTCTTCTTCCATCTGCTCGGGGCGTTCTGCTTCTTCGCCGGCGCCGCCGTCGCCGGCACGCTCCAGCTCGGCGCCATGCGGCGGCGGCGGCCGAGCGAGATCCTCGTCCTCCTTCGCCTGACCCGGGCCGGGGTGCTCCTCGTCGTGCTCGGCGCGGTGCTCACGCTCGCGTTCGGCCTGGCGCTCGCCTCGCACCTCGGCTACGGGCTCACGCCCGGCTGGATCCGCGCGGCGCTCGGGCTCTGGGTCGCGAGCGTCGTCCTCGGCGCGATCGGCGGCCGGACGGCGAGAAAGGCCCGCTACCTCGCGGAGCGGCTCGCAGACGAGGGGGACGACGAGTCCGAGGAGCTCCGGGCGCTCGTCGGGCACCGCCCCTCGCTCTGGCTCAGCTACGCGAGCGGCGCCCTCGTCGTCGCGATCGTCGTCCTCATGGTCTGGAGGCCTGCGTGAAGACCGAGAGGGCAAAGAGCAAGAAGGAGAATCCCTGGGGTTAACAAACCTTTTACCCCGTGGCCGTAAAAAACCTTGCAGGCCGGGCATAGCGTCAGACACGTGAGCGCCCTCGCCATCGATCTCCGCCGGACTGCCGGCTACATCGTCGCAGACCGGCAGGGCCGCCTCGTCGGCAAGGTCGAGTGCCCGATGTACGGCACCGCCCCCGACGTGCCGGACGCCCTCTCCGTGAAGTCCGGCCTCTTCTCGCGCCGCCGCCGGCTCGTCCCTGCCGACACGATCGAGCAGATCGACGGCACGAGCGGCGTCATCGGCCTCCGGGTCGACCGCGAGAACATCAGAAGCTTCCTCTAGAGCCCGCCGCCGGGCCTGACCCCGCCTCGCCCGCGCTTTCGCGCGCTTTCAGCGAGGCTCTCCGGGCCCTGAACGACCACGAGGTGCCATGAGCACCCCGCAGTCGGCCGTCAGTTGGGCTCGCCTCCGCAGGTGGCGAGCCCCGTCGATTCTGACACGTTCACCGCGGCCGCGAAAGAGGCCGGTCTGTAAGGAAGTTCGTCACGGCCTCACGGCCTTTACAGAACGGCGAGGTACTTCTTCATCTCCCACTCGGTGAGCTGGACGCGGTACTCGTCCCACTCCTTCCGCTTCAGCTCGATGTAGCGGTCGAAGATGTGCGGGCCGAGCGCCTTGCGCGCGAGGTCCGACTGGGAGAGCGCGTCGATCGCCTCGCCGAGCGTCTCGGGCAGCGAGACGATGCCCCGCTCGCGCCGCTGCTCGGCGGTGAGGTGGTAGAGGTTCGTCTCCATCGGCTCCGGCAGCTCGTAGCCCTGCTCGATCCCCTCGAGCCCTGCGTGGAGCAGGCACGCGAAGGTCAGATACGGGTTGCAGGCCGGATCCGGGCAGCGCAGCTCGGCGCGCGTCGCCTGCTCCGACCCGGGCTTGTAGAGCGGGATGCGGATGAGCGCCGAGCGGTTCCGCTGCGACCAGGCGACGTAGACCGGCGCCTCGAAGCCCGGCACGAGCCGCTTGTACGAGTTCACCCACTGCGCGAACACGGCCGAGATCTCGCGCGCGTGGCGGAGCTGGCCGGCGATGAACGCCTTGCCGACCTCCGACAGGTGCCACTTGTCGTCGGCGTCGAAGAACTGGTTGCGGCCGTCCTTGAAGAGCGACTGGTGCGTGTGCATGCCCGAGCCGTTCTCGCCGAAGAGCGGCTTCGGCATGAAGGTCGCGTGGAAGCCGTGCTGCTTCGCGACCTCCTTGACGACGAGGCGGTAGGTGAGCATGTAGTCGGCCATGTCGAGCGCGTTCGGCGAAGCGGATGTCGATCTCGTGCTGCGACGGGCCGACCTCGTGGTGGTGGTACTCGACCGGGATGCCCATGTTCTCGAGCGCGCGGATCGTGTCGCGCCGGATCGTCGTGGCGGCGTCCATCGTCGTCTGCGCGAAGTAGCCGCCCTCGTCGAGCGTCTCCGTTCCCTTGTCGTCCTTGAAGAGGAAGTACTCCGCCTCCGGGCCGACGTTGAACGTGTCGAAGCCCATCGACTGCATGCGCTCGAGCGCGCGGCGGAGGACGTGGCGCGGGTCGCCCTCGTAGGCGTTGCCGTCCGGTGTGACGACGTCGCAGATCATGCGGCCCGTCTGCCCGTCGGTCAGGACGCGGAAGGTCGCCGGATCGGGGATCGCGACCATGTCGGACTCCTCGATCGCGTTGAAGCCGGTGATCGACGAGCCGTCGAAGCCCATGCCGTCGTCGAGCGCGCCCTCGATCTCGCTCGTCGTGACCGAGAAGCTCTTCAGGTGCCCCTCGAGATCGGTGAACCAGAGGAGGACGTCGTCGATCCCGCGGTCCTTGATCTCCTTCAGCACTTCCTTGCGCGCGCCGGGGTCCGACGTCGCCCTGTTCTCGCTCTCGACCTGCGCCACGCTCTCCTCCTCGCTCGACGAGAGGAGTCTACGCAGGTCTCCGGAGCTACCCTCGCAGCATGGTCGAGCGCTCCCTCGCACGCCTCGCCACGACCGTGTCGCGACGGCGGCGGACGGTCTTCGCCGTGTGGGTCGTCCTGCTCGCCGCGGGCGGCTGGTTCTCGCTGCACCAGGCGGATCACCTCTCCGGCGGCGGCTGGGAGGTGCCCGGCAGCCCGTCGATCCGGGTCACCGACGCGATCCAGCACGACTTCCCGAACCTGAAGACGCCGGTGTTCACCGTCTTCGTGACCGGCCGCACCCCGGCGGACGTCGCCGCCCGCGTCGCCGCCGCCCGCCGCATCGCCGGCACCTTCCGCGGCGTTCGGCCCGGCGCGACGATCCCGCTCGCGCGCGGGCGCGCCGCCCTCTTGACCGCTCGGCTACGACGGCGCCTCGTCGACCGCGATCGACCAGGCGACGAAGCTCCGGCACGCACTCGTGCGCACGACGCCGGCGCGTGCAGACCCGCGTGATCGGCGAGCCTGCGATCTGGTCGAACTTCCAGAGCGTCTCGAAGAAGCAGCTTGCGAAGGGTGAGGCGATCGGGTTCCCGCTCATCCTGCTGATCCTCCTCGCAGGCTTCGGCACGGTCGTCGCGGCCGTCGCGCCGCTCGCGCTCGGCTTCGCGGCGGTCTTCCTCACGGGCGCCGTCATCTACGGGCTGTCGCGCTCGTTCGAGGTCTCGGTCTACGTCACGAACATGTCGTCGATGGTGGGAATCGGCGTTGCCGTCGACTACTCGCTCTTCATCGTCAGCCGCTTTCGCCGCGAGCTGCACAGCGGAGTCGACAAGACGCAGGCGCTCGCGCGGGCGATGGCGAGCTCCGGGACGGCCGTCGTCTTCAGCGGCCTGACCGTCGCGGTCTCGCTCGCGGCGCTCTTCGCAATCGACGTGAACGCGCTCCGCTCGATGGCGGCCGGCGCGATCGTCGTGGTCTGCGTCTCGGTGCTCGCCTCGATCACGCTCCTCCCCGCGATGCTGAGCGCGGTCGGCACCCGCGTCGACCGGTTGCGGCTGCCGCTGCCGTGGCGGACGACCGAGAGCGGCAGCGACGCGTTCTGGCACGGCTGGGCGCGGCGGGTGATGCGCCACCCCGTCGCCGGCCTCGCGGCGGGCGCCGGCGTGATGCTCGTGCTCGCGATCCCGTTCTTCTGGATGCAGACCTTCAACCGAGGGCTCGACGAGCTCCCGCGCACCGCGGAGGTCCGGGTCGCAACGGATCGCGCGCAGGCGCTCACCGGCCCGGGCTTCGGCGCACCGGTGCACGTGCTGACGACCGGCTCGGCGGCCGCTCTCGCCCGCAAGCTCGCGGGCGTCGCGGGCGTCGCGCGCGTCTCGGCTCCGATTCTCGACCGCACGCGCCACGCGGTGGCTCGTCGACGCGACGCTCTCGGTGCCGGTCGAGTCGAGCGCGGCGCGGGACGTCGTGCACCGGATCGAGGACGTCGCAGGCCCGGATGCGATCGTCGGCGGCAGCACCGTCTTCGACATCGACGTGACGCACGCGATCTTCGGCGGCCTCTGGAAGATGCTGCTCGTGATCCTCGCCGCGTGCTACGTCGTCCTCTTCGTCCTCCTGCGCAGCGTCCTGCTGCCGCTGAAAGCGGTCCTCATGAACATGCTGAGCGTCGGCGCGGCGTACGGCGTGCTCGTCGCCGTCTTCCAGTGGGGCTGGCTCGACTGGACGGGCTACAACTCCCCGGGCTACGTGGAGACGATCGTCCCCGCGCTCGTGCTCGCCGTGACCTTCGGCCTCTCGATGGACTACGAGGTCTTCCTGCTGACGCGCGTCCGCGAGCGCTGGCTCGCGCACGGCGACAACGAGCGGGCCGTTGCGGAGGGACTGACGCTCTCCGCGCGCATCATCACGAGCGCAGCGCTCGTCATGGTCGCGGTCTTCTTCGCCTTCGTCGTTGCCGGGGCCCCGTCGCTGAAGGAGCTCGGAGCCGGCCTCGGCGCGGCGATCCTGCTCGACGCGACGCTCGTCCGCCTGCTGATCGTGCCGGCGGCGATGCGCCTCCTCGGCCGGTGGAACTGGTGGATGCCCGGCCGGCTCGCCCGCTGGCTTCCCGCGCCTTCCCACTAATCTGAGGCCGTGCGGATTCTCGTCTCGGGCGGCGCCGGCTTCATCGGCTCGCACTTCGTGAAACGCCTCATACGGGCGGGGGACGAGGTCGTGGTCCTCGACAAGCTGACCTACAGCGGCAACCGGGCGAATCTCGCCCCGGACATCGAGCTGCACGAGGGCGACATCGCCGAGCCGGGGGACGTCGCGCGCGCGGCGGCCGGGTGCGACGCGATCGTCAACTTCGCCGCGGAGACGCACGTCGACCGGTCGATCCTCACGGCAGACGACTTCGGGAGGACGGAGTTCCGCGGCACCCAGGTCCTCCTCGAGCACATCCGCCGGACGGGCCTCCGGCTCGTACAGGTCTCGACCGACGAGGTCTACGGCGACCTCGAGGCGGGGGGCTCGTCGACCGAGTCCGACCCGCTGCGCCCTTCGAGCCCGTACAGCGCCGCGAAGGCCGCAGGCGACCTGCTCATCCCGGCCTATGCGCGCACGTTCGGGGTCAACGCGTCGATCACGCGCGGCTCCAACACGTACGGGCCCAACCAGTACCCGGAGAAGTTCGTGCCGCTCTTCGTGACGAACGCGCTCGACGGGCTCGAGCTGCCGCTCTACGGGGACGGCCGCCAGGTTCGGGACTGGCTCTTCGTCGACGACCACTGCGCGGGCATCGAGCTCGTGCTCCGCGAGGGCGCGCCGGGCGAGATCTACAACGTCGGCGGCGGCGACGAGCACGAGAACATCGAGGTCGCCGAGCGCATCATCGAGCTGACGGGAGCCGACCGCTCGCTGCTCCGCCGGGTCGACGACAGGCCCGGGCACGACCGCCGCTACTCGATCGACACGACGAAGATGCGCGCGCTCGGCTGGAGCCCGCAGACGCCGTTCGGGGACGGCCTCGCGCGGACCGTGTCGTGGTACCGCGAGCACCGCGGCTGGTGGGAGCAGATCAAGTCCGGCGAGTACCGCGAGTACTACGAGCGCCAGTACGCCGACCGGCTCGCGAACGCGACGTCAGCCTGAGCAGCGCCTCGCCTGCTTGATCGCGTCCTTCACCTCGCGCCGCTGCGGCTGGATCGCGCGCGAGGCCTCGAAGTACGGCATCGCCTCGTTGCAGCGCCCGAGATTGACGAGCGTGACGCCCAGGTTGTAGTTCGCGTACGCCGTACCGAGGTCGTTACGGCCCTGCAGCTGGTCGACCGCGCTCTGGAGCAGCGGGAGGGCGGACCGGTAGTCGCCCTGCTTCATCAGCTCGTACGCCTGGTTGTTGAGCGCGTACGGATCGCCGCTCGCGGGGGAGGTGGACGGCGTGGTCGCGGGGGCGGTCGTGGCAGCGGTCGTGGCGGCGGCCGCGGTCGTCGGAGCCGGTGCGGTCGTGACGACGGTCGTGCCGGGCTTCGTCACCGTCTTCACCGAGACGCTCACCTTCTGCGGCGGCAGCGCCCCGCGCCCGCCGCCGTCGCCGCTCGAGAGCGCGACCGCAGCGCCGATGCCCGCCCCGCCGAGCAGCAGTGCGCCGAGCGCCGGCAGGAGCCACGGCGGACGCCTGCGCGACGTGCGGGCCGCCGGCGCCGGCCCCGCGGCGACAGGCACGCGCGCCGAGCGCGCGCGTAGCGCCCGCCTCGTCGTCGAGCGCTCCGCGCAGCGCCGCGACGAGCTCGGCACCGCTGCCGTAGCGCTCCGCCGGGTCCTTGGCGAGCGCGCGCGCGAACACCGGGTCGAGCTCGCAGGGCGCGGCCGGGTTCACGTCGCAGACCGACGGGATCGCGCCGGTCACGTGAGCCGCGGCCTCGGCGGCGACGCTGTCGCCCTCGAACGGGCGGCGCCCCGTCAGGAGCTCGAACGCGACGACGCCGAGCGAGTAGAGATCGCTGGCGGGCGTCGCCCGCTCGCCCTTCGCCTGCTCCGGCGAGAGATACGACGCCGTGCCGAGCACCGTGCCCGTCTGCGTGAGCGAGTTGAGCCCCGTCGCGCTCGCGATCCCGAAGTCGGCGACGTGGACACGGCCGTGACGGTCGAGGAGAAGGTTCGCCGGCTTGACGTCCCGGTGGACGACGCCCTCGCGGTGCGCGGCATCGAGCGCACCCGCCGCCTGCTCGAGCCACTCGAGCGCCCGGCCCGCGGGCTGCGCGCCCCCCTGCGTGACCGTCTCCTGCAGCGAGCCGCCGCCGAGGTACTCCATGACGATGAAAGGCCTGCCCCGCCATTCGCCGACGTCGTAGATCGTGACGATGTTCGAGTTGCCCGACAGGCGGGCGACCGCGAGCGCCTCGCGCGTGAACCGCTCTCGCACGGCCTCGTCCTGCGCGAAGCGAGGGTCGAGGAGCTTGATCGCGACGGCGCGGCCGAGCGTCGTGTCGGTCGCCCGGAAGATCTCGCCCATGCCCCCACGGCCGATCGGCTGGGGCCCGGTGTAGCGCTCGGGCAGCAGGTCTAGCTCCACGGTCATCGCGTGCCGGTTCCCGCGAGGGATGAAACGAACCGTCGATCGAGAAAAAGTCCTGCTAGCGTGGAAATCCGGCTCTGCGGGCGTCGCAGGCCGGGAGCTCCCGCCGGAAACGATGCCGCGTCGCTCACTCGCCCTCGCCGTCTCCCTCGCCGCCGCGGCCGTCCTCGCGGCGGGCGCCCGCCCGGCCCGGGCGGCCTCGGTCTGCACCGGCACGTGCTTCGCAGCGCCCGCCGGCTCCGGCGCGCTCTTCCTCTTCTCCGGCCACGGCTTCGGCCACGGCGTCGGCATGAGCCAGTACGGCGCGTACGGCTACGCGCAGCACGGGTCGACCTTCCAGCAGATCCTCGCCCACTACTACCCGGGCACGAAGCTCGGCCCCGCGCCGGCGGCGTCGATCCGCGTGCTCCTCGCCGACAGGCAGAAGACGCTCAAGGTGTCCTCCGACGGCGGCTACACGGTACGGGACGGCGCAGGCGCCACGGTCAAGCTCGGAGCCGGGGCCGTCACCCTCACGCCTGCGCTCAAGGTGTCGAAGCGCCCGCTCGTCGCGCCGCTCGTCCTCGTGCCGGCCAGGGGGTCGACGCTCACGCTCAAGCGCCCGTACCGCGGCCGCATCGAGGTCGACGTCGTCGACGGCCGCCTGCGCGCGGTGAACGTCGTCGGTCTCGAGCAATACCTGTACGGCGTCGTGCCCTCGGAGATGCCCTCGACGTGGGCTCCCGAGGCGCTCAAGGCCCAGGCCGTCGCCGCGCGCTCCTACGCGCTCGCGACCCGGGCCGTCGGCGCTCCCTTCGACGTCTACTCGGACACGCGCAGCCAGATGTACCTCGGCGTCTCGCACGAGTCGCCCGCCGCGACGGCGGCCGTCGACGCGACGAAGCATCAGGTGCTCCTGTACAACGGCTCCGTCGCGACGACGTACTTCTCCTCGACGTCGGGCGGCAGGACCGAGTCGAGCCAGGGGTGGACCGGCACCGCGCTCCCGTATCTCGTGTCGGTGCCCGACCCCTACGACGACATCTCGCCGTACCACGACTGGGGGCCGGTCCCGGTCACGGCCAAGACGATCGCGGGCTCGCTCAAGCTCGGCGCCACGGTCACCGACGCGACGACGACGCTCGACGGCAGCGGGCGCGTCGCGCTCCTGAGCTTCCTCACGCCGTTCTCACCCGTCGCCGTTCCCGGCGCGAAGCTGCGCACGGCGATCGGCCTGCGCTCGACCTGGTTCACGGTGGGCGTGATGTCGCTCGCCCCGCCCGCGCCGAACACCGTCGTCGTCTACGGGTCCCCCGTGGCGCTCGCCGGCACGGTCCGGGGCGTCGCGGGCGTGACGCTCGAGCAGCGCCCGCTCGGCGGCCAGTGGCAGCCCGTCGGGCCGGTAGCCGGCAGCTCCGCCGGCAACGGCGCGGTCAAGCTCACCCAGAAGCCGTCGCTCACGACCGACTACCGGCTCGCGACCACTGCCGCCGCGGCCGGCTCGGTGCGGATCCGCGTCGCCCCGTCCGTGACCGTCACCTCCTTCACGGCGACCGAGGTCGCCGGCAGCATCCAGCCGGTCCTGCCCGCGGCGCCCGTCCAGGTGCAGCAGCAGAGCCCCGACCTGACGTGGGCGACCGTCGCGACCGGCGACGGTCGACGCCGACGGGACGTTCTCCGTGCCGGTGCAGCTCGTGTCGGGCGCGACGTACCGCGTATCCGTGGCGGCGACGGGCGGGTACGCCTCCGGCGCGACGCCGTCGCAAGTCGTGGTTCGCTGATGCGCAGGGCGCTCCTCGCGCTCGCCGTCGCGGCGCTCGCGGCCGCGGCTCCGGCCGCCGCCTTCACGCCGACGGATCCGCTCGCGCCCAAGCAGTGGTTCCTGCAGTCCGACCACGCGTTCGACGCGTGGGCCGAGCCGCCGACGACCCTCCAGCCGGTCAAGGTCGCGATCGTCGACTCCGGCGTCGACTGCTCGCTCCCGGACCTCCAGGGCCGCATCCTCGACGTTCGCAGCTTCGTCGGCGGCGACCCGTGCATCGACACCGAAGGGCACGGCACCTTCATCGCCGGCGAGATCGCCGCGAACCTCGACACGCAGGGGATCGTCGGCATCGCCTACACCTCGCAGCTCCTCGTCGCAAAGGTCGTCAAAGCGGACGGGACGATCCCGCTCGATGCGGAGGCGAAGGCGATCCGCTGGGCCGCCGACAGCGGCGCCCGCGTGATCAACCTCAGTCTCGGCGGCGTCCGCGACCCCGTGCGCACGAACCGCGACACCTACTCGGCGCTCGAGGCGCAGGCGGTCGCCTACGCGAACGCGAAGGGCGCGGTGCTCGTCGCCGCGGTCGGCAACGGCGACGAGGCGTTCTCGCAGCCGTGGCCGTACGCGAGCTACCCCGCGGCTCTGCCGCACGTCATCGGCGTCAGCGCGCTCACGCAGCTCGGGAACGTGCCGGACTACTCGAACCGCGATCCCGTCTTCAACGACATCTCGGCGCCGGGATCGGGGATCTTCTCGACGTTCCCGAAGCCGATCACGGCGGCACGCCCGCTCTGCATCGACCAGGGTTACTCCGATTGCGGCAACGACGACTATCGCGATCCGGAGGGAACGTCGTTCGCCGCACCACAGGTCGCCGCTGCGGCGGCGGTGCTCTTCGCGATCGCACCGACGCTCACGAACTCCCAGGCTGCGGCGATTCTCGAGCACAGCGCCGACGACGTGAACGCCGCCACGGGCTGCCCGCGCTGCGCGCCGCTCCGCGACCCGCTGAGCGGCTGGGGCAGGCTCGACATCGCGAAGGCGGTGGCGGCGCTCGCCGCGCCGCTGCCCGCGCCGGACCGCTACGAGGGGAACGACGACGCCGGCACGCAGGCGCACACGCTGTGGGGCAAGCAGGTGAAGGTCGCGGCCACGGTCGACTACTACGACGACCCGGTCGACGTCTACCGCGTGTCGCTCGGGCCGCACGAGCGGCTCCTCGCGAAGCTCGCGGGGGGCTGGCCTGGCGCGCGCGTGCAGCTCGTCCTCTGGAAGCCGGGCACGAAGCGCGTGGCCGACACGCCGAAGACGCTGCGCGCCGCCCAGTCCGCCGTGCCGGGCTCGACACAGCACCTGCGCTACACGGCGCCGGGCCGCGGCTGGTACTACGTCGAGGTGAAGGCCGCGGCGCCGGGCTCCGGGCCGTACACCCTGACGCTCGCGAAGACGACTGCGGTTCCCTAGGCGGCAGCGGCGGCTCCCTGGGCGACAGCGGGGTCAGACCCCTTTGGGGTCAGACCCCCTTCTCCAGCAGCGACTCTCCAGGCGACAGCGGGGTCTCCCTGTCCAGCAGCGGCGTCAGATGCCAGCGGGGTCAGACCCCCTGCTCCAGCAGCGGCTCTCCAGGCGACAGCGGGGTCAGACCCCTTTGGGGTCAGACCCCCTTCTCCAGCAGCGGCTCTCCAGGTGACAGCGGGGTCAGACCCCTTCTCCAGCCAGCGGCTCTCGGTGACAGCGGGTCAGACCCCTTCTCCAAGCAGCGGCTCTCCAGGTGACAGCGGGGTCAGACCCCTTTGGGGTCTGACCCCTTCTCTAGGGCTCCAGCAGCTCTTCCGGCGGGACGTCGCGCAGGATCCTGGCCGGGTTGCCGACGACGACCCGGCGCGGGGGCACGTCCTTCGTCACGACGGCGCCCGCGCCGACGAATGCCTCCTCGCCGATCTCGACGCCCGGGCAGAGGATCGCGCCGCCGCCGACGCGCGCGCCGCGGCGGATCGTCGGGCCCTTCATCAGCGCCTTCCGCTCCTCCGTGCGGCCCATGAAGTTGTCGTTCGTCGTGACGACGCACGGTGCGATGAACACGTCCTCCTCGAGGGTCGAGTACGCCGTGACGTACGCCTCGGCCTGAATGCGCGTGCCGCTGCCGATCGTCGTGTCGTTCTCGACGAGCGAGCCCCGGCCGACGACCACGTCGTCGGCGATCGTCACGCGCTCGCGCACGCACGACTGGTCGCCGATGATGCAGCCGGCGCCGATCGTCGCGCCGGCGAAGACGATTGCGCCGGTCGAGACGATCGAGCCGTCGCCGACCACCGCGGGCGGCAGCGGGTCGCGCCTCGCCGTCGACCTCGGGCCGAGCGCGGGCTGCTTGCCGACGACGGCGTTCTCCAGCACGCGCACGCCCTCCCCGAGGACGGTGCCCGGATACACGGTGGCGGTGGGATGCACCTCAGCCATGCGCCCTATGCACGGAGCGACTCCGTGAGCCGGTCGAGCGCACGGACGACGCGCGCGCCGTCCTCCGCGACCTTGCGCCTGTCGCCCGCGCCGCCGATCAGGCGGAGGAACTCCTGGCACTCGAGCTTGAGCGGCTCGTCGGTTGCGATCTTCGGGATGTAGATGTCGCCCGAGCGCGTCTGCCACTCGCCGTAGCTCTCGGCCCGCTTCCAGGGCGACTTCTCGTAGACCGTGACCTTGCGCTCGAGCTCCATGTCGTCGAAGACGACCATCTTCTCGCGGCCGACCACCGTCATCTTCCGCATCTTGTGCGGGTCGAGCCACGAGAGATGCATGTGCGCGATCTTCCCGCTCGGGAAGCGCAGGTAGCAGAAGACCACGTCCTCGACGCCCGCCGTGAGGAAGTCGCGTCCGTAGGCGACGGCCTCCTCCGGCTCCTCGTCGAGGAGGTAGAGGATGACCGACAGGTCGTGCACGCCGAGCGACCAGAGGGCGTTCTCGTTCGTGCGCACGATGCCGAGGTTCTGGCGGTTGCCGTAGACGCAGAGCACCTCGCCGAGCTCGCCCTCGTCGATCAGCTCCTTGAGCTTCCGCACGCCGGGGTGGTAGAGAAGCAGATGCCCCGGCATCAGGACGAGGCCGCGCTCGTCCGCGAGCGAGACGAGCTCGTCGATCTCCCCGGCGCGCATCGCGGGCGGCTTCTCGACGAGGACGTGCTTGCCCGCTTCGAGCGCCTGCTTCGCGAGGGCATAGTGCGTCGGGACCGGAGTCGCGACGACGACGCCCTCGACGTCGTCGGCCGCGAGCAGCTCCTCGAACGAGCCCGTGACACGTGCGGACGGGTAGCGGGCCGCAAAGGCAGCGCGCAGCTCCGGGTCGAGATCGCAGAGCCACGACAACGCTCCCAGCTCGGCGAAGTTGCGCGCGAGGTTCGGCCCCCAGTAGCCGAGCCCGACGACGCCGATCAAAGCTTGAAGACCTTGTCCGACGCGGTGCCCTTCGCGCCGGTCGCGTTCCGCAGGTCGACGACGAGGCTTGCGTCGTCGACGAGCTGCTCGTAGTCGATGGAGTGGTGATCGGTCGCGATCACGACGCAGTCGTACGCCGCAGGCTCGTACGCGACGGAGCGCATCTGGAGGCCGTGCTCGTCGAACGACTCGACATGAGGATCGTGATAGGCCACGTCTGCGCCCGCGTTCGAGAGCAGCGAGATGAGCTTCAGCGCGGGCGACTCGCGCATGTCGGCGATGTCCGGCTTGTAGGCGACGCCGAGCACGAGGATCTTCGCGCCCTTCATCGCACGCTCTCTCGCGTGGTTCAGCGCCTGCGAGACGAGCGAGCGGCAGAAGTACGGCATCTCCTCGTTCACCTTCCCGGCGAGCTCGATGAACTCGGTGTAGAAGCCGAACTCGCGGGCCTTCCACGTCAGATAGAACGGGTCGATCGGGATGCAGTGCCCGCCGAGACCGGGGCCCGGGCTGAACGGCATGAAGCCGAACGGCTTCGTCGCCGCCGCGTCGACGACCTCCCAGACGTCGATGCCCATGCGGTCGCACAGCTGCGCGAGCTCGTTGACGAGCGCGATGTTCACCGAGCGAAAGATGTTCTCGAGGAGCTTCGTCAGCTCCGCAGCCTCCGGGGTCGACACCTCGACGACGGTGTCGACGGCGCGCCGGTAGACCTCGGCGGCGCGCTTCGTGCACTCGGGCGTGATGCCGCCGAGCACCTTCGGCGTCGTCTTCGTCGTCCAGTCCTCGCGGCCGGGATCGACGCGCTCCGGCGACATGCCGAGATAGAACCCGCTGCCCGCCTCGAGGCCGGAGCCCTCCTCGAGGATCGGCTGGAGCACCTCACGCGTCGTGCCGGGCCACGTCGTCGACTCGAGCACGACGACCTGGCCCTCGCGCAGCACGCGGGCGATGCCGCGCGTCGCGGCCGTCACGATCGACAGGTCGGGCTCGCGCTGGCGTGAGAGCGGCGTCGGCAGCGCGATGAGGATCGCGTCGGCTTCCTTCATCTCCGCGTAGTCGGTCGTCGCGTGGATCAGGCCCTGCTCGACGAGCGGTGCGAGGCGCTCGCTGCCGACGTCCTCGATGTGGCTCTCGCCGCGGTTCAGCGCGGCGACGACCGGCTCGACGACGTCGACGACGAGGACGCGGCAGCCCGCCTCCGCAAAGGTGGTGGAGAGGGGCAGGCCGACGTAGCCCGCGCCGACGATCGCGACGTCGTACGCCATGACCGCGCTACGTTAGCCGCGTAGCGCCTCGGCGACACGTTCTGACGCGTGCCCGTCGCCGTAGAGCTCGGGCCGATCCGGGTGGGATCCGCGCGGCGGCGACGGCGGCGGCGAGACGCTCCGGGTCGGCGTCGACCAGCACGTTGGCCCCGGCTTCGACGGTGTCCACCCACTCGGTCGAGGGACGCGCGGTGACACACGGGACGCCGTACCAGTACGCCTCCTTCTGAAGCCCGCCCGAGTCGGTGACGATCACACGCGCCTGCGACGCGAGCGCTGCCATGTCGAGGTAGCCGAGCGGCTCGACGAGACGGATGTTGGGCGGAAGCTCGCCGAGCACCGACCGCGTGCGCGGGTGCGCCGGGAAGACGACGGGCCACGCGACCCGGCCGAGCCCGTCGACGATGCGCGCGCAGCCGCCCGGGCTGCACGTTCGCCTCGCGGTGGATCGTCGCGACGACGTACGCGCCCGGCTCGAGCTCGAGCCGGGCGAGGATCGTCGAGCGCTCGCGCGCGATCGGCGCGAAGCGAAAGCACGCGTCCGCCATCACGTCGCCGACGACCTCGATCCGGCCGCGGACGCCCTCGGCGCGGAGGATCCCGGCCGAGCGCTCGTCCGGCGCGAGCAGGAGATCGGCGCGCCGGTCGACCGCGATCCGGTTGCGCTCCTCCGGCATCGCCAGGTCGCCGCTCCGCAGGCCCGCCTCGACGTGGGCGACGCGCGTCGCCCCCGCCGCCTCCGCGCCCGCGAGCGTCGAGTTCGTGTCGCCGTACACGAGCACCCAGCCCGGGCGCTCCGCCTCGACGGCCTCGCGGATCGGCGGCCCCATCGCCGCAGGGTCGGCCGTGCGCAGGTCGAGCCGGTACGGCCGGCTCCGGCAGCGCGAGCTCCTCGAAGAACACCGCCGACATCTCGTCGTCCCAGTGCTGCCCCGTGTGCAGGACGACTTCGTCGATCCCGGCGTCGCGCAGCGCGACCGACACGGGCCCCGACTTGATGAACTGCGGCCGGTTGCCGACAACGGAGAGAACCTTCACCGGACCGAGGCTACAATGCTCCGGCTCGTTGGCTCGTTCGTCGGGGCCGTTAGCTCAATTGGCAGAGCAGGGGACTCTTAATCCCAAGGTTGGAGGTTCGATTCCTCCACGGCCCATCTCCTCTTTCGATCCGCCCGCGCTGCGCGCGGGCATGACGATCAAAAGAGGTTGGCTCCGAGGCTTGCAGGGTCTGCGAGCGGCGGCGTAGCCGCCGCTCGCTCCAGGGCTCCCTTTGCAACCTCTGCGACCTCGTGCACACTGTGACGAGCATTGGCCGGTCCATCGGGGGGTTTCTGTGAGTGAGACGCGGTCGTTCGAGGCGCCCTCCGGCGGAGACGACCTCGTCTACCTCGCGGCGCTGCAGCAGGTGGTGCTCGAGCGGTCGCACGACCTCATCACGGTGGTGGACGTGCTCGGGGCGATCGTCTACGCCTCGCCCTCCTGGCAGACGGTGCTCGGCTGGGATGCCGAGGCGCTCATCGGCACGCCGCTCGTCGAGCTCGTCCACCCGGACGACCACGGGACGGCGGCGAGCGCGATCGCCGAGGTCTTCGCCGGCGCCGAGCTCTCCGGCGTCAACCTGAGGATCCGGGCGGAGGACGGGCGCTCCGTCCCGGTCGAGTCGAGCGGCGTGCCCATCGCAGACCGGGACGGCGCCGTCACGCACCTCCTCGCGACCGGACGCGACGTGAGCGAGCGCGAGGAGCTGCGCGACCGCGTGCACCAGGTGGACGCGCTCTACCGAATCGCCGACGCGATCGCCCGCGCAACGAGCCTCGAGGATCTCTTCGCCGAGGCGATCGAGACGCTCCTCGACGCCACGGCCGCCGACCGGGCCTCGGTCCTCCTCTACGACGACCGCGACGTCATGCGCTTCGTCGCCTGGAGCGGCCTCTCCGACTCGTACCGCGCGGCCGCCGAGGGCCATGCGCCATGGACGCCCGACGCCGTCGACCCGCAGCCCGTGCTCGTCGCCGACGTCGCGGCGGCGGACTTCGGCCCCGAGCTCGACACGAGCCTCGAGACGGAGGGCATCGGCTCGCTCGCCTTCATCCCGCTCGTCCACGACGGCCGCCTGCTCGGGAAGTTCATGCTGTACCGCGACGCGCCGCACGACTGGAGCGACCGCGAGGTCCGGCTCTGCGGGACGATCGCGAACCATCTCGCCTCGGCGACCGTGCGCACACGCGCACGCACGGCCCTCCGCCAGTCGCGCGAGCAGCTCGAGACGATCATGGGGACCGTCGACGAGGGAATCATCGTGCAGTCGGCCGCCGGCGCGATCGTCTACGCGAACGACAGCGCCGCGCGGATCATCGGCTTCGAGAGCGCGTCGGACTTCATGACGGCCGACCGGCTCGAGGTTCTCGATCGCTTCGAGATGCTGAACGAGGACGGCAGCCCCCTCGCACCCGATGACCTCCCCGGCCGGCGCGCGCTGCAGGGCGAGACGAGCGAGCGCGTGATCCGCTACCGCATCAAGGCCACCGGTGAGGAGCGCTGGTCCGTCGTCCGCGCCAACGCCGTCGAGGACGGCGGCGGAGGCTCGGCGCTTTCCGTGAGCGTGGTGCACGACGTCACCGACTCGAGGCTCGTGCAGGAGCGGCTGAGCTTCCTCGCGCGTGCGAGCGAGATGCTGAACGCGACGCTCGACGTCGAGGACACCCTGAGCGCGCTCGCGACGTTCGCCGTACCCTCGTTCGCGGGGCACGTGACCGTCGACCTCTACGCCGACGGCGTCCTGCGCTGCATCGCCGCGCGCCACGTCGACCCGGAGAAGACGGAGCTGATGATCGCGCTTCGCGCGCGAGTACCCGCCGACTGTCCCGGAGCATCCCGTGCAGCGCGCAATCGCGACCGGCGAGTCGCAGTTCGTCCCCGACGTCCAGGCCGACGCGGAGTCGATGGCACACGACGAACGCCACGCACAGGCGATCCACGAGCTCGGCAACACCTCGGGGATCGTCGTGCCGCTCGCCGCCCGGGGGCGCACGTTCGGTGCCATCACCTTCGGCACCGTGCCCCCGCAGCCGCCCTTCACCCGCTACGACCTCGAGCTCGCGGTCGAGCTCGGGCGGCGCGCGTCGATCGCGCTCGACAACGCGCTGCTCTACGGCGAGGCGGAGGCGCGGGCGCGCGCGACGGAGGCGCTCGAGTTCGTCGACGACGGCGTCGTGCTCGTCGACCGCGACGAGATCGTCCGGCTCCTGAACCCCGCCGCCGCGCGCGCGTTCGGCGTCAAGCCCGCGAAGGCGATCGGCCGGCCGATCGACGCCGTCGTGCACGACTGGCAGACCGTGCGCGACCGGATCGCGGTCGCGCCCAGCCCGCCGTCGGCGTCACGGCGCGCGGAGTCGCTGCCGATCACCGTGCGCGGCGGCGAGCGCTGGCTCTCGATCTCGGCGGTGTCGTTCCCGGGCGGGACGGTGTACGCGTTCCGCGACATGACCGAGGAGCGCGCGGTCGAGCAGCTGAAGAGCGACTTCGTCTCGACCGTCTCGCACGAGCTGCGCACGCCGCTCGCGGCGATCTACGGGGCGGCGCTCACGCTCCAGCGCGACGACGTCCGTCTGGAGGAGTCCCAGCGGAGCGGCCTGCTGGACGTCATCTCGAGCGAGGCCGACCGGCTCGCCCGGATCGTCAACGACATCCTGTGGGCCAGCCGGCTCGACTCGGGGCAGATGTCCGTCGCGATCGAGAGCTGCGACGCAGCTGCGCTGACGCAGCGCGTCGTCGACTCGGTGCGCGCGCACGCCCCCTCGTCGGTCGAGCTGTGCGTCGACGTGCCCACGCCGGTGCCGCCCGCCGCAGCCGATCCCGACAAGCTCCGGCAGGTGCTGACGAACCTCGTCGACAACGCGGTCAAGTACTCGCCCGACGGCGGCCGCGTCCGGATCACGCTGACCCGGTCGGGCAGCCGCGCGCGCATCCGCGTCGAGGACCAGGGGCTCGGAATCCCGCCGACCGAGCAGTCGCGCATCTTCGAGAAGTTCTTCCGCCTCGACCCGAACCTCACGCGCGGCGTGGGCGGCACAGGGCTCGGCCTCTACATCTGCAGGGAGCTCGTGCACCGCATGCACGGCCGCATCTGGGTCGTCTCCGACGGCCGCCGCGGCTCGACGTTCACCGTCGAGCTGCCTCTCGCCTGAACGCGAACACGAAACGCGAGCCGGAGGGCTCGGCCGGCTCGTACGTCAGCTCGCCGCCCGCCGCCGTCGCGAACGCCCGCGCGATCGCGAGCCCGAGGCCCGCACCGGCCACGCTGCGCGGGACGCCGCCCGCGCGGGTGAAGCGCTCGAAGAGGTGCGGGACGAAGTCGGCGGCGACACCGGGGCCGCTGTCCTCGACGACGAGCCGGTCGCAGTCGCCGCGCACGGCGATCGGGGCCCGTCCGTACTTCACGGCATTCGTCAGCAGGTTCTCGACGACGCGCTCGAACGCGACCGGGTCTGCGACGACCTCGCAGCCCGGGTCGATGGCGACGTCGATCGCGGGCTCGTCGGCGAGGCGCGCGGACGAGCTCGTCGACCGCCGCACGCGGCTTGAACGCCCGCGGCTCGACGCGAACCCGGCCGGCGTCGACCCGCGAGAGATCGAGAAGCTGCTCGGTGAGATCGTTCAGGCGGACGGTCTGGTCGTAGAGCGCGGCGCGCAGCTCGTCGGCCTGCCGCGGCGCGAGCTCGCCGGCCCGGCGCTGGAGGGTGGCGGTGATGCCGCAGACGACGGCGATCGGCGCGCGCAGCTCATGCGAGGCAATCGACACGAACTCGGCCTTCAACTCGTCGGCGCGCCGCAGCTCCTCGAGCGCTCGTTCGAGCTCCTCGCGCTCGGCCGCCTTCGCGAGGAGCACGCCGCCGACGGCGCCGAGCGTCGAGAGGAGGTGGAGATCCGCGTCCGCGAGCTCGAGCGGCGCACCGCCGCGGTCGGCGACGAGGTAGCCGAGGCAGGCGCCGCGGCCGTCGAGCAGCGGGACGACGACGCGCCCCGCGCACGTGACGGCCCGGCCGGCCTCGAGGGCCGCGTCGAGCAGCACGAGCTCCTCCCGGCCGGCGTCGTCGCCGGCGAAGCGCACGTCGTCGAAGCCGAACTGGGCGCCGATCTCGGCGCACAGGCGCTCGACCGCGTCGGCCGGCGAGGACGGCGCCGCGACCCCCCGCGTGACGTCGTGGAGGATCCGCAGCTCTCTCGGCAGCCGTTGGGTCACGATCGGGCCTCCCCGGGGCCCCCGCGTCCCCAAACATGCGAACGGGGCGGCCGGAGCCGCCCCGTCGTCGCACAGAGATGCGTGCTCGGCCTAGTAGCCGGGAGGCCCACCCGGGCCGTCCTCGACGTACGTCGTGCGGCGGCGGCCCGACCAGTAGCCGGGGCCTGCCCACGACGACCAGAAGATCATCGACAGGATGACGCCGATGATGCCGACGATCAGCAGGATCCAGCCGATCGTGTGGATGTTGACGCCCGAGACGTTGTCCGTCACCGCGAAGGCGAGGACAGCGCCCACGGCTGCGAGAAAAATGCCGACTCCGAGACCCATGTGTCGTCTCCCTTTCGTTCGCGCTTTCTGATCCCCAGCGGTGGGGTGTACTCCGATAACGCGCGAGGCCGCTCTCCCGTTACGGGTGGCGCTGCCCCGTTCGAGGGTTTCCATTAGGCTCAGCGACGGGATGCGCAGGGGCCCGATCTTCGCGTTGCTCGGCATCGGCACGCTCGCCGGCGCGATCGCCACGGCCGTGGCGATCTTCCTGCCGTGGCTGCCGCCGGTGGCCTCGAAGGAGCGCGGCCGGATCGACGTCGTCTTCTGGTTCACCGTCGCGATCTGCATCCTCATCTTCGCGATCGTCGTGGCGGTGCTTCTCTACTCCGTCTTCCGGTTCCGGGCCGCTCCGGACGACGACTCCGACGGCCCGCCGATCCACGGCCACACCGGGCTCGAGATCGTCTGGACGCTCATCCCGACGGTGCTCGTGACGTCGATCGGGATCCTCAGCGCGATCGTGCTCGCCCGCGACGACGCGCTCGGCAAGAACGTCCTCGAGGTGAACGTCAGCGCCCAGCAGTTCGCCTGGAGCTTCCAGTACCCGAACGACGGCAAGGTGACGACGGGCACGCTCCGGCTGCCCGTCGGCCGCTCGGTGCTGCTGCACCTGACCTCGAAGGACGTCATCCATTCGTTCTGGGTGCCGGAGTTCGGCCAGAAGCAGGACACCGTCCCCGGGATCGACACGCAGCTCCACATCACCCCGGACAAGGTGGGGACGTATCCGGTGATCTGCACCGAGCTGTGCGGCCTCGGCCACGCCGTGATGCGGACCGAGGCGATCGTCATGCCGCAGGCCGCGTTCGACAAGTGGCTGAAGACCCAGACGCAGGCGACCGCGTCGCCCAACACGTCGACGTCCGGCGCCGCCGTCTTCAAGAACAACCCGTGCGGCTCGTGCCACACCTTGAAGGCCGCAGGCGCGACGGCGAAGGTCGGCCCGGACCTCGACAAGCTGCCGCAGTACGCGCAGGCGGCGGGCAAGCCGCTCCCCGACTTCGTCCGCGAGTCGATCACGGCTCCGAACGCCTACACCGAGAAGGGGTACCCGAAGAACGTGATGCCGTCCTTCGACAACCTGCCGAAGGACCAGCTCGACGCGCTCGTGCAATATCTGGTCGATTCGAGCAAGAAGGGGTGAGATCGACGACGTGACCGCAGCGACTGCCGACCACGGGACGCACGCGCCCGCACCGACGCACCACGGCCCCGTCCGGCGCTACCTGCTCGGTCCGGGCTGGATCCGCGCGGCCTGGATGACCGCGCTCCTCTTCGGCTTCGGCTTCGGCCTCGTCGTCGTCCTGCGCTGGTGGGGCGGGTGGCACCCGCTGCTCGACTGGCAGCCGCTCATCCTCGTCTCGGCGCTCGTCGCCGCGCCGCTCGGCTTCCTCGGCGGGCTCGGCGCCTTCGACTACTGGGTCTACTACGCGCTCGGGCATCCCACGCGCGCGGAAGACCACTCGACACACGGCGCCCGGAGCTGGAAGGACTACTTCCGCGTCAACACCGATCACAAGGTGATCGGCGTGCAGTACCTCGTGACGACGGTCTTCTTCTTCCTCGCGGGCGGTCTGCTCGCGCTCCTCGTGCGCGCCGAGCTGGCGAAGCCGGGCATGCAGTTCTTCGACACGCAGACCTACAACGGCCTCTTCTCCGTCCACGCGTCGCTCATGATCTTCCTCTTCGTGATCCCGGCGTTCGCCGGCCTCGCGAACTTCGCCGTCCCGCTCATGCTCGGCGCCGGCGACATGGCGTTCCCTCGCCTGAACGCGCTCTCGTTCTGGCTGCTGCCGATCGCCGGCCTGATGATGCTGCTCTCGTTCGTCGTCCCCGGCGGCGCCTTCGCGTGCGGCTGGACGGGCTACGCGCCGCTCTGCTCGACCCACCAGCCGATGGGCGCGATCTTCTTCAACCAGGGGGTCCAGTGGGCCGGGGCGTCGTCGATCATGACCGCCCTCAACTTCCTCGTCACCATCATCACGATGCGTGCCCCGGGGATGACCTTCTGGCGCATGCCCCTCCTCGTCTGGGCGAACTTCACGACGTCGCTTCTCGTCGTGATCGCGACGCCCTTCATCGCCGGCTCGCAGTTCTTCTCGATGTTCGACCACGTGATGCACACGTCGTTCTTCGATCCGGCGAACGGCGGCTACGTGCTCGGGTACCAGCACATCTTCTGGTTCTACTCGCACCCGGCGGTCTACATCATGATGCTGCCCGGCTTCGGGATCATGAGCGAGGTCATATCCGTGTTCAGCCGCAAGCCGATCTTCGGCTACCGGCTGATGGCGCTGTCGCTGATGGCGATCGTCGTGCTCGGCTTCTCCGTGTGGGCGCACCACATGTTCGTCAGCGGCATGGCGTCGTGGCTGCGCGTGCCGATGATGATCACGACGCTCCTCATCGCCGTCCCGACGGGCATCAAGATCTTCAGCTGGCTCGCGACGATCTGGGAAGGGAAGCTCCATTTCAAGACTCCCTTCCTCTTCGCGCTCGGCTTCCTCTCGATGTTCGTCATCGGCGGGCTCTCGGGCGTCATGCTCGGCGCCGTGCCGATCGACATCCACGTCAGCGACACGTACTTCATCGTGGCGCACATCCACTACGTGCTCTTCGGCGGGTCGGTGTTCACGATCTTCGCCGGCATGTACTACTGGTTCCCGAAGATGACCGGGCGCATGTACGACGAGCGCCTCGGCAAGCTGCACTTCTGGATGACGTTCGTCGGGTTCAACCTCACGTTCTTCCCGATGCACCTGATCGGCGTCGAGGGGATGCCGCGCCGCGTCTCGGACTACGCGCCGAAGTTCGCGGCGTGGAACATGTTCATCTCGATCTCGTCGTTCGCCCTCGGCGCGTCGGTGCTCGTGTTCCTCTACAACATGATCACGAGCTGGCGCCGCGGGCCGATCGCGCCGCCGAACCCGTGGCGGGCGATGACGCTCGAGTGGCAGGTCAGCTCGCCGCCGCCGATCTTCAACTTCAGCGAGATCCCGCAGGTCGTCGGCTCGCCGTACGAGTACGGCGTCCCGGGCGCGCAGCATGCGATCCTGACGCCGTCGCGCACGCGCGAGACGGAGGAGGTCGGGGTCACGTGAGCGACGCCGCGCACCGGATCCTCGTCGTCGCGAACGAGACCGTCGTCTCGCCGGCGCTCGTCGAGCTGATCGAGGAGCGGGCGAAGGACGCCGACGTGATCGTGACGGTGCTCGCGCCCGTGAACCAGCCGCGCCAGGGCTACGTCGTCTACTACGACACGCGGCGCGCCGCCGCGCGCCGCCGGCTCGACAGGACGCTCGACCTGCTGCGCAAGGCCGGCGTGCATGCGGACGGAGTCGTCGTCGAGTCCGATCCGGTCTCGGCGCTGCGCGACGCGATCGAGCAGCTCCAGCCCGACGAGGTGATCGTCTCGACGCATCCGCAGCAGAAGTCCGGCTGGCTGCGGCGAAACGCCGTCGAGCAGATGCACCGGGTCGCGGGCGGCCTGCCGTTCCGGCACGTGGTGGTCGACCTCGCCGCCGAGCACGGCGACCGGAACGTGCTCGTCGTCGCGAACCAGACGGTGCTCGGCGCACCGCTCCTCGACAAGATCCGGGAGCGGGCGGCAAGCAGCGCGTCGGGCTTTCTCATCATCTCGCCGCAGGGCGACGCCGAAGGAAGCTACGAGGAGGCGGAGCGGCGCCTGCTGCGCGCGGTCACGCTGCTGCGCAGCGAGGGCATCGAGGCGCACGGGCAGATCTCGCATCCGGATCCGTATGCGGCCGTCATGCAGACGCTCGAGGACGAGCGCGTCGACGAGCTCATCGTCTCGACGTTCCCGGACGCCCGCTCCGGCTGGCTCCGGCGCAACCTGGTCGAGCGGCTCCGCGCCGACACGAAGCTGCCGGTCGAGCACGTCCAGGTCGAGGCGCCGGTGGAGGCGGGAGTCTGATGGCCGCCCACGCCGAGCACCTCGAGCACCACGAGCATCCCCCGGAGCCGTACTACAGCTCGCGGATCGCGCCGAGCATCCTCGGCATGTTCCTCTTCATCGCGTCGGAGATCATGCTGTTCGGCGCGTTCTTCACGGCGTACTTCTTCGTGCGCGTCGTCAACGGCACGCCGTGGCCGACGCCGCCGTTCCATCTGCCGATCTTCGTCGCCTTCATCAACACCTGCATCCTCGTGACCTCGTCGTTCACGATGCACTGGGCGCTGCAGTCGGTGAAGAAGAACAACCCGTTCGGGCTGCGCGCCGGGCTTCTGCTCACGTTCCTGATGGGGCTCACGTTCCTCATCACGCAGGGGCGGGAGTACTCGCGCGTCGGCTTCGCGCCGAAGGACGGCGCCTTCGCGACGATCTTCTACTGCCTCACCGGGTTGCACGGCGCGCACGTGTTCGTCGGCCTGTCGATCCTGCTCTTCATGACGATCCGCGCCTTCCGCGGGCACTTCGACGCCGAGCACCACCACGGCGTCGAGATCGGCGGGATCTACTGGCACTTCGTCGACGTGATGTGGATCGTGGTCTACCTCACCGTCTACATCCTCTGATGCGCCCGATGCGGAACCCGCTGCGGAGCGAGGCGGAGTCGTTCCGCTTCCTGATCGCGGTGATCGTCGCCGCGCTCGTGATCGTCGGCGCGGCGTACCTGAACACCTGGCTCGGCGTCGCCGCGGCGATCGTCGCGGTCGCCGGCCTCGTCTGGTGGCTGATGCAGGAGCCCGTGCCGGGCGCGGCGGACGCGCCGCGGAAGGTCGATCCGTCGACGCCCGCGGGCGCGCACAAGGTGCTCGTCGTCGCGGTGCCCGGGACGGCAGCCGTGACGGCTCCGGCGAACGCGACGGAGATCGTCGTCGTCGTCCCCGCGCTCGCGTCGAAGCTGGAGGCGGCGACCGGCGCGGTCGACGACCGGCGGGCCGATGCGGAGGAGACCGCCCTCGCGCTGACGCGGCGGCTCTCGCGGCCGGGTGTCGGCGTGCGCGGCGAGGTCGGAGCCGACGATCCCGTGCTCGCCGCCGAGGACACGCTGCGCATGTTCGGCGCCGACGAGATCGTCGTCGCGGCCGACGACGACGTCGTCGAGCAGATCCGCAGCCGCGTGACCGTCCCGGTCAGCCGCGCGTAGCCCGCCCTCTCGTCCCACATCCGCGCGGAAGCCCTGACGGTTCCGTCAACCCTGGACTGTCCACGGTTTCGGGCTCCGCCGGGCGCGGCCGCGTGACCGTCCCGGTCAGCGGCGTGTAGCCCGCCTTCTCGTCCCACATCCGCGCGAAAGCCGTGACGGTTCCGCAAACCTGGACTGTCCACGGTTTCAGGCTCCGCCGGCTAGAGCGCGACGCCGGTAGCGCACCTCTGTCACGCGGACGCCGAAGAAGGCGTCCGTCTTCGAGCCGCCGTCGGGCGACCAGCCCTCCCGCTCGTAGAAGCGCCGCGCGCGGGGGTTGTCCTCGAGCACCCAGAGGATCGCCTCGCGGTGGCCGGCCTCACGCAGCGCGCCGAGGCCCGCCTCGAGGAGGGCGCTCCCGGCGCCCGAGCCCCACGCCGTCGGGGAGCGCGTAGAGCGCGTACAGCTCCCCCTCCGCGGCATCGTCCCGGTTCGGCCCGACCGCGGCGAAGGCGACGACGCCCGCGCCCGCCTGCGCGACGGCCCCGCCCCGGCCTCGGCGACGAGCACCGTCTCGAGACCCTCGCGCACGCAGCGCTCCCACCAGCTGCGCCTGCCGGCGACGTCGATCCGCGCCAGGTTCTCGGCGCCGAACACATGCGCGTACGCCCCCTGCCAGGAGCGCGTGTGCACGTCCGCGATCGCGGCGGCGTCGTCGACCCGCGCGCGCCGCACCTGCACGGGGCGCTACTTGCCGGCGGAGGAGGAGACGAACTTCGCGACGGCGGCGATCTGCGCGTCGGTCAGCTTGCCCTTGAAGGCCGGCATGACGCCGCCCCCGACCTCGACCTGGTGCAGCGCGATCGGCTCGGTCGGCTTCAGCGTGTCGAGGTTCGGCCCGATCTTGCCGGTCGCATTCGCGGCCTTCAGGGTGTGGCAGCTCGCACAGTTGGCCGAGAAGATGGCCTTCCCGTCGTTACCGACCTTCGGCGGCGCGGCCGCCGCTCCGCCCTGCCCCGCCGTCGCAGCGACATAGGCCGCCACGTCCTGCGCGTCCTGCCCCTTGACGAGGTTCTTCGGCATCGGCGCCGACGGCTGGCGGATCTGGTCGAGCACGACGTTCTGGATCGTGCTCTGCTTGAAGCCCTGCTTGCGGTCGGCGGCGAAGGCGTCGTCGAGGTTCGGCCCCGTCGTGCCCTGCGAGCCCGCGGCCGCCAGCACGTGGCAGCCGGCGCACTTCTCGGTGAAGAGCTTCGACCCGTTCTGCTGGTCGCCCGACGAGCTGGCCTTGCCGCCGGTCCCGCACCCCGCGAGGGCGAACGCGAGCGCGAGCGCACCGAGAAGCAGACGAGCGCGCCGCACTACGCCGGAGGGGTGCTGCCGGTGGATCCCAGCTTCGAGACCGCCTCGTCGCGCGTCGGATAGATCGTGAAGACCCGGTCGAGGCCCGTGATCTCGAAGATCTTCGTGATGTTCCGGTCGCTGCAGACGAGCGAGAGCTGGCCGTCATTCGAGCGGAGGCGCTTGACGCCGCCCACGAGGACTCCGAGCGTCGTCGAGTCGATGAACGTCGTGTCGGAGAAGTCGACGACGACGTCCTTCCCGCCCTGCCCGATGACCTCGAGAAGCTGCTGCTTGAACTCCGGCGCCGTGTACAGGTCGACCTCGCCCGCGAGAGAGATGACGTACCTGTCGTCGCTCAGCTGCTCGGTCTTGATGTCGAAGTTCATGCGTCCCCCCGGCTCGGTCTGAGTCGCCTCGGTCTTCCGATCGCGCGAGATACTACTTTTTCTTCTTCTGCGGAGCAGGGAGAGCGGGCGAGAGCTGCTTGATCAGCTGCTCGATCTGGGCCCTGCTCGTCGAGTCCGGGTTGAGCTTCAGATAGCGCTTGTAGCCGGTGAGGGCGGCGGCGTAGTCGCCGGACTGCTGCCCCGCCTGCGCGTACTGGAACCACGCGTCCGGGCTCCCCGGCGTCAGCTGCGTGACCTTCTTGTACGAGGCGAGCGCGTTCGTGTAGGCGAGCTGCGTCTGCTGCTGCAGGCCCTGGACGGTCGCGTCGGTACGTGCGGCCTCGATCTTCTCGACCTGGTTCGTGCCGAGCGCCGTGCCGAGCTTGCCCTTGGGCAGGAACGACTCGCTCGGCGCCGCGAGCTGACGCTCGGCGTAGGCCGCCTGATAGCCCTGGAGGTAGGTCTGGGCCTGGTTCGTCTGCAGCCCGCCGAGCTCGTTCCACGCCTTCGCGTCCTTCGGCTTCAGCCCCGTGTACTGCTGGAGCGCGCCGATCGCGGCCGCGGTCTCGCCCTTCGCCTCGTACGCGGTCGCGAGCTCGCGGTATCCCTGCGGGTCCTTCGGGTGGTCCTTGATGTGCCCCTGCGCCTTCGAGACGGCGTTCGAGCCGCGGTGGAAGATGTTCAGGCCCTGGAAGAGCTGGTCGAGGCCGTTCGTCCCCGAGCCGACGCCGAGGAACGCGAAGGTGATGGCGAAGAGGACGGCGAGGCCGACGTAGACCGGCTTCGCGCTCCGGCGCATCCGGACGAAGAACAGATCCTGGTTCGGGTTGCCGCCGCTCGCGTGGCCGCGGCGCTTCGCCGGGCGGCGCGCGGCGCCCTTCGCCGACTGCGCGGCGGGCTTGCCCTGCTTCGCCTTCGCCTTGACTGCAGCACGTGCCATCGGCGGCTCAGAGTAGCGCTTCGCGGGGCGCCGCCTGGCGGCGCTCCATGAGGACGGCGAGCCAGATCGACCCCTCGAAGAGCAGCATCAGGGGCACCATCTCGAAGGTCGTCGTGACCGGGTCGACGCCCGGCAGGGCGACGGCGAGAGCCGCCATCACGACGTAGCCGATCCGCCGGTTGCGGCGCAGCTTCGCACTGCTCAGCACCCGGATCTTCACGAGGCCGAGGATGACGATCGGCACCTCGAACACGACCGTCACCGCGAAGAGCACGACCGACGCGAACGACAGGTAGTCCTTGGCGCGGATCTGGATGTTGTAGATGTGACGGTCGTAGTGGGTCAGGAACTGGACGGCGGCGGGCAACGCGACGAGATAGCCGAACGCGAGACCTCCGGCCGCGAGGAACGCCGCGAAGGCGGCGAGCCCGACGACGACCCGCTGCGTCGAGACGTCGAACGCGGGCGCGAAGAACGCCCAGACCTGGTAGAGGACGATCGGCATGACGAGCAGGAAGCCTGCGTAGAGGCTGATCCACATCGACGTGAGGAACGGCTCCGCGGGGCTGAGGGTGATGAGCTTCCGGTGCTCCGGCGGCAGCGCATCCTCGAGCCAGTTGATGAGCCGTCCGTGGATGAGATACGCGGCGATGAAGCCGATCGCGATCGAGATGAGGCACACGACGATGCGCGCACGCAACTCGCCGAGATGCTCGACCAGCGTCGCCTCCTCGCCGTGCGAAAGGCGCCGAGGAAGCCTCTTCATCGTCGGCTAGACGGTGTCGTGCTCGCGGGTCGCGGTCGACGCCGCCACGGTCTCCGGCGGCGTCGGCGCCGGCAGCTCGTGCCGTGCGTCGTCGTCCTTGCCGGTCACCGCATCCTTGAACTCGCGCATCCCCTTGCCGAGCGAACGGCCCATCTCCGGCAGCCGCTTCGGCCCGAAGACGAGGAGGACGACGAGCGCGAGCAGCAGCAGCTCCCACGGAGAGATCCAACCTGGCATAGGAGGAGCGTAGCGCGTTTTCCTCCGACCGCCGGCGGGGAGGCAAGACGCGTGAACCGGAAGAAGCCCCTCGCCGAGCAGGTGATCCTCGTGACCGGTGCCTCGAGCGGGCTCGGCCGTGCGGTCGCCCGGGCTGCCGGAGAGCGCGGGGCGAAGGTCGTCGTGACGGCCCGCGGCAGAGAGGGTCTCGACGCGTGCGTGCGCGAGATCGAGCGGTCCGGCTCGGAAGCGCTCGCCGTGCCCGCCGACTGCACGGTGCAGGACGAGGTCGCACAGGTCGTCGAGCAGGCGATCGACCGCTTCGGACGGATCGACACGTATGTCGCGAACGCGATCGTGACGGTGTACGCGGAGACCTACCGCTACGAGGCCGACGAGCTCCGCCGGATCATGGACGTCAACTTCTTCGGGCAGGTCTACGGCTACTGGGCGGTGCTGCAGCACCTCCGCGAGACGCGCGGGACGTTCGTCTCCGTGCAGTCGGCGCTCGCCTACCGGGGCATCCCGCTGCAGGGCGGGTACTGCGCGTCGAAGGCGGCGCTGCGGAACTTCTTCGAGTCGGCCCGCGTCGAGCTCGAGAAGGCGGACTTCGGCGTCGACGTCTCCGTCGTGCACCCGGCGGCGATCAACACGCCGCAATTCGACCGCGATCGCCAGAAGATCGGCAAGCAGCCGCAGCCGGTGCCGCCCATCTACCAGCCGGAGCCGTTCGCTCAGGCCGTGCTGCACTGCTGCGAGAAGCCGATTCGCGAGCTGCCCGTCGGCTGGGGCGCGCAGAAGCTCATGTGGGGCCAGAAGCTCTCGCCCCGCGCCGGCGACCTCGTGCTGCTCCGCACGGGCTGGAGCGGCCAGCACACGGGCGAGGACAAGCCGATCGGCTCGCCCGACAACCTGTGGGAGACGCTGCCGGGCGACCCGGGCGCACACGGCCGCTTCGACGACCGCTCACGCGGCACGACCCTCTGGACGTCGCTGCGGCTCCGGCGCGCCCTCGTCGGAGGCGCGGTCGCGGCGCTCGCCGCAGGATCCGTTGAGGTCATGGCCGCGCGGAATCGGCGCTCGTCGGCCCTCCGCTAGACTGAGGCCCGTATGTGCGGGGCAAAAGCCCCGCTTTTTCCAGGAAAGGACAGCCACTTCGTGGGACTGCTGAAGCTCGAGAACCTCCATGTCGCGCTGGAGGACGGCACCGAGATCGTGAAGGGCGTCGACCTCGAGGTCGACGTGAACGAGGTGCACGCGATCATGGGCCCGAACGGCTCCGGGAAGAGCACGCTCGCGAACGCGATCATGGGCCATCCGGCCTACGAGATCACGGAGGGGCGGATCCTCGTGGACGGCGAGGACGTCACGGAGCTGGCCGCGAACGAGCGCGCCGAGCGCGGGCTCTTCCTCGCGTTCCAGTACCCGCACGCGATTCCGGGCGTGACCGTGCAGAGCTTCCTCCGCAGCGCGATCAACTCGATCCGCAAGGCGCGGAACGGCGGCGTCGACGACCCGGTGCCGGTGAAGCAGTTCATCGCAGAGATCCGCGCGGAGATGGCGAACCTCAAGGTCGCGCCCGAGCTCGCGCAGCGGTACCTGAACGACGGCTTCTCCGGCGGCGAGAAGAAGCGCGTCGAGATCCTGCAGATGGCGATGCTGAAGCCGCGCATGGCGGTTCTCGACGAGACCGACTCCGGTCTCGACATCGACGCGCTGCGGGTCGTCGCCGGCGGCGTGAAGACGCTCGTCGGCCCCGAGATGGGCGCGCTCGTCATCACGCACTACCAGCGCATCCTCGACTACATCACGCCCGATCACGTGCACGTGTTCGTCGACGGCCGCATCGTCGAGTCGGGTGGCGCCGATCTCGCGAAGCAGCTCGAGGCAGAGGGCTACGACCCTTTCATCCAGACGGCAGTGGGAAGTGAGGCCTGATGGCCCAGATCGAGAAGACAGAGTCCGAAACCGAGATCGTCGCCGGGATCGGCTCCGACTACGCGATCAAGTACGGGTTCTCCGTCACGGAGGACTACTTCTTCAAGTCCGGCCGCGGCGTCTCGCACGAGCTCGTCGACGCGATCTCGTCGCACAAGAACGAGCCGGACTGGATGCGGAAGTTCCGCCACCAGAGCCTCGACTACTTCTTCGCGCGCCCGCTGCCCGAGTGGGGCGGAAACCTGCGCGACATCGACTTCGACAACATCTTCTACTACATCAAGCCGACCGAGAACCAGGCGAAGACCTGGGAGGACCTGCCGGCCGACATCAAGGACACGTGGGACAAGCTCGGCATCCCGGAGGCGGAGAAGAAGTACCTCGCCGGCGTCGGCGCGCAGTACGAGTCGGAGGTCGTCTACCACAAGCTCCAGGAGGACCTCGAGCGCAAGGGCGTCATCTTCCTCGACACCGACACGGCGCTCCGCGAGCACGAGGATCTCTTCAAGCAGTACTTCGGCACGATCATCCCGCAGAACGACAACAAGTTCGCTGCGCTCAACTCGGCAGTGTGGTCGGGCGGCTCGTTCATCTACGTGCCGCCGGGCGTGCACATCGACATGCCGCTGCAGGCGTACTTCCGCATCAACGCCGAGAACATGGGCCAGTTCGAGCGCACGCTGATCCTCGTCGACGAGGGTGCGTACGTGCACTACGTCGAGGGTTGCACCGCGCCGATCTACTCGACCGACTCGCTGCACAGCGCGGTCGTCGAGATCGTCGTCAAGGACGGCGGCCGCTGCCGTTACACGACGATCCAGAACTGGTCGTCGAACGTCTACAACCTCGTCACGAAGCGCGCCGTCGCGTACAAGGACGCGACGATGGAGTGGGTCGACGGGAACCTCGGGTCGAAGCTCACGATGAAGTACCCGGCGATCTGGCTGATGGGCGAGCGCGCGCACGGCGAGGTCCTCTCGATCGCGTTCGCAGGCAAGGGCCAGCACCAGGACGCAGGGGGCAAGGCCGTGCACGTCGCGCCGAAGACGACGTCGGTGATCACGTCGAAGTCGATCTCGAAGAACGGCGGCCGCGCGGGGTACCGCGGCCTGCTCGAGGTCGCGAAGGGCGCGACCGGCGCGAAGTCGAAGGTCGTGTGCGACGCGCTGATCCTCGACGAGGAGTCGCGCTCCGACACGTACCCGTACATGAAGATCGAGGAGGACGAGGTCGACATCGGCCACGAGGCGACGGTGTCGAAGATCGGCGAGGAGCAGCTCTTCTACCTCATGTCCCGCGGCCTCTCCGAGTCGGAGGCGTCGGCGATGATCGTCAGCGGCTTCGTCGAGCCGATCACGAAGGAGCTTCCGCTCGAGTACGCGGTCGAGATGAACCGGCTCATCCAGCTCCAGATGGAAGGCTCAGTTGGCTGAGCGCGAGGCGTCGGCGGCGTACAAGGCGCTCCCGATGCCCGACACGACCGAGGAGCACTGGCGCTTCACGGATCTGCGCGGCTTCGACCCGGAGTCGCTTCGAGGGCTCCGGCTCGACCGAGATCTCGACGATGCTCGACCTCGACGTCGCGGGGTACGCGACCGTCACCGCGGACGGGATCGACATCTCGAAGGCGCCCGAAGGCGTGACGTTCGAGCTCCTGTCCGAGGACGACGAGCGGCTGTACTCGCTCGTCGGCTGGGACGAGAAGTTCGCCGCGCACAACGCGGCGATGTGGAAGCACGGGCTGCTCGTGCGCGTGCCGAAGGGCGTCCAGCTCGAGAAGCCGCTCTACGTGCGCATCGCCGTCACCGGCCAGACGTTCTGGCGGCTCGTCGTCGTCGCGGAGGAAGGCGCCCGCGCGTCGCTCATCGAGGAGTACGCCTCGCCCGCCACGGACACCGCCGCCTACTCGAACGCGGTCACCGAGCTCTTCGTCGAGCCGAACGCGAAGCTCGAGTACGTGTCGCTGCAGAATCTCTCGACCGAGACGTGGCACTTCGCCACCCATCACGCCCGCGTCGAGAGCGGCGCCGAGCTCGACTGGGTCGCGGGCGGCTTCGGCTCGAAGAAGGGCAAGACGCGCATCCAGAACGACCTGAACGGTCGCGGCGCCACCTCGCGCGTCACGGGCGCGTACTTCGCCGACGGCGAGCAGCATCTCGACTACGACACCTTCCAGGAGCACATCGCGCCGGACTGCGAGTCCGACTTCGCGTTCAAGGGCGCGCTCCGCGACAACGCAACGGCCGTATGGCGCGGGATGATCCGCGTCGAGCGCGACGCACAGAAGACGAACGCGTATCAGGAGTGCCGGAATCTGATGCTCTCGAAGACGGCGCACGCGGTGCCGATCCCGGGGCTCGAGATCCTGGCGAACGACGTCCGCTGCACGCACGGTGCGACCGTCAGCCGTGTCGACCGCGAGCAGCTCTTCTATCTCATGTCACGCGGCCTCGAGCGCGCCGAGGCCGAGCGCCTGATCGTGCGCGGGTTCTTCCAGGACGTGCTCGACCGCAT
>CAWHPX010000019.1:0-23317 GCA_963831405.1 uncultured Actinomycetes bacterium
TTCGGCAAGATACGGCCGTGAAGGATGCAGCGACCGACGCGAGGATCGTCCCGGCGAACAAGGCATCCTGGGATGACCTCGAGGCGATCCTCGGAGGCGCCGGCTGTCACGGAGGGCGCTGCTATTGCCAGCGCTTCAAGCTGGGGCGGAACGCCTGGCCCGGCGACGATCTCGAACGTTCCCACATGCTGCGCGAGCAGACAGATTGCGGTAATGCGACGTCGGACACGACAAGCGGCCTCGTTGCCTACATCGACGGTGACCCTGCTGCGTGGTGCGCGGTGGAGCCGCGCCCGGCGTACCCGTATCTCGGGAGCGTGCCGTGGCGGAAGCGCTCGGAGGATCGAACCGACACCGGCATCTGGGCCGCGCCCTGCTTTGTCACCCGCTCAGGGTTCCGTCGCCGCGGCGTCACCTATGCGCTTGCGCAGGCGGCCGTGCGCTTCGCGCGCGAGCGCGGAGCCCGTGCGCTCGAGGGTTACCCGATGCTTCCCGAGCGAGGGAAGGAGATTCCCTGGGGCGAGCTCCACGTCGGCCACCACAGCGTCTTCGCCGCAGCCGGGTTCGCAGAGGTCAGTCGTCCGAGCCTGCGCCGCGTCGTGATGCGCATCGACTTCTAGCGGCCTCTCCACGATGCAACTGCGCGGAGTGGTACTCGTCGAGGGCACGAGCGACGGCCGCGCCCTCGAGACGCTTGCCCGCCGCCGCGGCCGCGACCTCCAGGCGGAAGGCGTCGCCATCGTGCCGATGGGCGGCTACGGGAGCCTGCCGCGCCTCCTCGGGCAGTACCGCGGCCTCCCGCTCGCGGGGCTCTACGACGTCGGGGAGGAGCGGCACTTCTTGCGCGCGTTGGGATGCGACCACCGCGGCGAGCTCGAGCGCGTCGGGTTCTACGCCTGCACGCGCGACCTCGAGGACGAGCTGACGCGCGCGGTGGGACCCGAGGGAATGGAGCGCGTGCTCGCGCAGCAAGGCGACCTGCGCGCGTTCCGGACGTACCAGAAGCAGCCCGCGCACCGCGACCGCCCCCTCGAGGAGCAGCTGCACGGCTTCATGTGGAACCGCAAGCAGAAGTACGCCGTGCTCCTGGTGGAGGCCCTCGATCTCGAGCGCGTTCCCCGGCCGCTCGACCGCGTCCTCGCGCGCCTCTAGCTTCGGAAGGCCGACCCGCGTTACGCTCGGGAATGGCCCACTACCTCTTCAACCTCGTGGACGAGGAGGCAGCGCAGCGCGAGCGGGCCGCCGGGTTCCTGCAGGCCCGGATGTGGGGCGTCGACGCAGGCGAGCCGCACCGCGACGCGCTTGCCGCCGGCGACCTCGTCCTCGTGTATCTCGGCGCGCCCCGCCGGGAGTTCGTCGGCCGCGCCGAGCTTGCCTCGGCGGTTCATGACTGGACGCCGTCCGAGGCACGGCTGTACCCGGGCGACTCCGCGAGCGGAGTGTTGCTGGCTCACGTCGACGAATGGGACCCGCCCGTGCCGATGAGCGCGGTGCTGCCGCGGATCGATCCGGCGGAGGGTGCCAGGGCCGACTTCGACACGGGCGTCGTTCGGATCACCGCGACCGAGTTCGAGATCGCCCTCGCCGTGGCGGCCGGACGCACGTTCTCGACGTAACCGCGCCGGCTCGCCGGCTAGTGTCCCCGGGTGGAGGTCAGTGCTGAGGAGGCGCGTCGCTTTCTCGTCGCGCGGCACTTCCTCGCGCCTGCGCGGTCTGTCGCGGGAGGCCTCGAGGGCGTGCTCCAGGTCTTCCGAAGGCTCGGGTCGATCCAGTTCGACCCGATCGCGGTCGCCGGCCGGAACCACGACCTCGTGCTGCACGCTCGCGTCGCCGGCTACGAGCCCGCCTGGTGCGACGTGCTCTACGAGCGCCGGGAGATCTTCGAGACGACGAACAAGGCGCTCTCGTTCATTCCGACGAGCGAGTTCCCCTGGTTCCGTCTGAGCTCGGGCCGCAAGGGATCGCGATTCCACTCCGCTGCCCTCACCGAGAACGCCGTCGTGGCCGAGCGCGTGCTCGAGCGGATCCGCGCAGACGGACCGTTGTCGTCACGCGACTTCGAGCGCGAGGCCGGCCCGACGAAGAACTGGTTCGGGATGCCGGAGAACGCCGTCCGCGCCGTGCTCGAGGCGTACACCGTCGCGGGCGTCGTCGGGCTCGCACGGCGCGACGGCAACCTCCGGTACTACGACGTGCTCGAACGGCTGCTTCCCGCCGAGGTGCTCGCCCGCGAGGTGCCCGAGCGGGAGCAGCTCCTGCACAAGCTTCTGTCCCGGTACCGTGCGCACGGCCTGCTCGGCGCGGGCGGCGCCGGCGGCACGTTCGCCCGCATCGCCGACCCGGCGGAGCGCACGGAGCTCCGTAAAGAGCTCGTCGAGCTCGGCTCGCTCGTGCAGGTCGACGTCGAGGGCATGCGCGGCAAGCGCCTCGTGCTGGCCGACGAGCTGGCGCTGCTGCAGGCGCCGCCCGAGCCGCCGCCCTCCGTCGCGTTCATCGCCCCGTTCGACTCGCTGCTGTGGGACACGGCTCTGCTCGCGAGCCTCTTCGGCTTCGACTACGTGTGGGAGGGCTTCTTCCAGCCGGCAAAGCGCCGCTGGGGCTACTACGTGCTCCCGATCGTCTTCGGCGACCGCTTCGTCGGCCGGATCGAACCGCGGATCGACCGCGACCGGGCCTGCGTCGAGGTGCTCGACGTCTGGTGGGAGGACGGCTTCGCGCCGCGCCGCGCCGACGGTTTCGTCGACGCGATGCGCGACGCGCTCCGCGCGTACCTGCACTTCGCCGGCGTCGACCGCCTGGACTGGGCGCATCACCTGGCGACGGAGAAGCGGCTCTTCCTCGCCCGCCCATGACGGGCCGGGGGCGCTCACGCCGCCCCGCGGGTTCAGGCCGCGCGACGGCTCGACAGGCTCGCAGCTACTCGGGCCGGCCGTCGCGCCCGACGCGGCCGCTCAGGTGGCCCGTCGGGCTCGAGCCGCGCGCGGTCCACGGCGTGAAGCCGCGCGTCTCGCCGCCCATGTTCCGACGCTTCCCGCAGCGCTTGCAGCGCAGCACCGGATAGCTCTCGACGACGTCTGTCGCCTCGCTCCAGCGGTGACCGAGAGGCACGCAAAGGACGGCCTTCAGGTTCATTGCCGAACAGTACTCCTCGTTTCCGGCGCCGCGTGGGGTGGCGTATCGTGTGGCCCGTGCGTTCAGCGCTCGTTCTCGCCGCTGCTGCACTCCTTCTCTCTCCGGGCGCCGCTGCGGCAGCGCGGGCGCCCTCGCCGAGCGCCTGCGCCGTCGCCTGGAATCACGGAGCGCAACCGTCGCTCCGTGCTCTCGTCGTCAAGAGCCGTGCCCGCGGGGCGTTCGTCCAAGCAGGGGTCTCGGTCGGTATCGACCGCTGGACGAAGGCAGGCGGCGCGACGTCGACGAGCAGCCGCGGCTGCTCGATCCAGTTCATCCTGGGGAGCGGGAAGACCCTCGCCGTGTTCGGCTCGTGGCAGGCCGGAACGGTCTCCAGCTGGCGCGGGCCCGTCCCGAGCGGCCGGGTGATTCCCGTTCCGGACAACGCACGGGTGCACCGTGACGGCACCGTCGGCTTTCACGGCTGACGCCGTCCACGAGGAGTGTCACCGACGTCATCGCTCCCGCTGGTCGGCCTCGACGAGCGCGGCGAGCCGTGCCAGGGCCGAGCTCCAGCCGGCCTCGTTGTCGGCGAGCGACACGCCCGCCGGGATCTCCTCGTGGACGGCGTGCACGTCGGTGCCGCCGTCGGCGTCGGCGAGGGTGATCGTGATCGTCATCTCGCCCTGGAGCGCCGGATCCTCCGTCTCGAATGCGTCGACCTCGACGACCCGCTCGCCCGGCACGAGCTCGACGAAGCGGCCGTGGTACGTGTCGGTGTGCGCGGTCGTCTTCCCGATTCCTGCGGGGGTGTCGTAGGTGAGCGAGATCCGGAACGTGCCGCCCTCCCGGCCGTCGAAGGAGTGCACGTGACAGCTCATTCCGGCCGGGAACTTCCACTCCGCGACGGCATTCGCTTCGACGAGCGCCGCGTACACCCGTGCGCGCGGCGCCCTGACATGCCGGTCGATGTGCGTCGATCTGCGCTCCGCGCCTGACACGGGCTAGCCCGTGTCCACGACGCAGAACCGGTTGCCTTCCGGGTCGGCGAGAATGACGTAGTCCGCGTCCGCGGGCCGCTTGCTCCAGTGGATCTCGGTCGCACCCAACGCGAGCAGGCGCGCGACCTCGCCCGCCTGATCCTCTGCGTACAGGTCGAGGTGGATGCGCGGCGGGATCTGCAGCGTCGACCGGACCCGGTCGAGGGAGAGGTTCGGCCCGACGCCGTCTCTCGGGCGGAGCAGCACGAAATCGTCGTCGTCGCCTTCCCGGCGAACGTAGTCGAGCGCCGCCTCCCAGAAAGCGGCCTGGCGCTCGAGATCGTCCACGCGCAGAACGATCGAGCCGACGCGAATCATGGGGTCAACTCTATGCATCGGCGGCTGTGCACCAATCAGTGTCTGCCCCGATCGGCGAGGCCGGACGAACGGGGAGAAGAAGGGTGCGTCGAGCGGCGCGTGCGCAGAAACGAGAAGGGAGACGTGCATGACTGCTCACCGCGAGGGAGCGCTCACCTTCCGGCATGCGAGCAAGCGCTTCGGAAGCGTGCAGGCGCTCGTCGGACTGCTCGTTCACGGTCGCGCGCGGGAAGATGCTCGGCTTCCTCGGGGCAAACGGCGCCGGCAAGACGACGGCGATGCGCGCGGTGTTCGGGCTCGTCCGGCTCGACGCCGGCGAGCTGCTCTGGGAGGGGCGGCCCGTCGGCCTCGACGAGCGGCTGCGCTTCGGCTACATGCCCGAGGAACGTGGGCTCTACCCGCGGATGCGGGTCGGCGAGCAGCTCGAGTACTTCGGGCGCCTGCACGGGCTCGCGCCCCACGCGGCACAGGCGGCCGTGTCGCGCTGGCTCGAGCGGTTCGACCTCGCCGACCATGCCGGTGCGACGATCGAGGAGCTCTCGCACGGCAATCAGCAGCGCGCCCAGCTCGTGGCTGCCCTGCTGCACGAACCGGAGCTCCTCGTCCTCGACGAGCCGTTCGCGGGGCTCGATCCGGTCGCGGTGCGCACGCTCGCCGACGTGCTGCGCGGGGAGGCGGCGCGCGGCGCAGCCGTCATCTTCTCCAGCCACCAGCTCGAGCTGGTGGAGGACATCTGCGAGGAGGTTGCGATCGTCGACCACGGCCGCATCCTCGCGACCGGGAACCTCGACACGCTGCGGCGCCGCTCTCGGCGAAGACGGATCGCTCTGCGGCTCGAGGGTGCGCCGCCCGCGTGGCTGCCGGATGTCGACGGTGTCGAGCTCGTCGAGCGGCGCAACGGCGACCTGCGGCTCGTCGCGAGCCGGGACGTCGACCCGGAGCGGGTGCTCGCGGCGGCCGAGCGGACGGCGCGGGTCGTCGAGTTCAGCTACGGCCCGCCGTCGCTCGGGGAACTCTTCCTCGAGCTGGTCGAACGATGAGCGCGCGGCGCGTGATCCTGCTCGTCGCCCGGCGCGAGCTTCGCGAGCGCCTGCGCAGCCGCGCCTTCGTCGTCGCCACCGTCATCCTGCTCCTCGCCGTCGGAGGATCCACCGCGTTCAGCGCGGCGTTCTCCGCGGAGAAGACCTACCGCGTCGTGACGACGTCGCCTGCCCCGCCCGGACTCGCCGCTGCCCTCGAGCGCGCTGTCGGGCCGTTCGACGCGACAGTCCGGCTTCGCACCGTGTCCTCGGCGGCAGCCGGACGCGAGACGCTCGCAGCGAAGCGCGCCGACGCCCTGCTGCTCCTGCACCGAGATCGTCTCGTCTTCCGCGCGGACGTCGACCCGAAGCTCGCCGCAGTCGTGGACACGGCCGTGCGCGCTCTTCGCCGCCACTTGCCACCGGCGCCGGAGCTCACGACCGCAACGCTCGAACCGGCGTCCGCCGAGACGTCCGACGCAGAGGTCGCGGTCGCTCTGTTCGGTGCGGGGCTCATGCTCTTCTCGCTCTGGGTCTACGGCGAGTGGGTGCTCGTGGGCGTCGTCGAGGAGAAGGGCAACCGTGTCGTGGAGCTCATCCTGTCGACCGTTCGTCCTCGCCATCTCCTGGCCGGCAAGGTGATCGGGATCGGGCTGCTCGGGCTCGCGCAGCTCGCGCTCGTCGCCGGGCTCGCAGCGACCCTCCTCGCTGCAGGCGTCTTCGACGCCCCGGCTTCGCTCGGCGGGAGCCTCGCACTCGTCATCCCGTGGTTCGCGCTCGGCTTCGCGCTCTACGCCGTCGCCTTCGCCACCGTAGGCGCCCTCACTTCCCGGCAGCAGGACGCGAGCACCGCGGGACAGCCCGTCGGTCTCACGCTCGTCGCCGCCTACTTCGTCGGCTACCTGACGCTCTCCGGTTCTCCCGACGGGCTGCTCGCCCACGCTCTCACGCTCTTCCCGCTCACCGCACCGCTCGTCCTGCCCGCCCGAAGCGCACTCGTCGGTGTCCCTCTCTGGGAGCATGTCCTCGCGGTCGTGCTCGTCCTCGGCTCGATCTACGCGCTCGTTCGCCTCGCCGGCCGCGTCTACGCCCAGGGCCTCCTCCACAGCGGTCCGCGCCTCGACCCGCGCACGGCGTGGCGGCTCAGGCACGAGCCCTGACCGATCGCCGCGGCCGCGCAGGGGCATACTCCGTATGTGGAGGACGAGCGCCCGCCCATCTGCCCGGCTTGCGGCGTGACGATGGTGCCGGCGGCTTTGAGCGCGCGGGGCGAGCGCAGCGGCGACTGGGCCTGCCTCGAGTGCGAGGAGGCCGGCGGGCCGGAGGCGGCATGAGCCGGAAGGAGCACGAGATGCAGATCCGCACCCGCATGCTGCCGGCGCGCGGCGCGGCCTGGTCGCCCGCATCGCACCGCTCGTAGCGATGGACGAGACCCCGCTGCCGCCGCTGCCCGGCGGTCACGTCGAGCGGCTTCTCACCACCTCCGCAGAGGATGTTCCCGCGCAGTATGTCGCCGCGCTCGCACGGTTCTGCGCCGGCGCCGTCGACGTCGAGCGCGGCTACGTCTGCGCCGTGACCATCGAGCGCGGCGACGGCGAATCGATGCGGCGACTGAAGTTCTGCGTGAAGCTGGTGGCACCCGTGAGCGAGCCGCACGACTCGCGCGACACCGCCGCGACCCTCTTCGCTCGTCTCGCGCAGTCCCAGCCGGATCTCACGCGCCGGCTCGGGTTCGGGGTCATGGCCGACCGCGCCGTCGCCGCATGGGAGGCGAACGCGCTCCGCGTCTACCCGTGCTGACATCGCGAAGGCTCGCCCGACTCGAGAACGGCGTGATCGGCGCGGCCGTGGCCGTCTACGCGTTCCTCGACGATCTCCTGCTCGGTCCGGTGCTCGCGGGCGCAGCCGTGTGGTTCCCGTGGTACCTCACGCTGGGCGCCGCAGGCGGGTTGCTCACGCTCGTGAACATCGCGTGCTGCAACTGGATGCAGCGGCGCTGGGACAGCTGGATCCACCGGCACGGCGCGAGGCTCGAGGCCCGGCTCGAGCGGCTGCGCCGCCGCCGTCTGCTCAGGCGCCCGCTCGGTTGGGTCACGCGCGACTCGGACATGTGGCTCACGATCGCGGGCGGTCTGATCGGGACCGTGATCGTCGTCGCGGTCGCGCGGCTCGCCGGCAGCAAGCCCGTCGCTCATCGGCGTGTCGTCTTCGCGTCCCTCGCGTACTCGATCGGCTTCGCTGCGACCTACACGGGCGTCGGCGTCGGCCTCGGCGACCTTCTGCGGCTCATCTAGACCCGCTCGAAGGGTGCGTGGGCGGTCAGCTCCGGCGGCGCTTCCGCCGCCGAGGGCTGAGGGCGCCGAGCTCCTCGAGCGCCTGGCCGGCGCCGAGCGCGACGGTCGTGAGCGGGGAGTCGGCGATCGTGACGGGCAGCCCGGTCTCGGCATGGAGGAGGTCGTCGAGCCCGCGGAGGAGCGCGCCGCCTCCGACGAGCGTGATGCCCTGCTCGATCACGTCGGCCGAGAGCTCGGCCGGGGTCCGGTCGAGGAGGTCCTTCACCGCGGCGACGATGTGCTCGAGCGGACGCTGGAGCGCGGTGCGCAACTGCGCGGCCGTCACCGTCGTGCGCCGGAGGAGGCCCGTCGAGAGGTCGCGGCCCGCAACGTCCGCGTTCTGGTCGACCACCGCCTCCGCCGTCGCAGAGCCGATCTCGATCTTGAGTGCCTCCGCCTGCTCCTGTCCGATCAGCAGGCGCTCTCGCTGCTGGATCGAGCGGACGATCGCATCGTCCAGCTGATAGCCCCCGACCTTGATCGAGTTGACGACGGCGAGCCCGCCGAGCGCGGTGACGGCGGTCTCGGTCGTGCCGCCGCCGATGTCGACGACGAGCGCGCCGACAGGCTCGGCAACCGGTAGGCCGGCGCCGATCGCGGCCGCCATCGGCTCTTCGATCAGGAAGGCATGCGTCGCGCCCGCCGCAAGCGCGGCTCGCGTGACGGCGTTGCGCTCGACCTGTGTGATCCCGCTCGGAACGCACACCATCACGTCCGCACGCGACCGCGCACGCCCGGCCGCCTTCCGGATGAAGTGGCGCAGCATCTGCTCGGTCACCTCGAAGTCGGCGATCACGCCGTCGCGCAGCGGACGCGTGGCGGAGATGTGCGCCGGCGTGCGGCCGATCATCCGCCGCGCCTCCGCGCCGACGGCGTGCACCTCGCCCGTCCGCTCGTCGATTGCGACGACCGAGGGCTCGAAGAGGACGATCCCGGCCCCACGCTGGTACACCACCGTGTTCGCAGTGCCGAGGTCCACGGCGAGCTGCGACCGCGACGGCCATGCGGGCATCTAACGCCCGCTCCGGAAGAAGCGACCCCGAGCCACGTCATCGACCGTAGCGCCAACGGCGACGGTGCCGGGCGCGCTCGGCGCCTTCGTTAGGGTTGCGCTTGCTCGTGCGCTTCGGCCTTCGGATACCGCCCTGTGCGAACGCACGCGACGTGGCGCGCTGCGTCGTCGATGCGGAACGGGCGGGCTTCCACATCGCGTGGCTCCCGGATTCGCAGTTTCTCTGGCGCGACGTCTGGGCCAGCCTGGCGCTCGCGGCGGACGCGACGGACACCATCACGCTCGGACCGTGCGTCACCAACCTCGAGACGCGTCATCCGTCGGTGACGGCGGCCGCGGCCGTCACCCTCGAGGAGCTTGCGCCGGGCCGCACGATCCTCGGCGTCGGCAGCGGCGACAGCTCGATCAAGACGCTCGGCCTGAAGCCGACCCGCCTCGCGGCGATGCGCGAGCGGCATCGAGCTCATCCGACGGCTCGCCGCGGGCGAGACGATCGACTTCGAGGGACGATCGATGCACCTGCACGCGTCGCTCGAGCGGCCGATGCCCGTCTACATGGCGGCGAACGGGCCGAAAGCGCTCGAGCTCGCGGGCGAGCTCGCCGACGGCGTGATCACGGTCGCGGGGATCGCGCCCGACCTCATCGAGCGGATGCGGTCGCGCGTCGCGCTCGGGGCCGAACGCGCCGGACGCTCGCTCGACGAGATCGAGCTCTGCTTCGGCACGTTCTGCCACGTCACCGACGACGAGCGCGAGGCTGCGCGAATCGTGAAGCCGTACGTCGTCGCCATGGCGCAGGTCGGCGGACGCGACACGCTTCGCTCGATCGGGATCGACATCGACCCGCCCGCGGTCGTCGGCGGCATCTATCCCGACATCTCGCACGCGGAGGACTGGGACGCCGCGGCCGACGCCGCCGAGGAGTGGGTGACCGACGAGCTGGCGCTCCGCTACGCCGACGCCTTCTGCCTCGTCGGCAGCGCCGAGCACTGCCGCGACCGGCTCGAACGTGCGGCGCGGGCCGGCGCCACGAACATCTACGTCCGCCACTTCTCGTCGTACACGCTTCCCGAGCAGGTGCTCGCGGCGTACGGCGAGCTGATCATCCCGTCACTCGCCGCGTGAGCAGCGCGATCGACGTCGACCGGCTCTGGCACTGGTTCGAGACGTTCGTCGCCGCCGACACGCTCGTCCCGGAAGGCGAGAACCGCATCGACCCGCTCGATCCGCGGCTCGGCCGCTTCGCGTGCGAGGTCGCGGCCCCGGCGTTCGAGCAGCTCGGCGCGACCGTCGAGGTCGACCGCCTGAACAACGTCGTCGCGCGCTTCGGCGAGCGCACGGGCGAGGAGCTGCTGCTCCTCGGCTATCCGGCGCTCCACCACGGCAACGCGATGGCGGAGCCGCTGCGCGCGCGGCGCGTGACCGGCCGGGACGGGCGCGAGCTCTGGGCCGGCCTCGGTGCGAGCCAGAGCAAGGGCGGCCTCGCAGCGATCTGCGCGGCGGTCGCCGCGCTCCGCGAGGGCGGGGGAGACCCGGCCGGGCGACTGCTCGCCGGGGTCTGCTCCGAGGGCAGCTCGACGCACGAGAGCTCGACGGTGCTCTACGAGTCGCTCGACCCGCTTCCCGCCGGCGCAGTCCTCACGGTCGGCACGCGGAACCAGATCTCGCTCGGCAACCGCGGCAGGGTGGACGTCGTCGTCGAGATCCACGGCGAGCCGACGCACTCGAGCGTCGCGGACGAGCTCGGGCGCAACCCGATCCCCGTGGTCGCGGAGGTGCAGCGGCGCATCGACTCGCTCGAGCTCGACCCGTCGACGCATCCACAGCTCGGCCGCCGGTCGATCCTCCCGTACAAGCTCACGTGCGGCCCGATCGCTCCGCACACGATCCCGGCGTGGTGCCTGCTCGTGCTCGACCGGCGGCTCCTGCCCGGCGACGAGCCGGAGCAGGCGGTCGCGGAGGTCGCCGGCGCCCTGGAGGGGCTCGAGGTCACCGTCCGCCGCGGCGCGACGATGCTGCCGGCGCTCGTCGACGAGGATGCGACGGTCGTGACCGCGCTTCAGCGCGGCGCCGAGCAGATGCTCGGCCGCCGCCTCGAGACCTTCTATCCGCGCTCGACCTTCGACGCCGGCTACGCGTGCGCCCTCGGTGTCCCGACGGTGATGTGCGGGCCGCTCTCGGGCGAGCTCGACACGACCGGTGTGCTCGGCGACGACTTCGTCGCACTCGACCAGCTCGTGGACGCGGCCTCGATCTACGCCGGGGCGATCGCCGCGCGCTAGACCCGAGACGCGAGGCGGAAGCTGGGCTACGGTGAGCCCCGAGCATGCGGTTTCTCGACCATGCAACGAGCCGGGCGGCGCAGCCCTGGCGGACGATTCTCGAGTGGGCGACGACGATCGGCTTCGCGATCGCCTTCGTGCTCGTGTTCGAGGCAGCGGTTGCAAAGCCGTACCGGATCCCGTCCTCCTCGATGGAGCCGACGCTCCACTGCGCGAAGCCCGGCCCCGACTGCCGCGGCTCGTTCAACGACCGCATCATCGCGAACCGGCTCGCCTACGACTTCGAGAGCCCGAAGCGCGGGCAGATCGTCGTCTTCACTGCGCCGCCGGGCGCGGCGAGCTGCGGGCAGGGCGACGGCGGCAGCACGTTCGTCAAGCGGCTGATCGGGCTGCCGGGCGACGTCGTGTCGGAGCGCAACGGCTACGTCTTCGTGAACGGCACGCGCCTCGACGAGCCGTACGTCAAGCCGGAGCTTCGCGACCACGAGACCGGAGCGTGGCCGCGGATCCCCGCCGGCCGGTACTTCTTCCTCGGCGACGACCGCGCGAACTCCTGCGATTCCCGGACGTGGGGCACCGTCCCGCGGGGCAGCCTGATCGGGCCGGCGGTCGCCACGTACTGGCCGCCGAGCCGCTGGACCTGGCGCTAGCTGGAGGCCGACGAGCGAAGGTCACCCGCTCCGGGTGGTGGGATCCCTCCGACGGGGGTACTCGCTGTTCCCTCGTACTCCGATGTATTGAGCGTCCACGGCTCCGGCCCTCGCCGCTCCAAAGGAGAGAGAACGCCTCATGATCAACCGCCTGAAGTCCCGTCTGGGCGCCGAGCAGGGTTTCACCCTGATCGAGCTCCTGGTCGTCATCATCATCCTCGGCATCCTGCTCGCGATCGCGGTGCCGTCGTACCTGAGCTTCAAGGATCGCGCCAACAAGTCGGCCGCGCAGGCCAACGTCCGCGCGGTGCTCCCCGACGTCGAGTCGTACAACGCCGACAACACCGTCGGCAACACGACGAACGACCCGGACACCTCCGTCGACGCGACCCACTCCGACAGCGGCTACGAGGGGATGACGGCCGCGCTCCTGAAGAGCGCCTACGACCAGGCGTTCCCGAGCACCGTCTTCACGTTCCCGGGCGACGCGTCGACGAGCGGAGCGCCGAGCGGCACGGGCATCTCGGCCGTCGGCACGGGCGCGACCGACTACTGCCTCGTCTCGATCAACGGCTCCTACTACGCCTGGAAGCTCGGCCCCGGCGGCCAGATCCTCGTCGGCCAGAACGAGGACAACGTCTGCACGACGACGCCCTAGGGCGCGAAGGAAGCCTCGCAGGTCTCCTGAGAGGTGGGTGGCAGCGGGGGCGGTGCGCGAGCGCCGCCCCCGCCCCTTTTCGGCGGCTTTTCAGAGGTTCCGGTGCACCTGCGGCTGTCCGTAGGATGTCGCGGAGATGGCGAATCTCGACGTGACCGCCGGCGGGCTCGAGCTGCGGCTCGAGGAGCACCGCAGCGAGCTGACGGGCTACTGCTACCGCATGCTCGCCTCGCCGTTCGAGGCGGAGGACGCGGTCCAGGAGACGCTCGTCCGCGCCTGGCGGAATCTCGACCGCTTCGAAGGCCGTTCGGCGCTGCGCACGTGGCTCTATCGCATCGCGACGAACGTCTGCCTCGACATGCTGGACGGCCGTGAGCGCCGCGCGCGCCCGATGGACCTCGGTCCCGCGCTCGAGCCGGTGGAGTCGAACCTGAACGCCCTGCCCGAGGTGACGTGGATCCAGCCCGTTCCCGACAGCCTCGTCGTCCCGCCCGAGGCGGACCCCGCGGCCGTCGCCGTGGCGCGCGACACGATCCGGCTTGCGTTCGTCGCAGCGCTCCAGCACCTGCCGCCCCGCCAGCGTGCAGTGCTCATCCTGTGCGAGGTGCTGCGCTGGCAGGCGACCGAGGTCGCCGAGCTTCTCGACACGAGCGTCGCCTCCGTCACGAGCGCACTCCAGCGCGCCCGCGCGACGATCGAATCCCGCGACACCGAGGCCGCGACGCCCGCCGACCTCGACGCCGCCGACCGTGCGCTCCTCGAGCGCTACGTCGAGGCGTTCGAGCGGTACGACATCGACGCGCTGACGGCGCTCATCCGGGAGGACGCGACGCAGTCGATGCCGCCGTTCGATCTGTGGCTGCGCGGACGCGACGACATCTTCACGTGGTGGTTCGGCCCGGGTATCGGCTGCCGCGGCTCGCGCGTCATCCCGACGGTCGCGGCGAACGGGTCGCCGGCGTTCGGGCAGTACAAGCCGAGCCCCGGCGGCGGCTACGAGCCGTGGGCGCTCCAGGTCGTCGAGATCTCGGACGGCAGGATCGGCGAGCTCACGTTCTTCCTCGAGACCGAGACGTTGTTCCCGCTCTTCGGGCTGCCGCCGACCGTCGACTAGGCCGGCGACGCCGGCAGGACGTCCTCGAGCCCCATGAAGGCAACGAGCGCGAGGAGCTCGTCCGAGGCGTTGTGAAGCCGGACGCGGCAGCCGTGGCGGCGCGCTGCGAGCTGGAGGCGGGCGAGTGCGTCGACCGTGACGGCGTCGACGTCGACCGTCGCGACGTCGCATTGCACGAGCGCCTCGCCGCTGCCGCCCTCGAGGAGCGCGCACACGCGGTCGCAGAGCCCCGGGAGGTCCGTGCGCGCGATCGGTCCGCGGATGGCGAAGGAGAGCGCGTCGGGCGCCGGGGCGGCCATCACGTAAGAGACGGGTCCAGGCCGCCGAAAGTCATCGGTCGCAGCGCGATGAGTTTCGGCGTGGGGTGCGGTCTGACGGGTAACACGTCGTCCTGAAGGAGGCAGAGGATGAGAGACATCGTCGTATCGGAGTTCGTGTCGCTCGACGGAGTCATGGAGGATCCGGGCGGCGCAGAGGGGTTCGAGCACGGCGGCTGGACCTTTCCGTTCTGGAACGACGAGATCGGAGCGTTCAAGCTCGGCGAGGTGCTCGCCGCCGACACGCTGCTGCTCGGCCGCGTCACCTACGAGGGCTTCGCCGCTGCCTGGCCGGGGCGAACGGACGAACAGGGCTTCGCCGACAAGATGAACAGCATGGAGAAGGTCGTCGTCTCGACGACGCTCGACGCGCCCGGGTGGAGCAATACGACCGTCATCAAGGACGATCCCGCCGGCGAGCTCGCGAAGCTGAAGGAGCGGCCGGGCGCCGACATCCTCGTCGCGGGCAGCCGCACGCTCGTGCAGACGCTGATGGAGCACGACCTCGTCGACCGGTACCAGCTGCTCGTCTATCCGGTCGTGCTCGGGACCGGCAAGCGCCTGTTCCCGGGCGGCGTTCACAGGACGCTCGAGCTCGTCGAGACGCGCCCGTACGACTCGGGTGCCGTCCTCGTCGTCTACCGGAGCCGATGAGTTTCGGCGGCCCGTACGGTCTAGAGAGCCGAGAGCCGATCACCGAGAGGAGAACGAGTTGACAACGATCGACACCCGTACACGCTGGCTGGCACTGATCGTCCTGTGCATGGGCGACCTGATGATCGTCCTCGACACGACGATCGTGAACGTGGCGTTGCCGTCGATCCGGGCCGACCTCGGCTTCTCGCCGACCTCGCTTGCGTGGGTCGTGAACGCGTACATGCTGACCTTCGGCGGCTTCCTCCTCCTCGGCGGCCGGCTCGGCGATCTCTTCGGCCACCGGCGGCTCTTCCTGAGCGGGATCTCGCTCTTCACCGTCGCCTCGCTCGCCTGCGGTCTCTCGACCTCCCAGGGCCTCCTCGTCGCGGCGCGCGCGGTGCAGGGGCTCGGCGGCGCGGTCGTCTCCGCCGTCGCCTTCTCGCTGATCATGAATCTGTTCACCGAGCCGGGGGAGCGGGCGAAGGCGATGGGCGTCTTCGGCTTCGTCATGTCCGGCGGCGGCACGATCGGCGTGCTCCTCGGCGGCGTCCTCACCGACGTGCTCTCGTGGCACTGGATCTTCCTCGTGAACCTGCCGATCGGCGTCGCCGTCTATCTCTTCTCGCTCCGTCTCCTGCCCGCGGCGGGTCACGCGGGCACGGGGCGTGTCGACGCGGCCGGCGCCGTCACCGTCACGGCCGCGCTGATGCTCGCGGTCTACGCGATCGTCAACGGGAACGGCACCGGGTGGACGTCGGGCCGGACGCTCGGCCTGCTCGGCGCGGCGGTCGCGCTGCTCGCCGTGTTCCTGGCGCTCGAGGCGCGGCTGCGCGAGCCGCTGATGCCGCTCCGCATCTTCAGGCTGCGCAACGTCGCGACCGCGAACGTCGTCGGCATTCTCTGGTCCGCGGCGATGTTCGCGTGGTTCTTCCTCTCGGCGCTCTATCTCCAGCTCGTGCTCGGCTACAGCCCGCTCAAGGTCGGCCTCGCGTTCGTGCCCGCGAACCTCATCATGGGCGCCTTCTCGCTCGGGCTCTCGGCGAAGCTCGTCATGCGGCTCGGCGTCAAGCCGCCGCTCTCGGCGGGGCTGCTGCTCGCGGCGGCCGGGCTCGTGCTCTTCGCGCGCGCGCCGGTCGGCGGCAGCTTCCTCGTCGACGTGCTGCCGAGCATGACGCTGCTCGGGTTCGGCGCGGGCATGGCCTTCAACCCGCTGCTGCTCGCGGCGATGAGCGACGTCGAGCCGATGGAGTCGGGGCTCGCCTCCGGCATCGTCAACACGGCCTTCATGATGGGCGGCGCGCTCGGCCTCGCCGTCCTCGCGAGCATCGCCGCATCGCGCAGCGACAGCCTGACTGCGGCCGGAGACGGGCACCTCGCCGCGCTCGCCGGCGGCTACCACGCCGCGTTCCTCGTCGGCGCGATCTTCGCGGCTGCGGCGGCGGTCTGCGGCGCCGTGTTCTTCCGGGCCCGCGTCGCGGGCGCGCACGGTCACGCGCCGGAGCCGGCGCACGCGGTCGAGTAGAGTCCCGGGATGAACGAAGCGGAGATCCACCGTCGGATCGAAGAGCTCGTCGCCGAGGAGCACCGCCTCTGGGAGGGCGCGGCCGACGGCGGCGCGAGCGAGGACGACCGCCGCCGGCTCGATTCGCTGAAGGTGACCCTCGACCAGTGCTGGGACCTTCTGCGCCAGCGGCGCGCACTCGACCGGGCGGGCCTCGACCCGGATGCTGCGCAGGTTCGCGACGAGAGCGTCGTCGAGCGGTACCAGCAGTAGTGGCCGACGCCGACGCGGTTTGCACGCATCTCGACACCGTGCAGGTGCTCGAGCTGCCCGATCCGCCGCTCGGCTGCGAGGAGTGCCTGAAGTCCGGCGAGCGCTGGGTGCATCTCCGCATGTGCCTTGCGTGCGGCAAGGTGGGCTGCTGCGACTCCTCGCCGGCGAGGCACGCGAGCGCGCACTTCCGCGACAGCGGGCATCCGCTCGTCCGGTCGGCCGAGCCGGGCGAGGACTGGTCGTGGTGCTACGCCGACGAGGTCGCGCTCGTCCTGCGGCCCGACTGATTCAGCTCGACCGGCGGCCCGCGCGGCGAAGCGCGTCGAGCCTCCTGCGATCGAGCTTCGTCGGTCGCGCGCCGAGGTCTGCTCCGAGCGGCCGTGCGGCGCGGCGCTCGAGCGCAGCCTGCTCGCGGGCGCGGATCGACTCCGGGGTCTCCGCATACAGCGCCGCTGCGGCGGTCGCCGAGCCGCGCTTGCCGCTCAGCCCGGTGACGGCGACGACCCGGCGTACCGGGCCGATCGAGACCTCGACGGTGTCGCCCACGCGCACGTCCTTCGACGGCTTCACGCGGACGCCGTTCAGGTGGACGCGGCCGCCGAGCACCGCGTCGGTTGCCAGGCTGCGCGTCCGGTAGAAGCGTGCTGCCCAGAGCCACTTGTCGAGGCGCACGTCGTCCATGCCGCCGCCGCGCTACTCGAAGCAGAGGGCGCCGAGCTCGAGCAGCTCGCGTCCGACCTCGAGCGCTTCGTGCCGGAGCTTCTGCGTCTCGGCCGGCGTGAAGTCGAGGCTCGCGGCCACCGACTCGATCACCTCGCCGTAGCGCTTCGCCCCGTCGAGCACGGCGAGCACCTCGATCATGTCCGAGCTGACGTCGACCGAGGGATGCGTCCCCTCGTCGAGATGCACGGTCGCGCCGAGGACGATCGTGGCCGTGCCCTCGGGCTCGATCGCGAGCTCCAGCCGTATCGGGCCTGCGACCGCGACGTTCGCGTCGAGAAGCTCGTCGTCGCTCTCCATCTCGGCGAGCACGGCGCGCGATTCGAAGGCGCGCAGGATCTGGTCCCCCGCGTCCTCGAGGTCGTCGTCCTCGACCTGGTCGACGCGCGCCGTGTGCTCGGCGCCGTCGCTGCGGTGGAGCAGGATGCCGCCCTCGCTCACCCAGTTGACGCCGAGGTCGCGCAAGTACGTCGTCCACTCGTCGAGCGCCCTCTCGTACGCCTCCGGGTCGTCGGCGAGGTGGTCGTTCCACGTCGACGCATGCGTCACCGGGTCGCCGCCCCAGATCGGGAGGATCCACGAGTCGCAGCCGGCTTCCTCCGCCCACTCGAGGGCCCGCTTGTCCGGCTCGTTCGCGTCGGCGCCGAGCCACGAGACGAGCAGCGTGGCGTAGCCGCCGTCACGCAGGTGCTGCGCCGCCGTCATGACGACGCGGTGCGAGACCTCGTCGGCGCCGAAGCCGCCGTCACGGTACGCCCAGCGCGTCTCGGGCGACACGACATACGGGGCGTTGCAGGTGATGAGATCGAAGGTCTCGCCCTCGACGGGCTCGAACAGGCTGCCCTCGCGGCACTCGATGTTGCGGAGCCCGTTCAACGCGGCGTTCAGCTCCGTGTAGGCGAGCGCCCGCGCGTTCACGTCGGTCGCGATCACCTCACGCGCGTGCCGGGCGGCGAGCAGGGCGTGCACGCCGCTGCCCGTGCCGACGTCGAGCGCCCGCTCGATCTCGGCGCGAGGCGTCAGCTCGTCCGTGAGGCGCGACGCGGCGGTATAGGCGGCGACGAAATCCGTGGGCAGCTCGCCCTCGCGCGTCGGGTGATCGTCGGAGGCGACGAGGAGGTCGGCGACCGGGAGGATGCGCATCCGCGGCACGACGTCGTCTCCGACCTCTGCGAGGCCTGCCGCCTCGAGCGAGCCGACGCCGCGCTCGCCGATCGCGCGCGTCAGATCTGCGGTCGGCACGGGGAGGACGAGGAAGAAGGCGCGGACGACCGTGCCGAGACGCGTGTCGGTGAGACGCCTCATGAGCACCGGCATGTCCTTCTCCCGCGCCGAGAAGGCGTCCTCGCCCAGCATGGCGGCGATCGCAGCCTCGGTGTAGCCGGCGGTGCGCAGCGTCTCGCCGACGATCCGCGCCGCATTCGTGTCCACCGCTTGCTCGAGCCCCGTCGTCACGGTGTGCATCATGAACGAAGTTGCGGCTCCTCGCGTGGAACTTGCGCACCGCGTTGCAGAACTGGCCATGATTCGATCGTGGCGACGCGAGACGAGCTTCGGCCGCCGCTCCTTGCGCTCCACAAGGCGGTGCTCGCCGCGGAGCGGAAGAACCTCGAGCGTGTGCACGGTGCGCTCTCGGGCGCCGAGTACCTGCAGATCGTCTCCGACCCGGTTCGCTACGGCTGGCTCAAGCCGCTGACCGCGCTCGTGCTCGCGCTCGACGACGACGAGGAGGAGAGCTCGGATCCGGCGGAGGCTGCACGCGACCTGCTCCTCCCGCCGAAGCAGGACACGCCGTTCGGCAGGCGCTATCTCTCGCTCATGCAGCGCGAGCCCGCGCTCGTCATGGCGCACTCGGCGCTGGCGAAGCTGCTCTGAGCTCGTCGAGGGCCACGGCGACGGGCTCCGCGCCCGTGACGATCCAGTCGAGCGCCTCGACGCAGCGCGAGTCGAAGGCGACGCCGGACTCGTCGTGCAGGAGCTCGAGCGCCTGCTCGCGAGACCAGGCGGGCCGGTAGGCGCGCCGGGAGACGAGCGCGTCGTAGACGTCGCAGACCGCGAGGATCCTCGTCGCAAGATCGAGCTCGGCTCCCTCGAGCGCCCGGGGGTAGCCGCTGCCGTCGAGCCGCTCGTGATGGTCGAGCACGAGCCGGCCCACGGCCTCGTCGAAGCCGCCGAGCTCGGTCAGCAGCTCGCGGCCGCGCTCGGGGTGCTCCTTGATCACCTCGTACTCGTCGTCGTCGAGCGGGCCGGGCTTCTGGAGGATCGAGTCCGGCACGGAGAGCTTGCCGATGTCGTGCAGCAGCCCGCCGATTGCGAGCGCGCGAAGCCGCGACGGCGAGAGGCCGAGCCTTTCGCCGACCTGCACGGCGAGCATCGCGACACGGCGGGTGTGCTCCTCCGTCGAGGTGTCCTTGGCCGCGAGGCGAACGGTCAGGGCCCGCACGCGCGCGCCGAGGTAGGCCTCTTCCGAGGCGACGAGGTCGGCTGCGCTCAGATCTCCGACGAGCGGCCGCGAGCGGCGGCCGCGTCGTAGGTCGTAGACGAGCGAGCCGCCGACGACGACGATGCCCGCCATCTCGAAGATGTGGCCGAGCCACCAGCCGAGATCCATGAACGAGAGGAAGAGCGCGCCGTAGAGCGAGCAGGCGAGCAGCACGATCCCGACCACGACGGCGAAGTCCGCGGCGCGACGGGTCAGCAGGAAGGTGTTCGTCGCGCGGATCGCGAGCGCCCCGTAGACGGCGAGGCCGAGTGCGAAGAGCGCGAGAGCGGGCGCCGACCGCGGGGCCGGCACTCCCGGCACGATCGCGGGAGCGAGCGCGCCGACGAGGCTGAAGGCGACGATCGCGGCGGCGAGGGCGACCTGGACCGTGAGCACGCGCGGGATCGAGCGCGCCGATCCGAACTGCGGCAGGGCCGAGAGCGCCATCACGCAGCCGCCGACGGGGAGCGTCGCGGCGCCCGTGACCGCGATGAGCCCGTTCGGCCCGATGAGGACGCCCGGCGTGCTCAGGCCGTGCACCGCGAGGAGCGACGCCATCAGCGAGAAGCCGCCGCCGACGACGACCGTGCGGACGTCGCGCTGGCGCGCGCCGTACCAGGTCACGCCGGCCGCGGCCGCGGTCGCCGCGAGCGCGCTGACGCCGACTCCGTAGAAGTGCACCCACATGGGCGGCATCACGTGCCGGCCGCCGAAGAGCACGAGCGAGGCCACGGGGAGGCCGCCGCAGGTGACGAGGATCGGCAAGATCACGCCGAAGGGCCGCCGCATCCCTTCTGTATCGGCGGTCACGAGCCGGGGCTTGAGCCCCGGCTCGCGGCTCTTACTTCTCTTCGAGCTTCAGGGCGGCCGAGTTGATGCAGTAGCGCTGCCCGGTCGGGCGCGGCCCGTCGGGGAAGACGTGGCCCAGGTGGCCGCCGCAGCTCGCGCACATGACCTCGGTGCGCACCATCCCGTAGCTGACGTCGGTCTCCTCGTCGATCGCCGTTTCCCCGGCGGGCGCGTAGAAGGCCGGCCACCCGCAGCCGGAGTCGTACTTCGTCTCCGACTCGAAGAGGGTCGCGCCGCAGCCGGCACAGAGATACGTGCCGGGGTCGAACACGTGGTCGTACTCGCCGGTGAACGCCGGCTCGGTGGCCTTCTCCCGCAGCACGCGGTACTGCTCGGGGTCGAGCGCGGCGCGCCACTCGGCGTCGGTCTTCTCGGTCTTCGTCATGGTCATCCAGTCTACGGAGGGGCCGAAACGTTACGCCGCTTCCGTCTGCATGGAGTTCGCGCTCGCTGGTACCACTCCGGGGTGAGCTCGCCCGCTCAGCCGGCACCACGCGTGCGCCTGATCTTCGGCGCGCTGATGCTCGTGATCCTCCTCGCGTCGCTCGACCAGACCATCGTCGCGACGGCGCTCCCGACCATCGTCGGCGACCTCGGCGGCCTGCAGCATCTCTCCTGGGTCGTGACCGCGTACCTGCTCGCGTCGACGATCACGGGCCCGCTCTACGGCAAGTTCGGCGACCTCTACGGCCGCAAGCAGACGCTCCAGGTCGCGATCGTCATCTTCCTGATCGGCTCGATGCTCTGCGGCATCGCCCAGAACATGCCGGAGCTGATCGCCTTTCGCGCGCTCCAGGGCCTCGGCGCCGGCGGCCTGATCACGACGACGATCGCCGTCGTCGGCGACATCATCCCGCCGCGCGACCGCGGCCGCTACCAGGGGATCTTCGGCGGCGTCTTCGGGGTGTCGACGATCGTCGGGCCGCTGCTCGGCGGCTTCTTCGTCGACAACCTGTCGTGGCGGTGGATCTTCTACGTCAACCTGCCCGTGGCGGCGGTCGCGATGGCCGTCATCGGCGCCGTCTTCCACACGCGCACGGAACGGGTCGAGCACGCGATCGACTACCTCGGCGCGATGCTGCTGGCCGGCGGCCTCTCCGCCGTCGTGCTCTTCACGAGCCTCGGCGGCACGACGTTCGCCTGGAGCTCCGGCGAGAGCGTGCTCCTCATCGCCCTCGGCGTCGTCCTGCTCGTCGGGTTCCTCTTCGCCGAGCGCCGCGCCGGCGAGCCGATCCTGCCGCTCGAGCTCTTCCGCAACCGCATCTTCTCCGTCTGCGCCGGCATCGGCTTCATCATCGGCCTCGCGCTCTTCGGCTCGGTCACGTACCTGCCGATCTTCCTGCAGATCGTGAAGGGGCGAAGCCCGACCTCGTCCGGGTTGCAGCTGACGCCGATGATGGGCGGGCTGCTCGTCACGTCGATCGTCAGCGGCCGGCTGATCAGCAGGTTCGGGCGCTACAAGCCGTTCCCGGTCGTCGGCACCGCCGTCATGACCGTCGGCATGCTGCTGCTCTCGCGGCTCGACATCCACTCGACGGGGCTCTACGCATCGCTCTCGATGCTCGTGCTCGGCCTCGGGCTCGGGATGGTGATGCAGGTGCTCGTGCTCGCGGTGCAGAACGCGGTCGACTACCGGCACATGGGCGTGGCCACGTCCGGGCTCGCTCCTCTTCCGCCAGGTGGGCGGCTCGATCGGCATCGCGATCTTCGGCGCGATCTTCGCGAACCGGCTCCACGGAAGCCTCGCCTCGCATCTGCCGTCCGGCTCGCACGTCCCGAGGACGGTGAGCCCCGCCGTCGTCGCGCACCTGCCGCCGGCCGTGCACGCAGGCTACGTGCAGGCGGTCTCCGCTTCTCTCCATCCGGTGTTCGTCGTCGCCGCGGTCGTCGCCGTCTTCTCCTTCCTCCTGACCTTCCTGCTCCGCGAGGTGCCGCTCCGCGACTCGGCGCGCCCGCTCGACGGCGAGGAGTTCACCCCGGCAGCGAGCGAGGAATCGCGCCTTCCCGCCTGAGCGGAATGCCGCCGAAACCCTCGTTCCGAGCGGCTGTCGGGCCGCGATCCACCCGAGACCCGCATTCCCTGCTACGCTGATGTCACGGACGACAACGGGTCGTCCCGTGAGATTTCAGCTTCTCGTTCCTCCTTGCGTGGTTTCGAGTCGTGTGATCTCGAACCGCATTTGACCATCAAGGAGTCGAACAACCACATGAACCAATCCTTTTCCGCGCTCGGCGTGAGCGCGGCCGTCGAGCAGGCGCTCGCGGTCCGCGGCATCGTCGAGCCGTTCACCATCCAGTCTCTCGTCTTGCCCGACGCGATCGCCGGCCGCGACATCCTCGCGAAGTCGCCCACCGGCTCGGGCAAGACACTCGCTTTCGGCCTGCCGATCGTCGAGCGCCTCGACGCCGGCAGCGCGAGGCCCGAGGCTCTCGTCCTCGTGCCGACCCGCGAGCTCGCGCTCCAGGTCGCCGAGGAGGTCGGCTCGTTCGCCTCGGCGAAGGGCCTCAAGGTCGGCCTTGCCTACGGCGGCACGCCGGTGCAGGCGCAGGCCAAGCGCATGCAGGGCTCGCACGTCGTCGTCGCGACGCCCGGCCGGCTGCAGGACCTGATCGAGCGGCGGCTCGTCAAGCTCGACGGCGTGCGCATCCTCGTCCTCGACGAGGCGGATCGCATGCTCGACATGGGCTTCCGCCCGCAGGTCGAGCGCATCCTCCGCAGCGTTCCGCGCGATCGGCAGACGATGCTCTTCTCGGCCACGCTCGACGGCGAGGTCGGCGAGCTCGCGCACGCCTACACCGAGGACCCGTCGCGCTTCGAGTCCGCACGCAACGTCGAGAACGACGACGGCATCATCGAGCACGACTTCGTCTCGGTGACGCCCGACGGCAAGATCGACACGCTCGTCGAGCTCCTCGAGTCCGAGGACGGGCTCTCGCTCGTCTTCGTCCGCACCAAGCGCGGCGCCGACCGGCTCGCGCAGAAGCTCGCACGCCGCGGCGTCGAG
>CAWHPX010000020.1:0-493462 GCA_963831405.1 uncultured Actinomycetes bacterium
ATGACGCAGACGTCGGGCCGCTCGGTCTCGAGGGTCTCACAGACGGTGTCGAGCTCCGTCTCGGCGAGGATCTCGACGTTCGCCGCGCCGCCGAGCCGCTCGGCCCGGAGCTTCACTTGCGCGACCGACTCCTCGCCGGTGATGAGAAGCGTGCGGCGCGCGGCGCTCATCGCCTGGAGCGCCATCAAGAGCAGGGTGGACTCCATGCTTGCCGGGCTCGCCGCCGACGAGCACGAGCGAGGCGGGCACGAGGCCGCCGCCGAGCACGCGGTCGAGCTCCGGCACGCCGGTCGAGATCCGGGCCGCCTTCCTCGACCTCGACGTCGACGAGGCGCAGGAGCGGCTTCGGCGGCGCCTTCGCGGCGGTCACCTTCCCGATGACCTCCTCGACGAGCGTCCCGAACGCGTTGCAGCCCGGGCACTTGCCGAACCAGCGGCCCGAGGGAGTACCCGCACTCGGTGCATGCGAACTGAACGGCCGGCTTCGCCGCGTTCCTCACCCTACGGACGAGGGCGGACGCCGAGCTCGCCTTCGCCACGGAATAGAGTCGCCTGTCGATGAGACGCTGGCCGCTCGCGGTGGCAGCTGTTGCGACCGTCGTCGCGACCGTCTTCGCCGCGCTGTACTTCACGAAGGCGTCGGCCACGGGCCCCGCGGCTTCGGGGTGCGGGGAGCAGCGGCTCTTCGGCCACGTGGCGGCCCTCGCGCGCAGGAGCGGGCGCCTCGAGCTTCGCTTCGACCCGGCCTGGTTGACGAGCGGGCTGACGGCGAACACCGCCGCCGCCGAGGCCGGCGCCGTGGCGGCGGGGCAGCCGGTGCCGAACGACAACTACGTCGTCGAGGGCGGGCACCGGCTTCTCACCTACCGGGTCGACCCGGCCGCACGGGTCACCGTCCTCACCCGCGGCGGCCCCGGGCCGCTCGGGGCGACGCCGATCGGCGTCGCCGAGCTCGAGCGGATCGTGAACGGCGGAGCGCACCGTGCCCTCTTCGAGCCCCTCGACTCCGGCGTCTGGATCCGGGTGCATGTCGATACGGTCTGCTCGCTCGACCAGCAGTACCGTCCGTAGGCCACTGCGGCGAAAGAAAAAGCGGCCCCGCCGCAGTGGGGGCCGCTTGCTTTTCCGAGGGGGGAGTTCTGCGCCGGGCCCCCGCCGCATCGGGGCCCCGTTGGGATGTGCCGTCTGAAAAGCACTCTGGAGGACCGGCGACGCTTGATTCCTCCCCTTTCGGGTGGTTCAGCGCGGCGCTTCACCAGCGGGGTCAGACCCTGAGGGTCTGACCCCGATCGCTCTGCCTGCTTTCACCGCGGGGTCAGACCCTGAGGGTCTGACCCCGCTGGTCGATCACTCCGTCGGCTCGTGGGGAGCCGGCTCCTCCGGCGGGACGGTCACTTTTTCGGGCGTGACCTCGCCCGGGATGAACGTGATGTCGACCTCGTCGCCCGGCTCGCCGTCCTCCCCCGCCTTGCGGCCGACGAGGATCGTCGAGCCCGGCTCGATCGCCCGGCCGAGGACGTAGTCCGCGAGCGGGTCCTCGATGAAGCGCTGGATCGCGCGGCGCAGCGGCCGCGCCCCCATCGCCGGGTCGTAGCCCTTGTCGACGAGCAGCTCCTTCGCGGGCTCGGTCAGCTCGATCGTCACCTCGTGCTGGGCCATCTGCTCGCGCAGGCGGCGGAGCATCAGGTCGACGATCGTCATGATCTCGTCCTTCGCGAGCTTGTGGAAGACGATGATCTCGTCGATGCGGTTCAGGAGCTCGGGGCGGAACACCTTCTTCAGCTCGCCCATGACGCGCGACTTCATCTCGTCGTACGAGAGGCCCTGCTCGTCGCCGATCGAGAAGCCGAAGCCCTGGTTCTTCGAGATCTGCGAGGCGCCGATGTTCGACGTCATGATCACGATCGTGTTCCGGAAGTCGACGCGGCGCCCCTGGGCGTCGGTCAGCTTCCCCTCCTCGAGGATCTGCAGGAGGATGTTGAACACGTCCGGGTGCGCCTTCTCGATCTCGTCGAGCAGGAGCACGGAGTACGGCTTGCGGCGCACCGCCTCGGTGAGCTGGCCGCCCTCGTCGTAGCCGATGTAGCCCGGGGGCGAGCCGACGAGCCGTGACACGGAGTGCTTCTCCATGTACTCCGACATGTCGACCTGGATCATCGCGTCCTCGTCGCCGAACAGGAACTCGGCGAGCGTGCGCGCGAGCTCCGTCTTGCCGACGCCGGACGGGCCGAGGAAGATGAACGAGCCGGTCGGGCGCTTCGGGTCCTTGATGCCGGCCCGGGCGCGGCGAATCGACTTCGCGACCGCGACGATCGCCTCCTCCTGGCCGACGACGCGCTTGTGCAGCTCCTCCTCCATGCGGACGAGCCGTGCGGACTCCGCCTCGGTGAGCTTGAAGACGGGGATCCCCGTCCACATCGAGACGATGTCGGCGATCTCCTCCTCGCCCACCTCGGGCTGCTCCTCGCTCGACTCCGAGTTGCGCCAGTCGTCCTCGAGCTCGCGCTTCTTCTGCGTGAGCTTCCGCTCCTTGTCGCGGAGCGAGGCCGCCTTCTCGAACTCCTGCGCCTCGATCGAGTCTTCCTTCTCCTTGCGGACGCGCTCGATCTCCTCTTCCAGCTCGCGGTAGCGCGGCGGCGCGTTCATCGAGCGGATGCGGATGCGCGACGCGGCCTCGTCGATGAGGTCGATCGCCTTGTCCGGCAGATGCCGGTCCTGGATGTAGCGGTCGGCGAGCTCCGCGGACGCGCGCAGCGCCTCGTCGGTGATCTTCACGCGATGGTGCGCCTCGTAGCGGTCGCGGAGGCCACGGAGGATCTGCACCGTGTCGTCGACCGACGGCTCCTCGACGCGCACCTGCTGGAAGCGGCGCTCGAGGGCGGCGTCGCGCTCGAGGTACTTGCGGTACTCGTCGAGCGTCGTCGCACCGATCGTCTGCAGCTCTCCGCGCGCGAGCGCCGGCTTCAGGATCGAGGCCGCGTCGATCGCGCCCTCGGCCGCGCCTGCGCCGACGAGGTTATGGAGCTCGTCGATGAAGAGGATGATGTCGCCCCGCTGCATGATCTCCTTCATGACCTTCTTGAGGCGCTCCTCGAACTCGCCGCGGTACTTCGAGCCCGCGACGAGCGCAGCGAGGTCGAGCGTGTAGATCTGCTTGTTCTTCAGGAGCTCCGGCACCTGGTTCGTCGCGATGCGCGCGGCGAGGCCCTCGACGACGGCGGTCTTGCCGACGCCGGGCTCGCCGATCAGCACCGGGTTGTTCTTCGTGCGGCGCGACAGGATCTGCATCAGGCGCTCGATCTCCGTCTGCCGTCCGACGACCGGGTCGAGCTTCCCTTCGGTCGACTGCTTCGTCAGGTTGCGGCCGAACTGGTCGAGCAGCTTCGAGCTCTTCGACTTCTCGCCCGACGGGCCGCCGCCGCCGCTGCCGCCCTGCCGCCGGCCGGGGCCGGAGAGCATGCGGATGATCTCGTTGCGAATCTTCTCGGCGTCGGCGTCGAAGTCGAGCAGGATGCGCGCTGCGACGCCCTCGTTCTCGCGGACGAGGCCGAGCAGGATGTGCTCGGTGCCGATGTAGTTGTGACCGAGGGACAACGCTTCGCGAAGCGCGAGCTCCAGCACCTTCTTCGCGCGCGGGGTGAACGGGATCTGGCCGCTCGTCACCTCGTCGCCCTGACCGACGATGCGCGCCACCTGCGCCCGCACTTCCTCCACCGTGATGTCGAGGGACTCGAGCACCCGCGCCGCGAGACCCTCTTCCTCGCGAAGCAGCCCGAGCAGGATGTGCTCGGTGCCGATGTAGTTGTGCTTGAGCGCCCGGGCCTCGTCCTGTGCGAGGACGACGACCTGGCGAGCCCGTTCAGTGAAGCGTTCGAACAAGTTCCCTCGACCCCCCTTTCGTCTTGTGAACCGCAGGCGTCCCTCGAGGGGTGCCCGCAGGTCGAAGGTTGGGCCATCGTACCGGACGGTCCCGTTGCCACCGAGTCGCGCGCAGAGACTCCATCGAGCGCATTATCGGCAGGCCGGGCGCCTTTCTGCACACCTTCCGGGCCTGCGCGGGCAGACGGCCGCGCCTCAGGAGACGAGCTCGCCGAACGTGTCCTCGATCAGGTCGTCGAAGGCCGGCGGGACGGTGCCGTCGGCGGCCGCGTACTCCCGCAGGAAGTAGAGGTAGGACGACCATTCCTCGGCCCGCTCGGGGAAGCGGGCCCCGCGCTCCTCGACGAGGCGCTCCAGGGTCACGAGGTTGTAGGAGCGCTCGCCGGCGACGGCGGCCTCGCCGCCGGCTCGGCTCGGGCTCCGGCTCGGGCTCGGGCTCGGGCTCGGGCTCCGGCTCCGGCTCGGGCTCGGGCTCCGGCTCGGCCTCCCTGACGGCGAGCTCGGCCGCGCGGCGGGCGAGCTCGAGCTCGCGCCTCGTGACCGCGGCGACGCGCTCCCCGAGCGCGGCCTCGCGGCGGGCGAGCTCCTCCCCGGCGGGGTCGGGTCGCCGGCCGGCGACCGGGTCCCGTACCGCCGGGGCGGGCTCCGGCACCTGCGCGGCGCGGAGCTCCTCGAGGGCGTGCTGGAGGTCGCGCTCCCGGGCGGCGAGCGCCGCCTCGCGGGCCGCGAGGCGCTGCTCGAGCCGGTCGGCCAGCCGCTCTGCAGCCTCCTCGGAGATGACGTGGTCGTCCTCGGCGCCGCCGCGGCCGCCGGCCTTTCGGCCGGACAGGAGCGCAAGCGCGACGAGCAGGCCGAGCACGGCGCCGGCTGCGGCTCCGAGGCCGGTGAGCTCGGGCACGCCCCACCCCGTCGCGGCGCTCGGCGCGGCCGCCTGGCCCGCGTGCTTCACCGTCGGGTCCGCCGAGCCCTGCAGGCCCTGGAGCGCGACGAGGCGCTGCGTGAGCGCGGCTCCTGCGGGCGCCGCGCGCTCGGCCTTCGTCATTCCGGCGAGCTGCTGCGTGTACCGCCGGACGGCGGCTCCGACCTCGCTCTGGAACGACGCGGCGCGCTCGTTCACGAGCGTGTCGGCAAACGCGTTCGCGAGCTGCGCGGCGCTACTCGCGGAGGTGTCCTCGACGGTGACCGCGACCACGTCGCTCGAATCGACGACGTGCGCGTCGAGCGCGTGGAGCAGCGAGTCCCGCGAGCGCCGCAGGCCGAGCAGCGCGCGCACGGCATCTGCGACGAGCGGCGCGCGCACGAGCGCGGCCGCGCTCGCGGCGGCGGTCCGCTTGCCGCCCGAGTCGCGCAGCACGTCGATCCCGGTGAACGTCGAGTCGTCCGCGGGCACGGGAGAGACGATGAGCTGCGCCGTCGCGCGATAGTGCTTCGGCGCGGTGAGCGCGTAGCCGGCCGCCGCCGCGGCGCCGGCGGCGGTGAGCGTGATCACGGCGAGCCAGGGGCCGAAGGCCCGGGGGCGAAACGAGCGCATAACCATGCCGTATTCGCTCTCGGACAGGATTCTCCGCGCGCGGCGCCCGACTTCTTTTCGGGCCGCGGGAGCGGGCGCTCCGACACCTCGCTCACACCCGCCGTCTAGGATCGCCCCGTGACCGGCAAGGCACCCCACCGCAGCGCCCTCGTCACGGGCGGCGCAGGCTTCATCGGCTCCCATCTGACCGAGACCCTGCTCGACGCGGGCTGGGAGGTCTTCGTCCTCGACGATCTCTCCACCGGGTCGGAGCGGAACGTCGCGCACCTGCGCGAGCACCGCAACTTCCATCTCGTGGTCGACTCGGTGCTGAAGTCGTCCGTCGTGAACGAGCTCGTCCACCGCTGCGACGTCGTCTTTCATCTCGCCGCGGCCGTCGGCGTGCGGCTGATCGTCGAGCAGCCTGTCCACACCCTCGTCACGAACATCCAGGGAACGGAGAACGTGCTCGAGCACTGCAACCGGTTCGACAAGCGCGTGCTCGTGGCATCGACGTCGGAGGTCTACGGTGACCGGCGCGAGCCGGAGGCGCTGTCGGAGGAGAGCCTCCGGATGTACGGGCCGACCACGGCGCGGCGCTGGGCGTATGCGGAGTCGAAGGCGCTCGACGAGTTCCTCGCTCTCGCCTACCACCAGGAGCGCGGCCTCGACTGCGTGATCGTCCGCCTCTTCAACACGGTCGGCCCGCGCCAGAGCGGCCAGTACGGGATGGTCATCCCGCGCTTCGTCTCCGCGGCACTCGCAGGCCGCCCGCTCGAGATCCACGGCGACGGCACGCAGACCCGCTGCTTCTGCCACGTCCAGGACACGATTCGCGCGCTGTCGACGCTGATGGACGCGAACGACGTCGACGGCGAGATCTTCAACGTCGGCTCGACCGAGCGCGTGACGATCGAGGAGCTCGCGCAGCGGGTGCTCGCCGCGACCGGCTCCGACTCGGAGATCGTGCGCATCCCGTACGACGAGGTCTACGGGCAGGGGATCGAGGACATGCTCCACCGGCAGCCGTCGATCGACAAGGTGACCGCCGCCGTCGACTGGACGCCGACGCGGTCCCTCGACGAGATCCTCGCCGACGTGATCGGCTACGTCCGCACCGCGCCGGTGCTCGACGAGTCGCTAGTCGACGCGTCGTAGCGCCGGAAAGAGAATCGCGTCGCGGATCGACTCGCGCCCGGTGAGGAGCATGGCGAGCCGGTCGATGCCGAGCCCGATGCCGCTCGTCGGCGGCATGCCGTAGGAGAGCGCCTCGACGTAGTCCGGGTCGCCTTCCTCCGCCTCGACGTCGCCCGCGTCCCGCTCCGACTGCTGGAGCGCGAACCGCGAGGCCTGCTCCTCGGCGTCGTTGATCTCCGTGAAGGCGTTGCCGAGCTCCATCCCGCCGGCGAAGTACTCGAACCGCTCGACGATCGTCTCGTCACCGTCCGTCACGCGCGCGAACGGGGAGAGCTCGATCGGGTAGTCGTAGAGGATCGTCGGCTGAACGAGCCCCGGCTCGACGAAGCGTGAATGCGCGTGGTCGATGAGCTTCGCCCACGTCGGGTCGTGCGACACGTCGACGTCGCGCTCCTCGAGAAGCCGGCGCAGCTCGGCGGCGTCGCGCGTCCACAGCCCGTGCTCGGCGAGCGCGTCGACGAACTTGACGCGCCGCCACGGCGGCGCGAAGTCGATCTCGTTCCCGCGGAACGTCACCGTCGTTCTCCCGAGCACCTCCGACGCCGTGCGCGCAACGAGCTGCTCGATGCGCTCCATCGTGTCGGTGTAGTCCGCGTATGCCTCGTACCACTCCAGCATCGTGAACTCCGGGTGGTGCTTGAAGGTCACGCCCTCGTTGCGGAAGTCCTTGCCGATCTCGTAGACCTTCTCGAGCCCGCCGACGATCAGCCGCTTCAGGTAGAGCTCGGTCGCGATCCGCAGATACCGGTCCTCGTCGAGCGCGTTCCAGTGGGTGACGAACGGCTTCGCGAAGGCGCCGCCGTACCGCGGCTGCAGCACGGGCGTCTCGACCTCGACGAAGCCCCACTCGTCGAGTGCGCGCCGGATCGCCGCGACGGCCCGCGAGCGGACGAGGAGATCCGTCCGCGCCTCCTCGTTCATCAGCAGGTCGAGATAGCGCCTGCGGTAGCGCTGCTCGACGTCGGTGAGCCCGTGGAACGTGTCGGGGAGCGGCGTCCGGATGCGCGAGAGGACCTCGAGCGAGTCCACCATGAGCGACGGCTCGCCGCGGCGCGACTTCGCGGGAGAGCCGGTGACGCCGACGATGTCGCCGAGATGCACCTCGATCTCGCCCGTCCGCTCGAGCGGGCAGAGAAGCTGGATGCGCCCGGAGCGGTCGACGAGGTCGAGGAACACGAGCTTCCCCATGTCGCGGCGCGCCAGCACGCGCCCGGCGAGCCTGCGCTTCGCGTCGCCCGTTTCGCCGTCCCCGAGCTGCTCGGCCTCTGCGCGGACGACGGCGATCTCGTCGCGATCGGGGAAGCGCTTGGGCGCGGTCATGGTGGGCGAGTCTAGTGCCGGCGGCGAAAGCGCAGGCGCCGCTTCGCCCTGCCGACCGGGCGGTGCGGCAGCGGCTCGCCGCTCACGAGCGCGCGGGGCACGTCCTCGGTGAGCCACCGCGCGAGACCCGCGTCGCCGACGGCCTCCGCCGCCGCGGTCATGCCGACGGCGCGGATGCTCGGGGCGTGGGCGTCACTCGCGATCAGATGTGCAAGCCCTGCGTCGAGGAGCGCGTGCGCGCACGCTGCGGCGCGCCGGCCGATTCGCCCGTCGAGGGACGCGGCGGTGAGCTGCACGAGCGCGCCGGCCGCGACGATGTCCGCAAGCCTCTCCGGTGCGGCCTGCACGTCCGCGTTTCGCTCCGGATGCGCGAGCACCGCGTCGAAGCCGCGCAGCTCGAGCCGGAAGAGGACGTCGCGCAGGACCATCGGCCAGCCGACGTACGGGAACTCGAGCAGCAGGAGGCTCGGGTTGCCGCCGAGGCCGAAGCGGCGCAGCTCGTCGTCGTCGAGCCGCTGGAGATACGCGAGATCGAGCTCGCCGCCGGGCAGCACCTCGACGCCGATCCCCTCGGCGCGGGCGGCGAAGTTCACCTCGGCGACGCGCTGCTCCATCAGGTACGGCGTCGTGCGCCAGTCCTCGCGCACGTGCGGCGTCGCGGCGATCTGCGCGATGCCGTCCTCGGCGGCGGCACGCAGGAGATCGAGGCTGCCGTCGAGCGTCGGCGGACCGTCGTCGACGCCGGGCAGGACGTGCGAATGGAGATCGATCATCCGCCGCCCGCGAACATCGGAGGCCGGCTTACGCCGCCTTGATGTCCATGATCTTGAACTTGAGCGTGCCGCGCGGCGCTGCGACCTCGACCGTCTCGCCCTTCTTGCGGCCCATGATCGCCTTGCCGACCGGCGACTCGTTCGAGAGCTTGTTCTCGGCGGGGTCGGCCTCGGCCGAGCCGACGATGAAGTACTCGATCGTCTTGCCCGCCTTCACGTCGCGCAGGCGCACCTTCGTGCCCACCGACACCTCGCCCGACTTGATCTCCTTCTTCGTCACGACGCGGGCGCTCTTCAGGCGCTCCTCGAGGATCGCGATCCGGGCCTCGAGGTGGGCCTGCTCGTTCTTCGCGGAGTCGTACTCCGCGTTCTCTGCGATGTCGCCGAACTCGCGCGCATCGCGGATGCGGTCCGCGATCTCGCGGCGCTTGTCGTTCGACAGGTACTCGATCTCCGCCTGGAGCTTCTTGTACCCGTCGGGCGTGAGAATGACTTCCTTCAAGGCTTGTGCCCTCCTGGCAGACCCCTGCACGAAAACGGCCGGGGCGACCTGCCTCCGGCGGGGGCGGATGGTACTCCCGCCCGGGAGGAACGTCAATAGCGCCCGGGTACCATGCTCCGATGCAGGTGAATCTGCGGGAAACCTGGTGGATCGGGGGCGTCGAGATCCCCACGCGGGTCGTGCTCGCCCCGATGGCGGGCGTCTCGGTCCAGGCCTTCCGGCGGCAGGGGCGGCGCTACGGGGCCGGGCTCGTGTGCTCGGAGATGGTCTCCTGCGCGGGGATCGAGCACCGGAACGAGAAGACCCTCGGCTACCTCCGGGTGGCCTCGGACGAGCACCCGCTCGCGATCCAGATCTTCGGCTCCGAGCCCCGCGCGATGGCGGAGGCGGCCCGGATGGTCGAGGCCGCCGGCGCCGATCTCGTCGACATGAACTTCGGCTGCCCGGTGCGAAAGGTGACGAAGACGGGCGCGGGCGCGCACCTGCTCGAGCATCCCGACCTCGCCTGCCGCATCACGGAGGCCGTCGCGTCGGCCGTCGAGGTGCCCGTGTCGGTGAAGATGCGGCGCGGCGTCGACGACGGCTCGCGCGCCTGCCTCGAGCTCGGCCCCCGGCTCGTGGCGGCCGGCGCGGCGACGCTGACGCTCCATCCGCGCTCGGCGAAGCAGATGTACACCGGCTACGCCGACCACACGCTCACGGCCGAGCTCGTCGAGCTCGTCGACGTGCCCGTCGTCGCTTCGGGCGACATCACCTCGCGCGCGAAGGCGGAGGCGGTGCTCGGCGCGACCGGTGCCGCAGCCGTGATGGTCGGCCGCGGCGCGCAGGGGAACCCGTGGGCGATCCGCGAGATCGTCTTCGGCGACGGCGCGAAGCCTTCGCGCGAGGAGGTCGCCGCGGAGCTCATCCACTTCGTCCGCGAGACGGTGCGCGAGCTCGGCGAGCGGCGCGCGTCCGGCTTCCTCAAGAAGTTCTACGCGTGGTACCTCGGCCACGGCCGCTTCCCGAAGCCGTTCAAGAACGAGCTCGTGCAGCTCTCGTCGACCGAGGAGGTCGTGACGCGCCTGCTCGCCGCGGCGCCCGGCGCGGCCGAGCTGCTCGACGAGCTGGAGCGGAACGCCCCCGAGAGCGAGCTCCTGCTCGAGGGCATGCCGATCTCCGTCTACGGCGGCGGCTGAGCGGCGCGGTTCCGCTCCCAGACGATCCTGAGGCCGTCCAGCGTCAAGAACGGGTCGACCTGCGAGATCGTGCGCGAGTGCGGGGCGATCAGGTCGGCGAGGCCGCCCGTCGCGATCGCCTTCGCCTCTGCACCGAGCTCGCCGCGGATCGCGTCGACGATGCCGTCGACCTGGCCTGCGAAGCCGTAGACGAGCCCGGACTGCAACGCGGTCGCCGTCGTCTTCCCGATCACGGTCGGCGGCTCGACGTAGTCCACCTTGACGAGGCGGGCGGCGCGCGCGAAGAGCGCGTCCATCGAGACCTCGACGCCGGGGGCGAGCACGCCGCCGACGTAGTCGCCGGCCGGTGAGACGACGTCGAAGTTCGTCGAGGTCCCGAAGTCGACGACGATCGCCGGCGCGCCGTAGCGCTCCTTCGCGGCGACGGCGTTCATCACACGGTCGGGCCCGACCTCGCGCGGGTCGTCGTACTGGATCTGGATGCCGGTCTTCACGCCGGGGCCGATCACGAGGAGCGGCACCTTCGCCCACCGCTCGGCGAGGAGCTCGTACTCGCGGACGAGCCGCGGCACGGTCGACGAGAGGCAGATGCCGTCGAGCGCGTCGTAGTCGACGAAGTCGTCGAGGAGCGCCCCGAGCTCGTCCCCGGTCCGCTGCGTCTCCGTGGCAATCCGAAAGCGCTCGCCGAGCGTGTCGCCCGTGTAGAGCCCGAAGACCGTCTGCGTATTCCCGACGTCGACCGCGAGCAGCACCGCAAAAACCTACGTCAAAACCGCCGCCCGGCAGGCGCGAGCCCGGAACAGCGGGGTCAGACCCTAGGGTCTGACCCCGCTGTCGAAACGCGGGGCGGAACAGGGGTCAGACCCTCGGGGTCTGACCCCGCTGTCGAAACGCGGGGCGGAACAGGGGTCAGACCCTCGGGGTCTGACCCCGCTGTCGAAACGCTCTCGGGGTCTGACCCCGCTGTCGAAACGCCCGCGTGGCGAGACTAGAAGTCTTCGTCGCGCGGCGGCGAGGACTCGCCGATCCGCTCCGCGAGCGTCTCCGCGGTGAGCGGCTCCTCGTCGCCTTCGGCGCGGAGCTCCTCGATCGTCACGTCGCCGGAGATGACGAAGATCTCCGTGCGCGGGATCATCCGCGTCGGGCGGTTCTTGTCCCACACCCAGACGTCCTCGAGGCGCAGGTTGAAGAACGGGTAGGCCGGCTGCGGCGTGACGGTGCGCTCGAGCTTGTTGCAGAGGTACGTCGCGTCGGGCGTCAGCACGCAGTAGCGGAAGAGCCCGAAGACCGCCTGGTATTCCTTCTTCAGGACGAGCTCGAGCTCTGCCTCGTACTCGTCCAGGTCGTCGAGGTGGCTCACGACCCCAAGTGTAGCCGGGCCAGGATGGCCTCCACAGAGCCCTTTCCGGGCACCTCCAGGCCGGGCGCGACCTCGTGGAGCGGCTCGAGCACGAAGGCCCGCTCGTGGAGCCGGGGGTGCGGAACCCGAAGGCGTTCCTCGTCGATCTCGGCGTCCCCGTAGAGCAGGAGGTCGAGATCGACGGTGCGCGGGCCCCGGGCCGGCACGGCCGCGCGGTCGCGCCCGAGACGGGCCTCGACGGCGAGCAGGAGCCCGAGGAGCTCGCGCGCCGGGAGGGCGGTCTCGAGCACGGCGACGCCGTTCAGGAAACGCGGCTGATCCACTTCGCCCACCGGCTCCGTATCACGGAGCGTGGAGACGGCGACGACCTCGACTCCCGCCGCCTTCGCAAGGTCGCCGACCGCCGCGCGGATCGTCGCCTCGCGGTCGCCGAGGTTCGAGCCGAGCCCGACGTACGCCCTGGCCACGGCCGTGACCGTAGCTACCGTGGCGTGCTCCGTGGGACGCCGCCTCCTCGCCGCCGGCCTGCTCGCCCTGTGCTTCGCCGCTGCGGCCTCCGCGGCCCCGGTCGCCGGCGCGGCCGACCCGCTGCAGGCGCAGGAGTGGTGGCTCGCGGCAATCGGCGCCGACCGCGCGGCGCCGCCCGGCCCGGGCGTGCCGCTCACGATCGTCGACAGCGGCGTCGACCCGACGCACCCCGAGTTCGCGGGCCGTCCGAACACGATCTTCCTCAACGGCCAGAGCGTCCTCGGCCGGGAGGAGTACCACGGCACGATCGTCGCCTCGGTCGCCGCGGCCCCCGCGAACGACGTCGGGATCGTCGGCGTCTATCCCGCCGCCGTGCTCCAGATCGACGACGCGAGCCCGGACCCCCGCGGCATCGCGGACTCCTCGGCCGTCACCGGCATCCTCGCAGCGGCGAACCGCTGCCCCGGCGTGATCAACCTCAGCTTCGGCAGCGTGCTCCAGGACGAGTTCCTGCAGGACGCGATCCTCACGGCCGTGCACAACGGGTGCCTCGTCGTCGCGGCGGCCGGCAACAGCGGCGAGGAGGGAAGCCCGACGACGTATCCGGCAGCGTGGCCGCACGTCCTCACGGTCGCCGCCACCGACGAGAGCTCCCGGGTGACCGCGTTCTCGACGACCGGCGCCGCGGTCGACGTCGCCGCACCCGGCGTCGACATCGTCGGCGCGGTGCCGCTCACGCGCGACCCGAGCGGCTACCAGACCGGATTCGACGGGACGAGCTTCTCGGCGCCGATCGTCGCGGCGGCCGCGGCGTGGATCTGGACGGTCCGCCCGACGCTCACCGTCGGCCAGCTCGCCGAGGTGCTCCGTCGAAGCGCGCGCGACATCGGAGCGCCGGGCTTCGACCAGGCGAGCGGCTGGGGCATCGTCGACATCCCGTCGGCGCTCGCCCTGCCGGCGCCCGCCGCCGACCCCGCCGAGCCGAACGACGACGTCGACCAGGTGAAGCCGGGCCGCCTCTTCGCGCTCGGCACCTCGCCCCTCACGACTCCGGCCCGGCCGTCCATCCGCCTCTCCGCCTCGCTCGACCTGAACGAGGACCCGCGCGACGTGTACCGGATCTGGGTGCCCGCGCACCGCACGGTTCGCGTGAAGGTGACGGCGAACGGGCGCGCTGCGGCGCGGATCTGGGGCCCGCAGACGAGCTCCGTGAACGAGGGGATCACCGCACGCCGCCGCGACCTCCGCGGCCCGAGCATCCGTGCGGCCGGCAAGGGCTTTGACGCCTACGTCGAGGTGCTGCTCACGGGCCGGAGCACGAGCGCGGGCTACGTGCTCGGCGTCACGGCCGCGAAACGCTGACGCCGGCGGTTCCTTCGAGCCCGCCGGGCTTCACCGCCGGCTTCTCCACGCGCACGACGACCCGTTCCGCGGCGAACCGCTGCAGCAGCTCGTCGGCGATCGCCGTGGCGAGCGCCTCGAGCAGGTCGTACGAGCGCGCATCGGACACCTCCTGCACGACGAGCGCCACCTCGCGATAGTCGACGGCGTCCTCGAGCCGGTCCGACGCGCCGCGCCCGCCGACGGCCACGTCGACGTCGAACACGAAGTCCTGCCCGTTCTCCTTCTCGTGCGCGTGCACGCCGTGCCGGCCGAAGATCCGGAGGCCGCGCAGCTCGACGACGATGCTCATGCCGTGCAGCGCACTCGCGACGGCGAGCGCCTCCACGTGCTCGCGCACGTCGTGCACGCGCAGGATCGTCGCGCCGCGCTCGTACGCGGCGATCGCCGCGGCGAGGCTCGCGCCGAGCGGCCCCGTCGTCGCCGCGGGATCTCCCGCGAGCTTCCCGAGCGAGCTCTTGCGCGAGAAGCCGACGAGAACGGGCCTCCCGAGCGCGAGCAGGACGTCGAGCCGCCGCAGCAGCTCGACGTTGTGCTCGACCGTCTTGCCGAAGCCGATGCCCGGATCGAGGCAGATTCGCTCCTCGCGCACGCCCTCGCCGACGGCGAAGCGCATGCGCTCCTCGAGAAAGGACGCCACCTCGGCGGCGACGTCGTCGTAGCGCGGGTCGACCTGCATCGTCCGCGGCTCGCCCTGCATGTGCATGAGGCAGACGTAGGCGTCGTGCGCCGCCGCGACACCTGCGAGGTCGGGATCGGCCCGGAACGCGGTGACGTCGTTCACCATCACCGCTCCGAGCTCGAGCGCGCGCCGCGCCACCTCGGCCTTCGCGGTGTCGATCGACACGGGCAGCCTCGCCGCGATGCGCTCGAGCACCGGTACGACCCGCCGCAGCTCCTCGTCGAGCGACACGCCGGACTGAGCCGGGCCGGGTCGACTCGCCGCCGACGTCGACGATCGCCGCACCGTCCTCGATCATCCGCCGCGCAGCGGCAACGGCGACCGCCGGGTCGGCGTTGACGCCGCCGTCGGAGAACGAGTCGGGCGTGACGTTCACGACCCCCATCACGGACGGCCGCGGAAACCGCTCGGCCAAAGGCATCACGCCGCCAACTCTAGGACGGCGCGAGCCCCGCGGGCTCGATCGCGCTACCCCTTCGCGGGGTCGGGCGGGGGCTGCATGGTCGCCCCGGGAAGCGGGAACGGCCGCGGGCGCGGCTGGCGCTCGCGCTTCGGCTCCTCCTGCGGGCTCGGCTGCCCGACGGCCTCCGGCTCGGCCGGGAAGACCGTGCTCTCGTCCTCGCCTGCGAGCAGGCGCTCGAACTGGTCGCGGTCGATCGTCTCGCGCTCGATCAGGATCTGCGAGATGCGGTGCAGCTGCTCCATGTGCTCGCGAAGCACCTGGAGGGCGAGCTCGTGCGCCTCCTCGATCACGCGGCGGATCTCGTCGTCGATCTCGCGCGCGATCTCCTCGGAGTAGTCGGCCTGCGCGCCGTAGTCGCGGCCGAGGAACGGCTGGTCGTTCGAGTGGCCGAGCACGCGCGGGCCGAGCTTCTCGCTCATCCCGAAGCGCATGATCATCGACTTCGACGTCGACGTGACCTTCTCGAGGTCGTTCGCAGCACCGGTCGTCACCTCGTGGAAGACGATCTCCTCCGCCGCGCGGCCGCCGAGCGTCATCGCCATCTGGTGCATCAGCGCCGTGCGCGTCGTCAGGTAGCGGTCCTCGGTCGGCAGCGAGATCGTGAGGCCGAGCGCCTGGCCGCGCGACACGATCGTGACCTTGTGCACCGGGTCGGTGTGCTCCAGGAAGTGGCCGACGATCGCGTGGCCCATCTCGTGATAGGCGGTGATCTTCCGCTCGTGCTCCGAGAGGAGCCGCGCCTTCTTCTCCGGGCCGGCGATGACGCGCATGATGCCCTCCTCGAGCTCCTCCTGCTCGATGATCTTCTTGCCGCGGCGGGCCGCGAGCAGCGCGGCCTCGTTGACGAGGTTCGCGAGGTCGGCGCCGGTGAAGCCCGGCGTCCCCGAGGCGAGCGTGTCGAGGTCGATCTCCGGTGCGAGCGGCTTGCCCTTCGTGTGCACCTCGAGGATCTTGCGGCGGCCGAGCCGGTCGGGCCGGTCGACGACGATCTGGCGGTCGAAGCGGCCCGGGCGCAGCAGCGCCGGGTCGAGGATGTCGGGGCGGTTCGTCGCGGCGATGAGGATGATGTTGTCCTTCATCTCGAAGCCGTCCATCTCGACGAGCAGCTGGTTCAGGGTCTGCTCGCGCTCGTCGTGGCCGCCGCCGAGCCCGGCGCCGCGATGCCGGCCGACCGCGTCGATCTCGTCCATGAAGACGATGCACGGCGCGGCCTGCTTCGCCTGCTCGAACAGGTCGCGAACGCGCGAGGCGCCGACGCCGACGAACATCTCGACGAAGTCGGAGCCGGAGATGGAGAAGAACGGCACGCCCGCCTCGCCCGCGACAGCGCGCGCGAGGAGCGTCTTGCCGGTGCCCGGCGGCCCGTACAGCAGCACACCCTTCGGGATGCGCGCGCCGAGCGCCTGGAACTTCTTCGGGTTCTCGAGGAACTCCTTGATCTCGCCGAGCTCCTCGACGGCCTCGTCGACACCGGCGACGTCCTTGAAGCCGATCTTCGGCGCGTCGGGCGTCATCCGCTTCGCGCGCGACTTGCCGAAGCTCATCACCTTCGAGCCGCCGCCCTGCACCTGGTTCATCAGGAAGATCCAGAAGCCGAAGAGGAGGACGAACGGCAGGAGCGAGGTGAGGATCGACCACCAGGGCGACGAGCCGACGCCCTTCGAGTTGAAGGTGACCTTGTTCCGGAGCATCACCTGCTCGATGGCCGCCTCGGACTGCGGGTTCGCGTAGTGGACGCTGTACTTCTTGTCGCCGATCACGAGCTGCAGCGACTGCTTGTTCGGGTCGACCGTCACCTGGTCGATCGAGCCCGGGTTCCCGCGGATCGCCTGGTACGCCTGCGAGGTCGTCCACGACGTCGTCTTCGTCCCGCTGCCGCCCAGGGTCTGCAAGGCCAGCCAGACGAGCGCTGCGATGATGATCAGCGGGAAGAGAGCGCTGCGGAAAAAGCGGTTCAAACGAGGCCTCGCTCCTGAGGGTACCTGACGTCTACTTCGTCAACCGTGATTCGCCGGTTCGAGTTACGCCCCTTCAGGGATCAAGCTCGGGTCGAGAATCCCCACGTACGGCAGGTTCCGGTAGCGCTCGGCGAAGTCGAGGCCGTAGCCGATCACGAACCGGTTCGGGATCTCGAAGCCCACGTAGCGGACGGGTACCTCGATCTCCCGGCGCTCCGGCTTCGTCAAAAGGGCGCAGATCTCGAGGCTCGCCGGCTCGCGGGCCTCCAGGTTGCGCATCAGATAGGAGAGGGTCAGCCCCGAGTCGATGATGTCCTCGACGACGAGGACGTCGCGCCCCTCGATGTTGATGTCGAGGTCCTTCAGGATCCGCACGACGCCGGAGGAGTCGGTCGAGTCGCCGTAGCTCGAGATGGCCATGAAGTCGATCTCGCACGGGATCGTCAGACCGCGCATGAGGTCGGCCATGAAGAAGACGGCGCCCTTGAGGACGCCGACGAGCAGAAGGTCGCGGCCCACGTAGTCGGTCGAGATCTCCTCGCCGAGCTCCGCGATGCGCCGCTGCAGCGTGTCGCGGTCGATCAGCACGTCCGTGACCGCGTGCTCGAGCTCGGCTGCGCTCACCGCCGCCGCTCCGGCGCAGGCGCCGCCTGCACGTCGGGGTGCTCGACGATGCCGGGTACCGCGATCACGTCGTCGCCGCGCACGACGAGAGGCCATGCCTCCCGTTCGGATCTGGGGATCTTCGCGTCGACGAACACGTCCTGGATCTTCTTCGTGCGGCCCGCGAGCCGGTCGCCTGGCCTCCAGCCTCGTACCTTAAGGCCTTCGAGCGAGGAGCTGATGCGCCACGGTCCCCACTCGACCTCCCCGTCGAGGTCGAGCGGTCCACGCTCGAGCCAGAGGCGGTCGTACTCGCGCACCGCCTGGAGGCCGCCGCCGAGGTCGACCCGCATCGACCCGACGGGCGACGCAAGGAGCGACGCGAGCGCGGGCGGCAGCGTCTCGCGCGTGTCGAGCGCCCGGATGATGTTCGCCTCCGCGGCCGGATGCAGGCGGCGCAGGAGCGGCAGCACCTCGTCGCGGATCAGCCCCCGCTTCGAGTCGGCGTTCGAGGAGTCGACGTGGAAGGCGAGACCCTCGGCCTGGCAGTACTCGATCGTCTCCTGCCGCCAGACGGTGAGCAGCGGGCGTACCACCCCGTCCGCGCGGTGCGCGTCCATCCCGGTCGCGGTGCCGCGCGAGACGAGCCGGTAGAGGATCGTCTCGACCTGGTCCGTCGCGGTGTGGCCCGTGGCGCGAAGCGCACCGCGGGCGACCGAGTAGCGCTGCTCGCGGAGCGCGGCCTCGCTTGCGCCCTTCCCGTCGAGCTCGACGACGTCGGCGCCGAGGGCCTCGCGGCAGAAGCGCGCCGCGGCCGCCGACTCCTCGCCGCGCAGGCCGTGGTCGACGTGCACCGCGTCCACGCGGTATCCGAGCTCCCGGAGCGCGTGCCACAGGCAGGTCGAGTCGGCGCCGCCCGAGACGAAGCAGCACACGCCGCCGCCGGGCGGGATCAGCTCGTGCCGCCGGACGTGCTCCTCGATGCGAGCGCGAAGCGCCGCCGTGTCCACGGCGTCATTGTCGCAGCCGTCGCGCGCTGCCGGCGGCTAGGAGGTCAGGAGCGGCGAGACGTCGCAGCCCTGCGCGCCGAGACCGTCCTTCGCGCCGGCGAGCAGGTCGTGCACCGAGCGGGCGAGGCGCCAGGCCGTCGTCATGTGCGTGGCCGCGTTCCGCCCGTGGGCGGTGATCGCGACGGCCTTCGAGTACTCGAGGAACATCGAGCCGAGGAGGTCGCGCGTGGCGTGGAGCGTCCGGTCCTGCGGACGCGTCTGGCCGACCTGCTGCGCCTCGGCCTTCGCCTGGCTGACGACGACCGAAGGCTCGACGTCGTGGCTCACGAGCGCATCCGACCAGTAGCCGAGCTGCATCAGGTTCGAGCTCACGGTCGTGATGAACTGCTTGTCGGCCGCCGAGCAGACGAAGGAGACCGGCTGCGCCGCCTGTGCGCGGCCGTTCCCGACGAGCACGGAGGCGCCGAAGACGAGAGCAGCGGTTGCGAGCGTCGCCGCAGTGAGACGCTTGACCTTCACCGTTTCGATCATCGGCCACCCCGGAAAACTTCGTCTATCACTCGTTCGGGGTTCACCGCCGCGGTTCACACGGGGCTCAGAAGATCAGCGAGCGATACGAGATCGTGCGCCGCATCCCGATCGCCTCGTACACCCGGATGGCCGCGTCGTTCTCGGGACGGACGAAGAGACAGACGACGGGTGCGCGTTCGAGCAGCAGACGGCAGAGGTCGCGCATCGCGCGCTGTGCGTAGCCGCGGTTTCGCGCCGTCGGGTCGACCCAGACCTGCTGGAGCTGGACGGCGGACGGCGTCCAGGCCGAGGCCTCGGCCTTGAAGCAGATGACGCCCTCCTCGACCCAGATCCAGGAGCGGCACTCGTCGATCTGCGCGCGGGTGCGCCAGCGGAAGCCCTCCGGGTCGCGGCGGAGCGGGTCGATGCCGATCTCCTCGCGGTGGGCGGCTGCGCAGGCGGGCACGAGCAGCTCCAGGTCGGCGTGCGTCGCCGCGCGGATCCCCGTCTCGCCCGGCTCGGGCAGCTCGTCGAGGACGTACACCGGCTGACCCGGCCGGTCGTCGCGCGGGCGCGGCAGCCGCGCCTGCGCGGCGGCCCAGAGCTCGCCGACCGCGCGCTCCTCGCCGATGATCATGCGCGCCTTCCCTCGCGCAGTCGCGTCGGCGAACGCAGCGCAGCCTTCACCGGAGGGAACGACGTTCGCGCCGACGTGGCAGAGCGCGACGAGGCCTCCGCCTCGCTCGAGCGCGGAGAAGCGGCCGAGCCCGCGTCGCGCGATGTCTTCGAGGAAGACGCGCTCGACCGGCTCCTGCGCACAGAAGGAGAGGATCTGCTCGAGCGACGGGTTGACGAACCGCGCGGCGGCGATGAGGCCACGCTATAGGGTTGGCGCCATGCCGATCCACGTTCGCGCCGAGCCCGGCGACTACGCAGAAGCAGTGCTTCTCCCCGGCGACCCGCTGCGGGCGAAGTACATCGCCGAGACGTATCTCGACGACGTCGTGCAGACCAACTCGGAGCGCGGGATGCTCGGCTTCCGCGGCACGTGGGAGGGCAAGCCCGTCTCCGTCCAGGCGACGGGCATGGGTTGCCCGTCGGCAGCGATCGTGGTCGAAGAGCTCGTGATGCTCGGGTGCAAGAAGCTCCTCCGCGTCGGCACCTGCGGCGGGCTCCAGCCGCACCATGCGCTCGGCGACATGATCGTCGCCCTGAGCGCGGTGCCGCAGGACGGCACGACGAACACCTACGTGCACGAGCCGCACTGCCCGACGGCCGACTGGGGCCTCGTCCACGGCGCCGTGCACCACGCCAAGGAGATCGGCCAGCCGATCCACGTCGGGCCGGTCGTGTCGAGCGACGTCTTCTACAACCCGGACGGCGAGCAGTACCAGCGCTGGTCGGATCGCGGCGTCCTCGCCGTCGAGATGGAGGCGGCGATCCTCTTCACCCTCGGCGCGCTGCGCAAGGTGCACGCGGGCTGCCTGCTCACGGTCAGCGACATCGTGGTCGAGGGTGAGTTCAAGCGCATCTCCGACGACGAGCTGCGCGCCGCGGTCGACCGCATGACGCGCGTCGGGCTCGCGACGGTCACCTCCGATTAACACCGTCTTCCTCGTCAATCCGGCCTCGGGTAGCGGCGCCACGGGCACGCGCTGGCCGGAGCTCGCACACCGTGCGGCCGGCCTCGGGCTCGACGGCGAGACGCTCTTCTCCGATCGGCCCGGCCATCTCATGGAGCTCGCAGAGGATGCCGCGCGCGGCGGCGCAGAGCTGCTCGTCGCGGTCGGCGGCGACGGGACGCTGAACGAGGTCGCGAACGGGCTCGTGCGCTCGGGCGCGCAGAGCGAGCTCGCGGTGATCCCGCTCGGCACCGGCATGGACTTCGTGCGCACCTACGGCATCCCGACCCGCTTCGAGGACGCGGTGCACGTCGCGCTCACGGGCGCGGTGCGCGCGATCGACGCCGGCCGGGTGTCGTACCGCACCTGGAGCGGCGCGGACGCCGAGCGCTACGTCGCGAACGTCGGCAGCGTCGGCATGAGCGCCGCCGTGGCGCAGCGCGCGAACGGCATGTCGAAGGCGCTCGGCGGCAAGGCGACGTTCTTCTACGCGCTCACGCGGGTCTTCTTCGAGTGGAAGAACACGACCGTGACCGTCCAGCTCGCCGACGGCACGCGGCGCGACGGCCGCATGCACGACGTCATCGTCGCCAACGGGCAGTGGCACGGCGGAGCGATGTGGCTCGCGCCGACGGCGAAGCCGGACGACGGGCTCTTCGACATCGTGCTCATCGGCGACGTCACGAAGCGCGACTTCGTCACCACCGCCCCCAAGATCTACAAGGGCACCTATCTCTCGCACCCGAAGGTCGAGCTTCTCCGCTCGCGCTCGGTCTCCGTCGACGCGCCCGAGCGCCTGCCGATCGAGCTCGACGGCGAGCAGGTCGGGACGACGCCCGTCCGGTTCGAGATCGTCCCGTCGGCCATCCGCCTTCGTGCTCCCGCGTAGGGCGATTGCGCTCGCGGCGGCGTTTGCGGCTCTGGCCGGGCTCGTCGCGGCCGGAGCGTTCACCCGGCTCGACCAGTGGAGCATCCGGCACCTGATGCCGGGCGCCGAGCTCGCCGACAAGAAGAACAACTTCGCGGAGGGAGTCGTGCCGCTCTATCACGTGGACTGGCACAGCGGCACGGCAGTCGCCGTCAACCTCGTGACCCTCCCGGCCTCGTTCCTCATCGCTCTCGCGATCGTCCTCTGGCGGTCGCGTGCGCTCGCAGTCGCGCTCGTGCTCGCAGTGGCCGTCGAAGTCCTGTGCAAGGGGGTTCTCGACCGTCCGCCGCTCTACGGCGGCACGCTGCACATCCGCGCGTTCGACTCGTCGTTCCCGAGCGGGCACAGCCTCCGAACCGTGCTCGTCGCGGCCGCGCTCTGGCCGCTTCTCCGCGGCTCGGTCCTCGTCTGGGCCGCCGCCTCGCTCGTCCTGATCGAGGTCGCGGGCTGGCACACGCCCACCGACATCGCGGGCGGCGTCCTGCTCGGGCTGCTAGCTCTTCTTTGCGCGCGTGGCGCCGGAGCTCTTCGTGCTCGTCGTCTTCGCGCCTGACGGCGCAGCGGAGCCCTTGCCGAGCTTGTCGACCTTGCGCTCGAGCGCGGCGAGCCGCTTCTCGAGGTCCTCGAGCCCGCGCACCCGCTTCTGCAGCTCGTCCATCCGGTCGCGCATCGCGTTCATCGCGCCGAGCACGCGGTCTGCTCCCGGCGCGTCGGAGATGCGCTGAATCGCGTCCTCGCTCAGGTCGGCCAGCCGGCCGAGCAGATCGGATCTCGCCATGTCCGAACTCTACCCGGCCGCGGTAGGCTCGACACATGGTGCGGTCGCTGACACGCCGGGACTTCCTCGGCGGGGCGGTCGCGGCCGCTGCGGCGGCGCACCCGCTCGGACGCGCCGCGCTCGCCGCCGGCACGACGCTGCCGAGGCCGGCGCGCTCGGGGATCGACCACGTCGTCCTCGTGATGATGGAGAACCGGTCGTTCGACCACTTCCTCGGCTGGCTCCCCGGCGCCGACGGGAAGCAGGCGGGGCTCGCCTATACGGACGCTGCGGGCGTCTCCCACCCGACCTTCCCGCTCGCGCCCGACTTCCAGGGCTGCGCGTACCGCGACCCCGACCATTCCTACGACGGCGCGCGGGTCGAGTGGAGTAACGGCGCCTGCGACGGCTGGCTGCGCGCCAACGACCTCTGGTCGATCGGCTACTACCGCCGCGAGGACCTGCCCTTCTTCGGCAAGGCGGCGCCGGCGTTCACGACGTGCGACCGCTTCTTCGCGTCGATCATGGGCCCGACGTTCCCGAACCGCATCTACTCCCTCTCGGGCGTGACGGACCGGCTCAGCAACGTCACGAGCCGGATCGAGCTGCCGACCATCTTCGACCGCTTCGCCGCGAAGAAGATCCCGGCCGGCTACTACTCCGGCAACTTCAGCTTCCTCCTGCTCTACCAGAAGCATGCGGAGATCTCGCACCCGCATGCGACGTTCTTCAAGCAGTGCAAGACCGGGAAGCTGCCCGCGTTCTCGTACATCGACCCGAACTGGACGTTCCACGACGCCGGCCCGTCGTCCGGCAGCGAGGGGAACGACGACCATCCGCATGCGGACATTCGCGCGGGCGAGTACTTCCTCTCGCAGATCTACAACGCGGTGACGAAGAGCCCGGCCTGGGGCCGCACCCTGCTGATCGTGACCTTCGACGAGTGGGGCGGGTTCTACGACCACGTCTCACCGCCTGCGACGGCCGACGTCAAGCCCGAGTACGAGCAGCGCGGCTTCCGGATTCCCTGCGTGCTCATCTCGCCCTTCGCGCGGCGCGGCCGCGTCGCCCACGGCACCTACGACCACACGTCGATCCTCAAGCTGCTCGAGTGGCGGTGGGGGCTCGCCCCGCTCTCGATGCGCGATGCGCACGCCGGGAACCTCGCCGCGGCGCTCGACTTCTCGCACCGGAACCTGAAGGCGCCGGCGATCTCCGTGCCGAAGCTCGTCGTCGGCGCGGCCTGCACCTAGTAGTACTAGGTGTGGATCAGCACCGGGGTGCCGGCGAGCGCGAGCCGGAAGAGGCGGCGCAGGACGGCGTTCGGCAGACGGATGCAGCCGTTCGAGACGGCGTGCCCGATCGACCAGGGCTCGTTCGTCCCGTGGATCGCGATCGGGCCGCCCTGCGCCCAGCCCGTCAGGACCGGTGAGAACGCCGAGATGCCGACCGCGCCGGGGCCGAACGGGCCGCCGGGGTCGTCCGGGATCAGACGCTGGTTCACGTAGTAGCGGCCGAGGGGCGTCGGGGTGGCGCTCGAGCCGATCGCGGCCCGGGAGCTCAGCACGAGTCGTCCGTACCGGTAGAGGCGGACGCGCCGAGCGGAGAGATCGACCGTGATCCGCGTGTGCACCGGCGCCCGCGCGACGTTCGCCGCCCGAACCCAGCCGGTGCTGCCGTTCGGCCGGCGCGGCAGCGCGACGTGGAGCCAGGCCGCGCGGCAGCGGCCGTCGACCTGCTCGCCGATGATCCCGAAGACCGTCGGCACGCCGTTCACGTTGAGCCTGCCGAACCGCGCGATCGGCGACCCGGCCCGGGGCCGCGAACGCCGTCGTCGGGCGGGTCACGACGGCCGCCCACGCGACCCGAGGCGAGCCGAGCAGCCGGCGGGCCCCGGAAGCGCAGCGGGGGCGATCGTCCGTGGACGCTCGTCTCCGGGGGGACGGGAGCGGCATGCCTCGACGACCCGCCGCAGCCGGCCGCGAGCCCCGCGACCGCGCAGATCGCGGCCGCCGCCCCGACCCGCGAGATCGCCGCGAGATCACCCTTTCTGACAATTCCGTCCGATGCACGTCGTATTACATTGACTAGCAGTGACGATGGCCCTCCGTATTCTGCGCCTTCCCCACCGGCACCGCGCCGTAAGCACCCACGTCGTCGTGCAGTGGAACGGCGTCCCGTACGAGGTCGAGCGGATGGTCTGCAGCGGCTGCTCGCGCGTGATCTCCGAGCGCAGGCTCGGGCGCACCACCGCGTAGCGCGCTTCCGGCGGCGGTACCCTGGGCGGCCACCGTGCGCCGTTTCGTCCCGCTCCTCCTCCTCCTCGTTCTCGTGCTCGCCTCGACCGCGGGGGCCGCGACGATCCACGGCACGAAGCACGGAGAGCTGATCGCCGGAACGCAGGCCGCCGACCGGGTCATCGCCGGCGCGGGCGCCGACCGCGTCCAGGTCGCGTTCGGCGGCGTCGACCGGGTCGACTGCGGCGCCGGCGCCGACATCGTGAGCGCGGACGCAGGCGACCGCGTCGCCGCGAGCTGCGAGGTCGTCTCCCGGCGGCTCTCGGTCGATCCGTACACGAACCCCGACAGCCAGCACGAGACCGCCGTCGAGCCCGACAGCTTCTCGTTCGGGTCGACGGTCGTCGCGGCGTTCCAGGTCGGGCGGCGTGCGGGCGGCGCGTCCTCGAACATCGGCACGGCAGTCTCGACCGACGCAGGGCGAACCTGGCAGAGGAGCTTCCTGCCGGGCACGACCGCGAATGCGAGCCCACCGGGCCCCGAGCTCGCTGCGTCGGACCCCGCGGTCGCCTACGACGCGGTCCACGCCACGTGGCTCGTCAGCTCGCTCCAGATCGAGCGCGCGTCGTCGCACATCTACGTCTCGCGCGCAGTCGACGGCAAGAGCTGGTCGCCTCCGGTCGACGCTGCGGTGGGCCCGCTGCTCGACAAGGAGTGGATCGCCTGCGACAACGGCGCCGCGAGCCCGTTCCGCGGGCGTTGCTACCTCGAGTACTCGGACGACGTGAAGAACATCACGGTGAGCCAGTACTCGAACGACGGCGGGGTGACCTGGTCGCAGCCGGTACCCGCGGGCAGCGTTCTCGTCGGGACGCAGCCGGTGCTGCGCCCGGACGGCACGCTCGTCGTCGTCGCCGGTGACTATCGGGGCGAGTCGGCGCTCTCGGGCTCGATGGTCGCGCTGCGCTCGACCGACGGCGGTGAGACGTTCGCGCGCATCGTCGTCTCCGACCTCCAGGCCGCCGACAACGACCCGGTGCGCGCGATCTCGCTGCCCTCGGTCGACGCCGACTCGAACGGGACGATCTACGCCGTCTGGCCCGACTGCCGCTTCCGCCCGTCCTGCGCGAGGAACGACATGGTCCTCTCGACCTCGTCGGACGGCGTGACCTGGAGCGCACCCGCACGGATCGCGCTCGCGCCGACGTCCTCGGGCAGGAGCTTCTTCATCCCGGGCGTCGCGGCAGACCCGGCGCATCCGGGCGGGCTCGGGCTCGTGTACGCCTACTCCCAGGCGGGATCCTGCAAGAGCGGAGCCTGCCTCCTCGGGATCGGCATCGCACAGTCGGCCGACGCGGGGAAGACGTGGTCGACGCAGCGCCTCGACGCGCAGCCGTTCTCGACGACCTGGGTGCCGCACGCCGAGGGCGGCCGCATGATCGGCGACTACTTCTCGACGTCGTACGCGGGAGATCGCATCGTGCCGGTCTTCGCGCTCGCCGCCCCGCCGGCGCACGGGAACTTCCGCCAGGCGATGTTCGCCGCGTCGCTACCGGTCTCCGGGTAGCGCCGCGGCGAGTGCACGCAGCGCCTCGGCGGCGGCCGCGTCGATCGTGACCGCCGCGCGGGCGTCGTAGTGCGTCGAGCCGCGGTTGACGATCGCGAGGCTGCCGCCGTGCGCGAGCGTCTCGACGGGTAGCCCCGCGACCGGGTAGACCTCGAGCGACGAGCCGACGACGAGCAGCACGCCCGCGCCCGCTGCGAGCTGCAGCGCACGCGCAATCGCAGCCTCGGGCAGGAGCTCGCCGAACATGACGACGTCCGGCTTCAGGATGCGCCCGCACGCCGGGCACGCAGGCACCGGCAGGCGCGGCACGACCTCGTCGAACGGGACGACGGTGCCGCAGTCGAGGCAGCTCGACGTCCGGATCGACCCGTGCACCTCGACGAGCGCGCGCGAGCCGGCCCGCTCGTGGAGGCGGTCGATGTTCTGCGTGATCACCGCCTGCACGAAGCCGCGATCCTCGAGCTCGGCGAGCGCGCGGTGCCCGTCGTTCGGCTCGGCGCGCGCAAGCACCTCGAAGCGCTTGCCGTAGAAGTCCCACACCTTCACGGGATCCGCAAGGAACGCGTCGATCGTCGCGTACTCGAGCGGGTCGTACTCCGCCCAGAGCCCGGTGCGCGAGCGAAAGTCGGGGATGCCCGACTCCGTGCTGACCCCTGCGCCGGTGAGCACGACGCACGGGGGGCGCGCCTGCATCAGCTCGGCGAGCCGATCGACACCGTTACGGTACTCAGTCAATGGAAGGGTTCACGTTCTCGACCGACGTCCGCGTGCGGTTCGCCGATACCGATGCGCAGGGTATCGCGCACAACGCGTCGTATCTCGTGTGGTTCGAAGTCGCGCGCGTCGAGTATCTGCGCGAGTTCGCCGGCGGCTATCAGGCGCTCCGCGATCACGGTATCGAAGCGCTCGTGCTCGAATCGCACTGCCGCTACCTCGTGCCTGCGCGCTTCGACGACCTGCTGCGTGTCCACACGCGCTGCGTCGACCTGCGCGGCGCGCGGTTCCGCTACGAGTACGCGATCGCGCGCGACGACGGCGTGTTGATGGCGGACGGATACACGAGCCACGCCTGCGTCGACGCGTCGACCTTCGCCCCGACGCGGGTTCCAGGCTGGCTCCGGGACGCTATTGCGTCGGTTGAGTCGTCGTCTGCCCGGTCGTCGTCGTCTGCCCGGTCGTCGTAGCCGGCTGCTTCCGCTTCGGCTTCTTCTGCAGCCCCTTTACCGGCCCCTTTACCGGGGCGCGATCCGCACGAGCTTCGGCTCGGCGCGATAGGACGAGTACCACGTGTCGTGGTAGAGCAGCTTGCCGCCGGGCTCGTAGACGTCGCGCGTGACGCTCGTCGACATCGCCGGCACTCCCGGGTCGTCGACGACCTTCTCGCCCGGCTGCGAGGGAGGGGTCGACCGTCTTCTTGACGGGCGGCACGCCGTGGGCGACGAGCGCGCTCGTCGTGCTGACGACCTTCCGGTGCTGGGGCGTCCCGTAGAGGTTGACGGTGAGTGAGGACGAGCTCACGAACGTGCGGAGCAGCAGCCAGTTACCCGTGTCGTTCACGAACTTCAGGTCGACGGTCGGATAGTCGACCGTCGCGTCGCGGCCCTGCGGGTAGTGGCTGATGTAGAGCGCGTGGTTCGTGCGCTCGGTGATCTTCAGCCCGGCCTCGAACGCGGCGTTGAACACCGTGGTCGAGACCTGGCAGACGCCGCCGCCGAGCCCGGTGGTGAGCTCGCCGTTCACGATGACGGGCGCCTCGAGGAAGCCCTTGGCCGCGTTCCGCTCGCCGGTGGTGCGGTTGAAGGAGAACGTCGCTCCGGGCGCGATCAGCTTGTCGTCGACGAGATGCGCGACGAGCTCCACGTTGTGGATGCGGTTCGGAATGCCGCCGTAGAGCGTCGTATACGTCGAGACGAGACCCCGGATGTGCATGGCACGCGCGGCTTCGGTCGAGACCTTCGCCTGCGACTCGCGAACGGGGAGGCGGGCGACGCGCAGCTCGGCGGTTCTGTGCAGAGCAGCGCGCAGGACGGCGCTCGCGGTCGCGGCCGCGTCGAGCCGCACGCCGGGCTTCGCCGCGACGACGCTGACGTGATGCCCGTCGACGGCGAAGGTGGCGTCCTTCGCCGGCTTCTCGACGCGGCGTCCGAGCCGGACGAGCCAGTCGGCCGCGGCGGAGCCGCCGATCGTCAGAGCGGTCCGGCCGCCCGAGGGGAGGTGGAGGAGCGGCGCGAGCTTGCGCGGCGATAGCACCCAGCGCGTCTTGCCGAGCTCGAGCCGGACGGGGGCCGAGAGCGCGATGCGCGCCTGCCGCGCGGCACGGGCGAGCGCGGCGGCGCGGACGCGAGGCTGCTGGACGCGGAACGGCAGCTCGACATGCGCCGCGCTGCGGTCGAGCGACGCGAGCGAGCGCACGAGCGTCCGCTCCGCCGCGCGCCGGTCGAGCACGCGGCCCGGGCGTGCCGGAACGACGGCGATGTCGAGCCCGCGCCGGACGACCGCGGCGTCGCGGGGCGGCCGGTTCACCTCGCTCGCGATCAGCTGGAGCTTGTACCCGAGCGCGCCGTTCAGGACGCGCGTCGGCGGCGTCACGTCGGCGCCGAAGACCTGGACGTCGAGGCGGCGGAAGCCCCGGATCGGGCCGAAGCCGTCGCCCTGGCGCTGTGCCGCGTCGACCGCCGCACGCCAGTCGGGCGCGACGCCGAGCTCGACCGGACGGATCGTGAAGCTGCGCCCGCCCGCGACGAAGAGCACCGGCCGGTGCTCGACCGCCGCCGAGCGGCGCTCGAGGAGCGCCCGGGCGTCCTTCGCGTGCATCCCGCCGACGTCGATCCCGTCGATCGTGACGCCGTTGGCGAGCGTGGTCGGCGAGCCCGCGAACACGAGCCCGAGCACGACGGCCGTCGCGACGACCGAGCACAGCAGGAAGAGAAGCCGGCGGCGCACCCGGAACAGGGTAGCTTCGGCTCAGGAAATCGCCTTGCGCGCCTCAGAAGACGAAGAGCTCGACCCCGCCCGAGACGTTGAGCTCGATGCCGGTGATGTACGAGGCGAGGTCGGAGCAGAGGAAGGCGATGGCGTTCGCGATCTCCTCCGGGCGGCCGGGCCGCTTGAGGGCGGTGCGGGCGACGATCCGGTCGTTCATCGCGGCGTTCGCCATGTCGAACGCCTCCGTGCCGATGACGCCGGGCACGATCGCATTGCAGGTGATGCCGTGGCGGGCGCCCTCCATCGCGAGCGTGCGGGTCAGGCCGAGGAGGCCGGCCTTCGTCGTCGAGTAGCTCGCCTGCCCGAAGCCGCCGAGCGTCCCCGCGACCGACGCCATGTTCACGATCCGCCCGAAGCCCCGCTCGCGCATGTGCGGCCAGACGGCCTGCGCACAGTTGAACGCGCCGGTCAGGTTGACCCGCAGGTCGCGCTCCCACAGCGCCGGCGACTGGTCCTGGAACTGCGCCGCATGGTCGAGCGTGCCCGCGTTGTTCACGAGGATGTCGACCGAGCCGAGCTCGCCGACCGCGCGCGCGACCGCCCCGTCGACCTGGGCGCGGTCTGTCACGTCGCAGCGAATCGCGATCGCCCGTCGTCCGAGCTCGCGAATCTCGGCGACCGTCTCCTCGGTGTGCACGAGGCCCTGCTGCCGGGCGACGGTCGCAAGCGCGCCGTAGCGATCGGTCTCCTCCGAGAGCTCGGACTCGACGAGCAGGTCGGCGACGGCGACGTCGGCGCCCGCTCGCGCAAGCGTCAGCGCGTCGGCGCGCCCGAGCCCGCGCGACCCGCCGGTGACGAGCGCGACGCGCCCGCTGAGGTCGATCTCGATGCTCACCGCGACGGGAGCCTAACCCTCAGTCCTTCGGAAGGAAGATCTCCTTGGCGATGACGAGGCGCTGGATCTGCGACGTGCCCTCGTAGATCTGGAAGAGCTTGGCGTCGCGCATCAGCTTCTCGACGGGGTACTCCTTGATGTAGCCGTAGCCGCCGAAGACCTGCACGGCGTCGGTCGTCACCTTCATCGCCGTGTCCGCCGCGAAGCGCTTCGCGAAGGAGGAGTAGAGCGTCGCCTTGCGGCCGTAGCCCTGGTCGAGCATCCAGGCGGCCTGCCAGGTGAGGAGGCGCGACGCCTCGATCTCCGTCGCCATGTCGGCGATCATGAAGTTGACGCCCTGGTGCATCGCGATCGGCATGTCGAACGTGACGCGCTCCTTCGCGTAGGCGACCGAGTGCTCGTACGCGGCCTGCGCGACGCCGACCGCGCCGATCGCCGTCCCCGGCCGCGTGAAGTCGAGCGTGGCCATGGCGATCTTGAAGCCGTCGCCCTCCTCGCCGAGGCGGTTCGCCGCCGGCACCCGTACGTCCTGGAGCGCGAACGCCGAGGTGTCGGTCGAGCGCTGGCCCATCTTGTCCAGGTGCTTCTCGATCGACACGCCCTCCGTGTCCATCGGGACGATGAACGCGGACATGCCCTTCGAGCCGCCTCTCGGATCCGTCTTCGCGAAGACGACCGTCCAGGCGGCGTAGCCCGCGTTCGTGATGAACGTCTTCGACCCGTTCAGGACGTAGTCGTCGCCGTCGCGCACCGCGGTCGTCTTCAGGGAGGCGACGTCGGAGCCGGCGCCGGGCTCGGAGAGGCCGAACGAGCAGAGGATCGGCTCCTCGACGAGCGGGGGGAGCCAGGCCGCCTTCTGCTCGTCGGAGCCGGCGATGACCACCGGGCCGGAGCCGAGGCCGTTCGCCGAGATCGAGGTGCCGATGCCCGAGCAGCCCCAGTAGAGCTCCTCGCCGACGAGCATGCCGTCGAAGCAGCCGAGGCCGAGGCCCCCGTACTCCTCCGGGACGTGCAGGTTCATCAGCCCGAGCTCGTGCGCCTTCGCGATCACCTCGGCGGGGTGCTGCATCGCCGCGTCGTAGGCGGCCTCCTTCGGCCGGATCTCTTTCGCCGCGAACTCGCGCGCGAGCTCGCGGAGCGCCTTCTGCTCGTCGGTCAGGGCGAAGGAGATCCCCGTCGCCGCTCCCTGCTCGATGGCCGCCATCTGCTCCTCTGAGGTCGTTGACTGACTAGTCAATCGAAAGTGTAGCCGGCGCGGGCCCGGCGTCAACCGCAGCCGCCGAGCGGAGCGCCAGCGCCGCCGCCCCGACGAGCACGAGCGCAAAGGCGGCGAGCCGCGCGGAGCCGCGCCAGCCGCCGGGAAGGCTCTCGGCGAAGAGCAGCGTCCCCGCCACGATCGGGAGCGCGTTCGTCCAGACGACGGCGAGCCCGGCGGTCGCGAGGCGGGACCCCCGCTGGAAGGCGAGCTGCATGCAGACGAAGGCGAGACCGTGCGCGGCGAGCAGGGCCGGCACGAAGGCGACACCGCCCGCGACCGCGGCCTTCGTCGCGACGTCGCCTGCGGCGTACAGCACGCCCGCCGCGGTGCCGAGCCCGGCGCCGCCCCCCACCGCGAGCGCGGCGACGCCGGCGGCGACGGCCGAGGCTGCGAGCCACGTCGCGAGCGCGAGCGTCGAGGCGTGCCCGCCGGCCGGATGGCGCGGAAGCGAGAGCCCGAGCATGACGAGCCCGGCGATCGCCGCGCCGACGCCCACGCGCTCGTGCGCCCGCAGGCGGCCGACGCCGAGCGCGAGCACGGCGATGCCTCCTGCCGACGCCGCCTGCACGAGCGACAGCGGGGCGACCCGCAACGCTGCGACGTACACCGCCCAACCGCCGATTCCGAGCAGGAAGCCGGCTGTCCACCTGCCGTTTCCCGCGAGAGATCGGAGCGAGCGAAGCGGCTCCGACAGCCTGAGCCGCGACAGTCGGGACGCGGCAGTGTGCTGAAGCGCGTACCCGCCGTTGATCGCCACCGTCGAGAGCCCGGCGAGGACGAGACCGAGCGCGATCACCAGAAGGGGAGGTACGACTCCGCTGCGAGCGCGGCGACCCCGACGCGCGGCAGGTCGCGACGGCGCTCGTAGACCACGTACCGCCGGCTGCCAGGCGGGGAGGAACTTGCGGTTGAAGAGGAGCAGGCTGTCGAGCTGGAACCGGCCCTTCGTGCGTCGCAGGAGCAGCGCCTGAAGCCGCTCGGTGCGCGTGAGGTCGGCGCCCGGAGCGAGGAGCGCGGCGAACGGCGAGAAGTTCAGCGAGACGCGCGCGAAACCGGCGGCGCGCGCCCAGCCGATCGCCTCGCAGATCAACCACTCGGTGAAGCCGTTCGGCACGGCTCGCCGGCGCGGCATGGTCGAGAGCGAGAGCGCCGAGCCTGGATGGGAGATGCAGAAGTGCAGCACGCCCGCGACGCTGCCGCTCTCGTCGAAACCGACCACGAGCACCGCCTCGTCGTCTCCGAGGCCGAAGAGCGTGTCGAGCGCCATCGTGAAGCCGCGCTCAGGCGCCCCGCAGCGCCACTCGCAGGCGACCGCCTCGATCTCTGCGCACAGCTCGGGGGACGCATCGCCCGGCCGTAGGACGCGCACGGTGTAGCCGGCCCGTTCGAGCCGGCTGACCGACTGCCGGACCTTGCGGACGGCGCGCCCGTCGAGCGAGAAGGACGCAGTCTCGACGACCGCCTCGTCGCCGTGGTAGAGCGCGCGCAGGCCGAGCGCACGGTAGCTCTCGAGCGACGACTCCGCGGCGCCGAGGATCGCGACGCGCCAGCCCCGCTCGTGGGCGAAGTCCACGAAGCTCCGCACCAGCTCCTCGTGCGCGTCGTGCGCACCGATCGGATCGCCGGAGACCACGGCGACTCCGCCGACGACGCGATAGGCGAGGAAGGCGCTTCCGTCGCCCGTGAAGAAGTACGACTTGTCGGCTCGCAGGGCGAAGGGCGCGAGCGTGTCCGCACCCCAGGAACGGACGAGCATCGCGGCGTGCCTGCGCTCGTGCGCCCCCTGCTGGAGCCTGTAACGCCACGGCGCAAGCCACTCCGCGAGCAGGAACGCGACAGCCCCCCACCCGAGGAGAAACGCCGTCACCGGGAACCAGTTCGCGAACGGCCCGTTCAGATGCCGGGCGCCGTGGAAGCTCATGCCGGCGACGGCGCGGCCGAGGACGGAGAGCGCGAACTTCGGCGTGTACGGCTGATCGGCCATCAGCCGGTTGACCCAGAGTACGACGAGCCCGTAGACCAGCACTCCGATCGCCGCAATCGCCGCGTGCAGCAGCAGGCGCGGCTTCGAGGCCGGATCGCCGCGCAGGCCGAAGTCGGCGCGCCTGGCGACGAGCGCGACCACGACGACGCCCGTTACGACGGCGCCTTCGCCGAAGCGACGCCCGACATGGAGCACGAGCAGCACGGCGAGCACCGCGACTGCGATCTGCCAGGCCCGGCGGCTCCCCCGCGCGAGGCTGCGGGCGGTCACGAGCAGAACGGCCGCGAGCGGGGCGACGAGCGCCTTCGAGAGCCCGTGCACGTGCGCGGGGTCGAAGACGGCGACGAGCGAGCGCCGGTGCTCCGGGAAGAGAGCGTTCCAGGCGGCGAGCGCCGCCACGCCCGCGACGAGCCACGCGAGCGCGAGCCGGGACCGGGCCCGCCACGTCGACACGCGACCGGCCGAGAGCGGCGCCGGCGAGGCCGGCGAGGACGGCGGGCACGATCACGGCCTGCTGGGTCGATGCGTCCTGGAACGCCTGATGGGCGGGGATCTGCCGCACCGCGAGGATCGAGACGCCGTTCAGGGCATAGAGCCAGCCACCCACAACAGGCCCGAGGAGCAGGCCGGCCACGAGCCCGTCGGCCCGCGCCCAGCGCGCGAGCAGCCCGAGCAGCACGGCGGCTGCAGCCCACACCGCGACGTAGACGGGAAGCGGCGCGCCCGCACGCTTCGACAGCTCGTCGAGTGCCAGCGCGTCGTGCACCGAGGGCCCACCTACGTGCGCAACGGGCCGAACGACGTAGAGCCACCCGGTCGCAGCGACGAGCACGCCGATCGACAGAAGGACAGCGGCCGACGTGCGCGCGACCCTAGCCACGTGCGAGCCTCGCTGCGGCGGTGAGATAGGCGACGCGCGCGTTCGAACGCCACAGCGCCCAGTTGTGCCCGCCGTAGACGAGCCGGAAGCGGTGCGGCAATCGCAGCCGCGACAGCTCCGTCGAGAAGGCGACGTTCTGGCCGCGCAGCCGATCCTCGGACCCGGAGTAGAACCAGAAGTAGGTCCCGAGTGATCGCAACGTCGGCGCGTCGCGGCGCACGAGCACCTGCGGGTCGTTGCGTGGGAGAAGCGTCAGCCTGGGGCCGAAGACCGAGCGCAGCTTCGCCGGCTGCATGTAGCCGGACCAGCTCTCGACGACGGAGAACTCGCGCGGATGGTGGAGCGCGATGTTGACCGCGCCGAAGCCCCCTTCCGAAAGACCGCCGATCGCGCGGCCGCGCGCGCTCTCAACCGTGCGATAGTGCGCGTCGACGTAGCGCACGAGGTCGCGCGCGACGAACGAGGCCCAACCGCTCCCCGCGGACGCACCGTTCGCCCACTCCTCGTCCGTGAACGTTCCGGTCGAGCCGAAGGGCAGCACGAGCACGAGCGGCTGCGCGCGCCCACGCGCGACGAGAGAGTCCTCGACGACGCCCATCTGCACGGTCTCGAGGAACGCGAGCGGGCGGCCCGGGAAGCCATGGAGCAGATACAGAACCGGGTAGCGGCGCCGCGGGTGCTGCGCGTAGCCGGGCGGGAGATAGACGTACGCCTCCTGCACCCGTCCTCCGAGGGCCGGGCTCGGTACCCCGATTCGCTCGACCGTTCCCGGCCGCGTGACGAACGAGGGGTCTCTCGGTGGGTCGAAGCCGCGGTACAGCAGGAAGTTGCCGACGTACCCGCGCGCGCCGACGAGACCGACGGCGAGGAACGCGACCACGGCGCCTGCCGTGGCAACCGCCGTCGGACGCAGCCGTCCACGCTTCACACCCCGACGCTACGCTGGTCCGCCTGACGCGCACCTTGCTGTCAACGCTCGGAGCGGGCGTCCTGCTCCTCGTTCTCGCGGTCTCGGCCTGGCCCCGCGCCATGTCACGCACCCAGGACTCCGCGTTCCACTCGCAGGCGCTGCGCGGCCCGCTGCACTTCGAGGTCTACCTCCCTGCGGACTACGACACGAGCGCCGCGCGCTATCCGGTCGTGTACTTCCTGCACGGGCTGCCCGCCGGGGAGGCCGACTACCGCGGCCTCGGCTTCGTCCAGCGCGCGCTCGACGGGCTGCCGCGGAAGGCGATCCTCGTCGTTCCGCAGGGCGCGCGCGGAAACGACTCGGATCCGGAGTACCTCGACCGCGGGGCCGGCCGGAACTGGGCGACGGCGATCGCCGAGGAGCTGCCGCGTGTCATCGACGCGCGCTACCGGACGATCGCGACGCGGCGCGGCCGCGCGCTCGTCGGGCTCTCAGCGGGCGGTTACGGCGCGATGCACCTCGCCCTCGGGCACCTCGGAGAGTTCTCCGCCGTGGAGTCCTGGAGCGGCTACTTCCACCCCACCGACCCGTCGGGCCTGCGGGGGCTCGATCTCGGCACGCAGGCGGACAACGACCGCGCAAACGTGCGTGCGCAGGCGCGGGCGATTCGCGCCCGGCTTCGGTCGCAGCCGACACTCATCGCCTTCTACGTCGGCCGTCGCGACACCCGGTTCGCGGCCGAGAACCGGCAGCTGAACCACGACCTCTCACGCGACGGCATTCCGCACATCTTCCGCCTCTACGCCGGCGGCCATGATCAGCGCCTGTGGGGTCGGCACGCGCCCGCGTGGATCTCCCTCGTGCTCTCCCACCTCGCGACCGCGGAGTAGGGTTCGGGCGATGGCGACGACCGCGAAGAAGACCGAGCTCGACCCGCGCGACTTCCTCGGGATCGACGCCCTCCTCGACGACGAGGAGAAGGCGATCCGCGACACCGTGCGCCGGTTCGTGCGCGAGCGGATCGTGCCGGAGGTCGGCGAGTGGTTCGAGCAGGGGATCCTGCCGCGCGAGCTCACGAAGGAGATCGCGAAGCTCGGCCTCTTCGGCATGCACCTCGAGGGCTACGGCCTCCCCGGTGCGAGCTCCGTCGCCTACGGCCTTACGTGCCTGGAGCTCGAGGCCGGCGACTCGGGCGTCCGCTCGCTCGTCTCCGTGCAGGGGTCGCTCGCGATGTTCTCGATCTGGCGCTGGGGCTCGGAGGAGCAGAAGGAGCGCTGGCTGCCGGCGATGCACGAGGGCGACGCGATCGGCTGCTTCGGCCTCACCGAGCCGGACGCGGGCTCCGACCCGGGCTCGATGCGCACGACGGCGAAGCGCGACGGCTCCGACTGGATCCTGAACGGCACGAAGATGTGGATCACGAACGGCACGATCGCCGACGTCGCGACCGTGTGGGCGCGCACCGAGGACGGCTCGATCAACGGCTTCCTCGTCGAGAAGGGCACGCCGGGGTTCGAGGCGCCCGAGATGAAGCACAAGCTCTCGCTGCGCGCGTCGATCACGTCGGAGCTCGTGCTGAAGGACGTGCGCGTGCCGGAGGAGAGCCGCTTCCCCGAGGTGTCGACGCTCCGCGGGCCGCTGTCGTGCCTGAACGAGGCCCGCTACGGGATCGTCTGGGGCTCGGTCGGCGCTGCGCGCGCGTGCTTCGAGTCCGCCCTCGACTATGCGAAGGAGCGGCTCGTCTTCGGCAAGCCGATCGCCGGGTACCAGCTGACGCAGCAGAAGCTCGCGGAGATGGCGCTCGAGATCAACCGCGGCACGCTCGTCGCGCTCCATCTCGGCCGCATGAAGGACGAGGGAACGCTCCGCCCCGAGCACGTGAGCATGGGCAAGATGGGCAACGTGCGCGGCGCGATCGAGGTCGCCCGCAGCGCGCGCACCGTGCTCGGCGGCAACGGCATCACGCTCGAGTACCCGGTGATCCGGCACATGAACAACCTCGAGTCCGTGCTGACCTACGAAGGCACGCACGAGGTGCACACGCTCGTCGTCGGCCAGGCGCTGACCGGCGAGAACGCCTTCCGCTGAGCGCTCCCGCTGCCTCCTGGTGCGGCGACGACGCTCGCCCTGCGCGCATCTCGTGACGAAGTCGTGCGGCTCTCTCAACCCTGGACTGTCCAGGATCACGGAACGTGCGCCGAACTGGCTCGTCCCGCGCACCTCGTGACGAACGCGTACGGCTCCCGCAACCCTGGACTGTCCACGGTGGGGAACCGATCGCGGTACGGATCAGCCTGCTACTCGCCGTCCCAGTAGTCGACGGCGTCGCTGCGTCTGAAGTAGCGCCGGTCCCACGGCGGGCCTGCGCCGATCTTGTCGCTGTCCGGGTAGAGCGTCGTGCCGTGACGGAGCGTCGAGAAGATCGCGACGCGGGCGACGGCAGCGCTGCGATTCGCGAACGAGTGCGCGCCCGCCTCGCCTTCTGCGAAGGCGACCACCTCGCCCGCGCGCAGCTCGCGCTCGCCGTCGACCGTGCGCAGCGTCGGCGTGCCCGCGACGACGATCGCCCACTCCTCGTTGCCCCAGTGCGCGTGGTAGGGCCAGAGACGCTCACCCGGCGCGACCTCGTAGACCGTGCAGCCGATCTGGCGGCCGCCGAGGTCGGGCCGGATCGAGCTCCGCCGGTGAAGCAGGCCGGGCGGCAGCCCCTCCGGGGCGCTCACCTCGCACTCGAGCAGGTTGACGACGCTCCCTATGGCCGCTCACCGTCCCAGTAGTCGAGGTTCGCCTCGGGCCGGTTCATCAGCCGGACGCGCTGCCCGTCCTTCCGGCTCCAGCCGGCGAAGGCGCCGACCTTGCCGCTGTCCGGGTACACGCACACCTCCGGGTCGGAGGCCGTCGAGAGCATCACGACGCGCACGGTCTCCTCGGAGTCGTTTCGCACCTCGTGCGCGCCGGCCTCGCCCGTGACGAACGCCGCGACATCCCAGGGACGAAGCACGCGCTCGCCCTCGGGCGTGCGCAGCGTCGGCGAGCCGGCGACGACGAGCAGCCACTCCTCCTCGCCGAAGTGCCAGTGGTACGGACACACGCGCGCGCCCGGCGCGAGGTCGTAGACCGTCCCGCCCCAGAGCGTCGCGCCGAGCTCCTCGCCGAACCGCTGCTCCCCCTCCGGCGGCAGTGCGTCGAAGAGATTCAGAAGCCGTCTCCGTCGGGCGGCGGCAGCGGGCTCGCCGGCAATCCCTCCCTCGCCGGGCCGTCGTTGTACTCGGAGGGCGCGACGTCGTTCGGCCCGTCGGCGTAGAAGATGCTCGCGAGCCGCTGGATCTGCCGGCGGCCGGGGCCGAGCTCGAACTGGCCGCCGCCGTACATGCGGATGCCGCCCGCCTCGCAGCGCTCGACGCACTCGAGGAGGCTCCGGATCGAGCCGAAGCGCGACGGCTTGATGTTGAGCCACCTCGGCTCGACGGGCAGACCGCCGACGTCGCTCCACGAGTGGATCGGCGCGTCGAAGCTGAGCCGCTCCTCGGCGCCCTCGAGCGCCTCGCGGCAGCCGTCCTCGAGCCACGGATCCTCGATCACGACGTCCGGAAACGACTCCGCGACCGCGCGGTAGAGCTCGGGGTCGGGCGCGAGATCGACCGATGTGCCGCGGTAGTACGCCTTGAGGTCGAGCACGCGGACGCGGTCGGTCGCGGCGAGGCGCTCCATCAGCGGCCGGTCCCAGTCCTTGTCGACGTCGAGCTTGAACTCGAGCGCCGGGTTCAGCGCGAGATACGGGCCGATGTCCGCTCGGGTCGACGCGACGAAGCGCACCGGGCGGTACGCCCTGCCGAGGGCGTCGGCAAGCGAGCGCCCGGCCTGCCGGAGCGCGAGATCGAGCGCCGCGCTCTCGAACGCCCAGAGCCGGTAATCCGTCGACGCCGGCATCTCCGGCTCGCCGCCCGGCCAGAGGTCGAGCTCCTCGAGGCGACGGCAGTACTCGTCGAGCGTCCACGTCCCGGCGAGCATCTCGTGCGCCGGGAAGTCCTCGTGATCGCCAGCCGTGTACGTCACGTCCTCGCCGCGCCCGGTCGACTCGCCGCCGTGGAGGACGACCGTCGTCGTCACGCGCGTGAACGAGCTCGAGACCGCCAGCTCGCGGCGCTCGGTCGAGTAGTCGTCGATCTGCACCCGGAGATCGGCGAGGGCTTGCCAGAGCGACGCCACGGGTTCGAGCTTAGACGGTCGGCGCCGCCTCGTCCGCATCGGCGCGCGGGTCGTTCTCGCGCGCGAGCTCGCCGCCCGCCCCGAGCTTCGCGACGACGACGTACCGCTCGGTCGCGGCGACCACCGTCTCCACCTCGAGCACCTCGTGCCCCGGCCGCACGGCGAACGTGTTGCCGTCGGCGCGGAGCTTCTGGTACTCGGCGAGCGACATCTCGATCTGCGCGACGCACCCGAGGTCCTCGCACTCGCACACCCACTCGCCCTGCTCGAGGAGCGGGTTGAAGGCCTGGTTCAGCGCCTCGACCCGCTCGTTCACCTGCCGGAAGAGGCTCTGGTTCCGCGCTGCGCGCTCGAGGCGCTCGCTGTCTGGTCTGCCCATCTCGTCCTCCCTCGCTGCCGTATGGCCGGGGAAGAGACCTCGGGTACTCGCGATCGGAGTCCGGGGATGAGGGGCACGCAAGGAGACCGCCTCGGCTCCCCGGAGGATACCGCGCTTGCATACTCCCGGCATGAGGCCGGCCCTCGTCTGCGCAGCGCTCCTTCTCGCAGCCGCGCCCGCCGCTGCTGCGCTGCCTCGGAGCGGCACGCTCGTCCCGGGCCGGTCGCTCGCCGGCGTCAGGCTCGGCGAGACCGCCGCGCAGGTACGCGCTGCGCTCGGCCCGAAGTACGGCGTCTGCCGTGCCTGCCGGACGACGACCTGGTACTTCACGTACCGGCCCTTCACCCGGCGGGGCATCGCGGTCGAGCTGACGCGCGGCCGCGTGTCGGCGGTCTACACGATCTGGCAGCCGACCGGCTGGACGGCGCCGCGCGGCCTCGTGCTCGGCGCGGTCGAGGCGCAGGTGACGACGCTTGCCGGCCCGCTCGTCGTGCTGTCGTGCAGCGGCTACGACGCGTTCACGAAGGAGCGCGGCGGCGTGCAGACCGTGTACTACGTCCTCGACGGCACGCTCTGGGGCTTCGGCCTCCTGCGGGCGAGCGCGAGCCCGTGCCGCTGATCGAGCTCGCCGACGTCGAGGCGGCGGCGGCGCGGCTCGACGGCGTCGCGCACCGCACGCCTGTCTTCACCTCGCGAACGCTCGACGGGCTCTCGGGCGCGTCGGTGCACCTCAAGGCCGAGAGCTTCCAGCGCGGCGGCGCGTTCAAGTTCCGCGGCGCGTACAACAAGATCGCCTCGCTGCCGGAGCATCGCCGCCGTCTCGGCGTGCTCGCCTTCTCCTCCGGCAACCACGCCCAGGCCGTGGCGATCGCGGCCGGGCTGCTCGGGACGCACGCGACGATCCTGATGCCGGAGGACGCGCCGCAGGCCAAGACCGACGCGACGCGCGGCTACGGCGCCGAGGTCATCACGTACGACCGCTGGAACGAGAACCGGGAGGAGATCGGCGCGCGGCTCGCCGAGGAGCGCGGCCTCGAGCTCGTGAAGCCCTACGACGACCTGCTCGTGATCGCCGGGCAGGGGACGACGGCGCTCGAGCTGCTCACCGACGTGCACGGGCTCGACACGCTCGTCGCGCCGGCCGGCGGGGGCGGCCTCCTCGCGGGGTGCGCGACCGTGGCGCGGTCGCTCAGCCCCGAGATGCGCGTCGTCGGCGTCGAGCCCGACGCGGGCAACGACACCGCACGGTCGTTCGCCGCCGGAGAGCGCGTCCACATCGACGTGCCGCGCACGATCGCCGACGGGCTCCAGGCGACGGCGCCCGGAGAGCTGACCTTCGAGATCAACCGCGCGCTCGTCGACGAGATCGTGTCGGTGAGCGACGCGGAGATCCTCGACGCGATGGCCCTCCTCTTCGACCGGCTGAAGCTCGTGGTCGAGCCGAGCGGAGCGGTCGGCGTCGCCGCACTCCTCGCCGGGCGCATCGGCGGCGCGCGGATCGGCGTCGTGCTCTCAGGCGGAAACGTCGGCGTTGCGCGGTTCGCCGAGCTCCTGGGCCGCGACTGAGAAGCCGGCGAGGACGACGTCGACGACCGTCTGCTCGGCGGCCGCCACCTCGCCGGGCCCCGCCGGCAGCTGCCCGAGCACCCAGCCGGTGAGCAGCTCGTCGATGCCGCCGTAGAAGACGATCGCCGCGAGCGCCGGATCGACGTCCGGGCGGAGCTCCCCCGCCTTCTGGCCCCGCTCGATCATCCGCCGGATCGACCCGAGCGGCTTCACGAGCTCGCCGATGCGCTCCTGCACCTCGGGGCTCCGGGCGATCTCCCGCACGAGCACGCGCACGACGTCGGGCTCGTGGAGCCAGGTGCGGAGAAGGATCGCGGCGACGTGACGCAACTGCTCGCGCGCGGGCTCGCCCGACTCCTCGACCGCGTGGATCCGCTCGAGGAGCACGCCCCAGTTCTCCCGGAAGACGGTCTCGAGCACCTCGTCCTTGGACGAGAAGTAGTGGTAGAGCAAACCGTGCGCGACGCCCGCCTCCTCGGCGATGTCGCCCACCCGCGACGTGTGGAAGCCCTTGCGCGCGAACACGCGGACGGCGGCGTCGAGAATCTGGCGCCGCTTCTCTTCGGGGCCGGTCGACCGCTCGCCCAAGGCCGTCGCAGGGTAGTGGTAGCTTCGCGCGGAATGCAAGCGCCCGGAACGACCCTGGAGGGGACGCTCGTCGTCGACCTGACGCGCGAGCTGCCGGGCGCGTTCGCCTCGAGCGAGCTGAGACGCCTCGGGGCACAGGTCGTCCGCGTCGAGCAGCCGGGCGGCGACCTGATGCGAAGCGCGTCGCCCGCGTGGCACGACAGCCTGAATGCCGGCAAGGAATCGGTGCTCTGCGAGCTGCCGCGCGACCGCGAGCTCGCGCGCGCGCTGCTCGCGCGCGCCGACGTCGTCCTCGAGTCGTTCCGGCCCGGCGTCGCCGCGCGGCTCGGGATCGGGCCGGCAGACGTGCCGCGCCGCGCCGTCTACTGCTCGATCACCGGCTTCGGGCTCGGCGGTCGCCACGAGCAGCGGGCCGGCCACGACCTCAACTACCTCGGCTGGGCGGGCGTGCTCGCCGCGACCGCGCCGGCGCTGCCGCCGGTACCGGCGGCCGATCTCGCGGCCGGGGCTCTCGGCGCGGTGACGGAGATCCTCGCCGCGCTCCTCCGCCGCGAGCGCACCGGCGCAGGCGCCCACGTCGTCGTCTCGATGACGCACGGCTCCGTCAGGCTGAGGCCCCAGGCCGCCGTTCTGACCGGAGGCTTTGCCTGCTACGCGATCTATGCGTGCGGCGACGGACGGCGGCTGACGCTCGCCGCGCTCGAGCCGCGGTTCTTCGCGCGGCTCTGCGAGCTCGTCGGCAGGCCCGAGCTCGCGGACAGGCAGTACGACGACGACCAGGAGCGGCGTCGCCGCCGCGCTCGCCGACGTTTTCGCGACGCGGCCGCTGGAAGAGTGGTTGACGTTGTTCGACGGAGAAGACGTGTGCGTGGGGCCGGTCGCGACTCCCGCCGAGGCGGCTCGCGACCTCGGCGTGCAGCCGGGCGGCCGCGCGGCTGCGCTCGGCGAGCACACGGCAGCCTGGCGGCAGGAGGTCGGGCTCTGATCGCGGCCCACGCGGCGACGGTCGCGATCAGACCCGAGCCGCGCGAGGCCCGACTGCTCCTCTCGAGCGGAGACTCGATCGTCGCGCAGACCCCGGCCGGCACGAGGGCGCGGGTGCTCGAGGACGCCCAGGACGCCGCGTACTCGCCGGACGGGACCCTCGTCGCGTTCGTACGGCGCGGCGATCTCTGGCTCGCGAACGCCGACGGCAGCGGCGGGCGCCGCCTCGCCTCGACGCCGGCGGTCGCCGAGTGGAAGCCGTCCTGGCTGCCCGACGGCTCGGCGATCGTCTACACGGCGAGCGTCGGCGGCAGGCGTCAGATCCGCGTGCTCAGGCTGCCCGCTGCCGTCTCGACGCGCATCGCCGGGAGCAGCGGCGAGGAGTACGGCGCGACCGTGTCGCGCACCGGCCGGCTCGCGTTCGTCTCGACCCGCAGCGGAACCCCCGCGGTATATGCCGCGCAGGCGAACGGGTTCGGCGCCGCCGCATTCGACACGACGCCGCCGGCCGCGCCGTTCGCCGACGAGCACGACCTCGCGTGGTCGCCGGACGGCACGACGCTCGCCTACGGCGCACGTCCAGGCCGACGCGACGCAGGCCGTCGTCGTCGACAACGGCGCGACGCAGACCGTGCTGCAGCCCGGCGCCGACCCAGTCTGGTCGCCGTCCGGCACACGCATCGCGTTCGCGGCGGCGACAGGCCTCGCCTCGGTCGCGGCCGACGGCACCGATCTCCGCGGCCTCGGCACGGGCAAGCCGGTCGACTGGCGCGTCGTACCGGTCGGCGGGCCGGTCTTCCCGAACCTCGTCCAGCGGCCGCCGAGCGGTCTCGCCCTCTCGGGCTCACCGGGGCACTGGCGGCTCGGGTTCACCTCGATGGTCGACAACCGGGGCCCCGGGATCCTCTGGATCCGCGGCCTGCGCGCTCCCGGTGCGACGCGGATGACCGTCAAGCAGCTCGTGCGGCTCCGGTCGGGCGGCGTGCGCATCGACCCGGGCTCCGGCGAGCTGCACTACACGGTCGCCCCGCCCCACTACCACTGGCACTTCCTCGGCTTCGACCGCTTCGAGCTCCACCGCGTGAGCGACTTCAAGCTGCTCGTCCGCGATCACAAGAGCGGCTTCTGCATCGCCGACCACTACGGCATCGCGGTCGGGGTGCCCCACGGCCCGCCGCGGTTTCTCGGCAACTGCGAGCAGTTCAACCCGCGGGCGCGGTACGTCGAGGAAGGATCGTCGGTCGGCTACACCGACCGGTATCCGGCGTTCTTCCACGGGCAGGGCATCGACATCTCGCACGTGCCGGCGGGCCGGTACTGGCTCGTCCACCGCGCGAACCCGGACTTCCATCTGCGCGAGACGCGATACGACGACAACGCCGCCTCGCTGCTCGTGCGCATCACCTGGCGCGCCGGGACGCCGACGGTGACCCCGCTCCGCGCCTGTCACCGGGAGCGCTGCTAGGCCTTCTCGTCGTCCCCGCTCCCGATCCTCCCGAGCGCCTGCTGAAACTCCGCCGGGATGATCCACACCTTGTTCGACGCGCCCTGGGCGATCTGCGGCAGCGCCTGCACGTACTGATACGCGAGGAGCTGCGGGTCGGGATTCCCCTCGTGGATCGCCGTGAAGACGGTGTCGATCGCCTTCGCCTGGCCCTCCGCCTGGAGGATCGTCGCCTCGCGCTGGCCCTGGGCGCGCAGCACCGCCGCCTGCTTCTCGCCCTCGGCCGTGAGGATCGCCGCCTGCTTCTCGCCTTCGGCCTGGAGGATCGTGGCCCGCTTCTCACGGTCCGCGCGCATCTGCTTCTCCATCGAGTCCTTGATCGAGCCGGGCGGGTCGATCGCCTTCAGCTCGACGCGGTTGACGCGGATGCCCCACTTGCCCGTCGCCTCGTCGAGCACGCCGCGCAGCTGCCCGTTGATCTCGTCACGCGAGGTCAGGGTCATCTCCAGTGCCATGCCGCCGATCACGTTGCGGAGCGTGGTCACGGTGAGCTGCTCGATCGCCTGGATGTAGTTGGCGATCTCGTACGACGCGGCCTTCGCGTCCGTCACCTGGAAGTAGATGACCGTGTCGATGTTCACGACGAGGTTGTCCTCGGTGATGACCGGCTGCGGCGGGAACGAGACGACCTGCTCGCGCAGGTCGATGAGCGGACGAAGCCGGTCGACGAAGGGGACGATCAGCGAGAGCCCCGGGTTGAGCGTCCGGTGATAGCGGCCGAGACGCTCGACGACGCGGGCGCGCGCCTGCGGCACGATCCTCACGGTGCGCGCAAGGACTGCGAGCACGATCACCGCGACGATCAGGATGACGATGAGACCCACCATGGGAGCTCCTTTACTCGTAGACGAGCGCGGTCGCGCCCTCGATCTTCATGACCTCGACGCGCGTGCCGGGCTCGATCACCTGATCCGGCATGAACGCGCGGGCCGACCACTCCTCGCCGCCGATGCGCACGCGGCCCCCGGATCCGTCGACCCGCTGCAGCACCGTCGCGTGCGCGCCCTCGAGCGCCGCCGTCCCGGTGCGCATCGCCGCCGGCATGTTCAGGTGCGCCCGTGCGAGTGGGCGCAGGACGCCGAGCGATGCGAGCGACGCTGCGACGAAGACGACGAGCTGCAGCCATACCGCCGCCCCGGCGAGCGCGGCGAGACCGCCCGCGACCGCGGCGAGCGCCACGGGGCCGAGAAAGAAGAGGCCGGGCGTGAAGATCTCACCCACTGCGAGAAGCAGGGCGGCGATCGCCCACACGAGCCATGCGGCCACGTCTCAGAGTCTAGGTGCCGAACCGCGGTACACCGAGCGCGGCAGGAAGGGCATAGAGGTCGTCGATGCACGGCTCGTGCCGGGCCCCGAACCCGTGCCGGTCGACGAGGATCGCCCGCATGCCGATCGCGAGCGCGCCTTCGATGTCGTCCTCGACGGTGTCGCCGACCATCACGGCTTCGTCGGGTGCGACATCGAGGAGCGCGAGCACCGCGCGGAAGATCGACGCATGCGGCTTCGACTTGCCGTGGTGGAACGAGCTGAGGCCGGCATCGATCGCGAGCGCGTGATGGAGGGCGAACTCGTGCACGTCACGAGCCGAGTTCGAGACGAGGCCGATCTTGAGGCCGGCGGTGCGCAGCTCGTCGAGGACGGGGATCGTGTCCTCGTAGAGCTCGAAGTTCTCGTGCTGCTGCCACCGGCTCGTCAGCTCCTCGGCGACGACGCGCGAGACCGGCGACTCGCCGCCCATGCCGAGGACGATCCGCTCCGTGAACGCCACCCAGATCTCCTCGTCGTGGTCGAGCTCGGGATGCCGCTTCAGGTCGATGAGCGCCGCGTCGCGCGCGTCCTCGTATCGGGCCGCCTCGAGCATCTGGCCGTGACGCGCCGCGCAGCGAACGTAGCCCTCGGGCATCAGCTCCGGGCCCGGCTTCGCGAGCGTGAAGTCGACGTCGAAGAGGACGGCCCGCAACGTCATGCCTGCTCCAGCAGCCAGTCGACGGTCTCGAGGTGCGTCGCGATGAACTCGCTTCCCCCCGACCACGCGACCGTCTGCGCGACCGTCCAGCCGAGCGCCCGCTCCCGGTCGAGCTCGAGCTCCGAGCAGAGCCGGTCGAGCCGGTAGAGGACGTCCGACTTCGAATGGCCGAGCTCCGACGAGCGGACGATCGGCGCGACGGACAGCTCGCGTTCTGCGGCGAGCGGCTTCGGGTCGATGACGAGCCACGGCTCGCGCTGCGCGGCGAGCACGTTCTCGCCGTGCAGATCCTGGTGGACGAGCACCTGCTCCCCCTGCGTCGGCACGAGCTCTCGCAGGAAGTGGACGGCCGCGTCGCGATAGCGGCGCCCGGGCACGACGGCGAGGTCGTGCTCGAGCCACCACTCGGCCTCCTCCGCGACCGGGCGGAAGCCCTCGCCGCTGCGCCAGAGGCGCGGCAGCAGGTCGACGAACACGGCCAGCGGGTCGTCCGCGTCCGAGAGGAAGGTGCCCGGCTCGCAGCGCTCGAGCAGCATCGCGTTGCGGGCGTCGTCGCGCGCGAGCAGTCGCACCGCACCGCCGCCGTCCCACCGCTCGAGCGCGTCCGCCTCCTGCTCGGCTTCGCGATGCGGCCAGAACACCTTGAGCGCGGCGGGCGTGCCGTCGGAGAGCTCCGCGCGCACGACGTGGCTCGGGACGCCGGGCGCGTACGCCTCGCCGAGCCGGAGGTCCCATTCGCATGCGAGGTCGTCGGCAAGGGCCGGCGCGGTCTCGCGCCAGCGCGCGATCTCTAGGAGCGTAGGGTCGGCCACCGATACGCGTCGGCCCGGCGGTTCGCGAGCGACGGGAGCTTTGCCCGGATGCCGGCGAGCCGCGCGCGATCGAGCTCCGCGACGATCACCGTCTCCTCGTCGGGCGCCTGCGCGAGCACGGTGCCCCACGGGTCGACGACGAGCGAGCGTCCGTACGCGGGCTTGCCTGCGATCGTCTCGCCGATCTGCCCCGCCGCCGCGACGTAGAACTGATTCTCGATCGCACGCGCGCGCAGGAGCACGTGCCAGTGGTCGCGGCCGGTCGGCGTCGTGAAGTGCGCGGGCACCGTCGCAAGCTCCGCTCCCTCCAGCGCGAGGATCCGGTAGAGCTCCGGGAAGCGGACGTCGTAACAGACGGAGAGGCCGATCGTCCACCCTTCCGCGCGCGCCACGACGGGCTCCGTGCCGGGCTCCTCGGCCTCCGACTCGCGATACACGTGGCCCCCCACCTCGACGTCGAAGAGATGGATCTTGCGGTACACCGCGACGAGCTCGCCTTCGGCGTCGAAGACGCAGCTCGTGTTCGAGAGCTTCTCACGGCCCTCGCGCCGTTCGGTGATCGAGCCGCCCACGAGCGTCACGCCGAGCGTCTTCGCCCAGCCTGCCATCGCGCGCACGGACTCGCCGCTCTCGAGCGGCTCCGCTGCGGCGCGATAGTCGTCGGCGCTCCCGATCAGGTTCCACTTCTCGGGCAGGACGACGACGTCGGCGCCGGTCGACGCGGCGCGCGCGACGAGCGACTCTGCGCGCGCGACGTTCGCCGCCTTGTCCTGGCGGCTCGTCATCTGCACGCAGGCGACACGGATCCGGTCGGGCATGATCTGAGGATAGTGCGCAGCCCCGAGCAGATCCTCCGGGACGCGAAGACGATCGCCGTCGTCGACGTGTTCCGCCGGCCGGAGCTCTGCGCCGCGGTCGCGGCCGACGCGGCGGCGGCCGGGGCGCCCGCGCTCTGGCTCCAGCTCGGGCTCCGATCGCCCGAGGCCCGGCGCATCGCCCTCGAGGCGGGCATGGACTACGTCGAGGACGCCTGCACGGCCGTCGTGCACCGCCGCCTCTGAGCCTCGGCTACCCTTCACCGCTCCCGGGGTGTGGCGCAGCCTGGTAGCGCGCTCCGTTCGGGTCGGAGAGGTCCCCAGTTCGAATCTGGGCACCCCGATCACCGGGGAGGGCCGCGGTGCGCCGCGGCCCTCGTCATCTCGTCGTGTCACCGTCCGGGTCGCGCGAGCCCGACGGGCGTCGGGACGACCTCGATCCGTTCCTCGACGGCGGCGAGGCCGCTCCTGCGGTCGAGCGCCCGCAGCACGAGCGTCTTCGGCTTCAAACGACGGTCGAACCGGAGCACGAGCCTCTTCACCGCGCCGGGGCGAAGCGCGTACGGCCGCGACGGCGCGACCCGCCGACCGGACGTGCCGGCGAGCGTCAAGTGCCCGCCGCAGCCACCGGCGAGCGTCGAGGGGCACGAGACGCGCACGGCGACGGTCCCGCGCGCGCTCAGCGAGCGCGTCACCGCCACCGAAGCCGCCGGCGCGAACACGGACAGGGCATTGCTCCAGCCCGCCGCCAGGTAGACGTTTCGGCCGTCCGGGGTGACTGCGACCTCCGCCGCGCCGGAGACCCCTTCGGCGACCATGCACGCCTTCATCGCCTTCGGGAGATAGTCGACGTAGCCCCGGGAGATGACGCAGCCGACCTTCACGAGGCCGCCGGTGCTCGCGTCGCGCTCGAGCACCGTCATCCCGGCGCTCGTCGCGAGATACAGGCGCCGGCCGTCGGGCGAGAGGGTCAGGCCGGACGGCGACGAGAGCGGCGCCGTGTGGGCGCAGCCGTCCTTCGACTGCTCGGAATAGGTCGTATCGGTGAGGCAGCCGCGCTCCGTGATCGCTCCGGTCGACCGGTCGCGCGCGAACACGGCGATGCCGCCCGAGTCGTATGCCGTCACGAAGAGCGTCCGCTCGTCCGGCGCCAGCACGAGAGCGCCCGGGCCGGAAAGCCCGTTGACGCGCGCGCACGACCCGGGAACAGGCGCGCGGTACATTGCACAGCCGCGCTGTGTGAGCGCCCCGGTCGCGGGGTCTCGCTCGAACGTGAGCACCGAATTGCTGTCGGCGGCAGAGACGTAGAGCCAGCGCCCGTCGCGCGTGATCGCAAGTGCGTCCGCGCCGCGCAGCGCGTTGCCGCTCGCGCACTGCCGGTCGGTGCCGTCGTCACTGATGCAGCCGAGGCCTTTCAGCGCACCTGTTGCGGCATCGCGGGCGAACATCGTGATCGCGTCCGCCGCGTACGCCGCGAGGTAGAGGTTGCGGCCGTCGGGGCTGACCACGACGTCGGCAGCGCCGCTGAGGCCACGCGCCCCTGTGCAGGTTGCGATTCCCTTGACGCAGCCGCTCTGGGTCACCTTCCCGGTGGCCGGGTCGCGCCTGAAGACGGCGATGCCGCTGCTGGCAGACGACGCGACGTAGAGGTTCTTGCCGTCGGGACTGAGCGCGATGTTCTCCGCCCCGCTCAGCACGTCGCCGTCGGTGCACGCGCGCTTGGTGCCGTCGACGCCGCTCGTACCGTTGCTCGTGACACAGCCGATCTGCCGCAACTGCCCCAGCGGGCCCGAGCGAACGTACGACACGAGCGAGTTCGCGCCGTACGCTGCGACGTAGACGTTTCGCCCGTCTGCCGAGACGACGACGTCGCTGGCATCGAGCAACGCCTTGCCGCGTGGGCAGTTCTTCGCAGAGCCGTCGGCGGAGCCCTCCTCGTCGTCCCAGGGGCTGCTCTGCGCGATGCACGCGACCTGCGCGAGCCCGAGCCCTTCGGCGCGAGGCGCCGCTGCGGCAGACGGCAGCATCGCGGCAACAGCCGCGACCACGGCAAGAAATGGGATGTACAGACCCCTCATCGCGCAACCTCCTGTCTCGGACAGCGAGGGATCCGCCGCCGCGACGCAGGGCACATCGGTAATTGGCCGCTAGCCGAAGCCGTAGACGCCCGCGAAGCGCCCGGCCAGCAGGCGGACGAGCGCGGACGCCGGGAGGCCGACCACGTTCAGATAGTCGCCCTCGACGCGCTCGACGAGCGCCGCGCCACGTCCCTGGATGGCGTAGCCGCCGGCGCGTCCTTCCCACTCGCCGCTCGCGACGTACGCGGCGAGGTCGCGCGGGGTGAGAGCGCGGAAGGTGACGAGCGTCGCGACGTCGTCGACGTGCTCCCAGCCCGGCGTCACGAGCGCGAGACCCGAGACGACGGCGTGCGTCCGGCCCGACAGCTCCTCGAGCATCCGCTCCGCGTCGCCCGCATCGGCGGGCTTCGCGTAGATCCGGCCGTCGAGCGCGACCGTCGTGTCGACGCCGAGCACCGGGCGGTCGCCCGCGTCCGCTGCGACCGACTTCGCCTTGCCGAGCGCGTGCCGGCGGACGAGCTCCGCGGGGTCGGCGTCGGGCGGGTCGTGCTCGACATAGCTCGGTGCGGCGACGTCGAACGGGATGTGCAGCTGCTCGAGGATCGCGCGCCGCTGCGGCGAGGTCGAGGCGAGGAGGAGCGGCGGTGCGGGCGGGGCGCTCACGCCTTCCGCGCCACCCAGATCTCCTCGGCGGGCCACTTGCGCGCCCAGTCGGCGGTGACGTAGTCGTAGTAGCCCGGGTCGACGGCATCCTCGCGCGGCCGCAGCTCGTGCAGCGCCTCCACGTCGAAGCCGTTGCGGCGCAGCAGCCGGATCCACTCGCCGTGCGGCAGGTGGAACTCGATCCCGGCCTCGCCCGGCCACTGGATCCGGCGCATCCCGAACTGCGGGCGCTGGAGCTGCTCGGTGACGGGACCGACGTCGGGCGCGCAGAGGTACGCGAGCACCGAGTTCGTGAGGAACACGAGCCGGCCGCCGGGACGCAGGAGCCGCGCCGCCTCCGCGACCCAGAGCTCCGGGTCGGCCCAGAGCGACGCGCCGTACTCCGAGAGTGCGAGGTCGAACGACGCGTCCGGGAGCGGCACCGACTCGCCCGGGGCCTCCACGAGCGGGAACTCGATGCCGGTCTCGGCCTGCATGCGCCGCGCCGTCGCGAGCTGCGCGGGCGTCGGGTCGACGCCGACCGGCTTCGCCCCGCGCTTCGCGAGCAGCGCGGAGAAGTACGCGGTGCCGCAGCCGAGCTCGACGACGTCGAGGCCGGCGACCTCGCCGAGACAGCCGACGTCCTCTTCCGGGACCCCGAACACGCCCCAGGAGATGTGCTCGGCCGCCCAGTGGCGCCGCGCCGACGGGTCGGTGAACTCCGCGTTCTGCTTCGTCCACTGGACGATGTTCGCGTCGATGGACTCGCTCATCGCTCGACCGCGACCGGCGTCCGAAAGCCGAGGGTCGGTGTGAGCTCAGGCGAGCTCATCGTCGGAGAACCAGAGCGCGACCTCGCGCTCTGCGGACTCCGGCGAGTCGGAGCCGTGGACGAGGTTGTCCGGCATCGACATCGCGAGATCGCCGCGGATCGTCCCCGGATCCGCGTCGGCGGGGTTCGTCGCGCCGATCGTCTTCCGCATGGTGGCGATCGCACCCTCGCCCTCGACGACGAGCGCCCACGTCGGCCCGGACGTGATGAAGTCGACGAGCTCGCCGTAGAACGGCTTCTCCGCGTGCTCGGCGTAGTGCGTCTGCCCGAGCTCACGGGACGCCGTGAGGAGCTTGCCCGCCTTGACGGTGAAGCCGCGCGCCTCGATGCGGCCCAGGATCTCGGCGGCCAGGCGGCGCCTGACGGCGTCCGGCTTGATCAGGATGAGTGTGCGCTCGACGGCCATCGGCCGCGCACAATAACTACTCGGCGCGGCGGCGCCGCCGGGGTTCGAGCGCAGGCAGCGCGACCGCCGTCGGCTCGACGGGCGTCTCGCAGAACGGGCACACCTGCCAGAGCGCCTCGAGCGGCGCCTTGCACGTGACGCACGCCTGGCGCAGCTTCGTCGTGCAGATCGGGCAAACGAGGTAGCTCGCGTCGACCTCGGAGCGGCAGACCGGGCAGTGGAGGTCGCGCTTCGCGAGCCGGTCCTCCATCGCCTTGATCTCGAGCTCGCGCTCGCGGACGTCCTCGAGGTACTCGGGCGGCCGGAAGAGCATGTAGATGAACGGCCCGAAGTACGGCACGACGACGCCGACGAGCACCGCCATCCAGACGAGCCACGGATCCTCGATCCGGCGGCGCGCGTCCTTGTAGATCCAGTAGAGGCTCGCGACCCAGATGACCGCGGCGAAGAAGAAGAGGAGGTTCCGGATCACGAGCCACGTGCCGGAGCTGAAGAAGGCGGTGGCGACGGTCACAGGAGAATTCTGCCTATGAGATAGCCGGCGGCAAATGCACCGCCGACGATCACCGCGAGCACGAGGGCCGCGAAGGCGAAAACTCCGAGCTTCTCACTGACGCTATGGGTCGGCACGGTTGCCACTGAGCTCTGAGAGAAGATAGAGGGAGCCCGTGACGACAACGGCGCCGTCAGGCCCTGCCAGCGCGAGCGCGCGGCTCCTGGCCTCGTGAGGGTCGGCAATTGGCTCGACACGGCTGAAATACGGTTCGGCGCGGGCGGCGAGGTCCCCTGCCCGGAGCGAGCGCGAATTCGAGGACTCGGTGGCGACGAGCACGGGCCCGAGGACGGAGAGGGCCTCGAGCATCAGCTCCGGGCGCTTGTCGGCGAGGATCGAGCAGCAGACGACGTACTCCCGGTCCGGCAGCCGCGGCAGGAGATAGCCGACCCCGGCGAGGTTGTGGGCGCCGTCCCAGATCTCGAGCGGCCGCTCGCCGCGCCGCTCGAGCCGGCCGGGCAGCTCGACGTCCTGCGCCGCGTGCGGGTCGACGTCGCGCCCGAGGAACGCCGTCGCCGCCGCCGCGGCGAGCGCGAGGTTGCTGCTTCCGGCGACGACGACCGTCGCCGCCCCCGCCTCGCGCGCGGCAGCCTCCCACTCCGCGTCGCCGATCACGGCCGTCGCCCCCGGGTGGACGACCGCGAGCTTCTCGGCGGCGATCGCCTCGCGCGTGTCGCCCAGGACGTCCATGTGGTCGAGCGCGACGTTCGTGAGCACGACGACGCGCGCCGCGAGCACGTTCGTCGCGTCGTGCCTGCCGCCGAGACCCGCCTCGACGACGGCCGCGTCGACTCCCGCGTCGGCGAACGCCGCGAGCGCGGCGGCGGTGACCGCCTCGAACTGCGTCGCGCCGAGCCGTTCGGCCTCGGGCCGCACGCGCGCGACCGCTCGCTCGAAGTCGGCCTCCGCGCCGCGGATGCGGATCCGCTCGCTCCAGCTGCGGACGTGCGGCGACAGGTACGCACCGACGGCCAGCCCGGCGTCGGCGAGGAGCGTCTCCGTCAGGCGGGTGGTCGTCGACTTGCCGTTCGTGCCCACGACGTGCACCGCCGGATAGCGCCGCTGCGGGTCGCCGAGAGTCGCGAGGAGCGCCCGCATCCGCTCGGTCCCGAAGCCGTCGCTCGGCCACGGGTCGAGCGCGGCGAGCCACTCAGTTGCGGATCGCGTCGAGCTCACGCCGGTACCGCTCGAGCTTCTCCCGCTCGGCGTCGACGACGTTCGCCGGTGCGCGGGCGGTGAAGCTCTCGTTCGCGAGCATCGTCTCGGCGCGCGAGATCTCCTGCTCGAGCCGCGCGACCTCTGCGTCGAGATTCGCGCCGTTGCCCTTCGCGCGCTCGGGACGGACCACTGCGGCGAAGATCCGCTGCTCGTCGCCGTCGAGCGGCGTGACGACGCCGCTGCGCCGGAACCGCTCGGCGGCCTCCTGCACGCGCGTCAACGCATCCGCGGCGGCCGCGTGCTGTACGTCCGCCGCGGGCCAGGGCGCGACGATCAGCCGCGACGTGCGCGACGGCAGGTGCGACCAGATCTCCTCGGTGACGTGCGGCATGACCGGGTGGAGCAGCTTCAAGCAGCCGCTCGAGCGCCGCGAGCGCAGTCGCCTGCACGTCGGGCTCGGCGAGCCGCGGCTTGATCGCCTCGAGGTACCAGTCGCAGAAGTCGTCGAAGGTGAGGTGGTACAGCCGGTCGACCGCGTGCGAGAAGTCGAAGGCGTCGAAGTCGGCTTCCACCTCGGCGCGGGTCGCGTCGATGCGCGCGAGGATCCACCGCTCCTCGAGCGACGACGGCCGCGCGTCCACCGTGTCGCCGCCGTCCGCAAGCAGGAGCCGGCTCGCGTTCCAGAGCTTGTTCGCGAGCTTGCGGCCTTCCTCGACCGAGCCGTTCGACCAGCGAACGTCCTGCCCGGACGACATCTTCAGCAGGCCGTAGCGCGTCGCGTCGGCGCCGTGCGCGTCGATCATCTCGAGCGGGTCGATGCCGGTGCCGAGCGACTTCGACATGCGGCGGCCGTCGGGCGCGAGGATCGTCGAGTGGATGATCACGTCGCGGAACGGGATCTCGTCCATCAGCTCGAGGCCGGCCATGATCATCCGGTTCTCCCAGAGGAAGATGATCTCGCGCGCCGTCGAATTGACGTCGCCGGGGTAGTAGCGGCGCAGCTCGGGGGTGTCGTCGGGCCAGCCGAGCGTCGCGAAGGGCCAGAGCGCCGACGAGAACCACGTGTCGAGCACGTCCTCGTCGCGCGTCAGCTCCAGCTTGCCGCACTCGGCACACGCAGACGGGGTCGTCTCGGCGCAGGTCACGTGGCCGTCGGCGCAGTACCAGATCGGCAGCTGATGGCCCCACCAGAGCTGCCGGGAGACGTTCCAGGGCCGGATCGCCTTGAGCCAGTCGAGCGCCACCTTGTTGTGCACCGCGGGGTGATACGTGACGCGGCCGGACTCGATCGCGTCGATCGCGGGCGCCGCCATCGGCTTCATGTCGCACCACCACTGGAGCGAGATGAGCGGCTGGATGCGCGTGCCCGAGCGCTCGCAGTGGCCGACGGAGTGCCGGTAGCTCTCGCGCTTCTCGAGCTGGTCGTGCTCCTTCAGCCACTGCACGACCTTGTCGGCGGCCTCGTCCTCGGTGAGACCGACGTACTCGGCCGGGATGTCGCCGGCCATGCGCCCGTCGAAGCCGATCACCGTCAGCTCCGGCAGGCCGTGGTCGCGGCCGATCTCGAAGTCGGTCGGGTCGTGGCCGGGCGTGATCTTCAGCGCGCCGGTGCCGAACGCGCGCTCGACGCGCTCGTCGGCGACGATCGGCACCGTTCTGTTCACGACCGGCACGAGCACCTCCTTGCCGATCAGATGCGTGTAGCGCTCGTCGTCCGGGTGCACCGCGACGGCGACGTCGGCGAGGATCGTGGCGGGGCGCACGGTCGCGATCGTCAGCGAGCCCTCGCCGTTCACGAGCGGGTAGCGCGCATACGTGAGCGCGTCGTCGACGTCGATGTGCTCGACCTCGAGGTCGGAGATCGAGGTCTTGCAGTCCATGCACCAGTTGATGATGCGGTTGTCGCGATAGAGCCAGCCGCGCTCGTAGAGATGGACGAAGAAGCGCATCACCGCGCGGATGTACGCGTCGTCCATCGTGAAGCGCTCGCGCTCGTAGTCGAGTGAGCAGCCGAGGCGGCGGAACTGGCCCATGATCACGCCGCCGTACTCGTGCAGCCAGTCCCAGACGCGGGCGACGAACGCGTCGCGCCCGATGTCCTGGCGCGAGGTGCCCTGCGCCCGGAGCTCCCTCTCGACGACCGCCTGGGTGGCGATGCCGGCGTGGTCGAAGCCGGGCTGCCAGAGGGTGTTGAAGCCGCGCATGCGGTGCCAGCGGACGAGTGCATCCTGGAGCGAGCCGTTCAGCGCGTGGCCCATGTGCAGCGCGCCCGTCACGTTCGGCGGGGGCACGGCGATGACGTAGGTGTCGCCCGGCGCGTCCGGGTCGGCGTGATAGAGCCGCTCGCGCTCCCACGTCTCCTGCCAGCGTTCCTCGACGCCGTGCGGCGTGTAGAGAGGCTCGAGCTCCATCAGCAGCCGATCCTAGCCAGGCGCGGCGGGCCGGGCGTGCGCCCGGAAAGGGGGAAGCCGGTGGCGTCAGGCAGCGACTATGACCCCAGTATGCCGAAGGCGATCCGGCCGCGCTCGGAGTTTCCGACACCGCTCTTCAGGGCGACGCTGCCGCTCCTCCTCGCCGCCGCCGTCGCGCTCGCCCTGCTGCGGCTCCGCTGATGCGGACAGTGTCCCGTCGTCAGACGTGACACTTCGGTGACGGTTTCGTGACACGCGGAATCGGCGGTTTTGCAGGCAAAGCAAGCCGACACGTCCGTGCCGGCGCTTGCCCGCGCGGGCATGCCCGGTCGTCAGACGAGAGGAGAGGGAGCCGCTCGCTAGCGGCGCGCCGCGCGCCCGCGCTGCCAGTCGCGCGGCTGGGCGCCGACCTGCTCGAGGATCGTCTCGAGGAGGACGAACGACGAGAGCACGTGCTCCCGCGCGAGGGCCCGCGCGCCGGCGGCGCTGCCCGCGGCGAGCGCCTGCTTGATCGCCCGGTGCTGCTCCGCGTTCTTCAGGTAGAGCCCGTCGATCGAGTGGTCGCCCGGCGCCCACACCGCCGGGCCCGAGAACGAGCGCCGCGCGCTCTTCGCCAGCTGCTCGACGAGGGGCAGGTCGGCGACCCGGTAGATGACGTCGTGGAACGCGTGGTTCGCGCGCACCCAGTCCCCCATGATCGACCGCCGCTCCTCGCCCGGCTCGAGCGCGCGCAACCGCTTGGAGATCTCGTCGAACCGCCTCTCGCACGCGTCGAGCTCCGTCAGGTCGGCCGCCGTCATCTTCCCGGCGGCGACCTCCGTCGCGAGCGACTCGAGCTCGGCGCGCACCATGAACGCCTCGTGCAGCTCTTCGCGCGAGATCGTCCGCACGCGGACGCCGCGGTTCGGCACGAACGAGACGAGCCCGAGCGCCGCGAGTCGCCTCAGCGCCTCACGCACGGGCGTGCGCGAGACCTGGAACTGCTCGGAGAGCTGTTCCTGACGGAGCACCGTGCCCGGCGCAAGCTCGCCGGAGACGATCGCCTCCTCGATCACGAGCGCGATGTCGTCTGCCTTGGTGCTGTCGAGGCTCATGCCCGCCTCCGCTCGCTCATGCCAGATGAGTGTACGCAGGAAGCGTAAGGAACTCGTCGAGCTCCGGCGAGAGCGCGAGGCCGAGAAAGAGCTCGCGGGCCTCGTCGGAGGCCTCGACGGCCGCCGCCTCCGCCCGCACCTCGGCCGCCGAGAAGCGGCCCGCCCGCACCCACTGCCAGACCTGCGATCGTGAGATCTCCGCCGTGGCCGCGTCCTCCATCAGGTTGTCGATCGCCGCGGCCCCGACGCCCTGGAGCCACGCGTCGAGGTAGCGGATGCCGACGGAGACGTTCGTCCGCAGGCCCTGCTCGGTGATCTCGCCCGGGGTCTCCGGGATCGAGAGCAGCGCCGCCTCGTCGGGCACGACGTCGTCGCGGAGCCGGTCGAGCTGGTTCGGCCGGTCGCCGAGCACCGCGTCGAAGCACGCCGTCGCGACCGGCACGAGATCCGGGTGCGCGACCCAGGTGCCGTCGAAGCCCTGCGCCGCCTCGCGCTCCTTGTCCTCGCGCACCTTCGCGAGCGCGATCTCGTTCACCTCCGGGTCTCTCCGCGACGGGATGAACGCCGCCATCCCGCCGATCGCATGCGCGCCGCGGCGATGGCACGTCCGCACGAGGAGCTCGGTGTACGCGCGCATGAACGGCACGGTCATCGTCACCTGCACGCGGTCCGGCAGCACCCAGTCGCGCGCGCGGAACTTCTTGATGCAGCTGAAGATGTAGTCCCACCGTCCTGCGTTCAGCGCGCAGCCGTACTCGCGGAGCTCGTAGAGGATCTCGTCCATCTCGAAGGCGGCGAGCACCGTCTCGATCAAGACGGTGCAGCGGATCGAGCCGTGCGGGAGCCCGAGCTCGCCCTCCGCGAGCGCGAAGGCGTCGGCCCAGAGCCTCGCCTCGAGATGCGACTCGAGCTTCGGCAGGTAGAAGTACGGCCCGCTGCCGCGGGCGAGCAGTTCGGCCGCGTTGTGGAACATCACGAGCCCGAAGTCGAAGAGACTGCCGGAGACGGCCTCGCCGTCGATCTCGTGATGGCGCTCCGGCAGGTGCCAGCCTCGCGGCCGGATGAGGAGCGTCGCGGTCTCCTCGTTCAGGCGGTAGCTCTTCTCTCCCGTGTCGAGGGCGATCTCACGGCGGACGGCGTCGCGCACGTTCGCCTGGCCCTGCACCACGTTCTCCCACGTCGGCGAGTTCGCGTCCTCGAAGTCGGCCATGAAGCAGCGCGCCCCCGAGTTGAGCGCGTTGATCATCATCTTCCGCTCCACCGGGCCGGTGATCTCGCACCGGCGGTCGACGAGATCGGCCGGCGCGGGGGCGACCCGCCACTCGCCCGCACGGATCTCGCGCGTCTCGGGCAGGAAGCCCGGGCTCTCGCCTGCGTCAAGGGCAAGCTGCCGCTCGCGCCGCCGCTCGAGCAGCTCGAGCCGCCGGGGGTTCAGCTCGCGATGGAGGCGCTCGACGAAGCCGAGCGCCTCCCGCGTGAGGATGTCGCCGCCGACCGCGGCGTTCACCCCGTGAACTGCGCCTCTTCCGTCGAGCCCTTGAGCGCGAGCGTCGACGCGTCGGGCGAGATCGCCTGCGTGACGAGATCGAAGTAGCCCGCTCCGACCTCGCGCTGGTGGCGCGTCGCCGTGTAGCCCTGCTCCTCCAGCGCGAACTCGTTCTCCTGCAACCGCACGTACGCCGTCATCTGCTCTTCTGCGTAGCCGCGCGCGAGCTCGAACATGCCGGCGTTCAGCGAGTGGAACCCCGCGAGGGTGATGAACTGGAACTTGTAGCCCCATTCGCCGAGCTGCGTCTGGAAGCCGGCAATCGCGTCGTCGTCCAGATGCTTGCGCCAGTTGAACGACGGCGAGCAGTTGTAGGCGAGCAGCTTGCCGGGGAACTTCTCGTGCACCGCGTCCGCGAACTCCTTCGCCTCGCCCATGTCCGGCGTCGAGGTCTCGAACCAGATCAGGTCGGCGTACGGCGCGTACGCGAGCCCGCGGGAGATCGCCGCCTCGATGCCGTCCTTGACGCGGAAGAACCCTTCGGGCGTCCGCTCGCCGGTGACGAAGTCACGGTCGTACTCGTCGACGTCGCTCGTCAGGAGCGCCGCCGACAGCGCGTCGGTCCGCGCGAGAAGCAGGGTCGGCACGTCGCACACGTCGGCCGCGAGGCGCGCCGCGTTCAGCGTCCGCACGAACTGCGCCGTCGGCACGAGCACCTTGCCGCCGAGGTGGCCGCACTTCTTCTCCGACGCGAGCTGGTCCTCGTAGTGGACGCCTGCGGCCCCCGCCTCGATCATCGAGCGCATCAGCTCGTACGCGTTCAACGGCCCGCCGAAGCCGGCTTCCGCGTCGGCGAGGATCGGCGCGAGCCAGTAGGTGCCGTTCCGGTTCTCCGACCAGTCGATCTGGTCGGCGCGCAGCAGGGCGCTGTTCAGGCGCTTCACGAGCGCGGGCGCGCTGTTGGCCGGGTAGAGGCTCTGGTCGGGGTACGTGCTCCCGGAGAGGTTCGCGTCGGCGGCGACCTGCCAGCCGGAGAGGTAGATCGCGTCGAGGCCGGCCTTCACCATCTGGACGGCCTGCCCGCCGGTCATGGCGCCGAGCGCCCGCGTGGGCTCCTCACGGCGCAGGAGCTCCCAGAGGCGCTCCGCGCCGAGCCTCGCGACGGTCTGCTCCGGGAGGACCGAGCCGCGGAGCCGGACGACGTCCGTCGCGGTGTAGCTCCGCTCGATGCCCGCCCAACGGGGGTCGTCCCGCCAGCGCGCCTCGAGCTGGTCCGCCTCAACTTGGATCCGAGCTTCAGGTGTCATGCCATCTCCAGGGCCGTTGGTCTGTGTTTCGGATCCTAAAAGAGCCGCCGGTCGACCGCAACCGGACGAAAGCACGGGGCGCACCCGAAGGAGCGCCCCGTGCGGGCGGCGAGACGCGGCGCCGGGTCTAGGCCGAGAGGAGCCGGTCGAAGAAGGAGCGGTACCGCGTCAGCGCGACGCGGAGGTCTTCCGTCGAGACGTCCTCCCCGCCCTCCCACTGCTGCTCGAGCCGGCCGCGCTCGTCGGCGAAGCTCGACGCGAGGCGCTGCATCAGCTCGGCGACGAGCGCATCGGCCTGCGCGACGGACTCGCGCGGCTCGTCGACGAAGGAGACCTGGATCTCGCGCCACCGCTCGGTGAACGACGAGGTCTCGCCGCCGTCGAGGAGCGGCTCGTGCGCCGCGCCCTCGTTGCTCGGACGTGCGCCGTCTCCGGCCTCGCGCGCGAGCGGAGCGTCCTGCGCCGTCTCGTCGTCGCCGGCAGCGTCGCCGCGGGCGCTCGTTGCGGCGAGATCGTCCGTGCTGAGGTTGTCCGCCATCTACCTCACCGCCTCTTCGCCGGCGCTGCGTTCCGCGGCCGTGTCGTCGCGGCTCAGGCGGGAGTCGCTCGTCTCGTCGACGAGCTCCTCGAAGAGCGAGCGGTAGTGCTGCATCGCCCGGCGCAGATCCTCCGTCGTCCCGTCTCCGAGCGAGCTGGCCCGGGCGAGCCGGTGGCCTTCGCGGTAGTTCTCGACGACCTGCGGATGGTCGACCGAGACATCCGCCGCCCGCTGCTCGAAGTCGTCCATCGGATACCCGCGGTCGCGCATCACGGACTGGATCAGCATGTCCGCGTCGCGCACGGCACCTTCCGGATCGTCCACGAAGCGGGCCTGAACGCGGCTCCACTCGTCGACATAGCGATCGCGGGCCGCCGCCGGCAGCGGCCGAATCTCGAGCTTGTCGCGGCGCTCGGCGCGCGCGGCGAGGTCCGCCTCGGCGTCACGCTTGCTGTCGGTGCTCTGCAACGTGCGGTCGTACTCCGGGCCGAACCGGCTCCCGCAGCGTCTTCGACCGGTGGTCGCGTAGCGCCTTCCAGGCCACGCCTCCGACGATGACGACCGCAGCCACGACGATCAGCACCCATACCCATGCAGGCATTTGCTCCTCCTTCGTTCGCTTTCCCGTCTCCCGCAGCTCAGATAGAACGGTCGAGCCGGGCGAGGAGGTTCGCCGGAAGGCGGCTCAGCGGTAGTAGCGGAAGAGCACTTCGGCGACGCAGACCGGCTTCTCGCCGCCTTCGCGCTCGACGGTCGCCGTCATCTGCGCCTGGAAGCCCCAGTCGGACTCCTCGACGCTCGCGACGCGGAACGTGCCGCGCACCCGCGAGCCGACGGGCACCGGCGCCGGGAAGCGCACCTTGTTGAGGCCGTAGTTCACCGCCATGCCGTCGCCCTGGCGCGGCACGACCTCGTACGACATCACCGGCAGGAGCGAGAGCGTCAGATAGCCGTGCCCGATCGTCCCGCCGAACGGGCCCGCCGCGGCGCGTTCGGGGTCGACGTGGATCCACTGGTGATCGCCCGTCGCCTCGGCGAACGCGTCGATCGTCGACTGCGGGATCTCGATCCAGCTCGAGGGCCCGAACTCGGCGCCGGGCGACAGCTGATCCGTCATTGCCTCACCGTACGACACTCGCCGCCCGCGTGCAGGCGGTGCCGCGAGGCCCTACGCCGTCTGCTCGACGGGCTCTTCGGGCTCGTCGTCGGCGAGGCCGCCGCCGCTCGTGACGAGCGTCGGCCGGAGCCCCTGCGAGATCGTCTCTTTCGTGATCACGCACTTCGTGACGTCGCGACGCGACGGCAGCTCGAACATCACGTCGAGCAGTGCGGTCTCGATGATCGAGCGGAGCCCGCGGGCACCGGTCTCGCGCTCGAGCGCCTTGTCCGAGATCTCCCAGAGCGCGTCGTCCGTGAACACGAGCTCGATCCCGTCGTAGCCGAAGAAGCGGTCGTACTGCTTGACGAGAGCGTTCTTCGGCTCGGTGAGGATCTGCACGAGGTCCTCGCGGCGGAGCTGGTGCACGGCCGAGATGACGGGCAGGCGGCCGATGAACTCGGGGATGAGGCCGAAGTTCAGCAAGTCTTCCGGCATCACCTGGGCGAGCAGCTCGCTCGCCTCGTTCGAGTTCTTGGAGCGGACGTCTGCGCCGAAGCCGACGGCGTTCTTGCCGATGCGCCGCCCGATGATCTTGTCGAGCCCGGCGAAGGCGCCGCCGCAGATGAAGAGGATGTTCGTCGTGTCGATCGAGAGGAACTCCTGGTGCGGATGCTTGCGTCCGCCCTGGGGCGGCACCGAGGCGACGGTCCCCTCGAGAATCTTCAGAAGCGCCTGCTGCACGCCCTCGCCCGAGACGTCGCGGGTGATCGACGGGTTGTCCGCCTTGCGCGCGATCTTGTCGACCTCGTCGATGTAGATGATCCCCGTCTCCGCCTTCTTGATGTCGAAGTCGGCCGCCTGGATCAGCTTCAGCAGGATGTTCTCGACGTCCTCGCCGACGTAGCCGGCCTCCGTGAGCGCGGTCGCGTCGGCAATCGCGAACGGGACGTTGAGGATGCGCGCCATCGTCTGCGCGAGGAGCGTCTTGCCGCAGCCCGTCGGGCCGAGCAGGAGGATGTTCGACTTCTGGAGCTCGACGTCGCTCTCGTCCGTCCCCATCTGGACGCGCTTGTAGTGGTTGTACACGGCGACCGAGAGGGTGCGCTTCGCTTCTTCCTGGGAGACGACGTAGTCGTTCAGGACGGCGTAGATGTCCCTCGGACGAGGGAGGTTGTCGAGGTCGAGCTGCGTCGGAGTGGTGAGCTCCTCGTCGATGATCTCGTTGCAGAGATCGATGCACTCGTCGCAGATGTAGACGCCGGGGCCGGCGATCAGCTTCTTGACCTGCCTCTGGCTCTTCCCGCAGAAGCTGCAGAGGAGCTGCTCGTTACCTTCGCTGGCCCTGGCCACTTCATCTCCTTTTACCCCGGAACGGGGGTTTCGTCTACCGGTGCGCGACGACGTTGTCGACGATTCCGTATTCCTTGGCGTCGTCGGCGTTCATGTAGTAGTCGCGCTCCATGTCCTTCGAGACCTTCTCCATCGGCTGATTCGTGTGCTTGGCGATGATCTCCTCCAGGCGCCGCTTGAGATTGATCGTCTCACGGGCCTGGATCTCGATGTCGGTGCCCTGGCCCTGGAAGCCGCCGGACACCTGGTGGATGAGGATCTTGGAGTTCGGCAGCGCCGTCCGCTTTCCCTCCATCCCGGAGGCGAGCAGGAGCGCGCCCATCGACATCGCGATGCCGACGCACGTCGTCGCGACGTCCGGCTTGATGAACTGCATCGTGTCGTAGATCGCGAGGCCGGCGTACACCGATCCGCCCGGCGAGTTGATGTAGAGCTGGATGTCCTTGTCCGGATCCTCGGACTCGAGATGGATCATCTGCGCGACGACGAGATTCGCCACGTTGTCGTCGATCGGCGTCCCGAGAAAGATGATGCGCTCGTTCAGGAGCCGCGAGTAGATGTCGAAGAACCGCTCGCCGCGAGAGGTCTGCTCGATGACGGACGGGATGATCAGGTTCGACGGATGCGTCATGTGTTCAGGCTCCTTCAACTGCCGGGGGTCCAGAGTTTCGTGTCGGTCTGCTGCTTTTCCTTTTCGGGAGTCCAAATTTGCTCGCGCGCCTCTGCGAGGTCGCGGGGGATGCGCTTCACCTCGGACGCGATGCGATCGAGGGCGTTGCGCAGACGGAGGTCGTCGCGCAGCTGCTCGAAGCGGCCCGACTCACGGAGCCGCGCCAGTGTCTCGTCGGCGTCGTCGCCCATGAGCCCGGCCTGCTCGTGCACGAGCGACTCGACGTCCTCGTCGGAGATCTCGATCCCGAGCTGGTCGGCGGCCGCGTCGAGCACGAGCTCGCGCGCGACCGAGCGCGCCGCTTCGTCGCCGAGGCGGGCCAGGAGCTCCTCGGGCGCCTGGCCCGTCATCGTCAGGTAGGTGTCGAGCGGGATGCCGCGCGCCTCGACCTGACGGGCGAGTCCACGCAGAAGCTCACGCGTGCGCGCCTCGACGAGCGGGCCGGAGGCGTCGACCTTCGAGGCCGCGACGAGCGCGTCCGCGACGTCCGACCGGAACTGCGCTTCCGACTCTTCGGCGATCTGCGCACCGAGCCGCTCGACGATGTCGGCCCGCAGCTCGTCGAGCGTGTCGAACTCGCTCGCCGAGCGCGCCAGCTCGTCGTCGATCTCCGGCAGCACCTTCTCCTTGATCTCCTTCACGGTGACCGAGACCGTCTGCTTCGACTCGTCGCCGAGCTCGAAGTCGATCTCCTTCGTCTCGTCCGCGCGCATGCCCACGAGGCTCTGCTCGATCTCCTCGACGACCGTGCCGCGCCCGAGCTCGACGACGTAGTCGCGCCGGGTCTCGCCCTGCGGCGAGACGAGATCGACGACGACCGTGTCTTCCGGCCCGACGGCGCGCCCTTCGACGGGCACGAGCTCTGCGACGGTCGAGCGCACTGCGTCGAGCTCCTGCTGGACGAGCTCGTCCGGGACCTCGGGCTCGTACGCCCCGACCTCGAGCGTCGTCCAGTCGGGCAGCTCGGGCTTGGCCTGCACCGGGAACGTCGCGACGAACTCCCAGTCCTCGCCGTCCGATGCGGGAAGCTCGAAGTCGTACTCGGGCTGGGCGACCGGGCGCACACGTGTCTGTGTCGCCGCGTTCCAGAACCAGCCGCCGATGTGGCTCTCGACCGCCTCGGTCATGATCCGCTCGCGGCCGATCTTCTGCACGAGCACCTGATGCGGCACCTTGCCCTTGCGGAAGCCGGGGATCTTGACCCGCTCCGCCAGGTCGGAGGCGGCGTGCTCGATCGCGTGGTGCACGTCGTGCGACGGCACCTGCACCGTCATTCGCACGCGATTTTCCGCGAGTTCCTCGACCTGAGCCTGCATCCGTTCATTCAAGCAGACCCCCTGTAGGCTCGGCCGCGGTGCGCCTCTTCGTGCTCACACGACACGCCCAGTCGACGCTGAACCTCGAGGGGCGCGTCAACGGCGATCCGAGCCTCCCGTCGCCTCTCACGGCAACCGGCGAGGCCGAGGCGCGCCGGCTCGGGCAGCAGCTGGCGGCGGTCGAGCTGGATCTCTGCGTGCACACCCGCTTCGAGCGGACGCTCCGGACCGCCGACCTCGCGCTCGAGGGCCGCGACGTCCCTCGTTCGAGCGAGCCGCTGCTCGACGACATCGACGTCGGCGAGCTCGACGGCGTCTCGATCGACACCTATCGGGCCTGGAAGCGCCAACACGGCCGCGACGATCCGTTCCCCGGTGGAGAGAGCCTCGACGACGCGGCTCGGCGCTATGCGCGCGCGCTACGGGCTCTGCTCGCACGCGGCGGGCAACGCGTGCTCGTCGTCTGCCACGAGATCCCGATCCGCTACGCGCTGAACGCGGCGGCCGGGTCCGACGACCTCGACGGGCCCGCGCATCTGATTCCGAACGCGGTGCCGTATCTCTTCGACGAGACGTCGCTCGCGCGGGCCGCCGACCGCATCGAGCAGGTCTCCCGAACGGGGTAGGAGGGGTTTGCGAAGCCGGCGGCGAATGACGACATCCCTTCGATGTGGAACGCAGTCCTCATGAGCGGTGTCGCCGCGATCTGGGTCGCGATGGTCTCGGCGGTCGCGTACCGCGTCGCCCACGTTGCGCGCTTCGCGCCCAGTGCGGGCGAGAGGACTTGAACCTCCAAGGGCCGTGAGGCCCAACGGGACCTAAACCCGTCGCGTCTACCAGTTCCGCCACACCCGCGCGATCTCAGCGTAGACGACCGTGACGGCGGCCCCGGCCGCGTTTCCGCAGGCCGGCGAGCGGAGACGACCCGCGCATGGTCTGGATCGTCGTCCTCACGATCGGCTCGCTCGCCGGGGCGGCGCTGAGCGTCGCGTACGCCGTCGCCCGCACCTGAGCGCGCCCGGCGCGGGATGCCTTCTGGCAAGCGCGGGCACGAAGTTCCTTTAGAGTCCGCGGCCGTGCCCGGAATGCGCCCTGCCGACGTCTACGCACTCGTCAACGCGGGCGACCCGCGGCTGCACCCCGACGGCAGCCGCGTCGCCTACGTCGTGACGGGCGCCGACGAGGAGGCGAACGAGTACCGGTCGGCGATCTGGGTCGCTCCCGTGGACGGCTCGGCCGAGCCGGTTCGGTTCACCTCCGGCGAGAAGCGCGACACGACGCCGCGCTGGTCGCCCGACGGCAGGTGGCTCGCGTTCTCGTCGAACCGCGGCGAGGAGAAGGCGCCCGCGGCGATCTACGTGATCGGGGCCGGCGGCGGCGAGGCCCGCAAGCTCACGGAGCAGAAGGAGAGCGTCGAGTCGATCGTCTGGTCGCCGGACTCGACGAGGATCGCGTTCACGGCACGCGTCCGCGACGAGGCCTACGACGAGGAGGACGAGCGGAAGCGCATGCCCCGCCGGTTCACGCGCGTCTTCCACAAGCTCGACAGCGTCGGCTGGACCGGCGACCGGCGGAAGCACGTCCACGTCGTCGACGTCGAGAGCGGCGAGACGACGCAGCTCACGAGCGGCGACTTCGAGCACGACAACCCCACGTGGTCGCCCGACGGCGCGCAGATCGTCTTCGACGGCCTGCGCGACGAGCGCTGGGACACCGAGCTCGTCAACCGGCTCTACGTCGTCGACGCGTCCGGCGGCGAGCCGAGAGCGCTGACCGGCGACGACGGCTCGTACGAGGGCGCCTCCTTCTCGCCGGACGGCAGCCGGATCGCCTATCGCATGGGCGTCGAGGACGGCACGTATCCCCATCACACGCAGCTCGGCGTCATGCGCGCCGACGGAAGCGAGCCGACCCTCCTCACCACCTCGCTCGACCGCCAGTGCGCACCGTACCCGGACTACCGCGAGCCGATCTGGGACGGCGACCGCCTCGTCTTCTCGATCGAGGACGGCGGCAACGTGCACCTCTACACCGTCGCGGCCGACGGCTCCGCCGAGCCCGAGCTCCTCGTCGGCGGCGAGCAGGCCGTCGCCGGGTACGACATGCGGGACGGGACGCTCGTCTACACCTCGTCCACGCATCGGACGATGCGCGAGCTCTTCACCGGCACGGACGGCCGCCGGCTCACGAACGTCGGCAAGGAGTTCACGGACGGGCGCGAGCTGCTCGAGCCGGAGCGGTTCACCGCGACGTCGCAGGACGGGTACGAGGTCGACGCCTGGATCGTCCGCCCGCCGGGCTTCGAGGAGGGCAAGCGCTACCCCGCGCTCCTGACCATCCACGGCGGGCCGTTCACGCAGTACGGCACCGCCTTCTTCGACGAGATCCAGGTGATGGCGTCGGCCGGCTACGTCGTGCTCTTCTCGAACCCCCGCGGCGGCTCCGGCTACTCCGAGGAGCACGGGCGCGCGATCCGCGGCCCCGTCGGCGGCGCCGGCCCCGGCTGGGGAACGCGCGACTACGAGGACGTGATGGCCGCCGTCGACACCGCGCTCGAGCGGTACGACTTCATCGACGCGGATCGACTCGGGGTGATCGGCGGCTCGTACGGCGGCTACATGACGTCGTGGATCGTCGGCCACACGAACCGGTTCAAGGCGGCGGTCTCGGAACGGGCCGTCAACAACCTCGTCAGCATGTTCGGGTCGAGCGACCTCTTCTGGGTGTTCGAACGGCAGTTCGGCGGCCCGTTCTGGGACAACGTCGATGCCTTTCTCGAGAAGTCCCCGTCGACGTACGCGCAATCGATCGAGACGCCCGTCCTCGTGCTCCACTCCGAGAACGACCTGCGCTGCAACATCGAGCAGGGGGAGCACCTCTTCACGCTGCTGCGCCTGCTCGGCAAGGAGGTCGAGATGCTCCGCTTCCCGGCCGAGAGCCACGAGCTCACGCGCGGCGGGTCGCCGCGTCACCGCGTGATCCGCTTCGAGGCCGTGCTCGAGTGGTTCGACCGCTACCTGAAGGGCTGAGGCCCCGCTACCAGGTGTCCCAGTGCACCATCGAGTCGAGCGGCTTCCGCCTGCCCGGCTTGAAGTCGGTGCCGAGCGTATAGGCCACCGGGATGAGCGCGACCTGCGTGACCTCGTCGTAGGGGATGCCGAGGATCTCGGCGGCCTTCTGCTCCTGCATCAGGTGGAACGTCGTCCAGACGGTGCCGAGGCCGCGCGACCGCGCAGCGAGCATGAACGACCACGCCGCCGGGATGATCGAGCCGAACATCGAGGCGACGAGCGGATTCGGCTTTCCTTCGTAGCGCCCCTGGACGCACGGGATCACGTGCACCGGGACCTCGTGGATGTGCTCGGCGAGGTGCACGACCGCGTCGCTGATCCGCAGCATCTGCCCCTCCCGCGCGCCGCCGCCCCGCTCGAGGTACGGGTAGGCGACCGCCCGCCAGATCTCCCCGAGCGCTGCGCGCTTCGCGGGGTCGGTGACGACGACGAAGTGCCAGTTCTGCGAGTAGCTCGCCGTCGGCGCCTGCTGCGCGAGGTTGAGGCACTCCTCGAGGACCTCGCGCTCGACGGGACGGCTCAGATCGAGCCGCTTGCGGACGGCACGCGTCGTGGAGAGCAGCTCGTCCGGCGTGAGTTCGAGGGCCACGGCCGGATCCTAGACCTGCCGGCCGTTCTCCGATCAAGTGACCGCCCGGGCGAGGCGTGCCGCCGGAGTGGCCCCGGGTGGAATCGAACCACCGCACGCAGCTTCGAAGGCTGCCGCTCTATCCGCTGAGCTACGGGGCCGTGCGCCGGAAGGGTAGCCGGGCGGCTACGCGGCGACCGGCGCGCCGAACTTCCGCTTGAGGTACGCGAGGTACGGCTTCGCGTCGATCGTCGAGCCGGTCGCGTGGCGCAGCAGCTCCTGCGGGACGTACTTCCGGCCCTGCGCGTGGATGTTCTCGCCGAGCCACTCGCGGAGCGGCGCGAACTCGCCGCGCTCGATCTGCTCCTCGAGGCCGCCGAGCTCCTCGTCGGCCTTCTCCCAGATCTGCACCGACATCACGGTGCCGAGCAGGTAGGTCGAGAAGTAGCCGATGAGACCGGAGGCCCAGTGCATGTCCTGCAGCACGCCGCGGGCGTGGTCCGGGACGTCGACGCCGAGGTACGCGTGCATCTTCTCGGCCCAGCGCTCCGGCAGGTCCTTCAGCTCGACGCGGCCGTTGATGATGTCCTGCTCGAGCTCGAACCGGAGGATGACGTGCATCCCGTACGTCACCTCGTCGGCCTCGATGCGGATCAGCGACGGCTGCGCCTTGTTGACCGCGGCGTAGAACCGCTCGACGTCGACGCCGCGAAGCTGCTGCGGGAAGCGCTGCTGCACGCGCGGGTAGAAGAAGCGCCAGAAGGGCAGGCTCCGCCCGACGAGGTTCTCCCACAGCCGGCTCTGCGACTCGTGGATCCCGAGCGAGCTGTGCTGGCCGACGGGCAGGTGCGCGTAGTCGCGCGGCGCCTGATGCGAGTAGAGGCCGTGACCGTACTCGTGCATCGTCGAGAAGAGCGACTTGAGATGGTCGGGGTAGTAGTGCGTCGTGATGCGGATGTCGTCGACGCCCGCGCCGGACGCGAACGGATGCTCGGTGGGGTCGATCCGCCAGGAGTTCGGACGGTGCCCGAACAGGTCGACGACCTCGTAGTCGAGTGCGATCTGCTCGTCGACCGGGAAGTCGCCGGTGAGGAACGAGTCGTCGACCTCGCGGCCGGCGAGGTCGGCGATCAGCTGCACGAGCTCGGGCTTGAGCTCGTCGAAGATGCGCGTCACCTCCGCCGTCTTCATCTCCGGCTCGAAGTCGTCGAGCAGGATGTCGTACGGCTCGTCCTGCTTGCCGAAGCACGCGACGTAGCGGCGCCGCAGCTCGACGTTCCGCTCGAGGAGCGGCAGGAAGATGTCGAAGTTCGAGGTGGACTTCGCCTCGATCCACACGGGCGCCGACTCGGCGGCCGCCCGGGCCATCTCGGCGCGCAGCTCCGCCGGCACCTGCACGGCCTTCTGGTAGTCGCGGCGGGCGACGCGGATCGTCGCGGCATCCCACGAGTCGGGATCGAGCGAGTCGAGCCTCGGCTCGAGCTCGTCGAGCAGCCGGCCGATCTCGGGATCGGTGAGCTTCTCGTGCGCGAGCCGCTCGAGCAGCCCGAGGTGTGCGCCCCGGTGCATGAACCCGGCGGGCGGCATCATCGTTCGCTGATCCCAGGCGAGCAGGTACGCGAGCGAGTCGAGCGCCGTGTAGTCGGCGAGCCGGGCGTTCAGCTGTTCGAGGGCGTCGGCCATGCCGCCGCAGCCTACCCGCCCACCCGAGCGCTCTGCGTGGAGCAAAAGAGGTGGCGAACGGGACTCGAACCCGCGACCACCGGGACCACAACCCGGGGCTCTACCAACTGAGCTACCGCCACCGCGCAGACGTAAGCGTAGCGGCCTTAGGAGGCGCCCGCCTCGGACTGCACCGCCTTGACGTCGCGGTCGCCGTGCCGGCCTTCGGCGAACTCCTCGATCATCTTCTCGTTGAACGCCGGGATGTCGTCCGGCTTCCGGCTCGTGACGATGCCGCCGTCGACGACGACCTCCTGGTCGACCCAGGTCCCGCCGGCGTTGCGGATGTCCGTCTGCAGCGTGGGCCAGGACGTGAGCGTCCGGCCGCGTGCGACTCCCGCCTCGACGAGCACCCACGGACCGTGGCAGATGACCGCCATCGGCTTCTTCGACGCGGCGAAGTCGCGCACGAAGGCGACGGCGTTCTCGTCGCCGCGCAGCTGATCCGGGTTGCCGACGCCGCCCGGGATCATGAGCGCGTCGTAGTCGTCGACCGAGACCTCCTCGACCGTCTTGTCCACCTTGACGGTCGACACCGGCTCGAAGTGGTCGAAGCCCTTGATCTCCCCGTCGTGGATCGACACGACGTGGATCTCGGCGCCGGCCGCCTCGAGCGCCTTGCGCGGCTCCTCGAGCTCGACCCGCTCGAACATGTCCGCCGCGAGAATCGCGACCGTCTTGCCTGCGAGCTTCCGCTCTGCCATGTGCCTGCCTCCTCGTGTGGGTTGCAAGGCGTATTCCGGCTGGGCGCTAGCGGAAACGCGCAAGCGCGCGGAGCAGCCGCTTGAGCGGCGCAGGCGGACGGACGAGGTCCTCCGGCCGCTCGGCGCGCTTCAGGTGCGGCGGCACGTCGAGACAGGGGTGCTTCTCGCTCATGCGGCACATCGTACGCGGCCGGAGGCGGCGGTACCCTCCCCCGAACGCGCCCGTAGCTCAGGGGACAGAGCGGCGGACTTCTAATCCGCGGGTCGCAGGTTCGAATCCTGCCGGGCGCGCCTAGCGCCGACGCCGCGGGCTGAGCGCCGAGTCGAAGCCGTCGCCGACGAGGTTGACGCAGACGAGGATCAGGACGAGCACGGTCCCGGGCGCCGCCCACACCCACCAGCCGAGCCCGAGCACGTTGAACGAGCCGATGCCGCTCGAGGTGGCCTCGGCGAGCAGGTTCCCGAGCGTCGGCCGCGTCAGCGCGGGAACGCCGAAGCCGAAGAACTCGGTCGTCGCCTCGATGAGCACGATCTGCCCCACGAGCGAGGTCGCGACGACGACGATCGTCCCGACCGCGTTCGGCAGCAGATGCCGGAGGAAGATCCGCAGGTCGGAGGCGCCGAGGCTCCGCGCCGCCTCGACGAACTCCTCGGGGACGAGCGACACGACGCGTGCGCGCACCACCCGGGCGACGAACGTCCACATGGAGAGCGAGAAGACGAGCGTGGCCTTCCAGATCGTCACGGGCTCGAGGAACACGAAGGTGACGATCATCAGCACGATCACGGGAAAGCCGGTGACGAGGTCGGCGAAGCGCATGAGGGCCGTGTCGAGCCAGCCGCCGTAGTAGCCGGCGAGCGCGCCGGCGCCGACGCCGAGAATCGTGGCGAGAAGCGCGCCGACGATCGCCGTGCGCTCGGTGTCGTGCAGGCCCCACAGCGTGCGGACGAGCACGTCGCGGCCGATGTTGTCGGTGCCGAGGAGATGGTGCGCGGCGAGCGTCGGCGGGTGGTTGTGCCACCGGTCCGCGAGGTCGATGTCGTTCCAGCCCTCCGGGGCGAGCTGCTTCGCGAACGCTCCCACGACGAAGAGGCCGACGAGGACGACGAGCGACGCGAGCGTCACCGGCTGCCGCGCGAGCCGCCGCAGGCCGTGCGCCCAGAATCCCCGCGAGCGCAGTGCGAACTCGCCGGCGTCCGGCTCGAGCTCGACCGCCGCGTTCAGCGGTCAGCCCTCGTGCGCGGATCGAGCAGGTGCACTCCGAGCTCGCCCACGAAGGAGGAGAGGACGACGAGCGCTCCCGTCAGGAGGAGCAGCATCTGCACGCCGTAGATGTCGATGCCCGCCGCGCTGTCGATCGGGAACTCCGCGATCAGCACGGAGCCGAAGCCGTTCAGCTGGAACACCCAGTCGACTGCGAGCGCGGCGCCGAACACGGCGCCGAAGTCGGCGAACAGGGCGCCGACGAACGTGACGAGCGACGCGCGCATGGCGTGACGGACGATGACGGCGCGCTCGGGCAGCCCCTTGGCGCGCGCCGTCGTGATGAACGGTGCGTCGAGCGCATCGAGAAGCGACGAGCGCAGGTAGCGACCGTGCAACCCGACGAAGCCGACGGCGAGGACGAGCGCCGGGAGCGTGACGTACCGCAGCACGTTCGACGCGTAGTGGAGCCCGGTGCCCGCGACCGGGCACGGGGAGACGACTCCCGAGTTGAGCCCGACGCCCGCGGGGCACCAGCCCGGCCAGCCCGCGAGGGGGAAGGGCCCGACGCCGTGCGGGCCGCCGACGCCGCTCGCGAGCTTCTGGGCGAGCAGGCCGAGGAGGAAGGCCGGAGTCGCCCAGGCGAGGTAGGTGAGCGCACGCAGGAGCAGGTCGAGCGGCGAGCCACGGGTGACGGCCGCGGCAAGACCGATCGCGAGGCTCAGCAGGACGACGATCGCGAAGCGCGAGCGCAAGCATCGCGAGCGTGTGGCCGAGCGCGTTCAGCATGGTCGTCGCCGGACGGTTCAGCAGCGCGGGCGCCGGCCCGGTGAGCGCATGCAGGCTCCGGCCGTTGCCCATGCCCTCGAGCCAGGTCCAGTACTCCGTGAGCACCGGCTTGCCCGACGGGAAGCTCTCGGGCTGGGAGGCGAAGAAGCAGAAGCTCGCAAACGAGAGCACGAGGAGCACGAGGAATCCGAACACCAGTCGCCTCACGACGAATGTCATCTCGTCCCCCCTTGCGGGCCGGGCGGGCGCGCGCGCCCCGCACGAGCCGCAGTGTCGGTCGTCCAGCGCGCAAGGATCGCCGAGCGCCTGCGGGAATGCAAGACCGCGCCCGAGTTAGAAGCGTTCGCGGTAGGTGCTACGCGTGCCGGACGCCGAAGTCGGTCGTCACGACCGTGACGTCGGAGCCGTGGAAGACGCCGGGCGCATGCGTGACATGCACGGCGGACACGCCGATCTCGCGCCAGGAGGGATTCAGCAGGTTCTTCCGGTGCTCCGGGCTCGCGAGCCAGAGCTTGAGCGCCTTGCCGGCGTCGATGTCGGGCGACGACCAGAGGAGGTTCTCGCCGACGGACCAGAGGCGCCACGGCGACGAGCGGTAGAAGCTCTGGACCCGGCGCCAGAAGGCGGAGCCGTCGGCCGACTCGTGCGCGAAGTAGCCGTCCGCCGCCATCTGCTCCGAGTGGGCGCGGGCGGCGAGCTCGAGGGGCGAGCTGAGGCGAAGCGCCTGCAGATGGTGCTGCGCGCGGATGGTGTTGATGGCGACGAGCACGTTCGCCTCGAGCGGTGCGAGCGGCGCGGCGTGCCGCCGCGGGGCGGCGCCGGCCGGCGACGAGGCGACGGCCGCGAGCGCGAGGCTCGCTCCTGCAACCGCTGCGACTCTCCGGAGGCCCATCTCCCACGAGATCGGCGTCGAGCGCGGGAAAGCTATCGCCCGAAAGGAGTATTTCTTCGCTCAGACGCCCGCGGGAGTGGCGACGGCCTCCCGGCTGCGGTTCTGCCGCCAGTCGACGAGCAGGACCTGCAGCGTGCCGGCGAGCGGGATCGCGGCGAGGGCGCCGAGCACGCCCGCGATCTGCGCGCCGATCAGCACCGAGACGAGGACCGCGAGCGGCGAGAGCTGCACCGTACGTCCGTAGACGAGCGGCTGGATCAGGTGATTCTCGAGCTGCTGGTAGACGAGGAAGAAGACGGCGACGACGATCGCCGCGGTCGCGCCGGAGGCGGCGATCGCGACGAGGACGACCAGGACCGCCGCGATCGTGGCCCCCGCGAGCGGGATCAGGTCGAGCAGGCCCACGAGGAGGCCGAGCGCGACCGCGTACGGGACGCCGACGATCCAGAGCACGACCCCGGACGAGATGCCGGCGATCAGGCTGATCAGCAGGTTGCCGGTCACGTAGCCGCCGACCGTGCGGTAGACGTCGTGGCCGACGCGCCGCCAGCGAGGCTGCGCTTCCGGCGGAAGCAGGCCGTAGATCCGCTCCAGCCAGTCCGGCCCTTCGAGGAGCATGAAGAAGGTCATGAAGACGATCGTCAGCGTCGCGACGACCGCGGTGAGGACGCTCTTCGTCACCGTGAGCGCCGCGCCCGCTCCGACGGCGAACTTCCCGACGCCGCCGCCGTGCACCGCCTGCTTCACACGCTCGACGATGTGATACTTCGTCTCGAGGAAGCCGAGGCGCCCGCGCCCGTGCGTCAGGTCGTGGACGTAGTCCGGCACCTTGTTCGCGAAGCTGTTCACCTGGTCGACGAGTGTCGGGATGAAGAGCGCTCCGAGGCCGGCGACCACCGCGATCGCGACGAGGAAGGTGATGCCGGCGGCGAGCCCGCGGCGCTTGATCCCATGCCGCTGGAGGAACTCGACCGCCGGGTTGAGCGCGAGTGCGAGGAAGAGCGCGATCAGCAGCCAGCTCAACACGTGGCGCGCCACCCACAGCACGTAGAGGCAGACGCCGACGGCGAGCAGGATCCCGAGGACCGCGAAGATCGTCCGCGGCCGGAAATGGACGATGCGGTCGATCATCAGGAACCAGATTCCGGGTGCGGCGCGCGGCTCCTCCGCGGGGCGCACTCGGGCCGCCCGCGGCTAGTCTCCGCTCCATGTCCAACGCCACGCTCCACACAAACCACGGTGCAATCGCGGTCGAGCTCTACGACGACGACGCACCGAAGACCGTCGACAACTTCCTGAAGCTCGCGCGCGACGGGTTCTACGACGGCGTCGTCTTCCATCGCGTGATCCCCGACTTCATGATCCAGGGCGGAGACCCGACCGGCACCGGCAGCGGCGGTCCCGGCTACCAGTTCGAGGACGAGTTCAACGACCACAGGGTCGTGCGCGGTGCGCTCGCGATGGCGAACGCCGGCCCGAACACGAACGGCAGCCAGTTCTTCATCGTGACCACCGAGGCTGCCGGGTGGCTCGACGGCAAGCACACCGTCTTCGGCAAGGTGTCGGACGGCATGGACGTCGTCGACGCGATCTCCGCGGTCGAGACGGGTGCAGGCGACCGGCCGCGCGAAGACGTCGTGATCGAACGCGTCGACGTGTCCTAGCGGCTTCCCGGCGGGCGCCTGAGCGGGCTACCCTGCCGTGCGCCGTGCGCCTCGCCGCAGTCATCGCCGCGTACCTCGTCGCTGCGCCCTCGGCCGGGGCCGCGGTGCTCCTTGGCGTCCACGGGAGCGCTGCGCGCTTCGCGTCGCAGACCGGGCAGAGAAGCGCGGTGCACCACACCTTCATGAGCTTCGCGCAGGGCGGCTCCCTGCCGAAGATCGTCTCCTCGATGGGCCCGGTTCCGCTGCTCGCGCTCAACACGGGCTCCTACGGCCAGCACGAGACTGCAACGCCGCGCGGCATCGCGCAGGGGCAGAACGACACGTTCCTCTTCCAGCTGAACGCCGTCGTGAGCTCGTGGCCGGGCGAGCGCTTCTACCTGCGCCCGTTCCCCGAGATGAATGCGCACTGGGAGGCGACCTGCGCGTACAACGCGAACGGCACGCGGCGCGATGCCGCACACTCGACGCTCTGGAACCGCAAGGCGCTCGCGCGCATCGCGGTGATCACACGAGGCGGCACGATGGACGAGCTGAACGCGAAGCTCGCCGGGCTCGGGCTGCCGGGCGTGTCGCGCGACCTGCCCGTGACGACGCCGAAGCTTCGCATCGTCTGGAACCCGCAGGGGTTCGGCGCCCCGGACGTCCCGGGCAACGCCGCACGGGCGTACTACCCCGGCGACGCGTACGTCGACGTCGTCGGCGACGACCTCTACGACATCCGGGGCCACGGGGCGACCTGGGCGGCGGCGGACGCGCTCTACAAGGCGCATCCCGGGAAGCCGTTCGCCTTCCCGGAGTGGGGCCTCTGGGGGTTCGACGATCCGGCCTACGTCCGCGACATGGCGAGGTGGGTGAAGGCGCACCGCCGCGTGGAGCTCATCGCGTACTACGCCGGGCGCCCCGGCTCCGTCTTCGATCTCGCCTCGAAGCCGGCGTCGCGCGCCGCCTACCGGGCGCTGATCACGCCGCTCGGCACGCGGCCCTGACCGGGCTTCCGGCTCAGCGTGGAGTAGCACGCAGCTCGTCGAGCGCGCGCGGGTCGACGCCTTCCTCTCGAAGGAAGCGGAAGAGGTACATCGCGAACACGACGAAGAACACGGTCGCCTGCTCGAACGCCATCGTCATGCCGGCGATCTGCTGGTCGAAGAGCGGATCGGGCCCCCACGTTCGCGGTGCGTGCTCGTAGAACGAGTACACCGGCTGCGGGATGAGCGCGAGCAGGAGGCCGATCGGCGAGGCGAGCACGAAGGCGAGGAAGAGATAGAGCGCCTTCGCTCCCGACCTCGATCGCCCGTGGACGACGGGCCACCAGAGCGCGACGCCGGCGGCGAGATACGTCAGGTGCTCGACGTGGAGAAGCGAGTGCGGGTGCTCGAGCGCGTAGTCGTAGATCCAGGGGAGATGCCAGCCGAAGTACGTGACGAGCCAGAGCGGCAAGGCGACCGCCGGCCTGAACGCGACGAAGCCGGCCGCGCGGCGGCCGACCGACGACGGGAGCGCGAGCACGAGGAGCGCCGGAGCCCACTCGGCCAGGACGACGTTCTGCAGCAGGTGCGCCCAGAGGAACGTGTGCAGCGCGAGCGGCTGCAGCTCCGTCGCGAACGCGGCGAAGACGAGCGCGAGAGCGGCGACGGCGCACGCGATACGGAGACGCCCGACGCGTTCGACGCCGTGCGACGATGCCGTACCCGAATGCGAGCGCGGGGACGAGGCCGACGGCCTCCGCCGAGAGATGCATGGCGCTACGCTAGCGGCGCCCTGCGGGCGTAGCTCAACGGTAGAGCAGCGGGTTTCCAACCCGCGTACGAGGGTTCGACTCCCTTCGCCCGCTTCGCCGTCCGCCCTCGACGCTATGTTGTCCGTTGTGAAAACGGAAGAGCACCGGCGGGCGCGTGAGCTCCGCGCGCAAGGCTGGTCCGTCAAGGACATTCAGCAGGAGCTCGGAGTCTCGCGCTCGTCCGTCAGCATCTGGGTTCGCGACGTGCCGCTCACGCCGGAACAGCGTCGGGCGCTCGCGCTGCGGGTTCGCGAGGGGCCGCTCGTCGCAGGAGAGCGATCTGCCGCGCGGGCGCGCGAGGTGCGGCGCGCCTATCAGGCCGAAGGGCGACGGCTCGCGCGCGAACGGGGCGTCAGCTACGAGGCCGGCTGCATGCTCTACTGGGCCGAGGGCGCGAAGAAGCGAAACGTCGTCAAGGTCACCAACTCCGACGTCGAGCTGCTCGCGTACTTCGCGAACTTCCTCCGGCGCGAGTTCGCCGTGCGCGCCGAGGACATGCGGCTGTACTGCAACCTGTTCGCAGATCACGTCGCTCGGCAGGCCGAGATCGAGTCGTTCTGGCTCGACAGGCTGGGTCTCCCTCCCTCCTGCCTGCGCAAGTCGGTTGTCAACGTCTATTCGAAGTACAGCCAGAAGAAGCGTGCGGGCAAGCTGCCGTACGGAACGTGCGCGCTCGTCGTTCAGAGCACACGCATCGTGCAGACGATCTACGGCTCGATCCAGGAGTACGGCGGGTTCGAGCGGCCCGCGTGGCTCGACTGAGACGACGGGCTAGTGCGCGTGCAGCTCGTGCACGACGGCGTGCCCGCGGCCGCGGGCGATGAGCCAGCGGTTGACCGGCACGGCGACGACGAACGCGATCCCGAGGCCGACGCCGAGGCTCCACCAGAAGAGGGCGTCGCCGAGCCCGGCCGCCATGGCGCCCGGCACGACGAGGATGAAGCCGTTGTCGACGATCTCCATCACGGCGATCGAGACGGTGTCCGAGGCGAAGGCGAGCCCTGCAGCGCGACGGACCGGGACCCCGGCCCGGACGACGGGGCCGAGCGTCAGCGCGTACCCGAAGCAGAACGCGAGCACGATCGAGATCGCGATCGACCAGGCGTTGCCGAAGCCGAACGCCGTCGAGATGACCATTCCGAGCACCTCGCCGATCGCGCAGCCGGCCAGGCAGTGCGCCGTCGCCTGGATCGCCGAGCGGGTGAGCGGCGACACGGCGATCAGCGGGTCTTCGCGAAGCGCTTGACCGCTTCGAGGAGCTCGGCGGTCTTCTCGTTCGCCTGCGCGGGGTCGCCGGAGGCGAGCGCGCCGGCCACGCAGTGCTGCACGTGCTCCTCCAGGACCTTCAGGGCGACCGCCTCGAGCGCGGTGTCGACGGCGCCGAGCTGCGTGAGGATGTCGATGCAGTAGCGGTCGTCCTCGATCATCTTGGCGATCCCGCGCACCTGCCCCTCGATCCGGGCGAGGCGCTTCAGCAGCTGCTCCTTGTGGGGCGTATAACCGTGTGTAGGTGCGTCCGGTGTCGTCGCCATGCGTCGCAGCATAGCATACCCCGGTACGGTATTTGACAACCGGCGCCGGCGAGGAGTAGGCTGGCTCGTGCCCGATACCCCCAGGAGGTATGCGTGAGATGAGCGTCGAGACCGTCACCTACAGCGTCCCCGGCATCACGTGCGAGCACTGCCGGACGGCCATCACGAAAGAGGTCGCCACCGTCGACGCCGTCGAGGCGGTCGAGGTCGACCTCGACCGGAAGCTCGTGACCGTGCGCGGCCCGGGCTTCAGCGACGCCGCCGTGCGCGCTGCGATCGACGAGGCCGGCTACGACGTCGAGGACGCCGCCGCCTGATGCGCGCGCCCGTCCGTCACCTGAGCGCGCCCGCGCGCCTCGCCGCCTTCGCTGCCGGTCTCGCCCTCGTCGGCGGAGCCGCCGCGCTCGCCGGCGCCGCGATCGGGAACGGACGGGTCGCCGCCGCAGACGCAGACGGCGCCGGGATGACCATGGACGCGATGAGCCCGGCGGCGCAGAGCCGCACCTCGGGCCTCTCGTCCGTCGCCGGCGGCTACAGCTTCGTCCCGGCGCGCACGACCGTGCCGCTCGACCGCCCGACGGCCTTCACCTTCCGCATCCTCGACCGGCAGGGCCTGCCCGTCCGCAAGGTCGACCTCGACGGCGGCGTGCGCGTGCACCTGATCGTCGTCCGCCGCGACTTCGCCGGCTACCGGCACGTGCATCCGACGCTCCGGCCCGACGGCAGCTGGACGGTGCCGCTGACGCTCACCGCGCCCGGCGCCTACCGCGCCTTCGCCGACTTCGAGATCGCGGGCCGGAAGACCGTCCTCGGCCGCGACCTCTTCGTCCCCGGCTCGTTCACGCCGGCGCCGCTGGCCGCACCTCGCTCGGAGCGCCGCGACCGACGGCTACCGCGTCGCGCTGGCACACGCTCCCCTGCACGCGGGCCGTGCGACGAGGCTCCGGTTCGCGATCAGCCGCGACGGCGAGCCCGTGCGCTCCTTCGACTCGTATCTCGGTCACCGCGGGCACCTCGTCGCGCTCCGCGACGGAGATCTCTCGTACTCGCACGTGCATCCCGAGCCCGACGCGCGCGTCGGCGAGATCGTCTTCCACACGCAGCTTCCCTCCGCCGGCCGCTATCGCCTCTTCCTGCAGTTCAAGGTCGACGGCGTCGTCCACACGGCGCCGTTCACGGTCGAGGTCGCCCGGTGAGCATCGCCGTCCACGAGCGCCTCGAGCTCCCGATCGAAGGCATGACCTGCGCGTCGTGCGCAGCACGGATCGAGCGGAAGCTGAACCGGCTCGAGGGCGTCACGGCCTCGGTCAACTACGCCACGGAGAAGGCTGCGGTCGAGTACGACCCTGCACACGTGACGCCGCAGGCTCTGCTCGACGCGGTCGAGCAGGTCGGCTACTCCGCACGCCTCCCCCACGCCGAGGCCGCGGCCGTCGAGGAGGATCCGACCGCGGCCCTGCGGCGGCGCCTCGTCGTCGCCGCGGTCCTCGCCCTGCCGACGCTCCTGATGGGGATGGTCTCGGCGCTGCAGTTCACGTACTGGCAGTGGCTCGCGCTGCAGCTCGCGACACCGGTCGTGCTCTGGGCCGGCTGGCCGTTTCACGTGGCCGCGTGGAAGAACCTCCGCCATGCCGCCGCGACGATGGACACCCTGATCTCGCTCGGCACGCTCGCAGCCTGGGGCTGGTCGGTCGTCGCGCTCTTCTTCCTCGACGCCGGCAAGACCGGCATGAAGATGCCGTTCGAGCTCGTGCCGTCGCGGACGGCCGGCACCGGCCAGATCTACCTCGAGGTCTCCGCCGTCGTCATCACCTTCCTGCTCGCGGGACGCTACTTCGAGGCGCGGGCAAAGCGCACCGCGGGGGCGGCGCTTCGCGCGCTCGTCGAGCTCGGCGCAAAGGACGCGTCGATCCTCGACCCCGACGGGAGCGAGCGTCGCGTTCCGATCGACCGGGTCGAGGTCGGGGACCTCTTCGTCGTGCGGCCCGGTGAGAAGGTTGCGACGGACGGCGTCGTGATCGAGGGGAGCTCCGCCGTCGACCAGTCGCTCCTCACGGGCGAGAGCGTTCCCGTCGAGGTCGCGCCGGGAGAGCCCGTCGCGGGCGCAACCGTCAACGTCGGCGGCAGGATCGTCGTCCGCGCCGAGCGGATCGGCGCCGACACCGCGCTCGCGCAGATCGCGCAGCTCGTGAGCGACGCGCAGTCGGGCAAGGCCCCGGTGCAGCGCCTCGCGGATCGCGTGGCCGCCGTCTTCGTCCCCGTCGTCATCGCCATCGCCGTCGCGACGCTGGGCTACTGGCTCGGGAGCGGCGCCGGCGTCACGTTCGCGTTCTCGGCGACCGTCGCCGTGCTGATCGTCGCCTGCCCGTGCGCGCTCGGTCTCGCCACCCCGACGGCGCTCCTCGTCGGGACCGGCCGCGGCGCGCAGCTCGGGATCCTGATCAGGGGACCCGAGATCCTCGAGTCGACCCGCCGCGTCGACACGATCGTGCTCGACAAGACCGGCACCGTGACCGAGGGCGCGATGTCGCTCGTCGACGTCGTCACCGCAGACGGAGTCGACGCAGGTCGATGCCATGCGGATCGTCGGCGCGCTCGAGCACGCCTCCGAGCATCCGATCGCGCGGGCGATCGCCGCCGCGGCGCAGCAAGCCGCAGGTGCGTTGCCGCCGGTCGAGTCGTTCACGAACCGCGAAGGGCTCGGCGTGCAGGGCGTCGTCGAGGGCCATGCCGTCGTGGCGGGCAGGCCGTCCCTGCTCGCCGACTGGGGTGTCGAGCTCGACGCCGCGCTCGCCGCGGCCGTCGACGCCGCGCAGGCGGAGGGCAAGACCGCGATCGCCGCCGCGTGGGACGGGCGTGCCCGTGCGATCTTCGTCGTCGCCGACACGGTCAAGCCGTCGAGCGCGCACGCGGTGGCCGAGCTGAAGCGGCTCGGCCTCCGCCCCGTGCTCCTCACCGGCGACAACGAGCAGACGGCGCGCGCCGTCGCCGCCGACGTCGGCATCGACGACGTGATCGCGGACGTCCTTCCGGCGGACAAGGCGGCCGTCGTCACCCGTCTCCAGCGCGAGGGAGCCGTCGTCGCAATGGTCGGCGACGGCGTGAACGACGCGCCGGCGCTCGCACAGGCCGACCTCGGCCTCGCCATCGGCACCGGGACCGACGCCGCGATCGAAGCCAGCGACCTGACCCTCGTCTCGGGCGACCTCCGCGCTGCCGCCGACGCGATCAGGCTGTCCCGGCGCACGCTCTCGACGATCAAGGGCAACCTGTTCTGGGCGTTCGCCTACAACATCGCCGCGCTGCCGCTCGCCGCGTCCGGGTATCTGAACCCGTTGATCGCAGGCGGTGCGATGGCGTTCTCGAGCGTGTTCGTCGTCTCGAACTCGCTGCGCCTCCGCAGCTTCAAGACGAGCACGCGTTCGTAGGCGTATCGTCGAGGCGGATGGCGAACGACGACCGTAACGCGGACGTAGCAGAGCGGCTCGCCGAGCTCGGGCTCGAGCTGCCGGAGCCGTCGGCGCCGGGCGCGAACTACGTGCCGTTCGTGCAGGTGGCGAACCTCGTCTTCGTGACCGGCCAGCTCGCGCAGTGGAACGGGGAACGCCGCTTCGTCGGCAAGCTCGGGCGCGAGTTCGACATCGCCGACGGACGGCAGGCTGCCGAGCTCTGCGCGCTCAACGTGATCGCGCAGCTCCGCGTCGCGCTCGACGGCCGGCTCGACCGGGTCGTGCAGTGCGTACGCGTCGCAGGTTACGTCAACTCGACCCCCGAGTTCCACGGGCACTCCCAGGTTGTCGACGGAGCGTCGAACACCTTCGTCGGCGTCTTCGGCGAAGCGGGACGGCACACGCGGATCGCAGTCGGCGTCGCGGCTCTGCCGTACGACGTCTCGGTGGAGATCGAGGCGAGCTTCGAAGTCGCCGGCTAGCCGCTACGACTCGCGAAGCTCGCGGCTCCGCTCCGTCTCGGAGTTGATCTCCGCGCCGAGGAGGAGCGCCATGCCCGTGATCCACAGCCAGGTGAGCATCACGATCACCGCCGACAACGCACCCCAGGTCTTGTTGTACGACGCGAACGTCGCCGTGTAGACGGCGAAGAGCCCGGAGGCGGCGATCCACAGAAGCGCGGCGACGAGGGACCCCGGTGTGAGGAACTGCCACTTGCGGTGCTCGACGTCGGGCCCGAGATAGAGCACCGTCGCGAACGCGACGAGCAGGCCGCCGAGGAGGATCGGCCACTGGACGACCCACCAGAGGATGTTCACCACGTCGCCTGCAGGCCCCATGCGCGACGCGATCGACTTCTCGACGACCGGGCCGAAGATCGTCAGGACGGCGACGAGCGCGAAGGCAACGCCCATCACCGCGGCCATCTTCAACGCGACGACCCGCTTCTGGACGAACGACCGCCTGTCCTGGCGGTCGTACGCGAGGTTGAGCGCGAGCATGTACGCGTTCATCGCCCCGGTCACGGACCACACCGCGAGCACGAAGCCGATGACGGTCATCAGGATGCTCGACCCCGGGTTCGCGTCTGCGCGTCGCAGCGAGTCGCCGAGGAGCTGCGTCGCCTGGCTCGGGATCACGCCGTGCAGGTGCTGCATCAGGTTCGTGATCGTGTCCGGGCCTGCGATGAGCGTGAAGAGACCGGTCGCGACGATCAGCACCGAGGGAATCGCGAAGAACGTGCTGTACGCGAGGGCCGACGCGAGCATCATCGCGTTGTCGCTCATGAACTCCTTGAAGGCGCGAAGGACGATCGCCTTCCAGTCCGCGAAGGTCAGGTCGCGGAGCCGCGGGTCCGGAACCGAGGGCTCGCGGCGCTCCGGCTGCGGGCCCGGGCCGCCGTCCTCGTCCGCGAGCGGCGCCTCGTCCGGCTCGGGCCGTGCGAGATCGCGCTTCGCCGGGCGGATCAGCCCCGCGCGCGGCCCCTCCTGCTTCTGTCGCAAGCGCATGATCGAAGAACGGATGAGGCTCCTCACCGGATGCGGGCAATGGTATGACGGAGCGGTGGAAACGCTCGAGGTCGCGATCGTCGGGGCCGGCTCGGCCGGGCTCGCGACGGCGGCGCTGCTGAAGCAGCACGGCGTCACGGCCGTCGTGCTCGAAGCCGGAAGCGAGCCGGGGGCGGCGTGGCGCGACCGCTACGACCGGCTCCGCCTGCACACGCCGCGGCTCCTCTCCGGCCTGCCCGGCCTCCGCATGCCGCGCCGCTACGGCCGCTGGGTCGCGCGCGACGACCTGATCGAGTATCTCGGCGCCTACGTCGACGCACACGGCATCGACCTGCGCACGAACACGCGGGTCGACCGGATCGAGCGCGCCGGCGACGGCTGGGCCCTCGTCACGGGGAACGGCCGGCTGCACGCCGAGACCGTCGTCGTCGCGACCGGCTACAACGGCGCGCCGTTCGTCCCCGACTGGCCGGGCCGCGACGGGTTCACCGGCGAGCTCGTCCACTCGTCGCAGTACCGCAACCCCGCTCCCTATCGCGGCCGAGACGTGCTCGTCGTCGGTGCCGGGAACTCGGGCGCCGAGATCGCGCACGACGTCGCCGACGGCGGCGCGCGAAGCGCGAGGCTCTCGGTTCGCACGCCGCCGCAGATCGTGCGCCGGGCGACCGCGGGAATCCCGGCGCAGCTGATCGGCATGGCGATCAGGCGGATGCCGCCGCACTGGGTCGATCCGATCTCGAAGGCGCAGCGCAAGCTCTCGATCCCCGACCTCGCGGCGCAGGGGCTGCCGCGTCCCGCGCAGGGAATCCGCACCTCGTTCATCGCGACCGGCACGACGCCGATTCTCGACGTGGGCATCGTCGACGCGGTGCGCCACGGCCGCGTGCAGGTCGTGGCGGCGGTCGAGGCATTCGACGGGCGAGACGTGCTCCTTGCCGACGGCTCCCGCATCGCACCGGACGCGGTGATCGCGGCGACGGGCTTCCGCGCCGGGCTCGACGGGCTCGTCGGACAGCTCGGCGTGCTCGGCCAGCGCGGCCTCCCGGCGGCGACCGACGGGACGCCGGCGCTGCCGGGATTGTGGTTCGTCGGCTTCGTGCCGACGCTCGGCGGCCAGCTGCGCGAAGGCAGCATCGCCGCTGCGAAGGTGGCGGCAGGCGTGGCGGCGGCGCGGAGCGCGCCGGCCGCCGCACCCGCGTAGCCCTTACCGGCGCAGGTGCGCGGCCGGGTGCAGCCGGTGGGTCGCGTCGACGACGATCCCGCCCGCGCGGCCCGTGCGGATCGCGCGCAGGAGCTCCGCGTCGGCCTCGACGAGGTCGCCGTCCGGCGTCACGACGGACGCCGCGAGGAGGTTCGCCGCCACGAGGGCGCCCCGCTCCACGAGCGGTGCGAGGCCCCAGCCGGCCGCGGCCCGCTCGAGCTCGGCCGCCGTCACTCCCGGCTGGATCCGCGCCGTGCGCTCGTGAGGGTCGACGACGATCCTCTTCATGGCCGAGAGGTCGATCGGCAGGTCCTGGCCGCCTTCGTCCTGCGCGTAGCGGACGGCGACGACCACCTCGAGGGCGCTCCGCGGCCGCACCGGAAGCGCGGGGACGCGGGCCGCATGCGTCCGCAGCTCGAGCACGAAGGCGTCCGAGACCTTCGGGGGCGCGGTGTCGCGGGTCGAGGCGTATTCGATCGTGGCCATGGCAGTTCCGTCCTTTCGGCTCAGGCGTAGGCGGGGGCGCGGCGCACGCTGCCGGCGACCCAGCCGCCGAGGGCGAGGACGAGGAGCGCGGTCACGGCGAGAGAGATGAGGAGTGCCTTCTTCATGCCCGCATCCTCCGCCGCCGAGGGGGCCGCCCGCCTCGTGGGGACACCCCAAGATCGACCCCAGCATTTCCCGCCTCGCCGCGGGCGCCCGGCGATCGAGCACGATTCTGCAAGCGGCGCGGCGGAGGCGGCCGTACGCTCGGCGTCGTGAAGCTCGCCCTCGCAGCGGCTGCGCTCGTCGCCGGCACGGCGTCTGCGGCTTCGACGCCGGACGCGAAGCTCAACCCCGGCATCCAGCCCTTCGGCGCCGTCGCCGCGAACGGCGCGCTCTGGGTCACCCTGAGCGGCGAGGGCAAGCTCGCGAAGGTCGATCCCGCCTCGAACAGGGTGCTCGGGCGCGTGAAGGTCGGCGCCTCTCCGTTCGCCGTCGCCGCCGGAGCGGGGTCGCTCTGGGTCGCGAACGCCGACGCGGGCACCGTCAGCCGCATCTCGCCGGTCACGCGCAAGGTCGTGAAGACGATCAGGGTCGGCTTCCGCCCCTACGACGTCGCCTTCGGCGGCGGGGCCGTCTGGGTCGCGAACCTCTCGAGCGGCACCGTCTCGCGGATCAGCCCCAGGACGAACAGGGTCGTGAAGACGATCCGCGCCGGCACCGAGCCGAACGGGCTCGTGTATGCGTTCGGCGCCGTCTGGGTGGGCGACCGGCTCGGCAACGCGCTCCTCGAGATCAGCCCGGCGGCGAACAGGGTCGTCGCGCGGCTCGCGCTCAGCAAGCCCGACTGGGTCACGGCGGACGACTCGGCCCTCTGGGTGTCCGAGGAGACGGGCTCGATCGCGAAGGTCGACCCCGGGTCGCTCACGCTCCTCACGCGCGTGAAGGTCGGCGCGAACCCGCTCCACACCGCCCTCGTCGGCGGCGACCTCTGGGTGCCGAACATCGACGACTCGACGATCTCGGTCGTCGCACGGGGTACCGCCACCGTGCGCGACACGTTCCCGGGCCCTCCGGGGGCGATCGCGATCGCCTTCGCGGCAGGCGCCGCCTGGGTGAGCGGCTCGGGCGGCACCGAGCTCTGGCGCTTCCAGAGCGGGTAGCCGAAACGGATCCAGTCGGGGCGGACAGACTCGAACTGTCGGCCTCCCGGCCCCAAACCGGGCGCTCTACCAGGCTGAGCTACGCCCCGCGACAGGACCCAGCATAGGCGCGGGGGCGGCCCGCCACCCGAAGCCGGCGAGCCGGCCCCCGCGGCAGGCCTATTCGTACTGCAGCGCCGAGAGGACGTCGAGCCTCGAGGCCCGGCGGGCAGGCGCGATGGCCGCGATCAACCCGGCGCCGACGGCGACGAGCGTGAACGTGACGAGGCTCGGCACGGACACGGCGAACGTGACGCCGAAGCGCGAGAGCGCATGGCTCACGGCTGCCGCGAGCACGACTCCGAGCGGCAGGCCGAGACCCGCTCCGATCAGGGCCGTCACGACGCTCTCGTGCCGCACCATCCGGCGCGCCTGCCTGCGCGACATGCCGACCGCACGGAGCATGCCGATCTCCCGCGTCCGCTCCCACACGGAGAGGACGAGCGTGTTGATCATGCCGACGAGGCTGATCACCACCGAGAGCGCGAGCAGCACGTAGAGCAGATTCAGGAGCGAGGTGATGAACGCCGTCTGGTTCTTCACGAACTCGGCGTTCGTCTGCACCTTCGTGTCGGGGAAGGCGGCGAGCGCCTTCTCGAGTCCGGCCTGCGTCGGAGTGCCGTCCAGCAGCGTGAAGCCGTTCTGCGCGCGCGGCACCGTCATGTCGAACGAGTGCTGGTTGACGATCACGCCGCCGAGGAGCTCCGCGACGCGCGGGGGCTGGTAGAAGCCGACCGCGTGCAGCGACACGGACTGCCCGGACGGCGAACGCAGGACGAAGCGGTCGCCGAGCTCGATGCCGTTCTTCTTCGCGAACGACTCCTTCACGATCGCCCCGTCGCGCGTAAGCGCCCGAAGCGTCGCGTCGGAGGAGCCGCGCTTCCACTCGAAGTGGTAGAGGCCGCCGATCGTCTTCGGATCGACGCCGTCGACGTTCACCTGCACCTTGCCGATGAGCGCGCGGTCGGCCCGGATCGACGACGCGTGCGTGACGCCCGGGGCCTTCGACACGGCATCGCCGGCCGCGGTCGGGAAGCCCGACCAGCCGTTCTTCGACGTCACGACCCACGACGACGTGAACTGCCCCTTGATCGCATTCGACATCGAGTCGTGCACGCCCTTCCCGAGCACGGCGACGAACGAGACGAGCGCGAGGCCGATCATGAGCGCCGCCGCCGTGGACGCCGTGCGCTGCGGGTTGCGGACGGTGTTTTGCGATGCGAGCGCGCCCGCGGCTCCGCCGAAGCGGCGCGACGGCCAGCCGAGCACGACCGCGAGCGCCGCCACGAGCCGCGACGCCACGCCGGCGGTACCGGAGAGAAGCGCGAGCGCGCCGAGCGCGAGCGCGAGCAGCGAGCTGCCGGAGCCGAGGCGGTTGCCCGTCACCGCGTAGCCGAGGAGCACGGCGGCAACGAGGAGCAGGAGCACGCCGACGATCGTCGCGCGCAGGCTCTTGACCCTGGCCGGCATCCCGCCGCGGGCCGCCGCGATCGGGGCGACGCGCGTCGCGCGAACAGCCGGGATCACGCCGGAGAGCACGGTGACGAGCACGCCGAGGAGCAATGAGACGACGAACGTGCGCGTCGCGTACACCGCTGCCGCGGTCGGCAAGCCGAGGCCGAGCGCGCTGAAGAGCGAGCTCAGCCCCTTCGCGAGGCCGAAGCCCGAGAAGAGCCCGACGACGGAGGCGACGAGCCCGATCGCCGCGGACTCGAGGATCACCGAGCGCAGCACCTGCCGCCTCGTCGCACCGAGCGTCCGCAGCGTCGCCAGCTCCCGCGTGCGCTGCGCGACCGTGATCGACAGCGTGTTGAAGATGACGAAGGCACCGACGAAGAGCGCGATCCCGCCGAAGCCGAGCAGGAAGCCGCGGATGAACGAGATGAAGCTCGAGATCGACTGCTTGTCCTCGGTCGCCTGCTCGGAGGCGGTCTTCACGTCCGCCGAGGCCGGGACGATCGTGCGCAGGCTGCGAGCGAGCGCTTCCTGCGAGATGTCGCCCTTCGCCGCCACGGAGATGCCCGTGAAGCCGTGCAGGTGGAGCAGCCGGCGCGCCTCCGGGATCGTGAAGACGGCGAACGTGGCGCCGCCGAGCGACTCGACGTCGCCGTACTTCGCGATGCCGACGATCGTGAAGCGCTGCACGGGGCCGTTCGCGGCCACGCCGATCGTGTCGCCCACCGAGAAGTGGTCGTTTCTCGCCGTGTCGGGGTCGATGACGACCTCGCCCGGGCCACTCGCCCAGCGGCCGGACTCGAGCGAGAGCGGATTGAAGCGCGGCTGCGACGTGTCGACGCCGAAGCCGAACGTCGGCGCACCGCCGTGATCGATCGCCTTCCCGTCCTTGCCGATCAGCTTCGCCTTCGTCGAGTCGCCGTTCAGGTCCATGACGGAGCCCGCCGCCGCGGCGACGTTCGACTGTGCACGGATCCTCGCGAGCAGCTGCGCCGAGACGGTCGCGTTGCCGCTCGACGAGTAGTCCACGAGCTTCTTGCCGCTGACGACCGCGTCGGTGTGGTCGTAGGCGGACGAGAAGATCGACGTGAACGCCTTCGAGATCGTGTCGGTGAGGACGAACGAGCCGCTCACCATCGCGACGCCGAGGACGATCGCGAGTGCAGTGAGGAACGCCCGGACCTTGCGCCCGAGCAGCCCCTTGAGCGCGACGCGCGTCACCGCGAGCTCACCTCCTGCATGGCGGCGAGAACCTCCGCCGCGGTCGACTCCTCGAGGTCGCGCACGATGCGACCGTCGGCGAGGAAGAGGATCCGGTCGGCCCGCGCGGCGGCGCCCGCATCGTGCGTGACCATGACGATCGTCTGCCCCCAGTCGTCGACGGCGCGGCGGAGAAGCGACAGGACTTCCTTCGACGACTGCGAGTCGAGATTGCCGGTGGGCTCGTCGGCGAAGAGCACCTTCGGCCGCGTCACGAGCGCGCGGGCGACGGCGACGCGCTGCTGCTGGCCCCCCGAGAGCTCGGCCGGCCGGTGGGTGCGCCGGTCGGCGATGCCGACGGTGTCGAGAAGCTCCTCGAGCCAGGCCGGGTCGGGCTTCTGGCCCGCGATCGAGAGCGGCAGGATGATGTTCTCCTCCGCCGTCAGCATCGGCAGCAGGTTGAAGAACTGGAAGACGAAGCCGATGGTCTCGCGGCGGAGCATCGTCAGCTTCCGCTCGCCGAGACCGACGATCTCCGTTCCGGCGAGCGCGACGCTGCCCTCCGTCGGCGTGTCGAGCCCGGCAAGCAGGTGCATCAGGGTCGACTTGCCCGAGCCGGAGGGCCCCATGATCGCCGTCATGCGCCCGACCGCGACGTCGAGCGAGACGCCGCCGAGGGCCTCGATCGCGGTCGCGCCCTCGCCGTACCGGCGGACGAGCCCCGTGGCCGAGACGACGGCGCCGCTCGCCGCAGGTGCGGCCGGCGGCGCGGCGTCGAGGGGAGATGCGATTGCGGACATGATGGCGTGCCTTTCTGTCGGGTTCTCGGAGGCACTGTCGTCCGCATCCCGTCCGGCCCGCAATCGGGGATCACCCCAAGCTGCCCCCCAAAGATTCCCGGGCCCTTTCCGGTTCGGAAGAGCCGAAGTACCATGCTCGCTGGCGGTGGAGCACGTTGGAAGGGGTCAGTAAGGGCGATATGGCGGGTTCGCGCAACCTCCCCACGGGGACCGTCACCTTTCTCTTCTCGGACATCGAGGGGTCGACGAAGCTGCTGAAGCAGGTCGGCCGCGAGCGCTACGGGGAGCTCCTCTCGCAGCACAACGCGCTGCTCCGCGAGGCGTTCGCGGCGCAGGAGGGCGTCGAGATCGACCGCCAGGGCGACGCGTTCTTCTTCGTCTTCCGGAGCGCGGGCACGGCCGTCGCGGCGGCCGCCGCGGCGCAGTCCGCGCTCGTCGCCCACGACTGGCCCGAGGACGGGGCGGTCCGCGTCCGCATGGGGCTCCACACGGGCGAGGCGTCCGTGAACGGCGACGGGTACGTCGGCTTCGCCGTCCACCAGGCGGCCCGCATCGGCGACCTCGGGCACGGCGGGCAGATCCTCGTCTCGCGGACGACGGCCGCGCTCGTCGAGCACGAGCTGCGGAGCGGCATCCGGCTGCGCGAGCTCGGCGAGACCCGCGTCCCCGGGCTCGACCGGCCCGAGACGATCTTCCAGCTCGTCTGCGAGGGGCTCCCCGACCGGTTCCCGCCCCTCGGGGCACGCCGCCCGAGCGCCGCCCCGCCCCGGCCGGAGGGCCCGACCCTGCTCGAGCGCGAAGGCGAGCTCGCCGCCCTCCACGCCTACGTCGAGTCGGCGGCCTCCGGGATCGGGCGGTTGATCGCGATCGAGGGCCGCGCCGGCATCGGCAAGACCCGCCTCCTTCTCGAGGCGCGGGCGATCGGCGCGCAGACCGGCGTCGCCGTCCTCTCGGCGCGCGCCGGCGAGCTCGAGCAGGACTTCGCGTACGGCATCGTGCGGCAGCTCTTCGAGCCGGTGCTCGCCTCGGCCACGAGCGACGAGCGGCGCGAGCTCCTCGGCGGCGCCGCCGCCCTCGCGGCGCCCCTCTTCGACGACGTCCAGCTGACGGGCACCGACGAGGACGAGACCGACGTCTCGTTCGCGATGCTGCACGGCCTCTACTGGCTCGCCGCAAACGTCGCGCTCCGCCGGCCGACGATGATCGCGATCGACGACCTGCACTGGGCCGACAGCTCGTCGCTGCGGTGGCTCGCCCACCTGCAGCGCCGCCTCGAGGGGCTGCCGCTCCTCGTCGCGATCGCGACCCGGCCGCCCGAGCAGAGCCACAACGAGGCGCGCGTCACCGAGATCCTCGCCGACCCGGCGACGGCGATCGTGCGCCCGACCTCGCTCAGCCGCGCCTCCGTCGGCCACATGGCCCGCGAGCTCTTCGGCCGCGAGGCCGACGAGGCGTTCGTCGACGCCTGCTGGACCGCGACGGGAGGCAATCCGCTCTTCGTCGAGGCGCTGCTGCACACGATCAAGCACGAAGGCCTCGAGCCGCTCGCGGCAAACGCGGAGCGGGTGACCGAGATCGGGCCGGAGCCGGTCGCGCGCGCCGTGTCGCTGCGGCTCTCGCGCCTGCCCTCGGAGGCGACCGTGCTCGTGCGCGCCGTGGCGGTGCTCGGCGGCCGCGCGGAGCTGCGCCACGCAGCCGCCCTCTCGGGCCTCGAGCGCGAGCTCGCGAGCCATGCGGCGACGACGCTTGCGCGCGCCGACCTGCTGCACTACGAGATGCCGCTCGAGTTCACGCACCCCGTCGTGCGCACGGCCGTCTACGAGGACATGTCGGGCGCCGAGCGGATCGCGGCCCACCGGCGTGCGGCCACGATCCTCGCCGACGCAGGCGCCGAGCCCGAGCAGGTCGCGGTCCACCTCGAGCAGTCGATTCCGAACGGCGATCCGTTCGTCGTCGAGACGCTCCAGAAGGCGGCGCACCGCGCGCTGCAGCGCGGCTCGAGCGACGTCGCCGTCTCGCTTCTTCGCCGCGCGCTCGACGAGCCGCCGACGGAGGAGCAGTACGGCGAGGTCGTCCGCGCGCTCGGGATGGCCGAGCGGCTCCTCGACAACGAGGAGGCGATCGTCTACCTCGCGAAGGCGTTCGAGCTGATCACCGATCCGCGCCGCCGCGCCCGCACGGGCATCGAGCTCGGTCGCACGCTCATGCGCGGCAATCGCCACGACGAGGCGATCGAGGCCTTCCGCCGCGCACGCACCGACCTCGGCGACGCCGACCCGGACCTCACCGAGTCGATCACGTCGGAGCTGATCAGCGCAGCATGGTGGTACCCCGAGCACGTGCCGATCGCGGTGTGCGAGATCGAGCGCGTCGACGAGGAGGCGCTGCACGGCGGCGTCGGCAGCGACCTGCTCAAGGCGGCGCTCGGCTACTGGGAGACGAGGCGCGGACAGGACCGCATGCGAGCGCTCGAGCTCGTGCGAGCTGCGCTTGCACCCGGGCGAATGGACCTCCTCGGAACCCGCGGCCTGCACCTCGCCGCGTACACGCTGACGATGGGCGGCTATCCCGACGAGAGCCTCGAGGTGTACGACCGCGTTCTCGCTGCCGCGTATGCACGCGGCGACAACGTGCTCGCATCGTCGAGCGCGCTGTTTCGCGCGTACACGCAGTTGCGCCGCGGCGAGCTCGAGCAGGTCGAGTCGGATCTCGCCCGCTTCTCCGAGCTGACCGCGTACCAGACGACGCAGCTGTACAGCCACGCCTTTCACGCCGAGCTCGCGATGGAGAAGGGCGACCTCGCCGCCGCCGAGGCCTCGATCGCGGCGAGCCGCCTGCCGGACGCGCTGCCGCCGAACGGCCACCTGACGTTCTTCCAGCTCGCACGCGGCCGCCTGCGGCTCGAGCAGCACCGGCACGAGGACGCGATCCGCGAGCTTCGCCAGCTCGGCGACAACATCGAGGCGTTGCAGATCGAGAACAGCGCCTTCTACGACTGGCGCCCGCACCTCGCCCTCGCCCAGCACGCCGCCGGCCGCCGGGACGAGGCCCTGGCCGTCGCGATCGAGGCCCTCGACCGCGCCCGCGGCTGGGGCGCGCCGCAGTCGGTCGGCGTCGCCCTCCGCACGCTCGGGCTCGTCGAAGGCGGAGCCTCGGGCGACAGGCTGCTGCGCGAGGCCGTCGAGGTGCTCGCCGGCTCGCAGTGGCGCCTCGAGTACGCGAAGGCGCTCGTCGAGCTCGGCGCCGCCCTTCGCCGGGGGAACAAGCGTTCCGACGCGCGCGAGTATCTCCGCTCCGGGCTCGAGCTCGCCCACAAGCTCGGGGCGTCGGGGCTCGAGGAGCGCGCGCAGACCGAGCTCGCCGCCACCGGCGCGCGGCCGAGGCGCCTGATGCTGAGCGGCCTCGAATCGCTGACGCCGAGCGAGCGACGCGTCGCCGAGATGGCCGCGGAGAACCTGACGAACAAGGACATTGCCCAGGCGCTGTTCGTGACGCCGAAGACCGTCGAGGTGCATCTCTCGAGCGTCTACCGCAAGCTCGAGATCTCGTCGCGCGCGCAGCTTCCCGACGCGCTCGGCGCCGCAACCTAGCCGATCGTCCGGATCGCCACGAGCATCCCGGTAGGCCGATCCCCCTAATGGGGTACTGACGCGCTCCGGGAGGCCTGTAAAACTCCGCCGCGTGCTACGGAAGAAGCATATTTCCGCGGCTTTGGCAGCAGGTTGTCTCGTGTTTGCCGCTGTACCGTCAGCTTTTGCGGGACATCGGGCGAGCACCCAGGCGAGCCTGCTCCGTGCGGTGAACGCCGCTCGTGCGTCGCACCACCTCGGGCCGCTCCATCTCGACGCGTCGCTCGCCCGCGCGGCCCGCGCCCACACGACCGAGATGCTCCGCGAGAACGTCTTCAGCCACGGCGACTTCTACGCGCGCATGGTCGCGTTCCACCTGAGCGGCATCCTCGGCGAGAACCTCGCCTGGGGCTCCGGGTCCTACGGCGAGGCGCAGTCGATCGTGCAGGAGTGGCTCGCGAGCCCGCCGCATCGCGCGAACCTCCTCCGCCCGGGCTATCACCGCCTCGGGCTCGGTCTCGCGATCGGCGCGTTCCAGGGCACGCCGGACGCGACGATCGTCACCGCCGACTTCGGCGGCTAGTCGGTCTCCATCAGCTGCCGCAGCTCGGCGAGCTTCTCGCCGCGGAGCTCGTCGCGCTCGCCGCGCTCGATGCGCGCGAGCAGCTCCCGCACGAGCGGAGCCAGCTCGAGCGGGTTGAAGGGCTTCGTCACGTAGTCGACACCGCCGATGTCGAGGCCCCGCGCCCGGTCGCGAAACTCCGCGCGCGCGGTGAGGAAGATGATCGGGATCTCGCTCGTGCGGTCGTCCTCGAGGAGCTGCTCGGCCACGCGCCAGCCGTCGAGGCCGGGCATCATCACGTCGAGCAGGACGACGTCGGGCTCCTTCGCCCGCGCCTCCTCGAGACCGCTCGGCCCGTCCGCGGCCTCGAGCACGTCCATGCCCTCCGCCTCGAGGTTCACGCGGCACAGAAGCCGGATCGGCGCCTCATCGTCGATTACGAGCACCCTCGTCACGCAGTGTCCCCTCTTTCCTCGATCACGCCTCGTCAACCTTCGCCGCTCCCGCAGCGGGCAGGGCGAACGCGAATATCGACCCCTCCCCTTCTCGCGACTCGACCCAGATCCTGCCTCCCATGGCGGTCACGAGCCCCCGCGCGATGAAGAGCCCGAGCCCGGTGCCGCCCGCGCCGACGCGCGACTCGGCGTCGGCGCCCCGGTAGAACTTCCGGAAGATCTGATCCTGGTCGGACTGCGGGATGCCGACGCCCTCGTCGGCGACGCTCACCTCGACCGTGTCGTCCTTGCGCTCGACGCCGACGGTGACGGTGCCGCCGGCCGGCGAGTACCTGAGCGCGTTGTCGAGGAGGATCGTGAAGACCTGGCGGAGCTTGTCGGCGTCGGCATTCGCCGCGAGCGGCTCGCCCGGGAGCTCGAGCACGAAGTTGTGCCCGTTCGCGCCGGCGTCCTCCACCGTCTGCACGAGCTCGCCGACGACGCCGCGGACGTCGGTCGGGGCAAGGTGCACCTGAAGGTCTCCCGTGTCGAGACGCGCGACGTTCAGGAGCGCGTCGACGATCCCGGTCAGCCGCTGCGACTCGGACGCGATGTACCCGAGGAACGTCTGGCGCTCGGCCTCGCCGAAGAGCACGTCCTGGCGCAGCAGCGTCTCGGCGAAGCCGTAGATCGAGGTCAGCGGCGTGCGGAGCTCGTGCGAGACCGTCGACACGAAGTCCGACTTCATCTGCTCGACGAGGCGGTCGGCCGAGATGTCGCGGAACGCGAAGATGCGCCCGTTCACGGCGCCGGCCGGATCGCGCATCACCGCCTCGGTCACCGACAGCCACACGTCCTCGCGACCGCGCTTGACGGGGACGAGCCGGTCGCCGATCGGGGTCTCGCTGCCCGACTCGAGCGTCGCCCTGCAGCACCTCGCCCGGCGCCCGGCCGAGCACGTCGGCGGCCGGCACACCGGTGATCTGCTCGGCGGCCTCGTTCCAGAGGACGACCTGCCCTTCGCGGTCGACCGCGACGATGCCGTCGGCGATGTTGGCGAGGATCGCGAAGCTGCGCTCCTTCTCGAGCGCGACGCGCTGGTACAGCTCCGCGTTCGAAAGCGCCGCAGACGTGCTCGCCGCGAGCGCGAGCATCGCGTCGATCTCCTCCTCGCGCCAGACACGCGGCTCGCGCGCGTAGACCGCGAGCACGCCGAGCGGGGCGCCCTCCGGCCCGGCGAGCGGCACGCCGAGATACGCCGCGTTCCCGGCCTCGAGCATCGGGTCGAGCGCCCGGAAGCGTTGATCGGCGCGGGCGTCCTCGAGCGCGACCGGCGACCGTGACTGCACGACGTCACCGGACAGAAGCGACGATGCCGGCGCGCGCGAGCCCACGGCTTCGTCCGCACCCGGCCCGACCGCTGCGTTGACGACGAGATCGTCGTCCTCGAGCACGCGGATCGCGCACGCATCCGCGTGCACGAGCTCCGGAGCCTGCTGCACGACCTCGTCGAGAACCGCAGCGGGGTCGAGCTCGCTCGTCAGCAGGCGGCCGGTCCGCGTCAGCTGCTGCGCGAGTGCGCGCGCGCTCCGCTCGGCCTCGAAGAGCTCGCTGCGCTCGAGCGCGCCGCGCGTCGCGTCCGCGAGATGCCGCGCCAGCTCGAGGTCGTCGTCCGTGAACACGCGCTCTTCCGCGAAGAGCACGGCCACGAGGCCGCCGGCCTCGTGCCGCGGCGACTCGACCGGCACGGCGAGGAGCGCGCGGTAGCCGCCGGCCGCCGCGGCCTCGCGCCAGGCCTCCGGGATGCGCTCGTCGTCGGCGAGCGCCGGCGCCGCGATCACGCGGCCCTGCGCCGCGGCGCGCACGAGCGGCCCGTCGCCGCGCTCGAGCCCGCCGCGAAGCGCGACCTCGAGCTCCCCGGACAGCTCGTGCGTGCCGCTGAGCGCCAGCCGCGTGCCCGTCGGCATCAGCACTGCGGCCGCTGCGCCGCCGAGAGCGTCCGTCGCAGCCTGCGCGATCGCTTCGAGCGTGGCCGTGCGCGAGAGCGACTGCCCGAGAGCCGAGGCGATGCGGTAGAAGCCCCGCTGGATCCGCGCCTGGCGCGAGCTGAGGGTGAACGTCTCGGCGTTCCGCAGCGCGAGCGACGCGAGGCCGGCGAACGCCTCGAGCACGTCGAGGTCGCGGCTGCCGAACGGACGATTGCCGCGTCGACCGACGCCGAGAACGCCCTGCACCTGGTCGCTCCAGCGCATCGGCGCGACGACCGCGTCCGTGAAGCCGTCGTACGCCGCGCTCGGCACCGCGTCCGTGAGCTCCGCGTAGTCGCTTCCCATCAGCGCGCGGCCTTCGCGGATCGCGACGCCGGCGAGCCCCCGGCTCGCCTGGAACTGGAAGCCGACGAGCGACGCGTCGAAGCCGAACACCGCCTCGCAGCGCAGCGTCCCCCGCTCGGCGTCGTAGAGGTAGCAGTCGGATGCGTCGGCCTGCAGGAGGTCGGCGACCTCGTGCACGAGACGCTCGAGCACGGCGCGCACGTCGAGCTCGCCGCTCAGCACCTGCGCGGCGCGCAGGAGGGAGGTCTGCTGCCCGAGCCGGTCGCGGTTCTCCTCGAGCAGCCGGCCGAGCCGAACCGCGAGGCCCGCCTCGTCCGCGACGGCCTCGAGGAGCAGCACGTCGTCGCGGCTCCAGGGGAGCGGTGCGTCGCGGTGCGCGCTGAGCACCCCGATCGGGCGATCCTCGACGACGATCGGCGCCGAGACGACAGCGCGCGCGCCGAGCGCGCGCAACTCGTCGAGGCCCCCGAGCGACGGAGCCGACATCTGCGGTGCGTCGTCGATGTCGGAGATCGCAACGGTGCGCCGGTCGCGCTCCGCGAGGTTCGAGACGGGCAGGCTGCGGGTGTCGTCGCCGAGAGGCTGAGCGCCGTCCGCCGTCCACGCCGCGACGACCGGCAGGCCGCCCGCCGGGTCGCTCAGACGGACGAAGCAGCGGGCCGCATCGAGAGCCTTTCCCGTCGCCTCGACTGCGGCGGCGAGCGCGGTTTCCACGTCGAGCTCGACTGCGGAGCCGCCGCCCGATCTCCGCGAGCAGGCGCTCGCGCGCGAGCGCCTCGGCGAGCGCGATCGCGGAGCGCGTGCGCTCGAGCGCGATCGTCGCCTCCGAGGCGAGCGTCTGCATGACGGCGAGGTCCTCGGTCGAGAACGCACGAGGCTCGTCGGTCGTCGCGACCGAGATGACGGCGATCACGCGGTCGTCGCTGACGAGCGGCACGAACGCCGCGCTCTTCGCGCCGACCTCCTCCACGAGCCGCGAGCTCACACGGGTCGAGCCGCCGACGTCGTAGACGGCGAAGCTCGAGGCCTCGTAGACCGCACTCGCGATCCCGGACGGCTCACGGACGAGATCGAGGCGCACGTCGGGCCACCAGTCGACGTCCCGCTTGTGCGTGCGGGCGAGGAAGCCCGATGCCTCCTTCGCGTCGTCGGAGACGAACGTGAGCGCGACGAAGCCGACGTCGAACAGGCTCCCGATCTCGTCGAGGAGCGCACGCGCCACGCCCTCGACGTCCGACGTCCGCGCAAGCTCGCCGGCGATGCGGCGGAGGCTCTCGAGCTCGCGCTCCCGCTCGGGGGCGATCGGCGCCGCGCCGCTCCGCGCCGACCGCACGCGCAGGAGCCTGCCGACGGCGAGGCCGACGGCGAGCGCGCCGACGAGGGCCAGCACGCTCTCCCACGCGAGCGCGAGGCCGTCGAGGCCGAAAGGGAGCACTCGGTCGAGGTCATGCTGGGCGTCGAGATTCTAGGAGCGGGGGCCGCTCGAGGGAGGGTTTCAGGCCGCGGACCCCGATCCCTCCGCGTTCAAAAGATGGGCCGTCCGGCCCATTGTGGCCCCCGGAGGCGCCCGTTAGCGTCCCTGCCACTGGGCGATGCGAACCGCGGCGGTCGTTCCTGGCCTGACAGTGCCGCGGTGAGCAACTTGGGAGAGCCCGCCGCACCGACCCCCCCGAGCGGCGGGCTTTTCCATTTCCGTACCCGGCGGTAACGCCGTGTTCAGAGGCCGGAGCTATCCTGGCCCGCGGTTTGGTGAAGCGTGTCCTCCTGGCCTCTCCCCGCGGCTACTGCGCCGGGGTCGAGCGGGCCGTGGACACGGTCGAGCGGGCGCTGCGGCTCTACGGGGAGCCCGTCTACGTCCGCAAGCAGATCGTCCACAACTCGCATGTCGTCCGCGGGCTCCAGGAGCAGGGGGCGATCTTCGTCGACTCCGTCGAGCAGATCCCCGAAGGCGCGCCCGTCGTCTTCTCGGCCCACGGGGTCGCGCCTGCGGTGCGCGACGCCGCCGAGGCGCGCCGCCTCGTCTCGATCGACGCGACCTGCCCGCTCGTCACGAAGGTGCACACGCAGGCGCGCCGCTACGCCGACGCCGGGTACACGATCGTCCTGATCGGCCACGCCGGGCACGAAGAGGTGGTCGGCACGCTCGGGCGAGGCCCCGGAGGCAACCGTTCTCGTCGAATCCGTCGCCGACGCCGAATCGCTCGAGCTGCCTGCGAACGCACGCGTCGCGTACATCACCCAGACGACGCTCTCCGTCGACGAGACGCGCGAGATCATCGACGCGCCTGCGCCGGCGCTTCCCCCAGCTCGAAGGCCCTCGCCGCGAGGACATCTGCTACGCGACCTCGAACCGCCAGTGGGCGGTGAAGGAGCTGCTCGACGAGGTCGACCTGCTGCTCGTCGTCGGCTCGCGCAACTCGTCGAACTCGGTCCGGCTCGTCGAGGTCGCACGCGCCGCCGGCGTCGCCGCGCAGCTCGTCGACGACGCAAGCGAGATCGAGGACGAGTGGATGGACGGCGTCGACGTCGTCGGCGTCACGTCCGGTGCGTCGGCACCCGAGCATCTCGTCGACGACGTCTGCGACTGGTTCCGCGATCGCGGCGTCGACGACATCTCCGAGCACCGCTCGGTGTACGAGGACGTCGCGTTCAAGCTGCCGGTCGAGCTGCGCCGCGCCGAGCGCATGAGCACCGGCGGCAAGCTCGTTCCACTCGCCTGACGGCTCGAGCGGCGCCGCCGGGTTACCGTACGGCGGTGCCCCGCCCCCGCGTCCGGAGCGACTCGACCGCCTGCCCGAGCAGTACTTCACGGCGCTCCTCGCGCGAGTCGCCGACGCGGCCGCCCGCGACGGCGAGCCGCTCGTCGACCTCGGCCGCGGCAACCCCGACATCGGCCCTCCGCCGCACGTCGCCGACGCCCTCGACCGGGCGGCGAAGCGCCCCGACACGCACGGGTATGCACCGTTCGCCGGCCTGCCGGGCCTGAAGGAGGCGATCGCCGCGCGCTACCGCACGACCTACGGCGTCGAGGTCGACCCGGAGCGCGAGGTCGCCGTGCTGCCGGGCTCGAAGACCGGCCTGATGGAGTTCGCGCAGACCTGCGTCGAGCGAGGCGGCGTGATCGTGCTGCCGGATCCGGGCTATCCCGACTACCGCTCCGCGGTTGCGCTCTCGGCCGCGCGGCAGGCGCGGCTGCCGCTCCTCGCCGACGGGCGCCCCGACTGGGACGCCGCGCCGGCATCGGCGTCGGCGCTCTACCTCAACTACCCGTCGAACCCCGTTGCAGCGTGCGCGCCGGCGGGCGTGTTCGAGGAGGCGATCGCGTGGGCGGAGCGCGCGGGCGCGTGGCTGATGCACGACTTCGCGTACGGCGACCTCGTCTTCGACGGCCGCCGCCCGCAGAGCTTCCTCGCGGTCGAGGGCGCGCGCGAGGTCGGCTTCGAGCTCTTCTCGATGTCGAAGTCGTACGGGATGGCGGGCTGGCGGCTCGGCTTCGCGATCGGGAACGCCGAGGTCGTCGCGCGCATCGAGGATCTGCAGAATCACCAGTTCGCAGGCGTCTTCGCACCCGTCCAGGAAGCGGGCATCGCGGCGCTCGCCGGCCCGCAGGGCTCCGTCGAGGAGCGGCGCGCACTGTACGAGGAGCGGCGCAACCGGGCCGTGGACGCGCTCGCGGGCTGCTCGCCGCGCGGCGAGGGGACGTTCTTCGTCTGGTTCCGGCTCCCGGACGGGCTCACGTGCGAGGCGCTGCTCGAGCAGCATCGAGTCGCGGTCGCTCCGGGTGAGGGCTTCGGCAGCGAAGGCCGCGGCTGGGCGCGGCTGTCGCTCGCGACCGCCGACGAGAGGCTCGACCTAGGGTTGGAGCGTCTGCGTCGGGCTCTCGCTGCCTGACGCGTTCTGCGTCCGCACGACGAACTCGGCGAGCCGCAGCGCCTCGTCCTCGTCGAGCGACACGGCCGCGCGCGCCACGCCGTCGTCCCAGACGCTGAAGCGGACCTGCGGGTCGTCGCCGAAGTAGCGCGACACGCGGAGCGCCCGGCCGGCGCTATTCGCGTGCGGCCAGAAGAACTCGACGACCTTCCGGCGCTGCGCGAGCCCGCACGACGGACAGAAGCGGAACCTCGCTTCGAGCTCCTCCCCGCAGGCCGGGCAGGCGGGCATACCCGAAGGATAGGCGACCTCGGGTCAGTTGGCCTTCGCGATCGAGAGCTCGCCGTCGAGGCGGATCTCGGCCGCGAGCACCTCGTCCCTGAGCCAGTCGCCGTGGCGGGAGAGAAGCTCGGCCTCCGCCTCGGGCAGGGTCAGGACGATGCGGTCGGTCAGCTCGAGCCCCTGCTCCTTGCGCATCGTGTTGACCTGCCGGATGAGGTCGTAGACGCGCCCTTCGAGCTCGAGCTCCGGATCGAGCGCCAGGTCGAGCGCGACCGTGACGCCGTCCGCGGCGGCCACCGACCAGCCCTCGCGCCCGCCGCGCTCGACGATCACCTCGTCCGGCTCGAGCTCGTGCCCCGCGGCGCGAAAGCGGCCGCCGCCGAGCTCCTCGAAGGCGCCGTCCTGCAGCGCCTGCCGGACCGGGCGAAGCTCCTTCCCGAGCCGCGGCCCGAGCGCCGGCAGGTTCGGCTTCACGCGCAGCTCCGCGTCGACGCGGTCGAACGAAACGTCCTTGACGCGCACCTCGTCCCGCAGCTCGTCCGCGTGCGCGCGCGCGCCGGCTGCGCCCTCGACGACGAGCCGGCGGAGCGGCTGCCGCAGCTTGAGGCCCGACGTCGCACGCGCCTGGTGCGCAAGCGCGACGACGCGGCGCACGTCGACGATCTCCGCCAGCAGATCGCGGTCGGGCTCGGCGACCGCCGGCCACGGCGCGAGATGCACCGACTCCGGCCCGTCGAGCACGAGGTTGCGCCACAGATGGTCGGTGAGGAACGGCATCACCGGTGCGAGCACGCGAAGCGTCTGGACGAGCGCGTACCAGAGCGACGCGAGCGCCTCGCGCTCGCCGTTCCAGAAACGCCGCCGCGAGCGGCGGATGTACCAGTTGGAGAGATCGTCGACGTAGGCCTCGTACGCGCGGATCACGTCGACGGTCATGAACGCGTCGTAGCCGGCCTCCGCGTCGCGGACGAACGCGTGCGTCCGCTCGATCAGCCAGCGGTCGAGCGGCTTCAGGTCGCCCGACGGCTCGAGCGCGTCGAAGGACGGGCGGAAGCCGGCGATGTTCGCGTACGACACGAAGAACGACACCGAGTTCCACAGCGTCAGGAGCTCGCGCTTGATCTGCTCGGCCGGGCCGAAGCCGAAGAGCAGGTTCTGGTTCGGCGGTTGCGCGGAGTACTGCCAGCGCATCACGTCGGCGCCCATGCGGGCGAACGCGTCCTTCGCCTCGATCATGTTCCCGTGCGAGCCGTGCATCTCGCGGCCGTGCTCGTCGAGCATCTTCTCGTAGCCGAGCACCTGCTCGAACGGCGCGCGGCCGGTGAGCACGACGGACATGAAGAGCTGGGAGTAGAACCACAGCCGGATCTGCTCGCGCATCTCCGAGACCCACGTCGCCGGGAACCACTTCTCCCAGTACGCGTGATCGGGCAGGTCGGCAGTCGTGAGCCCGCGGGCCGCACCCGTCGCGTAGCCCTGCTCCTTCCACTCCGGGTTCTCCCAGCCGAGCGTCGAGAACGGGACGATGCCGGCGTCGAGCCAGACGTCGCCGACCTCCTTGACGCGCTCGACCGCGTTGCCGCACTGCTCGCAGGCGATCGGCACACGGTCGATCCACGGGCGCCGGAGCTCCTCGAGCTGCTCGAGCCCGCGGACCGCGCGCGCCTCGAGCTCCGCGCGGGAGCCGATCACGTTCAGGTGCCCGCACGAGCACGGGTAGAAGGGCAGCGGCAGGCCGTAGTAGCGGCGACGGGAGATGTTCCAGTCGCCCATGTTGACGAGCCAGTCGTCCATGCGCTTGCCCATGTACTCCGGCGTCCACGCCACCGCGTTGTTGGCGTCGCGCATCGGCGCTCGCAGATCCTCGACCGAGATGAACCAGTCGTCCGCGATGCGGAAGATGAGCGGCGTGTGGCAGCGCCAGCATTCGGGATACCGGTGCTCGTACAGGCCGGCCTCGACGAGCCTGCCCTTCTCCTCGAGCGCGCCGATGATCTGCTCCTTCGCCTCGGCTGTCGACAGCCCGTGCAGCCAGCCGTAGTCGTCGTAGAACTTGCCCGCCTCGTCGACCGGCATCAGCACGGCCAGCTCGTGCACCTGCGAGAGCTCGAAGTCCTCGCCGCCGCAGCCCGGCGCGATGTGGACGATGCCGGAGCCCTCGTCGAGGGCGACCTCGTCCCACGGGATGACGCGGTGCTCGACGCCGCGCCCGGGCGCGAGGTCGTCGAAGGGCCCCTCGTAGCGCCAGCCGACGAGCTCTGCCCCGGGCCGGGTCTCGACGAAGTGGTCGTCCGGGTACCGGGCGGCCGCCACCCACTCGCCGGTCGAGCGCAGCCCGTAGTCGGCGTCGGGGTTGACGGCGGCGGCGACGTTCGCCGGCAGCGTCCACGGCGTGGTCGTCCAGATCACGAGCGACTCGCCCGGCCGGTCGAGGAGCGGGAGGCGGACGAAGAGCGACGGATCGGCCCGGTCGACGTAGGAGCCCACGAGCTCGTGCGCCGAGATCGACGTGCCGCAGCGCGGGCACCACTCGGTCGAGCGGTGGCCGAGGAAGAGCCAGCCGCGCTCGTGCACGACGCGGAGGAACTTCCAGATGTACTCGATGTTCGTGTCGCTGAAGGTGAAGTAGTCGTTGCCCCAGTCCATCCACTGGCCGAGCCGCTTCGATCCCTTCGTCAGCTCGTCCGCGGACCAGACGACGAGGTCCCGGCATTTCCGGGCGAACGCCTCGAGCCCGTACTCCTCGATCTCCCGCTTCGAGTTGAGCCCGAGCTCGCGCTCGACGCCGACCTCGACCCAGAGGCCCTGGCAGTCGAAGCCGTTCTGGTAGCGCTGGTCGTGCCCCTGGAGGGCCTTGTAGCGCTGGAAGACGTCCTTCAGCGTCCTGCCCCAGGCCGTGTGCACGCCCAGGGTCTTGTTGGCCGTCACGGGGCCGTCGAAGAAGGAGAAGACGGGGCCGCCCCGGTTTCGTTCCCGCAGCTTCTGAAAGATGCCCTCCGCCTCCCACCAGGCGAGGATCTCCTCCTCGAGCCCGGGGTGGTCGGGCACCGTCGGCAGCGGCTGGAAGACTTCCTCGACCATCGGGAAGCGAAGTGTAGAGCCGAGCGTTCTAGCCTTTGGGGGATCGGGTAAGCGGCCTCCCGAACGAAACCGAAAGGAAAGCTGAATGGCAACCGAAGTCACCGACGAGACGTTCGAGAACGAGGTGCTACAGAGCGGCGAGCCCGTGCTCGTCGACTTCTGGGCGGAATGGTGCGGCCCGTGCCACGCGGTCGCCCCGGTGCTCGAGCGCATCGCCGAGGAGAAGAACCTGAAGCTCGTCAAGGTCAACATCGACGAGAACCAGGATCTCGCCCAGCGCTACGGGATCCAGTCGATCCCGAACATGATCCTCTTCGAGGCAGGGCAGCCGAAGGCGAACGCCGTCGGCGCGATGCCGAAGGGGATGCTCGAGCGCTCGCTCGGCCTCGGAGAGTGAAGGCTCCCGGCAGGGGGCCTCACGGCCCTCTGCCAGCACTCCGCAGCGCGATTCGATCGTGGCGCCGACGCCGGGACTATGCGTCCTGCGCTTCGATGAAGCGCAGGAATGCTGCGTGCTTCGCGAGGAAATCCTCGATCTCGGCGACGCCGGCGCCGGCCCAATCCTCGAGCCAGGTCTCGGCGAGATCGTCCTCGATGCGATGGAGGCCGCGTTCGCTCATGGGGGCATGATCGACACGAACCCCCACCCCCGCCATGGGCCGTTCGGCTCAACTTGGGCGCCATGAGGACCCACCCCTTCCTCGTCATCAACCCGAGCTCGGGCAGCGGGTCGCCGAGCGCCGGCGAGCTCGCCGAGGCCGCCGCCGGCCGGGGCGTCGAGACGCATCTGCTCCGCGACGGCGAGGATCCGGGGGAGGTCGCCCGGGCGGCGGACGCCCCGATTCTCGGGATGGCCGGCGGCGACGGGTCCCTCGGCGCCGTCGCCGCCGTCGCCCTCGACCGGGACCGGCCGTTCGTCTGCGTGCCGTTCGGGACGCGGAACCACTTCGCCCGCGATCTCGGCCTCGACCGCGACGACCCGCTCGCCGCGCTCGCCGCGTTCGGCGGCGAGGGAGTCGAGCGGCGGGTCGACGTCGGACGGGTCGCGGACCGGCTCTTCCTCAACAACGTCTCGTTCGGCGTCTACGCCGGGCTCGTGCACCGCCGCGAGCATCACCGGCGCCGCGGCGAGGCGCTCGCGCGGGCACGCGGTCTCGCCGCCGTCGCGCGGCACCGCCATCGCATCCGGGCGGTGGTGAACGGCGAGGAGATGGTCGCGCGCGTCGTCCTCGTCGGGAACAACCGCTACGAGCTCGCTCTCTTCACCCTGGGTGAGCGTGAGCGCATCGACACCGGCGAGCTGCACCTGTGGGCGGCGCCCGGCGTGCTGCCGCGGTCGTGGGAGGAGCGCACGGCGCCGCAGTTCGAGATCGACCTCCCGGGGACGTCGGTACGTGCGGCGATCGACGGCGAGCCGGTCGTGCTCGAGCCGCCGCTCGTCCTCGAGTCGCTTCACCGCGCGTTACGCGTGCGAGTTCCGGCTACAACGGTCCCGCACACCGGCGAAGGAGGAGCGATGCACGAGAATCCACGCGCGAGCGACGAGGAGCAGGAGGAGGCGCAGGAGGGCCGCCAGCAGGAGGAAGAGGCGATGCGCTACCCGGAGCACCACGATCCGGACGAGCAGCGCGACCGCGCCCACGGCGACTCGGAGGAGTAGGACGTGCCGCGCTCGTCGGCGACGAATCACGAGCTCGCGCGCATCGAGCTCCTCGCGGGCCTCCCCGGCGAGACGCTCGCCGAGCTCGGGAAGCGGATGGAGCGCGAGGAGGTCGCTCCCGGGACCGTCGTCGTCCGCGAAGGCGAGCCGGGTGAGCGCTTCTACGTCGTCTTCGCCGGGATGCTCTCGGTGACGAACTCCGCCATGGGCCCGCGCGAGGTGCTGCGGCCCGGCGGCTTCTTCGGCGAGGTGGCACTCGCGATGAACATGCCCCGCACGGCGACCGTGACGGCGATCACGCCGGCCGTCGTGGCGAGCTGCGACCGGGCGACCTTCGACGAGCTCCTCCGCCCGCTCTTCGCGGACGACTAACCGGTCAGACCCTCGACGACCCGATCGTTGAACTGCGGCCACGCCGCGATCGCCCAGTCGCCGAACTCCCTGTCGGTCAGCACGCCGCAGGCGACGCCGAGCTCGGGATCGACCCAGAGGAAGGTGCCCGCAGCGCCGAAGTGGCCGAAGGTCCGCGGCGAGTTGTGCGCGCTCGTCCAGTGCGGCGACTTGCGGTCGCGGAGCTCGAACGCGAGGCCCCAGTCGTTCGGCTCCATCCGGCCGAAGCTCGGCAGCACGCCGGCGAGGCCCGGGAACTGCACGGTGGTCGCCTCGTCGAGCGTCTCCTGCGCGATGAGCGTCGGCGCGAGCAGCTCGCGGCCGAGCAGCAGCAGATCCTCGAGCGGCCCGCGATAGCCCCACGCGGGCGATCCGCGGAGGCCGCCCGCGAGACCGAGCGGCTCGACGACCGACGCCCGGAAGTAGTCGTCGAACGGCATGCCCGCCCGGTCGCCGACGAGAGCCGCCGCGACCTCGATGCCGCGGTTCGAGTAGATGCGCCGGCTGCCGGGAGGCTGGAGCGGCGGGCCCTCGTCGGGCGGCAGGCCCGACGCGTGCGCGAGCAGGTGGCGCAGGGTCGACCCCTCGGGGCCCGCCGGCTCGTCGAGATCGACGGTGCCCTCCTCGACCGCGACGAGGACGGCCAACCCGGTGAGGAGCTTCGTGACGGACGCCCAGCGCAGCTCGACGCCTCCGGGCCCGTGTCGTGCAACGACCCCGCCGGCGCGCACGACACCTGCCGCCGCCGTGCGGGCGCCCCATTCGTCGATCGTTCGCAAGGCGTCCACGGCGGGTGATACTAGGCGCGGTGGAGCGCCGGCTCATCTCATCGGGCTCGACGTTCGAGGAGCGCTGGGGATACAGCCGGGCGGTCGTCGCCGGTTCGCACGTCTACGTCGCGGGAACCGCGCCGATCATGCCGGGAGACGCCGATCCGCCCACCTCGCCGTACGACCAGATGCGGCGCTGCATCGAGATCGTCGAGAGAGCCCTGCAAGAGGCGGGAGCGAGCCTCGAGGACGTGGTGCGCACCCGCGTGTACATGACGGACGCCGCGCACGCTCCCGAGGCGATGCGCGCCCACGGCGAGAGGTTCGCGTCGATCCGGCCTGCCTGCACCGGCGTCGTCTGCGGGCTTCTCGACCGGCGCTGGCTCGTCGAGCTCGAGGTGGAGGCGCTCGTCGCGTGAAGCAGATCTATCCCGCCTCGATCACGGGCAAGGGCAGCCGCTTCGCCGAGGGCGGCAGCGTCCTCGACCATGCGTTCGGCACGAGCGATCCGTACACGCTCGGCGTCGAAGAGGAGTACATGCTGCTCGACGCCGTGACATTCGACCTCGTCCAGCACATCGACACCGTGCTCGCCGCCGCGTCGGGTCACGAGCTCGAGCCGCGTATCAACCCGGAGCTCATGCAGTCGGTGCTCGAAGTCGCGACGCCCGTGTGCCACACGCCTGCGGATGTCGAGAAGCAGCTCCGCGCGCTCCGGGGCTTCGTCTGCGACATCGCGCGCGGTCGCGAGATGCGCGTGGGCTCCGCAGGCACGCATCCGTTCTCGCTCTTCGAGCGCCAGAGGATCACCGCGAAGGACCGCTACCGCGCGATGGTCGACCGGATGCAGTACATCGCCCGCCGCGAGCTCATCTTCGGCATGCACGTGCACGTCGCCGTCGACGACCCCGAGAAGGCGATCCACGTCGTCAACGCGCTCATCGCGCATCTGGCCGAGCTCGTCGCGCTCTCTGCGAACTCGCCGTTCTGGCGCGGCGAGCCCACGGGGCTCGCATCCTCGCGGCACATGGTCTACGCAGCGCTCCCGCGCTCGGGCCCGCCGCCCCGCTTCAGGAGCTACGCCGACTACGCGGAGGTCGTCGGCCAGCTCGAGCGCACCGGCTGCATCGCCGACTACACGCACATCTGGTGGGACATCCGCCTCCATCCGCGACTCGGGACGATCGAGATCCGCATCTGCGACGGCGTGACGCAGCTCGACGACGTGATCGCGCTGACCGCGCTGTGCCAGGCGCTCGTCAAGCACTACGCGGAGCGCTACGAGGCCGGTGAGGAGATGCCGTCCTACCATCGCATCCTCACGACCGAGAACAAGTGGCTCGCCGCCCGTTACGGCATCGACGCGCCGCTCATGGATCTTGCGACCGGACGACGGAACCGCGTGCCGGTCGCGCAGCTCGTGCGACGGACGCTGAAGATGGTGGAGCCGCACGCCCGCGACCTCGGGTCGGAGGCCGAGCTCGCGGGCATCGAGAGCATCCTCCGCCGCGGCAACGGCGCCGACCGCCAGCTGCGCGTCTTCAACGCGAATCGCGACATCGTCGAGGTCGTGCGCGAGATCGCCGAGCTCACCGAGGTGCCCGCGGAGGTGAGCGCGTGATCGAGGTGGGCGCCCGCATCCCGGACGCGCGGGTCTGGACGACTCCCCAGGAGAGCGCGACGCTCGGGGAGATCGCGCGCGAGGGGCCGATCCTGCTCCTCTTCTATCTCTTCGACTGGTCGTCCACCTGAACGAACGAGATGGAGCTCCTGCGTGACAGGAGCGACGACTTTCGCGCGGCCGGTGTGCAGCCGTACGCGATCTCGCGCGACTCGCCGTGGACGCACGTGGCGTGGATGCAGGCGCTCGATCTCGACTTTCCGCTGCTCTCAGACTGGAACGGCGACGCCACGCGCGGCTTCGACGTCGCGTTCGAGTTCCGGGGGCTCCGCGACGTCTCCGGGCGCTCGGCCTTCCTGATCGACCGCGACGGCATCGTCCGGGGGCGCTGGAGCTACGAGACCTCCGACGTCCCGGACGTCGACGAGCTCCTGCGCGCAGCCCGCGAGGTCTTGCCTCCGTCCGCCTGATCGTCTTGACTTCCCGGGCATGGAATCCATGTCTTCCGCAGCGCCTGCCGAGAGGCGCTCCTCCGCCCCGCTCACGATCGCCCTCGGCGTCGGCGTCCTCGTCGTGGGCACGATCTTCGCGCTGACCTCCGGCTGGTACAGCAACTGGTATTCGATCTTCCGCGTCGTGCACGTCGTCGTCGCCGTCTTCTGGGTCGGCGGCGGGCTGACCCTGACGGTCCTCGGCCTCCGGGCGGAGTCGCTCGACGATCCGGCCGAGATCGCGACGCTCGCGCGCCAGGCCGCCTTCGTCGGCGAGAAGCTCTTCGCGCCCGCAGGCCTGATCGTGCTGCTGATGGGCATCGCCATGGTCGTGAACGGCCGTCTCGGCTGGGGTCACTTCTGGGTCATCGCCGGGCTCGTCGGCTATGCGGCGACCTTCGCGACCGGCATGGGCGTGCTCTCACCGCTCGCAAAGCGCGTCGACGCGCTCGTCACCGAGCAGGGGCCGGACTCCCCGGAGGCGCAGGCGGCGATCGCGAAGATCCTGCTCGTCGCGCGCGTCGACATCGCCGTGTTGCTGCTCGTCGTGGCGGACATGACCGTCAAGCCGTTCAGCTGAGCCCGGCAGCCCCGGCCTCGTAAAGCCGTAGACTCGCCGCGTGGGCTCGATCCTCGGCGTCGTGCTGCGCATCCTCGGCATCGGCGCGCTCGTCGCCGGCGGGCTCGCCCTCGCGCTCGCGGCGCTCGCCGCCATGATCCTGCTCGGCCCGCTCGTCTTCTGGGTCGCCTGGAACGTCCTCGATCTCGCGTCGGCGCTCGGCCTGCCGGAGCTGGCCTTCTGGGGCATCGTCCTCGCGACGCTCTTCCTCGTCGTCGGCTGGTTCGGCAAGGTCGTGATCGCGGCGATCGTCTTCCTCGTCGATCCGTCGTGGTTCCACGGCTCCGCCCGGGCTCACTGGCCGGAGCCGACGTTCCGCAACTTCGTGGCGATCGCCCTCCTCGCCCTGCTCGCCTCGCGGCCGCACGCGCATGCGCACCGCGCGCGCCGCGACACGCGCTGAGCCCTACGGCCGGCGCGGCTGTTCGAGCTCGCGCTCGATGTCCGCCTCGGTGATCGGGCGGTGCAGGCTCGCGGGCCAGCGCCCGAAGGCCCGCCACGCGTCGACTGCGAGGAGGAAGCCCCAGATCGCGGAGACCCAGGCCGGCCACGGCATCCCGCCCCCGGTCGACCGGTCGGTCAGCGCCCAGATCAGCCAGAGCACGCCGTTGACCGTGAAGTAGCCGAGGGCGTCCTGGACGAACTTCCGCTTCCGCTTGAGATTGGCGATCGCGGCCTCGCGCAGCTCGGCGTCTTCTCCGCCGGCCGCGACGACCGGCTCGCCGGCCGCTGCGGGACCGTGCCTCGTCGGGATGGTCGCGCTCATCGCACGTCACCTCCAGGTGGGTTGGCAGGTGCGTTTGCCAGGTGCGTTTGCCAGGTGCGTTTGCTCGTCCGCCCCCTCCGTCGGATCGCCGAGCCGGACATCAGGGCCGACGCTGAGCTCCGTTGCCGCGATCTACGGATGCGCGCGCTGCGCCGCTCTACATCCCCATCGCGTGGTAGCCGCTGTCGACGTACAGCGTCGTGCCCGTGACGTTTCTCGCCGCGTCGCTCAGCAGGTAGCCGGCCGCGGCGCCGACGTCCTCGGCCTCGACGTGCCGGTGGAGCGGCGCACGCTCTTCGACGATCGCCTCCATCGTCGGGAAGCCGGCGATCGACCGTGCGGCAAGGGTGCGCACCGGGCCGGCCGAGACGGCATTGACACGGATGTTCTTCTCGCCGAGATCCCAGGCGAGGTACTTCACGGAGGCGTCGAGCGTCGCCTTCGCGACACCCATGACGTTGTAGTGCGGCACGGCCCGCTCGCCGCCGAGGTAGGTCATCGTCACGACGGAGCCGCCGCCCGCCTTCTCCAGCAACGGCTCCGCGGCGCGGACGCACGCGACGAGCGAGTACGCGCTCACGTCGACGGCGAGCCAGAAGCGATCGCGCGGGGTGTCGGTGAACCGTCCTTCGAGATCTTCGGCGGCCGCGAAGGCGACCGAGTGCACGAGGATGTCGAGCTCGCCGCCGAACGCATCGCCGACCTCGGCGAACACGCGCGCGACGTCGTCGTCGGAGCGGACGTCGCACGCGGTCACGAGCGCGGTGTCGACGGTCTGCGCAAGGTCGCGCACGCTCTTCTCGATGCGCTCGCCCTGGTAGGTGAACGCAAGCTTCGCGCCGCCGTCCGCGAGCACCTGCGCGATCGCCCATGCGATCGAGCGCTTGTTCGCGACACCGAGGACGAGCGCGCGCTTTCCCGCAAATGCTCCGGCCATTCGCGCGATCCTACGGTACGCTCCGCTCCCTTGCGCCGGGCCGTCCTGCTCCTCGCTTCATGTGCCGCGCTCGCCGGCGCGGCGCCTGCGGCCGCACGGCTCGCGCCCGTCGCACACTCGGGGCCGCGCGTGCGCGCGGGGATGATTCCGGCGCATGCGGGCGGCGCAGAGCGCATACGGGTGATCGTCGACCTGCACGCTCCGCCGCTCGCAGCCCGCGACGGCCGGAGGCTTTCGGCGCTCCGAACCTCGCGGCGGCTCGACGTGCACACGCGGTCGTCGCGCTCCTACCTGCGGGTGCTCGCGCGCGGGCAGGCCCGCGCCGCTGCGGCGATTCGCCGCGCGATCCCGCAGGCGCGCGTCGGCCGCCGTTTCTCGATCCTGCTCGACGCCCTCACCGTGTCGCTGCCGGTCTCGAAGCTTCCCGCGCTCGTCGCAAGCCCATCGGTTGCGAAGGTGTATCCGAGCCTCCAGTACACCCTCGCGCTCGACCGCTCGCCGTCGGTGATCGGAGCAGACGCGCTGCGGCGAACGTCGGGCGCGGACGGCACGGGCATCAAGATCGCGATCGTCGACGACGGCATCGACCAGTCGAACCCGTTCTTCGCGCCCGCGGGCTTCTCGTATCCCGCGGGCTTCCCGCGCGGCGGGACGAGGTGGACGACGCCGAAGGTGATCGTCGCGAAGGTCTTTCCCGGCCCGAATGCCGGGCGGCCGGGCCGGCTCGCCGTCGACCCCGACTCCTCGTTCCACGGCACGCACGTCGCCGGCATCGCCGCAGGCGTTTCCGGAACCACCGCCCCGGCGGGAGCCGACCACCCGACCGTGACGGGCCTGAGCGGCGTCGCGCCGCGGGCCTGGCTCGGCAACTACCGCGTCTTCACCGTGCCGACGCCGATCGGCCACGTGGCGAACACGCCGGAGATCGTGGCCGCCTTCGAAGCGGCCGTGCGAGACGGCATGGACGTCGTCAACTTCTCCGGCGGCGGCCCGCAGATCGACCCCGCGAACGACGCGCTCGTCGAGGCGGTTCACGAGCTCGCGGCGGCGGGGGTCGTGCCGGTCATCTCGGCCGGCAACGACCGGGACGACTTCGGCAACGGCTCGGCCGGCTCGCCGGGCACCGCGCCCGACGCGATCTCCGTGGCAGCGGTCTCCGACACCCACGTCTTCGCGCCCTCGCTCGACGTGACTGCGCCGGGCGCGCCGCCCGCGCTGCACGGGATCCCGTTCCAGGGCGCGAACGGCGAGCGCGCGCCGGTCGCCTGGGGCAGCAGCGACCAGGCGCTCGTCGACGTCGGCGTCATCGGCGGCACGGACGGCAGGCCGGTGGAGCGGCATCTGTGCGGGCCGCCCGGCGGCACGCTCCCGGCGGGCTCGCTCGCCGGTGCGATCGCGCTCGTCGAGCGCGGGCTCTGTCCGCTCGCGACGAAGGCGGACGAGGCCCGCGCCGCCGGCGCGATCGGGATCGTCTACGCCGACAACCGCGAAGGAGAGGCGAACGTCCTGCCCGTCGCGCCGTCGGTACCGGGAGGCTCGATCGCGAACCTCGACGGGGCGCACCTGCGCGACTACCTCGACGCGCACGGAGGCCGGGCGCCGGTGCGCGTCGGGCGAGCGCCGCAGGAGCTCGAGACCGGCCGCAGCGGCATCGTCACGAGCTTCTCGTCCGCCGGGCCGACGGCCTTCGGACACGATCTCGGGCCGGACGTCGCCGCTCCCGGCGGGCAGATCCTCTCGTCGACCTTGCCGCGGATCGACGCGTCTCGGTTCGCCGTCTTCGACGGCACGTCGATGGCCGCGCCGCACGTGAGCGGCTCGGCGGCGCTCCTCCTGCAGCTCCATCGCGCCTGGACGGTCGCCCAGGTGAAGTCGGCGCTCGTGTCGACGGCGGCCCCCGCCTATGCCGACACGGCGCGCACGAGCGAAGCGCCGGTCACGCTCGAAGGCGGCGGCCTCGTCGCCCTGCCGCAGGCCGCCGACCCACAGCTCTTCACGAGCCCGTCGTCGCTCTCGTTCGAGGACCTGCCGGTGCTGCAGGGCGCCGCCTCGCGCGGGCTGCTCGTCCGCGTCACCGACGCCGGCGACGGAGCGGGAGACTGGCAGGTGCAGCTCGCCGCGCAGTCGGCGACGCCGGGCACCTCGATCGACCTGCCCGGCATCCTCACGGTGCCGCCCGGCGGCGAGGCAGAGCTGCCGGTCGTCGCGCACGCCGCGGGCGGCGCGCCCGCGGGCGAGGACTACGGCTTCGTCGTCCTGCGGAAGGACGGCGTGACACGGCGGATCCCCTATCTCTTCCTCGTCGACCGTCCACGGCTCGTCGAGGCCCCCGTGCTGCCGCTCGCCCGTACGCAGACGGGCGACACGCGAAGCGGCGACGACCGCGTCGACGCCTACCGCTATCCGGTGGCGCCCTTCGGCAACCAGCCGGATGCGGCGCCGATGCAGGAGAACGGCGCCGAGCGGGTGTACGTCACGTCCCTCGATCGCCCGGCCGTGAACATCGGCGTCTCGATCGTCGACGTGACGCCCGGCGCGCGCATCGACCCGTTCTATCTCGGCGCGCAGGACGAGACGACCGTGCAGGGCTTCGCGGGGACCCCGGTCGACGTGAACGGGCTCACCTACGACTACCTCGCCCCGGTCGGCGCGGCCGGCGCGTCGTTCCCGCGCCAGGGGCGGTTCTACGTCGCGGTGGACTCGGGCCGCGACCCGTTCACGGGCCGGAGCCTCGCCGGACGCTACACCCTTCGCTCGTGGGTGAACGACGTGACGCCGCCGTCGGCCTCGCTCCTCACGACCCGCGTGTCCGCAGGACGGCCGACCCTCGTCTTCCGGACGAACGACACGCAGTCCGGCGTCGACCCTGCCTCGTTGACGATCGGCTACAAGGGCGCACTCGTCGCGGCCGCCTTCTACGACCGCGCGGCAGGGCTCGCGGTGTTCACGCTCCCGCGCTCGACGCCGGCGCTGACCGCCGGGACGACCGTGCGGACGAGGATGATCTCCTCCGACTTCCAGGAGGCGAAGAACATCGACACGATCGGGCCGAGCATCATGCCGAACACGCGCGTCGCGACGGCCCGGCTGCACGTCGTCGCCGGCGTTGCGGTCGACTGGCTGTCGCCGTCTGCGAGCACGTGCGCCGGAGAAGGGGCAGCGGCTCGTCGTCGCGGCGAGCGCCGCACGGCCGATCGCCTCCGTTCGCTTCGCCGTCGACGGCAGCCGGATCGCGGTCGTCCGCGCCGGCGAGCAGGGGCTGTGGAGGGCGACGCTGCCTGCCCGCCTCGCCCACGGAAGGCGCACGCTCACGGCGACCGCCGTCGACGTGCGCGGCGAGCAGCGCATCGGCGACCCGGACGATCCGCGCGTGCAACGGGTAGCCGTCGTCACCGGGGCGTCGTCCGGCATCGGCGCCGAGGTGGCCCGTCAGCTGGCGGCGCGCGGCTGGCACTGCGTGCTGCTCGCGAGACGCGAAGAGCGATTGCAGCCGCTGGCCGAGGAGCTCGGCGGCGAGTACGAGGTCTGCGACGTCGCCGACCGCGCCGCCGTCGACCGGACGGCCGGCCGGGTGCTCGAGCGCCATCCCGCGATCGCGCTCCTCGTGTGCAACGCCGGGGTCGCCGGGCGCGCGGGCTTCCTCGACGCGGATCCCGAGCGTGGTCGAAGGGGTGCTGCGGACGAACTATCTCGGCGGCGTGTGGTGCCTCCGGGCATTCCTGCCGGGCCTCGAGGCGGCGGCGCCCTCGGACGTGGTCAACGTCGTCTCGGTCGCGGGCACCGTCGCCCTGCCGCCGTCGGGGCCGTATGCCGCGTCGAAGCACGCGCAGCTCGCGTTTTCCCGCGCGACCGCCGCCGAGCTCCGCACGCGCGGGATCCGCGTGCACACGGTCAAGCCCGGCTTCGTCGAGACCGAGGGCTTCCCGCAGAGGCCGGCTGCCGGCGCTCCTCCGGCGGCTCGTCGTCGCGCCCCGAGCCGATCGCGGCGCACATCGTCGACTCCGTCGAGCGCGGCCGCGGCGAGACGACGGTGCCGCGCTGGTACGGCATGGCGGCGCGTCGTGCAGTCCCTCGCGCCGAATCTTCTCGCCCGCGCGCTTGCACGTCCGGGCGCGGCACTAGAATCGGGCGCTAGTGGCGGGCCTGGCAACCTCAGAGGTCATCGCCGTCGCGGAGTTCCGCTCGACACTCCGGTCGTTCCTCCGGCGTACCGAGCGGATCGCCCGCCACTCGGGGCTGACGCCGCAGCGCTACCTGCTCCTCCTGATGATCAAGGGGGCGCCCGACGGCAGCGAGCAGTCGACCGTCACGGAGCTCTCCGAGCGCCTGCAGCTCGCTCAGAGCACGGTCACCGAGCTCGTGAGCCGCGCCGAGGAGGCAGGCCTCGTCGTGCGCGAGCAGTCGCGGGCCGACGCCCGCGTCGCCCATCTTCGCCTGACTCCCGAGGGCGAGCGCCGACTCGAGGCCGCCTTCACGGACCTCGCGGTCGAGCGCTCGAACCTGCGCGAGTCCTTCACGCATCTCGACGGCACGATCGGCTAACCCGTCTTCGCCGCCGAGTCGACGACTTCGCAGTTCACCACCTTGTCGAACGAGTCCGCGACGACACGGTCGCGGCCGGCACCGCAGTCGACCATGTCGCGCTCGCCGTCTGCCGCGTAGATCGTGTCGGAGCCGGCGCCGCCGAAGAGCCGGTCGGCGCCCGCGCCGCCGACGATGACGTCGTTGCCTGCACCACCGTCGATGCGGTCGTCACCGGCGCCGCCGAGGAGCGTGTCGTTGCCCGGCGAGCCCGCTGATCACGTCGTCGTAGCCGCCGCCGGCCCTGTAGTCGGGGCCGGCGGTGCCGACGATGTGCCGGCCGCGCCGGTGCGGCGGCAGAGCCGCGATCGCCTCGGTCGGGTCCGATCTCGTGACGAGCGACCCGTAGGTGTTCGTCGTCGTGACGACGATGCGAATCGTGTACCCGACGTCCTGGCGCGTCGGGAAGTACACGATCTTCTTCTTGGCGGTCGCGATCGGCTGGCACGCCTCGCCGGTCGCGTCGCAGCGCTGCCATGCGAACACGCTCTGAAGCGGCACGTCGCCCGTCGTAGGCGCCGATGTCCGCGGTCAGCTGGCGCCCGACGGCTGCGGCCCCGGCGACCGAGGGCTGGAACGACGCCGTCGGAGCGAAATGGGCCTTGTCCACGATCGGGAACGTGTGGTTCGTGATCGGCGACGTCCGAGCCGGCCGGATTCGTGCCCGTGATCCAGACCCGGATCGAGACGCCGACGTCCTGCAACGTCGGCGTGTACGTCGCGAGCGTCGCGCCCGGGATCTCGACGCAGCTCGCGAGGTCGCCCACGGGGTTGCAGCGCCGCCAGGAGTACGTGAACTTGATCGGCGTCGAGCCGTCCCAGGTGCCGGCCGTGAGCGTCAGCGGCGTGTCGACCGTGTTGCCGCCGAAGATCTGCGGCGTGGAGCGGAGCTTCGGCGCGATCGCGACGACGACGGCGCTCACCTCGGAGTTCTGCGACTTCGCAGCCCTGGGCGTTCGTCGCCGTCACCTGGACGCGCAGGCGCTTGCCCGCATCGTCCGCGCTCGGCGTGTAGAAGCTGAAGACCGCACCCGGGATCGCGACGCACTCGCCGTTGACGGGGTCTGCGGCGGCGCAGCGCTTCCACTGGTACGTGTACGACAGCGGAAACGACCCGCCCCACGTGCCGATGCTCGCCGAGAGAAAGTGACCCACGACCGGCGCGGCGTCGCCGAACTGCAGGTTGATCGTGGGATAGCTGACGTTCGTCGGGGGGCCCGAGGACGACGGCGGCGCGGGCGCGACGGCCTGCCAGTCCGGCTGCGAGAACGTCGCCGAGGAGTCGAGGGTCGTCACGGTCGGCGTCGCGCTCACCGACGCCGGGATCGACGCGAGATGGCCGGCGCCGTCGATGAAGGCGATCTTCGCGCCGTCGGGCGAGAAGGCCGGATCCGTGCCCGCGACGTTCAGATCCGCCGGGGTGCCGCCGCCGGACGGCACCGTGAAGAGATGGCCGTTCGTCGATTCCGTGTAGACGATCGACGCACCGGACGGCGACCACGTCGGGCTTCGCTCGTCTCCCGCGGCGCTCGTGACCTGCTGGAGCGTCGAGCTCGTGAGATCGAGCGTCCAGATGTCGTAGCCGGCGCCGCTGCTGCGCGCAAATGCGATCTCCGAGCCGTCCGGCGAGTACGCGGGGTCGGCGTCCAGGGCGGTCCCGGTGGTCAGGTGCAGCTCCTGCCCGTGCGTGTCCGCGAGGCTCGACCAGAGGTCGCCCGCCTTCGTGTACGCGACCCGCAGCCCGTCTTCGGAGAAGGTCGGCTGGGTCGAGGTCAGGCCCGCGCCGAGCCCCTGGGGATTCGTCCCGTCGGCGTCCGCGACCGAGACGCCGTTCGCCGGGTCGACGAAGGCGATCTGGCTCTCGTCGGACGACCACGACGGATCCGTCGCGCCGGTCAGGAGCGTCACCCGTCCGGAGCCGTCCGCGTTGATGCCGGCAGATGTTCGCCCCGCACGTGTAGGCGATCGGCCCGTTGTCGCCGTCGAACGCTCCTCCCTGCGCGGCGCCGAGCGGGACGAGCGCCGCGCCGAGCGCGGCCAGCGCGACGAGACCCCTGCGAATCAGCTTCTGCACCCGCCTGTTGTATCGGGCAACCGGTCGCGCCGCCAGGTCCTACCGCCGCTCGAGGAGGTACCACCCGAGCACGGCCGTGTACGCCTCGGGGCCGTGCGGCGCCAGATCGAGGGCACGGGTGCGATCGTCCCCCGCGCAGTCCGCGAGCTCGAGGTAGGAGTCGAGCTCGCGGCGCTCGACGTCCTGCCGCTCGCGCACGAGCACGAGCTGGTTCGCCTCGAAGAGCTGCCGCAGGTCGGTCTCGGGCAGCAGGCGCGTATGGCTCGGGTCGCGTGCACGCTCGAACCGGTCGACCGCGATCGCCTCGAGCGGGTCGGCGGACGCGATCTGGTCGACGACGAGCACCCGCCCGCCGGGCCGGGTGACGCGCGCGAGCCCTGCGACGACGAGCTCGGGCCGCGCCAGGTGGTGAAGCGTGCGGAGCGTGCCGGCGAGGTCGAAGGTCGCGTCGGCGAACGGCAGGTGCTCGGCATCGCCCTCGACGAACGTGGCGTTCGCGGGCGCGCGCTCACGCGCGAGCTCGAGGAGCTCGGGCACGCGGTCGAGCCCGACGACCCGCTCGACGAGCGGCGCCAGCGCGAGCGCGAGCGCTCCTGCGCCGCAGCCCGCGTCGAGCGCGCACGTCGTGCTCGCCGGGGAGCACGAACGAGCGAACGCGCTCGGCCAGCTCTGCGGCGCGCGCGTCCTGCCGCTCGGCCATGCGCGCCGCGGTGCGCGCAAAGCGGTTGTCAGCCATCGACGACGACGCGGCGCGCCCGGCTCGGCCGGCTGTCGATCCCGCAGACGAGCTCGTAGGTGATCGTGCTCGGCGACGCGTGCGTGCTCCTCCGCGAGAACGCCGTGCCCGATGAGCACGACCGGCGTCCCGACCGGCAGCTCGCGGTCGAGCTCGACGGCGATCGCGTCCATCGAGACGGTGCCGACGACCGGTCGCAGCTCGCCGGCGACGCGCACGCTCGTACCGGTCAGGTCGCGCCGGAAGCCGTCGGCGTAGCCGACGGGGACGATTCCGATCCACGTGTCGTCGTCGGCGACGAACCGGCGGCCGTAGCCCGTGCTCTCGCCCGCGTGCAGCAGGCGCGTCTGCGCGACGTGGCTCGACCACGAGAGGACGGGCTCGAGACCGTCCTCGGCGGGATCGACGCCGAACGGCGAGAGGCCGTAGAGCGCGATGCCGCAGCGCGCGGCGTCGAAGCGCGCCGACGGATAGCGAAGCGCGGCCGCGCTGTTGGCGATGTGCCGCGTCAGGTGCGTGTACGACGCGGTCGCGCTCCGGAAGCGCTCGATCTGCCACTCCGTGTACGCGGCGTCGGAGTCCGCGGCGGCGAGATGGCTCATCAGGCCGACGACCTCGACGGGAGGCACGGGCAGCTCCGCGAGCCCCCAGCGCCCCATGCCGGTGTCGAGCTTCAGGTGGACGTTCACGCCCGGCGGGATCTCGCCGGTCGAGACGACGAGCTCGAGCCGCGCATCGCGCGCCTGCCCGACCTCGCGGTTGCCGGCCGGGCCCATCACGACGATCCGCGCCGCGGAGAACTCGCGCCGGAGCTCGAGCCCTTCCGGGACGGTGGCGACGCAGAGCGCCGTCGCGCCGGCGCCGAGGGCGGCACCGGCGACGTCGGCGGCGCCGTGGCCGTAGCCGTCGGCCTTGACGACCGCCCAGAGCTCGGCGCCGCCGAGCGCGCGGACGAGCGCTGCCGCGTTGCGCCGGAGCGCGGCGAGGTCGATCGTGATCTGCGAGCGGTGCATCAGCCGAGCGCCCGCGGCAGCGCGTCGATCAGGTCGCTTGCGACGAGGCCCGCTCGCTGCGGAGCCTCGACGGACGCGCGCTGCTGCGCGACCGCCGCGGCTGCCGCCGCGAGCTGCGCGTCCATCCCCTTGGCGAGGAACGCGCCGACGATGCCGGTGAGCACGTCGCCGGTCCCCGCGGTCGCGAGCGACGGGCAGGCCGAGCGAGACGACGATCACGCCGCGTCCCGGCGCGGCGACGAGCGTGTCGGCTCCTTTCAGGAGGACGACGCAGCGGAAGCGCTCGACGGCGTCGAGCACCGCCTGCAGGCGGTGCGCCGCGACGTCGCCCGACTCGCGTCCGAGCAGCCGTGCCAGCTCGCCCTCGTGCGGCGTGAGGACCCGCGGGCCGGCCCAGTCGCCGGGCTCGAGCTCGTGGAGCGCGTCCGCGTCGACGACGGTAGGCACCTCGAGCTCGGCGAGCAGGCGTGCGACGAGCGAGTGCGGCCCGGCGCCGCGACCGAGGCCCGGGCCGAGCGCGACGCTCGACGCCTTCCCCGCGAGCTCGAGCACGACACGCGCTGCGTCGGCAGCGACCGTTCCGTCGCGCTCCGGCAGCGGCCGCTTCACCGCCTCGAGCAGGCGCTGCTCGAGCACCGGCAGCGACGACTCGGGCGCCGCGACGGTGACGTAGCCGGCGTCCGCACGCATTGCCGCGAGCGCCGTGAGCGACGGAGCGCCGGTGAGCCCGCGTGAGCCGCCGACGACGAGCACGTGGCCCGCGGTGTACTTGTTGTCGCCGTCGCGGCGGCGCGGGACCGTCCGCAGGAGCGCCGGCGTGGCGAAGCGCGTGCTCGTCTCGACGTGCTCGAGCCCGATGTCGGAGACGTGGAGCGCCCCGACGTGGAAGCGTCCCGGGGCGACGACGAGCCCGACCTTGCGTCCGTGGAACGTCACGGTAACCGCCGCCCGCACGGCGGGGCCGGCGACCTCGCCGGTCGACGCGTCGACGCCCGACGGGATGTCGATCGCGAGGACGGGCACACCTGCCGCGTTGATCCTCTCGATCAGCGCTGCGGCTTCGGGACGCGGCGGGCCGCTGAAGCCGGTGCCGAAGAACGCGTCCACGATCACGTCGGGGCTTCCGAGCTCGGCCTCGCCTGCCTTTGCGTCGACGACGCGTGACCTCCTTTCCCGCGTGCTCGAGGTCGCGCGCGACGATCCGGCCGTCGCCGCCGTTCGAGCCGCCGCCGCACACGACCGTCCAGCGCAGCGCGTCGCGGAACGTCTGCAGAGCGATCTGCGCCGCGTGCGTTCCGGCGTGCTCCATCAACGCGCTCGCGGACGCGGGATAGTCCGGATAGCGCGATTCGGCCTCGCGCATCTCCAGCGCGGTGTAGAGCGGCTCGAGATCAGGCATTCGCGGCGACTGCGACCGCCTGTGCGAGCTCGCGGGAGTGGGTCATCGACAGGTCGATCTCGTGCACGCCGCGCCGCTGCGCCCAGGAGGCGACACGGCCCGAGAGCCGGACGCTCGGCTTCGGGCGCCCGACGATCTCGATGTCCGTCCAGGCGAAGGCGCGCGCGACGCCGAACCCGAGCGCCTTGCCGACCGCTTCCTTCCCGGCGAACCGGCCGGCGTAGCTCTCCGCCGGGTTCGCCCGGGAGTCGCAGTAGGCCTGCTCGGCCGTCGTGAAGCACCGCTCGCGGAAGCGCGGATAGCGATCGAGCGAACGCCGGATCCGCGCGATCTCGATCAGATCCGTGCCGACGTGGATCACAGCTGCTCCTCGAGCCACTCGGGCAGGTGCGCGAGCGACGAGACGATCCCGTCGGGCTGCGAGCGTGAGCGCTCGACCGTGTCGGGCCGGAACTTGCCGGTGCGGACGAGGACGGTGCGCATGCCGACGCCCTGGGCGCCGACGACGTCGCTCTCGAGATCGTCCCCGACCATCCACGTCAGCCCCGGGTCGGCGTCGAGCGCCTCGCAGGCCGCCGCGAAGTACGACCGGCTCGGCTTGCCGAGCACGACCGCCTCCACCTGCGCCGCGTACTCGAGACCGGCGACGAAGGCGCCCGAGTCGAGCATCGGGCCGTGCTTCGTCTGCCACCACCGGTTGCGGTGCAGGCAGTAGAGCTCGGCGCCGAGCTCGATCTCGCCGAATGCGCGGGCGAGGTTCATGTACGAGAAGACGAGGTTGGTCTCCGGCGTCTCGTCGGCTCCGCCGATCAGCACCGCGTCCGCTCCCTCGCCGACGAGCTCGAGGCCTTCCAGGTCGTGCACGAGCGCATGCATGGTCAAGGCAAGCACGCGCTTGCCGCGCAGGGCGCGCACGGCCGCATCTGCCGCCGTCTGGACCTCGTCGTCTTCGAGCTCGATGCCGTGGACGCGGAGCTCCTCGGCGAGCCGGGATCTCGACCGGGTCGTGGTGTTCGTCACGAATCGCAGGCGGTGCCCGTTGGCGCGCAGACGGGCCACCGCATCCGCGGCACCGGGGATCGGCTCGCCCGAGACGTGCAGGACCCCGTCGATGTCGAGCAGAATCGCCGCCATGACCGGTTCCGAGTCTATTCGGGTCACGAAGAGCGTCGCCGTTCCCGTCTCCGAGATCGAGCTGCGGACGTCGCGCTCGAGCGGCCCCGGCGGCCAGCACGCGCAGAAGTCGGAGACGCGCGTCGAGGCGGTGTTCGACGTGGAGGCGTCGACGGCCCTGACCGACGCCCAGAAGCGCCGGGTCGTCGCCAAGGCAGGCCCCGTCCTCCGGGCCGTCGCCCAGGACGAGCGCAGCCAGCTCCGGAACCGCGAGCTCGCGACCGACCGCCTCGTCGCCGCCCTGCGAGACGCCCTCTTCGTGCAGCGCCGGCGCGTGCCGACGAAGCCGTCCGCGGCCGCGAAGGCCCGGCGCGTCGACGAGAAGAAGCGGCGCGGCCGGGTGAAGCGGCTCCGCCGGTCGGCCGACGACGGCTAGGGCCGCTACTCGACGGTGACGGTCTTCGCGAGGTTGCGCGGCTGGTCGACGTTGAGGCCGCGCAGGCGCGCGATGCGATAGGCGAGCAGCTGGAGCGGCACGATCGCGAGAGCCGCCTGCAGGAACGCCGGCGTCCGCGGGACGTAGATGACGTCGTCGGCGTGATGCTGGATGTCCTCGTTGCCGTCGGTGGCGATCGCGATCACGTGCGCGCCGCGGGCGCGTGTCTCCTGGATGTTCGAGACGATCTTGTCGTAGACGTGGATGTTCGTCGCGACGACGACGACGGGCGTGCCCTCGTCGAGCATCGCGATCGGGCCGTGCTTCATCTCGCCGGCCGAGTAGGCGTCGGTCGGGATGTAGGAGATCTCCTTCAGCTTCAGCGCGCCTTCGAGCGCGACGGGCAGGCCGATGTGCCGCCCGAGATAGAGGAAGAAGGGCTTGTCGTAGAAGCGACCCGCGATCTCGTCGACCGGGTGGTCGCCGTCGAGGAACTCGGCGATCTTCTCGGGCAGCTCGTGCAGCCTGTCGATCACGAAGTCGATGTCTTCCTGCGGCAGGGTCTGCCGGATCTCGGCGAGCCTCAGCGCGAGCAGGCTGAGAAGCGCGACCTGCGCCGTGAACGTCTTCGAGGCGGCGACGCCGATCTCGATGCCGCAACGTGTGTAGAGCGTCGCGTCGACTTCACGCGTGATCTGCGTGCCCATCATGTTCGTGATCGCAAGCGTCCGCGCTCCACGTTCGCGCGCGAGCTTCATCGCGTTGACCGTGTCCCGCGACTCGCCGGATTGCGAGATCCCGATCACGAGCGTGTCCCTCGAGAGCACGGGGTTCCGGTAGATCCACTCGCTCGCGATGTCGGGCTCGACCGGGATGCGGCCCCACTCCTCGATGATGTAGCGGCCGACGACACCGGCGTGGTACGAGGTGCCCGCGGCGACGATGACGATCCGCCGCAGGTTCCGGACCTCGAGCTCGGAGAGGCCGAGGGCCTCGAGCATCAACGCGTGGCCGCGCACCCGGTCGCCGATCGTCTCGCGCACCGCCTCGGGCTGCTCGTAGATCTCCTTCAGCATGAAGGTCTCGTAGCCGCCCTTCTCGGCGTGATCCTCGTCCCAGTCGAGCTGCTCGACCTCGGGGTGGTCGATCTCGGCGCCGTCCTTGAAGAAGCGCGCGCCGTTCGGCGTGATCTCGACGACCTCGCCGTCGTCGGGGAAGACGGCGCGTCGCGTCTCGCTCAGGAAGGCGGCGACGTTCGACGCGAGGAAGTTCTCGCCCTCTCCGAGACCGACGACGAGCGGCGTCTGCTGGCGGACGCCCGCGAGCACGTCCGGGTTGTCGTGATGGATCGCGACGATCGTGAAGTGCCCTTCGAGACGCGGGTAGACGCGGATGAGCGCCTGCACGAGATCGCCGTCGTATTCCTGCTCGAGCATGTGCACGACGACCTCCGCGTCGGTCTCCGACGTGAAGGTGTGCCCTTCGTCGATCAGCTGCCCGCGCAGCTCGCGGTAGTTCTCGACGATGCCGTTGAGCACGATCGCGAGCTTGCTCGCGTCGCAGCCGACGAGCGGATGCGCGTTCTGCTCGGTGACGGCGCCGTGCGTGGCCCAGCGCGTGTGCCCGAGGCCGTGGTGGGCGACGGATCCGTTCGGGCCGGCCGCCTCGACGAGGTTCTGGAGGTTGCCGACGGCGCGGACGTAGTCGAGGCCGTCCGTCTCGCGCAGCGCGATGCCGGCGGAGTCGTAGCCGCGGTATTCGAGGCGGCGCAGTCCGCTCAGCAGCAGCGGCTTCGCCTCACGCCCGCCCACGTACCCGATGATTCCGCACATCTTCCGCCTCTTTTCCCCTGCTAGGCCGCCGAAATCCTGTCCAGAAACGCGACGAGCCCGGCCTCTTGACCCTACCGCTCCGTCGCGGTCGAGTCAGCCGAGCTCCTGGGACACGAGCGCCGCGATCCTAGCACAGAGGGCCTCGGCCTCCTCCTCCGTCGGGGCCTCCGCGAGCACCCGCACGAGGGGCTCGGTGCCCGACGGACGGACGAGGACGCGGCCGTCGCCGTTCAGCGCCGCATTCTCCTCTTCGAGCCTCGCGAGCAGCGACTGCGGCAGCGGGCGGCGGCCGGGCATCGGCAGGTTCACCTTGGCCTGCGGGTAGCGCTCCATGACTCGGGCGGCCTCGGAGAGCGGGCGGCCGCCGAGCGCCTCGCAGAGCAGGAGCGCCGCTGCGAGACCGTCGCCCGTGACGTGGTCGCGCAGGCAGATCACGTGCCCCGACTGCTCCCCGCCGAGGATGCCGCCCTCGCGATAGAGCGCCTCGAGCACGTACCGGTCGCCGACGTCCGTCGTGATCACCCGCACGCCACGCTCCTCCATCAGCCGGTGAAAGCCGAGGTTCGTCATCGTCGTGACCGCGACGAGATCGACGCCGAGGTGCGGCGCGAGGATCGCGACGATCTGGTCGCCGTCGACGACTGCACCGTGCTCGTCGATCGCCAGCATCCGGTCGCCGTCGCCGTCGAATGCGACGCCCAGGTCGAAGCGCTCTCCGGTGACGAGCGCCTGGAGCGCTGCGAGATCGGTCGCGCCGCAGCCGACGTTGATGTTCGAGCCGTCGGGCTCCACGCCGATCGCCTCGACCTCGGCGCCGAGCTCTTCGAACGCGCGCGGCGCGATGTCCGCGTACGCGCCGTTGGCGCAGTCGACGGCGATCCGCAGCCCGTTGAGATCGGAGCCGAAGCGCTCGAGGATGTGCTCGAGGTAGCTCTCACCCGCGATGCCGACGCGATCGATCTCGCCGCCGCCGGTCGCCGGTGCGTCGAGCAGCTGTTCGATCTGCTCTTCCGCGACGTCGTTCAGCTTGCGGCCCGTCGAGTCGAAGAGCTTGACGCCGTTGTACTCCGGCGGGTTGTGCGACGCCGTGATGACGACACCGAGATCGAGGCGAAGAAGCGCGACCGCAGGCGTCGGCACGACGCCCGCGAGCACGGCGGCGCCGCCCGCGGATGCAACGCCGCGCGCGAACGCCTCTTCGAGCTCTTCGCCGGACGCGCGCGTGTCGCGGCCGACGAAGACGCGGCCGCGGCCCGACCAGAGTGCAGACGCCTTGCCGAGCCGCTCGACGAGCTCCGGGGTGACGAACTCGCCGACGATGCCGCGGACACCGTCGGTGCCGAAGTAGTTCCGCGCCACGGCGCGGGACCTTAGCGGCCTGGTGGCGGAGTCGGGCGATGTGCGCACGGAAAGCGGCCCGAAGGCCGTGCTCGGGACGCTAGCGCTTGGAGAACTGCGGAGCCTTGCGGGCCTTGTGCAGGCCTGCCTTCTTGCGCTCCACCTGCCGCGCGTCGCGCGTCAGGAAGCCCTCGCGCTTCAACGAGACGCGCAGCTCCGGGTTCGCCTCGACGAGCGCGCGCGCGATGCCGTGGCGGACCGCGCCGGCCTGCCCGGTGAGGCCGCCGCCGTGGACGCGGACGCGAAGGTCGTACTGGCCCTCGAGCCCCGCGACCTTGAGCGGCGAGATCGCGATCGTCCGCCAGATGTTGCGCGGGAAGTACTCGTCGAGCGTGCGTCCGTTGACCCACGTCGACCCGTCGCCGGGGCGCAGGATCACGCGGGCGACGGACGTCTTGCGCTTGCCGGTGCCGCGGTACTGAGCGATCTGACTCAACTCACTGCTCCAAATCGAGTGGCTGGGGGTTCTGGGACTCGTGCGGATGCTCCGGCCCGGCGTAGATCTTCAGCTTCGTGATCTGCTGGCGCGCGAGCTTGTTCTTCGGCAGCATCCCCTTCACGGCGATGCGAAGCACCTCGGTCGGGCGCCGGTCGAGCTGCTCGCGGAGCGTGCGGCTCTTGAGGCCGCCCGGGTAGCCGGAGTGCCGGTGGTACATCTTCTGGTCGAGCTTCGAGCCCGTGACCGCGATCTTCTCCGCGTTCACGACGACGACGAAGTCGCCCGTGTCGACGTGCGGCGTGAAGATCGGCTTCCGCTTGCCGCGGAGCGTGTCGGCGATCTGGGTCGCGAGACGGCCGAGGGTCTTCCCGTCGGCATCGACGAGGTACCACTCGCGCGTGATCTCACCCGGCTTGGCGGAATAGGTCTTCATCACAGAAAAGTGGCGGACCAGGCGTCCGCCGGGGCGGAATTGTAGCGCAAGCTACTCCGTGGCGGGCAGCGGCGTGACGGCGGGCCGGCCGGCGAGCCAGAGGCCGGGAAGGGCCGCGAGCGCCGCGGCCGAGAGGGCGAGCGCGGCCACGCCCGCGGCGGTGTAGACGAGGCCGCCGAGGAGGGCGAGCGCGGCGGCGGTGAGGCTCGCGCAGAGGTCGGAGAAGCCGACGAGGCGGCCCCGCTCGGAGGGCGCCGTCAACGCGACGAGCTCCGTCGTCGCGGCGACGTACGAGAAGCACCAGCCGAGCCCGAGGCCGAGAAGCGCGAGGCTCATGCCGCCGACACCGCCGAGCCAGACGAGCGCCGCGTTCGAGGCGGTCATCACCGCGAGCCCCCCGACGAGGGCGCGGCGGCGGCCGAAGCGGTCGATGACGTCGCCGACGATGAGGACGAGCCCGTACATGCCGAGGATGTGGACGCTGATCATCGTGAAGACGTCGCCCTGGTGGTGGCCGCGGCCGAACGCGACGTAGCCGGAGAGGTTCATGACCGACGCCATGACGGCGAAGCTCGCGACGACCGCGACGATCGCCGCCGCTGCGCCCGGCCTGCGCAGGATCTCGCCGAGCGGCGCCGCAGGAGCGGTGTCGTCGTGGAGCGCGCTCGGGTAGCGCGCGGAGATGTCCTTGGGGTCGGGTCGCACGAAGCTCGCGATCGCGAGCCCCGCGAGCATGAACGGGATCCCGATGAGCCACGGGGCAGCGAGCGCGTGCGCGAGCGTCGAGCGGTGCGCGAAGAGCGGGCCGAAGACGAGCGGGCCCCAGACGGCGCCGGAGACCGCGCCGAAGAGCACGAACGACATCCCCCTCGCGCGGCGCTCGGGCGGGAACATCTCCGCGGCCGCCGCACGCGACAGCTGCACGACCGACGCCGACGCGCCGACGAGCGCGAGCCCGAGGCAGACGAGGACGGCCGAGGAGGCGGAGCAGCCGCCGGCCACGGCGCCGCAACCGGCCGCACCGCCGGCGAACGCCACCCGGATCACGGGCATCCGTCCGACGCGGTCCATCATGCGGCCGGCCGGCCCGACGGCGATCGCGCCTGCGGTCAGGAAGATCGCGGGGCCGAGACCGAGCACGCCCTTCACGCCGGTGACCGCGACGAGCGTGACGGAGCTGAGCGCGGCCGCGAGCTGGAACGCGCCGGAGTTCGAGACGAGGCAGGCGGCGAGAAGGAACGCGTTCCTGCGAACGTCCCGGGTCACAGGCCGAGTGTACGCCGAAGGCCCGCGGCGAACGGCGCCGCGCCGCCGTGCGCGGGATGGCGGACGTACGGCGCGTCGAGCACTTCGGCCGCGACACGCCCGACCGCGATCACCCGCCGGTCGCGCGTCAGCTCGTCGAGAAACGGGCGGCAGGCGTCGATCTCGGCGCGGGTCGGACGGCGGTTCGACGCCGGCGTTCCCGGATGCGTGGGGACGACGTTCCAGAGCAGGACGTCGTTCTCGACTCCGAGCTCGGCGAGGACGCGGTGCACGATCGTCGCGCTCGCCTCGGCAGGGCCCGTGCCGGTGAGCTGCCGCTCGGACGTGAACGCGATGCCGCTGACACGCGCTCCGCGGTAGCCGGCCGCCTCGCCGACGACGATCGTCGCCGCGTCCGCCCGCGACGCGAGGTAGTCGCGCAGCCTGGTACGGCAGAGCTCGGAGCGCGCGTACTGGTTGTAGGTCGCGCCGATCCGCGCGCGGGCCAGCCGGTCGACGATCACGCGGCGTACGCGATCAGCTCGAGGAGCGAGCCGTCCGGGTCGCGGAAGTAGACGCTCGCGCCGGCCCCGCGTGCGCCGGTCCGCGGCTCCGGGCCGAGCTCCGGCTCGACGCCGTGCGCCCGGAGATGCGCGACGGCGTCGGCGGGCGTCCCGGCCCAGAGGAAGCAGAGGTCGCTTCCGCCCGGGCCGCACGGGCTCCGCCGCCCTCGGCTGCGGCGTCGCCCCCGGCCCGTGCACGTTCAGCTGCCGGCCGTCGGCGAGGCGGTACGCGAATCGCCCGCGGTCGAGCTCGACGAGCTCCGCGCCGACGACGTCGCGGTAGAAGCTGTTCGACCGCTCCCAGTCGGAGACGGCGATCACGACGTGGTCGAGGCCCGCTACTCCCACTCGATCGTCGCCGGCGGCTTCGACGTCACGTCGAGCACGACGCGGTTCACGCCCGGAATCTCGTTGACGACCCGGCCGGAGATCGTCTCGATCAGGTCGTACGGAAGGCGCGCCCAGTCCGCGGTCATCGCGTCGTCGCTCGTGACCGCGCGGATGACGATCGGATAGCCGTACGTCCGCTCGTCGCCCTGCACGCCGACGGAGCGGATCGCGGGCAGCACGGCGAAGGACTGCCAGAGCTCGCGATAGAGGCCCGCGCGCCGGACCTCTTCCTGGAGGATCGCGTCCGCGTCGCGCAGGATCTCGAGCCGCTCGTGGGTGACGGCCCCGATGATCCGGATCGCGAGGCCGGGGCCGGGGAACGGCTGCCGCCACACCATGCGCTCGGACATCCCGAGCTCCTCGCCGACCCGCCGCACCTCGTCCTTGAAGAGCAGGCGCAACGGCTCGACGAGCTCCATCTTCATGTCGTCGGGCAGGCCGCCGACGTTGTGATGCGACTTGATCGTGGCCGCGACGCCCTCGGTGCCCCCCGACTCGATCACGTCGCTGTAGAGGGTCCCCTGCACGAGCCACTTCACGTCGCCGAGCTTGCGCGCCTCGTCCTCGAAGACCCGGATGAACTCACGGCCGATGATCTTGCGCTTCGTCTCGGGGTCGTCGACCCCGTCCAGCAGCTCGAGGAAGCGCTCCTGCGCCTGCACGTGCACGAGCGGAACGTGGAAGTGGTCGCCGAACGTCTCGACGACCTGTTCGGCCTCGTTCTTGCGCAGCAGGCCGTGGTCGACGAAGACGCACGTGAGCTGGTCGCCCACCGCCTTGTGCACGAGCAGCGCCGCGACGGCGGAGTCGACACCGCCCGACAGCGCGCAGAGCACGCGCTCGCGGCCGACCTGCGCGCGGATGCGCTCGACCTGCTCTTCGATGACGGCCGCCGGCGTCCACGAGGGCGGCGCCGCAGCGATCTCGTAGAGGAAGTTCTTCAGCACGGCCATCCCGTGCGGCGAGTGCACCACCTCCGGATGGAACTGCACGCCGTAGAGGGCGCGCTCCGGCGCCTCGAAGGCGCCGATCGGCGTCGACGGCGAGCCTGCGACCACGCGTGCGCCGTCGGGCGGCGCGACGACGGAGTCGCGGTGCGACATCCAGACCGTCTGCGCCGCCGGCGTGTCCTTGAGGAGCAGCGACGCCGGCCCCTGCACGCTGAGCTCGGTCTTCCCGAACTCCGACACGCCGGTTCGGTCGACGCGGCCGCCGAGGTCGAGCGCCATCAGCTGCATGCCGTAGCAGATGCCGAGCGTCGGAATGCCGAGGTCGAAGATGCGCGGGTCGACACGCGGTGCGCCTTCCGCGTAGACCGACGCGGGGCCGCCGCTCAGGATCACGGCGTACGGGTTCCGCGCGCGGATCGCCTCCGGCGAGATCGTGTGGCCGACGAGCTCCGAGTAGACGCGGCACTCGCGCACGCGGCGGGCGATGAGCTGCGAGTACTGGCCCCCGAGGTCGACCACCAGCACCGGCCGGTCGTCTCCCAGCCCCGGCGACACCGACGGGAACTGGACGACGTTGGCGGGCTCAGCGGCGATAGTTCGGCGCCTCTTTCGTGATGGTCATGTCGTGCGGGTGCGACTCGCGCAGGCCGGCCGAGGTGATGCGGACGAACGTCGAGCTCTTCATCTCGTCGACCGTCGCGGCGCCGCAGTAGCCCATCGCCTGCCGCAGCCCGCCGATCAGCTGGTGGAGGACGGGCGCGAGCGGCCCCTTGTACGGGACCCGTCCCTCGATCCCCTCCGGGACGAGCTTCTCGACGTCCTCGACGTCGCCCTGGAAGTAGCGGTCCTTCGAGAACGAGCGCGCGCGCATGGCGCCGATGGAGCCCATGCCCCTGTACTCCTTGTAGCGCTCGCCCTGACCGACGATCACTTCGCCCGGCGCTTCGTCGGTACCGGCGAGGAGCGAGCCCGCCATGACCGTGTCGGCGCCCGCCGCGATCGCCTTCGCGACGTCGCCGGAGGAGGTGATGCCCCCGTCGGCGATCACCGGGATCCCGGCCGCCGCCGACACGACGTCGTAGATCGCCGTCACCTGCGGGACGCCGACGCCCGCGACGATGCGCGTCGTGCAGGCCGCGCCCGGACCGACGCCGCACTTGATCGCGTCGACGCCGACCTCGACGAGCGCCTCCGCGGCGGCCGCCGTCGCGATGTTCCCGGCGATCACGTCGACGGCGACGCCCGCCTTGATCGCAGCGACCATCTCGAGCACGCCGTGCGAGTGGCCGTGAGCCGTGTCGACGACGAGCACGTCGGCGCCCGCCTCGACGAGAGCCTGTGCGCGCTCGACGGCGTCGGGGCCGACGCCGACCGCGGCTCCGACCCGAAGACGACCCTTGTCGTCCTTCGTCGCCTGCGGGTACTGGATCTTCTTCTGGATGTCCTTGACCGTGATGAGGCCGCAGAGCTTCCCGTCGGCGTTCACGACCGGGAGCTTCTCGATCTTGTTGCGGTGGAGGATCGCCTCCGCCTCCGCGAGAGTCGTCCCGACCGGGGCCGTGACGAGGCCGCGCGACGTCATGAGCTCCGACACCTGCTGCGCGTGGTCGGTCTCGAAGCGCAGGTCGCGGTTCGTGAGGATCCCGACGAGGATGCCGGCCGCGTCGGTGATCGGAACGCCCGAGACCTTGTAACGGCTCATCAGCTCGAGCGCGTCGCGAACGAGCGCGTCGGGCGGCAGCGTGACCGGCTCGACGATCATCCCGGCCTCGGAGCGCTTCACCTTGTCGACCTCGGCCACCTGGTCGGCGATCGCGAGGTTGCGGTGGAGGATGCCGATGCCGCCCTCGCGCGCGAGGGCGATCGCGAGCCTCGCCTCGGTGACGGTGTCCATCGCCGCCGAGACGATCGGGATGCTGAGCTCGATCGTGCGCGTCAGGCGCGTGCGCGTCGAGACGTCGTTCGGGAGCACACGCGACTCGGCCGGCACGAGCAGGACGTCGTCGAACGTGAGGCCTTCCTTGGCGAACTTCCGGTCCAGGGCGACGAGCCGTTGCAGCTCGTCCTGGCGGAGTTCGACACTCAAGGGACTGCCAGGGTACCACCCTGCCCTGACGGCAATCGACCCCGAGCGGCCCAACAGGCTCCTAACAGGAGAGGGCTACGGTGCGAGGCATGCGCTCGCTGCTCGCAGCTGCCGTCGGCGTCGCGGCCGCGCTCGTCCATGCCGTCTCCGGCGGCACGCACCCGCTCACCGTGTACGGCCCCGTCAAGGGGACGATCTCCGCGTTCACACAGGACGGCTCGCTCGTCTCGTGGTTCGCGCCGGGCACGACCGGGTGCAACAGCGTCCATGTGCTCTCGCTCGCGAACGGGCTCCACGTCGTGCTTCCCCAGCAGGGCGGCGCGCGGAACGTCACCTGCCGCTGGGACGTCGGCTCCACGCGCGTCGATCTCGCCCTCGCCGGCTCGACCGTCCTCTGGACGCTGCATGCGCAGGCGCCGATCCCGTTCGACTATCTCCTCGGCGCCGGCGCTGCGGTCGGCGAGCGCAAGGAGCGCCGGTTCCAGGAGCTCGCACACACCGGGCAACGGCACCGGCCTCTGGCTCGGAGGCCTCGCCGGCGACCGCGGGACGCTGGTCTACGGCGTCACCTCGATCGACTACGTGGACGAGGCCGGCTGCCTCGCCGGCACGAGCCCGTGCGACCTGAAGGTCGTCGGCGGCGGCGTGTACCGGATGGCCGGGCGCCAGCTGCCGAAGCTCGTCCCCGGCACCGACGCGGACGGCGTCGTCGAGGTCGCGGCGGCGGCGGGCGCGGTCGCGTTCGTCCCGGCGGGCGGGCTCGGCAAGGGGGGCCGGCCGCTTGCAGACGCCGGCCTGCCGATCGAGATCGTCGACGCGACGACCGGCACCGAGATCGCGAGCGCCGAGCCGCAGGGAGCGCCGGTCGCGCTCTCCCTCACCCCGCACGTGCTCGCGACGCTCGAGCGGACGCCGCTCGGGCTCCGCATCGCCTGGTACTCGCGCTCGAGCGGCGCGCTTGCCGGCTCGGTTCCGGTCTCGAGCGACGCGAGCCCGTCCCTCGCCGCGAACGACCACACGATCGTCTACCGCGTCGGCCGCTCGATCCGCGCCGTCGACATCGAGACCCACGCGGTCCGGTCGCTCGCCCGCGCGCGCTCCGAGCCGGTCGGGTTGTCGCTCGAGGGCCGGCGGCTCGCCTGGGCGGAGAACGTGAACGGCTCGGCGCGCATCCGCGCGCTGTACCTCAAGCGGTGATCGGCTGAAGCTCTTCGAGCTCGACGCTCGCCGCGAGCCGCGAGGCCTCACGGGGGTCGAAGCGGCCGGGACCGAGCTCGACGACCGATGCGGCCGCGCAGCCGACACCCTGGCGGAGCGCCTCGTCGAACGGCAGCGCGTTGAAGCGCGCTGCGAGGAAGCCGGCGAGGAGCACGTCTCCTGCGCCGACCGACGCGACCGGCTCCACGCGGGCGATCGAGGCGCGAAAGCGGCGGAGCGTGCGCTCCTCGCGGAAGAGGCCGAAGCACGTCGTCTCCTGCGTGATCAGGACGTTGCGCGCGCCGAGATCGGCGATCGCGTCGAGCGCCATCAGGAAGTCCTCCTCGTCGGCGAACTCCTGGCCGACGAGGCTCTCCGCCTCGCGCTGGTTCGGCGAGACGAGGAACGGCTCGGCGTCCACCGCATGCCGGAGCGGCTCGCCCTCGCAGTCGACGACGCATTGCACGCCGCGACGGCTCAGATCTCGTACTGCCTCGGCGTAGAAGTCGTCCGGGACGTCGCGCGGCAGCGAGCCGGAGAAGACGACGAACGACGCGACGCGCGAGAGATAGTGGAGCTTCTCGACGAGCATGTCGAGCTCGCCGCGCAGAACCGCGGGGCCCCACTCGTAGATCTCCGTCAGCGCGCCTGCCGTCGGGTCGACGACCGCGGTCGACGTTCGCGACTCGTCGCCGATGCGCACGAAGTCGTTGAGGATCGCCTCGACGGCGAGCTCGTCGATGATCCTGTCGCCGGTTCGCCCGCCTGCGAAGCCGGTCGCGATGACGGGCGAGTCGAGCCGCTTCAGCGCACGCGCGACGTTGATGCCCTTGCCGCCTGCGGAGGTGAGGCTCGCGCTCGCCCGATGCCGGTGCCCGAGCTGCATGTTCGGCACGGTGAGCGTGCGATCGACTGCGGCGTTGAGGGTGACGGTGACGATCACGAGAGGAAGCCCACCAGATGATGCACGGTACGCGTGCCGTACCACCGTAGCCGCCCTGCGAGACCCGGCTTCGAAATTGCCCTCCCGGCCAGCAGAGGACGCGTCCCGAGACGCGTCCGGCCGGCCCACACCTCGATCCGCCCGAGCCGCTCTCCGCGCTCGACGGGCAGCGAGACGGCCGCCGGCGCGACGATTCGCTCGACGATCGGGCGGCCGACGCGCACGACCCGGACGAGCGGCGTCCGCGCGACGAGCGCGACCCGGCGGCGGCCGTAGGGCGCCGCCGCCCAGGCATACGGCTGCGCCGCGACGAGCGTGAGCGTTCGGTACTGCGCGACGCCCCACGCGAGCAGCCGCTCGAGGTCGGCGTTCCGCTGCGCCCGGGTCGGGCTGCCGAGGATGACGGCGTAGATCGTGTAGCCGGCGCGTCGCGCGGCGGCGACCTCGCACCAGCCCGCGTCGTTCGTGTGACCGGTCTTGACGCCGATGAGTCCCGGGAAGACGCCGAGCAGGTCGTTCCACGTGTGGACGGTGAAGCGCCCGCCTTCGATCGTGTCGCTGCGCGTGCGGACGATCTCGCGAATGAGGGGAGAGTGCATGGCCACCTGCGCGAGGACGGCGACGTCGTGCGCGCTCGACACGTGGCCTGCGGCATCGAGCCCGTCGGGGCGCACGAAGTGCGTGTCACGGAGACCGAGCTTCTGCGCGCGCTCGTTCATCCAGCCGACGAACCGGCCCACGTTGCCGTCCGACGCGGCGGATGCGAGCGCGTCGGCGGCGTTGTTCGCGCTCTGGACGAGCGCGCCTTCGAGGAGGTCGCGGACGCTGATCCGCTGACCGCGGACGAGAGGGATCCGCGACTCGCCGACCTGGGCCGCCTCGCCCGACACGGTCACGACGGCGTCGGGCTCGAGATGGTCGAGGGCGACGATCACCGTCATCAGCTTCGTGATGCTCGCGATGGGCAGCTGCTCGTGTGCGTTTCGGGCCGCGAGCACGTCGCCGTTCGACGCGTTCACGACGAGGAATGCTGTTGCGTCGGGCCTGGGGACGGCGGCGTGGGCGCCTGCCGCGAAGACGAGCGCGACGACGACGGCGATGAGCAGCCGGCGCATGCGGGGCGAAGGCTACTTCACGCGGAGCTTCTGCCCGACCTGCAGGGTGTTCGAGCTGACGCCCGGGTTGAGCCGCTCGAGCTGCGCGATCGGCACGCCCGTCTTCGCGGAGATCGAGCCGAACGTGTCGCCGGCCGTCACGGTGTAGAACTGCCCGGCGAGCGTCGTCGTCGCGTTCCGCGTCGTGCCGGCCGGAGGCGTCGGCGCCGTCGAGGCGTGGGTCACCGGGCCGCGTCCGGTCGTCGTTCCGTCCGAGCCGCCGCCGTGGATGCCGGCGCGGATCAGGAGGACGGCGACCGTGACGGCGAGCAGGAACGCGGCGGGCGCGGCGTACCGCGCGGCGCCCGCCCTCTGCCTACGCGCCGGAGACACTCCAGACCTGCCGGGCGAGCCGGCCGGCCTCGGCGGCGGCCGCGTGCTGCCAGTCCTCGCCGCCCGACGCGTAGATGACCGATCGCGAGGCCGCGACGAGCGCGCTCGCGGGCCCGGCCGTGAACGCAGATGCGAGGTCCTCCGGCCTCCCGCCCTGCGCACCGACGCCGGGCAGGAGGAACGGGGCCTGCGGCATGAGCCGCCGGGCCTCCTCGATCACCGCCGGATAGGTCGCGCCGAGCACCGCGCCGACCGACGAGAGACCCGAGTCGCCGACGAGCCCGTGCGCCGAGCTCCCGCACGAGCGACGCGACGTGGTGCCACAGGGGCCGGCCGTCCTCGAGACGCACGTCCTGCACGTCGCCGCTGCCGGGATTCGACGTCTTCACGAGGCAGAAGATCCCGGCGCCGTGACGGCGGCACGCCTCGACGAACGGCTCGAGCGAGTCGCGGCCCAGATACGGGCTCACCGTGATCGCATCCGCCAGCGGGATGAACGCCTCGGCGTACGCGCGCGCGGTCGACCCGATGTCCCCGCGCTTCACGTCGGCGATGACGAGCAGGCCGGCCGCACGCGCGTACGCGCAGACGTGCTCGAAGGCCCGTACCCCCGCCCACCCGTGCGCCTCGAAGAACGCCGACTGCGGCTTGACGGCAACCACGTGCTCCGCGACGGCGTCGACGATGCCGCAGCAGAACGCCTCGAGATCGACGCCGGCGGGCAGCCGCCCGCTCACGGGGTCGAGCCCGACGACGACCTGGCTTCGCTTGCTGCCGACGGCGTCGGCGAGCCGGTCTGCGAACTGCCGTACGGCCACCGTCGCCATCGGCAGGCAGCCTACTTCGGGTGTCGGCGGAGCGCAGGGCTGCCGCGACCGCAGCCCTGCGGAAGCGATGGAGGAGGCGCGCCCTGCGCCGCCCGAGCCGCGTCAGCCGTTCTTGACGGCCGACTTGAGCGCGCTGCCGGCCGAGAACTTCGGGACGCGCGACGCCGGGATCTCGACCTTCTGCGTCGGGTTGCGCGGATTGACGCCCGTCCGGGCCTTGCGGTGCTGCGTCTGGAACTTTCCGAAACCGGTGAACGCCACGTCGCCGCCGCCTCTCAGGGTGTCGGTGACCGTCTCGAGAAACGCGTCGACCGCCTTGCCCGCGTCGCGCGCGGTGAGCTGACTGCGCCGCGCCACCTCCGCCACGAACTCCTGCTTGGTCACGTGCCTCTCCTCCTGTCGCTCGCTTGCACGGGGCGACTCGACCCTAACACCGCTATTTCCGCTGTGCGAGAAGCTCGCCGGCGCGAAAGAGGGGTCGCAGCCGCACGGCCTGACGGGCGAGCGCGTCGGCACCCCCCTCCTCGCGATCGAGCACGCAGACCGCCGTCTGCACGACGAGCCCGGCTGCACGCAACGCCTCGACCGACTCGAGGAGGGCGCCGCCGGAGGTGACGACGTCCTCGACGAGGCAGACGCATTCGCCTTCCTCGTACACGCCCTCGAGCCGCTTCGCGGTGCCGTACTCCTTTGCGGCCTTGCGAACGATGAGAAACGGCAGCCCCGAGGCGAGGGACGCCGATGCGGCGAGCGCCACCGCACCGAGCTCCGGCCCGGCAAGCCGGACCGCGTCGGGCGCATGCTCGCGTACGGCCGCCGCGAGCCGCTCTCCGAGCGGGCGCAGCACCTCGGGCAGCGTCTCGAAGCGGTACTTGTCGAGGTAGTAGCGCGACCGCTTGCCGGACCGGAGGACGAAGTCGCCCTCGAGGTAGGCGTGCTCGAGGAGCGCCGCGGCGAGCGGATCGGCGACGCTCACTGCCGGGCGGCCGCGAGGGCGTCGTGCGCGATCGGCAGCAGGGCGCCGGCTTCGGTCGACCCGTCGACGAACGAGATCATCGAGCCGTCGTCGAAATAGACGTCGACGCGCTCGGGCCTCCGCGCGAACGAGCGCCGGAAGAGCACGCTGCCTGCGAAGATCCCGCTCGCGAAGCCGACGAGCGCGAAGACTCTACGCCTCATCGGCGACCTTCTTCTTGCGCGGCCGCTTCGGCTTCGCGGGATCGGACTCGACGCCCCGGAGGCAGCTCTTGAGGTCGTAGAAGACGAGCCCGACCGTCGGCGAGGGGCCGGTCGTCGCCGCGATGCGCCGCGTGCCGTCGCCGACGACGAAGACGCTGCCGGCCGCCGTCGAGGCCTCGAGCTGCGTGACGCGGCCGCCCCCGCTGCGGAAGGCGCCGGCCCGCTCGAGAAGCGCCGCCCCTGCCTGCGCGAGCGCCGTCGCCGCGGCGTCGCTCCCGAGCGTCGAGCCCTGCACGGCGCCGTCCTCGTCGAAGAGCACCGCGGCCTGGATCTGCGACGAGATCTCGGTCAGATCGGCGAGCGCCTGGGCTGCATCCACGCCCGCAGGCTAATGGAACCCGGCCGCCGCCTGCGAGACTCCGCGTCGTGCGCATCCGCAAGCGGGCCCTCGTGGCGAAGTTCTTTGCAGACCGCGGCACCCATCTCGCCGCGATGGTGGCGTACTTCGCGCTTCTCTCCTTCGTCCCGCTCACCTTTCTCGCGCTCTCCCTCCTCGGACTCGTCCATCGCGCCGACGCCTCGGACTTCCTCGTCAAGGAGCTCAGCCGCGCGTTTCCGACGACCTCGCTCACGCAGATCCTCAGCCTCGTCCACCGGGTGCAGGACAACGCCGCGACGCTCGGCATCGTCGGCGGCGTTGCACTCGTCTGGTCGTCGCTGTCCCTCTTCAGCGCGCTCGAGTCGGCGTTCAACATCGTCTACGGCCGCCCGAACCGATCCTTCCTGCACGGAAAGGGCGTCGCCGCGGTCGTGATGGTCGCGACCATCACGACGCTCTTCGTGAGCCTCGTGATCGGTGCGCTCGGAGTCGAGATCGTGAAGCGATACGCGCCCGGCTTCGTCGGCAACAGCGTCGCGGGCTACATCCTCTCGATCACGGTGTCGCTCCTCGGTGTCTTCGTGTTCGTGCTCGCCGCCTACCGCCTGCTGACGAATGCGGAGGTGAGCGTCCGCGGCGTCCTGCCGGGCGCCGTGCTCGCGGCGATCGTGCTGGAGGGTTCGTTCCAGGTGGTGCCGATCTTCGTGCGGCTCGCCGACGTCAACCCGGTGCTGCGCGTGCTCGGCGGCCCGGTGATCCTGCTGCTCTGGCTCTACGTGATGGCGAACGTGATCGTGTTCGGCGCCGAGCTCAACTGGTGGAACGCGGAGCGCCGGTCATTCCGCGAGCCGCCCCCGATCGACGGCCTCGCGTAGCGCCCGGGCGGCGCGCGCCCGGTGCGAGTGGGCCGCCTTCCACTCGTCGCCGAGCTCCCCGACGGTCTGCTCCTCGCCCTCGGGGACGAAGACCGGGTCGTAGCCGAACCCGCCGCGACCGCGCGGCGCGTCGGCGACGCGGCCCTCGACGACGCCGGTGCCGCGGAAGATCTCGCGGTCGGGCGCGACGGCGACGAGCTCGGAGACGTACCGCGCGCGCCGGTCTTCGACGCCCTCGAGCTCGCCGAGAAGCTTCGCGATCGCCGGCGCCCCCTCCGGGGCGTAGCGCGCCGAGTAGAGGCCGGGCCGGCCGCCGAGCGCGGCGACCTCGATGCCGGAGTCCTCGCCGATCGTCCACCCGCCGACCTGCGCGAAGCCGGCGTTCGCCTTGAGGAGCGCGTTCTCGTAGTACGTCGCGCCGGTCTCGTCCGGCCATTCCGCTTCGCCGAGCGGCTCGATCGACCAGCCGGGCAGCAGCCGCTCGAGCTCCCGTGCCTTGTGCGCGTTGCGCGAGCAGAGCGTCGCCCGGATTACTCCGTCCACCGCACCTCGAGCACGCCGTCGATCTCCCCCACGTGCGCCACGATCGTCGGCGCCGAGATGCCCCGCAGGTCGACGTCGACGCCCATCGTGCGCCGGTCGCCCTCCTGCGCGATCTCGAGCGCGACGACCCGCCCGCCGCTCCGCTCGATCGCCTCGACCACCGCGCCGGGGCTCCCTCCGGCCGGGATCTCCACGAGCAGCCGGTCGATCTCGGGCCGGTACCGGCGGACGACCCGGTAGGAGATGATCCGCAGCGGCCCGAGCGTCAAGAGCGCGCCGGCGGTCGCGATGAGTGCGGCGCTGTAGTAGCCGGCGCCGGACGCCATGCCGATCGCGGCGACGAGCCAGAGCGTCGCGGCCGTCGTGAGGCCGCGCACCGACAGGCCCTGCCGGATGATCGCGCCTGCACCGAGGAAGCCGATGCCGCTGACGATCTGCGCCGCGATCCGCGTCGGGTCGGTGCGGACGAGGCCGCTGCCGTTGACGAGGAACTCGTGGAAGCCGTACGCCGAGACGAGCGTGAAGAGCGCCGAGCCGACGCAGACGACGAGGTGCGTGCGCAGGCCCGCCTGCCGTTCGCGCAGCTCGCGCTCCATGCCGATCGCGCCGCCGAGAGCCGCGGCGACCGACAGCCGCAGGAGCACGTGCGGCCACTCGAGCGTCGGGACGGCGCTAAGGAAGTGCAACGTCGACCGCCTCGGCCTGCAGCTCGCCGATCCTCGCGATGCCTGCCTCCGCGAGCGCGAGCAGGTCGTCGAGCGTCGCACGCGAGAAGGGATCCTTCTCGGCCGTCGCCTGCACCTCGATGAGGCGGCCGTCGCCCGTCATGACGACGTTCATGTCGGTGTCCGCGTTCGAGTCCTCGGAGTAGTCGAGGTCGAGGAGCGGCACCCCGTCGACGACGCCGACGGACACGGCGGCGACCGAATCGGTGAACGAGCGGGAGAGCCCGAAGCGGTCGAGCGCGCGCCTGGCGGCGACGTACGCCCCGCAGATCGCCGCGCAGCGGGTACCGCCGTCGGCCTGGAGCACGTCGCAGTCGAGCCAGAGCGTGCGCTCGCCGAGCGCGCGGAAGTCGACGACGGCGCGAAGGGCGCGGCCGATCAGCCGCTGGATCTCGATCGTCCGTCCCTGCTGCTTCCCGCGCGACGCCTCGCGTTCCACGCGGTCGCCCGTCGACGCGGGCAGGAGCGAGTACTCGGCGGTCATCCAGCCGCGGCCCTGGTTGCGGAGCCAGCGCGGTACCTCCTCCTGCACCATCGCCGTGCACAGCACCTTCGTGCGGCCCTGCGTGATGAGCGCGGAGCCGTGCGGGTTCTCGAGGTAGTCGGGCTCGAACGTGAGCGCGCGCAGCTGATCGGGCCGGCGGCCGCCGTCCCGCGCCGTCATGCCGCGGCTCCGAGCTGCGCGAGGGTCACGTGCTCGACCTCGCCGATCGGCAGCTGGAGGAAGCGGCGGCCCATCGCCTCGAACGCATCCGGGTCGCCGGTCGTCAGGAAGCGATACGCGCCGCTGCGGGCGGAGTCGTTCTCGATCCCCTTCCGCATGAGCGTCTCCGCGACCTCGCGCGCCGTCTCCTCCGCGGAGAAGACGAGCGTGACGTCGCGGCCGAACACGCGCTGGAAGATCGGCCGGATCAGCGGGTAGTGCGTGCAGCCGAGGATCACGGTGTCGACACCTGCCTCCTTCAGCGGCGCGGCGTATTCGCGCACGGCGAGCTCCGTCGCCTCGCCGTACGGGTCGTCGCCCTCGATCAGCGGAACGAGCTGCGGGCAGGCGACCGGCCAGACCTCGATGCCCGCGTCGAGTGCGTGCACGAGCTCGCTGTAGCGGCCGCCGTCGACGGTGCCGCGGGTCGCGAGCAGCCCGATCCTGCGGTTGCGCGTCGCGAGCACGGCCGCGTGCGCCTCCGGCGCGATCACGCCGATCACCGGCACGGTCAGCTCGTCCTGCAGCTGAGGCAGCGCGGCGGACGTCGCGGTGTTGCACGCGACGACGACGAGCTTGACGTCCTGCGCCTCGAGATACGCCCCGATCTCGCGGGCGAAGACGCGGACCTCGTGCAGCGGCCTCGGCCCGTACGGCAGGCGCGCGTGGTCGCCGAGGTAGACGAAATCCTCGTGCGGGAGCGTCACGAGGCACTCGTGCAGCACGGTCAGTCCGCCCACCCCGGAGTCGAACACGCCGACGGGTCTCGCATCCATGGCGTCGATCCTAGAACAGGGCTACCCTGTCGTCGGTCGTGGCCCGCCTGACGTTCCTCGCTGCTCTGGTCGCCGCTGCGCTCGCGTCGAGCGGCTCGGCACTCGCCGCAGCGCCCGTGCAGCTGACCTTCGCCGCCTCCGACGGCGCGAAGCTCGCGTGCTCCGTCGTCGTCCCGGACACGCCGGCGCCGGCCGGCGGCTACCCGGGCGTCATGCTCTTCCACGGTCTCGGCGGCCGCCACGAGGACATGGAGCCGCTCGCGACGCAGTTCCTCGCACCGGCCGGCTACGAGACGCTCGAGTGCGACGCGCGGGGCCACGGCACCTCCGAGGGCCTGTTCGGCCTCGACGGCCCGCGCGACGTCCAGGACACACGCGAGCTCTTCGCGTATCTCTCGTCGCGGACCGGCAACTCGACGATCGGCGCGCTCGGCATCTCGCTCGGCGGCGGCGCAGTCTGGAACGCGGCCGTCGGCGGCGTGCCCTTCAAGGCGATCGTCCCGGTGATCACGTGGACGAACCTCGCCACGGCGCTCGCGCCGCAGGGCCTCTCCAAGTCGGGCCTCGTCAACTACCTCGCGGCGCTCGTGCCCGAGAGCCGCTGGGATCCCGAGCTTCTCGGCGCGAAGTCGTCGCTCGTCACGAGCACGAACATGGCGACCGTCAACGCACTCGCCGCCTCGCGCTCGCCGATCGCGAAGCTCGCAGCGCTCACGACGCCGACGCTCATGATCCAGGGCCGGCGCGACTTCCTCTTCGACATCGACCAGGCCCTCGCCGCGTACAAGGTGCTCAAGGGGCCGAAGCGGCTCTACGTCGGCGACCTCGGCCACTCGCCGGGAATCTCGCCCGCGACCGCTCCGGATGCGGCCCTCTACTGGGGAGAGGCCGTCAAGTGGTTCGACCGCTTCCTCAAGGGCACGGCCAACGGCATCGACAGGAAGGTCGTCGAGCTCGGCCACGACCCGTTCGACGCGAAGACGACGACGTACGCCGCGCTGCCGGCGACGAAGGTGTCGTCGGTGACGCTGCCCGGCACGACGACGATGACGGGCGCGACCGGGAAGGTCGTCCGCGGCGCGCGCATCACGGGCGGCCCGCACGAGACGTTCGGCGTCACGAAGGTCGTCGTCCGCTACTCGGGCGCCCAGAGCTGGGACCGGCTCGTCGCCGTGCTCGCCGTGGGCGGCACGCCGATCACCGCAGGAGGCGTGAAGGTGAACGCGCCCGCCGGCACCCTGACGATCAACCTGATGAACGAGGCGCTCCGCGTGCCGGCGGGCAAGAAGCTCACGCTCTACCTCGGCTCGACCTCGCTCGTGCAGAGCACGGCGAACGCGCTCTATCTCGCCGCGGTGCAGCCGGACGCGCACATCACGATCGGCCGCGTCACGCTCGGCGTCTCGGTGCTCAAGAAGGCCGTCTCGAGGTGAGCAGGGCGCTCGTCGTCCTCGCCGCCGCGGCGGCGCTCCTCGGTGTGCCCGCGGCCGGCGCGCGCACCGCCGCCGCGCCCGGTGTGACGGCGACGCAGATCGTGCTCGGCGCCACCGGCCCGCTGACCGGCTCGGAGTCGCAGTACGAGCCGGTGCTGAGCGGTGCGAAGGCGTACTTCGACTACGTGAACGCGCACGGCGGCGTCTACGGGCGGAAGATCGTCTACAAGATCGAGGACGACCAGTACGACCCCTCGCAGACGGCGACGCTGACCTCGAAGCTCGTCGAGCAGGACAACGTGTTCGCGATCTTCAACTCGGTGGGCACCGAGCACGCGCTCGCCGTGCGCCAGTACCTGAACGAGCGGAAGGTCCCGCAACTCTTCGTCGGCAGCGGCGCGACGCCGCTCGCGCGCGATCGCGCCAGGTACCCGTGGACGATCGGCCTGCTGCCGAGCTTCGCGGGCGAGGGCTCGATCTACGGGCGCCTGATCGCAAAGGATCATCCGCAGGCGAGGATCGCCGTGCTCTACGAGAACGACGAGTACGGCAGCGAGCTCCTCGCCGGGCTCAGGAGAGGCCTCGGGGCGAAGACGAAGCAGATCGTCGGCACGCAGTCGTACGCGCTGAACGCCGACAGCGTCGCCTCCCAGATCGCCTCGCTCAAGGCGACGGGCGCCGACACCTTCGTCATCTTCGCGCTGCCGAAGCAGGCGATCCAGGCCTTCATCGCTGCCGCGAAGCTCGGCTGGAAGCCCGCGGAGTACGTCACGTCCGTGTCGATCGACCCCGCCGTGATGCAGATCGTGCGGCTCAACGCCGGCGCGCAGACGGGCACGGGCGCGACGTCGACCGCGTTCCTCCACGACCCGACGAACCCGACGCAGAAGGCCTCGGCGGGGGTGAAGCTCTACCTGCAGATCATGAAGCGCTACCTGCCGAGCGAGGACCCGAAGGCGGTCGCGCACATGTACGGGATGATGGCGGCGTACTCGATGGTCGTCGCGCTGAAAGGCGCCGGACGGCAGCCCACACGCGCGGGCCTGCTGCGGGCGGCCACGCATCTCGACGTCTCGAATCCGTTCCTGCTGCCGGGCCTCAAGGTGGCGACGACGCCGAAGAACTACTTCCCGCTCGCGAAGACGTACCTCGTCCGCTTCCAGCACGGGTTCTGGAACGTCCTCGGCCACCCTCTCACCACGTCCTGATCAATGCCTACGCAAGACACGAATCCCGAAAGGACTGTTGTGCAATGAGAACATGCTTCCGCGCAGTGCTCGTCGCTGCGGCGGGTGCCGCGACCCTCGTCTTCGCGGGCGCCGCGCTTGCCGCGAACACGGGCTCGGTCACCGTCTGGCACACCCCGCAGACACTCGCCAACTCCCAGTCGACCACGATCCACGTGAAGGTGCCGCAGAGCACCGATCCGATCGCGGCGGTCAACATCTACAGCCCCGGCGGCTACACGATCGCGACGACGCAGGCGCCCGGGACGCTGATCGGCAACGTCGACGCGACGGCGTTCTCGCGCGACAACAACCTCACCCTCCCCTTGAGCGGGACCGTCGTCACCGACGACCCCGCGTCGGCCGCGAACACCGCCGGCTCGGCGCAGTGCGCAGGCACGGCGAAGAGCCAGGCCGTGTGGGTCATGAACCTGAGCGTCGCCGGCAACACGCTCGCGATTCCCGTGTACCTCAACCCGACCGCCGGGCCGGAGACGGCGCTCGGCGCGTTCAAGCTGAGCATCTGCCTGCCGCCGCCGGACGTGCCCGTCGGTACGCCCGGCCGTTCGTTCCAGGGAGCCCAGCTCCTCGAGGCGATCCTCACCGTGAAGAACGTCTTCACGACGCCGGCCACCGGCACGCTCGCAAAGTGGGAGACGCTCTTCACGCCGTACACCCCCGGCGTCGGCACGGCGAACCGCGCCGGCACGTTCGAGGCGCGCGCCTTCGTGCCGGTGCCGGTCGGGCTCGGCATCACGGCGAAGTACAAGAACAAGAAGGCCCGCACGTACGTCGTGTCCGGCCATGCGGCCGAGGGCGGCGCCCCGGTGCGGGGACTGAAGCTGACCGTTCGGCGCGGGACGTCCGCGACGAAGCTCGCGAAGGTCGGGACGGCGACGACGTCGGCGTCCGGCTCGTACTCGAGCGCCGGCAGGCTCGCAGCGAAGAAGACGACCTACTTCCAGGTCACCGCCTCGGTGCCGGAGCGGGACTACACCGCGGTGGGCTGCCAGAGCCCGCTGGCGCCGTTCGCTCCCGCAGGCTGCGTGTCGGCGACGCTCTCGCCCTGGAGCACGAAGAGCGTCACCGTCAGGCTGAAGAAGTAGTCGCGGTCGACGGGGGTCGGGTCTTGCAACTACCGTGCAAGGCCTGACCCCCGTTCGAATCGGCACCTGCTCCTGGGCCGACGAGGCCCTGTCGAAGTACTTCTATCCGCCGAAGCTGCCGGCGAGGGAACGCCTCGCGTACTACGCGCAGTTCTTCGACACGGTGGAGGTCGACTCGACGTACTACCGCTTGCCCGCCGAGTCGATGGTGGCGGGCTGGGCCGAGCGCACACCGGACGGCTTCACGATGCACGTGAAGGCGTTCGGGCTGATGACACGGCACCCGGTCAAGGTCGAGGTGCTGCCGGAGGACCTGCGCGACGCCATGCCGGTCGACGAGCGCGGCCGGGTCGACCGCCCGCCTCGTGAGCTGCGCGGCGAGGTCTTCCGGCGCTTCCTCGGCGCGCTCGAGCCGCTCCGCACGTCGGGCAAGCTCGGCGGGATTCTCTTCCAGCTGCCGCCGTACGTCGTCTTCAAGGATCACTCGCTCGACTACCTGACCTGGGCGAAGGAGCAGCTCGGCGGCGACGAGATGCTCGTCGAGTTCCGCCATCGCTCCTGGCTCGACGACGAGCACCGCGCGGAGACGCTCGCGTTCCTCGAGGACCTCGGCGCGACGTACGTCACCGTCGACGCGCCGAAGTCGGACACCGCGAAGAACCTCGTGCCGACCGTGCCGGCCGTCACGTCGAAGACCGCGTACGTGCGACTCCACGGGCGCAACCTCGGCACGTGGAACAAGCGCGGCGGCTCGGCCGCGGAGCGGTTCGACTATCTCTACAGCGACGAGGAGCTCGAGGAGCTCGTGCCGACGCTGAAGGAGCTCGCGCAGCAGTCCGAGAACGCGTTTGCGTTCTTCAACAACAACGCGAGCTCCGAGGATCCCGAGAACCCGCTCGGCAGGATCTCGCAGGCGGCGGCGAACGCGCTCGAGCTGCGGCGGCTCCTCGACATGAACCGCATCCCGGCATCCGGCGGTGCCGGCGAATAGAGTCGACCCGTGCACGTTCTCTCGGTGATCCACGGCACCGACGCCCGCGCAGAGCTCTTCGCGCCGGCGATCGAGGAGAGCGGGCACGAGCTGGACGAGTGGAGCTTCGGCTGGCGCACGCCCCCGCCGCGGCCGCTCGATTCCTACGACGCCGTGCTCGTCTTCGGGGGCGCGATGCACGCCGACCAGGACGAGCATCATCCGTGGCTGCGCGACGAGACGATGTGGCTGCAGCAGCTGCTCGCCCGTCACACGCCGGTGCTCGGCGTCTGTCTCGGGGTGCAGCTCCTGGCGCGCGCGGCGGGCGCATGGGTCGGGCGCATGCCGGACGGGCCGGAGATCGGCTGGTGCGCGGTCGAGCTCACCGAGGCGGGGGCCGCCGACCCGGTCGTCGGCTCGCTGCCGCCGCTCTTCGATGCGCTGCAGTGGCACCACTACACCTACGGGCTGCCCGCGGGCGCCCTCGAGCTCGCCCGCAGCCCCGCGTGCACGCAGGCGTTCCGGCTCGGCGACGCCTGCTGGGGCGTCCAGTTCCATCCGGAGGTCACCGCGGAGCAGCTCGACAGCTGGATCGCCGACGCCGACGACCCGCCCCCGAACCCGGACCGGCTCCGGGCGGAGACACCGGCGAAGATCGGCACGTGGAACGACCTCGGGCGAACCCTCTGCAGCGCGTTCCTCGAGACCGCCGAGCGCCTGCCGAGCCGCACGGTCTGACGGCAGGGCCCAGACCCGGGCCAGACCCCGTCGTAGGATCGCCACGACTTCGTCGCGGAAGTGTCAGCGCTCGAGCGGGAGCTCGGGGTGGCGGCTCCACTCGTGCCAGGAGCCTGCGTAGTTGCGCGCGTCGTAGCCTGCGGCCCGCAGCGCGAGCGTCGCGATCGCGGAGCGCGAGCCGGAGTGGCAGTACGCGACGACCTCGGCGCCCTCGGGCGCGCCGACGAGCTCGCGGATCCGCTCCGGAGCGAGGAGGCCGCCCTCCGGGGCGAAGAGGCTCTCGACCTGCACGCGACGCGCACCCGGGATGTGCCCCTGACGCGGGTCGCACGCGTTGCCGCGCTTGCCCGTGAACTCCTCTTCGCGGCGCACGTCGAGGATCGTCAACGACGGATCCTCGAGCCGCGACGCGAGCTCCTGCCGCGTCGGCAGCGCCCGCGGATTCGGGGCGAGCGAGGCCTCGCGCACCGGCTCGAGCTCCACCGTCCCCTCCGCGAGCTCACCCGGCCACGCAGCGAGGCCGCCGAGCAGGATCGCGACCCGGGTATGGCCGGCGAGCTCGGCCATCTGGGCGGCCGGCATCGCGCCGACGCCGTCGCCCCGGTCGACGAGCACGAGCCGCTCGTCGCCGGTGATCCCGTGCCGTCGAAGCCGCAGCGCGACCTCCTTCGCGAGCTCGGCGACGGCGGCCTCGTCGGCGCCGGGCGGAGGCGAGCCGAGCACGAGCGGGCGCGAGCCCGGGATGTGGCCGCGCGCGTGCGCATTCGGGCCGCGCACGTCGCCGACGACGAGCCCGTCCTCGCCGAGGTGCGAAGCCAGCCAGGCCGCGTCGACGACCCTCGGCAGCTCAGAGTGCGGCAACGACAGCGACCTCCTCTGCGACCGACGGCCGCTCGACGAGGCGCTCGAGCCACGCCGAGAGCGCCGGAAAGGAATCGAGCGGGACGCCGAGCAGGTCGCGTGCGCGCAGCACCCACGGAACGTACGCGATGTCGGCGAGCCCGTAGTCCCCACCGCCGAGCCACGGGCGCTCGGCGAGCGCCGCGTCGAGCGCCGCGAGCGCGGCGTCGAAGCGCTCCGCGGCGCCGTCCTCGCCGCGGCGCAGCGCGTAGTACGGCTTCGTGAAGTCGTCGTGCCGGAAGATCCACAGGCGGGCAAGCGCACGATCCGCCGCATCCGCCGCGAGGAGCGGAGGCTCCGGGTACCGCTCCTCGAGGTACTCCATGATGACGGCCGACTCCGGGAGCACCCAGGCGTCTTCTTCGACGACGGGCACACGCCCGGTCGCGTTCTTCTCGTAGATCCACGCGGGGCGATTCGAGAGGTCGATCTCGACCGACTCGAACTCGACGCGCTTCTCGAAGAGGACGATGCGCACGCGCGCGCAGTACGGGCACCTGGCCGCGTCGTAGAGCGTCAGCATCAGATCTCGACCCCCATCAGCTCGGCGATCTGTGCGTGCAGCTCGAGTGCGGGCGGCAGCTCGAGCGGCGAGGCGGCCGTGCGCGCCACTGCTCGCACCTGCTCGGGGTCCGCGCCCGTGAGGCGCGCGACGACGGTGGGGTTCGCGCCGAGCGCGATCACGTCTCCCGGCGGCAGCGGCCCGCGGTACTCGGGCAACGATGCGTACTCGTCGACGATCGAGCCGCGGTCGAAGAGCGTGTAGCGGACGAGCGCACCTTCCTCGACCCCGAGCGCGAGCACCACGCCGCCGCTCGTGTACGAGAGCTCCTTGGCAAGCCGCTTCAGGATGTCGGGCTCGCGGTCGCACAGCTCGTCCCGCACCGTGACCCAGCCGTTGCCCGGCCCGGTGACGGTCGTGCCGGCCGACCTGCCGAAGCGGGGCAGCGTCTTGTGCACGGCCCGTTCCACCGCGCCCGCATCGTCGGTCTGGACGTGGATCGAGCCGAACGTCGGCCCGCCGGACACCCGCTCGAGCCGCTGCACCAGGGCGTCGAGCGGCGCGGCGAGCGTGAGCTCGACGGGTGTGAAGCCCCAGCGCTCGTAGACGGCGCGGGCCGCACCGTTCGACTGCAGCACCTCGAGCTCCAGCACCTCGGCGCCGCGCTCGCGTAGCTGCACCGCCGCCTCGCGAACGAGCTCCGCCGCGATTCCCGTCCCGCGCGCGTCCGGCTTCACGTAGAGGACGTCGAGGAAGCCGAGCCTCGCACCGGTCTTCGCCGCGACGGCGAGCCCGTCGTCGTCCGCGAGCAGGACGACGTCCTCGCGGATCGCCTGCTCGAGCGCGGCGAGATCCTCCTCGGTGTCGTCGTCGCGCCAGGGCGCGTCCGGCACCTCCTCGCTGAACGCACCCCAGAGAGCGCGGACGAGCGGGAGATCGTCGGGGGTCGCAGTGCGGATCACGGGACGCGTTGCGCGAGCAGAAGGTAGTGGGCGGCGAGGTTCTCGAACGGATGGAAGCGCTCGCGCGCCTCCTTGACATCGAGACCACCATAGAGATCGGCGACGGCCTTGCGCAGCGCAAGGTCGCCCCACGGCCAGGCATGCGGGCGTGCGAGATGGCGTGCGAGAAACCACTCGGCCGTCCATTCCCCGATGCCGCGGAGCGCGACGAGCCGGCCCTTCACCTCGTCGTCGGGGAGCGCGGCGAGCGAGGCGAGGTCGAGGTCGGCGCGGGCGAGGCCGATCGTGTACTCCGCCTTCCGCCGAGAGAAGCCGAGCGCGACGAGCTCTTCCTCGGTCGAGGACGCGAGCCGCTCCCGTGTGGGGAACGACCAGGCGTTCCCGACCTGCGCGCCGTAGCGCTCGATCATGCGGTTGCGGATCGCAAGCGCGGAGAAGAGCGAGACCTGCTGCGCGGTGATCGCTCCGACGATCATCTCGAACGGGTCGGGAGCGAGGGACGGGCGGAAGCCGGCCAGGCGCCGCGTCGCCGGCCCGAGCACCTCGTCGCCGGCCGCCCAGTCGTAGAACGGACCGAGGTCGAACGCGAGGCCGAGGACGCTCCGCACGACGGGCTCGGTCGCCGCGTCGAGCGGCTCGACGTCGACGCCTCCGGGCGCGGCCTCGATGCGAAGCTCGCGCCCGCCGACGACGCGGTGGAGCCCGCCCTCGTGCCACACGGTCGCACGATCGATGCCGAACGCGCGGAACCGCTCGGTCGTCAGCGCGAGGTCGAACGGCCCGGGCACGGCGAGATGCGCCATGGCCCGACCCTACGCGCGCCGACTCGGGCTCAGAGGTGCGAGGTGAGCCCGGCACCGGTGGCGTCGTCCGCGCCACCGACGGGAGCGCCCTCCTGGGCGTTGTCGTGCCAGCTGCGCCAGTAGACGCCGTCGTCCAGGTCCTTCGCGAACCTCGTGAGCTTCAACGGGTTGAAGGTGTCGCACATGACGGCGAGCTCGTGTGTCTCGTGCGTGCCGATCGACTTCTCGGCGAGGCCCGGCTGCGGCCCGTGCGGAAGGCCGGAGGGATGCAACGTGATCGAGCCCGTCTCCACGCCCTTGCGCGAGCCGAAGTTGCCGGAGACGTAGTAGATCATCTCCTCCGACTGCAGGTTCGAATGGTGGTACGGGATCGGCACGGCGAGCGGGTCGAAGTCGAGCTTGCGCGGGCAGAACGAGCAGATCACGAAGTTCGGGCCCGCGAACGTCTGATGCGAGGGCGGCGGCTGATGGATGCGGCCGGTGATCGGCTCGAAGTCGTGGATCGAGAACGTCCACGGATAGAGGTAGCCGTCCCAGCCGACGACGTCGAACGGGTGGTAGTCGAGAACGTACGTCTGGTAGCCGTCGCGGACGCGCACCTTGACCGGGAACTCGCCCTTCTCGCGCACGGTCTTGAGCTCGGTGGGCGGGTGGATGTCGCGGTGGTAGTACGGAGCCCCTTCCATGATCTGCCCGTACTGGTTGCGGTACCGGCGCGGGATCTCGATCAGGCCGGGCGTCTCGAAGACGAGGTAGCGCTGCGCTCCCTCCGGACGGAAGCGGTACGTCGTCCCGCGCGGCACGACGACGTAGTCGCCTTCCTTGTACGGCACGTCGCCGAAGATCGTCTCGAGGACGCCGCTGCCCTCGTGCACGAAGATGACCTCGTCACCCTCGCCGTTGCGGAAGAAGTAGTCCATCGTCTCGCTCGGCCTGCAGAGCGAGATCTCGACATCCGAGTTCCACATCAGCAGCCGGCGGCCGGTCACCTCGTCGCCGCCCGGCTTCACGTCGAACGTCTTGAAGTGCCGGTGCGCGTGCTGGTCCGGTACCCATTCCTTGCGATCGATCTGCTCGAACCCGTCGAGCTTCATCACGCGGCACGGCGACTGCAGGTGGTAGAGGATCGACTCGTTGCCGGTGAAGCCCTCGAGGCCCATCACCTCTTCGACGAGCAGCGTGCCGTTCTCGCGAAACTGGATGTGCCGCTTGCGCGGGACGTCGCCGAGTCGCTGGTAGAAGGGCATGCGGGAAGCCTAACCGAGGGCGAGATCGGCGAGCCGACGGCCGATCGCCGGCGCGAACTTGAAGCCGTGCCCCGAGCACGCCGATCCGATCACGAGACGGCCGCGCCGCTCGAGGACGAAGCTCTCGTCGTCGGTCGACGTGTAGAGGCAGGTCTCGGCGCCGACCGGCTCCGGGTCGACGTCGGGAAGCCGCTCGCCGACCCAGGCGGCGATGCGCTCGACGAGCTGCGGGTCGGGCTCTCCTTCCGTGTCGGGGTCGGCGACGCGACCCGCGTGGTGCGCGCCCGCCTTCACGCCGTGCGCCGGATCGTGCAGCGCGTACATCGCGTGGTGCCGGGTGGCGTCGTCGAGCTCGACGACCGACGGCGTCGGCGCGCCGTGCGCCGTGAAGTATGCGACCGTCTCGCGCGTGACGCGAACGGGGACGTCGGGGACGAGCTTCGTGACCCACGCTCCCGCGGTGACGACGACGACGTCGGCCTCGACGTCGTCGAGCGACTCGACACGGCGGACGACGACCGGCAGGTCGCCGCGGAAGCCTCCGATCGCGAGATCGGCACGGACGACGCCGGCGTCGGGCTGCCACAGCGCGCTCCAGCCCTCCGGCACCGCGACGCCGTGCGCACGCGCCTCGTCGTCCGTTAGCACGCGATTGCCGATCCCGCTGGCGTCGAGCACGTCGTGCGAGGTGCCCTCCACGTGGCGGGCGAGCTCGACGAGGCCGTGCAGCCCGAGCAGCCGGCGCCCGCTGTCGCGCTCCAGGTCTCGCCAGCCCTCGAGCGCCTCCTGCGCGAGCTGCACCCAGTGCGCCTCGGAGTACGCGAGGCGGAAGATCCGCGTGCGGCCGTGGCTCGAGCCGCGCCGCGTGCCCGGCTCGAACTGCTCGATCAGCGTCACCTCGGCGCCGCGCTTCCGCAGCGCCCACGCCGCGGCGCAGCCCATCACGCCGGCACCGACGACGGCGACGCGCGTCACAGGCCGGCCGCCACGACCGGGTTGCGAAGCACGCCGATGCCGTCGAGCGAGAGCTCTACGGTGTCTCCCGCCGCGGACGGCCCGCGCCGCTCGACGACCGGGCCGGCGACGACGTCCCCGGGCACGAGGCGCGTGTTGAGCTCGGCATGGTCGAGGAGCCCGTCCCAGTCGACGCCCCCGCCGTCGAACTCGTCCTGCGTCACGACGACGGGACCGAGGCTCGTCGCGAAGTCGTGCGCCTTCGCACCGCCGAGCTCCGGCGCGAGCCAGTCGTTCATGAGCGTGAACCCGCCGATCATCGCGGCCCCGACGACCACCGCCACGCGCAGCTGCGCCTCGATCCGCGCGGCGCCGCGCGGCAAGGCCACGGGCTCGTCCGGCCCGTAGATGCACGACGGGTTCCCGAAGACGAAGTCGTCGCCGTCGAAGATCCGCACGGACCCCGGATGGAGCACGGGCGGGCGGAGGACGACGTCGTCGAGGGCGAACACGGCGTGCTCGCGGGCGCCGCCGCCGCCGGTGAAGAACGCCTGCAGAGTCTGGGCCGCAAGCTGCACGACGCGGTCGCCGTCGATGCGCCCGGGCCAGCCGCGCTGGAGGTCGCGGTCCTTCGGCGAGAACATGCAGAGCTTCACGCGGCCGGCTCCGTGTGCACGATCACGTCCGCGATCTCCGGGCGCTCCCGGCGGATCGCCTCCTCGATCTCGCTGGCCCGCGCATGTGCCTCCGCCAGCACCGTGTCGCCGCCGAGCCGGAGCGTCAGGAACGCGACGAGGCCTTCGTCGGTGTGCAGGAAGCGAAGCTCGAGCGGCGCGGCGCCCGTCCTGTCGCGCACGATCCGCTCGACGATCTCGTGGTCGCCTGCGACCTCGACATCCCGTGGCCGCGTGCCCGTCGACTCGTCGGCGAGCGGCTCGAGGTGCGTCTGCACGACGTCGACCTCGGGCACGGCGGCGTGGATCGCCCGCTCGACCTCCTCGGCGATCTCATGCGCCTCGTCGAGCGAGAGGTCGCCCGGAAGCTTCAGATGGAGCGAGAGCTCGGTGTTCGACCCGACGGAGAGCACGCTGACGTTGTGCACCTCGCGCACGCGGCGAACACCGAGCGCGGCCGCGTGCGCGCGCTCGCGCACGGCGGAATCGCCCTCTCGCGGCTCGACGTGGACGACGACGTCGGCCTCGGGGAGCGCCGACTGGACGGCGCGCTCGACGGCGTCGGCGGCAGCGTGGCCCTGTCCCACCGCCGCGTCGAAGTTGACGCCGATGACGACGTCGGCGAAGTGATGGCCCGCCGCCTGGCGCATGCGCAGGCGGCGCAGCTCGACCGCCGGCTCGATGCCCGCGATCGCGCGTCGCGCGGCCTCCTCCGCGTCTGCCGGCACGACGTCCATGAGCACGTCGACGTTGCCGCGCATCAGCCTCACCGCCGCGAGCAGCACGATGCAGGCGACGAACAATGCCGCGATCGAGTCCGCCTTCGCATAGCCCGCGCGAACGAACAGCAGGCCGACGAGGACGGCGGCCGAGCCGCCGATGTCGCTCCCGAAGTGCAGGGCGTTGGAGGAGAGCGCCGCGCTCGAGTAGCGGCGCGCGGCTCGAACCGACGCAAAGGTGCGCGTGACGTCGATCGCGATCACGACGCCGATGACGGCGAGCGCGTACCAGCGCGCGTGAACCTGCGGGTGCCCGTTGCCGGCGAGCCGTGCGATCGCACGCCAGATGATCAGCAGGCTCGCGATGACGAGGATCGCACCCTCGCCGAGCGCCGAGAGATGCTCCGCCTTGCCGTGCCCGTACTGGTGGCCCGTGTCGGCAGGCCGTGCCGCGACGCCCACCGCGAAGAAGGTCAGCAGTGCCGCGACGAGGTCCGTGCCGGAGTGCGCCGCCTCGGAGAGCAGCCCGAGGCTGTGCGTCGCGATGCCGGTCCCGAGCTTCAACCCGATCAGGGCGGTCGCTGCGAGCACCGAGAGAAGCGCAGTCCGCCGCTGCGGGGTCACGGGCGAAGCGTATTCAGCGCACCGGCGTCAGCGGCCAGATGAGCGAGTCCTGGCGCCGGGAGAACAGGCAGACCGGCTCGCCCGGCAGCTCGACCGGCGAGACGGACGCGAGCTCGATCTCCGCCTCCGCCGGCTGGAGCGGCCAGGGCCCGTGGTGGATCTCCGCGCGGCGGAGCGCCCCGCGCGGGTCGCTCGTGTAGAGGCAGTAGCGCTCGGTGAGGAACCACTCGAGCGACCCGGGCTCGGCCGGGAAGACCGCGCCGGCCGGCCGGTAGCGGCCGCTGAAGACCCGGCCCGCCTCGTCGATTCGCGCGGACTCGAACTCGATCCACTCGCCGCGCCGGGTCGCGGACATGCGCGCGTGGAAGTACGGCAGCCGGTAGCCGCGTCGCGCCGCCTCGACGGCGAGCCGCGACGACGCGTCGAGGCTGAAGAACCAGATTCCGGGCTTTTCGCCGTCGCCCGCGTTCACGTAGGTGCGAACGTTCAGCTCGAGGAACTCGGAGACGCGGGGCAGCGGCAACATCCCGCGCGCCCGCAGGCCGGTGAGGCGAAACGGCGTGATGCCGAGCCACGCGGTGCCGTCGTGCGTCTCGACCTCGAGCCCGTCCGGCACGTGCTCACGGACGGCCTCGACCGGGACGCGCCAGTGGGCGAACAGGAGATCCTCCCACGTCTGCCCCATCGTCCAGCCGCGCGGGACGATCGGCCACGGCCGATGCTCGAGCTGATCGAGCGAGCGCGCTTGCCGGTTCGCGGCGTCGAGCTGGATCATCATCACTCTGGTCCCGCAGCAGACGACCGAGAAACCCGGAGCGCGCGGTCTGTCGCCGGCCGGGGCGAGGGACTACAGATTCCCGCGCAGCGCCTGTTCGCGCTCGATTGCCTCGAAGAGCGCCTTGAAGTTCCCGTCGCCGAAGCCGCGCGCGCCGTGCCGCTCGATCACCTCGAAGAACACCGTCGGCCGGTCCTGCGCCGTCTTCGTGAAGATCTGCAGGAGATACCCGTCGTCGTCGCGGTCGGCGAGGATCTTGTGCCTGCGCAGGTCGTCGTACGACTCGGCGATCTCGCCGACGCGATCCGGCACGTCCTCGTAGTACGCGTCGGGCGTGTCGAGGAAGACCACGCCTCGCTCTTTCAGGGCCTCCACCGTCTCGACGATGTTCGTGGAGGCGAGCGCGATGTGCTGCGCGCCGGCACCGCCGTAGAACTCGATGTACTCCTCGATCTGGCTCTTGCGCTTGCCCTCGGCCGGCTCGTTGATCGGGAACTTGATCTTGCCCTCGCCGTCGGCCATCACCTTCGACATGAGCGCGGAGTACTCGGTCGAGATGTCGTCGTCGGAGAAGTGGATCATCTCGGTCATCCCGAAGACGCGCTCGTAGTACTCGACCCAGTGGTTCATGCGGCCGAGCTCGACGTTGCCGACGACGTGGTCGATGTTCGTGAGGCCGACGCCGCTCCCGGGGCTGCCGTTCGACGACACGGACACGTAGCCGGGCTTGAACGGCCCCGAGTAGTCGCTGCGGTTGACGAAGGTGTGGATCGTGTCGCCGTAGGTTGCGATCGCCGAGGTCTCGAGCGAGCCGAACTCGTCCTCGACGTGCTGCGGCTCGGTGACGCCGCGCGCGCCGCGCTGCACGGCCTGACGGTAGGCCTCCGTCGCGTCCGGGACGGTGAGCGCGATGTCCTTCACGCCGTCGCCGTGCTTCGCGTGATGCTTCGTGATCTCGCTCTCCTCGCGCAGCGCCGACGTCACGACGAAACGGACGTCACCCTGCTCGAGGACGTACGACGCACGGTCGCGCACGCCCGTCTCCGGGCCTGCATACGCCGTTCGCGTGAAGCCCATCGCGTGCTCGTAGAAGAACGCGGCCTGCTTCGCGTTCCCGACCCAGAGCTCGATCGAGTCCCAGCCCAAAAGGGGCATGAAATCTTCAGCCATCGCTCCGATTCTATTAACAAGAAGCCGCCACCCTGGAGACAGTGCTCGTCCCAGCCCCCATCCAGCAGCAGATCGTGGAGAAGGTGCCGCCGCTCGTGGCCTACGTGCCGTCGCGGCTCGCGCCGGGCTGGCACTACGCCTCGTGGACGACGACGGGGACGGCGCTCATGATCTTCTTCCGGAACGGCGCGGGCAAGCAGATCCAGTTCCTCGTCAAGCCCTACGGCGGCACGTGCGGGTTCAGCGAGGACAAGACCTTCCAGATGGCCGGCGTCAAGACCTACTACAGCCACAACGCGGCGCAGCAGCAGGCATGGCGCTGCGTGAACGGCGTGAAGGTCAGCGCGGCGACGTTACTCCCGCCCAACCGCTTCGCGGACGTCGGCCTCGCACGCCTCGTCGCGTCGGGGCGCCGCCTGCGCAGGTAGCGGGCGCCGCGAGAGCCGCTCGAAGGCGATACCGGCGAAGATCAGGGCTCCGCCGGCGATCTCCATCGCGTGCAGCGACTCCGACAGCAGGATCAGGGCGAAGAACACCGCGAAGAACGGCTGGAGGTTCGCGAAGAGCGAGGCGCGAGAGGCGCCGACGCGGTCGATCGACGTGAACCAGAGGATGTTGGTGAGAAAGAGCGGCCCGACCACGGCGTAGCCGAAGCCGAGCCAGACCTTCCACCCGAACGAGAACTGCTCCTGCCCGAGCTGCGGGATGCTCACGAGCGCGAGCGGAACCCAGCCGATCGCGAGCACGAGCGCGCTGATCCGGTACGGCGAGTAGCGCCGCATGAGCGGCGCGATCGTGACCGTGTAGCACGCCCAGGTCAGCGCGGTGGCGATCGCGATGAGCGTTCCCCTGAGGCTCGACCCGACGCCGCCGTTCGCGACCGCGATGAGCGCGACGCCCCCGAAGGTGATGCCCGCGCCGATCCAGAAGGCGCCCGCGAGCCGCTCGAGCCCGAGAGCGAGCGAGAGCAGGCCGATGAAGATCGGCGTCGTGCCGAGGAGGAGCGCGACGGTCGACGCATGCGCGAGCTTCACCCCGTAGACGAAGCACAGCTGGTTCAGGAAGATCATCGCCGCGGCCAGCAGGACGAGCCAGAGGTCGGCGCGGGCGATCCGGAACGAGCGTTCGCGATAGAAGGTGAAGACCCAGAAGAGCGAGATCGCGACGAAGTAGCGGATGGTGCCGTAGGCGAGCGGCTTCCAGCCGTGCTCGAACATGTACTTCGTGACCGTGATGTTGAGCGCCCACAGGAGGACGGTCCCGAACAGCATGGCGTCGACGAGCGAGCCCCTACGCACCGCCTGAAACTACATTAGGCTTTCGCCGATGCCCGAGCCCACGATCGCCGACATCGACGCTCTCGTCGGCCCTGCGACGCCGCACTTCGCCTACCAGCTGCGCGCCCGCGTACGCGAGCTCGTGCGCGACCTTCCGGACGACCATCCCGTACGGCGGCACGGCGAGGAGCAGATGGCGCTCCTCGACCGGCTCGGCCACGCCTCGACGAAGGCCGAGGACGGCGGCCGCGAGCCGCGGTCGAGGCCCGGCTGGTCCGGCCTGCCGAGCGCGGCGCCCGCCGACCAGCCGCTCCCGCCAAAGCGATGAGCCTCGACGGCGCGTCGGTCCTCGTGACCGGCGGCACGCGGGGGATCGGTCTCGCAATCGCGCGCCGCCTCGTGCGGGACGGCGCCCGCCGGGCCGTCCTCGGCTACATGCGAAACGACGGAGCCGCCGAGGCGGCCGCCGCCGAGATCCGCGACGAGGGCGCCGAGGCGATCCTCGTGCGCGGCGAGGTCTCGAAGGCCCGGGTCGTCGAGGAGCTCGCCTCGCACGGCCCGTACCGCGTCGTCGTCCACAACGCCGCGACGGGGGTGATCCGGCCGGCTCTCGAGACCGAGGACAAGCACTGGGACTGGACGCTGAATGCGAACGCCCGCGCGCTGCTCGCGCTTGCGCGCGCGACCGTGCCGCAGATGGAGGAGGGCTCGTCGATCGTGGCGATCTCGAGCCTCGGCTCCCAGCGCGTGCTCGAGAACTACGTGCTCGTCGGCACCTCGAAGGCAGCGCTCGAGTCGGTCGTGCGCTACCTCGCGGTCGAGCTCGCGCCGGCGGTCCGCGTCAACGCGGTCTCGGGCGGTGTCGTCGACACGGGAGCGCTCGAGCACTTCCCGAACAAGGAGGAGATGCTCCGCTCGGTGGAGCGCACCCCGGCGGGAAGGCTCGTCGAGGCCGACGACATCGCGGGAGCCGTGTCGTTCCTCTGCTCCACCGACGCAGCGATGGTGCGGGGCCAGACACTCGTCGTCGACGGCGGCTTCTCGCTGCCCGCCTGATGGAGCCGACGGACCGCAACCGGCGCGCGTTCGACGAGATGCACCGCGGCCGCCGCGGGTCGCGCGCCGGGCTGCCGCCGATCGTCAAGGCGACGCTCGGCGATCTCGCCGGCAAGCGCGTCCTCCACCTGCAATGCGGCAGCGGTGCGGCGAGCGCCGAGCTGGCCGAGCAGGGGGCCGTCGTCACCGCCGTCGACCCGTCGGAGCAGCTGCTCGACGAGGCGCGAGCCCAGTGGCCGAAGATCCTGTGGATCCAGGCCGACGCGCAGTCGCTGCCGCCGGAGCTCCGCCGCGGCCGCTTCGATCTCGTCTACTCGCCCGAGGGAGTGATCGGCAGCCTCGTGCAGCTCGAGGGCTGGGCGAACGGGCTCGCCGGGGCGCTGCAGCCGCGCGGCGAGCTGCTCGTCTACGACGACCATCCGGTCGCGCTCTGCGTCGACGGCCTGCAGCGGTGGCACTACGACTACTTCGAGGAGGGATTCTGGCGCCTCGGCCGCATCGTGACGACGATCACGCGCGCCGGCTTCCGCGTCGAGGCCCTCGAGGAGTATCCGGGCGAGCGGCGCGTTCCCGGCACGTTCCTGCTCTACGCTCGTCGCGCCTAGCGCGCCGGCGTCGTCGCAGCGGCCTCGGCCTTCGCCAGGATCACGCTCGGCCGAACACGCGCCCGACGGTCGCCTTTGCGATCGTGCCCGCCATCGCCGGGTTCTCCTGCAGCCGCCGCAGCGAGTACTGGTACCACTGCTCGCCGAACGGCACGTAGATGCGGAGCCGGTGCCCCGCCGCGACGAGCGAGCTCGCGCGCTGCTCACGGACTCCCAGCAGCATCTGGAACTCGTAGTCGCCGGGCGGCATGCCCTCGACGCGCTCGAGCGCGCGGGCGAGCAGCCACTCGTCGTGCGTCGCGACTCCGACGTACGCCTCCGCGGCAAGCAGCGCGTCGAGCGCGCGGACGTAGTTGGCGCGCACCGCGTCGTAGTCGACGAACGCGATCGCAGGCGGCTCGACGTAGATCCCCTTGCAGAGCCTGACGTTCGGCCGGAGATCCGCGAGCGCGCGGATGTCGTCGACCGTGCGGCGGAGATACGCCTGCAGGACGACGCCGATGTTGTCGAAGCCCGCCTCGCGCAGCTCGCGGTACATGCGCAGCGTGTCGGAGGTCGTCGACGAGTCCTCCATGTCCACGCGCACGAAGTTCGAGCCCGCCTCGCGCAGGATCAACTCGAGATTCTCCCTGCAGAGATCGTACGAGAGGTCGAGCCCGAGCGCAGTCGGCTTGACGCTCACGTTCGAATCGAGCTGCTCGCGCTCGATCGCGGCGAAGACGTCGCAGTACGCTCTCGCGATCGCGCGTGCCTCGTCCTCGCGCGTGATCTCCTCGCCGAGGACGTCGACCGTCGCGAGCTTGCCCTCGCCGTTCAGTGCGCGCACCGTGTCGACCGCGTCGGCGAGCGTCGACCCTGCGATGTACCGGGCGGAGAAGAGCTGCACCACCGGTTTCGGCACGACCGGCAGCAGGCGGACGAGAGTCTTGTCGAGCAGCATCACGGCCGCGGCGGAGTCTACGGCCTGTGGTTACTCGCGCATGAACCCTTGGCGCGCCGCGCTCACGAGCGCGACCGCCTCGGGGAAGAGGACGCGCATCGCGTCCCGTAGCGCCACCGCCTGCTCGTCGACGCCGCCCTGCGCCTGGATCTGCGCAAGCGCCGCCGAGGTCAGCTCGACGGCGGTGTTGAGCGTCAGCGTCGCGAACTGCTCGCGCTGGGCTTCCTGCACGGACTCGGCCTGCTTCTCGGCGAACTCGCGCAGGCTGCGCATGAGGTCCTCGGGGTCGCCCCCGAACGGAAATCCGAAGCCGCTTCCTTCCATCGCTCTCAGGCTAGCGGTCCCTTGTACCGCCGCTCGACCTCGGCCGCCAGCTCGTCGACCGCGGGCACGGCCTGCTGCATCGCGACGGCGAAGGGGGACGCCCCGTCCTCGCCGAGCGCCTGCTCGAGCCGCCGCGCCGCTGCGCCGAGCCGGTCGAGGTACGCCGTCGTCGCGAGTCTCGGCTCCGGCTCGATCGTCTCGAGGAGCGCCTTCGCCGCGAGCTCCGCCTCCTCGATCCCGGCGGGCGCCTCGGTCGCGCGGATCTCGGCGAGCCGGGCGACGAGCTCCGGCAGGTCGCCGCCGCCCGCGCTCTCCTCCGCGACCTCGCAGAGGCCCGCGAGCGAGGCCGCGTCGCGCACGGCGCGACGATCCGCGAGCGGCCTGCCGGCATCGTCGAACGCGAGCCATGCGTGCCCGTCGCCCGACTCGTAGGCGCAGAGGTACACGCGGCCGGCGTCGAGCGGCGCGGCGGCGAGCATGCCCGCGAGCCGCTCCCCGGCCGCTGCGAAGCCCTCCGCGACGACGCCGATCCGGTCGAGGTCGTCGCTCAGGGCCATGGAGTGATCGTAGACTCGGTGTCTTGACCGAGGTCTCCGCGAGAACGCGCCGGGCGCGTGAGCTCTTCGAGCCGCTCGGGCCGACCTACGACCGGTACGCGGCGATCCTGTCGTTCTGGCAGGACCCGCGCTGGCGCCGCTTCCTCGTCTCCCGCGTGCCCGCGAGCGCGGCGCGCGTGCTCGACGTCGCCTGCGGAACGGCGGCGGTCGTCGATCGAGCTCGCACGCCGCGCACCGGGGCGCACGGTCGTCGGGATCGACCAGAGCCCCGAGATGCTCGCTGCCGGACGCGCGCGCGTCGAGCGCGCCGGCTTCGCAGCCCGCGTGGAGCTGCAGCAGGGCCGTGCCGAGGAGCTGCCGTTTCGGGACGAGGAGTTCGACGCGCTCACGTTCACGTACCTCCTGCGCTACGTCGACGATCCGCTGTCGACGCTGCGCGAGCTCGTGCGCGTCGTGCGGCCGGGCGGGACGATCGCGATGCTCGAGTTCGCCGTGCCGCGCGGGCCGTGGCGGGCCCTCTGGGAGCTGTACGTCCGCGTCGGCCTGCCGGCCGGCGGACGCATCGCCGGCCCGGAGTGGGCGACGGTCGGGCGCTTCCTCGGCCCGAGCATCCGCGGCTTCCACGAGCGCTACCCCGGCGAGGCCCTGCTCGAGCTCTGGCGCGCGGCGGGTGTCGCCGACGTCTCGGCACGGCGGCTCAGCGTCGGCGGCGGCGTCGTTCTCTGGGGGACGCGCGGGTGAGCGGCGCAGACGCCCGCCCCGCCTTCTACGCACTCGCGCCCGGCGGCTGGCGGGACTACGTGACGCTCCTCCATCCGCCGTACACGCTGTGGCATCTCTCGTATGTCGCGATCGGCGCCGCTCTCGCCCCGGCGATGAAGTGGGGGCTCCTCGGCTGGACGACGCTCGCCTTTCTCCTCGCCATGGGCATCGGGGCACACGCGCTCGACGAGCTCAACGGCCGCCCGCTGCGGACGCGCATCCCCGCGTCGATGCTCGTCGCCCTCGCCGTCGCCTCGATCGGCGCGGCAGCCGCGATCGGCCTCGTCGTCGCCGCTCAGCGGACCTGGTGGCTGGCGGCGTTCGTCGGTGCAGGCGCCTTCATCGCGGTCGCCTACAACCTCGAGCTCTGGCACGGCGCGTTCCACTCCGACCTCTGGTTCGCCGCCGCCTGGGGCGCGTTTCCGCTCCTGACGGCGTATTTCGCCTCGGCCGGGCGGCTGCGCGGCGAGGCCTTCGCCGCCGCGGCGTTCGCCTTTGCCGCGAGCCTCGCGCAGCGGACGCTCTCGACGCAGGTGCGCGGCGCGCGGCGGGACGCCGGCGACCCCGGCGCCGCCGCCCCTGCCGAGCGGGCGCTCGAGCTGCTGGCGGTGGCGCTCCCGCTCCTCGCCGGCGCCCTGCTCCTGAGCCGGTCCGGCTGACCGCCTACCATGTGGCGATGTCGCTGACGACCGGCTTCGACCTCGCGTTCGCGGCCGGCATCGCGGTCGCGATCGTCGCGCTCGCCGGCGCGGCGCTGCGCCTCCTGCCGCGTGCCGCTCTCATCGCGCTAACCGTCGTCGAGGTCGGCGCGACCGCGGTCGCGTGGATCGCGTTCGCGTTGAAGCACGACCATCCGCGCGAGCTCGCCGTTGCAGCGGGCGGCCTGACGGCGTGCATGGTCGTCGCGTCGTCGTCGCTCCTCCTGCGCCGCGCGATCGTCCGCAACGCGCGCGATCGACGTGCACCTCGAAGCGGCCAAGGAGCAGCTGAAGGCGCTCGTCGACCGCGAGGCCGCCGAGCGCGCAGCCGAGCTCGAGCGCACGCTCGCCCGCGCCCGCGCAGACTCCAGCTCGCTGCTCGTCGAGGACGAGCGGAGGATCGCAGACGACCGGCGCCGCGAGTTCGCAGAACGCGAACGCGAATTCGCCGCCTCGCTGACGGAGTCTCTGACGTCGACGCAGGCGCAGGTCGAGCAGCGCCTCGCCGGCTGGGCCCAGGATCTCGACCGCGCGGCCGAGGTGACGAAGGCGCGGATCGCCGAGCTGGCGCAGCGCCAGAAGCAGCTCGTGTCGGACGTCGAGGTGCGGCTCGTGGCCGATGCAGAGCGGCTCGCCGCCGACAGCGACGAGCAGCGTGCGGCAGTCGCAACGAACGCGCGTCGAGATCGAAAAGGCGCTCGAGGACACGCTCGCCGCGGCGCACGCCGAGGTCGAGTCTCATGCCGTCGAGCGTCGCCGGGCCTTGCACGAGCTCGACGAGCGCATGCGCAGGCGCGAGCACGAGCTGCTCGAGCGGATCGAGCGCGAAGAGGGCGACGTGGTCGCACGCATCCGCGCCGGCTTCGAGGACGTGCAGCGACGCCAGCTCGAGCAGATGGAGCGGATCGTCGAACGCGCCGCCGTCACGTACTCCGACGAAGCGGCCCAACAGTTCGCAGGACAGGTGAAGGCGGGTCGCGAGGACGCGGCGCGCCGCCTCTCGCGCGAGCTCGAGCGCGCCGTCGAGGTGTTCGCACGCGAGGCCGAGGCCGTGCTCGCCGAACGGCTCGCGCACGTCGGCGACGCGGGGGCGCAACGGCTCGAGCGGAGGCTCGCGGACGCGACCGCGGCGCTCGAGCAGCGCCGCGACGAGCGCCTCGCCGCGCTGGACGGCCGGATCGCAGAGCTCGAGCAGGACATCCGCCGGCGCCTGGAGGAGCTGAACGCCGACGCCGAGGCCGAGCGCGCCGTGATCGAGGCCCGCCTGCAGGAGCTGCTGCGCCGCGTCGGCGCCGCCGACGCGCTGCAGAGCACCTGATTCACGTTTTCCAAACGTTTTCCCGCCAACAAACCGGTGCAGGGTTCGTCGTAGCGAGAACGAACCTACGGAGCCATGAGCGAGATGACGGAAATCGCAGAGCCTGAGACGAGCGAGCGCTCGAAGGTCGAGAGCTGGCGGCTCCACGTGCTCATCGAGGCCGGCTACCCCCTGTCGCTCGCGGAACGCCTCGCCGGGAGCGAAGCCGACCTTCACCTCGCGGTCGAGCTCGTCGGCAGCGGCTGCGAGCACGCGACGGCCGCCGAGATCCTGCTCTAGTCCGGCGCCGCGTTCGCGGCTCCCGCTCGGGTTACGCTGGCGAGCGTGAGCAAGGTCGCGCCGCTCCCGTACGACGACCGCACCGTCTACTCGGTCGCGAGCTTCAACCGCGGCGTCGCCCAGTGGCTGACGAAGCTGCCGACGCTCTGGGTCGAGGGCGAGGTGACGGAGCTGAAGCGGCACGAGCGCTGGGCGAGCGTGTTCTTCACGCTCAAGGATCCGAGCGACGGCTCCTGCGTCGGGGTGACGATGCAGCGCGGCCGGTTCGACGCCCTGCGCCTCGAGCTCGCAGACGGCGAGCGGGTGCACGTCTTCGGCCGGCCGGAGCTCTTCGAGCAGCGCGGCGACTACCGGATGCGCGCACTCACGATCGAGCGCTTCGGTGTCGGTGCGCATCTCGCGGCGCTCGAGCAGCTGAAGGCAAAGCTCGCGGCCGAGGGCCTCTTCGCCGCAGAGCGGAAACGCGCGCTGCCGCTGCTGCCGCGGCGGATCGGCCTCGTCACCGGCAACGACGCCGCCGCAAAGCGGGACGTCATCACGACGATCCAGGCGCGCTTTCCGGCCGCCGCCGTGCTGGTCGCCGAGACCTACGTGCAGGGACCGCGAGCCGCGCAGGGCGTCGTCGACGCGCTGCGCGCACTCTGCGAGCAGCCCGACGTCGACGTCGTCGTGCTCGCGCGCGGAGGCGGCAGCTTCGAGGATCTGCTCCCGTTCAGCGACGAGCGCGTCGTGCGCGCGGTGGCCGCGTGCACGGTCCCGATCGTCTCCGCGGTCGGCCACGAGCAGGACACGCCGCTGTGCGACCTCGCCGCCGACGTCCGCGCCTCGACGCCGACGATGGCGGGCAAGCTCGTCGTCCCCGAGCTCTCGGTTGTCCTGGAGGCGCTCGACCGCGCACGCGCGTCGCTCGCCCGCGGCGTCCGGCGCACGCTGGCGCGTGACGGGCAGGGACTGGAGCGGACGGCGGAGCGGCTGCGCGCCGCGCCCGCGCCTCGCGCTCGAGCGCCAGGGCCGAAGCCTCGAGCACGCGCACGCGCGCCTGCAGAACGCGCCGGCGCTCGCGGTCGAGCGGAAGCGGGCGGCGCTCGAGTCGACCGCCGGCAGGCTGCAGGTGTTGTCACCGTTGAAAACACTCCAGCGAGGGTACGCGATCGTCCGGACGGAGGCCGGTGTCGTCACGGCGGCAAGCAGCGTCGCGGCCGGCGACCACCTCGACGTGCGAGTCGCCGAGGGCTCGTTCGGCGCCCGCGTCGAAGACTCCGGGACATGAGCGAGACCGAGCAGACCTTCGAGCAGGCGCAGGCGGAGCTCGAGCAGATCGTCGCCCGCCTCGAGCAGGGCCAGGCCTCGCTCGACGAGGCGCTCGCACTGTGGGAGCGCGGCGAGGCGCTCTACGCCTTCTGCCGCACGAAGCTCGACTCCGCCCAGGGCAAGGTGGAAGAGCTAGCGCGCCGCGTCGAGCAGGCGCGTCCCGAGCCGCAGGCCTAGCTCGAGCAGGTCGTCGCCGGCGGCGTCGATGTCGCCCGAGAGCGCGACCGTCTCGACTCCGGGCAACGGCTCGGTGACGAGCCCGCCGAAGACGACGCACGCCACACCCGCCGCCGCGCAACGCTCCGCAACCTGTGCGGGCGCCTTCCCTTCGCTCGTCGTCGCGTCGACGCGCCCCTCGCCCGTGACGACGAGGTCGTACGGGGCCGGGTCGAAGCCGACGAAGTCGAGCACGGCGGCCGCGCCGGGGACGAGCTCCGCGCCGAGCGACGCGAACGCCGCGCCGAGCCCGCCCGCCGCGCCGGATCCCGGAAGCTCCGCGTAGGGAGCGAGCGCGTCGAGCGAGCGAAAGCGCGCCTCGAGCTCCACGACGTCAGCCGCCGTGGCTCCCTTCTGCGGGCCGAAGAGCCGAGGCGCGTCGTAGAGCGTCGTCCGGACGTCGCAGAGCACGGTCGTCGGCGCCGGGAGCGAGTCGACGACCTCGAGGAGGCCGGCTCCCGCGTCCATGTTCGCGGTGCCGCCGAGCGCGACGACGAGGCGCTGCGGCCTGAGGCGCAGGATCAGCTCGCCGAAGCCGCGGCTCGACGCATGCATGACGTCGAGCCGGTCGGGGTCGAGAGGAATCACCTCGGCGGCTTCGACGAACGTCGCCGTGTCGCGTCTGCCGACGCGCGCATTCTGCGATCTGCCGAACGCATCGGTCGCCTCGACGTACCCGACGAGGTCGCAGAGCGCGTCGACGGTGCCCTCTCCCCCGTCGGCCACCGGCAGCGGCACGCATTCGACGCCTGCGTCGGCGAAGCCGTCGACGAGGGCCGCGGCGGCCTCGCGGGCGCTGAGCGCGCCCTTGAGGCTAGCCGGACACGCGAGCGCGCGCGGGGCGGCGGTCGGCACGCTCCTCCTCGTCGGCGCCGCCGTTCGACATCTCGGCCTGCGCGGCGGACGGCATCACACGCAGCATCGCGAAGGACAGCCCCTCGTGTGCGAGGAAGAGCAGGCCGACGCCGATGCCGACAGACGCTTCGATCGCCTGGAGCCCGAAGCCGTAGGCGACGCCGTGCGCATACGCGACGCCGTAGCTCGCAGCGAGCGGCGTCGCGATCGCGACCTGTACGAGGCCGACGTTGCCGGGCCACAACGGGAACACCGTCGCGACGTTCATGAGCAGCAGGACGACGGCGGCGGCGGGCAGCGGCGCGTGGATGTCGAATGCGCGCATCGCCGCCCAGACCGCGAGGAGCTGGCAGATCCAACCGAGGATCTGGAAGACGATTGCAAGGGTCGCGCCGACGGGTGAGCGCATGACGCCGAGGCCCTGCCGCGCCATCACGACGATGCGCCGTGCGGCGCCGACGCCGTCGAGGACGTGCGTGTTCGGCCGCCGCGCGCTCGCGAAGGCGAACGTGAAGAGCGCTGCACCGACGCCGACGAAGACCAGCAGGCTCGTGATCGCCCACGCCGGGATCTTCGCGGTGCGCACGACGTAGAGCACGAGGATGACGACAGGGACGAGATCGAAGACGCGGTGCGCGAACACCGTGCCGACGAGCGTCGCCCAGGTGCCGCGACGGCGCGGCAGCTTCCGCGTCAGCACCGCAACGCGCGCGAGCTCGCCGATGCGACCCGGCAGCACGGCGTTCGCGAAGAGCCCCACCGAGAACGCGGAGAACACGAGCAGGTTGCCGGGGTGCGGCTTCTCGAGCGCCTGGTTGATGACGGCGCGCCATGCGAGCGCGCGGACGGCGACCGACGCGAGATTCAGCGCGATCGCGGCGACGACCCACTCCCACTTCACCGTCGTGAACGCGTCGGCGATTGCGGTGAAGCTCGGGCCGCGCCACCAGAGAAGCGCTCCGACACCCGCCATGAAGAGGAGCGAGATCGAGAACCGCACGGCATTCGACCTCGGAATCCGCAGACGACTCAGCTTCATGCGGGCACCGGGGTCATGACCGACTCGTAGATCCCGACGAGACGCTGCGCGATCGCCTCCCAGGCGTACTGCTCCTGCGCCACCCGCCTGCCGGCGCTACCGAGCGCCTGACGCCGGGCCTCGTCGGCCAGGAGGCCGGCGACGGCGTCGGCGAGGGCGGCCGCATCGCCGGGCGGGAACGCGACGGCCGTCTCTGCGGTCATGACGTCACGGTATCCGGGGATGTCCGAGGCGACCACCGGCGTCGCGCAGGCGAACGCGCGGGTGAGCACGATGCCGAAGCTCTCGCCACCGAGGGAGGGCGCGACGAGCGCCTTCGCCGCGAGCAGCTCCTCGGTGAACTGCTCCTGCGGCAGGAAGCCGAGGACGTCGATGCCGTCGTCCGGGACGCGCAGCCGCGTCATCAGGAGCCGCACGCGGAGCGGGTCGGCGCCGCACACCCGGAGTGTGGCACCGGTGCGCCTGCGGATCTCCGGCCACGCGTGCAGCAGGACGTGCAGGCCCTTTCGATTCTCGTGGCGGCCGGCGAACACGATCCGGTTCTCGCGGCCGGCGGGGTCCGCGTGCGGGGGGATCAGGACGCCGTTCGGGACGATCTCGTACTCGCCGGGAAGCCAGCGCTCGGCCGACTCGAGCGCGCGCTGCGAGACCGCGATGCGGTGGTCGAGCCGGTCGGCGAGGAATCCCCAGGCGGGTCTTGCGAAGCGCATCCAGCCGAGGTCGCCGCTCGCGTGAAAGGTGCCCACCATCGGCGCGGTCGAGACGGCGAGCGTCGCGATGCACGGCGTCGGGGTCATCGGCTCGTGCAGGTGCACGACGTCGAAGCGCTCCCGCGCGAGCGCGTCCCTGATCCGGAAGAACGAGCGCGGGCTGAGGATGATGTTGGGAAGCGTCCCGTTTGCGGGAACGATCACCGAGCGCCCGATCGGGATCACGTCGGGGGGCGGCGCCCCGTGCCGGCCGTGGCGGGGATGGAGGACGCGCGTGAACTGCCCGGGGGGATCGTTGCCCATGATCGTCTTCACCTCGTGCCCGAGCGCTTTCAGCGCCTCGGCCTGGAGCTCTGCGTGCTCGACGACGCCTCCCCAGAAAGACCACGAGTACGGAACGACGATCCCGATCTTCACCGCGCCATTATCGTCCGCCCGCGGTGCGCCTTCGCTCCCCGTACGACCGCGAGATCCTGAGGCTCGCGCTGCCGGCGCTCGGAGCGCTGGCCGCGGAGCCGCTCTACGTGCTCGTCGACACGGCGATCGTCGGCCATCTCGGGCGGCCGCAGCTCGCAGCGCTCGGTCTCGCCGGCACCGTGCTCGCGGGCATGTTCACGATCTTCAACTTCCTGACCTACGGCACGACTGCCGTCGTGGCGCGCGCCTCGGGCGCCGGGCAGGACGAACGGGCGGCCCGCCTCGCCGCACAGGCGCTCTGGGTGGCGCTCGCGATCGGGGCGGCGCTCGTCGTCGTGTGCGAGGCGGCGGCGGGGCCCCTCCTCCGGGGCCTCGGCGGGCACGGCCGCTCCGGCGAGCTCGCGCTCCTGTACTTCCGCATCGGCGCGCTCGGCCTGCCGGCGGCGCTCGTCGCGCTCGCGGGACAGGGCTACCTGCGAGGCGTCTCGAACCTGCGCCGCCCGCTCGTGATCGTCGTCGCAGCCAATGCGCTGAACGTCGTGCTCGAGCTCGTCTTCGTCTACGGCTTCCACTGGGGCGTCGCCGGTTCGGCCGGAGGGACCGCGATCGCGCAGGCGGCGATGGGGGTCGCGTTCGTCGTCGAGCTGCTGCGCCCGCACGCAGAGAGGAAGCGGCCGAGCCTGCGCGAGATCCGGCCGATGGTACGGATCGGCCGCCAGATCTTCGTGCGGACGACAGCGCTCTACGCGTCGTTTCTCGTCGCCGCGTCGATCTGCGCCCGGATGGGCGACGCGCAGCTCGGCGCGCACCAGATCGCTCTGGAGCTCTTCTTCTTCCTCGCGCTGATTCTCGATGCGGTGGCGATCGCCGGGCAGGTGATCGTGGGGCGCATGCTCGGCGGCGGTGACGCGGTGGGCGCCCACGCGGCGGCCGTGCGGATGATCGGCTGGTCGGTCGTCGTCGGCGCCGTCTTCGCCGTCGTGCTCCTCCCGCTCGCACACGTGATCCCGCGCGGGTTCAGCGGCGACCACGCCGTGTTGCACCAGGCCGCTCTTCTCTGGCCCTTCTTCGCGTTGATGCAGCCGCTCGGGGGCGCGGTGTTCGCGCTCGACGGCATCCTGATCGGCGCGAGCGACACGCGGTACCTCATGTGGTCGATGCTGGCGGCCAGCGCACTCTTCATCGCACTCGCCGTCGTCGCGTACGAGCTCGGGTGGGGCGTCGTCGGCGTCTGGGTCGCGCTCGACGTCCTGATCGCGGCCCGGCTCGCGCTGCTCGGCGCACGCTTCGCGGGACGTCGCTGGGCCGTCGTCGGCTGGGGATAGGATTATCCGATGGAAGGCCTGGCCGAGCTCCACACGCACCTGGGCGGCTCGGTCTCGTCCGACATCCTCTGGACGCTCGCGCACGAACAGGGCATCGCCCTGCCGGTGAAGGACTACTGGGACTTCGACCGGCTGGTGACGGTGAGCGACCCGCGGGGGGTCCCGGACCTCGACGCCCTCGACCACATCTACCACTGGACGGAGCTCATCCAGTCGAGCCCGATCGCGGTGGAGGTCTCCGTGCACGCGGCGATCGGCGGCGCGTACCGCTCGCAGGGCATCACGACGCTCGAGCTGCGCTTCAACCCGATGAAGCGAAACCGGGGCGGCGAGCGCGACCTCGACCACATCATCCTCGCGGCGATCCGCGGCCTCGACCGCGCGAGCCTCGAGTATCCGCAGGTGCGCGCCGGGCTGATCCTGATGATGGATCGCACGTTCACGGCCCGGCAGAACGAGGTCATCGTCGAGAAGGCGATCCGCTGGGCGTCGCGCGGGATCGTCGGCGTCGACATCGCGGGCCCGCGGCCGAACGGCGCGCGCTACGACTACCGCCAGGTGCAGCCGATGGTCGAGACGGCGCGCGACGCAGGTCTCGGCGTGACGATCCACGTCGGCGAGGAGGGCGGCGAGGTCGGCCGGGATGAGATCGGCGAGGTGCTCGAGGTGCTCCGTCCCGACCGGATCGGCCACGGCATCCTCGCGGCCGGCGACGAGGATCTGATGCGCGAGCTGCGCGACAGCGAGGTCGTGCTGGAGGTCTGCCCGACGTCGAATCTGCTGACGAAGGCGCTCGCCGACGAGGAGGCCGTGCGCGACGTCTTCCGGACGTTCGTCGAGCGCGGCGTGCGCTTCACGATCGCGACGGACGGCCCTGAGATGATGCGGACGCACCTGCGCGACGAGTTCGAGCTCCTGCTGCGGATCGGCGCCCTCACGCAGGACGAGCTCGACGAGGCCGACGCGCGCGGGCACGAGGCGAGCTTCGTCCGCGACGGCTTCCGGGCCGCGCGAGTCTAGAGCGCTCCGAATACTCCCATCGGCCGATGGTCGGCCCGCTTCGCTCCGCGTAGCGTCGTCTCATGGCGAACAAGCGGAACGGTGAAGAGCTCACCCTGACGGAGCGCCAGCTGCAGGTCGTCGAGCTGATCGCGCTCGGCTGCTCGAACGAGGAGGTCGGCGAGCGGCTCGGCATCTCGGCGCGCACCGCCAAGGCGCATTGCGACGTCCTTCGGCAGAAGCTCGGGGTGCCGAGGCGACGCCAGATCCCGGCCGCCTTCAGGACGCTCACGGGAGAAGACCCCCTCGCTCGTGGGCTTGCGCCGGCAACTGCCGGCGTCGGGGGCTGACGGCAACCCGCGCCCGGCGCGCGTGCCCCGGGCGCGGGGCCCCTTCTACACGGCTTTGCAATAGTTCGTGGCACCATGCACAATCAGGGGAGCAAGGAGCTGCAAACGAGCCCGGGCAGGCGTCGCCCGACCGACGAGATGGATGAGGGCATGGTCACGACGCGCCCGCAGGGCCAGAGCCACATCATCAAGCGCCCGCGGCTGACGAGGCTGCTCGACGAGTCCGAGGCGCGAATCATCCTCCTCTGCGCGCCGGCGGGCTACGGAAAGACGACCCTCGCCCGCGAGTGGGTCGAGGCGCGAAGCGAGCCTGTGGCTTGGTTCAGCGGTGGACCCGAAATGGCAGACGCGGCCGCGTTGGCTGACGCCTTGATCGATTCCCTAACGCGTGCGGGACTTGTAACCGAGTTCGTAGCTCACGGCTCCACCCCTCACTACGCCCGCGCCTCTCGAGCTTGCTGGCGCCATCGCCTCGCGTCTTGCGGGTGCCCCGGTAGGGGTGCTGGTGCTCGACGACTACCAGTACGCAACGGCCAGCCGAGATGCCGAGACGCTCCTCGCAGTATTGGTACGCGACTCCACCCTCCGCGTGCTGCTCACGAGTCGTACGAAGCCGTACTGGCTGAGCTCTCGAATGGAGGTCTACGGGGACGCGCTCGTCATCGGGATGGAAGAGCTCTCATTCACGGAAGCCGAAGCCTCAGCGGTCCTACCGTCGAGTGACGGAGGCGACGGACAGGCAATCTTGGATCACGCCAAAGGCTGGCCCGCGGTCATTGGGTTGGCGGCTCGTCGCGGGGCCACAACTTTGAAGACGGACGCGCTTCGGCTTCCCGCAGAGCTGTTCAACTACCTCGCGGACAACCTGTTTGAGCAGGCTCCCGCCACGCTCAGACAAGCCCTGTTCGTGCTCGCAATAGGTGGAGAGCAGAGCATTGACTTGCTCGATGGACTAGACGGGATAGACCTCAAAGCCGCGATCCCAGCTGCCGTCGAGCGCGGCTTTGTCGCCCGGGGGCCTGCTCAGCAGATTGAGATCCATCCTCTTATCCGCGCCTTCTTGATTGAGAAGATTCGCCAGGACGACGCCGAGGACGTGAGCCTTCTCGTAGCGAAGGTGGTCGATCGCCTCAGTGCAGCGCGCCAATGGGACGCATGTCTGCTGGCCCTGGAAGAGTTTCCAAGCGGCGCGCTGATCGACGAAGTCTTCGAGAGCGCCCTAACCGAACTGCTCGACACAGGTCGAAGGGCGAGCATAGACAGATGGGCTGCACTTGCTCATGCGAATCAGGAGCGAGGTGCGTCGCCGGCCCTTCTGGTCGCCGAGGCATTCCTCGCGCTTCATCGGCGCGATGAAAACCGCGCACTCACACTCGCCGAACACTCCGCGACTCTGCTCGGTACCGGGAATCTTGCGGCTCATGCACACCTGATCGCTGCCCGGGCCGCGCATCTTGAGGGAGATGACGCCGCGGCAAAGCGCAACTCATTGCGCGCGGCCGCACTTACCGAGGAAACGAATACTCGCGTCCAAGCGTTGCGCCTCGAGTTCTTGAACGCAGTCGAAACGAACGACGAAGACAGTGTCCGGCGCCTCCTCGCAGAACTCATCGACGTCAGAGACGGGAGCGCAACTCACGCTGCCAGGATCCAGAACGCGCGAGCTTTCTTCCTATTTGAAGTTCAGGGCCGCGTTCGTCAAGCCGCGCATGAACTCGACCGCAGCCGTGGCCTCCTCCCTCACGTCGGCGACGCCATGCTTCGCACGAGCACATCCAATCTCGCTTCGATCCTTGCTCTCTACGCCGCCGAGTACGACCTCGCTTTGCGTCTCACGGACGACTTGGTTCAGGATGCGATCACGAGCGGATTGGAATTTGTAATCGACCACGCGCTCGTCACGCGAGCTTCAGCACTGGTTGGATTACGGAAGCTCATGGATGCTCAGCGGGTTCTGAACGAGCTAGACGCGCGCTCTGATTCGTCATCGTCTTTCATTCATGGCCAGGTGCGTCTAAAACGGGCTCACGCCCGCGTGTCTGCGGGGACCTAGAGCGAGCCGAACTCCTGCTGCGCGGCCCTTCGCCACCGAACTTTCCAGCCACGGCTATTGGAGAGTGGTGCGGTACACGCGCGATCATTCTCTCCGCTCAGGGCTTAATCGACGAAGCTCGTGAGTCGATCGGCGAGGCTCGCGCCGCGTCGTCTTTCATCGATTCAGCCGACCGAACGGCCCTCGCCGAAGCGATCATTGAAGTCCGAACCGGCACCGACGGTGAGGCTATGGAGGTAGCGAGCAAGGTCATCGAGCGAGGAAATCACGATGCCGTCGTATTGGCATGTCGAGCATTTCCTGAACTCGCCAGGGCTCTCGCCTCGTCTGGACTGGCGCAGTCCATCACAACGTTGCTGACAGCATCAAACGACATCGATATCGGAAGAGCAGCGGGCCTCGAGATGCACCGGGAGTTTAGGCGAGCAGAAGGACTTTCGACTCGCGAGCGCGAGGTCTACAGTCTGCTCGTTCAAGGGCGTACGAACCGTGAAATCGCGCGGACCCTCTTCATAAGCCTGTCAACGGCGAAGGTCCACGTCCGGCACATCTTCGAAAAGCTCGGAGTGCACAGTCGCGCTGAGGCGGTCGCCGCGAGGCCGGATTCGGTCAGCTAGCGAACACTGCCGTACGCTCTGAACCAGAGGCAAGTCGTCGTCGCCTTCGATCTCCCACGTCTCGGCGACCTTCAGCCCATCCACGCGGAGGGCGAAGCCTGGTCCTCGTCCCATCCGATACTCCTCGGTACGAGGACGCGAGAATCGCCTCGAACGCCGCAACAACGGTCGTGTCGAACTGGCTCTCGACGGCCTGAGCGAGTCTGAGGCGGGCGACCCGACTCGGCATCGCATCGCGATACGGCCGTCGGAAGTCATTGCGTTGTATGCGTCTGCGACGGCGATGATGCGAGCCAAGACCGGGATGTCATCGCCTTCGAGACGGTCGGGGTAGCCGTTGCCGTCCACGCGCTCGTGATGATGCCGGACGATCGCTGCGATCTCTGCGTAGTCGTCCACGTTGCGCAAGATCCGTTCGCCGATGACCGAGTGCTGCTCCATCTGTCGTCGCTCCTCGAGCGACAGGGCGCCGGGCTTCTCAAGCAGACCTGCCGGCAGCCCAATCTTGCCCACGTCGTGCACCAGCCCGCACAGGTGCGACGAGTTCCTGCTCCGCCGCGGTCAGCCCCATGCGCTTCGCAATGTCTCGAGCGTAGATCGCCACCGCCGCCGAGTGACCGGCGGTGTAGCGGTCTCGGGCGTCCAGCGTCGCAACAAGTGCCGTCGCAAAACTCAGGTTCGCTCGTTCAAGGCGCGCATTGGCGACTCCCAGGGCTTCGGCATCTTCACGCTGCTTGACGGTAGAGAAGCAGCAGGCGCTGAGCGGCGAACGCCGGTGCAGCGAAGAGCGCGACGCTCCACGGCGAGATCTCCATGTAGGCGTATGCCAGCACGGAAACCATTGGTGCGTGCAAGGGAACGCTCACAATTGCCGCCGGGCCAACCGAACTCGACGGTCTCGCGCCAGCTGCTCGTTCCTCGGATCGACCGTCGTCGGGCAGCGAGGCAGATGTCAAGCACGTGACTCGACCGCGAGAGCTGCGGACACCGCCGCGAAGAGTGGCAGGAATCCGCCAGGGTGCAGCTGTCGGAGCACGGACAAGCGCAGCGATCCCCGCGGCCCCGGCCACAATCATTCGACCCGCTGTCCACGTCGCCCAGCGAAGAAGGGGCTGTGGCGACGTCGCGCCGTGGCAGGTCAGCAAGTAGCCCAGCTGCCGGCGACCACGATCGCCCGCCAGGGGACCGAAGACGACGGCCGCGAAGACGTAGACAAGAGACGCGATCGAGACCTCTAGTCCCGGCTTCAGTCGGATGCTCTCGCGCTCGGCGCCGACAGCCAAGAACGCCAAGAGACGGCCACTGGGATCACCTGGTGGATTCGGTATCCCGACGACTAGGCCAGCGCTATGCAGAGCCCCAGCGCTGAAGCAATCAGCGTCCCAATCCAGGCGGCCAGAAGGGTTTCCCGCCGGAAAGCGAAGGCTCTGATTCTTATTGAAGTCTGGTGTCCAAGGTCTTGAAATCTCCCCCTAAAGGGGTATAGCCTTCGATTTGCCGTCAGTCCCCTAACCGGAGGAGATCCCGGTGCAGAAGCGCATTCGCTCGGTTGTGGCCAGGGCCGCAGTCCTGGGTTCGCACCAAAGGCTGGTAAAGCCGACACACTCTCCGTTTTCCACAAACTTGTGGGCATCCCTCGAAAGGGTGGATTTCCACAGGTAGTGGAAAATTGAGGAAGGCCCTGAGCTATCAGCGCCGGCTGGCTCACAGCTGGTGACCGGTAGTCGCGCGGCCGGTTGTCGACAGGTTCGTCCACAGCTCCCGGCCCGGAAGGCCGGTGTTTGGACGTCCCTCGGCGTTAGCCGATGATGCCGCGGCGGAAGCCGACGGCGACGGCATGGGCGCGCGAGCGCGCCTGGAGCTTCGCCAGGAGGTGGCGGACATGGGACTTGACCGTCTCCTCCGAGAGGAAGAGCCGCTGGCCGATCTCACGGTTCACGAGGCCGTCCGAGATCAGCTGCAGCACCTCGATCTCGCGCATGGTCGGCTCCTGCTCCAGCTCCCGCAGCGGGCCCTGGAACGGAATGACCTCGGCGCCGTTCCCGGAACGGCGGCGGGATGCGACCTCCTCGAAGCGCCGCGAATGGTTCGCGTAGCGGTCGAGGATCTCCTTGCGCTCAGCAGCGTCCACGCTGGGGGTATCGGCCCGCTCATAGGCCCCCTTTAGCGGTACCTCCTACCTCAATCCAGGGATTGCCCGCCCGGGCCTAGTGCCGGCCCGGGTGGCCGGTCTCACCCTCGACGGGGTGGGACTCACCCGAGGTGTCCTGCGGCAGGGCGTCCTCGTCGGCCCCGGTCGGGCTCGAGGGGGCCGCCTGGACGGCTGCGAGCGTCGCCGCGTCGACGTTCAGGGGGTGGTGGCAGGCCGCCAGATGCCCGTTCCCGTAGTCCACGAGCGGCGGCTCGACCTCCTTGCAGACCTGGCTCGCGTACCGGCAGCGCGGATGGAACCGGCAGCCGCTCGGCGGGTTGATCGGGCTCGGGACGTCGCCCTCGAGCACGATCCGCTCGCGCTTCGCCGCCAGATCCGGATCCGGGATCGGCACGGCCGAGAGAAGCGCCTCGGTGTACGGCATGATCGGCCGCCGGTACAGCTCCTCCGCCGGCGAGAGCTCGACGAGCTTGCCGAGGTACATCACCGCGATCCGGTCGCTCACGTGCCGCACGACCCCGAGGTCGTGGGCGATGAAGAGGTACGTCAGCTTGAACTCGTCCTGCAGATCCTCGAGCAGGTTGAGCATCTGCGACTGGATCGAGACGTCGAGGGCCGACACCGGCTCGTCCGCGACGACGAGCTTCGGGCGGAGCGCCAGGGCCCGTGCGATGCCGATCCGCTGCCGCTGGCCGCCGGAGAACTCGTGCGGGAAGCGGTTGTAGTGCTCCGGCGAGAGGCCGACCGTCTCGAGAAGCTGCTCGACCTGCGCCTTGCGCTCACGCTTGTCGCCCATCCCGTGGATCTTCAGCGGGTCGCCGATGATCTGGCCGACCCGCTTCCGCGGGTTGAGCGAGGCGTACGGATCCTGGAACACGATCTGCATCTGACGCCGGAGCGGGCGCAGCCGCCGCGGGCCGAGACGCTCGATCGCCTGACCCTCGAAGAGGATCTCGCCGGCCGTCGGCTCGAGCAGCCGCACGATCGTGCGGCCGAGCGTCGACTTGCCGCACCCCGACTCGCCGACGAGGCCGAGCGTCTCGCCTTCCCGCACCACGAAGCTGACGTCGTCGACCGCATGGACGCGCGCCACCTCGCGCTGCAGCAGGCCCTTGCGGATCGGGAAGTACTTCTTGACATGCCGGACCTCGAGCAGAGGCGCCCCGGGGCCGTTCGCGCTCACGCGGCCTCCGGCGCCTCGCCGGCGATCGTGGCGTCGCGCACGGCGCGCTTGACGTCCACGTCGAGCCAGCAGCGATCGACGTGCCCGGGCGTCTCGACCCGGTTCTCGAGCGCCGGCTCCTCCGTGCACTTCTCGAACGCGTGCGGGCAGCGCGGCCGGAACTTGCAGCCCGGCGGCGCGTTGATGAGCGACGGCGGGGCGCCCTTGATCGAGTGCAGCCGGTCCGGCCTCGGCCGGTCGAGCCGCGGAATCGAGCCGAGCAGCCCCCACGTGTACGGCATCTGTGGGTCGTAGAACAGGTCCCGTGTCGCGGCGCGTTCGACGACGCGGCCCGCGTACATGACGACGATCTCGTCGGCGATGTCGGCGACGACGCCGAGGTCGTGCGTGATCATGATCACGCCCGAGTTGAAGTCGTCCTTCAGCTGTCGAGATCAGCTCGACGATCTGAGCCTGGATCGTCACGTCGAGCGCCGTCGTCGGCTCGTCGGCGATCAGGATCGACGGGTTGCACGAGAGCGCCATCGCGATCATCGCGCGCTGGCGCATCCCGCCCGAGAACTGATGCGGAAAGTCGTCGACGCGCTGCTCCGGATTCGGGATCCCGACCTGCCGCAGCAGCTCGACCGCTCGCCTGCGGGCGGACCGCTTGTCGGCCTTCTCGTGCGTCTGGATCGCCTCGACGATCTGCTCGCCGATCCGGTAGACGGGATTCAAGCGACGTCATCGGATCCTGGAAGATCATCCCGATCTCGTTCCCGCGATAGTTCTGCATCTCCGAGTCCGAGAGCTCGAGCAGGTTGCGATCCTGGTAGTTCACCTCGCCGCCGAAGCGGGAGTTCACGTCACGCGTGAGCCCCATCACCGTCATCGCGGTCACGCTCTTGCCCGAGCCGGACTCGCCGACGATGCCGAGCACCTTGCCGCGCTCGACGTCGAACGAGACGCCGTCGACGGCGCGCACGACGCCGTCCTCGGTCGCGAAGTGAACGGAGAGATCCTTGACCTCGAGCAGCCTCTCCGCCATTACGTCGGCCTGATCCGCGGGTCGAGATACGCGTAGAAGAGATCGACGATGACGCTGAAGATCGTGATGAAGAACGCGCCGTACATCGTCACGCCCATGATCGGCGGCAGGTCGAAGTTGTTGATCGACTGCGCCGCGTACTGCCCGACCCCGTGCAGGTCGAACACGGTCTCGGTGAGGATCGCGCCGCCGCCGAGGACGGACGCGAAATCGAGGCCGAAGAGGGTGATCACCGGGATGAGCGACGTGCGCAGGACATGCCTGCGGAGGATCTTCCTGGGCGGCAGACCCTTCGCCTTGGCCGTCCGCACGTAGTCCTCGTTGATCGTGTCGAGGATGTTGCCGCGCAGCACGCGACCGTAGAACCCGATGAAGAGCACTGCGAGGACGATCCACGGCAGGAAGAGATGCCAGAACCACTGGAACGGGTTCTGCGTCAGCCCGACGTACTCGCCGTCGGGGAAGAAGAAGCCGAGCCCTCCCTCGGCCAGGTAGTAGCGGGAGACGATCCCGAGCCAGAACACCGGCATCGAGATGCCGATCAGCGCGAGCACGGTGATCAGTCGATCCGAGGTTCGACCGGCCTTCACGGCGCTGATCACCCCCACGACGATCCCGAAGAAGAGCCAGATGATGCCCGCGCCGATCGTCAGCGAGAACGTCGCGGGCATACCCTGCACGATCTGCGAGACGACGTTCTGCTGGCTCGTGTAGCTCACGAGGTTGCCGCTGAACATCTTCTTCAGCATCACCCAGTACTGGTCGTAGAACGGCTTGTCGAACCCCCATGTGTGCCGGATGTTCTCGATCAGCTGCGGGGTCGCGTTCTTGCCGGCGATCCGCTGTGCAGGGTCGCCGCCGGGCACGACGATGAAGATGACGAAGACGATGAACGTGACGACGATGCAGACGAGCAGTGCTCCGATGAGTCGGCGCGCGAGGAAGGTGAGCATCAGTGCTCCACCCGGACCTTCGCGCGCGGGTCGAGCGCGTCGCGAAGACCGTCACCGAAGATGTTCAGCGCGAGCACGGTGAGGACGATCGCGATCCCGGGCGCGAGGGCGAGGGCGGGCCGGGTGACGATCAGCTTCTGGCCGTCCGCGATGAGCTTGCCCCACGACGGCGTCGGATCCTGCACCCCGGCGCCGAGGAACGAGAGCGCCGCCTCGAGCACGATGTTGTTCGCGATGATCAGCGTGAAGAAGACGAGCACCGAGCTGGCGATGTTCGGCAGCAGCTCCGAGAACATGATGCGCAGCGGCGACGCTCCTTGCGAGATCGCCGCCTCGACGAACTCCTTCTCGCGCAGCGAGAGCACCTGACCGCGGAGCGGTCGGCCCACGTACGGGATGAGCACGTACGAGATCACGAGCAGCGGGATCCAGAGGCTGCCGCTCTCGATGTTGATGCCGAAGTGGTGGAAGCCGTTGATCGCGAGCGCAGAGCCGAGCGCGATGCCGAGCAGCACCACGGGGAAGGCGTAGAAGAGGTCGAAGAACCGGGTGATCGCGAAGTCGATCCAACCACCGAAGTAGCCCGCCATGAGCGCAAGCAAGACGGCGAAGAAGACGCAGATCGCCGACGAGCCGATGCCGACGAGCAGCGAGTTGCGGCCGCCGTAGAGAAGCCGGACGGCGATGTCCCGACCGAGCTGGTCGGCTCCGAGGACGTACTTCCCACCCGCGGCGCCCCACTGCGGGCCGATCGGGATCGACGCGACGAGCTTGCAGGTCGTCTCGCCGAACGCGCACGGCTTTCCCGTCTTCGTGCTGATGTTGCCGCCCTGCGAGACGATGTCCAGGGGATGGCCGTTCACTCTCACCGTCCCGACGACATGCTCGTCACTCGGGCCGGAGTGGGCGACGTGATGCGCATAGAGCGGCGCGAAGATGCAGACCACGACGATGAGGACGAAGAGCGCGAGCGCCCCGAACGCGAAGTAGTTCCTTCGCAGGCGGCGCCAGGCGAGGTACCACGGGCTCCGGCCCCGAATCGTCGCCGAGCTCTCGCCGGCGGCCAGCTCGGCCGCGGTGTCGAGCGTGAACTCGCTCTCAGTCCGCTGTGCCACTCACCGTCACCTCGTCGAAAACGCGCCGGGGGCGCCGTTCGGCGCCCCCGGCCACATCGAAGCCGACTCGACTACTTCTTGCAGATCGTCGAGAAGTCGAACTGGTAGTTCACGTGGAACACGTAGCAGCTGAGGTCCATGTCGCTGCCGAACGTGTCGATGCCCTGCTGGTTGATGAACGGTGCCCATGCGGCCTGTTCCATCGCCATCTTGTCGACGTCCGCCCACTGGCTGTTGATCGGCGTCCGTCAGCTTCGGCTCCTTCTTCAACGACTCGATCTTCGTGTTCACTGCCGCGTTGTCGAAGTTCGAGTAGTTGTTGTTGTGCGTCTGCGTGATCCGGTTGCCGTTCAGAAGGACGTCGAACCAGTCGAGCGGATGCGGATAGTCCTGGAACCAGTCGGCGAAGCCGATCTGCGCCTTCGTCGCCTGGTTGCCGACCGTCGTCCAGTAGATCGCCGCGTTGATCTGCTTCAACTTCGCGTTGAGGCCGATCTTCTGCAGGACCTGCTGGAGGTACTGGGCGGCTTCCGGAGCGCGGCGGGACTCGTTGTTGCTCGTCCACACCGTGACGTCGGCCCCGGTCGCGCCGGCGTCCTTGATCAGCTGCTTCGCCTTCGCGACGTCGTACGGGTACAGGTTGAGCTTCTTGTACTGCGGGTACGTCGGCGGAAGCACGTTCTCCGTCGGTGTAGCGAGCCCGCCGTAGATCCGCACGAGGGCTTCGCGGTTGATCGCATAGTTGACCGCCTGCCGCACCTTGAGGTTGTCGAACGGCGCGACGCGGCTGTTCATGAAGTAGTAGTACGTGTTCGCCGGCGTGTAGACCTTGATCTGGTCGGCGTGATTGTTCTGCAGGTCGGCGAGCCGGTCGTTCGGAGGCTGATAGAGGTCGTAGTCCTCCTGGCCGTTCAGCGTCCGGGTCAGCGCAACGCCTGCATCGCCGATGATGTCGATCGTCATCTTGTCCGGGTTGCCGCTCGGCACGTTGCCGTCGAAGGCGCTCGCGTCGAAGTTCGGGTTGCGGACGATGAGCACCGACTTGTTCGGCTTGTAGCTCTGGATCATGTACGGGCCGGTCGACGGCATCGGGTTCGTCGACGTGTCCTTCGCCGGCGAGCTGGCCGGGACGGGGGCGGCGAACTCGGTCGCGAGGATGTAGTTGAAGTCACCCTGCGGCTGATTGAGCTTGATCGTGATCTTGCCGGTCGCGTCGTCGGTCGTGATGCCCGTGATGTGGCCCGACTTCGGGTTCTTGCTGAACGCGTCGGCACCCACGATGTTCGAGAAGAAGCCGACGCCCGGCGAGTCGATCTTGTAGTCGCGCTCGATCGTGGCCGGGAAGTCGCTGGCCTTGATCGCCGTGCCGTCCGAGTACTTGAGGCCCTTGCGGAGCGTCAGCGTGTAGGTCTTGCCGTCGGAGGAGACCGTCGGCATCGCCTGCGCGAGATACGGCACGAGCGTCGCGCCGTCAGGGCCGTTCACGTGCTTGTAGCCGAGCAGCGGCAGGTACGTGTTCCAGAGAATCGCCCAACCCTGCACCGTGTAGGAGAGGCCCGGATCGAGAAAGTCGATACCGGTGTCGTAGGCGATTCGGAAATTCGGGAACGTCTTCCCGCTCGACGACCCGGAGGTCGTGCTGCCGCCACCCGAGGCGGACGTGGAGCTGCTGCTCGAGCCACCGCCACCGCCGCAGGCCGACGCGACGAGCGCGAGCGTGGCTGCGAAAGTCGCGGCGGTCATCAGCCACTTCCACCGGATGCTGCGATTCAAGAGATACCTCCCGGTCTGAGTTCGTTGAGACGCACCGAGGAGACCCCTGCCCCGCGCGCATTGCGCATTCTTTCAGACGTGGCGCGCGACGAGGTAGTTAGAACCGTGATCGCGCCGGCTCAAACCTGAACGCGGCGCGGCGACGGGCGCGAAGCTCGTCCGGCTCCGGCTCCTCGACGACCCCGGCCGCTCCCTCGCGGCCGGTGGCGTGGAGGATGCGCCCCTCGCCGAGCCAGAAGGCCACGTGGTCGGGCGGGTCGCCGTACGAGACGAGGTCGCCCGGCTCCGGCTCGTCCACCCGCAGCCCCCGCTGCCTCCTGCTGGCCGGCGTCGCGCGGGACGAGGCGTCCGGTCGCCCGGAAGCTCATGTGGACGAGGCCCGAGCAGTCGATGCCGAGCTCCGTCATCCCGCCCCAGAGATACGGCGTGCCGAGCAGCGCCCGGGCCGCCTCGACCGGGTCGGCGGCGCGGGGCTCGAGCCAGTGCGGATCGGCCTGCCCGCCGAGAGCCGAGGCCGGCAGCCAGCCCGGGTAGTCGTAGGCGGTTCGCACCCGCGCCCAGCCGTTTCGCGACTCCTCGAGCCGCAGCGGCTCGCCCGGCAGGACCTGGGAGACCTGCTCGGCGCCGGCATCGGGAGCCGCGCGAAGCGGCGTCAGCTGGAAAACGAACGTATGTTCGCCTACGCTTGCGGCCATGCAGCTGAGGCTAGACGCGGCAGACCGGCTCGTGGAGCTCGTCGAGGAGCGCCGCGGGCCCGTCGTCGCCGAGGAGGCGGCCCGGCGGCTCTTCGCGCTCCGGCAGGCGCCGGTCGCGCTCGCGCGGGCACTGCTCGCCGAGGTCGTCGAAGCAGACAGCCGCCTCGCGTGGAACGGCGATGCGGTCGGGCTCGCCGCCCCGCTCGGCGCGGACCTCCTGCTCGAGGAGGCGACCTACGTCGTCGTCGACCTCGAGACGACCGGCCTCCGCCCCGGGTCGTCGCAGATCTGCGAGATCGGTGCCGTGAAGATCGTCGGCTTCGAGATCGCCGGGGAGTTCGAGACCCTCGTGGACCCGCGCATGCCGCTCGGGGCGGCGATCACCGCGATCACCGGCTTGACCGACGACGAGCTTCGCGGCGCACCGCAGCCGGCCGTCGCCGTCCGCCGGTTCCTCGCGTTCGCCGGCGACGTCCGTGCTCGTCGCACACAACGCGCGCTTCGACCTCTCCTTTCTCGACCGCGAGACGGAACGGCTGACCGGCTCGCGGCTCGCCGCTCCCGTCGTGGACACGGTGGCGCTCGCACGCCGCGTCCTTGCGGGGCGCGTGCCGCGCGCGTCGCTCGCGCAGCTCTCCTATTTCTTCGGCACGTCGGTTCAGCCGTGTCACCGGGCGCTGCCCGACGCGCAGGCGACGGCGGAGATCCTGCTGGCGCTCATCGGCCTCGCGCAGGAGCGCGGTGCGCGAACGGTCGCCGATCTCGTCGCGCTGTCGGCGACGCGCACGCGCCGCGTCTTCGACAAGCGCCATCTCGCGCACGGCGCGCCGCCGCGTCCGGGCGTCTATCGCTTCTACGACCGGAACGAGCAGCTGCTCTACGTCGGCCGCGCCCGGGACCTCCGCGCACGCCTTCGCTCGTACTTCCGCTCCGAGCGGCAGCGGCCCGCAGTCGAGGCGGCGCTCGCCGCGGTCGAGCGGATCGAATGGTCCGTGCTCGGCTCCGAGCTCGAAGCCGCGCTCGAGGAGCTGCGGCTCATCCGTGAGCTGCGGCCCCCGGCGAACGCCCGCGTCGCACGCCCGGACAGATACGTCTGGCTGCGCAAGCGCGGCGACGGCGTCTGCGCGTCGTCGCAGCGGACGACCGTGGGCCCGATCCGCTCACGCCGCCGTGCACAGCTCGCCGCGCGTGCGCTGCACGCAGACGAGCTCGAACGGCCGTCGCGGGCCTTGCCGCGACTGCGGCGTCGGCTCGCCGAGCTCGCCGACGCACGCCGCTACGAGGACGCCGCGCGGCTGCGCGACCGTCTGCAGGCGCTCGAGCGCGTCTGCCGCGAGCTCGAGCGCCTGCAGCGCCTGCGTGCGGTCGAACGCTGCATCGTCGCCCCGGCCGCAGAAGCCGGGCATGCGCGAGCGTTCTTCATCGCCGGCGGCCGCGTCGCGGCCGAGCGCTCGTTGCCCTCCGGCGGCGGCGCGCACCTCGAGATCGAAGCCGGGCTCGCCGCCGCGCGCCGCGCCCTCGCCGACGACGACCACGGCGACCTCGACGAGCTCTTCCTCGTCGGGACCTTTCTCCGACAGGCCGCCGGCCGAGCTCTCGATCGTGCCGCTCGAGCGCGAGGCCATTCTCCGGGCAGCCGCTAGGTCGGCGGCGGGGCCGGAACCGGCTCGAGCGCCGGGCCGGGCTCGAAAACCGGCGGACGCTCGCGCGGGCGAAGCGCGCCTGTTCTGATCTCCTCGGCCCAGTGGCACGCGACCGTGTGCGCTGTCCCGGAGCTGCCGAAGCCGCGGCACCTCGTCGCGGCAGCGCGTCGCCTGCACGAACGGGCAGCGGGTGTGGAACCGGCACCCCGAGGGCGGGTTCGCCGGGCTCGGCAGGTCGCCGGACAGCAGGATCGCCTCGCGGCGGCGCTCGACGACGGGATCGGGGATCGGCACCGCCGAGAGCAGCGAGATCGTGTACGGGTGCAGCGGCGTCGCGTAGAGCTCGTCGGCCGGCGACACCTCGACGACGCTGCCGAGGTACATGACGGCGATGCGGTCCGAGATGTGCCGAACGACGGCGAGGTCGTGCGCGATGAACAGGTACGTCAGGTCGAAGTCGTCCTGCAGCTCGTCGAGCAGGTTGATGATCTGCGCCTGGATCGAGACGTCGAGCGCCGAGACCGGCTCGTCGCAGACGATGAAGTCCGGGTTGACGGCGAGTGCGCGTGCGATCCCGATGCGCTGCCGCTGGCCGCCCGAGAACTCGTGCGGGTAGCGCGCCGCGGCATCGGCGGGAAGGCCGACGCGCACGAGCAGCTCCCGCACTTTCGCATGGGCCTGCCGTCTCGTCGCGAGACCGTGCACGCGCATCGGCTCGGCGATCGTACGTCCGATCGAGTGGCGCGGGTTGAGCGACGCGAACGGATCCTGAAAGATCATCTGCATCCGCCGGCGCAACGGCCGCATCGCCACCTCGCCGAGACTGCTGATGTCCTGCCCGTCGAAGACGACCTTCCCGGCCGTCGGCTCGTAGAGGCGGATGACTGCTCGACCGATCGTCGACTTGCCGCAGCCGGACTCGCCGACGAGGCCGAGCGTCTCGCCGCGCTCGATCGCCAGGTCGACGCCGTCGACCGCCTTGATGTCGCCGACGTGACGGTCGAGCACGATCCCGCTCTTGATCGGGAAGTAGACCTTGAGGTCGGATACCTCAACGAGCGGCGTCACGCCACCGACGCCTCTCGCGCGCGCGCCCACTCGTCCGCCGGCACGGGGTTGACGCATGCGACGCGGTGGCCCGGCTCGACCTCGTGCAGCTGCGGCACCCGCTCTCGCGACTCGGCGACCTCATACGCGCAGCGCGGCGCGAACGGACATGCGGTCGGCTCCTTTGCGAGGTGCGGCGGTGTCCCCTCGATCGGGATGAAGCTTCGCGCGCGAGCCTGGTCGAGCCGCGGGATCGACGTGAGCAGGCCGAGCGTGTACGGATGCCGCGGCCGGTCGAAGATCTGTTCGGTCGACCCGGTCTCCATGAACATCCCGCCGTACATGACGGCGATGCGCTCGCACATGCCCGCGACGACGCCGAGATCATGGGTGATCAGGATGAGCGCGGTGTCCGAGTCTGCGACGAGCGTGCGGAGCAGGTCGAGGATCTGCGCCTGGATCGTCACGTCGAGCGCCGTCGTCGGCTCGTCGGCGATCAGGAGCTTCGGCTTGCACGCGAGCGCCATGGCGATCATCGCCCGCTGGCGCATGCCGCCCGAGAACTGGTGCGGGTAGTCCTTGAGCCGCAGCTCGGCGCTCGGGATGCCGACCTGGTCGATCAGGTCGACGGCGCGCGACGTCGCCGCCTTGCGGTCGAGCTCGAGGTGGGTCTCGAGCGCCTCACGGATCTGCCTGCCGATCGTGAGCACCGGGTTCAGGCTCGTCATCGGGTCCTGGAAGATCATCGCGATCTCACGACCGCGGATACGTCGCAGCGCACGATCGGAGAGGCCGATGAGGTCGCGGCCCTCGAACATCGCGCGTCCGCTCGTCACGCGTCCGTTCCGCGCGAGGATCCCGAGAATCGCGAGCGAGGTGACGCTCTTGCCGCAGCCCGACTCGCCGACGAGACCGAGGGCCTCGCCGGGCTCGATCGAGAACGAGACCCCGTTGACCGCGTACACGGATCCGCGTTCCGTCCCGAACTGCACCCGCAGATCGTCGACTGCGAGCAGCGGTTCAGCCACGGCCGCGCAGCTTCGGGTCGAGCGCCTCGCGCAGCCCGTCGCCGATGAGGTTGAAGCCCAGGACCGAGATGACGATCGCGACGCCGGGGAAGATCGCGAGCAGCGGCGCGCTCTGGAGGTAGCGGTCGACCTCGGTGAGCATCGTCCCCCACTCGGGCGTGCCCGGATCCTGAGGGCCGAGCCCGAGGAAGCCCAGGCCGGCGACGTCGATGATCGCGGTTGCGAGCGCGAGCGTGCCCTGCACGATCACCGGCGAGATCGCGTTCGGCAGGATGTGCGACGCGAGGATCGCGCGGCGCGGGACGCCCACGGAGCGCGCCGCCAGCACGAAGTCGTTCTCGCGCTGGGCGAGGATCGAGCCCCGGAGGAGCCGCGCGAAGATCGGGATGTTGGTCGTGCCGACCGCGACCATGATCTGCCAGAGCCCCTGGCCGAGCGCCGCGACGATGCCGATCGCGAGCAGCAGGCCCGGGATCGCCAGCATCACGTCCATGATGCGCATGATCAAGCCGTCGATGAATCCCCCGAGGTAGCCGGCGATCGCGCCGAAGAGAAGGCCGATCGACAATCCGACCCCGACGGCGACGACCCCGATCACGAGCGAGAATCGCGCGCCGTAGAAGAGGCGGCTGAGCTCGTCGCGGCCGAGCTGGTCGACACCGAGCACGTGGTGCATCGACGGCCCCGGGCAGCAGCCCCGCGCGACGAGCAGGAGGTTCTGCGAGCGGGGATCGTACGGCGCGATGAGCGGCGCGAACACAGCGACGATCACGAAGATCGCCACGAGCGCGACGCCGACAAGCGCACCGGGATTCCGGCGCAGCCGCGACCACGCGTCCCGCCAGAGGCCGCCGGCGCCTTCGAACGCAATCTCGGCCGCTTCGAGCTCCGCGACGCTCATGACACGCGAATCCGCGGGTTGATGATCGCGTACGAGATGTCGACGACGAGGTTCACGAGCACGAACACGATCGCGACGAAGAGGATCCCGCCCTGCAGCACCGGGTAGTCACGGTTGAAGATGGCGTCCTTCAGCCACGTGCCGATGCCCGGCCACGCGAACACCGTCTCGGTGAGCACTGCGCCGGAGAGCAGGAGGCCCGTCTGCAGCCCGATGATCGTCGAGACCGGCAGCAGGGCGTTGCGCAGCACGTGCCGTGAGTCGACGATGTACGGCGGTAAGCCCTTCGCGCGGGCGGTGCGCACGTAGTCCTCGTTCTGCACGTCGAGCACGGCGGCTCGCGTGATGCGCGCGACGACCGCGAGGGGGATCGACCCGAGCGCAATCGCGGGTAGCACAAGGTGCTTGATCGAGTCCCAGAGCGCGCCTCCGTTGCCGGTGACGATCGCGTCCAGCACGTAGAAGTTCGTCGGATGCTTCGCCTCGCTCAGCACGTCTTCACGGCCGATGCTCGGGAGCCAGCCGAGCTTGACGGCGAAGATCCATTTCAGGATCAGTCCGAGGAAGAAGATCGGTATCGAGATCCCGATCAACGAGCCGACGAGGCTGATGTGGTCGAAGATGCTGCCGTAGCGTTTCGCCGCGAGGAAGCCGAGCGGGATGCCGAACGCGACCGAGAAGATCATCGCCGCGAGCGCGAGCTCGATGGTCGCGGGGAACCGGTGCGCGAACTCGTACGTCACCGTACGGCGGCTCGAGATGCTGACACCGAAGTCGAGCTTCCCGACCGTCTGGAGATACCCCCAGTACTGCTCGTAGATCGGGCGGTCGAGCTTGTACTGATGCCGGATCTGGGCGATCGTCTGCGGCGTCGCCCGCTCGCCGAGCAGCGCCTGTGCAGGTGAGCCCGGCAGGAGCCGGATCCAGCCGAAGACGAGGATCGACAGCCCGAGGAGAATCGGAACGAGAAGGAGCAGCCGACGGACGACGAACCGAAGCATCTAGTCGTCCGCCGGCATTGCCCCTGAATCCACCTACTTGCCGTAGTACACGAGTGAGAACGGCTCCAGCGAGACCGGGCTCGGCTTGTAGCCGAGCACGTTCTTCTGGAACGCAAGCGCCGGCATCGAGTGGACGTACGGGATCATCGGCAGGTACGTCATCACTTGAATCGACGCCTTCTGGTACAGCTCGGCGCGCTTCGCGAGGTTCGTCTCGGAATCGGCCTGCTGCAGGAGCTTGAAGAGGCTCGGGTTGTTGAACCCGAACTGTGGATTGACGGCTCCGAAGTGCACGTTCAGGAAGTTGGCCGGGTCACCGAAGTCGCCCGTCCAGCCCAGCAGGTACAGCTCCGCCTTCCCGCTCTGCACGGCACCGAGATAGTCCGGCCGCCACGGAGCAGCGTGGAATGTCACCTTGAAGCCGCTGTTCTCGAGGCTCGCCCCGAACGCCTCGGCGTTCTTCTTCGGGTCGGGCATGTACGGACGCGAGACGCTCGTCGGATACCAGAAGTCCACCGAGAGCGGCAGCTTCACGCCGGCCTGCTGCAGCAGAGCCTTTGCCTTCGTCGGGTTGTACGAGTAGCTCGGGACGCCCTTCGTCGCGAAGCCCGTGACGAGCGGCGGCAGGAACTGGTTCGCAACCTGGCCGCGGCCCGCGTAGAACCCGCGCACGACCGAGGTCCGGTCGAGTGCATACGCGAGCGCCTGGCGGACGAGCGGGTTGTCGAACGGCTTGAAGCTCTGGTTGATCCCCACGTAACCGACGTTGAAGGCCGGCCGGTTGAGGATCTTCTCGTTGCCGGAGCCCTGCACCGTGCCGATGTCTGCAGGGTCGACGAGGTCGTAGCCCTGGATCTCGCCCGTCTGCAGTGCCTGCAGGCGCGCGGCGTTGTCAGAGATCGGCTTGAAGATGATCTGCGTGATCTTCGGCTTCTTGCCCCAGTACCTCGGGTTGGCCGTCAGCACCAGCTTGTCGCCGATACTCCACGACTTGAACATGTACGGGCCCGTGCCGATCGGATGCTGCGTCCCGAAGGTGCCGGTTGGATGGAAGACACCGTTCGAGTCGACCGTGCCGGCGTCGGCCTGGTACTTCTTCAGCGCCGTCGGGCTAGCGATGCCGAAGTTCGAGAGCGCGAGCGCTCCGATGAACGACGACGACGGCCGGGTCAGGTTGATCGTCACCGAGTACGCACCCTTGGCCTTGCAGCTCTTGTAGAGGCTCTTGTCAGGGCCCGGATTGCCGGCTGCAGGATGCGCAAAGCCGCCGAACACCGTGTTCCAGTAGTACGTCACGGCGCTGTTTTGCAGCGGGCCCGGGAAGTTGTACCAGCGGTTGAAGTTCGCGCACACGGCGGCCGCGTTGAACTGGGTGTTGTCCTGGAAACGGACGCCCCGACGGAGCGTGAACGTCCAGGCGAGGCCCCTGTTCGACGCACTCCACTTCGTAGCGAGCGACGGCGTGAGCTTCGTCGAGCCGGGCTTGAGGCTGACGAGACCCTCGAAAATCTGGTCGATCGGACGAAGGGACTCGCCGTCGGACACGAGCGGGCCGTCCAGCACGACTGGATCGGACGCGGTGCCGAAGACGAGCGACGTCGTGCTCGCCGTCGGGCGTGCGCCCGCGGTCGCGGCGAGCAGCGTGACGGCGAGCGCCATGAACGGGACGAGAACGAACGACTTTCTCACCCTCAACGGATTCCTCCTTATGTGAGCCCCTCCCGTAAATCCCCGAGAACCGGGTATCGGGCGAGTATCCCACGTCTCCGCTCGGATCTACAACGAGATTTCGAGGCGGAGCCCGCCCGCGACGGGGCGCGCAGAGCTAGGCCGCGACGTGGATCAGGTCGCGAAGCGCGCCGAGGCGGGCGAGTGCTTGCCCCTCGAGCTGCCGGACGCGCTCGCGCGTCAGGTCGAGCTCGTGGCCGATCGCCTCGAGCGTCCAGGGCTCGCCTTCGAAGCCGAACCGAAGCTCGAGGATGCGCCGCTCGCGCTCCGGCAACGCGTCGAGCGCGCGCCGGACGCCCTGCCTGCGGAGCGACTCCTCCGCTTCCTCGAACGGATCCGCGGCCTCGCGGTCGGCGAAGAGGTCGCCGAGCTCTCCCTCGTCGTCGGCGCCGACCGTCTGGTTGAGCGAGACCGATGCGTGGGCGGCGCCGAGCGCCTCGTCGACGTGCTGCATCGGCAGGCCGGTCGCCTCCGCAAGCTCCTCCTTCGTCGCCTCGCGGCCGAGCTCGACCTCGAGCCGGCGCGCGGCGCGCGAGAGCTTCTGCTGGCGCTCGACCACGTGCACGGGAACGCGGATGGTGCGCGCGTGGTTTGCGACGGCGCGCTGCACCGACTGGCGGATCCACCAGGTCGCGTACGTCGAGAACTTGAAGCCGCGGCGCCAGTCGAACTTCTCGACCGCGCGGTTGAGGCCGAGCGTCCCCTCCTGGATCAGGTCGAGGAACGGCACGCCGAGACCGCGATAGCCCTTGGCGATCGACACGACGAGACGGAGGTTCGACTCGATCATGCGGCGCTTCGCGGTCGGGTCGCCGCGCTCGATCTGCTTCGCGAGGATGACCTCGTCGGCAGCGGTCAGCAGCTTGTGGCGCCCGACGTCGGCGAGGAAGAGCTGCAGGCTGTCCGCGGCGCCGCTCATCGCGGCTGCGGCCTCCGCCGCCGCGAGCTCGGCCTCCTTCTCCTTCTCCTTCGCCTCCTCGGCGGCTGCGGCCGCGGCCGGCGTCGAGATCTCGAGCCCGATGCGCTCGAGCTCGGTCGTCAGCTCCTCGATCTCGTCGTCGGCCAGGTCGAGCTCGACCGCGAACGCCTCGAGCTCCGCAGGCTCCAGATAGCCGCGCTCCTGGGCCGCTTCGACCATTGCACGGGCCTGATCCGTTTCGAGCAATTCGTGCAGCTGGTTCTGCGTCAGGGTCGTCTCAATCCTTTCGGTCCTGCGTCGGAGACCGTCTCGAAGCCTTCTCACTCTAGGAGGCAAATCCTCCGCCTGCCAGGGGAAACGCGCGTCGCGCCTCCGCGTATTCCGTGCCGGCCGGAAAAGCGGTTCTCAGCGCGCGCGTGCGAGTCCGTCCGGACACAGTCTACGACGCGCGGCCACGCGCGAAAGTTGGCTCTTCAAGACTTGCTGCGAGAGCGGGTGGGCTTCTTGGCGCCGGCCTTTTTCGGGGGGCTCTTCTTCGCCGGCCCGCGGGCGCGGCGGTCGGCGAGCAGCTCCTGCGCGCGCTCGACGGTGAGCGATTCCGGGTCGTCGCCCTGGCGGAGGCTTGCGTTCGTCTCGCCGTCGGTGACGTACGGCCCGAAGCGGCCCTCCTTCACGATCATCGGCTTGCCGGTGGCCGGGTCGGGGCCGAGCTCCTTGAGCGGCGGCTTCGCCTGGCCGCGCCCGCGGCGCTGCCGCGGCTGGGCGAGGAGCGCCTCGGCCTCCTCGAGCGTGATCGTGAGAAGCTGCTCCTCGGTCTCGATCGAGCGCGTCTCCTTGCCGCGCTGCACGTAGGGCCCGTACCGGCCGTTTCGCGCCGTCACCTCCTCGCCGTCGGCGCCCGCGCCGAGCACGCGCGGCAGCGCGAGGAGCTGCTGCGCCTCGTCGAACGTGACGGTGTCGAGCGACATCGACTTGAAGAGCGACGCCGTCTTCGGCTTGTCCTTCGAGCCCTCCTCGACCACCTCCGTGATGTACGGGCCGTAGCGGCCGGTCCGCGCGACGATCTGCCGTCCCGACGCCGGATCGACGCCGAGCTCGCGCTCGCCGGACGGCTGTGCGAGGAGCTCCTCCGCCTTCTCGACGGTGAGCTCGTCGGGCACGAGGTCGTCGGGAATGTTCGCCCGCTCGCCGTCCCGCTCGAGGTAGGGGCCGTAACGGCCGACGCGCAGAACGATGCCGTTGCCGAGCTCCATCGAGTTGATCTCGCGCGCGTCGATCGCGCCGAGGTCAGAAACGAGCTCTTGCAGCCCCTTGCCGTCGTTCTCGCCGAAGTAGAAGCGGCGCAGCCAGTGGTTGCGATCCTCCTCGCCGGCGGCGATGCGGTCGAGGTCGTCCTCCATGCTCGCGGTGAACCCGTAGTCGACGAGCTGGCCGAAGTGGCCTTTCAGCAGGTTGACGACCGAGAAGGCGAGAAACGACGGGACGAGCGCGGTGCCCTTCTTGAAGACGTAGCCGCGGTCGAGGATCGTGCCGATGATCGACGCGTACGTCGACGGCCGCGCCGATGCCGAGCTCCTCGAGCGTTCGCACGAGCGTCGCCTCGGTGTAGCGCGCGGGCGGATTCGTCTCGTGCCCTTGCGGCTCGAGCTCGACGACCTGGAGAGCGTCGCCTTCCGAGACGTTCGGGAGCCGGCGCTCGTCGTCGTCGGCCGCCTCATCGGTGTCACGGCCCTCCTCGTAGGCGGCGAGGAAGCCGCGGAAGGTGATCACCGTTCCCGACGCGCCGAACTCCGCGAGCTCGCCGTTCGCCGACGTGCCTGCGATGCGAAGCGACACCGTCTGTCCCGCGGCGTCCTTCATCTGCGACGCGATCGTGCGCATCCAGATCAACTCGTACAGGGCGAACTCGTCGCGGTTGAGCTCCCCCTGCAGATTCCTCGGCAGCCGGAATGCGTCGCCCGCAGGGCGGATCGCCTCGTGCGCCTCCTGTGCGTTTTTCACCTTGCGCTCGTATTGCCGCGGTGCGCTCGGCACGTACTCGGCGCCGTACAGCTCGGTCGCCTGGGCCCGCGCCGCCGTGAGCGCCGACTCCGACAGCGTCGTCGAGTCGGTCCGCATGTAGGTGATGTAGCCGTTCTCGTAGAGGCGCTGCGCGATGCGCATCGTCGTCTGGGCGGAGTACCGGAGCTTCCGGCTCGCCTCCTGCTGGAGCGTCGAGGTCATGAAGGGTGCGCTCGGCCGGCGCGAGTACGGCTTCTGCTCGCGCCGGGCGACGACGAACGAGGCCGAGCGCAGCCCGTCCGCCAGCGAGCGCGCCTGCTGCTCGTCGAGCTGAAGCGCGTCGTCGTTCCGGAGCACGCCGTCGGTGCCGAAGTCGCGCCCCTGCGCGACACGCTTGCCGTCGACCGAGACGAGTCGCGCCTGGAACGACTCGGGGTCGAACGTCGCTTCGATGTCCCACCAGGCGGCCGCCGTGAACGCGCGGCGCTCGAGCTCGCGCTCGACGACGAGCCTCGTCGCGACGGATTGCACGCGACCGGCCGAGAGGCCGCGCGTGATCTTCTTCCAGAGAACGGGCGAGACCTCGTAGCCGTAGAGGCGGTCGAGGATGCGCCGGGTCTCCTGCGCGTTGACGAGCCGCTCGTCGATGTCGCGCGTCTCGCCGAGCGCACGGTTGATCGCATCCTTCGTGATCTCGTGGAAGACCATTCGCTTGACGGGCACCTTCGGCTGCAAGACCTCGAGCAGGTGCCAGGCGATCGCTTCTCCTTCGCGGTCTTCGTCCGTTGCGAGCAGGAGCTCGGAGGAGTCCTTCAGCAGCTTCTTCAGCTCGCTGACCTTCTTCTTCTTGTCGGGATCGACGATGTAGAGCGGCGCGAAGTCGTGCTCGACATCGACGCCGAGCCGTGCCCACTTCTGCTTCTTGAACTCCTCCGGGATGTCCGCCGCGCGCTCCGGCAGGTCGCGAATGTGGCCCACGCTCGACTCGACGACGAACCCGTCGCCGAGGTAGCCCTCGATCGTCCGCGCTTTCGCGGGAGACTCGACGATCACGAGGCGTCTGTCCTTTTTCTTCTCCGGCACCGGCGGGTCACGATACCGGGGTGTCAAGAGGTTGAATACTCCAGGGATGCGCCCGAGCCCCCTCTACAACGTCGTCGGAATCCTCTCCTGGCCGGTTTTGCGTGGGCTTTACCGGCTCGACGCGAGCGGGACCGAGAACGTGCCGCAGGGCGGCTGCGTGCTCGCGTGCAACCACGTCTCGAGCTTCGACCCGTGGCCGCTCGGCGTCCCGCTCTGGCCGAAGCGGCAGCTTCGGTTCATGGCCAAGTCGGAGCTCTACTGGTGGCCGTTGACGATCGTCCTGAACGGCGCCGGAGCGTTCCCCGTGCGACGCGGCCAGGGCGACCGCGCCGCGATCGAGACGGCCGTGAGGCTCGCCCGCGAGGGGCACGCGGTGGCGATGTTCCCGGAGGGGACGCGCCGCACGAAGGGTCTCGTCAAGCGCTTCGAGGCGCGCCCACGCTCCGGGGCTGCGCGCATCGCGCTCGAGGCCGGCGTGCCGCTCGTGCCGGCGGCGGTCAAGGGCACCGACAAGCTGACGCGCTTCGGCAAGCTCCGGATCGCGTACGGCGCGCCCGTCGACATCGACGACCTGCGCGGACAGGAGCCCGGCGCCGCGGCGCACGAGGCGACGGAGCGGCTGATGGCCCGCATCCTCGAGCTCGAGGCGGAGCTCTGAGCACGCTTCTCGCAGTCGACGGCGACTCGTTCGCGCACCGCGCGTACCACGGCCTGCCGAAGACGGTGACGCTCAATGCCGTCGTGGGCTTCACGAACATGATGATGCGGCTGTGGCAGGCCGAGCGTCCCGCCGCGGTGCTCGTCGGCTGGGACTCGCTCGAGACGCCGACGTACCGGCACCAGGCGTACGAGCCCTACCAGTCCGGCCGGGTCTTCGAGGAGTCGCTGCTCGAGCAGCTCGCCCTGCTGCCGGCGGTGTGCGAGAAGCTCGGCTTCCTCGTCGCCAAGGCGCCGGGGTACGAGGCGGACGACTTCCTCGCCGCGGCTGCGCGCGCATGGCCGGGGCTCGTGCTCGTCGCGACGTCGGACCGAGACGCCTATCAGCTCGTGAGCGACCGGGTCACCATCCTCGCGCCGACCCGCGGCGTCAGCGAGCTCGCACGGATCGACCACGCAGAGGTGCGCGCGCGCTACGGCGTCGATCCCGAGCAAGTGCCCGACCTGATCGCGCTCCGCGGCGACCCGTCGGACAAGCTGCCGGGCGCGCGCGGGATCGGTCCGAAGAAGGCGGCCGAGATCCTGCAGGAGCACCGCACGCTGGAGGACGTGCTCGCGGCAGGCCGCTTCGCGGCGGAGGCGGAGGACTTGCGGCTCTATCGGCGAATTGCCCAGATGGACGCCTCCGCTCCCCTTCCTCCCCTCAAGGACCAGACACCCCACTGGGCGGAGGCGTCTCCCTACTTCCGGAAGCTCGGGCTCGGCGGTGTCGCAGACCGATTAGCCTCCGTCACGTGAACGACTGGCTGAACCGGCGCGCAGACGCGCTGGCCGACGCGACGGGTATCGACCGCGACGCTCTCGAGCTGTCGCCCGAAGAGGTCGAGCAGCTGCTCGATCTCGCAGGCCTCGCCGCCCATTCGAGCGGCGCCCGCACGAACGCACCGCTTCTGTGTTACCTGCTCGGGCGGGCGCGGCCGGGTGTCGCGTCGCTCGGCGAGCTCGACGAGATCGTTCGATCGACGTCCTGACGCACCCCGCGCTCGCCCGCCTGCATCCGACGGGCCACCACCCCGAGCGGCCCGAGCGGCTCGGCGCGCTGCTCGAGCACTTCCACGACTGGCGCGAGGGGCGCGCTGCGACGGACGAGGAGCTGAGGCTGTGCCACACGCCGCAGCACATCGCGCGCGTGCGCGCAATCGAGGGGGTCGAGTGGCTCGACTACGACACGGTCGGCACCCCGACGACGTTCGATGCCGCGTCGCTCGCGGCCGGCACGGCGATCGAGGCCGCCTTGCAGGGCGGGTTCGCGCTCGTCCGGCCGCCCGGTCATCACGCGCTCGCGGAGCGCGCGATGGGCTTCTGCATCTTCAACAACGTCGCGATCGCGGCTCGCGCGGCGCAGCGCGCGCTCGGTATCGAGCGTGTTGCGATCGTCGACTGGGACGTGCATCACGGCAACGGCACCGACGCGATCTTCCGCGGCGACGACACCGTCTTCTTCGTCTCGCTCCACCAGTGGCCGTTCTACCCCGGGACGGGCGGACCGGACGACCAGGCCGAGACGACGCTGAACATCCCGCTGCGGGCGGGCTCGGGCGACGCCGAGTACATCCGCGCCTTCGAGGACGCCGTCGAGCCGGCAGTCGCACGGTTCGCCCCGGAGCTCGTCCTCGTCTCCGCCGGCTTCGACGCGCACGAGGACGACCCGCTCGCAGAGATGCGTGTGACCGAGAGCGGCTTCCGCGAGCTGGCCGGGCGGTCGGCGGCGCTCGCTCCCCGTGTCGCCGCCGTGCTCGAGGGCGGCTACGAGCTCGACACGCTCCCCGGCCTCGTCCAGGCCGCGCTCGACGGCTTCGAGCAGCAAAAAGGCCCCTCTCGGGGCCCTTTCGCTGCCGCATGATGTTCCGCCATCCCTCGCTCGCGGAGGGTGTCTGTGTCCGATCGAAGCATCGACCGGCGGCGGCCGCTCCTTGTGACCCCCGGCGGGGGAAGCGACTCACCCAGAATGGGTGAGACCGACCGGTCTCTCGGGCGAGCTCAGGCTGCCCGGGCGACGGCGAGCCGCTCGAGCGCGTCGCGCCGCGAGGACACGCCGAGCTTCCGGAGGAGGCTCTTGACGTGCGAGCGGACGGTGTGCTCGGAGATGAAGAGCCGCTTCGAGATCTCGTCGGTGCCGAGATGCTCGTCGAGCAGGAGCAGCACCTCGAGCTCCCGCGCCGAGAGGCTCGCGGCGATCGTCTCCGGAACGCCGCCGTCGCGGCCCTTGCCGTGGCGCACCTGCTCGAGCAGGCGGCGGGCGATCGAGCCGGAGAGCGCGGCCTCGCCCTCGACGACGCCGTTCAGGAACGCGGCGATCCGCTCCGGAGGCTCGGTCTTCAGGAGGTAGCCTGCGGCGCCCGCACGGATCGCGGCCAGGAGGTTCTCCTCGGTGCCGGAGGCGGTGAGGACGACGACCTCGCTCTCGGGGGCCGCCTCGCGCAGCCGGGGCAGCGCGCCGAGGCCGTCGAGGCCGGGCATCGAGAGATCGAGCAGAACGAGATCGGGCTTCAGGCGGGCAGTCTCGACGATCGCCTGCTCGCCGTCCGACGCGCAGCCGACGACGTCGAAATCGTGCGTCCGGAGAAGCGACGAGAGCGCCTCGCGGGTCAGCGGGTGGTCGTCGACGATCAGGATCCTGGCTGCCACTGATTGCTCTTATCGGCAGCGACCCTTCTGCCGACAAGAGGGAAGTGAAACGCGCAAAACGCGAGGGCAGGACCGAGTACCAGAACTGGCTCTGGGGGGAGATCCTCCTCGCCGGCCTCCTCGGGGCGAGCCTGGCGCTCTTCCTCAACTACCCGGTTCTGCGCACCTCGTACGACCTGCCCGAGCTGCGGCTCGTGCTGCAGACGACGATGGCGCTCGCAGGCCTGCTCGTCGCCGTGCTCGCCGGGGCGCGCTACTCGACCGAGGGCCGGCGGGTCGACCTCCTGCTCGCGAGCGGCTTCTTCGTCACCTCGCTGTCGGCCGCCGTCTTCGCGATCGGGCCGCGCTTCTCCGGCCACGAGGTGCGGCCGGCGGAGAGCTGGGCCGCGCTCATCGGCGCCATCCTCGGCATGTTGCTGATCGCCGTCGCGCCGTTCACCCGGGGCCGGAGCAAGTACCGCGACTGGTCGATCGCGAACGCCGTCGCCGCTGCCGCGATCACGCTCTTCGTGGCCTGGTCGCTCCTGCGCGCGCTCGGCCCCGCACTGCCGGGCCTCAACCCGCTCCACGACCAGCAGCCGTTCTACCTCACCGGCACGCTCGCACTGCAGGCGCTGGTGACGCTCGTCGCCGTCGTGGGCTGGGGCCTGCGCTTCGTGCGCCGCGGAGACGACCTCGCCCGGTGGCTCGCGCTCGGCTTCACCCTGATGCTCTTTGCCGCGCTGCACCTCGTGTTCCAGCCGCTGCTCGCAAGCTCGCTGGTCTCACAGGGCGACTTCCTGCGCATGCTCGCGTTCATCGTCTTCCTCGTGGGCGCCTGGCGCGCCATCCAGTTCGCCGAGTTCGGGCGCGCCGTCGCGGAGGAGCGCGCCCGCGTGGCGCGCGAGATCCACGACGGTCTCGCGCAGTACCTGTTCGCCGTCTCGACGCACGCGTCGATGCTCGAAGCAGGCGCGCCCATCGAGGAGACGGTGCCGCGGCTGAAGGAGGCGGCGGTGCTCGCGCAGCAGGAGGCACGGTTCGCGATCCTCGCGCTCTCGTCCGCGAGCGGGACCGCCCCGTTCGACGCCGCCCTTCGCCGCTACGTCGACGTCCTCACCGCCGACGGCGCGCTCGACGTCGACCTCGAGGTCGACCGGAGCATCCGCCTCGCCCCCGACGAGCAGATCGAGATCTTCCGGATCGTCCAGGAAGGGCTCGCGAACGTCCGCAAGCACGCAAATGCCACGCGGTCGGCGGTGACGATCGGCCAGCGGCAGTTCGGCGAGCGCTTCGTGACGATCACCGACGACGGCGACGGGTTCGAGGGCGGAGAGGCTGACGCAGGCCAGGGCCTCAAGAACATGCGCGCGCGGGCCGAGTCGATCGAGGGTGGGTTCTCGCTCCGGTCGACCCCCGGGCGCGGCACCGCGCTCGAGGTCGTGCTCCGGACCTAACGCCCTCGGTGGGGCGTCTCCCGCCGGCCGCTCCCGGCCGAGCGGAGGATCGCGTCGCAGACCTCTGCGCAGCGATAGCCGTCCTCGAACGTCGCCCCGTGCGGCGCGACGCTCCCGCCGGACGCGATCGCAGTCAGCAGGTGATGGAGCTCGTGCGTGAACGTGTCGCCCCAGCCGACGATGTGCCCGGGCGGCCACCAGTGCTCCATGAACGGGTGGTCGGGCTCGGTGACGAGGATGCGCCGGAAGCCCGGCCCCTCGGCGACCTGCAGCTCGTTCAGCCGCTCGACGTCGAACGCGAGCGAGCCGTCTTCGCCGTTCACCTCCCACGCGTTCGAGTTGACCCGGCCGCGCGCGAGGCGTGACGCCTCCAGCGTGCCGATCGCCCCGTTCTCGAACTCGACCGTCGCGACGAACGCGTCGTCGACGCGCCGCCCGTCCACGTACGTGCTCACCTCGGCCGACACGGTGGCGATCTCGCCGACGAGGTAGCGCGCGAGATCGATCACGTGCGCGCCGAGATCGCCGATCGCACCGGTGCCGGCGCGCGCGGGGTCGAAGTGCCAGTCGTCGGCGGGCGCATCCCACCCCCACGACTGGAGGTAGCGCGCCCGAAAATGGACGATCCGGCCGAGGTCGCCGCGCTCGATCAGCCCGCGCGCGAGGCGCACCGCGGGCACGAAGCGGTAGTTGAACCCGCACATGTGCACGACGCCGGCCTCGTCGGCCGCCCTCCACATCGCGTGTGCCTCGTCCGCGTCGAGAGCGAGCGGCTTCTCGCAGAGCACGTGCTTGCCCGCCCGTGCGGCGGCGATCGTCGGCTCGGCGTGCAGCCAGTTCGGGCCGCCGTTGTCGTAGAGACCGATGCGGTCGTCGGCGATCTGGTCGCGCCAGTCGGTGACTGCCGCGCCCCAGCCGTACCGTCGCGCAACCGCGGCGGCGGCGTCGCTGTTGCGGCCTGCCAGCGACACGAGCTCCGGCAGGAGCGGCGGCTCGAGCTCACGGAGTGCGCGGTAGGCGTGCGAGTGCGCCTTCCCCATGAAGGCGTACCCCAGCATGCCCACGCCGATCAGGCCGGTTGCAGCGACTGCTCTGTCTCGGGGTCGAAGAAGTGCAGACGGCGCGTGTCGAGCGCGACGTCCACGGTGTCTCCGCCGCGAACGGCGGACCGCGGCTCGAAGGTCGCGATGAACGAGGCGCCGCTCCGCTCCACGAGCGGCGCGTGCTCGAGCAGCTCCCCACCCGTCGCCGCCGCCACCCCTGCGGTCTTCGCCTCCTCGGCGTCGACGGAGAAGTGCGCCAGCAGGCTCGCGCCCACGGCCTCCACTCGTTCGACCTCGGCCTCGATCCGTGCGAACGAGTCGCCTTCGACGATCCGCGCGTCGTGCACGTCCTCGGGCCTGACGCCGACGATGACGTCGCCGTCGGCCGGCCCGCTCCCGTTCAGCGCGATCGAGTGGCTGCCGAGCTTGAGCGTCGAGCCGGCCACCGTGGCGCGGGCGAGGTTCATCGGCGGCGAGCCGATGAAGCCCGCGACGAACAGGTTCGCCGGACGGTCGTAGACGTCGCCCGGTGAGCCGATCTGCTGCAAGAGGCCGTCGCGGAGCACGGCGATCCGGTCGCCCATCGTCATCGCCTCGACCTGGTCGTGCGTCACGTACACGGTGGTGACGCCGAGCCGCTTCTGCAGCGCCTGGATCTCGCCGCGCATCTGCACACGGAGCTGGGCGTCGAGATTCGAGAGCGGCTCGTCCATCAGGAACGCCTGCGGCTGCCGGATGATCGCGCGGCCCATCGCGACGCGCTGGCGCTGGCCGCCGCTCAGCTGCTTCGGCCGCCGGTCGACGAGCGCGTCGAGCCCGAGCAGCTCCGCCGTCTCCGCGACCCGCTTGCGAATCTCGTGCCGGGGGACCTTTGCGAGCTTGAGGCTGAAGGCGATGTTCTGCGCGACCGTCATGTGCGGATAGAGCGCGTAGTTCTGGAAGACCATGGCGATGTCGCGGTCGCGCTCGAGCACGTCGTTCACCCGCCGCCCGCCGATGAAGAGATCGCCCGAGGAGATGTCCTCGAGGCCGGCGATCATCCGGAGCGCGGTCGTCTTGCCGCAGCCCGAGGGACCGACGAGGACGAGCAGCTCGCCCTCGGCGATCTCGAGCGAGAGGTCCTTCACCGCCTCGAAGCCGTTCGGGTACCGCTTGGAGATGTTCTTGAGAACGATGTCCGACATCAGCCCTTCAGAGCTCCTGCCATGAGACCCCGCATGAAGTACCGCCCGAGGAGAACGTAGACGATCAGCGTCGGCAGTGAAGCAAGCAGCGCAGCCGCCATCTGCAGGTTGTACGGCGTGACGAGGGAGCCCGTGGTGTTGTTCAGCGCTACCGTCACCGGCCACTTCGCGGGATCGGTGACGATGAAGACGGCGAAGAGGAAGTCGTTCCAGATCGACGTGAACTGCCAGATGGCGGCGACGACGAACGCGGGCATCGAGATCGGCAGCACCACCGACCAGAACGTGCGCAGCATGCCCGCCCGGTCCATGCGCGCGGCTTCCATCAGGTCGTTCGGAATCGTCGCGTAGTAGTTCCGGAAGATCAGCGCGGTGATCGGGATGCCGTAGACGACGTGCGCGAAGGCCAGTCGCGGAATGCCCGCCGGGAAGTTGATGTTCTGCAGCAGCGTCGTCAGCGGGATCATCACGGCCTGGTAGGGGATGAACATGCCGAAGAGGAAGAGCATGAAGACGATGTCGGCGCCGGGGAACTTCCACTTCGACAGCACGAAGCCGTTCAGCGCGCCGAGGGCGACCGAGATCGCCGTCGCCGGGATCACCAGGACGAAGCTGTTGCGGATGTTCGGCGACAGCTGCGTCCAGGCCTGCCTCCACGCGTCGACCGTCCAGACGTGCGGCAGCGACCACGCGTGCGACGCGTCGGTCTCGAGCACGCCCTTGAAGCTCGTGACGAGCAGGACGTAGACCGGAGTCAGGATGATGATCGCGAAGACGAGGAGGAGGACGTACTTCCCGACCGGTGCGCGGCGCCTGCGCGAGCGCACCTTGCGCACCGGCGCGACGATCGGGGGCGTCTGCGAGATGCTGCTCACGCGTTCCGCTCCGAACGCACGGTGAAGATGAGGTACGGCACGATCAAGATCGAGATCCCGGCGAGCAGGATGGTCGCGATCGCGGCGCCCTTTGCGTAGTCACGCGCGTCGTAGATGTTGATCCACATGTAGACCGCCGGCACCTGCGTGATGACCTGCTTGCCGCCGATCGCGACGATCAGGTCGAAGACCTTGATCGAGATGTGGCCGAGGATGATGAGCGCGGAGAGCGTCACGGGCCGCAGATGCGGGAAGACGACGTGCCGGTACACGCGGTACTCGGAGGCGCCGTCCATGCGCGCAGCTTCGCGGAGCTCCTCGGGCACGCCCCGGAAGCCGGCGAGGAAGAGCGCCATGATGTAGCCCGAGAGCGCCCAGACGGCCGGGATCGCCATCGCGGCCATTCCCCAGTTCTGGCCGAGATACCACTGGTTCGCGAGCGCGTGCAGGCCGACCTTGTCGAAGATCGCGTTCAGCCCGGTCGTGCGGTCGCCCGGCGCCGGGTTCATGAGCCAGCGCCAGACGATGCCCGCGGCGATGAACGAGATCGCCATCGGGAAGAGGTAGACCGCCCGGAAGAAGCCTTCGCCCTTGACGCCCTTGTCGAGCAGGAAGGCGAGCGACCAGCCGATGATGAGCGTCCCGACGATGAAGACGACCGTGAAGATCAGCAGGTGGCGCATGTCGTAGTTCCACCAGACCGGGTCCTTGTTCAGGTCCCGGTAGGCCTGAAACCCGGCGTAACCGCTCGTCTGCTGCGCCGTCCGCCAGTCGCTGAGCGACACCTTGATGTTCCAGCCGATGAGGCCGTAGACGAAGACGGCGATGAGGACGATCGAGGGCGTGAGGAGGAGGAGCCCGGGGCCCCACCTCCTCACGCGTCTCAACCGGGACATGCGACTAGCTCGTTTCGCTTATGCGTTCTTACCGTGTGCAGCCACGAGCGCCTTCTGGAAGGAGCCGACGTCGTGGGTCTGGATGAAGAGGCCGAGCGCAGTGTCGACCGCCGTGTTCCACGCGTTGTCGGCGACGACGCCGTGGGTCAGCGAGCCGACCAGCTTGTCGCTCTTCCACTGGGTGAGGGCCCACTTGAGGTAGGGGCCGTACAGGCTCGTCTTCGCGTCCTGCCGTGCGGGGATCGAGCCCTTCACCGGGTTGAACGTGTCCTGCGCCTTCTCGCTGCCGAGGAACGCGAGCCACTGCTTCGCCTGGGTGGCGTGCGGGGCGCCCTTCGGAAGCGTGAAGCTGTCGGACAGCCAGTCGTACACGCCGTCCGTGCCCGGGACCGCCGCCCACTTGTAGTCGACGTTCGGCTTCTTGGCGAGGTTCCCGCCCTTCGTGGTGCCGCTGAAGTATCCGTCCTGCCAGTCGCCCATGACGTTGAACGCCGCCTTGCCGTCGATGACGAGCTTGCCGGCATCCTGCCACGTGAGCGACGCGGCGTCGGAGTTCGTGTACTTCGTGAGCAGGTCGTTGAAGCGGTTGATCGCCGTCTTCACGCCCGCGCTGTTCCAGTTGCCGCCCTTCGTCCACAGCTTGTTCCAGCCCGCGGGGCCGAGCGTGGAGATGAGGATGGTCTCGAACAGGTGCTTCTGCGTCCACTGCTCACCGAGTGCGAGCGGTGTCACACCGGGAACCTTCTCCTTGATCTTCTGCAGGTCACCCGTGAACTGCGCCCACGTCTTCGGTGCGCTCGTGATGCCCGCCTTCTTCAGGACCGACGGGTTGTACCAGAGCATGTTGGCGCGGTGGATGTTCACCGGCACGGAGTAGAGGTGGCCCTTGTACGTGATCTGAGAGATCAGCTGCTTCGGCATGATCTTGTCGAAGCCGTACTGCTTGTAGAGCGAGTCGATCGGCAGAACCTGCCCGGCCTTGATGTAGTCGAGCAGCTCCTTGCCGGCGTGACCCTGGAACGAGTCGGGCGGATTGTGCGCCGAGAGCCGCTGTGCGAGCACGGCCTTGGCGTTCGTGCCGGCGCCGCCGGCCACCGCCTCGTTCTTGAACTTGCATGTCGGATGCTGCTTGTTCCAGATCGCCTGCAGCTTCGTGAGGCCTGCCGCCTCACCGCCGCCGGTCCACCAGGAAAAGACAGACAGCTGGCACGACGCGTTGCCGGCGGCCGGCTTGGCTCCGGCAGCAGCCGGAATCACAAGCGCGAGCGCCAACGCGGCGAGAAGCGCGAGCTTCGGTGTCCTAGTCAACGTCGTCCTCCTTGTATTTGCGGTGCGTTTGTCCTTGGCATGGGAGCTCCTGTCGTCGGGCGTGGCGCCCACCTCCTTTTCAAGTCGCGCTCGCAAGCGACGCAAGACCGGCGGAGCGCAGCCGTTCGGTGTCTGCAATCACGAGTGCAAGTGCGCCGAGCACTTCGGCGCGCTCGCCGAGCGTCGCCGCTTTCACCTCGACCGCCTCGGCGGCGCCCGGAAGCGCATACCGGTCGATCGCCTCACGGATCCCTGCGAGAAGAGGCTCGCCGGCGGAGCTCAGGTCGCCGCCGACGATGATCGCCTCGGGGTTGACGAGGTTGCACAGGTCGGAGAGCACCCGGCCGACCGCGCGTCCGGCCTCGCCGACGATGCGCCGGGCTCCGAAGTCGCCCTGGGCGACGAGCTCGACGAGCCCGGCCAGGCTGAGATCCGGGCCGTGCGCCGCGCGCGCCGCTTCGAGCAGGGTCGGGACGGAGGCCACCGTCTGGAGGCAGCCGCGTCCGCCGCAGTTGCAGACGACGCCGTCGGGCTGCACCTGCACGTGCCCGAGCTCGCCCGCGATCCCGGTCGCCCCGCGGTGAAGCGCCCCACGGAGGATCAACCCCGACCCGATGCCGGTTGCGAGCTTGACGTAGACGGCGTCGCCGACGCCCCGGCCGGCTCCGAAGCGGTGCTCGCCGAGGGCGCCGAGGTTCGCGTCGTTGTCGACCTCGACGTGCACGCCGATGCGGCCCGAGAGCTCGGCGGCCGGGTCTCGCCCGACCCAGCCGGGCAGGATCGTGGACGAGTTGATCAGGTGCCGCTGCCGGTCGAACGGGCCGGGAACGCCCATGCCGGCGCCGACGACGCGTTCGCGGGCGATGCCCGCCTCCGCGAGAACCTGCTCGACGAGGGTCGTCGCGAGGTCGAGCGCCTCGTCGGCGTGGGTGTCGACCTCGACCGGCGCGCTCGCCTCCGCGAGGAGCGTCGACGAGAGGTCGGCGGCGGCCACGCGGACGTGCCGGTGGCCGAAGTCGACGCCGAGCGCCGCTCCCGCGGATGGATCGAGCCGGAGCAGCGCGGGCGGGCGGCCGCGACCGCCTCCGCGCGCCTCCCCGACGGCGGTCTCGACGACGAGGCCGCGGGCCTGGAGGTCGGAGAGAAGCGTGGCGACCGTCGTCCGCGAGAGCCCGGTCGACCGGGCGAGCTCGCTCCGGGTGGCCGTGCCGCTCCGCCGCAGCGCGTCGACGACCCGCATGCGGTTGCGCTCGCGCAGAGCCTCGAGGGAGCCGTCCGCGATCTCGTCCGCCATCCCCGCGAGGATCTCGCACCTCCCGAGTTTTGTCAAGAGCTAGGCGTAAATTCAACGTCGTATGCCGTTTATTCTGCCGCGCGCAGGCCTAAAGCTCGCGGGCGCCGGCACCCGCCCGGAAGGCGTAGGCACGGGCCGGCGCGGAGAAGCCGGCGGCGGCATAGGCGGCGAGCACGGCGCCGGGCAGGGCCCGGGCGAGGTCGGCGTCGGCGAGCGCGACGACGGAGCCGCCGAAGCCGCCGCCCGTCATCCGGGCCGCGACCGCTCCGTGCTCGTACGCGAGGTCGACGAGGGCGTCGAGCTCGGCGGTCGTCACCTCGAGGTCGTCGCGCAGGCTGTCGTGCCCTGCGCGGAAGAGCCGGCCGAGCGCGGGGCGATCGTCCTCCCGCAAGGCCCGAACGACCGCGCGGACACGGTCGTTCTCGGTCTCGACGTGGCGCCGCCGGCCCGGATGCCCGGCCTCGAGCTCGCGCTTGCGCTCGGCGTACCCCGAGTGCTCGAGCGACCGGCGCACGCCGGAGTCGAACACGACGAGCTGCAGGCCCGCGGGAAGCGGCACGTGCTCGTACTCGAGCGTCCCGGTGTCGAAGAGGAGCGCGTGGCCCTCGCGGCAGAGCACCGACGCCGCCTGATCCATCAGGCCCGACGGGACACCCACCGCGCGATGCTCGGCACGGCGCGCGGCCTGCGCGAGCGCGAGCGGCTCGAGCGCGAACCCGGCGACTGCGCAAAGCGCGACCGCCACGACCACCTCGAGCGCAGCCGAGGACGAGAGCCCCGCGCCGATCGGGAGCGTCGAGGTCAGCTCGCCCTCGATCCCGACCGGCGGGCGCCCGAGCTCGGCGAGCTCCTGCTCGACCGCCGCGACGTATCGCTCCCAGCCCGGGACGGCATCGGCGGAGCGAAGCGCCGTGCGCGTCGCAGCCTCGCACTCGAGCGTGATCCCGAGCTCGATCGCCACGGGCAGGACGAGACCGCCGACGAGGTCGGTGTACTCGCCGATGAGGTTGACCCGGCCGGGCGCGAAGAACGTGCGGCTCACAGGGCGTATCCTTCACGGTGAAGGAGGTGGTGTCCTTGGCGGCTCCACATCTACCGCATCCGCACGCTCCGCACGCGGACTTCGACCACCATCCGTGGCGAATGCTCCCTGCGGCGCTCCTCGTGATCGTTCTGCTCGCGCTGGTGCTCATCGTGGCGAGCTTCGCGATCTCGAAGGCGATCACGGGGCACGCGTACTGACGTCGCCCGCGGCAGCGCCGTGGCCGGCACGGCGCTGCCGCGGGAGCGAGCCCTTGCGATCAGGCGTGCGTCAGGGGCCGCCGGTGATGTGCGCCGAACACGGCCACGCGGGCGCCGCCGAAGAGCCCGGCGGAGGCGAGGAGCACGAGCAGGGCGCCGGGGACGATGAAGAAGACCGAAAACAGGCGGAAGTCGGGGAGGCTGTTGACCTGCGCGAAGTTGTCGATGTTCGCCTGCATCGTCGTGACGAGCGGTTTGTAGTGCGCGAGCCCCGCGGGCACCTGCGCGAAGATGCCGGTGTTCTGCTGCATCGCTCCGAGCAGCAGTGCGAAGTCCGCCTTCATTCGCGGCAGGCTCGAGAGCATCGCCGCCATCGAGGGAAGCTGCGCCGTCATCATCGACTGCACCTGCGCCGGCGTCCGGTGGAGCGCCTGAGCGAGGATCGGCACGAGCTTTGCGGCATCGCTCTGCATTCCGTCGAAGCCGCCGAGGTACCCCTGGAACTTGGAGACGTTAGCCATGGTCATCATCGGCACGACCTTGCCGAGAGGAACGAAGACGTCGTTGTAGTAGCGCGCCGTCGTCTCCACCTGGCCCCGCTGCATGATCGGCTGGAACCCGTTCAGCATTCGCTGCCCCGCACTCGTCTTGCCCGGGAGGGAGAGCGCGAGCGGCGCGATGACGAGGGCCAGCCCGATCACGAGCACGGCCCACAGGATCTTGCGGTTCATCGTGAACCTCCTTTTCTTCCCGACGGATCCCCGTTCGCCCGACGCCGGGCAATCCGCATCGCCACCGAGCGGGTATGCGGACAACTACGTGGGAGAACATGGACAATTCGCCGTGGACGGACGACGCCGAACGCCGGAGGAGGCACCGCATGGATCTTCGAGCAGTGCAGAAGCCGCTGAAGGAGCGCTACCGCGAGGATCCCTCGTCGTCGCGGATCACCCTCGTCGCGCGCGGCGTCCAGGCCGACACGCCCATTGCCTGCTCGGTCGACCTCGGCCGCACGATCTACGACGCGCAGGCCCATCCGGGCGTCGGCGGCGCCGGGACCGCCGCGTGCTCGGGCGACCTCCTCCTCGGTGCGCTCGCCGCCTGTGCGCAGCTGACCTGCCAGATGGTCGCCGCGGCGATGGAGATCGCCGTCGACTCCGTCGAGGTGACCGTGGAGGGGGACCTGGATCTCGCGGGGACCCTCGGCACCTCCCGCGAGGCGCGCGTCGGCTTCGAGTCGATTCGCCTCCGCCTCGACATCGACGCCCCGGCGGCCACGGCCGAGCAGCTGGCCTCGCTGCGGGAGAAGACCGAGCGGTATTGCGTCGTTCTCCAGACTCTCCGCAATCCACCGGCGCTCGAAGCGCGTTAATCTCCCCAACGGCGAAACGAGGAGGGCGAGCTGTGACGAGATACATGATCGAACGGCAATTCCATGTCGGGCAGGAGCAGAATGCCCGAGGTCGGACGGCGTTCACGCCAGATCGTGGAGGAGCAGTTCCCGGACATCGTCTGGGAGCACAGCCACGTCGCGATCGAGGAGGACGGCGGGGTCCGCACGTTCTGCCTGTACATGGCGCCGAGCGTCGACGTCGTGCGTGCCCATGCCAAGGAGCTCGGCCTTCACGACGTCCTGGCGATCTACGAGATCGCGGGCGATGTCACCCCCGCGGACTTCCCGCCCGTCTAGGGCTCGCTCGGCTCCGGATCGGCGCGGCGCGTCAGGTGCATGTCGGCGACGTGCACGAGTGACGCGAGCGCGAGCGCGCGCTTGCGGGCAATCTCCCGCCGCCGCGCGTCGTCGCCCTCCGGCACGAGCGCGAGCGCCTCTCCGTAGAGCCTCGCGGCTTCGTCCTTCGCCCAGCCGCGCCCAGCCTGCTCGGCGGCGAGCAGCAGGTAGTCGATCGCGCGATCGTCGCGGCCCGCCTCCCGCCAGTGCTGCGCGAGCGCGGTCGCCGTCGCCGCGGCCGCCGCGGTGGCAGCCTCGAGAAACTCCGCAACGGCGGCGTGCCGGTCCTTGCGCGTCGCGCGCGGCAGCGTCGCGTACGCCACCTCGCGGATCATCACGTGCTTGAACGAGAACTGCTCCTCGCCCTCGATCCAGGAGAACGACTCGCGCCTGATCAGGTCGCGCGACTCGAGCGAGTCGAGCACCTGCCAGAGATCCGCGCCCACGGTCGGCCATGCGCTCGAGCGCGCCGCGCCAGAAGGTCTTGCCGACGACGGCGGCGTCGAGCATCACCTTGCGCTCCTCCGCGGGGAGTGCGTCGAGGCGGGCGGAGACGAGCTCACGGATCGTCGTCGGCAGCTCGCGGGCGACGTCGGCCTGTCCTTCCACGACGGATGCCGCGAGCTCCTCGAGGAAGAGCGGGTTGCCCTCCGCCGTCTCCGCAACGCGCGCGGCGTCGGTTCCGTTCGAGCCGTTTCCGAGCAGCAGGTGCGCAAGCTCTCGTCGCGTCCTCGTGCGCGAGCGCCTCGAGCGACAGCGCCGTGTAGGCAGGCAGCCCGCCGCCCCAGCCGGGGCGCTCGAGCAGGAGCCCGGGGCGCGCGAGCGCGAGGAGCAGCACCGGCACGTCGCGCAGCCGCGCGGCGAGCACCTCGAGCAGGTCGAGGGTGCCGGCGTCCGCCCAGTGGATGTCCTCGAACACGAAGACGGTCGGCCCGGTGCGTGCGAGCGACTCGCCGAAGCGACGGGCGGCGTAGAAGAGAACCTGGCGATCCGCGACCTCGCCCTCCGCGCTCAGGCCGATCAGGAGCTCGAGGTGGTTGGCGATCTCCTCGGCGTTGTCGGGGACGATCTCGGCCACCGCAGTGCCGAGCTTCTCGAGGCTCGCCTTCGCGTCGTCGCTCGCGTAGATGCCGGCGAACTGCTTCACCTGCTGCGCGAACGGGCCGTACGGCGTGCTCGTGCCGTAGGGCAGCGAGCGCCCGCGCAGGATGCGGATCCCCTTCGACTCGGCCTGCGCCGTGAACTCGGTCGCGAGGCGCGTCTTGCCGATCCCGGACTCGCCGACGATCGTCGCGAGGTGCGGCCGGCCCTCCGCGACCACGGTGTCGAGGATCCGGTGGAGAGCGTTCGTCTCGTGCACCCGCCCGACCATCGGGGCGGTGTTCGAGGCGCGCTCGCCCGGCCCGGTGCGCGCGTCGAGGGCGAGCCACGCGTGCAGGGGAGCGCTCTTGCCCTTGGCGACGAGCGGCTCCACCTCCTCGTAGTCGAAGAGGCCCCGCGTCGCGCGATAGGTCCCTTCGCCCACGAGGACCGCGTTCGTCGGAGCGGCGGTCTGCAGGCGCGACGCCGTGTTGACGACGTCGCCCGCAACCATCGCCTCGCCCAGCTCGGCCTTCGCGCCGAGCGAGACGATCGCCTCGCCCGTGTTGACGGCGACCCGCACCTGCAGGTCGAGCTGCGCGTCCGCCGCGTTCATGTCGGCGACCGCGCTCCGGACCGCGAGACCGGCGCGAACGCCTCGCTCGGGGTCGTCGCCGTGCGCGACGGGCGCACCGAAGAACGCGACCACCGCGTCGCCGATGAACTTCTCGACGGTGCCGCCGAACGCCTCGATCTCCTCGCGCAGCCGTGCGTGGTACTGGTTCAGGATCGCGCGCACGTCCTCGGGGTCGAGGCGCTCCGCGCGCGCCGTGAACCCGACGAGGTCGGCGAAGAGCACGGTGACGATCTTCCGCTCCTCGCGGGCCTCGGCCGGCCCGGCGCCGAGCGGGCTCGCGCAGGCGTTGCAGAACCGTGAGCCCTCGGGGTTCTGCGCGCCGCACTTCGGGCAGGTCACCACGGGCAAAGCGTACGGCGACCGCGCGCGTGCTTCCAGGCCCGTCATGGAAGAGCCCCGCTTGCGCGGGGCTCTTCGGTAGCAGGCCTGTAAGCCGGATTCTGTCGAGGGTGACCATCCATCTGTGCAGCTACCCGGTTCCTCGGCGGGCCGCCTCGGCGGAACCTGTTCGCCTTGCACCGGACGGGGTTTGGCGAGCCGCCGTGTCGCCACGACGCTGGTGGGCTCTTACCCCACCGTTTCACCCTTACCGGCGGCGTCTCCGGAGAACACGCCGTCGGCGGTTTGCTTTCTGTGCCACTGTCCGTCGGCTTTCGCCGCCTCCTTGGCAGTCGTAACTGCGGGAGCGTCCTGCCCTGCGGTGTCCGGACTTTCCTCGACGCCGCGCTCGCGCGCGACGGCGCGGTCACCCGGCCTGCACGTCGAATTCTACCTGGGTGCCCGCCGCGTCGCTTCGCCCGAACAGGGTCATCGCGCATTCGGGGCAGCGCACCCTCGGGCCGTCGTGGAGGACGAACTCGCCGCAGACCGGGCACTCGAGCGATGCGCCGCGCAGCAGCGCGAGCAGCTCCTGCTCGAGTGTCCGGTGCAGCGGCGAGACGTCCATCTAGAGCTCCCGGAAGACTCCGACGACCTTGCCGAGGATCTCGACGTGGCCGGCGTAGATCGGCTCGAGCGCGGCGTTCTCCGGCTGCAGCCGGATGCGCCCCTTCTCCTTGTAGAACGTCTTGACCGTCGCCTCGTCGGCGCTCTCGTCGTCGCCGACGAGCGCGACCACGATCTCGCCGTTCCGGGCGTCCTGCGCGCGGCGGACGACGACGATGTCGCCGTCGAGGATGCCGGCCTCGATCATCGACTCGCCCCGCACCCGCAGCAGGAAGTCGCCGCGGAGCGTCTCGGGGACGGCGAGCTCGTCCTCGACGTTCTGCTCGGCGAGGAGCGGCGCGCCCGCGGCGATCTGGCCGAGGAGCGGCAGCTTCGGCAGCGTCGCCGCCGCCGCCTGCTCTCGCCCGACGAGCTCGAGCGCCCGCGGCTTCGTCGGGTCGCGGCGGAGGAGGCCGGCCCGCTCGAGGTTCGCGAGGTGGGCATGGACGGTCGAGGGCGAGGCGAGGCCGACGGCCTCGCCGATCTCGCGGACGGTCGGCGGGTAGCCGAGGCGGTCGACGTAGTCGACGAGAAATTGCCAGATCTCCTGCTGGCGCCCGGTGAGTTCCACGGTTGTCGTCGTCTCCTGAGTCAGGGGTCGGGATGGTGGTCGAACGTGTGTTCGCCGTCAGCGTAGAGACTCCTGCGGACGGCGTCAACAGAGACGAGAAGGGCCGCCCCGCCGGGCGGCCCTCGTTCGATGCGCTGGAGAGGACTTGAACCTCCACGGCCTATGCGGCCACTAGGCCCTCAACCTAGCGCGTCTACCAATTCCGCCACCAGCGCGAGAGCGCGCGAAGTGTAGCGGGGGCACGCTTCCGTGGTAATACCGAGTTGTGCGCCTCCGCCGCCGGCAACGCACGCTCCAGCCGCTCGACGAAGCGGCGGCCTACGCGCGCTGTCACGGGGAGCGCGGCGCCGACATCCTCCGCGTCGACGTCCTGCCTCCGCCGGCGCCGAAGCCGGCGCCGATCACGGGCGAGAGCCTCCGCCGCGCCTTCGAGGCGCGGCTCCGCGCGCGGTAGCGAGAGCGCTACTTCAGGTAGTGGAAGAGCGCGATGCTGTTCGCGAAGAAGAGGACGGCGACGACGACCGTGAAGCGCGTGAGGTTGCGCTCGACGATGTGCGTGCCGCCCTGCGAGGCGGGCGTGAAGCCCATGCCGCCCATGCCCGCGTCGCGGCCGCTGTGCATGAGCACGAGCGAGACGAGGACGAAGACGAGCAGCACCTGGACGACTGCGAGAAAGCTGATCATGCGCCGGAAGGGTAGCGCCTACCGGCCCGCGATCTCGACGATCGCGTCGATCAGCTCTGCGGCGATCCGATCCTTCGTGACGTAGCCGGCCGCCCCGGCCTGGCGGGCCCGGTCGACGTCGGCACGCGAGTTCGACCCCGTCAGCATGAGGATCGACGTGCCGCCGTCGGCCGCTCGGATCGCGCTCGCGGCCTCGATCCCGTCCATCACCGGCATCGAGATGTCCATCAGGACGACGTCCGGCCGGAGGTCGGCCGCGAGGCGGACCGCCTCCGCGCCGTCGCCGGCCTGGCCGACGACGGCGATCCGCTCGTCGCCGCTCAGGATCGCCTCGAGCGCCTCGGCGAAGAGGCGGTGATCGTCGGCTATGAGCACACGAATGGATGCCATGGCTTCCCCGGCCCTCCAAAAGACCCGACCGGATGGTGCCTTGTTAGGGTCGTGTTGTGAAGGGCGACGACGCCCGTGAGCGCATACAGAAGCTGCTCGTCACGGGCGACAACCGGCTGAAGCAGGGCGTCGACCCGGAGAAGGCGCGCGAGAGCTGGGAGCAGGCGCTCGAGGTCGCGCGCGAGGCGGGGCTCGAGGCGTCCGTGCGGCCGCTCGTCGAGGTCAGGCTCGCCGACCTGCCGCCGCGGCCCTGAGGATCGCCTCGATCCGCTCCGCCTGACGACGCACGTCGTGCGCCTCGGCCGCCCGGCGCGCGGCCTCGTTCGGCCGCGGCAGCCCCGCCGCCTCGCCGAGCGCCGCGGCGAGCCCCTCGACGTCGAGCGGGTCGACGAGGACGCCGGCTTCCGGCGGCACGAACTCCGGCGGGCCGCCGATGCGCGTCGCGACGACCGAGCGCCCGGCGGCCATCCCCTCGAGGAGCGCCTGCCCGAGCGGCTCGATCAGGCTCGGCTGGCAGAGCACGTGGCTCTCGGCGAGCAGCCCGGGGACGTCGCCGTGGGGCACGCGGCCGACGAGGCGGACGTTCTCGCGTCCCTCGAGCGCCGGGCGGAGCGCGCCGTCGCCGGCGAAGGTCAGCGTGCCCGGCGCCGAACCGCGCGAACGCGTCGGCCAGGCGGACGACGTTCTTGCGCTCCTCGAGCGCGCCGACGCAGAGGAACCGCGGCGGCCCGTCCGGCGCCGGGGCGACGGCGAACTGCTCGAGATCGACGCCGCTCGACACGACCTCCGTCTTTCCCCTCGCCTCGGGCAGCTTCGTCTCGAGCTCGCGCCGCAGGTACTCGGAGACGCAGACGACGGTCGACGCACGACGCACGACGAGCCGCGTCGCCGCGGCGATGCCGGGCCGCCAGCCGATGTTGCGCACGTCGCGACCGTGCGCGGTCACGACGAGCGGCGACCGTGTGCCGAGCGCGGCGATCAGCCCTGTCGGGACGAGGAAGTGCGCGTAGACCACGTCGGGCCGCGCTGCCGCGAGCGTGCGCCTCGCAAGCTCGAGGTAGCGCAGCTTGCCGCCCGCGCGCGTGTCGAGCACCGCTCGCTCGACCGTGTTGCCGCGTTCGACGAGCACGCGCTCGACCTGCGCGACGAACGTGCCGAGGTCGGGCGCATCCGGCCCGGGATACATCTGCGAGACGAGCAGAATTCGCATCCCGGCAGCGTATGCTGGCTCGCTGTGACCGGGGTCGTGGAAGTCGAGGGCCTGACGAAGATCTTCAAGGTGCCGGAGCGCGAGGCGGGGCTTCGCGCGTCGCTCGGGAGCCTCGTCAACCGCAAGTGGCGCGAGGTGCGCGCCGTCGACGGCATCTCCTTCCGGATCGACGGCGGCGAGGTGGTCGGGTTCCTCGGGCCGAACGGCGCCGGCAAGACGACGACGCTGAAGATGCTCTCCGGCCTGCTCTACCCGACCGCGGGCGAGGGCCGCGTGCTCGGCCACGTGCCGTCGAAGCGCGAGCGCGAGTACCTGCGGCGCATGACGCTCGTGATGGGCAACCGCAACCAGCTGCAGTGGGATCTGCCGGCGCTCGACTCGTACGAGCTCAACCGGGCGATCTACCGCCTGCCGCGCGACGGCTTCCGGGAGACGCGCGACGAGCTGATCGAGCTCCTCGACGTCGGCGACCTCGTGCGCAAGCCCGTGCGGCAGCTCTCGCTCGGCGAGCGGATGAAGGTCGAGGTCGTGGGCTCGCTCCTGCACCTGCCGCAGGTGCTCTTCCTCGACGAGCCGACGATCGGCCTCGACGTGACGATGCAGAAGCGCATCCGCAGCTTCGTCGCCCGGTACAACGAGCGCTACGGCGCGACCGTCCTGCTGACGAGCCACTACATGGCCGACGTCGAGGCGCTCTGCAAGCGCGTCATCGTCATCCACCACGGCCGGATCCTCTTCGACGGGCGGCTCAGCGCCCTCGGGGAGCGGTTCGCGTCGTACAAGACGATCGAGGCGGTGCTCGCCGACGGCGAGCGGCTCAGGCTGCAGGTGCCGAAGGCGGAGACGTCGCGGGCGACGGCCAAGCTCCTCGCCGAGCACGAGGTGCACGACCTCACGGTCGAGGATCCGCCGATCGAGGACGTGATCGAGCAGGTCTTCGCGGTCGAGGCGCCGGTCGAAGCGCCGTGAGCGCAGAGATCGTCACGCGGCGCGAGTCGTGGGCGCGCTCGACGCTCGACTACTACGCGACGACGATCCGCACGCAGCTGCAGTCGCAGTTCCAGTACCGCGCGGCGACGTACATGTACATGGTCGCGCTCGTCGTCGAGCCGGTGATCTATCTCGTCGTCTGGACGACGATCGCGCGCTCGCACGGCGGCAGCGTGCAGGGGATCGGCGTCGGCCAGTTCGCCGCGTACTACGTCGTCTGGACGCTCGTCCGCGGCTGGAACGTCGTGTTCACGCCGTTCGGGTGGGAATGGCGCATCCGCGAGGGCGAGCTCTCGGCGTCGCTCCTGCGGCCGATCCACCCGATCCACTACGAGCTCGCCTGGTGGGCCGGCCAGAAGCTCGTGTGGTTCGTGATGTACGCACCGGTCTTCGTGATCCTGATCCTCGTCTTCCACCCCGCCCTCGACCCGCGGCCGATCGAGATCGCCGTCTTCATCGTCGCGATCTGGGGCGCCTACGTGATCCGCACGCTCAACAACTTCATCCTCGGGATGATCACGATCTGGACGACGCGCGCCGCCGCGATCTTCCAGCTGTGGTTCCTCTCCGAGCTCTTGCTCTCGGGCCGCCTGCTGCCGCTCCAGCTGATGCCGCACTGGGTGCAGTCGCTGACCGCGTGGCTGCCGTTCAAGTGGACGTTCTACTTCCCGATCGAGTCGCTCGTCGGCGGCATGTCGACCCACGAGCTGCTCCGCGGAGTCGGCTTCCAGGCGCTCTGGACCGCGATCTGCGGGCTCGGCATGTTCGCGAGCTGGCGGATCGCGGCGCGCCACTACTCGGCGGTGGGGAACTGATGCGTGCGCTTCGGCTCGCCGGGCTCTACGTCCGCCTCGGGGCGCTGAACGAGCTGCAGTACCGCGCGAACTTCTTCGTGTCGCTCTTCCAGTCGGGGCTCTCGGTCGCCGTCGGCCTCGTCGTGCTCGCGCTCGTCTACTCGCACACGCCCTCGCTCAACGGCTGGACGCACTCCGAGCTCATGATCGTGCTCGGAGTCCAGCTTCTGCTCGGCGGGATCGTGCACATGGTCATCCAGCCGAACATGCAGCAGCTGACCGACGAGGTGCGCGACGGGAAGCTCGACTTCGCGCTCACGAAGCCCGAGGACTCGCAGCTCATCGTCTCGCTGCGCTCGCTCAGCCTGTGGCAGTTCACGGAGGTGCTGAGCGGCGCAACGGTGATCGGCGTCGGGCTCGTGCGTCTCGACGAGCACATCGACGCCGCCCACGCGCTCGCCTTCTTCGGGCTGCTCGCGCTCGGCGCGCTCCTCGTCTACTGCTTCTGGCTCGTCCTCGCGACCGGCGCGTTCTGGCTCGTCAACACCTGGTTCCTCGCGGACATGTTCGAGGGCCTCTGGCAGGTCGGGCGCTGGCCGATCGGCATCTATCCCGGCTGGCTTCGCTACTCGATGACCTACCTCGTGCCGATCGGCTTCGCGGTCACCGTGCCGGCGCAGGCCGTGACGCACCGCCTGCACTGGCACACCGGCGCGATCGCCCTCGCCTTCGCCGTCGCGCTCGCGGCGTTCACGCGCTGGTTCTGGCGTGTCGGGCTGAAGCGCTACTCCGGGGCGTCGGCGTAAACGCCGACGCCCCGGACGCAGAGCGCCTACTTCGTCAGGAACTCCGCCATCGTCGGCACCTGCGCGCGGTCGGACGCGTTGCCGAGATAGCCGAGCCCCCACGCCTGCTCGATCGTCGCGAGCAGCGAGTAGTGGTTGTACGGCACCTGGCTGACGTACCCGCCCGTCTTCCCCTTGTTCGTGAGGACGATCGCCGGGATGAGGCCGCCGCCGTACATGCCGCCGGCCCAGACCTTGCCGTCAGGCGCTCCGTTCGAGCCGAGGAACTGGTAGCCGGGCGGCAGGATCGGCGAGTCGCAGCAGCCTGCCGCGGACTCCCAGCCGTCGGTTGCGGCGTTGCCCGTGAAGTCGTTCTCGTCCGTGAGGATGAAGATCGCCGCCGAGCCGCCCTTCCAGGCTGCGCTCGCCTGGATCGCGGTCACCGCTCCCTTGACGAAGGCGTCGGCCTTCGCCTTGAGCGCCGCGTCGTTCGCGTCGTCCTTCGTCGAGCCGTACGGGCACGGAGTCCCGTCGGAGCCGTCGGGCGCGACCGCCGCGTACACGCCGCCGTGCATGTCGTGGCACTGGTTCGGCGAGATCCAGACGAAGTTCGGCGTCGTCGACTCCTTCTGCAGGTCGGTCGCGAGAGCCGTGTAGGGCTTGATCTTCGCGAGCCGGCCCGGGTTCGAGCGGATGTCGTTGAAGAGGACGAACGGGTTGTGCTTCGACGCGTAGAGCTGCTGGGCCGAGCTCGGCCAGTAGTCGTCCGTGTAGCCGGCCGACGGCATCGACTCCATGTACGCGCCCCACGTCAGCTTGTTGGACTCCAGCTGGTCGACGAGGTTCGTATGGTCGAAGCGGTTGTTCGGGTTGTCGTCGTTCACGAACCAGTTCGAGCCCGAGATCGCCGCGACGTAGTTCGGCAGGCTCGGATGCGTGACGCCGTAGTAGTTCGCGGCCATCGCGCCCGAGTGGGCGAGCGACGTGATGTACGGCGCGTTGGCGTCGTCGATCACGCTCGACTTCGAGTGGTTCTCGAGCATGATCACGAAGATGTGCTTCGGCGTCGGCGCGATCTTGACCGGCGGCGCCGGCTTCGTCACGACGACGTGCTTCTTCGGCTTGTGGTGCTTCGGCGGCTTCTTCGCCGCTGCCCCGCCCTGGACGGCGAGCAGCGAGACGACGGCCGCCAGCAGCGCGAAAAGCGCCAACCTGCGATGTGGCATGTGACCCCCTCGGGATTCTGGACGAATGGTTCGCGGGGACCGTACCCGCTTCGCGGGAGTCGAACCGGGGTCTTCGCCTCGCGGCGAAGACCCCGGAAATCGCGCTAATTCGCCGCTTCGTACTGCTTGGCGGCGAACACGCTCGAGAGGTCGTTGACCGCCGCGTCACGCGAGCCGAGCGGGGCGAGATCCCAGCGGTGCTCGATCGTGGCGAGGATCGACGTCGTGTCGTACTGCGTGTGGTCGACCGCGAAGTTGCCGCGGAGGCCGGGGGCGATCACGAGCGCCGGAATGCGGGTGCCCGGGCCCCAGATGTCGTGCGGGCCGGGCGTCCCGCCCTGCCCCGGCGGCGAGACGTGATCCCACTGACCGCCGAACTCGTCGTAGGCCACGATCACCATCGTGTCCTTCGCGCACGCGCTCGAGTCGATCGTCTTCAGCAGGCTCACGAGGTGGTCGCTGCCGTTCGGCTCGCTCGCGTAGCCCGGATGCTCGTTCTCCTCGCCGAGAGGCTTGTCGAAGCTGACGGCCGGGAGGTTGCAGCTCTTGGACGAGCCCGCGACGGTGGACATGAACTCCTGCTCGTCGCGGAGATGCGTCCGCCCGGCGTGCCGGGTGCATACGCCGCGTAGTAGACGAAGGGCTGATGGTGGAACTGGAAGAGCGGCGATCCGGATGACCGGCCGCCGCGTCGTCGTCCACCCGGCCCGCAGTACCGAGTTCCACGAGACGCCGGCCGCGCTCAGGCGGTCGCCGATCGTCGTTCCGTACTGCGGGACGAGCTTCGCCCCGAAGGTGCCGCTCGGCGGGTACGTCGGCTGCATCGTGTTGACCGCGTAGTCACCGCACGCCCGATTCGGCACGGGCGACGGGCACACGACGGTCAGCGGGTTGCGCTTCACGAACCCTTGCGCCGTGTACAGCGGGTACGAGGTCGGCATCCCGTTCGCGTCGATGAAGGAGTGCAGGTCGGGCGGCATTCCCGGAGGAGCGACGCCGCCGGGGTACGACGGCGCGTTCGGGTAGACGGGCGTCGCCGCGGCGATCAGCCACTGGTGGTTGAGGAACGACCCGCCGAACGCCGCCTGGAAGAAGTCGTCGGCGATCGCGTAGTGCGGATGCCCGCCGGAGTGCAGGTACTTGTAGATCGGCAGCTGCTTCGTGTCGTAGACGCCCATCGTCGTCCCGGCCGAGTCGCTGCCGCTCATGTAGCGGTTCTGCGCACCGTCGTTGAGCTGGTACTGCTCCTGGTAGAACTCGTGCACGAGGTCCCGCGTGCAGCCGCCCGGGAGCCCCTGGCCGTTCAGGATGCCGTTGGGATGGTTGAACGCATCGGCGGGCGCAGGACACGTCGTCGCGCTCGCCGGAATGAACTGGTCGATCGTGAACCACGTGTTCAGGAACGCACTCGTGATGCCGTGCGCGGCGTCGGTGCACGTGGCGAGAAGCGGCGGAGACGTGAGGTTCACGTCGAGCTGCTTCAGGCAACCGTAGGCGACGCCGTTCTGGTCGACCTGCGTCGTCTTCGCGGGCGTCGCGTTCGCGCGCCCGTTGACGCCCTCCCAGCCTCCGTAGAGGTTGTCGAAGCTGTGGTTCTCCTCGTAGATGACGACGATGTGGTTGATCTTCGAAAGCTGATCGTTGCCGCGGCCCGCTCCCGCGCCCGCGACGAGAACCGTCGCGAGCGTGAGCGCTGCCACGCCGACGAGAATCCAACGAGCCATCCGCATGTTCTCTCCCCTTTCGGCCCCCGACTGACTGTCGAGGGCGAGTATCTCACGGCGAGGATCTCGGAGCGGGTCAGGCGCGGGCGCGAACGGCGTCGTACATGCCCCACTCGGTGCGGAGGGTCTCGCAGATCTCCCCGATCGTGCAGTAGGCGCCGAGAGCCCGCCGCATCGGGGGCAGGAGGTTGCCCTCGCCGAGCGCCGTCTCGCGAACGGCGGCGAGCGCGGCGGCCGCCTCGCCGGCGTCGCGCTCGGAGCGCACGCGCGCCGTGCGCTCGAGCTGCCGGCGCTCCGCCTCCGGATCGATTCGCTGCAGCTGCACCCGCTCGGCGTCGTCCTCCTGGAAGCGGTTGACGCCCACGATGACGCGGTCGCCCTGCTCCACCTGCTGCTGCCACTCGAAGGCGGACTGCTCGATCTCCGCCTGCACGAAGCCCCGGTCGATCGCCTCGACGGCGCCGCCGAGCTCGTCGACGCGCTCGATCAGCTCCAGCGCCCGCGCCTCGAGCTCGTCCGTCAGCGCCTCGATGAAATACGAGCCGCCGAGCGGGTCGACGGTGTCGAGGGCGCCCGCCTCGGCAGCGATCAGCTGCTGCGTCCGCAGCGCGATCTTCGCCGAGTGCTCCGTCGGCAGCGCGAGCGCCTCGTCGAAGGAGTTCGTGTGCAGCGACTGCGTGCCGCCGCAGACCGCGGCGAGCGCCTGGATCGCGACGCGGACGATGTTCGACTCGGGCTGCTGCGCGGTCAGCGTCGAGCCCCCGGTCTGCGCGTGGAAGCGGAGCGCGAGCGCCTTCGCGTTCGTCGCTCCGAACCGCTCCTTCATGATCCGCGCCCACAGCCGGCGGGCCGCACGGAACTTCGCGACCTCGACGAAGAAGTCGTTGTGTGCGTTGAAGAAGAAGGAGAGCCGCTCGCCGAACTCGTCGGGCGAGAGGCCGGCGTCGACGGCGGCCGTGCAATAGGCGATTCCGTTCGCGAGCGTGAACGCGAGCTCCTGTACGGCGGTCGACCCCGCCTCGCGGATGTGGTAGCCGGAGATCGAGATCGTGTTCCACTTCGGGATGCGCTCCGCGCAGTACGCGAAGAGGTCCGTGGTCAGCCGCATCGACGGCTTCGGCGGGAAGATGTAGTTCCCGCGCGCGACGTACTCCTTGAGGATGTCGTTCTGCACCGTTCCGCGGAGCGCCGCCGGCGCCACTCCCTGCTTCTCTGCGACGAGCTCGTACAGCAGGAGCAGAAGCGAGGCGGGGGCGTTGATCGTCATCGAGGTCGACACCTCGCCGAGCGGGATTCCGTCGAGCAGGATCTCCATGTCCGCGAGCGAGTCGACGGCGACGCCGGTGCGGCCGACCTCGCCCTGCGAGCGCGGGTCGTCGGAGTCGTAGCCGAGCTGCGTCGGCAGGTCGAAGGCGACGGAGAGCCCCGTCTGCCCGCGGTCGAGCAGATAGCGGTAGCGCGCGTTCGACTCCTCCGCCGACGCGAACCCCGCGTACTGGCGGATCGTCCACGGCCGGCCGCGGTACATGTCCGGGTACGGGCCGCGGGTGAACGGGTACTCCCCCGGCCCCTCGAGCTCCCGCGGCGCGTCGGCGGCGCTGTAGACCGGCTTCAGCTCGATGCCGGACTCGAGCTTCTCGTCGTCGGCCGCGCCCATCCGGCAATCGTACGGCGGCCGCCGCCCACCGTCTCAGGAGAGCGCGAGATCGGCGTCGCGCGAGACGAGCGCCGTGTACCGCCCGCCGGCGAGGATCAGCTCCTCGTGCCGGCCGGTCTCGACGACGCGCCCCCGGTCGAGCACGACGATCTGGTCGGCGTCGCGGACGGTCGAGAGCCGGTGCGCGATCGCGATCGTCGTCCGCCCCGCGGAGAGGCCGTCGAGCGCCTCCTGCACGAGCCGCTCCGTCTCGTTGTCGAGCGAGCTCGTCGCCTCGTCGAGAACGAGGATCGGCGGGTTCCGCAGCACCGTGCGCGCGATCGCGATCCGCTGCTTCTCGCCGCCCGAGAAGCGGTAGCCGCGCTCGCCGACGACGGTGTCGTATCCGTCGGGGAGCGCCGCGATCACGTGGTGGATGCGCGCAGCCGCAGCCGCAGCCTCGACCTCCTCGTCGGTCGCGTCCGGCTTCGCGAAGCGGAGGTTCTCGCGCACCGACGCATGGAAGAGGTACGTCTCCTGCGAGACGACGCCGACGAGATCGCTCAGCGCGCTGAACGACAGGTCGCGGATGTCCACCCCGCCGATCGAGAGCGAACCGCGGCCGACGTCGTAGAGGCGCGCGGCGAGATAGCCGAGCGTCGTCTTGCCCGAGCCCGTCTCGCCGACGAGAGCCGTCGTCGTGCCCTCGGGAACGGTGAAGCTGACGTCCTCGAGCGTCCAGTCCTCGTCGCCGTAGCGGAACCACACGTGGTCGAAGACGACGTCGCCCGGCGTGGCGTGGGTGTGCGCGTCCGGCTTCTCCTCGATGTCGATCGGCTGGTCGAGGTACTCGAAGATGCGGTCGAAGAGCGCGAGCGACGTCTGCACGTCGAGCCCGACGCCGAGGAGGCCGCCGACCGGGAAGAAGAGCCGCGACTGCAGCGTCGTGAAGGAGACGAGCGTGCCGATCGAGATCGCGTGCCCGCTCGCATGCCACCAGCCTCCGAACCAGTAGACGGCGGCCGGCATGATCGCGAAGCTCATCTGGATCGTCGCCATCACCCAGCGGCCGGCCATGCGCTGGCGCACCTCGAGGTCGGCGAGCCGGAGCGAGTCCGACTCGAAGCGGTCGGCCAGCTCGTTCGTGCGGCCCATCGTCTTCCCGAGCAGGATCCCGCTCACCGAGAGCGACTCCTGCACGAGGCTCGAGATGTCCGCCAGCGTCTCCTGCGTCGTCTTCGCGATCGCGCGCCGCTCGTTGCCGACGCGCCGGGTCAGGACGACGAAGACCGGGATCAGCGCGAACGCGAAGAGCGCGAGCTGCCAGCTCAGCGCGACCATCGCCACCATCGTCGCGAGGACGGTCGTGACGTTGGACGCGATCGAGGTCGCGGTGCTCGTGACGACGCCCTGCACGCCGCCGATGTCGTTCGAGATGCGCGACTGCACCTCGCCGGTGCGCGTGCGCGTGAAGAAGGCGAGCGAGAGCCGCTGCAGGTGGCGGAAGACCGCCGCGCGAAGGTCGTGCATCACGCGCTGCCCGACCTGGTTGGAGAGCAGCGTCTGCGCGACGCCGAGCACGCCGCTGACGATCGCGATCGCGATCATCCCGCCCGCGAGCAGCGAGAGGAGGCCGGTGTCGCCGTTCGGGATCGCCTTGTTCAGGATGTCGCGCAGGAGGAAGGCCGGAATGACGCCGAGGCCCGCGGAGAAGACGATCAGCGAGAGGACGGCGCCGAGCCGGCCGCGGTACGGGCGGAAGAGCCCGGCGACCCGGCGGAGGTTCGCGCGGCGCACGGCGGGATCGTCCGGACGCTCCGGCGGATCCTGCCATTCCATCTGCCAGCGGCGGCCGGGCATCTCGGCCAGCGTACGCCGTCGGGCACACTCAAGAACGTGAAAGTCACGGTCCGCCTCTTTGCCGGCCTGCGCGAGCGCGCCGGCGTCGCGCGCGTCGACGTCGAAGGCGTCGAGCGCGTCGCCGATGTCTGGGCGAAGCTCGATCTCGGCGCCGAGCCGGCCGGCCTCCTCTACGCGCTGAACCGCGCGTACGTCGACCGCGATGCGGCGCTGCGCGACGGCGACGAGGTCGCGCTCATCCCGCCGGTCTCGGGCGGCTCGTTCCGCATCTCCGACCGGCCGCTCGACGTCGCGCAGGTCGTCGCCGAGGCCGCGAGCGACGACGCAGGCGCGGTCGCGTCGTTCGTCGGGACGGTGCGCCGCCGCTCTCGCGATCGCGACGTGCTGCATCTCGAGTACGAGGCGTTCGAGGAGATGGCGGAGCCGATGCTCGCCGAGCTCGCCGCCGGGCTCACCGCGAGGCACGGGCTGAGCAAGGTCGCGATCCACCACCGGATCGGCCGCGTGGAGATCGGCGAGCCGAGCGTCGTGATCGCCGTCTCGGCTCCGCATCGCGCCGCCGCGCTCGACGCCTGCCGCGAGGCGATCGACACGCTCAAGGAGACGATCCCGCTCTGGAAGAAGGAGGTCTACGCGGGCGGCGAGGAATGGATAGGTCGAGGCTCTTGATGGACGACTTCCGCCACGAAGGACCGATTCATCCGAAAGGGACGCTGAAGCGCTCGCTCGAGCGCGCCGGCGCGGTCGCCGTCGCCATCGGCGGCGCCGCGCTCAAGTTCGGCTTCATCTTCGTCAAGTTCTTCGGCTTCTTCTTCTCGGTCGCCGCGTACTCGCTCTGGTTCCACAGCTGGACCTTCGCGCTCGGCTTCGTGCTGATGATCTTCGTGCACGAGCTCGGGCACATCTTCGAGGCGCGGCGCCAGGGCCTGAAGGTGTCGGCTCCGACGTTCATCCCGTTCTTCGGCGCGTTCGTCACGATCGAGCGGGCGGGCCTGACGCCGTGGCGGAACGCCCTCATCTCGCTCGCAGGGCCGCTCTTCGGCGGCATCGGGGCAGCCGTCGTCTGGGCGGCGGGCTCGGTGCGCGACTCGTCGATGCTGCTCGTCCTCGCGAACATCGCGTTCCTGCTGAACGCGTTCAACCTGATCCCGATCGGCTTCCTCGACGGCGGCCAGACGCTGCGCGCCGCGCGCGAGGCCTGGCATGCCCCGGTGATCCGTTTCGAGGGGGCCGTCCCGGTGCAGGCGCTCGCACCCGACCGGGCGCGGGCCGTGACGATCATGGCGCTCTACGCCGGGCTCGCCGTCCTGCTCGTGATCGGCATGCTCGCGACGCATCCGAACGGCGGCCTTTGATGGAGGATCGCCGCCTGCTCGACATCGCGCACGAGGAGCAGGCCGACCTGCGCGAGCACACCGCGCGCATCGCCGAGGAGTTCTACGAGGGGTTCCAGGCCGTCGAGCGGATCGACCGTCCCGCGGTGTCGATCTTCGGCTCGGCCCGGGTCTCGGCGGGGGCTCCCGCCTACGAGGCGGCGCGCGCGACCGCGAAGCTCTTCGGCGAGGCGGGCTGGGCCGTGATCACGGGCGGCGGCCCGGGCGTGATGGAGGCGGCCAACCGAGGCTGCAAGGAAGGCGGCGGCCTGAGCGTCGGGTTCAACATCGAGCTTCCCCACGAGCAGCACGAGAACCGTTACCTCGACATCGCGCTCGCCTTCCACCACTTCTACGCGCGGAAGACGATGTTCGTGAAGGGGGCCGAGGGGTTCGTCGTCTTCCCGGGCGGGTTCGGCACCGCCGACGAGCTCTTCGAGTCGCTCACCCTGATCCAGACGGGCAAGGTGCTGCACTTCCCGATCGTGCTCTTCGGGTCGGCGTTCTGGACGCCGCTCCTCGACTGGGTCCACGGCGTGCTCCTCCCGGCCGGCGTCATCTCCGCCGACGACCTCGCGCTCCTGACCCTGACGGACGCGCCGGCGGATGCGCTCCAGCACGTGCTCGACTGCTACGAGAAGCGGTGCGCCGAGATGCCGCACGAGCCCCGCAAGGCCGACGCGCAGTAGCACGAGTAGCCTTTCGGGCGATGGAGCTTCGCGATCTCCCGTCAGTCGACGAGCTCGCGCGGAGCCTCGACGACCCGCTCGCCGTCGACGCCGCGCGCACGGTGCTCGAGCGGGCGCGCGAGGAGATCCGCGCCGGGGCCGATCCCGGCGACCTGACGGAACGCGTGCAGGCAGAGCTGCGCGCGGCGCGCGCGCCGAGCCTGCGCCGCGTGCTGAACGCGACCGGCGTGATCGTGCACACGAACCTGGGCCGTGCGCCGCTCGCCGAGGAGGCGCTCGCGCAGGTCGATCGACGCGGTCCGCGGCTACTCGAACCTCGAGCTCGACCTCCGCGACGGCGTGCGCGGCTCGCGCCAGGATCACACCGCTGCGCTCCTGCGGCGGCTGACCGGCGCCGAGGCGGCGCTCGTCGTGAACAACAACGCCGCGGCGATGCTGCTCGCGCTCGGCGCGCTCGCCGAGGGACGCGAGGTGATCGTCTCCCGCGGCGAGCTGATCGAGATCGGCGACGGGTTCCGGATCCCCGACGTGCTCGCGCGCTCGGGTGCGCGCCTCGTCGAGGTCGGGACGACGAACCGCACACGCGCGACGCGACTACGAGCGCGCGGTTCGCCCCGACACGGCCCTGCTCCTGCGCGTGCACCAGTCGAACTTCCGCGTCGTCGGCTTCACCGAGCTGCCGCAGCTCGACGAGCTCGCAGCCGTCGCGCGCCGGCACGGCGCTGCCGCTCCTCGACGATCTCGGCTCCGGCGTCCTCGCCGAGCTCCCGGGCGAGCCGTCGGCGCGCGAGTCGCTCGCGGCCGGCGCCGACCTCGTCTGCTTCTCCGGCGACAAGCTCCTCGGCGGGCCGCAGGCAGGCATCGTCGTCGGCCGCGCCGACCTCGTCGAGCGGCTGCGCACGCACCCGCTGCACCGGGCGGTGCGCGCGGACAAGCTGACGCTCGCGGCCCTCGAGGGGACGCTGCGTCTCTCTCTCGACGCACCGGAGCGGATCCCCGTGCTGCGCATGCTCCGCGAGGCGGACGCGTCGGTGCGCGCCCGGGCGGAACGGCTCGCGGCGCTCGTCGGCGGCACCGTCGAGGAGACGGTGGCGCGGGTCGGGGGCGGCGCGCTCCCGCTCGCCGAGCTGCCGAGCTTCGCCTGTGCGATCGAGGAAGGGCTCGCCCGCCCGCTGCGCCTCGGCGAGCCGCCGGTCGTCGGCATCGTCCGGGACGGCAAGCTCCTGCTCGACTGCCGCACGCTGACCGACGCAGAGGCGGACGAGGTCGCGGCCGCCGTGGCGCGATGCCGCTGACGGTCGGCACCGCCGGGCACATCGACCACGGCAAGACGACGCTCGTCGAGGCGCTGACCGGGAAGAACACCGACCGGCTGCCGCAGGAGCGCGAGCGCGGCATCTCGATCGACCTCGGCTACGCGCCGCTCGCGCTGCCGGACGGGACGCAGCTCTCCGTCGTCGACGTCCCCGGGCACGAGCGCTTCGTGCGGGCGATGGTCGCAGGGGCGTCCGGAATCGATCTCTTCCTGCTCGTGATCGATGCGAGCGAAGGCGCTCGGCCGCAGACCCACGAGCACCTCGCGATTCTCCGGCTGCTCGGGATCGAGCGCGGCGTGGTCGCGCTGACGAAGGCCGACGCCGCCGACGAGGAGACGCTCGAGCTCGCGCGCGCGGAAGCGGAGGAGCTCGTTCCGGGCGCTCCGGTCGTCGCGGTGAGCGCGAGGACGGGCGCCGGCCTCGACGACCTGCGTTCCGCGCTCGCGGGCGCCGCCGTCGCGCGCGACCGGAGTGCGGCGCCCGCGCGGCTCTACGTCGACCGCGTGTTCTCGCTCCGCGGGATCGGCACCGTCGCGACCGGGACGCTGTGGTCGGGCTCGATCGGCGAGGGCGACGAGCTGCACGCGGAGCCCGGCGGCCGCGCTCTCAGGGTGCGGAGCGTCCAGGTGCACGACCGGCCGGTCGAGCGGGCCGAGGCCGGACAGCGGGTCGCCGTCGCCCTGCCAGGAGTCGAGCGGCGCGACCTGCGGCGCGGGGACGCGCTCGTCGCTCCCGGCGCCTTCGCGCCGAGCTACCGGCTCGACGTCGCGCTCGAGGAGCTCGCCGAGATACCGACCCGCGTGCACGTCCACCACGGGACGTCGGACGTCCTCGGGCGCGTCGTCCGCGCCGGCGGCCGCTTCGCGCAGCTTCGCCTGGCGGAGCCGGTCGTCGCCGCGCGCGGTGACCGCGTCATCTTGCGCGCCGGCACGACCGTCGGCGGCGGTCTCGTGCTCGACCCGCTTCCCCCGCGGCATGCGAGCGCGGCGCGGATGGAGCTCGTCGAGCAAGGGCAGATCGCCGCGACCGTGCACGAGCCGGTGCGCGAGGAGACCCTCGCGCACCTCGGCGAGCTGCACGATGTCGAGCGCGCGGGCGAATGGGTGTTCTCGCGGGCGTGGCTCGACGAGCTTCGCAGCGAGCTCGACGACCGGCTCGCCGCCGCCGACCCCCTCGACCCCGGCATCGCCCCGCCCCCGGAGCCCTGGGCGACCGCGGTCGTGCCGCTGCTCGGCCTCGAGCGCCGGGGCGCGAAGCTCTACCGCCCCGGCGCCGCCGCTGCGCTCGGCGTGCATGCCGAGGCGGCCGCGGCGCTCGAAGCCGCGCTCGGCCTCGAGCCGGTGAAGATCGAGGACGCGGCGCTTGCCCGCTTTCTCGAGGAGCAGGGGCGCCTCGTCAGGGTCGGCGGCGGGTACGCCGTCTCGGCCGACGCCTACGAGCAGGCGCGCGCGGCGCTCGTCGCCGAGTGCGAGGCGGCGGGGCGGATCGCGCTCGCGCGCTTCCGCGACCTCCTCGGCGTCGGCCGCAAGGCGGCCCAGATGATCCTCGAGCGCTTCGACGCCGACGGTCTCACCCGGCGAGTGGGCGACGAGCGCGTCCTGCGCCGGCGTGGGACACTGTCGCGATGACAACGAGCCCCGGCGAGGTCTCCGACCTGATCGGCCGCTACAACGACGCGTGGAACCGCCAGGATCTCGACGCGATCCACGCGCTCCACCATCCGGAGATCGTCTTCGACAACCACACCGCGGGCGAGCGTGCCGAGGGCGCCGACGCCGTGCGCGAGCACATCGCCCGGATCTTCTCGAACAACCCGGGCATGACGTTCCGCACGAGGAGCATGCACGCGGGCGACGACTTCGCCGTCTGCGAGTGGACGCTGACCGTCGAGAAGGACGGCAAGACCCTCGAGTGGGACGGCGTCGACGTCTTCCCGGTGCGGGACGGCCTGATCGCGCGAAAGGACGTCTACTCGGCGTCGCATCGGGCGCGCGAGCGCTGAACGCGCGGCAGTACGCTCGAGGCGTGGGGAAGGTCCATCCGGAGATCGGCGAGCGCCAGGCCGCCTGGATCGAGCAGCAGCACCTCTTCTTCGTGGGCAGCGCGCCGCTCGGCGGGGACGGCCACGTGAACGTCTCGCCGAAGGGCGACCTGCGCTGGTTCCGGATCCTCGGGCCGAGCGAGGTCGCCTATCTCGACTTCGTCGGCAGCGGCGCGGAGACGATCGCGCACGTGCGCGAGAACGGCCGCATCGTCGTCATGTTCTGCGCGTTCGAGGGGCCGCCGAAGATCGTGCGCCTGCACGGTCGCGCGGAGGTGCTGCCGCCCGACCACGAGCTCGCAGCCCGCTTCGACCCGCCCGAGCATGCGGTGCGCTCCGTGATCCGTGTCGACGTCGAGCGCGTCTCCGACTCGTGCGGCTACGGCGTCCCGCTGATGCGCTTCGACGGCAAGCGGACGCAGTACGACGCCTGGGTGGACAGGAAGGTTCGCGACGGGGCGCTCGACGACTACGTCGCGGCGAAGAACGCCGAGAGCATCGACGGCCTACCGGCCGTAACCCCCGCCGCCCGGCGTCTCGATCCGGACGACGTCGCCGGCGCGTAGCTGCCGCGTCACCTTCGCAGGCTGCGGCTCGCCGTTCACGAGCGTCCGGCCGGGAGCGCCGTCCTCGCCGCCGGCGGCCCCGCGCGGCGCGCGCGAGCGGCGCTCCGCGAGCACCGAGAGCCGGCAGTCCTCGAGCACGCGCAACTCGCGCACGACCCCGTCGCCGCCGCGGTGCGCGCCGCCGCCGCCGGATCCCCTGCGGAGCTGCCAGCGCTCGACCCGGAGCGGATACGAGAGCTCGAGCGCCTCGATCGGGGTGATCAGCGTGTTCGACATCGCGACGTGCACGGCCGACGGGCCGTCGGCGTCCGCGCACGCGCCCTGGCCGCCGCCGATCGTCTCGTAGTAGGTGTACCGCTCGTTCCCGAGCGCCACGTTGTTCATCGTCCCCTGCCCCTGCGCGAAGCCGCCGAGCGCCGCGAAGACGACGTCGACGATGCGCGACGAGGTCTCGGTGTTGCCCGCGACGACCGCGGCGGGCGCCGCCGCGTTGACGAGGCACCGCTCGGGCGCGGTGACGGTCACGGGCGCGAAGGCGCCGCCCGACGCGGGCAGATCCGGCTCGGTCAGGCAGCGGACGACGAAGTAGCACGCCGACTTCGTCACGGAGAGCGGGCAGTTGAGGTTGCCCGCGTGCTGGGGCGCAGTACCGGTGAAGTCGATGCGGATCTCGTCACCCGCGATCTCGACGGCTGCACGGATCGGCAGCTCGCCCTCGACCGCCTCGACCACGTCCTCGGCTTCCCAGCGCCCGTCGGGGAGCAACGCGATCGCGGCGCGGACGAGCCGCTCGGAGTACGCGTACAGCTCGTCCATCGCGTCGGCTATCCGCGGCGCGCCGCGCCGCTCGCAGAGCTCGCGGATGCGCCGTTCTGCGAGGCCGGTGCGCGGCCAGCTGCGCGCGCAGGTCGCCGCGCCGCTCGTCGGGGTTCCGCGTGTTCGCGACGAAGAGCTCGAAGACCTCCTCGGTCAAGCGCGTCGGCGGGATGATCAGCCCCTCCTGGTAGAGGTCGCGGGAGAACGCGGGCAGGCTCGCCGGCTCCATTCCCCCCACGTCCGCGTGGTGCGCGCGCGAGACGGCATAGCCGAGATCGGTCCGCGACACGAGCGTGATGTCCGGCAGATGCGTACCGCCGGTGTACGGGTCGTTGAGGATGCAGACCTCGCCCGGCGCGAGATCGAGCCCGACGGCCGCCGCGACGGCGTCCGGCATCGCCCCGAGGTGCACGGGGATGTGCTCCGCCTGCGCGATCATCCGGCCGCGCTCGTCGAACACCGCGGTCGAGCAGTCGCGCCGCTCCTTGATGTTGGCCGAGAACGCCGACCTGATCAGCACGGCTCCCATCTCCTCGGCGACCGCGCGCAGCGAGCTGCCGATCACCTGCAGCTCCACGTTCATCGCGTCAGCACGAGCGTCCCGTCGGACGTCGTCTCGCCTCGCCAGCCGTCGGGCACCCAGCAGGTCGCGCCGGGCAGCTCGAGGACGCGCGGCCCCTCGACCGCGAGACGGTCCGTGGCCCGCAGCGGAACATCCGGCCCCGGCGTGACGTCGGCGGTGCGCACCGCGACGAGCTCGATCTCGCGGGCCGGCTCGGCGTAGCCGTACCGCTCCTCGTGCGCCCGGTGGAACGCTGCCGCGAGGTCGTCCTGCAGCGCCACCGTCAGCTCGAACGACTGCCCGCGGTAGCGAAGGTCGGCCTCGCCCTCGCGCGGCAGCTCGCCGCACGTCGGCGAGCGGGCGCACGTGCGAGACCACGTGGTCGCGGCGCTCGTCTCCCGCGACGAGCCCGAGGGCCGAGAGCACGCCGGCCGCGTGCGGGACGAGCACGGCCGGGCTCCCGAGCTCGTCGGCGAGCGCGCAGGCGTGCAGCGGCCCCGCGCCGCCGAAGGCGACGAGCGCGAAGTCGCGCGGGTCGTGGCCGCGCTCGACGGAGACGACGCGAAGCGCGCGCAGCATCTCCGCGTTCACGACGTCGACGACCGCAGCCGGGTCGAGCTCGCCGAGCGCGTGCGCGGCCGCGTCGCGGTCGAGCACGAGGCCGCCCGGGAGCTCCGCCGGCAGACGCCCGAGCATGAGGTTCGCGTCGGTGACGGTCGCGCCGCCGCCACGGCCGTAACACGCGGGGCCGGGGTGCGCACCGGCCGACTCCGGCCCGACGCGGATCGCGCCGCCCGCGTCGCGGCGGACGAGGGAGCCGCCGCCCGCGCCGACGGTGTGCAGATCGACCGTCGGCAGTCGGATCGGCAGGCCGCCGACGACGCGCTCGGCGACACGTGCGGCGCGGCAGCCGGGCAGGAGGCACACGTCGGTCGACGTGCCGCCCATGTCGAAGGCGATCGCGTTCTCGAAGCCCGCGCGCCGGGCGACGAGGCCGGCGCCGACGACGCCGCCCGCCGGCCCCGAGACGAGGATCGTCGCAGGATGCGCCGCCGCCTCCGCCACCGAGGCGACGCCGCCCGACGAGAGCATGACGAGCGGCTCGGGGAGCCCCGCCTCCCGCGCCCCCTCGGCGAGGCCGCGCAGGTAGCGCGCGGCGACCGGCGCGAGGTAGGCATCGGCCGCGGTCGTCGACGCGCGCTCGTACTCGCGGAACTCCGGCGCGACCTCGTGCGACGCGACGACGTGGACGTGCGGATGCCGTCGTCGAAGCGCGCCGGCCAGCGCCTGCTCGTGGGCCGGATCTCGAAACGAGAAGAGGAGGCACACCGCGACCGACTCGGCGTCGCCGATGTCCGGCAGGGTGTCGAGATCGAGCGGCTCGAGCTCGCCGTCGGGGCCGAGCCGGCCGCGGACGCCGTGGCAGCGCTCGATCGGCACGAGCGCCTCGGGCTGCGGCGCGCAGAGGCGGTACAGATGCGCGCGGGTCTGCCGGCGCAGCTGCAGGAGATGCTCGAAGCCCTCGTTCGAGACGAAGGCGGTGCGCGCGCCACGCCGCTCGAGCAGCGCGTTCGTCGCGACGGTCGTCCCGTGCGCGAACCGCGTGACCCGTTCCGCTCCGACGGCCCGCGCCGCCGCGAGCACGGATTCCTCCTGCCGCGCGGCCGTCGGCACCTTCGCCGTCCTCACCTCCGCGCCGTCGAGGAGCACCGCATCCGTGAACGTGCCGCCCACGTCGACGCCAAGGATCGCCACGTGCGTACTCTGCATCGCCGTGGCCATCCGCGCCTTCCTCTTCGACTTCGACGGCCTCATCCTCGACACGGAGACCGCCTCTCGGGCGGGCTGGGAGTGGCTGTACCGCGAGCACGGGCACGAGCTTCCGCCCGACAAGTGGGCGTCGATCGTCGGCACGACCGGCGCCTGGAGCCCGATGGACCACCTCGAGGACCTCGTCGGCGAGCCGCTCGAGCGCGAGGCGCTGAACGAACGCCGCTACGCCCACGAGATCACGCTCATCGAGGCCGAAGAGCTCCGTCCCGGCATCGCCGACTACATCGAGAGCGCCGAGCGCCTCAACGTGAAGCGGGCGATCGTCTCGAGCTCCTCGCGGCGCTGGATCGACATGCACCTGGCGCGCCTCGAGCGGGCCGTCGGCTGGGACGCGATCGTCACGGCCGACAGAGATCGCGCGCGGGCGAAGCCGAATCCCACGATGTACCTCGAGGCCCTCGACCTCCTCGACGTCGAGGCGGGCGAGGCGGTCGTGTTCGAGGACTCGCCGAACGGCGTCGCCGCGGCGCGCGCCGCAGGCATCTTCGTCGTCGCCGTGCCGAACAACGTCACGCGCGACTTCGGGCTCGACCACGCCGACCTCGTCGTCGACTCGCTCGCCGATCTGCCGCCCGAAGAGCTGCTCGCCCGCCTCGGCTGACGGGCGGAGGAGCTCGCGCGTCGCGGGAGGTTGCGCGGTCGCCCGGTTCTGCGAGACCATTGAGCACACTCACCCCGGGAGGACTCGATGAGCGCCTACACCGCAGCACACCTCGACGACATCGCGGCGGAGCAGTGGCCCTACTGGGCGCCGATCCGCCATCACTTCGACATCCGCACGTTCGGCATCAACGCGTGGCGCGGCGCGAGCGGCGACGAGGTGATCAAACGCCACGACGAGAGCGAGAGCGGCGCACCGGAGCTCTACGTCGTGATGAGCGGGCACGCCACGTTCACGATCGGCGGCGACGAGATCGACGGGCCTGCGGGAACGCTCGTCTTCGTCCGCGACGCTGCCGTCGAGCGCGTCGCGTTCGCCACGGAAGACGGAACGGTCGTGCTGTCCATAGGCGGCGCCGCCGAGGGCAAGGCATTCACGCCGGCGGGCTGGGATACGTCGTATCTCGAGGGCTCGTGATCGCGCGCGTCTGGCGCGGCGCGACCCTCGCCGAGCACGGCGCAGAGTACGCGGCGTATCTCGAGGAAACGGGCATGCGCAACGCGCGCGAGATCCCGGGGTCGAGAGGCACGCTCGTCCTGCGCCGAGATCGCGCAGGGTACGCGGAGTTCGAGACGATCCTGCTCTTCGACTCGATGAGCGACGTCACCGCGTTCGCCGGCGACGAGCACGACGCCGCCGTCTTCTTCCCGGAGGACGATCGCTACCTCGTCGAGCGCGAGCTCGAGGTCCGCCACTACGAGGTCGACGTGCACATGGTGTAGCGCACAGGGGAGTACCGTTGTCGAGACGTGCTCGTCCTGCTCGGCATCGGCTTCGCCGCAGGCGTGATCACCGCCGTCTCGCCGTGCGTGCTTCCCGTGCTGCCGATCGTCCTCGCGGGCGGTGCGTCGAGCAGCGTCCCCCGCCGCCCGTTCGCGATCGTCGCCGGGCTCGTGGCGAGCTTCACGCTCTTCACGCTGACCGCGGCCACCCTGCTCTCGGCGCTCGGGCTGCCGGGCGACCTCCTGCGAGATCTCGCGATCGCGATGCTCTTCGTGCTCGCCGCGAGCCTCGTCTTCCCGCAGGTCGGGTATCTGCTCGAGCGCCCGCTCGCGTTCATGACGCGCCGGCGGGCGGGCGATCTCGGCGGCGGCTTCCTGCTCGGCGTCAGCCTCGGTCTCGTCTTCGTGCCGTGTGCAGGCCCGGTGCTCGCGACGATCAGCGTCCTGGCCGCGCAGAAGCGGATCAGCTTCGACACCGTGCTGCTGACGCTCGCGTACGCACTCGGCGCAGCGGTGCCGATGCTCCTCGTCGCGATCGGCGGGCAGCGCGTCGCGCGCCGCTTCCGGGCCCGGTCCGAGCTCTTTCGCCGAAGCATGGGCGTCGTGCTCGCGGGCGCCGCGCTCGCGATCGTCTTCAATGCCGATCGCAGCCTCCAGACGCGGCTCGGCGGCTATACGACCGCGCTGCAGAAGCACGTCGAGATCACGGGGTCGCGGCGGCGCGCCTGGCGAAGCTGCAGGGAGCGAAGACGCGTGCGGCCTCTCCCAGGCCCACGGGCAAGCAGTTGCCGGACTACGGCCCCGCGCCGGGCTTCCAGGGGATCTCGCACTGGCTCAACACGCCCGGCGACGAGCCGCTCACGCTCGCCTCGCTCCGCGGCAAGGTCGTCCTCGTCGACTTCTGGACGTACTCGTGCATCAACTGCCTGCGCACGCTGCCGCACCTGCGCTCGCTGTACGCCGCCTACCACCGGAAGGGCCTCGAGATCGTCGGCGTCCACACCCCGGAGTTCGCCTTCGAGCACGAGCTCGGAAACGTGCGCACGGCGGTACGCGATCTGCACGTCACGTGGCCGGTCGCCCTCGACAACGACTACGGCACCTGGAACGCGTACTCGAATCAGTACTGGCCCGCCGAATATCTCGTCGATCGTCGCGGTCGCGTGCGCCGCGCGCACTTCGGCGAAGGGGAGTACGACGTCACGGAGCAGGTCGTGCGGCGACTGCTCGGCGCACCGTCGGGCGTGCGCGCACACGAGGTCGCCGACACGACGCCGACGGAGCGGGTGACGCCCGAGTCGTACCTCGGCTACGAGAGGCTCGACCGCTCGCGCTACGCGGGCACGTCGATCTCGCCCGACACGCCGAGCAGCTACGAGCCTCCGGCGCAGCTTGCGCAGAACGTGCTCGCCTTCGGCGGCGTCTGGAGCGTCGGTCGCGAGCGTGCCGCCGCCGGGCTCGGGGCGCGGCTGCTCTTCCACGTGCACGCGCGGAACGTCTATCTCGTGCTCGGCGGCAAGGGCACCGTCCAGGTGCGGCTCCCCGGGGCGCCGGCGCGCACCGTGCGCGTCGACGGCGACCGCCTCTACACGCTCGTCGCCGGCGCGAAGCTCCGCGACGGGCTGCTCGAGCTTCGCTTCACGCCCGGCCTCACGGCGTACGCGTTCACCTTCGGCTAGCGCTGCGAGGCGGATAGCCCGGCGGACGGTCGCCGCCCGCCGGGCTCGCTGCCTCCGCTCAGCCTGCGGTGATCGCTCCGAAGCGCCCGTGCGTCTCGCCCGCGGGGCCCGCGGCGAAGTAGAGCGACGTCGTCGGGCCGCCGGCGGAGCCGTTGCCGAACGCGATCGCCCAGAGCCCGTCGATCGTGACGAGCGACTGGTCGCCGCGGCGAATCTGGCCCTTGAAGACCCACTTGCCGCCGCCGCGGTCCTGATACGCGCTGATCCGCCCGTTGCCGAAGTTGCCGATCAGGAGGTCGCCGCTGAAGACGCCGAACCCTGTCGGCGCCATCGCGAGCCCCCACGGCGCATTCGGCGGCGCGTTCTTGCGGCCGCCGGACGCGACGCGCGCCACGAGCTGGCCGTCGAGGGTGTACTGGTCGACGTAGCCGGCGCCGCCGCCCGGGACGTCGTCCTTCTTGTCGGAGTCCTGCTTCGCGTAGGTGACGAAGATGCTCGTCCCGAGCGCCTGGATCCCGAACGGCGCGTAGCCGGCGGGGATCTTCGCGTCCGTGAAGGGAAGCGCGACCTTGGCGAACGTCCGGTCGAACGTGTCGACCCGCCCGTTGTGGAAGTCGGTCGCGTACAGGCGGCCGCCGGCGATCGTGAGGCCCTTGTACACGGCGCCCGACGAGGACGAGTCCGCACCGACGAGCGCTGCCGTGCCGTTCACGGTCGGCGACCAGCCGAGGATCTGGCCGGCCTCGTTCGCGAAGAGGAAGCGGGCGCCGCCGCTCTTGCCGCTCTGGCTGACGACGAAGTCGGTCGCGACGCCGTTGAAGACGGTGCCGGTCGGCCCGCCGGCGACGGTGACGGTGAGCGCCTGCTTGGCACCGCTGCCGTTGTACAGCGTCGAGGTGTTCGTGTGGTTGTTCGCCGACCACCACGGCGTCGTCGGGCCGGCCGAGAGGCCCCACGCGTTGACGAGCGAGGCGTCGCTCGCGGGCGCGCTCCCGGGCGCGTCGGCGACGAGGTCGTGCACGGCGTAGACGTCGTCCTGGATGCCTGCCGTCGCAGCGCCCGCCGCAAGCGCGGCGAGGACGGCGATTCCGGCGGCGGCGTGTCGGAATGTGAGCATCGAGCCCCCTTCGGTGAATGCGGGATCCCCGCGGACAGAAGAGGGGTACGGGCGCAGGCGTCGTCCGGTTTCGCACGGGACATATCGTGTGCGGCGGAGCGGCAGGGCCCGGTGGCCCAGCCGGTCTTCAAAACCGGTACGCCGTCGTAACCCGGCGGTAGGTCAGTTCGACTCTGGCGCCGCTCCGTTCGCACGAGATTCCGCGCTCAGACGTGCGGCGTGAGCCTGAGCTCCTCCTGCACGAGTGCGTCGCCGCGCGCAAGCAGCGCGTTGCCGAGGGCGGTGTAGCTCGTCTTGAAGTCGGGGTACGTCTTGAGCCTCTTGGTGTGCCCGAGGCCGCTCCAGTCGACCTGTGCACCGCCGACGTAGCGCTTCGCCGCCGCGATCAGGCCCGGGCGCTCGGCTGCGGGGATCTCCGCGCCGAGCCGGATGTACGCGGAGACAGCGCCGATGTACTCCTGCCACTCCGTTGCGATCCCGCCCACGCCATAGCGCGCCGTCAGCTGCGCCCCGAGCGTGCCGGCCTCGACGAGCCAGTCGTGCCAGGCAGTGAGCCACGCGTTCACGTTCGTCGCGACTTGCTCCTCTCTCTTACCCGCGGAGTACACGAGGCCGAAGGCGACGAAGCGCTCGGAGGCGATCACGTCGGTGTACGCGCGGCTCATGTCGGCTGCGAGCGACGTGCGGACCTCGAGTTGCTGCTTGTGATCCTGCCACTTGCCCGTGATCCACGGGATGAGAAGAGCCGAGATGCCGGCGGCAACGATCGTGATGAAGAGCTTCGGGCCAACGTCGGCGGCAATCGCGCGCAGGCGGCTCTCGTGCGCTTCGCCCTCAGGGGCTGCAGCGGTGTGCTCCATCGCGAACCTCCTGCCGCAGCTCTCTTGTCGGAGGATCGTCTCGCAAACGTACGACTCCTGCAAGCGACGGCTAGCCTGTGAGCACTGCGGCGCGCCAAATGTCGCTCCTCGTGACCACACAGGCACTGAGATCTTGAGGCGTCTACTCGCACTAGCCATCGTCGCCGCCGTCACGCTCGTCTTCGCAGCCGCGCCGTCTCTCTCCGCGTCGGGTCGCTCGTCGTCGACGCCGCGCTGGATCCGGACGGCGGTCAACCGTCTGGCGAAGCTTCCGGTCGAGCCGGCCGGGACGATGGCCGGCTACGCGCGCGCGAAGTTCGGCCCCGCCTGGGCCGACGTCGACCACAACCGCTGCGACACGCGAGACGACATGCTCCGGCGCGACCTCAAGCCCTTCACGCTCAGGCCGGGCTCGAACTGCGTCGTCGTGAGCGGGGACCTCGACGACCCCTACACCGGCAAGATCATCCACTTCGTGCGCGGCGTCGGCACCTCGGCGGTGGTGCAGATCGACCATGTCGTCGCGCTCGCCGCGGCCTGGCGCACAGGCGCCGCGAAGTGGCGGGCGCATCGGCGCCTCGTCTACGCGAACGACCCGGACGTGCTGCTCACGGTCGACGGGCCCACCAATGAGGCGAAGGGCGACGGCGACGCCTCCGAATGGGTCGCGCCGAAGTACTCCTGCCGCTACGTGGCCCAGCAGATCGCGATCAAGAAGAAGTACACCCTCTGGGTCACCCAGGCGGAGCACGACCGGATGGCCGCGCTCCTCGCGTCCTGCTAGCGGGGCGAGTGAAGCAGCCTGCAGAACCACCGAAGCGGTGATTCCGTGAAGCAGCCTCACGAGGCGATGCTCCGCCCATGACTGCGGCACAGTTCAAGCGGCTCTTCCCTGCGCGTGCGTGCTCCGGACTCGCCTGGCGGCTCGTCGTCGCCACCGGCGGCGCCGGCGCCGGCGCGTAGCAAGACCCCGCACACAGGCACGACCGCCCGCGGCACCGGCCCGGGAATCGCATACGCTCGGGCCGTGGCAAACGCGGTTCAGGTCGGCGCGACCGAGGTCAAGATCCGGAACCCCTTCCTCGTCTTCGTCTGGGCGCTCGTCACGCTCGGGATCTACTACTGCGTCTGGTACTACAAGGTGAACCGCGAGCTGCGCGACGCGGCCGGCATCGACGTCAGACCGTTCGTCGCGCTCCTTGCGATCACCGTCGGCTGGCTCGTGCTCGTGCCGCCGTTCGTCTCCTGGTACCGCACGTTCGAGCGGATCCAGCAGGCGCAGCGCGGCGCAGGCATCACGAACGAGGCGAATGCGGTGCTCGGGCTCATCCTCTACCTGATCGCGCTCATCTTCCTGCCGGTCGAGGTCATCTACGCGCAGGACGAGCTGAACAAGGCCTGGCGCGCCCGCACCGCGGGCTGAGCTCAGCCGACCGCGACCCGGTACGCCGCGACGCGCACGCCGTTCAGCGTGCCGCTGTACGCGAACGTGTAGCGCCCGCTCTCGAAGCGGCCGTCGACGACGCCGAGCGGCGCCCCGTCGGCGGAGAGCGCCGTTGCCCGCAGGCCGAGGCCGGCGCTCCAGTCCGCAGGCGGCGCGACGCCGAGCTCGGTGTCGCCGCCGACCGGCTGTCGCACGGTGACGGTCGCCGGCGTGCGCTCGACGACGATGTAGTGCGTTCCCGGCGACAGCGTGCCGCCGGCGAAGGTGCCGGCGAACGCTCCCGCGACGAGCGTCCCGTCCTCCGTGCGCGCGAGGAATCCGTGCGAGACGACGCCGAAGCCGTCGACCGCGTACGTCGCCGGCGAGGCGAGGTTCGCGACGACGTCGAGATCGCCGAACGTGCTCTCGACGACGCCGTCCGCGACGTCCTTGTAGCCGGAGAGGGGCACACCGGCGTAGTGCGGGCCGACGTCGCGCTGCAGCAGGGCGACCAGGTCGAGCCACGGGTTCTCGCCCGGCGCGAGTGCGTCCCAGCTGTACGAGCTGACGAGCCCGAACGCCATGTTCCATGCGAGCACCTCGCCGTCGACCGCCATCGTGCCGTCGTACAGGTCGTGCTCGTAGAGGAGCACCTTGTCGTGCAGCAGCCAGGTCGCGAGCGGATACGGCTCCCAGTTGCCCGCACCGAAGAACGCGTTCGGCAGGTCGACCTCGCGGGACATCATCAGCAGGCTGCCGTGGAAGCCGACGGCGTCGCGCGCGAGGCGGTCCCAGCCGTCCTCGACCATGAGACAGCGGCCGGCGTAGGCCGCCATCATGCCGAGCCAGCCGTCGTCGTAGGCGAGCGGGCTCGGCGACGCAGGGTTGAAGTCGCGCAGCCACGGCCGCGCGCCGATCTGGTCGAGGAAGAGGCAGTCGGCGGGAACCTGCGTCCGCCACTCGTCCATGTACTTCGCGATACGCGCGCGAACGAGCGGCGCGTACGGCGAGACGATCACGCCGACGTTCGTGCCGTAGTTGATCTGCTGCGGATCGCCGTGCTCGTCGAGCACGGCGACGTCGGCCGCGCTCGTGGCGCGCATCGTCGGCGACGTGGGATCCCACCAGCTGAGGTTCCCGTAGGGCATCACGAGATCGCCGTGCGCATGCGCGGCGGCGATCATGGCGGCGAACTCGCCGGTCGTTCCCGCAACGGTCGGGTCGGGTGGCAGGAAGTCGGGGTCGCCCCGGTCGTGACCGCCGGACTCGAACCCGACCGGGTGCAGGATCGCGGGCGACGGCAGGCGCCCGAGCTCGCCCGCCCACTCCCGGAACGGCCTGAGCAGGGGGAGGTTCGCCTTGATCAGCGGAGCGCGTGCGAAGGTCGCGAGCCGGCCGCCGAGCTTGGCCTGGAGCGACGGATACGCGTCGATTCCGTTCTCGTGCCGGTACGCGAGGATCGACTGCTGCGCGCTCGCGCCGACGCGGACGCGCACGACCGGGCTCGTCCACGACGTCCCCCGGCGGATCCACGTCTGGAACTCGTGCACGACGCAGAACGACGAGCCGGAGCACGCCGACGGCGACGCGAGATGGGCGAAGCCGAGCTCGACGGGCCGGAGCGGTCCCGGCACGACGGAGTAGAGCGCGAGATGCGCGCTCCCGACGTCGTAGGCGAGGTAGTCCGCGAACGCCCAACGCGACGGATAGATCTGCACGTCGCTGCCGAGGCGCGCGAAGAAGGCGGGCTCGAGCCGTACGCCCGGCAGGGCGTTCGGCGCGTAGCCGGCCGTGACGGCCGCCGGGTCGCCGACGAGCCCGTCCGGAAAGCGGACGCGCGTCAGGAGGCGGCCGTGGTTCGCGAACGTGAGCCGCAGGTCGAGCGTCGTCGCCCCGGCGTGGAGCGTCACGACGGCCGAGCCGCGGGTCGAGCCGCGATACGAGAGCGTCAAGGTTGCCGTCGCGGGGCTCCAGCGATACGTGAACCGCCGCACGCCCACCGGAGCGAACGAGCAGCCGCCGACGTACGAGGTCTCGCTCTGTGCGAGCACGCCCCACAGGCAGCGGGAGGCCGCGCCGACGAGGCTCCGCCCTGCAGCGCGGTCGACGAGATCGAGGATCTTGCCGTTCCGCTTCGCGAGCGTCAGCGTGTACCCGGGCGTCGTCAGCACGAGGCGGTCGCGCGCGCGGTCGTCGAAGGAGATCCCCCTGCGCGGCGCGGCAGACGTGGCTGCCGCACCGAGCAGGAGCACCGCCGCGAGCGCCGCAGCGCCGAGCGCAGCGCGGCTCCCCTTCGTCACGACCCCCTCACGCACGGTCGCTAATGATGCCCGTGTGACCAGGCGCCGCTTCCTTCTCGGCCTGCTGGCGGCCGCGGCGGTCGTCTTCGGGGCCCCGGCCGGATCGAGCGGCGCCCCGCGCGCGTTCGCAGACGCCTTCGTGACGCGCTCCGGCCTCCACCTCGCCGCCGGCGGGCGCCCGCTGCGGTTCGGCGGAGCGAACGTCGAGTGGCTCGGCGTCGCCGGCTACGGGCCCGCCGACCCGGCGGGGCCGCACGCGCCGTCGAGCTACGAGATCGACGACGCCCTCGCGACCGCGCACGAGCTCGGCGCGACCGTCGTGCGCAGCCAGACGATGGGCGACTCGGTCGGCTGCGCCGCCTGCCTCGAGCCGGAGCGGGGAACGTTCGACGACCGCGCCTTCGAGCGCATCGACTACGCGCTCGCATCCGCCCGACGGCATGGGCTCAAGGTCATCCCGACCATCGTGGGAGACGATGCGGCCGCCGGAGGCACCGGCTGCGTCTACCTCCGCTGGCGCGGCATCGACGTCCCGAACTGCTCGCTCGTCAACATGGAGCCGTTCTGGACGGACGAGAACGTGATCGCCGACGTCGAGGCTCACATCTCCGCGCTGCTGAACCACGTGAACGTCTATACGCATCTCGCGTACAAGGACGACCCGACCATTCTCGGCTGGGACCTGCTGAACGGGGGCGGCAGCCCGCGACCGTGGACGGAGCAGATCGCGCAGTTCGTCCACGGCATCGACAAGCACCATCTCGTGCTCTCCGGCTACGCGAACGCGCGGCTTGCCGGCGTCGACGCGTGCGTCGGCTTCATCTACCCCCACTGGTTCCAGGGGCTCGGCGTGGTGAAGCCGTGGATCGCCGCCTGCAAGCGCGCCGGCAAGCCGTTCATCGCGTACGAGTACGGCTGGGATCGCACGAACTACCGCACCGCCGCAGCGTTCCGCACGTTCCTCGACACGCTTCGTCGGCTGCCGGAGGTCGCGGGCGACGCGTTCTGGGCGCTCGAGGCGCACAGCGACGGCCACGGCTGGCTGCCGATTCCCGCCGACACGAGCGACCCGACCGCGGCGACGCATCTCGAGAGCGGCCAGTGGTGGGCGCTGTACTACCCGGGGATCCAGACGCTCGTCAGCACCGCCGCGGACATGGCGGAGCGTGCACAGCTCATCCGGGCGCACAACTACGCCATGCGCGGCACACGCGTGCCGCCCCATGCCCGGCCGCCCGCGCCGACCGTCACCTCGGTCGCGTACGGACCGACGAGCTTCGTCGGCAGAGTGGGCGCGCGCGTGTACTGGCAGGGATCGGCGGGCGCTGCGAGCTACACCGTGCAGCGCGCCGCGCAGGCGGGCGGCCCGTGGCGAGACGTGTGCACACGCTGCGTGACGGACGTCGACGACGGCTACGCGGATGTGAGCGCCGCCGCGCGCGGAGCCTGGTACCGCGTCATCCCGTACAACCTCGACGGGCGCCGTGGGGGCACGTCGAAGGCGGTGCAGGCGTCATGAGATCCACGTCCCGTGCGCAAAGCCGACGGCAGCGAGAAGCCCGAGCCCGGCGAACGACGAGACGACGGCGGTCCGGAGCCGCGGCCGGGCCGACGTGACGACGGCGAGCGCGATGAAGAGCGGGAAGTCGCCGAGCAGGAAGCGCGGGACGCTCACGAGCGGGACGACGTCGGCGGGTGCACTCAGGAGCAGCAGGATCGTCGCCGCGGAGTAGACCGCCGCGGCGCGGCTCACGCGCCGCCAGCACACCCAGGTGAGCCAGCAGGCGGCGACGAGCAGCAGGAGCTGCACGACGTTCCAGATCGCGAACTGCTCCGGCTTGCCGAACCCGCCGGGCGCGCCGCTCGCCGCCGGCAGGTGACGCACGATCTGGGCGAGTCCCTGCTCGCCCGAGCGCAGCGCGTCCCAGGCGCCTCCGAGCGGGCCGGTCGCGGGCACGTGCCGGAGCCAGAACGAGCCCTCGGAGTGGACGAACGCGAACGCGTCGCCGTAGTGCTCATGGAGATAGACGCAGTAGCCGGCGAGTGCAGCCGGAACGAGGAGGAGCGCGGCCGGCCCGACGAGGTCGCGGCGCCGCGGCCGGACGAGCATCACGAGCGCGGGCACGAGCGCGACGCCCGTCGGCCGGGTCAGCACGGCGAGTGCGCCGAGCACCCCGGCCGGCACCGCACGCCCGTCGAGCGCGGCGAGGAACGACCACGCCGCGAGCGCGAGAAAGAGCCCATCCGAGTAGACGGCCGTGAGGACGAAGCCGATCGGATAGAGGGCGAGGAAGAGGACCGACTCGCGGGCGACCGCGTCGCCGGCGAGCCGGCGCGCGATGCGCACGACGGCCGTCGCTGCAAGACCCGCGGAAAGGAGGGAGATGACGACGCCCGCGACGAGATCCGACCGGAGCACGAAGCCGAGGCCGGCGACGAGCAGCGGATAGAGCGGAAAGAAGCTCGCCGATTGCTTGACGTCGTAGCCGTGTGCGGCGATGCGCAGAAACCAGCCGGCGTCCCACTGCGCGAACGCCCCGAAGACGAAGTCGGAACGCGCACCGTACGCGCGGAACGGCGGGAAGCCCGACCGGAGCGGATCCCACAGCAAGGCGACGAGCACGGCCGCCCAGCAGGCGAGGCGTGTCCCAACGACGAGCCAGAACGCGCTCGCTGACCACAGGCGGAGCCGGTGCACGGCGAGGGGTACCGTATCGCCCTCTAAAGCAACTGCGTTTCCGGGATCCCGCCGCAGGCCGCTTGCTAGGTTGTATCGACCGACGCGGGCAGCTCGCACGCATCTCGAGGGGAAGGCGGGAACCGCATTGCGCGGCCACATGATCTGGTTCAACGCCGCGAAGGGCTTCGGGTACATCCGCACGGAGGACGACGAGCGGCTGTACATCGCCGAGAGCGGCTTCGCCGAGGGGCACGTACCGGAGGGCCGCTGCGCCGGCGTCGAGATGACATTCGAGCGCGAGCCCGCGGACGTCGAGGGCGGCCACCAGGCGGTGTCCGCGATGCCGGTCGAAGACTCGCCGCAACGCCGCGCCCGCTCACGGCGCCGCGGCATGGGCTAGCCGGACGCCGCGGCCTCGGCGAGGGCGCGCAGCGCACGGCGGAGCGTCGGCTCGGGCAGCGCGGCGAAGCCGACCGCGAGGCCCGGCGGCTGCGCAGCCTGAGCGTGCTCGTTCACGCCGTCGACCGCGATGCCGCGCCCTCGCGCAGCCGCGAGCACCGCGCTCTCGTCGACACCCTGCGGCAGCGAGACCGAGAGATAGAGGCCGACCGGAGCGCCGCCGACGGCGGCGGTCGGCAGGCGGCGGCGCAGCGCCTCGAGGGCCAGCTCGCGCCGGTGCCTGTACGCCGCCCGCGCGCGGCGAAGGTGGCGGTCGAGATAGCCGCGCTCGATCAGCTCGGCGAGCGCGAACTGCGGCAGGCGCGGCGTCGAGACGACGGTCGAGAACATCTGGATCGCGAGCGGCTCGACGAGCCGCACGGGCACGACGGCCCAGCCGAGCCGCAGCGTGGGAGCGAGCAGCGGGCTCGCGGTGCCGACGTAGGCGACGTGCTCCGGCGCGAGCGCCTGGAGCGTCCCTGCGGCCGGCCGGTCGTAACGGAAGTGGCCGTCGTAGTCGTGCTCGAGGACGAGGCGGTCGCCGCCGACCGCCCAGCCGAGCAGTGCCCGGCGGCGCTCGGCCGAGAGCGTGCCGCCGAGCGGGAAGTGGTGGTCGGGGCTCACGACGACGGCCGCAACCCCGGCGGGAATCAGGTCGACGCGAAGCCCCTGCTCGTCCGCCGGCACCGGCACGACTGCAAGCCCGCTCGCGCGGAGCCCGCGCGTGCGCCAGCGATGCCCCGGGTCCTCGACGGCGATGCTCGTCGCCCCCTCCGCGCGCAGGACGGACGCGATCGCCGAGAGCGCCTGCGTCGAGCCCGCGAAGATCCCCGTTCGCTCTGCCGTCGCGACGACGCCGCGCGTGCGTGCGAGGAACGGAGCGAGCCGGCTGCGAAGGAGGACGGCCCCGAAGGGCTCGCCGTACGCGAGGTCGGTGTTCGCGGCCGCCTGCAGAGACGCGCGGGTCACGGCCGCCCATTGCGAGCGCGGAAAGAGGCCGAAGTCGGGGAGGTCGGGGCGGAGGTTGAAGCGGGCCTGGGCGACCGGCACGTCGAAGCCGACGCTGCAGGGCGCCGCCGGCTCGTGCGCGACCGCCGTGACGAGCGGCGCGGCGCCGCGGCGGAGCGTGAGGTAGCCCTCCGCGGCGAGCTGGGCGTAGGCGCCGACGACGACTCCGCGCGAGACGCCGAGGTCGGCGGCGAGCGCCCGCGTCGACGGGAGCTCGCCGCCCGCCTCGAGGCTCTCGGTCCGGATGAGCGCCCGTAGCTGCGCCTCGAGCTGGAGGCCGAGCGGCCGCGTCCGGTCGAGCTCGAGCATCAGAAGTGGTCCTGTCGACATGCCTAAGAGTGGCCCTTCCCGATGGACCATGCCGATCCTACGCTGGCAGGCGTGAGGGCGCTCTCCGTCCCGACCCTGGCCGCCGCCGCGGCGGTGCTCGCCGCGGGCCTGTGCGCGGGCGCGGCTGCCGGCGGCGGCGCCCACGCCACGAGGCTCGCCTTCCGGCAGATCGTCTCCGGGCTCGACGAGCCCACCGACGTGACGAGCGCGCCGGGGGACCCTGGCAGCCTCTACGTCGTCGAGCAGACCGGGCGCGTGCAGATCGTCCGCGACGGCCGCGTGGCCGGCACGCTGCTCGACCTCCGCGACCGCGTGTCGACCGACGACGAGGAGCGCGGGCTGCTGTCGATCGCGTTCCACCCGCGCTATGCGACGAACCACCTCGTCTACGCGGACTACACCGACCTGCACGGCGACACGCGCGTCGTCGAGTTCAACTCGGCGACGCAGGCAGAGCGCGAGCTCCTCTTCGTCGCGCAGCCGCACCCGAATCACAACGGCGGCCAGCTGATGTTCGACAAGGCGGGTTACCTGTACGTCGGCATGGGCGACGGCGGGTCGATCGCGAACGTTCCCGGCAACGACCCCGAGCGTCGTGCGCAGGATCCGCGCCAGCTGCTCGGCAAGCTGCTCCGCATCGACCCGACGCGGCGCGGCTCGACGTGGCACATGGTCGCGCTCGGCCTGCGCAACCCGTGGCGGTTCTCGTTCGATCGCGCGACCGGCGCCCTCTGGATCGGCGACGTGGGCGCCGGCACCCAGGAGGAGGTCGACTTCCGCCCGAAGGCGCAGATCGGCACGCTCGCGAACTACGGCTGGAGCCGCTACGAGGGGACCGCCGACTACTGGCGCTCGGAGCGGCTCGCAAAGCAGGGAAAGCTCGTCTTCCCCGTGTGGACGTACGGCCACGGCGACGGCAGCCTCTGCTCGGTCATCGGCGGCTACGTCTACCGCGGCGCAGCGGTTCCCGCGGCGCGCGGCCGCTACTTCGTCGGCGACTTCTGCCTCGGGGTCGTCTGGAGCTTCGAGGTCGGCCCCAGGGGCCGGGCCTCGGCGCCGGTCGCGCTCGGGTCACGGCTCCCGAACCTCACCTCGTTCGGCGAGGACGGCAGCGGCGAGCTCTACGCGACGACCCGCGACGGCGGCCTCTATGAGCTCGCGCGCTCGTAGAGCGCGTCGAAGCTCGTCCTCCATGTCGCTCCCTCGTCGAGCGAATGCTCGATGAGCTGCGAGACGCGGCCGTCCGCCAGGAGGCGAAGGGCGGTGCGGTCGGGAAAGCGCACACCGTCGACGAACGCGAAACCGGCGAAGTCCGCGCGGCCCGGCCCGGCGAGAACGAGCGCCTTCTCCTTGACGTAGCCCTCCATCACCCACACCTGCTTCCAGGTGCCTGCGGAGCGGTCGAGATAGAAGAGGCTCTTGCCCTCGTCGCCGGCGGCGCTCCGCCAGTGCTCGAGCACCGCATGGCCGCCGAGGATGCGCTCGACGAGGTTCGTGCCTGCCGGCGCTCCGTCGCGCGTGCGCACCGACCACTCCCCGAGCCAGAAGTCGAGCACGGTCAGCTGCTGCAGCGGGTCGGCCGTCGGCGGTCTCTTCGTCACCACGGGTGCCTGTCCCGGGATGATCGGCGGCCGGGTCGCCGCCCGCTTCCGGGTTCGTGCGCTAACTCGAGCTTGCAATGACCGTCACAGTCCTCAGATGACCGAACGAGTGCTCTTCTCGAGTGCGCTCTTCTCGATCGCCGAGTTCTCCTGCCCGCCGGAGGACGAGGCCTGGCTCGACGTGAACGTGATCGTCAGCCCCTCGCCGCTCGTCGTCTTCCCCCACGTGCCGGTCGGCGTGCGGCCGGAGGGGTGCGAGCGGCTTCTCGCCACCCCGAACCTCGCGATGCTCTACAACCCGGGGCAGACCTACGAGCGCTGGCTTCGCGACGCGCGCGGGGACGAGTGCATCTGGATCGCGCTGCACGCTCCCGCGCTCGAGACGCTCGAGACCGACAACGCGACGATCCGCGACGGCCGCATGACCGTCGCGCACGCGCCGGCCGACCGTCTGACCTATCTCCACCACCACCTGCTCGCGCGGCATCTGCGCGGAAACGCAGCGGATCCGCTGCTCGTGGAGGAGACGACGATGCGCCTCGTCCGCTCCGTCCTCGGCCGGCAGCAGGCGGCCGCGGCCCGCCGCCGCGGCACGTCGGCGGCGCACTACGAGCTCGCGGAGACGGCGAAGACGCTCCTCGCGGCCTCCCTCTCGCACCAGCTCGGGCTGCACGAGCTCGCAGCGCAGCTCCGTGTCTCGCCGTTCCATCTCGCGCGCGTCTTCCGCAGCCAGACCGGCTTCTCGCTCCACCAGTACCGGACGCAGCTGCGGCTTCGGCTCGCACTCGAGCGCCTGCCGGAGAGCGGGGGCGTCCTGACCTCGCTCGCGCTCGACCTCGGCTTTGCGAGCCACAGCCACTTCACCGACTCGTTCCGCCGCGAGTTCGGCGTCTCCCCGTCCGCCGTCCGCGACGACCGGCACGTCCGCCGGCTCCTCGCCGCATAGCGGAAGTGCGCACGAATTCGGAAGTCTTCTACGTCCCTCCCGCTTACGCTCGGCCGATGGAGCGCGAGCTCGACTTCTGGGTCGGCGAATGGGACGCCCGCTGGGAAGGCGGCCACGGGACGAACGTCATCTCGTCGGAGCTCGACGGCACGGTGATCCTCGAGCGCTTCGACGGCAGGCCCGGCACGACGCTGCAGGGCATCAGCGTCTCCGTCTTCGACCGTGACCTCGAGCGCTGGCGCCAGACCTGGGTCGACTCGCATCACGGCTACCTCGACTTCGTCGGCGGTGTCGGGGAAGACGGCGTGCTCGAGCTCTGCCACGAGAAGCGCACCGCCGACGGCGAGAGCGTGCACTTCCGCATGCGGTTCACCGACGTGCAGGACGACTCGTTCGTCTGGCTCTGGCAGCGCCGCGAGCCGGGCGGCGGGTGGAGCGACCGGTGGCGAATCGACTACACCCGGCGGCGATGACGGCGGCTCCCTGGCCCGGGGTCGAGATCCGGCTGCTCGTCGCGCTCAAGAGCGTCGCGAGCGCCGGCTCGTTCAGCCGCGCCGCACGGGAGCTCGGCTACACGCAATCGGCGGTGAGCGGGCAGATCACCGCGCTCGAGCGCGCGGTCGGCGCGCGTCTGATCGATCGCGTCCGCGGCGCCCGGCACGTCGAGCTGACGCGCGAGGGCGGCATCCTCCTCGGTCACGCGGAGGCGATCACCGCGCGCCTTGCCGCGGCGCAGGCCGACATCGAAGCGCTCCGCGGCGCCCCGCACCTGCGCAGCGCGGGCTGAGCGCGCTCGACTGACGCAACGGCTTCGTACGACGATGGAAAGGTAGAAGGAGCCGGGGCGGGCAGGGCTGCGGCTCCCACGCCACATCCCCGGCTCCCACAGCCGCAGGCGGCCCAGCCTAGCGTTATCCGGCCGAGCCGACGTAGATGACGACCGCGGCGCCGCCGGGAACCTGGCCGGTCGTCGCGGGCGTCTCGTAGACGACGACGCCGTCCTCGCTCTGGTCGGACACGGGCCAGTCCGCCCGGATCACCGTGAAGCCCGCGTCCTCGAGATCCTGCTGCGCGGTCGCGGCGTCCTCGTTCGTGACATCGGGCACGTCGCGCACGGGCTTCGGGCTCGGGCCGGCGGAGACCGCAGCCGCTCGCGCGAGCCCGCGCGCGCGTTGCCCACGACGACGCCCGGCCGCTGCGACGACGCGACGTAGGTGACGATCGCCTGCTGCCTGCCGTCGACGATCTTCTGCACCGCGGCCGACAGCTGCATGCCGGTGTAGTCGTTGCCGTTTGCCGGCGTGCCCGTCGTCGTCGTCTGCTGCGTCGTCGTCTGCTGCGTCGTCGTCTGCTGCGTCGTCGCCGGCTGCGCGCCCTTCGCGACGTTCAACCGCACGGACGCCGCCGCGCGCGAGCTTCTGGCCCGCCGCCGGGCTCTGCGCGAGGACGGTGCCCGGCGACTGCGTCGACGGCACCTGCACGACGCGCGCGCCGAAGCCGGCTCCCCGCAGGGTCGCGACCGCGTCCTGCTGCATTCGGCCGGTCACGTCGGGAACCGCGACCGACGCGTTGCCCTTCGCGACCTCGAGCACGACGGGCGTGCCCGGCTTTGCGCGCTTGCCCGCCTTCGGCTTCTGCGCGAGCACCGTGCCCGGCGCCTCGTTCGACGCCGTCTGGTGCAGCGTCGGCGTCAGCTTGCGCGCCTGCAGCGCCTTCACGGCGTCCGCGGCCGCGAGGCCGACGAGATCCGGCATCGCAACGCCGGGCGGCCCGTTCGAGACGACGAGTGCGACGGCGGTCCCCTGCGGCACCGACGTGCCGTTCTTCGGCGTCTGCGCGACGACGATCCCTTTCGGCTTCGCCGCGTTCCTGCGCGTGATCGTCGAGGCGAGCTTCGCGTCCTTCAGCTGGAACTGCGCGGCCTGGTAGCGGATCCCCGTCACCTTCGGCACCGTCGACTTCGACGTGACGACGACGGCCGACGCCTTCGAGGAGCCGTCGTTCCGGAAGACCGTGAGCCAGAGGAGGAAGCCGGCGAGGCCGGCGAGGAGCGCGAGGCCGATGAGCCACACGCTCCAGTCCTCGCGTGGAAGCGCGACGGCGGCGGCGGCGTCCTGCTCGACGGCGGCCGCCGGGGCAGGGCCGCCGAGCCTGCGCACCGTCTCGGCGACGCGACGGCGGCGCGCTCCGGGCACGCGCGCGCGCGCGACGTACGCGATCCAGGAGTCCTTCTGCTCGGCGGGCATCGACCAGAAGCGCTCGCGCGCGGCGGGGCTCGCCGCGAGAGCGTCTTCGAGATCGGCGGGGACGGTGCGGGCCATTGTCTACCGAGCAAACGCCGAAGCCCGGCCCCCGGATACGGAGCGAGTCCGGTCGAGCTACTCGGGGCGCATCTCGTCGATCGCCGCGCGCGCCTGCTCGTGCACCGAGCGGCGGCGGCTCTCGACGTCGGGATCCGGCGCCTCGTCGACCGGGGTCTCCCCCGCCTCGAACTCGTCCCGGTCGTCGCCCGCAGCCCGCGCCTCCGCGAGCTTCGTCTTCAGCTCCTCCGCCGGATCGAGCGCGGCCTCCGGCCGCGGCGCGCGCCGGAAGGCCCGGTAGGCGGCGGCGCCGCCGGCGAGACCTGCGAGCCAGGCGTAGAGGCGCTTCACGGTGCCGATGCTACAGTGGCCGCTGCTTCCTGCTCCGTCATCGCGCCGTTCCGTCCCGAGCGGCGCAAGCAGTCGGAGCCGATTCAGACCGTGGGAAGACGCTGGAAGGGAGGTCATCGGGACTGTGACGACGTACGAGATTCTTCTGATGCTGGACCCCGAGGGTGCCGAGTCCCACCAGGACGAGCTGATCGCGCGCGTGCGCGAGCTCGTCGAGAAGGGCGGCGGCACCTGGCGGAGCCACGACGCGTGGGGCCGAAGACGCCTCGCGTACGAGATCGCGAAGAAGCCGGAAGGCGTGTACCACCTCGTCGTCTTCGAGGCGCCCGCGGAGACGCTGGACGAGATCTCCCGCGTGCTGAAGATCGACGACGGCGTGATGCGCCATCTGGCCACGCGCCACATCGAGGGCTCGCGCACGAGCGCGCCGCGCGACGACGCACACCCTGCTCCCGTTGCGGCGCCGGTCGCAGCGGAGCCCGCACCGGCACCCGCAGCGCGGCCGTCGCGACGGCCGAGGCGCCTGCGGCCGAGGACGTGCCGTCCGAACCGACACCTGCACCGACAACCGGGGGCGAGGAGGAGTAATGGCAGCGAACATCAACCGGGTCGTCCTCGTCGGCAACCTGACGCGGGATCCCGAGCTCCGGCACACGCCGGGCGGCACCCCTGTCTGCAGCCTGCGCATCGCGGTGAACAGCCGCCGCAAGGACGAGACGGGCCAGTGGGTCGACAAGCCGAACTACTTCAGCATCTCGGTGTTCGGCAACCAGGCCGAGAGCTGCGCGCAGTACCTGTCGAAGGGCCGCCCCGTCGCGGTCGACGGCCGGCTCGACTGGCGCGAGTGGCAGGCGCAGGACGGCGGGAAGCGCGAGTCCGTCGAGATCGTCGCCGAGTCGGTCCAGTTCCTGGGCAGCCGCGGCGACGGCGAGGGCTTCGGCGGCGGCGCCGGCGGTGGCAACCAGTTCGTGCCGGCGGGCGCCGGCTCCGAGAGCGGAGCCGACTTCCCGGCCGCGGCCGACGACGACATCCCGTTCTAGGAGAGCGCATGGCACCACGCGATAGACAGCAGACGCAGCGGAAGCGTCCCGGCGGCCCCGCAGGGGCGATCAAGCGCCGGAACTGCTTCTTCTGCAAGGACAAGGTCGCGGAGATCGACTACAAGAACATCAACCAGCTCCGGCGCTACATCTCGGAGAAGGGCAAGATCCGCAGCCGCCGCATCACGGGCGCGTGCCGGCGCCATCAGGTGCAGGTCGCGCAGGCCGTGAAGCGGGCCCGCGAGATGGCGCTCCTCCCGTACGTCGCCGAGGGCCAGGACGACCGCGAGCGCGGCGGAGGCCGCGGCCGGCGCGACCGCGAGGACCGCTGATGGACGTCATCCTGCTGAAGGACGTCGACAAGGTCGGCCTTCGCGGCGACGTCGTCTCGGTCGCCCGGGGCTACGCGCGCAACTTCCTCTTTCCGCGGCAGCTCGCGGAAGAGGCGACGAAGGCGCGCGTGGCCGAGCTCGAGAAGCGCGACGCCCAGCGGGCGCGGCACGAGGCGAAGACCGCCGACGAGGCGCAGGCGATCGCGGCGAAGCTCGCGGCGACCGAGCTGCGGTTCGAGGTCAAGGCCGGCCCGACCGGGTCGCTCTTCGGCTCGGTGACGCCGACCGACATCGCAGACGAGCTCTGGTCGCGGGCGAAGGTCCGCGTCGACCGCCGCAAGATCGTCGATCGACACGATCAAGCGCATCGGCCGCTACGCGGTGCCGATCGACGTCTTCCAGGACGTGCGCGTCGAGGTGCGGGCGGTCGTCGTGCCGGAGGGGGGCGAGCTGCCCTCCGACGCGGAGCTCGAGGCGATGGAGGCCGCCGAGCGGCAGGCCGCCGAGCCGGAGGTGCTGCACGAAGGCCCCGCGATGGAGGAGCTCGCCGCGGAGGAGCCCGAGGAAGCCCCCGCCGCCGAGGAGGCCGAGGCGAGCAGGCAGAGGCCGAGCCCGACTGGCGGGCCGACGCCGACGCGGCGCTCCGGAGCGAGTAGCCGCACGCAGCGGAGACGAGAGTCGGAGGGCGCCGCGAGGCGCCCTCCGCGTTTCGTCCCCACCCTTTCCACCGCCTGTGGACTTTCCGCGGAAGTTCCCGCTCCGAGCGCCGGAACTATCCACAGTCGCGCCGTCCGAGCCCCCTGCGACACTGCTGATTCCCCTGCAAATGGCGCAAAAAGACGTGTTCACAACAGACTCTTCGACAGGTGGCAGCAGCGGCCCGCGCATGGTCAAATCCGCCGGCATGGCACAGCTCGCCCCCGTCCCGGTCGACGCCGGCGTCCCGCCCCAGAACCTCGAAGCCGAGGAGTCGGTTCTGGGCGCGATGATGCTCTCCCCAGGTGCGATCGGGGCCGTGAGCGAGATCCTCGACGCGAGCGACTTCTACCGGGAGTCGCACGCGAAGATCTACCGCGCCTCCCTCGCGCTCTACGCGAAGGGCGAGCCGGTGGACGCGATCACGCTGACCGACGAGCTGGAGGAGCGCAGCGAGCTGGAGGACGTCGGGGGTCGCGTCCGCCTGCACGAGCTCGCGGCTCTCGTCCCCGCGACCGCGAACGCCTCGCACTACGCGAGGATCGTGCGGGAGACGGCGACGCTGCGCGGCCTCATCCGTGCCGGCGGCGAGATCGCCCGCCTCGGCTGGGAGCGTCCCGGCGAGGCGGGTGACCTCGTCGACCGCGCCGAGCAGGTCATCTTCGACCTCTCCCAGGCGCGCGTCAGCGGCGAGTTCACGCACATCGACCAGCTGCTGAAGGAGAGCTTCGAGCGCATCACGACGCTCTACGAGGCGGGCGTCGACGTCACCGGCACCCCGTCCGGGTACCGCGACCTCGACCGGCTCACGTCCGGCTTCCAGCCGGGCAACCTGATCATCGTCGCCGCGCGCCCGTCGATGGGGAAGTCGGCGCTCGCGCTCTGCATGGCCGCGAACATGGCCGTGCGCCAGGGCATCCCCGTCGGCATGTTCACGCTCGAGATGTCGAAGTCCGAGGTGACGCAGCGCCTGATGTGCAGCGAGGCGAAGGTCGAGTCGCAGCGCCTCCGCACCGGCAAGCTCGCACCCGACGACTGGCCGCGGCTCACCGCCGCGTGCGACAAGCTCGCGAAGGCGCCGATCTACGTCGACGACACCGGCTCGATCAACATGATGGAGATCCGCTCGAAGGCGCGGCGGCTGAAGTCGCGCCATGCCGACCTCGGGCTCATCGTCGTCGACTACCTCCAGCTGATGTCGTCGGCGGGAAGCGCCGAGAACCGCGTGCAGGAGGTGTCGCAGATCTCGCGCTCGCTGAAGATCCTCGCCCGCGACCTCGACGTGCCGATCATCGCGCTGTCGCAGCTCTCGCGTGCGGTCGAGCAGCGCACCGACAAGCGGCCGATCCTCTCCGACCTGCGCGAGTCCGGCTCGATCGAGCAGGACGCCGACCTCGTCGCGTTCATCTACCGCGACGAGTACTACAACGAGGAGTCCGACCAGCAGGGTCTCGCCGAGGTGATCCTCGCCAAGCACCGCAACGGCCCGACCGACTCGCTCAAGCTCTCGTTCCTGAAGCGCTACGCGAAGTTCGCCGACCTCGCTGCAGCATGAGGCGCCGCCGGCCGTGAACGGGCGCGGACAGGTGGTGCAGGTCGCCGTGCGCGCCACCTCGTTCACCGCCGTCTGCGTCGAGTGCGCCGGCCTCGACGAAGCCGAGGGCTACTCGGGCTCGACCTTCGCCGGCCGTCTCGATCTCGACCTCGCCCACGGCACGTTCCTCTGCCGGCGCGGCCATACCGTCCGCGTCGAGCGGTCGGCAGCCGCGCCGTCGGCCGAAGCAGCCGCCTAGCACTCCAAGACAGGGGCCAGACCCGGGCCAGGCCCCGTTACGGGAACGTCGCGGAATCGCGCCGGGCCGGCTGCGGCGCGGAGATGTCCTGACCAGGCCTCTACACTCCGGTCGTGCCTGCGACCGTCATCGTCGGTGCGCAGTGGGGCGACGAGGGGAAAGGGAAGATCGTCGACCTGCTCGCGCAGGATTCCGACATCGTGTGCCGCTACCAGGGCGGCCCGAACGCCGGTCACACGATCGTCGTCGGCGATGAGACGTACAAGATCCGCGCGCTTCCGAGCGGCATCGTCCGCGGCAAGCCGTGCGTGATCGGCAACGGCTGTGTCGTCGATCTCGAGGTCCTGATCGGCGAGCTCGACGACTTCGAATCGCGTGGGCGCTCGACCGACGAGGTCTACGTGTCGGGCAACGCGCACCTGATCATGCCGTGGCATCTCGCCATCGACCAGGCGAGCGAGCGGCGCCTCGGAAGGCTCGCGATCGGCACGACGAAGCGCGGCATCGGCCCGTGCTACGCGGACAAGGCGATGCGGCTCGGGATCCGCGTCCAGGACATCCTCGACGCCAAGATCCTGCGGCAGAAGATCGAGGTCGCACTCGCCGAGAAGAACCTGTGGCTGACGCGCGTCTACGAGAGCGAGCCCTTCGACCTCGACACCGTCGCCTCGCAGTACGAGGGCTATGCGCAACGGCTGCGCCCGTATGTCACCGACACCTCCCTCTATGTCGACACCGCGCTGCAGGACGGCAGGAACGTCCTCTTCGAAGGCGCGCAGGCGACGCTCCTGGACCTCGACCACGGCACGTACCCCTTCGTGACGTCGTCGAACCCGGTCGCGTCGAGCGCGGCGACCGGAGTCGGCATCGGCCCCCGCCGGATCGACCACGTGATCGGAGTCGCCAAGGCGTACGTGACGCGCGTCGGCGAAGGCCCGTTCCCGTCGGAGATCGAAGGGGACGACCAGGATCGGATGCGCGAGCTCGGCCACGAGTACGGGACGGTCACGGGCCGGAGCCGCCGGTGCGGCTGGCTCGACCTCGTCGCGCTTCGCTACGCCGTGCGCGTCAACGGCATGGACAAGCTCGCGCTGACGAAGCTCGACGTGCTCTCGCACTTCGCCGAGCTGCCGGTGTGCACGCACTACACGCTGCGAGGCGGCGAGCGGACGCGCGACTTCCCCGCGCACCAGAGCGACTTTCACGCAGCGCGACCCGTCTACGAGACCATGCCCGGCTGGAGTCGCCCACTCGACGGCTGCAGCTCGGTCGACGACCTTCCCGAAGCCGCGCGCCGCTACGTCGACTTCGTCGAACGCGAGCTCGACGTCGAGGTGACGCTCGTCGGCACCGGGGCCGAGCGCACGAGCGTCCTCACGCGCGCGTAGCGCGCGTCGCCCACGCCCGGGCGCGCAGCGTGAACGATCCCTGCGGGCTGCCGACCTGCCGCTCGAGCTCCGCCCGCGCCGCCGCACGGCCGTCGTCGCCGAGCGACTTGATCCAGGCGCCTGCGGGGCCGGCGCCGTCTTCGAGCACGTGCCAGAGCTCGTCGAAGCTCGAGTACTCGGACTCGACCTCGAGGAGCTCGGTCTCCATGTCGACGAACCCGGGGCCGGCGAAGAGGCCCTCGATCTCCTCGCGGCTTCGGTAGAGCGTCCTCGCCTCGGTTGTCGCTCCGCCCGAGGGCAGCGCCTGCTGCGTCCGGTGGACCGCGGCGAGCATCTCCATGCCGTGCCGGTCCCACATGCAGACGGCGACGGTGCCGCCCGGCTGGACGACGCGCCGCATCTCGGCGATCCCCGCGGGTGCGTCGTTCATGAACGTCACGACGAGCTGGGCGAGCGCCGCGTCGAACGACTCGTCGGGCCAGGGCAGCTCCTCGGCGGGAGCGGCGCGCACCTCGATCCCCGGCAGCCGCCGCTCGAGTGCGGCGACGAAGGTCGGCGAGGGGTCCACGACGGCCGGCTCGGCGCCGCGGCGGCCGAGCTCGGCGGTCAGTGCGCCGGTGCCTGCGCCGACGTCGAGCACCCGCCGGCCGGCGACGATCCGCGCGAAATCGGCGAACGCCGGTGCGAGCCGCATGGAGTAGCGGCCCATGAAGTTGTCGTAGGCGGTGTCAGAGACGTCGAACATCGTCCGGTCTATTCACGTTGACAAGGAGGTCCGCGTCAAGCTCGACCGTCGCGACGTCGAGCCCGGCGACGGCGTCGCGCAGCGCAAGCGTCCCCTCTGCGAGCGCGTGCTCGAGCGCCGGCAGCGCGCTGCGACGGTACGCACCCGGCAGCGGCCCGGTCGGGGGAATCGCGACGTCGAGGCACGCGTCTGCCAGCTCGTGGAGCGCGGCCGTGGTCAGCCGCGGGCAGTCGACGGGAATGACGACGGCGAGGTCATGGCGTGCGGCCCGGAGGCCGGCGACGACGCCGGCGATCGGCGCGCGCACCTCGCTGCCGTCGTCGAGGAGCTCGAACGGAAGCGGCAGCCCGTCTGCCTGCTTGCCCACGGCGATCCGCTCGTCGCACGCGTCGCCGAGGAGCTCCCACGCCCGCTCGGCGAGCGTCATGCCGTCGACGACGGCCTCGGTCTTCGGCGAGCCGAAACGCCTGCTCGCGCCGCCGACGAGCAGCACGCCGGTCAGTGCTCGATGCGCCACGGTTCGGTGTACACGTTCGCAGCGCCGCCGCGGACGAAGCCGCAGAGCGTGACCCCGCGATCCTTCGCGAGTGACACTGCGAGGCTCGACGGCGCGCCGACGGCGACCAAGACCGGGCAGCCTGCGACCGCCGCCTTCTGCACGAGCTCGAACGAGAGCCGGCCGCTGACGCAGAGGATGCAGCCGGCAAGGGGCAGCCTCTGCTCGAGGAAGGCCCTGCCGATCACCTTGTCCATCGCGTTGTGGCGCCCGACGTCCTCGCGTGCCCAGAGCAGCGAACCCTCCGACGAGAAGAGGCCCGTCGCGTGCAGGCCCCCCGTGACCTCGAACGCCGCCTGCGCCTCGCGGAGGCGGCCGGGAAGCGCACTGACGGTTGCAAGCGGGACGTGCAGCTCGGCGTCGACATGCGCAGCCTCGACTGCGACGGCTTCGAGGGCGCCTTTGCCGCACACGCCGCACGAGGACGAGGTGTAGAAGCTGCGCTGGAGCCGGGCCGGGTCGAAGCCGGGCGCCTCGACCTCGACGGTGTTGGCCGCGAGGTCGTCGGGGACGCGCGCCCCGGTGGGTCGAAGCCCCTCCGAGAGGCAGAAGCCGAGCGCGAGCTCCTCGTCGTGGCCCGGCGTCCGCATCGTGATCGCGACGGGCCGTCCGTCGATCCGGATCTCGAGCGGCTCCTCGACCGCGACGTGGTCGCGCTCCTCTCCGCCGCCCGGCAGCCGGACGACGTCGACCGCCGCTGCGGAGTACGGCGGAGCCTCCATGCAGGGAACTTACTCTTCGGCTTCGCCGGTGGGCGTGACGTCTGCGTCGACCGACGAGCGACTGGCAACGAGGAACGCGAAGACCGCCCTGTATCCGTTGATCGCCGCCGCGACGTCCCCGGGCGAGATGCCGTCGGCGCCTCGCTCGGCCGCCTCGGTGAGCTCGTGCGCCGCCATGTACTCGGCGACGACCTCACGCTCGTCGCCGTCGCGAACGACGGGGTCGGCGATGTCGTAGCCGGTCTCCTCGAGCATCCGCGCGACGAGCGCGTCGAGCTCCGGCAGCGCCTCCGCCGGGCTCTCGGAGAGCTCGCTCTCGAGCGCCTGCATCTCGCTCTCCCACTCGTGCCTGTCGAGACCCGGTTCGAACATCGCTTCACTCCTGCGCCGGAGACGCCGGTGTCAAACCCCCGTAGGATCGCTCCCGTGAAAGTCCTGCTGGTCGGATCGGGCGGCCGCGAGCACGCTCTCGCCTGGTCGCTCGCCCGGAGCAAGCGGCTCTCCGAGCTGCACGCCGCACCCGGGAACCCGGGGATCGCCGAGCTCGCGAGCTGCCATCCGGTGCGCGCCGACGACCCGGCCACGCTCGTGCCGCTCGCAGCCGAGCTCCGCGCCGACCTCGTCGTCGTCGGCCCGGAGGCCCCGCTCGTGGCCGGCCTCGCCGACGAGCTCCGCCACCGCGGGATCGGCGTGTTCGGCCCCGGCCGGGCGGCCGCGCAGATCGAGGGCTCGAAGGCATTCGCGAAGGACGTGATGGGCGCGGCGGGCATCCCGACGGCGCGGACGCTCGCGGTCGCGAGGCCGCCGTGCGTCGTCAAGGCCGACGGGCTCGCCGCGGGCAAGGGCGTGTGGGTCTGCCACACGCAGGCGGAGCTCGACGCGGGGTTACGCGCGGCGGAGGCGCTCGGGCAGCCGTTCCACGTCGAGGAGCTCCTCGCCGGCGAGGAGGTGTCGATCTTCGCGATCTGCGACGGCACGGCAGCCCTGGCGCTGCCCGCGGCCCAGGACTACAAGCGGATCGGCGAGGGCGACGAGGGCGCGAACACCGGCGGCATGGGCTCGTTCTCGCCGGTGCCGAAGCTCACCGGTCGCGGAGGTGGAGGAGCTCGTGCAGGTCGTGCACGTGCCGGTGCTGCGCGAGCTCGCGCAGCGCGGAGCGCCGTTCTCGGGCGTGCTCTTCGCGGGCGTCATGCTGACCGACGACGGGCCGCGGGTGCTCGAGTTCAACTGCCGCTTCGGCGACCCGGAGACGCAGTCGCTCGTGCCGAGGCTCGACGGCGACCTCCTCGAGGTCCTGGCGGCGTCCGCTGCGGGCGACCTCGGCGGGGTCTCGCTCCCCGTCTCCGCACAGGCTGCGGTGACGATCGTCCTCGCCGGCCGCGGCTATCCGGAGCGGAGCGACTCGGGCACGCCGATCGACGGGATCGCGGACGCCGAGGCCGCCGGTGCTCACGTCTTCCATGCGGGAACCGCCCTGCACGACGGCCGCCTCGTCACGAACGGCGGGCGCATCCTCAACGTGACCGCACTCGGCGAGACGGTCGCCGAGGCGCGGTCTGCCGCATACGAGGCGGCGTCGCACATAGATTTCGCCGGGGTGCAATTCCGGCGGGACATCGCACATGTCTGAGACGCTTGTCGGCATCCTCGTCGGCTCCGAATCCGACCGCGAGCGGATGCAGGGCGCGATGGACGTCCTCGACAAGGAGGGCATCGGCTACGAGTTCGACGTGCGCTCGGCGCATCGCACGCCTGATGCCGTCGCCGAGTACGCGCGCACGGCGCGCGAGCGCGGCCTGCGCGTGCTGATCTGCGGCGCCGGTCTTGCAGCCGCGCTGCCCGGCGCCGTGGCGGCGCACACGGATCTGCCGGTGATCGGCGTACCGCTGAAGTCGAGCCTCAGCGTGCTCGACGGGCTCGATGCGCTGCTCGCGATGGCGCAGATGCCTCCCGGCGTCCCGGTGGCGACGGTCGGTGTCGACAACGCGCGGAACGCCGCGGCGCTCGCCGTGCGCATCCTGCGACTCTGAGAGCCCCTACTCGGCGGCGACGATGTTCGTGAGCGCAGGCGACACCTCTGCGGCCGCCTGGTCGCCGCGGCTCGCAAGCGCGCGCACGAGGATCTTGTGCGCGTCGCGCGGCTTCATGCCACGGTTGCGCGCCGTGTGCGTCGTCATGACGCCGGCGAACCTGACGGGCCGGTGATAGCGGCTGTGCGCGATGTGCGCGAGCTCCGCCCATTGCTTCGCCATCGCGTGGTTGTAGATCTCGGGGATCGCTCTCGCGTACCTCATCCCCGACGTCACGAAGAACGCCTGGCGTGCGCTCCAGATGCTGCCGACGCCACCGTCGAGCGAGCCGTAGTTGTAGAGGAGGTGCCCCGTGTGCGCGTCGCGGTAGCCCCGGTAGAAGTCGCGCGTCTTGTGGAAGCTGCGGTCCCAGGCCGGCTCGACGTCGTCGGCGGCCGCGGAGGTGACGTGCCGGTGCAGGCCGTGCGTGCTCAGGCGGTGCTGCAGCGTCATCGTCTCGCGCGCCCACTTCCGTCCGGCCTTGTAGGCGCTCGGTACCTGCGGGTGGTAGTTGCTCGTACCGCGCGCGAGCGCGATCCTCAGCTTCGAGCCGCGCGGGAGGCAGCGCCTGTACCCGACCGCATACGCGAAGAGCGCGCGGGTGATCGCCTTGTTGCCCGCGAAGCGGCCGGAGAAGAGATAGGTGCCGTAGGTGTGGCCGTTGTACGCGGGCTGACCGAAGTCGAGGATGACGATCCCGCCGACGCCGCGCTTCGCCGCGCTGCAGCCCTGCGCGCGAAGGGTCGAGCGGCGGACGCTGTGCTCGTAGAGCGAGATCGTCGAACGCGGCTTCGTGTGCGGCTGCCGCATCGCGGCGAGGCGGATCGCGTGCAGCCGGCGAACCTTCGCCACGACGTGCTGGACGATCGTGCCGGGATGGAAGGCGGCGAGCTCGAGCACCGGCTCGGGGGTCACGGGCCGCGCCGGGGCGGGCGGCGTCGCGCGTTGCGCAGCGAGCGGCCGACCGCGGCACTGCGCGATCCCGGGAGAGGCCGAGCGCGATCAGGCCGAGACCGGTCGCGAAGAGCCCGGCGGCGACGAGGGCGACCAGGACGTTACCCCGTTTGCAACCGAGGCGTTTATCACTTTTGCGCAACATTAGCCGCCGGAAAGTACCGCGCTCGGCGGACGGCGGCACTCCCCCGATCGGGGGAGGCGGCCCGCCGGACCGCCGACCTGGACCGGCCGTAGACTGTGTGCAGTGATCGCCCGCTACTCCCGTCCCGCCATGGCCAGGATCTGGTCGGACGAGGGAAAGCTGCGGGCCTGGCTCGAGGTCGAGCTCGCCGCCACGGCGGCCTGGGCCGAGCTCGGGGTCGTCCCCGCCGAGGCGGCCCGCGCCCTGCAGGAAAACGCCGCCGCCCCCTCACCCGAGCGGGTCGCCGAGCTCGAGGCGACGCTCCATCACGACACGGCGGCGTTCGTCGACGCCGTCGCCGAGCAGCTCGGCGAGGAAGGGCGCTGGTTCCACTACGGGCTCACCTCCTCGGACGTCGTCGACACCGCGCTCGCCCTGCAGATCCGCGAGGCCGGCAGGCTCGTCGTCGAGGGCGTCGACCGGGCGCTCGCCGTCGTCGTCGCGCGCGCCGAGCAGCACCGCGCGACCCTGCAGATCGGCCGGACGCACGGGGTGCACGCAGAGCCGACGACCTTCGGCCTCAAGCTCGCGGGTTGGGCGTTCGAGCTCGATCGCAACCGGCACCGCCTGGCGCGGGCGCTCGAGGGGATGCGCGTGGGCAAGCTCTCCGGCGCGGTCGGGACGTATGCGGCAACGGATCCGGAGCTCGAGCGGCTCGCGTGCGAGCGCCTCGGGCTCGAGCCCGCGCCGTCGTCGACCCAGATCCTGCAGCGCGACCGTCATGCGGAGCTCCTGACCGCGCTCGCGATCGTCGCGTCGTCGCTCGACAAGTTCGCGCTCGAGATCCGCCATCTCGCGCGGACGGAGGTCGCCGAGGTGCAGGAGCCGTTCGGCAAGGGCCAGAAGGGCTCTTCGGCGATGCCCCACAAGCGGAACCCGGTCGTCGCCGAGCGCATCTGCGGCCTCGCGCGCGTCGTCCGCGGCGCAGCGGTCGTCGGGCTCGAGAACGTCGCGCTCTGGCACGAGCGGGACATCTCGCACTCGTCAGCCGAGCGCGTCGTCGTGCCCGACGCGTTTCTCGCCGTCGACTACATGCTCGACCGCTTCTCGTGGCTCGTCGAGGGGCTCGTCGTGCGCGAGGAGCGGATGCGCCGCAACCTCGAGGCGAGCCACTACCTCTTCTTCAGCCAGCGCGTTCTCCTCGCGCTCGTCGAGTCCGGCCTCCCGCGCGACGAGGCGTACCGGCTCGTGCAGCGCAGCGCCATGCGCGCCTGGGACGAGGAGCTCGACTTCCGCGAGCTCGCCCGCGGCGACGAGGAGATCGCGGCGCGCGTCGACCTCGACGCGGCCTTCGATCTCGGCGCGTACACGCGCCACGTCGACACCGTCTTTGCCCGTCTCAACTCACTCGCCGTGAAGGAGGAACCGGTTCATGCCTGAGGCCACACACGTCGCGTCCGGGAAGGTGCGCGAGATCTATGCCCTCGACGACGCGCGGCTGCTGCTCGTCGCGAGCGACCGTATCTCGACGTTCGACGTGATCCTCCCGACGGAGATCCCGGACAAGGGGCGCGTGCTCACCGGCCTCTCGGGCTTCTGGTTCACGCTCCTGCGCCCGATCGTGCCGAACCACATGCTCGCGATCCGCGACGACGCCCGCTCGATGGAATGCAGCAAGCTCGCGATGCTGCCGATCGAGTGCGTCGTGCGCGGCTACCTCGCCGGCTCGGGCTGGAAGGACTACCAGGCGACCGGCTCGACCTCGGGGCACGCGCTGCCCGAGGGCCTGCAGGAGTCGTCGAAGCTCCAGGAGCCGATCTTCACGCCGGCGACGAAGGCGGAGTCCGGGCACGACGAGAACATCTCGAAGGCCCAGGCCGCCGACCTCGTCGGCGCCGAGCGGCTCGCCGAGGTCGAACGGGTCTGCATCGAGCTCTACACGACTGCCGCGAACCACGCGGCGACCCGTGGGATCATCATCGCGGACACGAAGTTCGAGCTCGGCCTCGACCGCGCCGGCAATCTCGTCCTCGGCGACGAGGCGCTCACGCCCGACTCGTCCCGCTTCTGGCCGGCCGACACGTACGAGCCGGGACGGGCGCAGGACAGCTTCGACAAGCAGTTCGTCCGCGACTACTGCGAGCAGACCGGGTGGGACAAGACGCATCCCGGGCCCGAGCTGCCCGACGACGTCGTTGCGCACACGCGCGCGAAGTACATCGACGCCTTCGAGCGGCTGACGACGATCCCCTTCGAGTCGTACCTCGAGCACCCGAGCGTGGTGCTCGGATGAAGGCGACGGTCCTCGTCCGCCCCAAGCAGGGGATCCTCGACCCGCAGGGGCAGGCGGTCGAGACGGCGCTCGAGCACCTCGGCTTCTCGGTGTCGGGCGCCCGGGTCGGCAAGGTCGTCGACTTCGAGGTCGACGCGGCCGACGCCGACGAGGCGCGCGCGCAGGTCGAGCGGATGTGCGAGCAGCTCCTCGCGAACCCGCTGATGGAGTCCTACGAGGTCGAGGTGCATGGCTAGCCCGCAGCCGCGCATCGGCGTGATCACGTATCCGGGCTCGCAGGACGACCGCGACGCGCTGTGGGCGCTCGCCGCCGTCGACGCGGAGGCCGTACCGGTGTGGCACGAGGAGCGCGAGCTTCCCGATCTCGACGCAGTCGTCCTGCCCGGCGGGTTCTCCTACGGCGACTACCTCCGCTGCGGCGCGATCGCACGTTTCTCGCCCGCGACGACGGCCGTGTGCGAGTTCGCCGCCGCGGGCGGGTCTCGTGCTCGGGATCTGCAACGGCTTCCAGATCCTGTGCGAGGCCGGCCTCTTGCCGGGCGTCCTGCTGCGCAACGCGTCGCTCCGCTTCGTCTGCCGCGACGTTCCGCTCGTCGTCGAGCGCGACGACCTGCCCTTCACGTCGCGCTGCACGACAGGGCAGCGGCTCGTGATCCCCGTGAAGCACGGCGACGGGCGCTGGTTCGCTCCGCCCGAGCTCGTGGGCGAGCTCGAGGCGAACCGGCAGGTCGTGCTGCGCTACGCGGAGCCCTGCAACGGCTCGGTCGACGACATCGCAGGCGTCTGCAACGAGGACGGCAACGTCATGGGCCTGATGCCGCATCCCGAGCACGCGGTCGATCCGCTGCTCGGCTCGGCCGACGGCGCGCTGCTGCTCGCCTCGCTCGTCGAGGCGGCCCGCACGCGGGCGCTCTCGGTTGTCTAGCCGCTAGATCCCAAGGGCGGCTCCGAGGTCGGGGTGCTCCTCGAGCAGCACCCGCAGCCGCGCGACGTCGCGCTCCCGCAGCGTGACGGGCCCGCGGCGCGCCGTGCCGCCGGTCGAGTACGCGAAGCGCACGAGCCGCTCGCCGCGCGCGGGTCTCGAGCAGCTGAACGACGGACGCGAAGCGACGCTCGCCCGCCTGCTGGCGCACGGTCAGCTCGTCGACGAGCTGCGCCTGCCCCCACGGCGTCGCGACACGCGCTTCTGCCTTCGTCCCGGCCATGGGCGTGACGCTACCGCGGAAGGCGTCACGAGAGTGTGACGCCTTCCGCGCAGCTTCCGAGAGCGGTCAGCCGATGCGGGCGACCGACGGATCGATGTAGAGATCGTCGATCTGCCAGCGGCTGCCGGCGCCGAGCGGTGTGACCTGGATCCGCGCCGACGTCGACGAGAGAAGCGAGACGACCGGCAGCGGGACGAGCAGGCCGCCGCTCGAGTTGATCTGCTCCGACGGCGCCCAGTCCATCCCCGGCGCGAAGACCGCGAAGTCGGAGTAGCCGAGCAGCCTGTTCAGCAGCCCGTACCAGTAGACGCGAACGCGCAGACCGCCGTCGGTGCCGCCGAGGTCCTTGCCGAAGAGCCGCACGTAGAGCTGCTTCGTGCCGAGGCAGACGGTCGGGCTCAGCGCGGAGCTCCCGCTCGGCAGCGAGAGCGAGTGCGAGCCGGTCCGGTAGAAGGGCTCGTTGCCGGAGACGATGCCCGCGCCGCCGGAGAGCGACCACCCGGTGCTCCCGAGCTCGAAGCTGCCGTTCGGGGCGAGCAGGTAGTTCGCATAGTCCTGCCACGGGGCGAACACCGTCGTCCCGCCGGTCGGGCAATTGCCGCCGAGCAGATCGCCGATGAGCCCCGCGTTCGCGGCCGGGACGCAGAACGCGACCGCCGCCATTGCCACCGGGACGAGATACCGCAAACGTGCCGCCACAGCTCCCACCTTCGTTCGACCGCAGAAACGTGCTTCTCACTCTCTTCAGGGATCAAGCACGGACAATCACCCGTCAGAGGTAGGCCGTTCCCTCGAACGAGGGGTTATCGCGCCGTCTCGTCAAGCGCGTGAACGGGGGTGCCGATTCCTTCACCGTGACTGCGGCATCCCCCGCTGCCTCCGGCGCGCCGCTCGACGACGAGCGGCTCATCGAGCTGAGTCGCGCTGCGGCGTCCCGCCACCTGATGCGCCGCCACGGTGTCGTCGTGCTCGCGCTCGGCTTCGCGGTCGTCGCGGTCGGCGCGCTCCTCGTTCCGTCGCACCGCGCGCTGTCCCTGGAGGCGCTCGCGACGAGCATCGTCTGCTACACCCTGGCCTCGCGCGTCCAGTTCGAGTTCGGCGGCGTCTTCGCGATCCCGACGCAGGGCGTCTTCGTCGCGATGTGGTTCCTCCTGCCCCCTCGCATGCTGCCGGTCGTCGTCTGCGGCTCGCTGCTCCTTGCACAGCTTCCGGATCTCGTCCGCGGACGGATGTACTTCGACCGGCTCGCGCTCTGCGTGCTCTCGTCCTGGTTCTCGGTCGGGCCGGCGCTCGTCCTCGTGCTCTGGGGGACGCACGCGCCGCGCTGGCACTCCTTGCCCGTCTACGTCGCGGCGCTGGCAGCGCAGTTCGCGCTCGACTATCTCAGCATCCTGCTCAGCACCGGCAAGGCCGTCGGGCTCTCGCCGCTCGCGCAGATCCGCTCACTGCTGCCGGTCTACGCCGTCGACATGCTGCTCGCTCCGCTCGGGCTGCTCGTCGGCTTCGCGACGTACGCGCATCCCTGGGGGCTCTCCCTCCTGCTTCCCGTCCTTCTCCTCTTCTCGACGTTCGCCCACGAGCGCCAGCACCGCATCGACAACGCCCTCGAGCTGTCGAGCGCGTATCGGGGCACCGCGATGCTCCTCGGCGACGTGATCGAGGCGGACGACGCGTACACGGGCAGCCACAGCCGCGACGTCGTCGAGCTCGTGGTCTCCGTCGCCGACCGGCTCGGGCTCGACGGCTCGCGAACGCCAGCTCGCGGAGTTCGCAGCGCTGCTGCACGACGTCGGCAAGGTGAAGATCCCGGCGGCGATCATCAACAAGCCGGGGCCGCTCGACGACGCCGAGTGGGAGCTCATGAAGACGCACACGATCGTGGGCGAGCAGATGCTCGAACGCGTCGGCGGCCTCCTCGGCGAGGTCGGGCAGATCGTCCGCTCCTGCCACGAGCGCTGGGACGGGACCGGCTACCCGGACCGGCTGGCGGGCGACGAGAGCCCGCTCGCGGCGCGCATCGTCTGCGCCTGCGACGCCTGGAGCGCGATGACGACCGACCGCTCGTACCGGAAGGCGCGCTCCACCGCCGACGCCGCCGCCGAGCTTCGCGCGTGCGCCGGCACGCACTTCGACCCGACCGTGGTCGAGACGCTGCTCGCCGTGCTCGAGGCCTGACCGCGGGACGCTAGGCTCCTGCCCGTGGAGGGCATGGAATCCGACCGCTACCTCGTCGACCAGCTGGTCAGGCCGATCGTCAACCTCTATCGCGTCACGCCGCTCGCAGCGGGCGAGACCCCTGCGGGGCCTCCGGTCGCCTACGTGCGCCAGAAGAAGATGGCGATCAAGGAGGACATCCGTTTCTACGGCGACGAGAACGAGGCGCAGGAGCTCTTCCGGATCAAAGCCCGGAGCGTCTTCGACATCGGCGGGGCGCGCTACGACGTCTTCGCAGGAGAGCAGAAGATCGGTGTGCTCGAGCATCAGTTCCGAGCGTCGCTCTTGCGTTCGACGTGGACGGTGCGTGACGGCGGCGACGGCGAGCTGATGGTCGCGCGCGAGCGCAGCATGCCGCTGGCAATCGCACGACGGCTGGTCGACTTCGTGCCGTACGGCGAATGGATACCGATCCCGTACAACTTCGACTTCCTGAGCGGCGGGCGCGTCGTCGGCGGCATGCAGCGCAAGTTCCAGCTCCGGGACCGCTACGTCCTCGACCTGAGCGGCGACCATGAACGCGCCGTCGACCGGCGCCTGGCGATCGCGCTCGCGATCGGCCTCGACACCCTGCAGAACCGTTAGCGCCCGCAGTCGTCAGCGTCGAGCAAGCGCGCAGGATCGCCGTGCGCTCGCAGCTCCTCGACGGCTCTGCCGTGACGGTGCTCGACACGGTCCGGCGGCTCGGCTATCTCCAGCTCGACCCGATCTCGACCGTCGCCCCGCCACAGCAGCTCGTCCTGTGGAGCCGGCTCGGCCCGTACGACGTGGGCGAGCTCGACCGGCTGCTCTGGGTCGATCGCAAGCTGTTCGAGTGGAACGCGTTCATCTGGCCGATCGAGTCGCTGCCGCTCGTGCAGGCGCGGATGCGCCGGCGGCGCGACACGTACGCACACGAGCGGCGCGGCAACGAGTTCCTGAAGGCGAACGCGGCGTTCCGGCGCTACGTGCTGCGCGAGCTGGAGCGGCGCGGCCCGCTCCTCGCGCGCGAGCTCGAGGATCGCGCGGCGCTTCGCCGCGAGAAGCACCGCTGGTACGGCTCGAGGCAGGTCGCGACGATGCTCGAGCTCCTCCACCGCCGCGGCGTCGTCGCGGTCGCCGGGCGACGCGGCAGACAGCGGCTCTGGGATCTCGCAGAGCGCTGGTTCCCCGAGGTCGAGCGGGTGACGCTGCGCGACGCGGAGCACGCGCTGGCCGAGCAGCGCTTCCGCGCCCTCGGCGTTCGGCTCGTCGACGGCGCGTGGCACGCGCATCCGGACGCAGACGACACCCCCGTCGGCGACCGACTGACGCTTCTCTCGCCGTTCGACCGCCTGATCCACGACCGCGACCGGGCGGAGGCACTCTTCGGCTTCCGCTACCGGCTCGAGATGTACGTGCCGAAGGCGCAGCGCGAGTACGGTTACTACGTGCTTCCGATCCTCCGCGGCGATCGCCTCGTCGGCCGCGTCGAGCCGTCGTTCGACCGCAAGACGGGCGACTTGACGGTGCTCGGAGCATGGGGCGACACGGCGGGGCTCGAACAGCCGCTCGCAAGCCTCCGCTCGTGGCTCACGCGATGACGAGCCGGGTGTCCCTCGTCGCCGCGACTGCCGCGTGCGTCGCGCTCGTGTGCGCCGCTCACGCGTCGGCTGGGGGCGACGACGGCTCGGGGACGTACACGGGCTCTGGCCGGACGTACTACTTCGACCTCCGCAACAGCGGGACGACGCCGTGGCAGACGTTCGTGCTGATCGGCCCGCCGGGCGTCCGGTTCGTCGGCGGCGCGACCGCGGCCGAGAACACGGCCCGCTGCGTCCCCGGGCAGCCGGACGGGCTGGCGGAGGAGATCGAGTGCGGGCCGATCGCCGCGACGGTGATGCGCCCCGGCACACACATCCTGCTCGTCGGGACGATGAGCGCGCCGGTCACGTGCGGGCCGGCGTTCCGGCTCGAGGTGAGCTCCACCGGCGCGACGCCGTTTGCGAACGGGTCCGACGTCACGGACGCCGGCTGCTCGGCGCAGCAGCCGAGCGTGCGCACACCGCCCCTCGTTCGCGGCAGGGCGCGCGTCGGCGGCGTCCTCACCGCGACCCCGGCCGTCTGGAGCGATGCTCCGACGAGCGTGCGCTATCAGTGGCAGCGCTGCGTGCGCAGCGCCTGCGTACGGATCCAGGGCGCGAGCTCGCGCACGCTGAGGCTGACGAGAGGCGATGCCGGCCGGAGCCTCCGCGTCGCGGCGACTGCGGTCGTGGACGGTGTCACGCTGACGAGCAGGTCGAAGGCGGTTCCGGTGATTCGGTGAGCAAGTCTATGCGCCTCGGGTGCGAGGTTGAACGCCGTCCAGGCGCTTGCGCGCGCGCTCCCGCCTGGGGAAGGATGTCGCGGTGGATGCCTCTGCCTGGAATTGGACGCGTCCTGTCGTTGATCACGTCGACATCCACGCCCGCGACTTCGCCGAGAGCGTTCGCTTTTTCGAGACCGTGCTCGCGCCGCTCGGTATCCCGAAGCTCTACGAACACGAAGCGGAAGCGTGCTTCACGCACGTCAATGTCGTCGCGCGGGATTCGCCCACGACCAATCTTCATCTCTGCTTCGTGGCCCGGTCGCGGGCCGAAGTAGACGCCTTCCACGACGCCGGCGTACGCGCCGGATTCCGTTCCAACGGGCCGCCCGGACTGCGCGACTACGCCGCTGGCTATTACGCCGCATATCTGCTCGACCCCGACGGAAACAACGTCGAGGCGCTCTATCGCGACGTCGGCAACCCGGGCTACGAGGGCTAGCGCACGCTCCTGTCGATCAGCTCGATCCGGCTGGATGCCCGCCGTTCCTGACGCTCCTCCAGTCCGCTACTGGCGCATCGAGCGGACCCACATGGGTGCATCCGTGTGGCGACCGAACTGCAGGAGTAGCGGCCCCTACTTCCCGCTGCGGTCGATCAACTCGATCCGGTACTCGTCGGGGTCGCGGACGAAGCAGATGAGCGAGCCGCCTTCGCGCACGCGATACGGCTCGCGCTCCGGCTCGATGCCCTGCTCCTTCAGCGCTGCGAGCGTCTGCTCCATGTCGTCGACCGAGAGGGCGATGTGGCCGTAGCCCGTCCCGAGGTCGTACGTACGCCCGTCGTGGTTGAAGGTGAGCTCGAGCTCCTCGTCCTGGCCGGGAACCCCGAAGAAGTAGTTCGTCGCTTCCTTCTCGCCGTCGCGGACGATGTCCATGTCGCGGCGGAACTCGAGGCCGAGCGCTTCGTAGAAGGCACGGCTTCTCTCCGGATCCGTGATCCGGTACATGGTGTGCAGATAGCGCGTCATGCGCGGGAGGCTACCCGTCGACCTCGTCCCGCAAGAGGGAGAAGAGCACGGCGTCCTGCCAGACGCCGTCCCGGAGGTACGCCTTTCGCTTCACGCCCTCGCGCACGTAGCCGGAGCGCTCGGCGTGCGCGATCGCACGCTCGTTGAAGCCGTAGATCTGCAGCTCGATCCGGTGGAAGCCGAGCTCGACGAGCAGATGCCGCTGGAACGCACGCGCCGCTTCGTCGCCCAGGCGCCTGCCGCGAAAGCGCGGGGCAAGCGCAAAGCGGCCGACTTCGGCGATGCGATTTCGCTCGTTGACGCGCACGAAGCCGACGGTGCCCGCGGGCTCGCCGTCCACCTCGATCACGAACCGCCCGTACGCCTCCGGCTCGGCCTCGGAGCGCTCGACCTCGGCGAGGACGTCGGCGCGGGTCTCGGCGACCTTCCCGAGGAACGGCCGCGTCTCCTCGTCCGTGATCAGCCCGAGCAGGAAGTCGACGTCGGCGGCGCGGGCTCGGCGCACGACGACGCTCACGGCGCCTGCGCGATCGGCGCGCGGCGCGGCAGCCGGAGCGCACCCGAGCCGAGCCCGACGCCCGCGAGGATCAGGGCGAGGCCGCAGAGCTTCTGCCACGTCACCGGCTCGGAGAGAAAGACGGCGCCGTAGAGCAGCGCGAACGCGGGGAGCATGTACGCGACGAGCACCGATCGCGACGAGCCCCAGAGCTGGATCATCCGGTACGAGAGGATCTGCGCGAGCGCGGTTCCGAGGAGCCCGAGGGCGACGCCCGACCCGACGGACTTCCAGCCGGGCGCGTGCGACGGCAGCGACGCGAGCGCGAGCGGCAGGAGCACGAAGAGCGCGACGACCATCGAGCTCGCGGCGAGCACCGGGCCCCCGACGGCCATCCGCCGACCGGCGTAGAGGTTCGCGGCGGCATAGGAAACCGAGGCGACGACGATCGCGCCGGTGCCGAGAGCGCCCCGCCAGCCGCCTGCGGGGTGGACGCCGGCAAGCACGGCCACACCGGCAAGGCCGAGCCCGACGCCGACGAGCCGCCAGCCGGTCGAGCGCTCGCTCGGGACGAACCAGACCGCGAGGATCGCGACGAAGATCGGCACCGAAGAGTTCGCGACGGCGGCCACGCCGGAGTCGACGTACCGCTCTCCCCACGCGATGAGCGTGAACGGCACCGCCGCGTTGACGACGCCGAGAACGACACCTTCGCGCCAGGCGTCGCGCACCGCGCGCAGGCCGGAGCGCCGCGCCGCGAACGCGAGCAGGATCGGGGCTGCGCACAGCAGGCGAACCTCGATGAGCGCGGCCGGCGAGAGGTCGCGCACGCCGATCTTGATGAAGAGGTACGACGAGCCCCAGATCGCGCCGAGGACGACGAGGAAGAACGCGTAGCGCCGGCTCACGCCTCCGACGCTAACCGACGGCGCAGCACGCGCGAGCCGGCGACGCCGGAGCCGAGCGCAACTCCGCCGAGGATGAGCGCGAGCCCGCCGAAAGCGGCCGCGCCGAAGCGCTCGCCGAGGAAGATCGCGCCGTAGGCGAGAGCGATCGGCGGGATCAGATACGTCACGAGCGACGCGAACGCGGCACCTGCGCCGGCGATCATCCCGAAGAAGAGGAGATACGCGAGCGCCGTGCCCGGAACCCCGAGCGCGACGACCGAGGCGATCACCTTCCACCCCGGATTGTGATGCGGGGCCTGCAGCGCGCCTGCCGGCAGCGCGAGAACGGTCGCGACGGAGGTCGACGCGAGCGCGACGACGAGCGGGCTGACCGACCGCAGGTGGCGTCCCGCGACGAGGCCGCCGATCCCGTAGCAGAACGCCATGCCGACGACCGCGAGGGCGCCGAGCACCTTGCCGTGCGGCTGGGCGCTCACGAGGAGCGCGACTCCGACGAAGCCGACGGCCACGCCGACGAGCCGGATGCCGGTGACGCGGACCTCGCGGAAGAAGCCGAACGCGATCACCGCGTTGAAGATCGGGACCGCCGCCTGGATGATCGAGGCGAGCCCCGAGTCGATGCGGGTCTCGCCCCAGGAGAGGAGCCAGAACGGGACGGCCGTGTTCACGAGCGCGACCACCGACAGCCAGCGCCAGTGTGCGCGGAGCTCGGCGAGAGTCGTCCGCGCGCCGATCGCGACGGGCACGACGACGGCCAGCGTGAGCGCCGCGAGCCCGAGCCTCCCCAGGATCAGCGTCGCCGGGGTCAGCTCGCGCACGGCGACCTTGATGAACATGAACGAGGCGCCCCAGATGAGCGCGAGGCCGATCAGCATGGCGGGGTAGCGGCGGCTCATCCCCCCGTTCCAACGCGGCACGCCGCCGATTTGTTTCGAGCCGGGAGCCCGCCGGGGCGGCGGCTAGACTGGGGCGTCTGACAGAGGTCGCAGAACAGCCGCTCCACCGGGCTCTCGGTCTCACCGACCGGGAGGCGGATCGAATCCGGGAGCTCCTGGGCCGCGACCCGAACCATTTCGAGCTCGCGGTCTTCTCGCTTCTCTGGTCCGAGCACTGCGGCTACAAGCATTCGGCGCCCCTCCTGAAGCGGCTGCCGTCGAACGGAGAGCGAGTGCTGCAGGGGCCGGGCGAGAACGCCGGCGTCCTCGACCTCGGCGAAGGGGTCGCCGTCACGTTCAAGGTCGAGTCGCACAACCACCCGTCGGCGGTCGAGCCCTACCAGGGCGCCGCGACCGGGATCGGCGGCATCCTCCGCGACATCGTCGCGATGGGCGCGCGGCCGATCGCACTGCTCGACGGCCTCTGGTTCGGCGCGCCGGATCATCAGTTCGAGCGCGCCGTCGCCGGCATCGGCGGCTACGGCAACTCCGTCGGCGTCGCGAACGTCGGCGGCGCGACCGTCTTCGACGAGGCGTACGCGGGCAACTGCCTCGTGAACGCGATGTGCGTCGGCGTCCTCGACCCGGCGCGGCTCCAGTCGGCGAAAGCGCAGGGACCGGGGAACGTCGTCGTCCTCTACGGCTCGACGACCGGGCGCGACGGCATCGGCGGCGCATCGGTGCTCGCGAGCCAGGAGCTCGGCGAGGACGACGCCGACAAGCGCCCCTCGGTGCAGGTCGGCGACCCGTTCACCGGCAAGAAGCTGATCGAGGTGTCGGTCGAGCTCGTCGAGGGCGGCCTCGTCGAGTCGCTGCAGGACTGCGGCGCAGCCGGGACTCGCGTCGTCGCTCTCCGAGATGGCGCGTGACGGCGCCGGCATCGACGTGCACCTCGACCGCGTGCCGCTGCGCGAAGAGGGCATGGAGCCGTGGGAGATCATGATCTCCGAGTCGCAGGAGCGGATGGTCGCGGTGGTGCGGCCGCAGATGCTCGATGCCGTACGCGCCGTCTGCGCGCGCTGGGAGCTGCCGTGCACGCCGATCGGCGAGGTCACGGGTCACGGCGAGCTGCGCGCGCTCGTCGACGGCGAGATCGTCGGCTCGATCCCCGCGACGCTTCTGACCGACGAATGCCCCCGCTACGAGGTGGAGCAGGCCGCGCCGGACGCGTGGCCCGCGCCGGCGCCGGTGCTGACCGACTCGAACCGCGCCGACAAGACCTGGATCACCGAGCAATACGACCAGCTCGTGGGCTCGCGCACCGTTCGCCGCCCCGGGCTCGACGCAGGCGTCCTGCGGCTCCGGCCGTCCGCGCGTGGGCTCGCGGTCGCGCTGCAGGGGCCGCGCCCGGGCAGGGCCGACCCGTTCCGGGCCGGCGTCGAGGCCGTCCTCGGGGCTGCGCGCAACGTCGCGTGCGCAGGCGGCGAGCCGATCGGCCTCACCGACTGCCTCAACTTCGGCAATCCCGAGAAGCCGGAGATCGCGTACGAGCTCGCGCAGGCGATCGAGGGCATCGCGCAGGCGGCCGAGGCGCTGCGCATCCCCGTCGTCTCCGGGAACGTCTCGCTCTACAACGACACCGACGGGCGGTCGATCCCGCCGACACCCGTCGTCGGCTGTGTCGGCCTCGTGCCGGACGTGCGGCTCGTGCCGGGCAGGTGGCAGCCGGGGGACGTCGTGCTCCTCGCGCAGGCGCCCGAGTCGAGCCTGGCGGCGGAGGCCGCCCTCATCCGCTTCCTCTGGAGGGCGTCGCCGCTCCTCTCGCTCTGCCACGACGTCGGCTACGCGGGCCTCGCGCATGCGATCGGCGAGGCGGCGCGCTGGAGCGGGCGCGATGCCGACGTCGACCTGCCGGAGGAGCCGGTGTGCGGGGCTGCGATTCTCGCCACGTCGCGCGAGCAGGTCGCGAAGCTCGGCTCGAGAGGCTTCGTCGAGATCGGGGAGGTGCGCTAGCCGTGTGCGGCGTCTTCGGCGTCTACGCTCCCGACCGCGACGTTGCGCGGCTGACCTACTTCGGCCTCTTCTCGCTGCAGCACCGCGGCCAGGAGTCCGCCGGCATCGCGGTGTCTGAGTCGGGGCGGCTGACCGCGCTCCGCGACCTGGGGCTCGTGACGCAGGTCTTCGACGAGCAGAAGCTCCACGGCCTGCAGGGGTCGGTCGCGATCGGCCACACGCGCTACTCGACGACCGGCTCCTCGGGCTGGTCGAACGCGCAGCCGCTCGTCCAGCACGGCGGCGCGCGCACCGTCGCGCTCGGGCACAACGGCAACCTCGTGAACGAGACGGCGCTCCGCGACGAGCTGCGCGCCGCGGGCGTGACGCTGCGCGCGACGTCCGACAGCGAGGTGATCGCGGCGATGATCGCAAACGACGACGCGCCGCTCGACGAGGCTGTCGCGAATGCGATGCAGCGCCTGGAGGGCGCCTACTCGGTCGTCGCGCTCTCCGAGGGAACGCTCATCGCCTTCCGCGACCCGCACGGGTTTCGGCCGCTCGTGCTCGGGCGGATCCACGACGACTGGGTCGTCGCCTCGGAGACGTGCGCGCTCGACCTCGTCGGCGCCGAGTTCGTCCGCGAGGTCGAGCGCGGCGAGGCGGTGCTCGTCGACGACAAGGGGCTGCGCAGCGTGCGCGGCGTCGAGCCCGCCGCGGCGGGAGCGCTCTGCATCTTCGAGTTCTTCTACCTCGCGCGTCCCGACACGCAGCTCTCGGGCATCGAGGTGCACGGCGCGCGCGTACGGATGGGCGAGCGCCTCGCGGCGGAAGCGCCGGCCGACGTCGATCTCGTGCTGCCGATCCCCGACTCGGGCACGCCGGCCGCGATCGGCTTCTCGCGCGCCCTCGGCGTGCCGTTCAGCGAAGGCCTGATCAAGAACCGTTACATCGCGCGCACGTTCATCCAGCCCGACCAGGCGCTTCGCGCGCAGGGCGTGCGGCTGAAGTTCAACCCGCTGGCAGAAGTTGCGGGCAAGCGCGTCGCCGTCGTCGACGACTCGATCGTCCGCGGCAACACGACGCGGCAGATCGTGCAGATGCTCTTCGACGCCGGTGCAGCCGAGGTGCACGTGCGCATCTCGTCGCCGCCGGTGATCGGGCAGTGCTTCTACGGCATCGACCTCGCCGACCCCGAAGAGATGATCGCGAGCAATCACTCGGTGGAGGAGATCCGCGAGGTGATCGGGGCGACCTCGCTCGCGTATCTGTCGCACGACGGGCTCGTCGCGGCGACCCGGCGGCCCGCGTCGGAGCTCTGCCGGGCGTGCCTGACACGCGAATACCCGACGCCGGTGCCTGACGCGCACGCGAAGCTGCGGTTCGAGGAAGTCTCCGCCTAGGGCGGCGGCGCGGCCGGGGTCTGCGGCCCCAGCCGCGCGCGGTGGCCGACTCCTTACTGCTCGAGCACGCGACTCGCCTTGGCGACGCCGCGCGAGACGATGTACGCCGCGGTCAGCCAGGTCGTCGCGACGCACCACCCGTGTGCGTCGAAGCCGTCGCTCACGCCGGCGACGATCGCGAGGACGATCTCGACGAGAAGCCAGACGGCGAGCTCCGCATTGCCGGGGATCGGCAGGATCGCGCCCTGCACCGGGTTGCGGCCGAGGCCGCCGTAGCCGCCGCCGGTCTGGGTGGGCGGCGTGGACTGCTGTTCCGGAGGCATGGTCGACATGGACGACTCCTTCGCTACTCAGGCCGCGAGGGCCGGGACATGGAGGATCTCGAGCTTCAATCCATCCGGGTCGTAGAAGAACACTGCGTAGTACCCCGGCATGTAGGTGTATTCCTGCGGCTCGCTCTCGAGCAGCGCGCCGTTCGAGCGGAGCCAGTCGGCCCGCTCGTCGACGACCGCGCGCGAGACGGCCTCGATCGCCAGGTGATGAAGACCGACGCGGTAGCGGTCGACCTCGCCGGCCTCGCTACGCGACTCGCGGAGCCCGATCGACGTCTCCTGTCCGCTCAGGTACCAGATCGTCTCGCCGCGCTCGCCCTCGACCTCGCTGATCCCGTGCCAGCCGAGCGGGCCGAGCAGCTCGCGGTAGAAGGGCAGGCTGCGCTCGATGGACGAGACGACGAGGTCGACGTGATGGATCCCCATTGATCCAACGCGCCTTCGACGCCCCGTCCGCGAGTCCTCTCTACCATGCTCGGCCGTGCACCTCTTCCACTACCACCTCGTCACGAGCCGGGTGCGTGAGGTCGAGGCGCGGTACATCGGCAAGCTCGGCTTCGACCTCATCGCGCGGCACGGGCGCATCGGCGAGGACCTGACCTCCTACGAGGCCGGGCTCTCGTGGACGGAGCTCGACGCGCTCGGGTTCAAGCTCCGGCTGTCGGAGCTCGAGCTCGGTGCGGTCAACGTCGTCGTGCAGCCGGGGCAGTGGCCGCTGCCGCGCGTCGACCACCTCGGTCTCGCGCTCGACGAGGACGAGTTCGAGCGGTCGATCGCCCGTGCCGACGAGGCCGACCTGCGGGTGCAGGAGCACGGCGGCCGCCGGACGTTCGTCTCGACGAATGCGGGCTACCGGCTCGAGCTGCATCCGCCGCGCGACTGGATCGACGAGCTGCTCGAGGAGGGCGACCGCCTGCGGCTGTCGGAGCTCCACCTGAAGGCGGACGACCCGGAGGCGAAGGCGCTCGCCCTCGCCGAGGTGCTGGACTGCGAGCGGATCGGCGCCGACGTCGAGGTCGGCGAGACGCTCGTGCGCTTCGTCCCCGGCGGCCCGCAAGGGCGGCCGGAGCTGCACGCCGAGCTCTTCGTCTGACGCCGGACGAGACCTTCGCTGGGGGGCTGGCGGAGCCCTGTCCCCGCGTCAGACGACGAGGAGGGAAACGCCTGCACACGGGCAGAAGCCTGTCCGGGGCGGACGGTGTCCCGACGTCAGACGTGACAGGTTCGGGGCGAAGCCGTATCAGGGCTGAAGCGACCATGGCCGGCGGCGGGTGCCCGGGGCGCGGCGGATCGGCAGCTCGAGATCCGACAGGCCGGGCTCGCGCGCGACGAGGTCGCGCGTCTCGGCGACGAGGCGGCCCAGCTCGTCCGCCGCCTCCTCCGCAGGCAGGCGGAAGAGCGCCTCCAGGCGATCCGCCAGATCCGGAGGCGCCTGCTCGAACTTCGCGACGAGCGCCCGCAGCCGCTTCAGCTCGAACCGCGCGAAATACACGCGGTTCAGCGCCGCCAGCACCGCGAGCAGGTTGAACGAGGCCTCGAGGAGCATGTCGAGCCGCCAGAGCTCGGTGTCGCGCGCGGCCATCGCCTCGCCGAGCCACCAGAGCGGAAAGAAGTGCCAGTGCTGCTCGATCGAGGCCCGCCGCAGCTCGTCCGGGTAGGCCGCGACCCGCTCGCGCCAGCGCGCGAGCAGCTCCTCGCCGTAGAGCGGGCGACCCTCGAGGAGCCCCGAGAGGAGCTTCTGCTCCGGGCCGTGCACGTCCTCGAGCCGCACGAGCAGCTTGTCGAGCTGCTCCTCGAGCTCGGCCACCGTCGTGTAACCGACCTGGACCGCCACCCCGCCGACCTCGAACTGCACGAGCTGCGGCGCGATCGCCACGTCGTTCGTGCCCCCGAGCGCGTCTCGCAGGAGGTCGAGCCGATCCTCGGGCGGCGCCTCGTCGACGTAGAGGAGCAGGTCGACGTCCGAGAAGAAGTCGGCGTCGCCGCGCGCGCCCGACCCCGCCAGGAGGGCGCCTCGCAGCGGCCCGAGCGCGAGCGCGGCCTCGACGACCCGGCCCGCGAGCGCCCGAACGTGCTCCGTCGCGGCGTCCATCTCGGGCGGATCGTAGACTCGGAGCTCTTGACGGACGAAGCGAAGACGTACGAGGCGGCAGGCGTGTCGCTCGCCACCGCGGACGCCGTCGTCGAACGGCTCAGGGCAGCGGTCGAGTCCACCGGCGCGACCGGCTTCGGCAGCTTCGCGGGCCTGTACCCCCTCGACGACCGCCGCTTCCTCGCGGCGTCGACCGACGGGGTCGGCTCCAAGCTCATGCTGCAACGGCGCGCCGGCAAGCTGCGCTGGGGCGGGATGGATCTCGCCGCGCACTGCATCAACGACGTCCTCTGCAGCGGCGCCGAGCCGCTCTTCTTCCTCGACTACGTCGCCGCCGAGCACCTCGAGCTCGAACAGGTCGCCGACCTCGTCGAGGGCGCCGCCGAGGTCTGCCGCGCGGCCGGGTGCATGCTCATCGGCGGCGAGACCGCCGAGCTGCCCGGCGTGTACCGCGACGACGAGCTCGACTTCGCCGGGACGTGCGTCGGCATCGTCGACCGCGACGCCGTCGTCGACGGCTCGCGCTGCGAGCCCGGTGACGTCATCGTCGGCTTCCCCTCGAGCGGCCTGCACACGAACGGCTTCTCGCTCGTCCGCTCGCTCGTCGGCGACGGCGACTTCGACCCCGACCTGCTCCTCGCTCCGCACCGGCTCTATCTCACCGACGTGCGCGCGCTCCGCGCTCAAGCCGACGTCAGGGCGCTCGCCCACGTCACGGGCGGCGGGATCCTCGGCAACCTCTCACGCGTGCTGCCGCAGGGCGTGCACGCCGAGATCGACTGGGACGCGTGGCCGCGGCCGCCCGTCTACGACTGGCTCGCCGCGCAGGGCGTGGACGAGGCCGAAGCCCGGCGCGTCTTCAACCTCGGCATCGGTCTCTGCGCGGTCGTGCCCTCCGCGCCGCCCGGAGCGCTCGTGATCGGGACGCTGACGGCGTGATCGGCGTGCTCGTCAGCGGCACCGGCACGAACCTGCAGGCGCTCCTCGACGCGAACCTGCCGGTCGTCGCCGTCGCGTCGAACAGGCGCGACGCTCCCGCGCTCGCGCGCGTCGGTGCGATCCCCACGGCGTCCTTCGAGCTCGCCGACTACCCCGACCGAAGCGCGCGCGATGCCGCGATGGCGGACTGGCTGCGCGAGAACGGTGCCGCGATCGTCGTCCTGGCGGGCTACATGCACCTGCTCACGCCGGCCTTCCTCGACCGCTATCCCGACGCCGTCGTGAACGTGCACCCGTCCCTGCTGCCGGCCTTCCCCGGCGCACATGCGGTCGAGGAGCAGCTGGCCGCGGGCGTCGCCGAGTCCGGCGCAACCGTGCACCTCGTCGACGAGGGCGTCGACAGCGGTCCGATCCTCGCGCAGGAGCGGGTCCCGGTTCGCGCAGGCGACACGCCGGAGACGCTCCATGCCCGCATCAAGGAGATCGAGCACCGCCTGCTGCCGCGCGTCGTGGGAGAGCTGTGCGCGCGCTGATCTCCACCTACGACAAGACGGGGCTCGACGTCTTCGCACGCGGTCTCGCGGAGCTCGGCTGGCAGCTCGTCGCGAGCGGCGGCACCGCCGCGTACCTGGAGGAGCTCGGCCTCACCGTCGAGCGGGTCGAGTCGCTGACCGACTTTCCCGAGATGCTCGGCGGACGCGTGAAGACGCTGCATCCGCGGATCCACGCAGGGATCCTCGCGCGCCGCGACGACGAGGACGACATCGCGACGCTCGCCGAGCACGGCATCGAGCCGTTCGACCTCGTCTGCATCAACCTCTACCCGTTCGAGCGCGTCGCCGCGCAGAAGGGCGTCACGGAGATCGAGGCGGTCGAGATGATCGACGTCGGCGGCCCCTCGATGCTTCGCGGGGCCGCGAAGAACTTCGCGTACGTCGCGCCCGTCTGCCGGCCCGAACGCTACGGCTTCGTCCTCGACGAGCTGCGCTCGGACGGCTCGCTCTCCCTCGAGACCCGCCGCGAGCTCGCCGCGGAGGCGTTCGCGACCACCGCTGCCTACGAGGCCGCGATCGCGACCTGGTTCTCCGAGCGCGAGCCGTTCCCGGAGACGGTCCTCCTGCCCCTCGAGAAGGTCCTCGATCTGTCGTACGGCGAGAACCCCCACCAGCGCGCGGCCTACTACGCGGAGCGCGGGGCGCGGACGCATCTGCTCTCACGCGTCGAGCAGGTGCACGGAAAGGCGCTCTCCTTCAACAACCTCAACGACCTCTCCGCTGCGCGGATGCTCGCACGCGAGTTCGCTCTTCCGGCCTGCGTGATCGTGAAGCATGCGAATCCCTGCGGTGTCGCGATCGGCGCAACGCTCGAGGAGGCGTACGACAAGGCGCTCGCAGCCGACCCGACGTCGGCCTACGGCGGCATCGTCGTCGTCAACCGCGAGATCGACACCCCGCTCGGCGCGAAGCTCGCGGAGCAGTTCGTCGAGGTGCTGCTCGCGCCCGGCTACACCCCCGACGCGCTCGCCGCGCTGCAGCGAAAGCAGAACACGCGAATCCTCGTCGACCGTGAGCGCCGACACGACGTCGACGCGCGGCACTACAAGCGCGTGCTCGGCGGCATGCTCGTCCAGGACCCGGACTCCGACGTCGAGGACCGCGAGGGCTGGACGGTCGCCTGCGGAGCCCCCGACGAGCGGCAGTGGGGCGACCTCGTCTTCGCGTGGCGCGTGTGCAAGCACGTGTCGTCGAACGCGATCGTGCTCGTGAACGACCTTCAGACGATCGGCATCGGCGCCGGGCAGATGAGCCGCGTCGACGCCGTCGACATCGCGGTCGAGAAGGCCCGCGCGTACGGTCACGACCTGCGCGGGTCGGCGCTCGCGTCCGACGCGTTCTTCCCGTTCCCGGACGGCCCGCGCATCGCGCTCGACGCCGGCACGACCGCGATCGTCCAGCCCGGCGGCTCACGCCGCGACCAGGACGTGATCGACGCGGTCGCGAAGGCCGGTGCGACGATGGTGTTCACGTCCCGGCGCCACTTCCGTCATTAGGATCCCGGCATGAGCGAACGCGAGCACGCAGCAACGGACTACGCAGCAACGGGGCACGCGCCGGATCCGCGCCGCTGGCAGGCGCTCGCAATCGTCTGCGTCGCCATGTTCATGACCGTCCTCGACGTGTCGATCGTCAACGTCGCGCTGCCGTCGATCCAGACCTCGCTGCACGTGAAGGAGAGCACGCTGCAGTGGGTGATCGTCGCGTACACGATCACGTTCGGCGGCTTCCTGCTCCTCGGCGGCCGCGCCGCCGATCTGCTCGGGCGCCGCCGGATGTTCATGATCGGGATGGCTCTCTTCGCCGCCGCATCGCTCGTCTGCGGCCTGGCCGGCTCGATCGCGGTGCTGATCGTCGCGCGAACGGTGCAGGGCGTCGGCGCGGCGATCGTCTCGCCCGCGACGCTCTCGATCATCACGACGACCTTCGAAGAGGGATCGGAGCGCAACAAGGCGCTCGGCATCTGGGGCGCGATGGGCGGCAGCGGCGCCGCGGCCGGTGTGCTCTTCGGCGGCATCCTCACGAAGTACGCCGGCTGGGAGTGGATCTTCTTCGTCAACGTGCCGGTCGGGGCAGTCGTGCTCCTCCTGACGCGCCCGATCGTGCGCGAGAGCCGCATCCCGGGCCTCCGCGGCTTCGACGCGGGCGGCGCGGTGACGATCACCGCGAGCCTCGCCCTGCTCGTGTACGCGATCTCGAAGGCGCCCGACGTCGGCTGGGGCACCGGCCGCACGATCGGCCTCCTGATCGGCGCTGCGCTGCTCTTCGCAGCCTTCGTCGTCGTCGAGCGGCGCCACTCGTCGCCGATGGTCCCGTTCAGCATCTTCCGCGTCACGACCGTCACCGGGGCGAACGTCTGCGGGTTCCTCCTCGGCTCCGTCGTCTTCTCGAACTTCTTCCTGCTGACGCTCTACGTCCAGCAGGTGCTGCACTACTCGGCGCTTCGCACCGGGCTGACGTTCCTCGCGACGGCGGGCACGGTGATTCCCGTCGCGGGTCTTTCGCAGGCGCTCGTCACGAAGCTCGGGCCGAGGCCGGTGATGACGATGGGGCTCGCCCTGATCACGGGCGGGATGCTCTATTACACGCAGATCCCGACGCACGGCTCGTTTGCGACGGCGCTCCTGCCGGGCTACCTGCTGGTCGGCGTCGGCATGGCGTTCTCCTTCATCCCGATGTCGATTGCCGCCCTCGCCGGCGTCGCGCACCACGAGGCGGGGCTCGCGTCGGGCCTGATCAACACGTCGCAGCAGATCGGCGGCGCGCTCGGCGTCGCGATCGCGGCGACTGTCGCGTTCACGCATACGGGGACGCTTCTGAAGTCCGGTCACCCGGCGGCCTCCGCGGCCACGAGCGGGTTCGCGCTCGGCTTCTGGGTGCTCGCCGCGATCGGCGCGGTCTCGGTCGCCGCCTGCATCGCCCTCGTGCGCGGCCGCGAGCTCGCCGCCGTCGACACCGAAGTCGTCCAGGCGATCTAGCTCCACGCCCTCCCGCGGGCCGTCGTGGCATACGCTTCGCGCCGGTGGCCCGGGACTACCCCACGATCCTCGAGCTCGTCGGTGCGACGCCGATCGTACGGCTCGCGAAGCTCTCGCCCCCGGGCGGCGCCGAGGTGCTCGCAAAGCTCGAGTACCTGAACCCGGGCGGCTCGGTGAAGGACCGGATCGGCCTGCCGATGATCGAAGCGGCCGAGCGCGAAGGGAAGCTCCGCCCCGGGGGAACCATCGTCGAGCCGACCTCCGGCAACACCGGCGTCGGCCTCGCGATCGCCGCGGCCGTCAAGGGCTACCGCTGCATCTTCGTGATGCCCGACAAGATGAGCCAGGAGAAGATCGCGCTGCTCCGCGCCTACGGCGCCGAGGTCGTGATCACGCCGACCGCGGTCGAGCACGACTCGCCCGAGAGCTACTACTCGGTGTCGGACCGGCTCGCGGAGGAGATTCCCGGCGGCTTCAAGCCGGACCAGTACTCGAACATGGCGAACCCGGAGGCGCACTACACGCTGACCGGTCCCGAGATCTGGCACCAGACGGGCGGCGAGATCGATGCGATCGTCGTCTCCGTCGGCACCGGCGGCACGATCAGCGGCATCGGGCGCTACTTCAAGGAGCGGAAGCCGGAGGTGCTCATCGTGGGCGCCGATCCCGAGGGATCCGTGTACACGGCGAAGAGCCGACGGCGACCTCCACCCCTACCTCGTCGAGGGCATCGGCAAGGACACGTGGCCGGAGACGATGAACCCCGACGTCGTCGACGAGTGGGTGCGCGTGTCGGACCGCGACTCGTTCCGCTGGGCGCGGCGGCTCGCGCGCGAGGAGGGCATCCTCGCGGGCGGCTCGGGCGGCACGTCCGTGTTCGCCGCGATCCAGGTCGCGCAGCGCCTCGGCGCGGGGAAGCGCGTCCTGACGATGATCCCCGACTCCGGCCGCAACTACCTGTCGAAGTTCTACGACGACAACTGGATGCTCGAGCACGGCTTTCTCGAGCGCCAGGCGCCGGTGCCGACGGTCGACGAGGTGCTGCGCGCGAAGCACGGCGACGAGATGCCGGCGCTCGTCACCATCTCGGCGCACAAGAAGGTCGGTGAAGGCATCGACACGATGCAGCGGTACGGGATCTCGCAGATCCCGGTCACGCGCGACGGCGAGTGCGAGTCCCTCGCCGACGTGATCGGCTCGCTGCAGGACCGCGCGCTCCTCGAGCGCGTGTTCACGAACCCGGACGTCCTGCACGAGGACGTCGCGAACGCGATGCAGCCGCCGCTTGCCGCCGTCGAGGAGACGGCAACCGTCGACGAGGTCTTCGGCACGCTCACCGGCGGCATGAACGCCGTCGTCGTCGCCCGCGACGGCAGCCCTGTCGGCGTGCTGACGCGCAGCGACCTGCTCGAGTTTCTCGCGCGCAGGCGCTGAGCCGCTACGCGCCGCCGCGCGAGCCGTTCCGCTTCGCGCGGTCGCCGAGCTCGCGTGTCGCGATGAGCGCGAGGCGAGCGTCGTCGAGCAGCTCGGCGACGAGCTCGAGCCTCTCCTGCTCGACCAGCAGCTCGAGCAGCCCTTGCTTCGACTCGGGTGGCAGCTCGACCTGCGCCGCGAGCTGGAAGGCAAGGAGCGACGAGTGCTCGTCCGGATCGTCGGTCTCGGCGCCGGCGAGCGCTGCAAGCGCCCGGAACGAGCCGGCGGCGCGCGCCGCGGTCTCCGGATCGACCTCCCGCTCGTCGTCCTCGATCATCTGCACCTCCGCGGTCATGAAGGCCCGCCCGCGGGTGATCTGCTCCACCCGGAACCGCTCGCTCCCTTCCACGAGCACGTTCAGCCGACCGTCGTCGAACCGCTCGAGCACGTCGGCGACCCGGGCAAGCGTGCCGACCTCCCGGACGCCGTTCTCGTCGGCGTAGAGGATCCCGAAAGCCGCGTCGGCGTCGAGGCACTCCTCGATCAGCTCCTGGTAGCGAGGCTCGAAGATATGCAGCGGCACGCGCTCCGTCGGCAGCAGCACGATGCCGAGCGGGAAGAGGCCGATCTCCATCGCCCAAGGGTACGCACCGAGGCGCGCCGTCAGTAGCATGGCAGCGTGGCTGTCGAACGGCTCGAGTCATTGCTGCAGGCTGCGTTTCCCGGCGCGGACGAGCTCAGCGTCGAGGACCGCACGGGCGGCGGCGACCATTTCCAGGTGACCGTCGCGAGCACGCGCTTCGACGGTCTCTCGCTGCTCGACCAGCATCGGCTCGTCAACGAGGCGCTCGCCGAGCCGCTCCGCGACGGCACCATTCACGAACTGCGAATCAAGACGAGAGGGACTTCATGAGCGAGCTGCAGGACACGATCAAGGACGTCATCGAGAACGAGCCGGTTGCGCTCTTCATGAAGGGCACGCCGCAGTTCGTCATGTGCGGCAACTCCGACCGCGCGCTTCGCGCGCTCCGCGAGGCCGGCGCGCCCGTCACCGCCGTGAACGTCCTCCCCGACCCGGCGATCCGCCAGGAGCTCGCCGAGCTCTCGGGCTGGCCGACGATTCCCGCGGTGTTCGTGAAGGGCGAGCTGATCGGCGGCGCCGACATCACACAGGAGCTTGCGGAGAGCGGCGAGCTGGCGCGCGTGCTCGAGGAGAAGCTCGGTGCGGACTACCGCGCGGCGGCCGAGGAGCGCGTCGTCGACGTTCTCGCACCCGCCCAGCGATAGCCGATCGCGGGGAACGCCCCGGCGTCGACGAGCGACTGCTCGAGCCCTTCGCTCGAAGGGCCCCCGAGCCAGCGATGGAGGTACGGCACCCACTCGAGCGCGAGCTCGTCGTAGCGCGCGCGGAGCGCGGGCAGCAGCACGTCGTGCTCGTGCAGCCCCGGATGATCTGACCGCCAGCGGTCGAGGTCGGACGGCCCGACCGGCTCCGCACCGCTCGCGGACAGCATTCGATGCTGCCCCTCGTACCAGTCCTGGGCCGTCGCGTCGATCCGGTCGCGCGAGAACTCGTCGACGAGGAGGAGCGGCGCGAGCGAGGCAAGGTGGTCGAGGGCCTCGTCGAGCGGGCTGACGTGGTGCAGCACACGGCCGGCGACGACCGCGTCCCACTCGCCGTCGACCTCCTCGAAGCGGCGCCGCGTGTACCGGTCCCCGTCCGGCGCGTTCGGGTCGGCGCCGAGAACGTCGTAGCCGCGCTCCGCGAGCAGCGCGACGAGGCCACCCTCGCGGCCGCACCCGACCTCGAGGACCCGACATGGAGCCGGGGGCAGGTGCTCTAGTACGAAGGTGGCGAAGTCGCTCACAGCCGTCAGCCTCGCAGAGATCCGCCGCCGCGTGGTCGAGGCACAGGCGTACGCACCGCGGTCGCGCAGGGGGACGGCCGCCGAGCTTCTCGCGACGGTGCAGCGCCTCGGCTGTGTGCAGCTCGACTCGATCTCGACCGTCGACCGCAGCCACCGCATCGCGCTCGGCGCGCGTGTGGGCGACTACCCGGAGCCTGCCGTCGCGCGCCTCATGCGCGAGGGCAGGATCTTCGAGTACTGGGCCCACGAGGCGTGCCTCCTCCCGATCGAGGACTACCGCATGCACCGCTTCCGCATGGCGCGGCACGCGGAGTCGCATCCGTGGCGTGGCAACGTCTTCGAGCGGGAGCCCGAGCTGACGGAGCAGGTGCTGCGGGAGATCGCCGAGCGCGGGCCGCTCGCGTCTCGCGACTTCGAGGGGTCGGGCCCCGGCGGCATGTGGAACTGGAAGCCGGCGAAGGTGGTGCTCGAGGCGCTGCACTCCGCGGGCCGTCTCGTGATCGCGGGCCGCGAGAACTTCCAGCGCCTCTACGACCTGCCGGAGCGCGTCGTGCCGCCCGAGCACCTGAACGGTGCGACGCCGACGCGCGACGAGTACGTCCGCTGGGCGACGCTGCGCGGCGTGCGGGCCCGCGGGGCGCTCACCGAGGGCGCCGTCGCCGAGATGTGGCGGCTGGCAGGCGGCGCCGCGGGCATCCGCCCGCACGCCGACGCGCTCGTCGAGGCCGGCGAGCTGCGCGCGGCTCGAGGTCGCGGACGGCAAGGCGCCGGTGCTCGTCCCTGCCGACGTCGAGCCGGGTGGACCGCTGCCGGCCGCGGTCCTCCTCTCTCCCTTCGACAACCTCGTCTGGGACCGCCCTTACCTCGAGCGCGTGTTCGGCTTCCGGCACGTGATCGAGGTCTACAAGCGCGAGCCCGAGCGCGTGTACGGCTACTACGTCCTGCCGCTGCTGCGGCGCGACCGCCTCGTCGGCCGCGCCGACCTCAAGCACGACCGCGCCGAGGGCGTCCTCCGGGTGAAGGCCTTCCATCCCGAGCCGGGAGCCCGCGGCGACCTCGCGACGTGCCTCGACGCGGCGCTCGGCCGCCTCGCCCGTGTGCTGGGCGCCGAGCGCGTCGCCCATTCGTAGACTTCCCGCATGGACTTCGAGACCCGCGCCATCCACGAGGGCCAGGAGCCCGACCCGGCGACGGGCGCCATCATCACGCCGATCTACCAGACGTCGACGTACGTGCAGGACGCGGTCGGCGAGCACAAGGGCTACGACTACTCGCGCGTCGCGAACCCGACGCGGACGGCGCTGCAGCAGGCACTCGCCTCGCTCGAGGGCGCCGACCACGGCATCGCCTTCTCGTCGGGGCTCGGCGCGACGACGACCCTCATGCACCTCGTCGACCCCGGTCAGCGCGTCGTGCTGATCGCGGACGTCTACGGCGGCGTCTACCGCATGACGTCGCAGGTCTACGAGCCCAAGGGCTACAAGTTCGACTACGTCCCCGCTGAGGAGTTCCCGAACCTGCGCGAGCATCTCGACGACAACACGCGGATGGTGTGGATCGAGTCGCCGTCGAACCCGCTGCTGAACGTCGTCGACATCCGCGCGGCGGCGGCTGCGGCACACGACGCCGGGGCGATCCTCGTCGTCGACAACACGTTCGCGACCCCGTACCTGCAGCAGCCGCTGGAGCTCGGCGCCGACGTCGTCGTCCACTCCACGACGAAGTATCTCGGCGGTCACTCGGATACCGTCGGCGGCTTCGTCGCGACGAACGACCCGACGATCGCCGAGCGCCTCTACTTCCTGCAGAAGTCGCTCGGGGCCGTTCCGGGGCCGTTCGACTCGTGGCTCGTGCTGCGCGGGATCAAGACGCTCGCCGTGCGCATGCGGCAGCACTGCGATAACGCGATGGCGGTCGCCGTCTGGCTCGAGCGGCACGGGAACGTCGAGCGCGTCCTCTACCCCGGCCTGCCGTCCCATCCGAACCACGCGCTGGCGGCGCGGCAGATGCGCGACTTCGGCGGCATGGTCTCGTTCCTCGCGTCCTCCGAGGAGGAGGCGGTCGCGCTCGTCGCGCGCACGAAGCTCTTCCAGCTCGCCGAGTCGCTCGGCGGCGTCGAGAGCCTCATCGAGGTGCCTGCGCGCATGACGCACGCGTCGACCGCGACCGCTCCGTTCGCAGCTCCGCCGAACCTCGTACGCCTCTCGGTCGGCATCGAGTCTGCAGCCGACCTGATCGCCGACCTCGAGCACGCGCTCGTGACCGGCGACCGTTCGCGCGTGAGCGCGCGTCCGCCGGGAGCGGGATGACCGAGGCGGTCGTGTTCGTGGAGATCCCGTCGGGCTCTCGGAACAAGTACGAGTACGACGAGGAGCTCGGCGGCATCGTGCTCGACCGGCGGCTCTTCACCGCGATGACCTATCCGGCCGACTACGGCTACGTCGAGGGCACCCTCGCCGAGGACGGCGACCCGCTCGACGCGCTCGTCCTCGTCTCCGACCCGACCTTTCCCGGCTGCCGCATCCGCGTGCGGCCGATCGGCGTCTTCCACATGACAGACGAGAAGGGGCCCGACGAGAAGCTCCTCTGCGTGCCGCGCGGCGACCCGTCCTTCGAGCGCATCCGCGACATCCACGACGTCCAGGTCGAGCTGCGCGACGAGATCGAGCACTTCTTCCAGCGCTACAAGGACCTCGAGCCCACCAAGCGCACGGAGACGCGCGGGTGGGGCAACCGCACCGAGGCCGCGGCGATCCTCGACGCGGCACGGGAGCGCGCATGACGAGCACGTGGGTCGTCCCGCTCGAGGGGCAGCTCGACCTGCTGCTGCGCTGGCTCGAGCCGATCCTTCACCGGCCGGGACTGACACCCGTTCCGTCGCCGCACATCGTCGTCGGGGCCGCCGCGGACGGGACGGCAGCTGCTCCCGCGTTCGAGCCCTTCGACGCGCTCGTCGGGCCCGTTCGCATCGCCCCCGAAGGCGTCCTCGCGGACGTGATCCCCGCCGAGCCGTTTCTCGCGCTGCGCGCACTCGTCGGCACGAGCGGCGACTACGCACCGCAGGTCGTCCTTGCCCGCTCCGACGGGACGCACGCGTACGAGCCGATCGAAGCCGTTGCGTCGGAAGCCGTGTACGTCGAGACGCTGAGGCTCGCCGACCTCCCGTAGGATCCGCGCGTGCCGGAGCCGATCGACCTCCACCACCAGGGCAACGAGCGCACGATCGCGTCGTATCTCGTCGACACCGACGACGGCCCGGCACTGTTCGACTGCGGCCCGTCGACGACCGTCGCTGCGCTCGAGGCCGGCCTCGCCGACCAGGGGCTCGCGCTGACCGACGTCCGGCACCTCCTGCTCAGCCACATCCACCTCGATCATGCAGGCGCCGCCGGGGTCCTCGTCCGCGAGCATCCGGCGCTGCAGGTGCACGTGTCGGAGATCGGCGCCCCGCACCTCGTCGACCCGGAGCGCCTCGAGCGAAGCGCGCGCCGCCTGTACGGCGACAGCTTCGACGCGCTCTGGGGCGAGCTCGCACCGGTGCCGCAGGCGAACGTGCACGTCGTCGGCGACCGTGTGCTCGGCCTCGACTGCTTTCCGACACCCGGCCATGCATCCCATCACGTCTCGTACCTCGACCGGGACGGAACGCTCTATGCGGGAGACGCGGCAGGCGTCCGCATCCAGCCGGGCCACTGCGTGCTGCCGCCGACGCCGCCGCCGGAGCTCGACGTCGAGCTGTGGCAGCGGACCCTCGAGGAGATCGAGCGGCGTCGGCCCGAGCGACTCGCGCTCATCCACTTCGGCGTCGCCGACGACCCGGAGCGCCACCTCGCCGAGCTCCGCCTCGAGCTCTACGACTGGGCCGACTTCGTGCGGGGCGGAGCGACCGAGGAGGAGTTCGTCGCCTACGCCCGCACGGAGCTCGCCGACGCCGGCGAGATGCTCGAGGCCTACGACACCGCCATGCCGCTGTGGCAGTCGTACCGCGGCCTCGCGCGCTGGGCGGAGCGGCAGCAGCCCACCGCCTGAGCCCGCTTGCGCGGCGGCCGCCGCCGCGCGACCATCTGCGCGTGGAGGCGCTCCGCGACCGTAACTTCCGGCTCCTCTTCGCCGCCCGCGGCGTCTCGTACGTCGGCACGTACCTCGCGCCGATCGCGGTCGCCTTCGCAATCCTCGATCTCGGCGGCAGCCCGACCGAGGTGGGCCTCGGCTTCGCCGCCTGGACCGTCGCGCAGGTGGCGACCCTCGCGTTCGGCGGCGTCGTCGGCGACCGTCTGCCGCGCCGGGCCGTGATGATCGGCTCCGACAGCGCGAGCTTCGCCGTCCGCCTCGCGATGGGCGTGCTCCTCGTCGCGGGGCACGCGCACGTCTGGCAGCTTGTGGCGCTGCAGGCCGTCGGCGGCGCCGCCGTCGCCTTCTACTCGCCCGCCTCGTACGGGCTCGTGCGCGAGGTCGTGCCGCCCGAGCTCCTGCAGCAGGCGAACAGCTATCTCGCAATCGCGCGGTATGCCGCCTTCCCCCTCGGCGCCGCGACGGGCGGCACGATCGTCGCGGTCGTCGGCTCCGGGACGGCGCTGCTCTTCGACGCCGCCACCTACGCCGCGAGCGCACTTCTTCTCTCGCGCGTGCGCGTGACGTCGATCGCCCGCGCGAGCGAGAGCTTCCTTCGCGAGCTGCGCGACGGCTGGAGCGCATTCGTCGAGCACACCTGGGTGTGGGTGTTGTGCTCGTGGATCGCGCTCTACTTCGTCATCACGTACGCGCCGTTCTTCGTCCTCGGGCCGTACATCGCGAAGCACTCGATGCACGGCGCCGGCTCCTGGGGCGCGGTCGTGACGGGCGAAGGGCTCGGCGCGCTCGTCGGCAGCCTCGCGGGGCTGCGCCTGCGGCTGCGGCGGCCGCTCGTGACGACGGGCCTCCTCTTCATCCCGACCGCGATCCAGAGCGTGCTGCTCGGGTTCCACGCCTCCGTCTACCTGCTCGCTCCCGCAGCGTCGCTCGCGGGCTTCGGCTTCGCATCCGGCTCGGTCGTCTGGGACACGGCGATGCAGCGGACGATCGCGCCCGACAAGCTCGCACGCGTCGCCGCGTACGGCTGGATGAGCGCCATGGTGTTCCTGCCCGCGGGCTACGCGCTCGCCGGCCCGATCTCGTCGCTTGTCGGCATGCGCGCCTACCTGCTCTTCGGCGCCTGCTGGCTCGTCGCCAGCACGCTCGTCGTCTTCCGGCTCCCTGCGGTGCGCGGCTTCAGCTACGACACGGCGGAGCCGGCCGAGTCGTCGCCCGTGGCGGCGCCTGCCTGAGCGGGCTCCGTCCGCACGAGCCAGAGCGGCCCGTCGGCGCACTCGACCCGCACTGCACCCTCCACCTCGGTGAGCGACGACGCGAGCACGCGAACGGTCTCGCCGTCGAGCTCGAGCAAGGCGCCGTGCCGCGTGCCGACCGGGATCGTGTAGCGCCACGCCCACACGAGTCGATGCACCTCGAGCGCCGGCCGGGTGAGATCGAGATCGGCGTCCTCGTCCGCGAAGAACGACTCGTACTCCCCCTCGCCAGCCTGCGGCGTGCCCTCGTCGCCGGCGGCGAGCCTCTCGAGAGCCTCACGGAACGCCTCGATGTGCAGCGGGCCCATCCGCCCGTAGAACTCGTCGGGCTCGACGTACTCGCCGACCGTCAGCGAGCGCTGCGCGAGGGTCGCGCCGGTGTCGAGCTCTGCATCCATCCGGTGGAACGTGATGCCCACCTCGGGGTCGCCGTTCCGGATCGCCCAGGCCACCGGCACCGGGCCCCGGTGGCGCGGCAGGAACGACGGATGGCCGTTGAGCCAGCCGAGCGGCGGCACGGCGAGCGCGTCGGCAGGGATCTTCCACGGAAAGCCCGTGCACGCGACGAGGTCCGGGCGTACCGCCTCGAGGAGCGGCGCGATCGACGAGCGCCGCGCGGGCATCAGCACCTCGAGCTCGCCGGGAACCTCGCCGAGCATGCCGCCGAGCTCGAAGCCGCCGTAGCGGCCGTCGCTGTCGCGGATGGTGAGGAGCGCGACCGGCTCGTGGCCCGCCTCGCGGAGCGCCCCGTACAGCCCGAGCACGACCGGCAGGATCCGCGACACGATCACGACGCGCCACGGCGCAGGCGGGATCATGCGTCGCGGAGGATGCGGCCGCCCGACGCCTGGTTGCGCGCCTTGACGACGATCTCGTCGACGTTGACGTGCCAGGGCCGCGTCAGCGCGAAGAGGATGCAGTCGGCGATGTCCTCGGGCTGCATCGCGTCGACGCCCGTGTAGACGGCCCTCGCCTTCTCCTCGTCACCGCGAAAGCGCACGAGCGAGAAGTCGGTCTCGACGAGCCCGGGATCGACGGTCGTGACACGAATCGGCCGGCCGAGCAGGTCTTCGCGGAGCGCGTAGGTGAAGCCGCGCACGGCGAACTTGGAAGCGATGTAGGTCGCCCCGCTCTCGTAGGCCTGGCGCCCGGCAACCGAGCCGAGGTTGACGATGTGGCCCTCGTCGCGGATGCGCGGCAGGCAGAGCCGTGTCATGCGGACGAGCCCGTTGACGTTCGTCGCGAACACGGCGGCCTCGTCCTCTTCGCTCGACTCGTCGAACGGCGCCCGGCCGAGCGCGAGCCCGGCGTTGTTCACGAGGATGTCGAGGCCGCCGAGCTCCTCGACGGCACGGGCGACGAAGCGCTCGCAGCTCGCGGCGTCGGTGACGTCCAGCTCGAGCCTGACGTCGGTCTCGAGCCGGTCGATGCGCCGCGCGCCGCCGGCGACCCGTACGCCCGCCTCGCTCAAGGCCTTCGCGGTCGCGCGGCCGATGCCCGAGGAGGCGCCGGTGACGATCGCCGTCTTGCCCGAGATGTCGAAGCCGGCCACGCGCGTAGGCTAGACGGAGCGGCCGCTCACCTGCGCGAGGTGATCCGCACCGGTTGCGAGCGCTGCGCAACGTGATCGACCTGCAGCGTCACGTGGTGCAGGTGGAACCGGTCCTGCAGCAGCTTCTGCAGCCGCCGCCTGGCTCCGTGGCAATCCGCCTCCGGCGAGACGAGCACGTGCCCCGCGAGCGCGGGGAAGCCGCTCGTCACCGTCCAGATGTGGAGGTCGTGCACCTCGACGACGTCGGGGTCGGCGGCGAGCGCGCCGGCGACGACATCGGGATCGATGCCGGCCGGCGCCGCCTCCATGAAGATGCGGCCCGAGTCGCGGAGCAGCAGCCAGCTCGAGTGGATGCAGAGCGCGGCGACGGCGAGACCGGCAAGCGGATCGAACCGGTCCCAGCCGGTGGCGAGCACGAGCGCCCCGGCGATCGCGGTCCCGACGAACGCAGCGAGGTCGGTTGCGACGTGGAGAAATGCGCCGCGCACGTTGAGGCTCTCCCGGCTCGCGCGCGACAGCACGAGCGTCGCCGCGAGATTGACCACGACGCCCGCGAGGGCGACGACGACCACGATGCCGCCGTGGACGTCGGGCGGCGCGACGAGCCGCCGGACGGCGCCGTACACGATCCAGACGCCGACGAGCAGCAGGGCGATGCCGTTGGCCTGCGCGGCGAGGATCTCCGCGCGACCGAGGCCGAACGTCCACGGCGCGCGCGCCGGACGCGACGCGAGCCGCGACGCGACGAGCGCTCCCGCGAGCGCGGCGGCATCCGTGAGCATGTGACCGGCATCGGCGAGGAGGGCGAGCGAGCCCGCGACGATGCCCGCCGCGACCTCGGCCGCCATCAGGCCGAGGATCAGGACGAGCGCGATTCCGAGCTGACGCCGGTCCTTGACGCGCGAATGGTCGTGGGCGTGCGCGTGCATCAGGCTCCCGCGAGCGTCCTGCCGAACGCGAGCCGCTCGGGCGGCGTCGGGTGCGAGAAGAGCAGGAGGTAGGCGAGCCGTGGCGGCGCCAGATCGCTGAGGTTGTCGCGGGCGAGGCCGACGTGCGTCCGCTCGAACGCGCCGAGGTCGTGGGTGAGATCGAGCGACCAGCGGTCGGCGACCCGCTCCCACCGGCGCGAGATCGCCATCAGCACCGGCAGCCCGACGAGCTCGAGCCCCGTGAAGACGAGCAGCGCGAGCGGCAGGTCGCGCGGCGCGGGCGCGCCGAGCGCAGCCCGGAGGACGAGCACGCCGGCGACACCGCCCGCGACGAAGAGCGCCGTGAACTTCGCGGCATGCCGCTCGCGGCGATGGCCGAGCTCGTGCGCGATCACGAGCTTCACCTCGCCTTCGCCCGCCGAGCGCAGCAGCGTGTCCCAGAGCACGACACGGCGCGTCGCGCCGAGCCCGGAGACGTAGGCGTTCGACTTCGTCGTCCGCTTGCTCGCGTCGGCGACGAGGATGTCGGCGACGGGCACCCCCGCGTCGACGGCGAGCTGCCGCAGCTCGGCGGCGAGCCGCTCGTCGCCGAGCGGCTCGAAGCGGTTGAAGAGCGGCTCGAGCACGACGGGCGCGATGAACGAGAGGAACACGGTCAGCAGGGCGAGCCCGCCGGCGGCGGGCAGCCACCACAGGTGCGGCAGGGCCCGGCCGAGCCCGACCGCGGCGACCCACACCCCGGCGGTGAGGACGAGGCCGAGCGCGAGCCCCTTCGCCGCGTCGGCGGCCCACCCCCGCGTCGTCTGCGTCGAGAAGCCCCAGCGCCGCTCGTAGACGAGGCCCCGCCAGACGTCGAGCGGCAGCCGCACGAGCGTCCCGGCTGCGACCAGGATCGCGGCCCACGCGGCCGCGGCACCGGCCCAGCCGAGGCCGTCGACGGCTCCCCAGAGCCGGTCGCCGAACCACGACCAGGCGAGGAGCGAATAGAGCGCGACGGCGATGACGAGCCGGGCGGCGGCCACGAGATAGAGCGGCCGGTGATAGCGCGACGCCCGCTCGACGTCTCCGTGAGAGAAATCTAAGTCGCTCATTCCGGAGTACAGAGACTACGCCTGCACACGTCTACACTGAGAGGTCATGGCTACCGCCGAGGTGACGACGACCGGGATGCTCCGGTCGAGCGAGGAGTCGGTCGCGCTCGCGAACCAGTTGCGCCGACTGGCACGCGTCGCCACGTTCGTGGCCGTCCTGACGAGCCCGGCCGCGTACTTCTTCTTCCACAAGGAGGACGGCTTCGGGGTCGGCAAGTCGATCCTCCTCACGGCGCTCGTCGTCATCGGCTTCCGCGGCCTCGTCGACCTCGTCATCCGGCGCCTGATTCCCTGGCCGAGCCTCTTCGGCACCGAGGATGCGCGCCTGCGCGAGGAGGACGTCGTCAACCGGCGCCGCGCCTGGACCTGGCGCTTCTACTACCGGGTCGGGATCTTCCTCGCCGCGATCATCACGCTCGTCTTCCTCAAGCACTACTTCTTCGACACGACGCACGACACCTGGTGGCTCACCGGCTGGCACATCCTCCAGAGCATCGGCCACCTCTTCACCAACCGCGGCTTCTGGCTGCAGATGGTGCTCGTGCTCTTCCTCTTCCTCGCGAACTTCCTGATCTTCATGGGGCCGATGATGCTGATGGGCATCTCGCAGATCCGCGGCTACGAGCCCGGCGACGCGGAATGGGGCGTGAAGCTCGAGGACGTGCGCGGCCAGAAGGAGGCAAAGGAGGAGGTGCGCCGCGTCGTCACGCTCTGGCAGTCGGGGGAGGCATTCGAGCGGGCCGGCGGCAAGCGCGAGCGGGGCCTGCTCTTCCTCGGCGCCCCGGGCACGGGCAAGACGATGCTCGCGAAGGCGATCGCGACCGGCTTCAACTCGCCGTTCGTCTCGATCCCGGGGTCGGGCTTCGCCCAGACGTTCATCGGCATCGACGCGCTCATCGTCCGCTTCCTGGCGCGCAAGGCGAAGAAGCTCGCACGTAAGTGGGGCGGCCAGTGCATCGTCTTCATCGACGAGATCGACGCAGTCGGCATGCGGCGCGCGGCGCTCGGGCAGAACAAGACGCCGTCCGACGCCCTGCTCTTCTTCGGAGAGAACGGCGCGCTCTCGGCGAGCGGCGACGTCGTGATCGAGACGCGCGCGTGGCGCGAGCGGATGTTCGAGCATCGCGCACCGGAGCCGCGGATCCCGTACGCACCGTGGATGCAGAAGGTCGGCAACCTCGCGAACCAGGGGATCTTCCCGGGGATGATGGGCGGCCAGGGCCAGCTCGCCCTGAACCAGCTGCTCGTCGTGATGGACGGCATCGACAACCCGCCGTTCATGCGCCGGTTCCTCACGAACCGGATCAACTCGTTCCTCGACGCCGTGTACATCGTGCCGCGCCGCGTCGGCAAGGTGAGCCTGCGCCTGCCGCCGCCGCGCCCGCTCGGCGCGCAGATCTACTTCATCGGCGCCACGAACGTGCCGATCGAGCGGCTCGACCCCGCGCTCACGCGCCCGGGGCGCATGGGGCGGCACGTCTGGTTCCGAACGCCGACGAAGGACGACCGCGTCGACGTCTTCGACCTCTACCTGGGCAAGGTCGCGCACGCGGCCGAGCTCGACACGCCCGAGTCGCGCGACGAGCTCGCGCGCATGACGAACGGCTATTCGCCCGCGATGATCGACCAGGTGTGCTCGATGGCACTGACGTACGCGCAGCACGACGGGCGCGTCGTCTTCTCGCGCAGCGACCTCGTCGAGGCGATGACGACGATCGAGTCGGGTACAGCGATCGGCGTCGAGTCGGTGCCGGACGAGCTCCGCGCGACGGCCGTGCACGAGGCCGGCCATGCGCTCGCGTCGCACGTCTACCAGGAGAACATCGAGTCGACGAGGCTCTCGGTGAAGATGCGCGGCGGCTCGCTCGGCCACTTCTACGGCATCCAGCAGGAAGAGCGCTTCAGCCGCTGGCGCAGCGAGGACATGGCGGCGCTGACGATGCTGCTCGGCGCGATGGCGGCAGAGCACGTCTTCTACGGGCAGAACACGAACGGCGTCGGCGGCGACGTGCAGTCGACGACGATGCTCGCCGCCTACATGGTCGGCGCGTCGGCGATGGCGCCCGAGCCGATCACGATCACGAAGACCTTCGACGACGAGACCGAAGAGGAGACGCGCGACCGGATCATGAAGCGCTTCGAGAAGATCGGCGTGCAGATCATGAACCGCACGGGAGGCGGCGGCCCCTTCCAGGCGGACCCGATCGCCGGCGTCCTGAACGACCGCGACAAGCGCGCGATGGCCGCGCAGATCATCGGTCAGGCGTACATCCGTGCGTACCACCTGATGCTGAACAACAAGCCTGCGATCGAGAAGATCACGGACACGCTCGTCGAGAAGCGCGAGATGTACGGGAACGAGGTCGTGCAGCTGCTCGAGAGCCTGCCGGTGACGAAGCCCGAGGTCGATCTGCTCGCGGAGGAGACATGGCCTCGGATCTGACCGGCGACGAAGCCGGCGACATCGTGAAGCCCGACGTGTCGCCCGTCGAGCGGCCGACGCTGCCGACCCCGCCGTCGGCGCAGCCGCACCGCGCGCGCTTCCTGGCGATCTACGCGATCCTCGGCCTCGCGGTCGCCGCGGCGATCGTCGGTGTCGTCGTCTACGCCGGCCGCGCGATCAATCCCGCTCCGGCCTGGTCGTCGTGGAAGCCGAGCGGCGGCGGCCTCGGCGCGGCGAAGCAGATCGCCCAGCACGTGTCGCCGAACTACCGCCTGCCCGACGGCAACCAGCTCGTCGACGTGATCCCCAAGGGGCCCGCGGTGTCGTCCGGCGGCCAGGAGATCACGATCCCGCTGCTCGCGTTGCGCGGCCCGAAGGGCAAGGTCGACCAGGTCGAGCAGCTGAGCGCGGAGAACACGTTCACGTTCTCGCTCTGCGGGCTCGGGCAGTCGTGCGCGATCGCCACCGGCAAGCCGTCGGTCGCGCGGGCGGTGCTCGTGCGCCGTGAGATCCTCGAGCTCGCGCTCTACACGTTCAAGTACGTGCACGGTGTGCAGCGCATCGTCGCGTTCATGCCGCCGCCCGCGGGGACGAACCCCACGTACGTCGTCTACCTCCAGAAGGCCGACCTCGAGCATCAGCTCAAGCAGCCGCTGACGCAGACGCTGAAGCCGAAGGTGCCGCTGCCGGCGCAGATCACGCCCGGCGAGCAGCAGCGGATCGACGGCATCACCGCGACGCGGATCTACAAGTTCGGGTTGTCGCAAACCCAGCAGGGCGACCCCGTGCTCGTCCTGACGCCGATCAAGGCGTAACCCGCCCGGCGGCTTCGCCGTTGTATCTCTGTAATCCACCCCTGTGGGCGGACAAGGAGGACACAAACCATGCTGCTTCTCGTTGTTTTGGCGATTCTGGCGATCATCGCGTTCAGCGCGGGCTTCGTCATCAAGTGGCTCTTCATCGTCGCGGCCGTGCTCGCGCTGATCTGGCTGATCAGCCTCTTCGCGGGCGGCGTCGGGCGCCGCGGCGGCGCGCTCTAGGAGCGCCGAACCTTCGGGGCGGAGCGATTCCTTCGGGGACTGCTCCGCCCCGTACTCGACCCCGTATCTCGACCGGCGTAGGACCCCGGGCGGCTCAGGTTGGGCCGCCCGGCCCATTGCCTCTGCCGATCGGCTGCCGATACGTTGGAGACGTGTCGCGCACCGAGATTCTCGTCTGGATCGTCGCCCTCTTCGTGCTCGAGGTGAACCACCTCAAGTGGATCTGGTGGGAGTTCTGGGACTGCCGGCGGTGCACGGTCAAGCACAAGGATTGCGCCTGCGGGGCGACGTCTCGCTGGCTCATGTATCTGTAGCCTGGCCCCTGCCCGCCCCCATCGACTAGCGGTCCAGGTCGCGGCCCTTTCAAGGCCGTAGCACGGGTTCGAATCCCGTTGGGGGCACTCGGCCGCTGCGCGGGCCGGCTGCGCGACTCCTGCCGGCGGGCTGCGCCCGGAGTATCCTCCGGGTGTGCGGATCGCCACCACCGCCGCGGCCCTCGCGCTCTGGATCGTGCCGACGGCCGGCGCCGCCTTCGGGCCGCCGATCTTCGGACTGCCCGGGACGAGCCAGCGCCTTCCGATCATCCACGTGAAGGCGGCCGGCGACCGGGCGCCGTCCTCGTGCAGCGCCCACGCCCGGAAGGCGAGCGGCACGGTCGGCCGCATCGAGCGAAAGCTCGCTCCCGTCGCGTGCGAGCAGCCGCCCCGCGCGAAGCTGCTCGACACGGGCTTCTCCTTCGCGTTCACCCCCTGATCGGAAACGAGCGGCGCACCGCTCCGGCCGGGCTCGAGCGGCTCCACAGCTCGACGAGCGCGCGCATGGATCCGCGCACGCGCGCAGGCCGGCGCAGCTCGACGATGGCGCGGGCGCCGGGCAGGAGCTCCCGCTCCGGGACACGGAGCGTCGCCACGACGCGGCCGCCTCGCCGCAGCCGGACGCGCAGGTTACGCGCGCCGATGCGCTCGACCACGTTGCCGCGGTTCCGGACGACGACGTCGAGCACGCCGCGACGGGCGCGTAGCGCCGCGAGCGCGAGACGATGCACGACGGCGCCGGGGACGCGCACGATGACGACGATGCCGAGCCGCAGGCGCACGCCGACGGGCGCTGTGCGGCGCGGCCGCGTCGTGAGGAGAACGAGCGCGGCATGGTCGCCGGCCGTGCCGCCCGCGCCTGAGCTCGACACGACCAGGGTGCGAGTCTCGCCGGCGCGCAACGCGAGGCTCCGCGGCCGGATCGACACGCGTGCGGCAGGGTCACGCTGCACGATGCGCGGCCGGCCGTGCAGGCCGAGCGCGAACCCGGCCTGCAGCGCATCGACGACCACACCTGTGCGGCCGGGGTTCGTCACGCGCACGACCTGCCTCGCGGCGCCCGCCAGCTCGATGCGTGCGGGCGCCGCGGTGAGCGCGGCGGGCGGAGCGGCGATCATCTCCCGATCACCGTGAACGTGACCGTGGCCGTGTAGCGGCCGGGGCCGAGGACGGGCAGCGGCGCCGTGAAGCCGACGACGGCGGGCCACACCTCCCCGGACGGGCTCGTCGCGGCTGCGCCCGTCGCGAGCAGGAAGTCGGCTGCCGGGGCAACGGGAATCGGCGCGAGGGCTGCCGTCGCGGACGCCGCGATGCCGAGCGAGAGGTCAGCCGGTGCGAACGCGCTGCGGTGCACGGTCAGCGCATAGCCGGCCGGGTTGTTGCTGACGACCGTGACGCGCTCGGAGATCGGCGTCGGCGTCTGGCCGGCGAAGACCTGCCCGAAGCTGATGCCCGGCCGCTCGAGCGCGACCGACACGAGCGGCTGGAGGTCGACGTCGACGCCGGCCGCGGCAGACGCTCCGCCGCTCACCGCCCCGGAGCAGGCCGCCGCGGGCGCCGCGCCGTTGCGCGGTGCGGGCGCCGCTGCGGAGAAGTCGGCGGCGTTCGCTCCGGTGTCGGTGCAGCCGTCGCTCGCGCGGAGCGCGGCGAGCGTGCTGCCAAGCGCGGGTGCGGGGCCGCTGCCCTCGTAGTCTGCAGCCGACCCGTAGCCGACGAGGTCCTCGAGAGCGGCGGCGCCCGCGCAGCTTCCGGGAGCCGCGCCGCACGCAAGCGGCGTGCCGTCGTGCACGAGCGCGACCTTGCCGCCGGAGGCGGCGAGGTTCGAGGTGCCGGTCGTCTCCGGCGCCGGCAGCGAGGCGCCGATCGCGGCGGTCGAGGCGAGCTGGACGAGGTAGTAGCGGCCCGGCTGGATCGAGCCCACGAGCGGCGTCGCCTGCCAGCTCGTCGACGAGGCGGATGCGTACTGGATCGTCCAGCCGGAGAGGTCGACGGCGGCGCTGCCGCGGTTCAGCAGCTCGACGAAGTCGTTCGCGTACGTTGCTCCCGCGTTGCCGCCGCCGGCGTAGACCTGGCTGACGACGACGCTCGCGGTGGCGCCCCGGGCAAAGGGCACGGTGACGAGTGCTGCCGCCGCAAGGACTGCGGCGGCGAGAGTGATCCGGTGCATCGGCGGCTCCGTTCGTCGGGGAGGGGACGTGTGCCCGAGTGGTAACCGCCGGGCGCCCGCCGCCGAAAGTGTCCTTTTCGGATCGGCACGCTTTCGGCGCAAAGCCGCAAGCGGCGCGTCAGTCGTCGGCGCGCGAGTCGAGCAGGCGCTTCGGCGCCACCGTCGCGAAGGCGTCCTCGACGATGCCCGCGAGCTCCTCCCAGTCGATCTCGCCGTCGAGCCGGACGCCGAGCCACCCGCGGTGCCCGACATAGGGCGGCCGGAAGAAGCGCGCCGGGTCGGCGCCGACCAGGAGCTCCTGACTGCCGGGCGGCGCCGCGCACCAGATCCCGAAGATGCCGTCGTCGTGATGGTTGTCGAGGAGCATGAGGAAGCACTTCTTCTCGCGCACGAAGAAGCTCGGCGCCCCGTGGCTCTGGCGCTCGCTCGTCTCGGGCAGCGCGAGACACAGCCGGCGGAGCCGCTCGAGGACGGCATGCCGCTCGCCTGGAGTCGGATAGGGCACGAGGTACCGTGTACCACGTCGGGGCGGTTAGCTCAGCTGGTAGAGCGTCTGCTTTACACGCAGAGGGTCGGCGGTTCGAGCCCGTCACCGCCCATATGGAAGCCGAACAGGTGAGCCTTCTCCGCTGGCTGCGGCGGCAGCTCGCGCAGCCGACGCCGCTCCGCGAGCATCTCGAGGCTGCGGTCGAGAACGACGATCCCGCCGAGGCGAGGCGGCTCGTCGCGCGCTTCGAGTTCAGCGACGCGCAGCGGCGCAACGTCGAGCAGCTGCTCGCAGCGTGGGAACGTACACTCGACGCCAGCGTCGACTGACCGCCGGGGCCGGTAGCTCAGTTGGTAGAGCAGGGGACTTTTAATCCCAAGGTCGCAGGTTCGATCCCTGCCCGGCCCATAACACAACGCCTGCCTTGTTCCGCTGTTCTGTTGTCTAGCGAGAAGCGCGCCGACCGAAGAAGCTCCTCAGCGACGGACGGTCGCTGCACCGCCTCTGAAGTCGAGGAAGAAGACGGCGCGAGCTCGGCGGACCTGCGCCGAAAGATAAGAAAGGCCCGTTGCGCTCGAGAAATTGTTGACTAACTATGAGTGAGTGCTGTCGATGCACCGTCCGACAGCCGGGTCGAACTGCGGTCAACCTTTGGGGGTCAGGGCATGAGGTCGCTCACGTGGCACGTCGCGGACGGCACCGCGATTGCCCGGGAAGTTCAGTCGGAGGATGCACCCGACTGGCTCCCCACGCGCACGCACCGCCTGCTGCTGGTCGTTGCCTCGATCGGATTGTTCGGGCCGGCCCTCATCGCCTGGAGCTCGATCATCCAACTCTCGGCGGTCGGCGTGATCTCAACCTGCGCGTTCGCCGCCACGATCGCCCTCGTCCTGCTCGCGGTCACCGCCGGCACGGAGCGCGCGCTCCGCCGCCTGGACTGGGCTGTGCTGTTGCTGGCGCTCGTCCTCCTCGGCGCCTGGGCCGCGACAGAGCTCTACTTCTACCCCGCGTATGGCACCGACGAGGCTGCGTTTGTCCAGAGCGCCGCGCAGCTGACGCTGCACGGCCACAACCCGTACACGCACAACCTTCTGCCGGCACTGACCGAATTCCGCGTGCCGATTCAGTACGCCACGTACAAGCTCGACGGGACGATTGCATCGAGTCTCGCGTACCCGTCGTTCTCGTTCCTGCTCGTGATTCCCTTCACGCTGATCACGCACGGCGTACAGGCGGTCATCGTCGCGAACATCTTCTTTCTCGCGATCGAGATGATTCTGCTCTTCCTCTTTCTCCCGATCCAGTATCGCGCGCTGAGCCCGCTCGTCGTCCTCGGCTTTCCATTTCTGTTCGACTACACGCTCGGTGGGGACATTGTGACACTCGCAATGCCGTTCATGCTGGTGGTGGCGTATCGGTGGAGTGACATCGGACGCGAGGGACGACTGGGTGGGGGCGGAAGCCTGCGCGCGGTCTCTCTCGGGTTGGCCGCGAGCATCTGCCAGTTTCCATGGTTCGTGGCGCCGTTCGTGATCCTGGGGCTGCTTCGCTTGCGTGCGAGCGAGCTCGGAGCGCGCCGGGGGATCTCGGTGGTGGGCCGCTTCCTGCTCATCACTTTGGGAACGGCCCTCTTCGTCAACTCACCGTTCATCGCCATGGATCCCGCGGCGTGGCTGACCGGAGTTTTCAGCCCGCTGTTTCAGCATGCGATTCCATTCGGGCAGGGACTCATCGATGCGACCGCGTTCTTCCACATCGGTGGAGGCAACCTCTCGTACTACACCGACGCTGCACTTGCGTGCCTCGTTGCGCTGCTCGCTGCGTACGGCGTGTACTTCCAGCGAGTCTGGAAGGTCGGATTCGTCCTGCCTTCCGCCGTGTTCCTCTTCTCCACGAGGTCTCTCTCCGAGTACCTGATCATGATGGTCGCGATGTGGCTGGTGTCCATTGCGGCCGCCGGTGACGGGCCGATCCCGCAGCGCCGGAGAGAAGGGTTCCTTCGCGCGAGGGACGACATCGGCCGAACAGCGCCGACGCGGCATCGGCTGGCACCGGCGCTCGTCGGTGTGCCGGCTGTCGCATGCGTCGCGTTCATCGCGCTGGCGCTGACCGCACGGCCGCCCCTCGGAATCACGATCGAATCAGTCCGCACCAACGGACAATTCCGAAGCATCTGGCAGATACGAGCACTCGTCGTGAATCGCTCTCATCGGGACGTCGAGCCGCATTTCGCGACCGATGCCTCCGGTTACATGACGACCTTCTGGAATCCGGTCGCCGGGCCTAGGACGCTCGGCTCGGGCGAGCGCGCGATATACACGCTGAATGCCCCAAACGTCGGGTCGATGCCGGGCGTGACCCAGCCGTTCGTGCTTCAGGCGGTCACCCGGTCCCCGGAGACGATCAGCTCGTCCGCCCTGCTCACGCCGGAGCCGTTCGACTGTTACATCTCGCCGAGCTACGTCGACGAGACGCTGCCGCTCGGCGCGAGCGTCGACCTCAGCGTCGAGCTCCGCTCCCCGTATGGGGCCCCTGCCCACCAGGCCGGCGTCCGCGTCGCGCTGGGTCAGATCATTTACGGACAGAACACGCTCATTGCAGGCGAGGCGCAGATCAACAACGCTCCCGAGGGCCAATCGCCGGTGGTCGCCGTGACGGACACGAGCGGCGTGGCGAAGTTTCGCATCCGGAACTTCTCGGTTCAGGGTGGTAATCCGATCTACGTTCAGGCATATGTCGATCCGCGCAACGGCTTTCCCTACGGCTACTCGGAGGTGGTGTCCGTGCAATGGGCACCGAAGAGCCTGGCGACTCGCAGCGGGTGAGCAAGCAACACTAGGAATCCGTACGAGCGAGGAGCGCCGAGCGAACGACGGCGAAGTTCGCAGCGTGCGTGAAGACCGCCAGGGCGCGCCCCGCTTGAACACGACCCCCCGCAAGCTTCCCCGCGTGACCCGAGCGCGAGATGGTCACGATCGTGTCGCCCGCCCGGATCGACCGCCCCGTGATCGTCACCGTGATCGGAGGCTTGAGGCGCCCGGGAAGCTTTGCTCCGGTGGCGGGGTTGATGATGGAGAGGCTGAACCCCGCGACTACGCGCCATCGGCGGCCGGCATGGATCGACTTCGGCGGGCCCGCTCCGATGACGACCTCGGCGGGTCTCGGGAGCGAGCCGGCCTTCACTCCGACCCTCACCTTCGCGCCGTATGCATGGCCGGTGAGTACGCCACCGGAGCGCGGAAGCGTCTTGGCCGTCAAGACCTGCGTGAAGCCTGCGCCGAACCCCGGGCTACCCACGCACGGGCTATAGCCGCAGTTGAACGCGAGCGCCGACGTGGTTCTACCCATCGGCACGAAGAGCGCTGTGAGCACCAGGCTCGAAACAAGAGCCGCGCGAGCGCAACGCGGACGACTCACGAGGCTGACCACAACGTGCCTCCTGCCGTCGAGTTCAGGGCGAGCTCTCCATCGTCCGCCAGCACGAGATACGCACCGGGATTCCCGCTCGTGTTGCTCGCCCACTGCGGTACGGAGGCGCTGCTGTAGACGACGAGGTTTCCGTCGCCTTGCATGAGCGCGTGGGAACCGGGGGAGCTCGTCCCCGACGACCAGACGACGGTTGCTCCGTGATGCTCGACGAGGTCCCCGTTGCTCTGCATCGTCAGCTGGTAGGCGCCCGAGGGCGAACTGAGGGACTGTCCCGCCGACAGGGTCGCGCCGCGCAGCAGTGCGCCCGGGCCTGCCCAGAGCGGCGAACCGGTGGGGCCGTCGACCAGAAGCTGGCCCGTATCGAGGAGCATCAGGTACGCCCCGGCGTGACCGCTCGTGTCCGAAGCCCACAGTGCGTGGTCGGCGTTGTCGTAGAGGACGAGGTTCCCGTCCCCCTGCATGCTCAGCTTCGAGGCGGAATTCGTCCCGGACGACCAGACCGCCGTCGCGCCGTCGTACTCCACCAGGTTTCCGTCACCCTGCAACGTCAACCGGTATCCCTTGGAGGGCGACTTGAGCGTCTGCCCGGCGAGAAGCGTCGACCTCGACGTCAGTTCACCCGGGCCACCCCACAGAAGCGTGCCCGTGGCGCTCTCGACATGGAGTTGGCCCGTATCGCGCAGGGAGAGATGCGCACCCGGGTTACCGCTCGTTCCGCTCGCCCACAACGGCTGGTTAGACGGGTTGTAGACGACGACGTTTCCATCGCCCTGCACGACTGCCCGGGAGCCCGCCGCGCTCGTCGCCGAATCCCAGACGGCTGTCCCGGCCGCGTTGTACTCCACAAGGTTCCCGTCGGCCTGCATCGTCAGCCGATACCGGCGGGCGGGAGAGGTGAGTGATTGACCGGCCGCCAGGACGTCTCCCGCGACAAGCGATCCCGGCGCCCAGAGCGTGTCTCCGCCTGTGGACCGGACACCGAACTCACCGGCGTCGCCCACGACGAGGTACGCGCCGGGACTCCCGTTCGTCTTGCTCGCCCATAGGGCATTGTGCGAACCGTCGTAGACGACGAAGTTTCCGTCGCCTTGCATCTCCGCGCTTGCACCTGAAGGATTCGTGCCCGATGCCCAGACGACACTCGCGCCGTCGTACTCGACGAGGTTTCCGTCGCCCTGCATCCGCAACCGGTACACGCCGTTAGGCGATGCCAACGACTGTCCCGGCGCGAGGGAATCGCCGGGGTGCAAGACGGCCAGCCCCGGAGGGACAGGGGCACTGTGGACGGTTCCGGTGCCGGAGTCGGTGAATGTGCTGCCTGCAATCGGCAGGAACGTCCAGTCGTAGGTCGTTGCGTGGAGCGTCAGCTTGAAGATGCCGAAGGTCGTCGCGTTCCGCAGCTGGCTCGTCGAGAGCGGCGAGACGATCGCATGGTGCTCCTCCCCGCCGGTGCCGATCGTGAACTGCCGGATTCCGTACGTCGCGTCGGCGACGGGAGGATCGGCCGGCGTCGCTCCCGACTTCATCGCCGCGAAGCGCTCGTAGATGTGGTCGTGGCCGTCCAGGAGGAGGTCCACGCCGGCGGCGTAGAGGTCGTCCCAGAGCGGCTGGAGAGCCTGGTAGTTCGTCGCGCCCGAGCTGTAGCGCGGCTTGTGCCAGATGGCGATGACGTTCTTGGTGCTGTTGGCGGCGAGGTCGGCCTTTCAGCCAGAGCTCTTGCGGTGAGCCCGCGGTGCAGCCGCCCGGGAACGTCTTCGCACTCGCTGTCGAGGCACGACGACGTGCCAGTTGCTTGATGGGATGTCGTAGCTGTAGTAGCTCTTGCCGTTCGCGTCGGTAGCGGCGGCGCCGAAGTAGCCGCATGTAGCCGTTCGAGATTGTCGGTGACCCCGGCGCCCCAGTCATGGTTGCCCGGGGCGGGGCGCGTGCGTGACTTCACGCCGGGCGAGCCCCACGGAGTCGGCGCGTAGCAGTTCGCGAAGTCGGAGGTCGTGCCATTGTCGTAGACGTTGTCACCGACCGTGAACACGTTGCCTTCGATGCCCTGGATGATGTTGCCGGTCGCGGTGTCCTCGGTGACCGCGCATGAGGCGATATCGCCCGTGCCGACGAAGACCGGATCGGCGGAAGCGGTCGTGTGGAATGTCCACGTGGGACCCGTTGTGGTGTTGGTACCGTCACTCGCGGTCGCGTACCACTCGAACTCCTGGCCGGCGTCGAGGCCCGCCCACGAGGCGGTCGTGGTGGAGCCCGAGGCGACGCCTGTGTGTTGGCCGATCTGGGTGAAGTTGCCGCTCGCGAACGGGCGGCCGAAGAAGGTGACGGTCATCGGATCGGAGTCGGGATCGGATACGTCGACGCTCAGAGTCGGGCTGGTGCCGATTCCGTTCGCGCCGTCGGCGGGCGCGTTCAGCGTGGGCGCGTCCGGCGCGCCGTTGCCGGCGGTCGGGACGAAGCCGGGGCCCCAGGTGGGTGCGCCGACGGCGGCGCCGGTCTTGTTGTTGCCGGAGTGGTCGGCGAGGCTCGTGCCGCTGCCGTCGTTGAGGTTCCAGACGCCGAGGAGGCCCGGTCTGCGGGCTCGTGATCTCGCTGTCCTTGCTTGCCTGGATCTGGACGAGGGTGCGGGCGCTGTCCCAGATCCGCACCTCGTCGATGCTGCCGGCGAAAAAGCCCGCCGCGGTGCCGGCGGTGGTCAGGGCGCTGCCGATCGAGGTCAGCGCGTTCGTGGCCGCGTTGGCAGGCTTGCCGACGCTGAGGCTTCCGGCGTCACTGCCGTCGAGGTAGAGGTGCCAGGTGCTGCCGTCGTAGGTCGCTGCGACGTGATGCCAGTTGCCGTCCGCAGTGACCGCCTTGGTGCCCGGTGATCGGATGGTTGAGGCTCGGGTTGCTGCCGCTCTGCGCCCTCCTCGAAATCCGCGACCAGGTTGCCGGTCGTCGCGTCGATGCCGAGGAAGTAGTTGATGTCAGCGGCCGCCGTCTCGGCTTCCGCGCGGCCCTTCGCGATCAGCGGGATCGCGCTCGCGAGCCCACCGGTACCGGTGCTCGTACCAACACCGGCGCCCGTCCGCTTCACCCACGCCTCAACCGTGAAGGTCGCGCTCCGCAAATCAGTCGCCGCACCCAACGTCGCGTACTGACTCGAACCATTCAACTGCAACGACGTATTGCTCGCGGGTGCCGTCACGGTCAACGAGACCGTCACCGTGTTCGAGTCGGCCGTTCCGTCATTGGCTTTGTAGGTAAAGCTGTCCGGGCCGGTGTACCCGGCGGTCGGCGTATACGTGAATCCACCGTTCGCGGCCAAGCGACAGCGTGCCATGGCCGACACTCGAGACCAGCACGGCCGTTAGCGGATCGCTGTCGGCATCGGTGTCGTTCCCGAGCACGCCCGGCGCCGCAACGACCTTTGCCGTTCCCTCCGGCGTGCTGTAGCTGTCAGCCACCCCCACCGGCGCATGATTCGTGCTCGGCGGTGCGTCGTGGACAGCCTGTGTGCCGGAGTCGGTGAACGTGCTTCCCGCGACCGGCAGGAACTTCCAGTCGTAGCTCGTCGGGTGCAGCGTCAGCTTCAAGATGCCGTACGTGTTACCCTCGCGAACCTCGCTGCCGGCAATCGGAGTGCCGAAGCCTTGATGGCTGTCGCCCCCGCTTCCGATCGTGATGTAGCGAATGCCGTGCGTGGCATCGGGAGTTCCCGACGCGTCAAGCGGCGCGATCGTCTCGTAGACATGGTCGTGACCGTCCATGACGAGGTCGGCGCCGGCCGCGTACAGATCGTTGACGAACGGCTGCAGGTCCGTCAGATGCGACCCGGCCGAGCTGAAGATCGGCTTGTGCCAGATGGCGATGACGTTCTTGCTGCTGTTCGCCGCGAGGTCGGCTTTCAGCCACAGCTCCTGGGCTGATCCGGCCGTGCAGCCGCCGGGGACGTCCTCGCATTCGCTGTCGAGGTTGACGACGTGCCAGTTGCTGGACGGGATGTCGTAGCTGTAATAGCTCTTGCCACCCGCGTCGGTGGCGGCTGCGCCGAAGTAGCCGGTGTAACCATCCAGGCTGTCGGTGACCCCGGCGCCCCAGTCGTGGTTGCCGGGAACCGGCCGCGTGCGCGACTTGATCGACGGGATGCCCCAGGTCGGCGCATAGCAGTTCGCGAAGTCCGCGGCGGTGCCATTCGGGTACACGTTGTCGCCGACCGTGAAGACACTGCCGTCGACGCCCTGGATGACGGCCGCCGTGTCCGTGTCGTTCGTGTTCGTGCACGCGGCGATGTCACCGACCCCGACGAAAACCGGGTCGCTGCTCGCGACCGTGTGGAAGGTCCAGGTCGGGCCGGTCGTCGTGTGGGTGCCGTCGCTCACGGTCGCGTACCACTCGAACGTCTGACCGGCACCGAGGGCCGACCAGCTCGCAGTGTCGTTCGCCACCGGAAGAGACACCCGGGTGCTGTGCGATTTGAGCGAAGTTGCCGCTCGCGAGCGGCCGCCCGAAATAGGTGACCGTGAGCGGGTCGCTGTCCGGGTCGGATACACCCACGTTCAGGGTCGGGGACAGACCGACCCCGGTGCCGCCGTTGGTCGGCGCGTTCAGCGTCGGTGCAGCCGGCGCACCGTTGCCGGCAGGCGGAACGAAGCCCGCCACCCACGCCGGCGAGCCGACTGCCGCACCTGTCTTGCCGTTGCCGGAGTTGTCGGCGAGGCTGCTGCCGCTTCCGTCGTTCAGGTTCCAGACACCGAGCAGACCGGTCTGCGGCGTCGTGATCTCGGTGTCTTTGCTCGCCTGGATCTGGGCCAGCGAACGGGCGCTGTTCCAGACCCGCACCTCGTCGATGACCCCCGCGAAGAAGCCGGCTGCCGTACCCGGCCGTCGTCAACGCGCTTCCCACGGAAGTCAGCGCGTTCGTCGCCGCATTCGCCGGTTGGCCGACCGTCAGCGACCCGTCCAGTGCACCGTCGAGGTAAAGCTCCCACGACGTTCCGTCATACGTGGCCGCGGCGTGGTGCCAGGTGCCGTCGGCCGCGATCGCCGTTGAACCCGTCACCGGGTGATTCAGGCTCGGACTCGAGCCCCCGGCACCCTCCTCGAAGTCGCCCACCAGCTTGCCGCTCGTGGCATCGATCCCGAGGAAGTAATTGATGTCGGCAGCAGGCGTCTCCGCCTCCGCCCGGCCCTTTGCGATCAATGGAATCGCGCTCGCAATCCCCCCGTTACCGGTGCTCGTACCCACTCCCGCGCCGGTCCGCTTGAACCACAACTCGAGGGTGAAGGTCGCACTGCGTAGGTCCAGTTGCGGACCCGAGCGTCACGTACTGGCTCGAGCCGTTCAACTGCAACGCCGTATTGCTCGCAGGCGCCGTCACCGTCAACGAGACCGTGACCGTATTCGAGTCGACCGTCCCGTCATTGGCCTTGTACGAGAAGCTGTCCGGGCCCGAGTACCCGGACGTGGGCGTATACGTGAATCCACCGTTCGCCGCCAACGACAACGTCCCATGGCCGACGTCCGTGACCAGAACAGCCGTCAACGGATCGCTGTCCGCATCCGTGTCGTTCCCCAACACACCCGGGGCCGCGACCACCTTCGCGGTCCCCTTTGGTGTCGTATAGGCGTCCGCCACCGCCACCGGCGCAGTGTTCGCGGGCGGGCTGAACTCATACGCGCCGCGGTCATCGTAGGTGCGAGGCCCGGCGCCCGTGTTTGCGGTCGCCGGGTCGTCGATGCGCGGATTGCCGCCGAGATCGGAAGCCGGTTCACCCGGCGCGGCGGCGTTCGCGCTGTCGATGGCAGGCGAACCCGCGCTCAGGTGATAGTCGCCGGCGGTTACCGCGGGCGGCCGCCCAGCCGGCGCCACGGGATCGACCCAGAGAGGGTCTCCCTGGAGGCCGTGTGTCTCTTGCCCGGGAACGGCGCTCTTGAACGCCGACAGCGACGTGTAGCTCGTCGCCCCCCAGATGAGCTCCACGGTGCCGCCGTTCGCCGCAGTGAGATCGACGAGGTCGTAGTCGAGGGTTGTCCCCGTCTCCGACTGCGCGTCGACGCGGATGTTCGACTTCTGGCCGGTGATCGGGTTGTCACCGTTGTCGACCGCGATGTTGTTGGCCACAGTGGCTCCGCCCGACCCGGGCGAAGACGCTCCTTCGAGGTTGATGCCGGCCGTGTGATTCCCCTGCACGGTGTTGCCGACGATCGTGTTGTTCGGCGAGGCGTTGTTGTCGATGCCATGGTCGCCGTTGCCGTACGTCAGGTTGCCGACCACGACGTTGTCTGGGCATTGACGTAGAACTGGAGGCCGGAGTCCTCGTTGGCGTAGGTGGTGTTGTGGCATGATCGTGTTGGCAGTCGCTGCCGGTTCGACCTGGATGCCGGTCGCGTTGCGCTGCCACTCCTCGGCGTTCGCGAAGGCGACGTTGTTGCTGACGATCATTGCCGGATGCAGCCGCTGGTGAGCCGGATGCCGTCCTGGCTGTTGTGGTCGGAGGTGTTGCCGGTGATCGTCGATGCGGTCCGTGACGCTGTTGAGGTAGATGCCCGCCCGGACCGACCCGGAGACCGGACTACCGGAGAGCTGACGTGGTTGTTGGAGATCGTGATGTGGTTGGAACTCGCGACGTAGATGCCGTAGTCGACCGTGTCCGGTGACCGTGAAGCCGTCGATGACGATGTAGCTCTTGCTGGTCATCCGGAAGGCGTTGCCGCGTCGCGCGTGCCGTTGCCCGGAGACGAGTCACGCCCGGCGCCGCCGAGTACGTGATCGGGTTGCCGGCGGTGCCGGAGTTCGGCCCGTTGACGGTCTCGGCGTACGTTCCGGCGAGGACCCGCACGGTCTTGCCGGCGATCGCGACCGACGCGCCCTTACCGATCGTGCAGAACGGCTGTGCGACCGTTCCGGGGCCGGCGTCGGAGCAGCTCCCGTTCGTCTTGTCGACGTAGTAGGTCGACGTCGCGGCGGGCGTCACGGTCAGGCCGACGGTGACGACGTTGGAATCGAGGTTGCCGTCGTTCGCGTGGTAGGTGAAGCTGTCAGGCCCGCTGTAGCCGGCCGTTGGGACGTACGTCACGCCACCGCTCGCTCCGAGCGTCACGGTTCCGTGCGCAGGATCGCTCACTTTGACCGCCGTCAGGCTGTCGCCGTCCGCGTCGGTGTCGTTGCCGAGCACGCCGGGGGCGGCCACCGAGAGAGTGGTGTCCTGTGCTGTCGTGTAGCTATCAGCCGTAGCGACGGGCGCGCGATTGGGGGGCACGAAGCCGGGGCCCCAGGTGGGTGCGCCGACGGCGGCGCCGGTCTTGTTGTTGCCGGAGTGGTCGGCGAGGCTCGTGCCGCTGCCGTCGTTGAGGTTCCAGACGCCGAGGAGGCCCGCTTGCGGGCTCGTGATCTCGCTGTCCTTGCTTGCCTGGATCTGGACGAGGGTGCGGGCGCTGTCCCAGATCCGCACCTCGTCGATGCTGCCGGCGAAAAAGCCCGCCGCGGTGCCGGCGGTGGTCAGGGCGCTGCCGATCGAGGTCAGCGCGTTCGTGGCCGCGTTGGCAGGCTTGCCGACGCTGAGGCTTCCGGCGTCACTGCCGTCCAGGTAAAGGTGCCAGGTGCTGCCGTCGTAGGTCGCTGCGACGTGATGCCAGTTGCCGTCCGCAGTGACCGCCTTGGTGCCCGTGATCGGATGGTTGAGGCTCGGGTTGCTGCCGCTTTGCCCCTCCTCGAAATCCGCCACCAGGTTGCCGGTCGTCGCGTCGATGCCGAGGAAGTAGTTGATGTCAGCGGCCGCCGTCTCGGCTTCCGCGCGGCCCTTCGCGATCAGCGGGATCGCGCTCGCCAGCCCACCGGTACCCGTGCTCGTACCAACACCGGCGCCCGTCCGCTTCACCCACGCCTCAACCGTGAAGGTCGCGCTCCGCAAATCACTCGCCGCACCCAACGTCGCGTACTGACTCGAACCATTCAACTGCAACGACGTGCCGACGGCCGCCGCCGTCGTGATCGGCAATCCGAGGAGGATCGCCATGCCGATCGCGACTGCGACGAGGTAACCGAGCCGTACGCGCCGGGTCGGCGTGCATTCACGGCGAACGCGTCCTCCGTGCCCCATAGTTTGTCTCCCCTTGCCCGTCGCGGGCGTGCCCGCGCTTGGTCCGAAATTTCGTCCGCAGCGACCAGCAAAGCTGTGCGCCTACTTACATCCCAATCCGTTTCGTATCGATCGTGACCCACCGTGACACAGATGACAAGGCGTCTTCTGACACGGACCGTGGAGGTGTCTACACGCCGTTGCCGGTCCGAAGGGTCCCGGCCCGACGACTCCTACCCGTGGCGGGATGGGCCGCGACGGCCGAGTACGCGGACCGCGGACTCGCGATTCGGAAGGCCGAGCTTTCGCAGAGCGCGGGCGGTGTGGCTTCGCACGGTCGCCGGCGAGACCTCCAGATGTCTCGCGATTCCTGCTGTTCCTTCGCCGCGACACAGAAGATCGAGCACTTCCCATTCTCTCCTCGTCAGACGGGCTGACTTCGAGCCGGCTGCGACCGGACGGCGACGGGCTCGACGATCGGAAAGCTCGACGACGATCTGGGCGACCGCGGTTCGCGGAATCGCGACCTCCCCGTCCAGAACGCGTGTGAGCACGACGGGAAGCCGCCGCATGTCGCCGTCTCGCTCGACGAAACCCGACACACCCGCAGACAACGCGAGCACGAGGCCGGAGTCGTGGTGTGAGCCCGCGATCAGCACAATCTTCGTGTCCGGTAGCCGCGCAACGATCTCCCACGCGGCGGCGATCCCACCCCCCGGAACGTCCTTGTCGATCAGGCAAAGGTCGGGTAGCTCCCGCACGGCACTCGCCACACCATCGATCGCACTCGATACGTCGGCACAGACTGTGAACTCCGGCGACCCCCGGACGGCGTCCCGCACCTTGATCCGCGTGGGCTCATCATGCTCGACGAGGAGCACACGACAGGCGCGTCCGCCGTTGCTGACAGGTTTCCGTCCCATGAGGGTTCCGCTTGCACATTTAGAGCGCCCCGCGGGAGGCCCGCGCCAGACTCAGGAGGGGCAAAAGACGCTCTTTCGTATACGTCGGCCAGTTGTCGATCGCACCCTGACGCCACACGGCTCTGTCAATCGCATCGACGTCGGGAGAGTCGGCCCGCGCGTTCTCGGCCGTTGCGTCGAGTCACCCGAGTTGCTGGAGGATCTCGACGAGCTCGTCGGGCTCGTAGCCCTGACCGCGGGCGAAGCGAAGGAGCTCCCTGGCCCGCTCGACGACAGCGCCGCGCTCGGGCGTGCCGCTGACGGTGATCCCGCGGCCGCGCCGAAAGTCGAGCAGGCCCTCGTCTCTGAGCTGCCGGAGCGCGCGGAGCACGGTGTTCGTGTTGACGCCGAGCACCGCGGCGAGGTCCTTCGCCGGCGGCAGGCGCTCTCCCGGGCCGGCTTCGCCGTCGGCGATCGCGCGGCGAATCTCCGCGGCGACCTGTTCGTGGAGGTCGACCGAGTGGTCGCGGCTGAGCTTGACATCCCTCATGGTGCTAGCGATTATAGCTCCATCGCATGACACTGCTCACTCCCCCCCGGCGCGAGACCGAGCACGACCGCGATCTCGCGCAGCGCGTCACCGAGCTCGAAGCGTTGATGGAGGAAGCTCGCCGCCGCGCGCGGCGGCGCCGCGTGCGGAACGGTACGGCATTGCTCCTTGCCGCCGCCGCGGCGGCCGGCGGCCTGATCGGCTTCGGCGGTCACGGCGGCGGCAGTGCGGGCACGGCCGCACTCGCCGGTGGCTCCGAAGCCGGTGCTCAGACTGCGCGCCCGACGCTCCCACTCGCCTCACTCCCCCTCGGCACCGGCCCGCAGGCGTTCGCGTTCGAGCAGCACTCGCCGAACGTCGTCTATGTCGCAGTCGCGCACGCGCGAAACGGCGTCGAGATCTACGAGACGACCGACAGCGGGCGCCATTGGCGCCCGACGGGAGCCCACGGAACGGGCTGGATCAGCGACACGATTTCGCTCACTGCCGACGCGCGGCACCCGCGCACGTTGTACGCGGGTACCGACGTCGCCGTGTACAAGACGGTGGACGGCGGGCGCACCTGGCGAGCGGCGAACACGGGCTTGTTCCCCCCGCCCGGGGCGAAGCTCCCGTATGGCACACCGGGAACGACGCGCTGGAACCGCAACAACGGCTGGGTTCTGGATCTCGCCGTCGACCCACTCGACAGCAGCGTCGTCTATTCGGGCGCCGACGGCGTCCGCAAGAGCGTCGACGGCGGTCACACGTGGAAGACCGTCCTCCTCCCGTACCCGACGCAGAATCGCGGCCTGGTGGCCGTGCCCGAGATCGCAATTGCGCCGGGTCGTCCGGAGTCGATCTACGCCCTCGCGGCGCACAGTAGTACCGGCCGAGCGGTCCTCTCCAAGTCGACCGATGCCGGCAGCACGTGGCATCCGATCCTGTCGTTCCCGAAGCTCACGCCGGAGATGTGGGGCAGCGCACTCGCAATCGACCCGCGGCATCCGGCGACGGTGTACGCGGGCGCCGGTCGCACGCTCGAACGGACGGTCGACGCCGGCGCGAGCTGGAACCCGATCACGGCCGGTCTGCCCGCCGGGTTCGTCACCGCGCTCGCGGCCGACCCGCAACGCCCGGGAACGATCTTCGTCGCCCTGCACACCGGCTATGGGGCCGGCGCGATCTACGAGACGACCGACAGCGGGCGCACGTGGAACGTGGCCGAGAGAGGCCCGCAGATCTATTCGCTCGCGATCGACCCCGGACGCCCCGCGACGATCTGGGCAGGAGGGTCCGCGGTCGAGAGCCGAACGAAAGCGACCGAGCCGGTCATCCTCAGAAGCACGGACGGCGGCCGTACCTGGACGATCGCACGCTGACCCGGGCAGCAGGCCGGGGGGCTTCCTTCCGCCGCGCAAGGGAGAGGATCGAGCGCTTCCTGACGATCGCGATCTGACGCCCGTTCCGCGCGTTCCGCTCGCGTAGCATCGAGCCGTGCGCGAGGTTCGAGCCGGCGTCTGGCACTGGGAGGCGCGACACCCGGAGTGGAACGAGCGGCAGTGGTGGGGGCCGCTCGTCTCGTCGTACGCGATCGACGACGGCGCGCGCCTGCTGCTCTTCGATCCGCTCGCGCCGCCGGCCGAGGTCGAGACGCTCGCGGCGGAGCGCGAGACGGCGATCGTCCTGACGTGCCCGTGGCACAGGCGCGACGCCGAGGCCCTTGCGAAGCGCTACGGCGCACCCCTGTACGTGCCGCCGCCGGACGAGGGCGACCCGAGCCCCGTCGAGGGCACCGTCTTCAGAGAAGGCGACCGCCTGCCGGTCGGCGTCGAGGCGTTCCCGGGGATGGAGCCGAACGACCTCGTGCTCTGGGTCGAGAGCCACCGTGCGCTCGTCGCCGGCGACACGCTGCAGGACCGCGGCAGCGGCCTGCAGTTCCTCGGCGGCCTCGCCGAACAACGTGCCCGCGGAGCGGGCCGCCGCCGCCGGGCAGATCCTCGAGGGGCTGCAGGCATTGCTCGCACTGCCGTTCGAGGTCGTCCTCCTCACGCACGGCGCGCCGGCCGGCAGAGCGGCGCTCGAGCGTGCACTCGCGACGTGACCCCGGTCGCGCCGACGTTCGGATCAGCCGCCGGTCGCCCAGAGGGATAGGCGAGGCCCGCCCTAAGCCCGTAGGCCAAGGGACAGTGGCGTTCCCGCCCTAAGCCCGTAGGCCGCGGCCGGGAAAAAGCGCTCACTCACTTCTAACGTCAACGAGAGCAGGTGTCGGCCCGGGGAGGCCGCCTTGCTCGAAGACACGGAGGTGGGGAATGCAGAAGGTGTACGAGCACGTCAGCGTGGCACTGGGCCGCGCGATGACCCTGAGCCGCGAGGACCTCAAGCGCGAGGACGGCCAGGGCGCAACCGAGTACGCGATGGTCATCGCGTTCGTCGTGGTCGGCCTCACGGTCACCCTCGGCGTGCTGGGGACGTCGATCCAGAACTTCCTCAGCGGAGTCGCCGGCAAGATCGACGGCCTCCTGAGCTAGGCGAACGTGGCACTGAACCGCATGCACGACGGATCCCGTTCCCCCCAAGGTCCGGGCGGGCGGTCCCGGTGGACTCCGCGGCATGCCGCGGAGTCCACCACGCCACGACGGGGTGCGTGCGCACGCGGCCGCTGGCGAGTCCGGTCAGACCGCGGTCGAGTTCGCGCTCATCGTGCCGTTCATCTGCCTGCTCGTGTGGGCGCTCGTCGAGCTCGGGATCGCCCTCAACTACTACCTCGACGCAAACCATCTTGCGAACGAAGGGGCTCGCCTCGCGGCCGTCGTCGGCGACACGGACGCGAGCCGGGACGTTCAAGACGAGGATCCAGCAGCAGGCGCCGAGCGAGCTTCGCAACGGCGGCGGCTCGGTCACCGCACCGGCCAAGGTCTGCGTCTCGTTCCCGAACGGCGGAACGCCGCAGATCGGCGACCCGGTGAAGGTGACGGTCAGCGCGCCGTACAAGTGGATCCCGTTCGTCGGAGGCGGCGCCACGACGATCGCGGGGTCCGCCACGATGCGGCTCGAGCAGCTGCCGACGTACGCCGCCGGGTGCTACCAGCCGTGACCGCCGGCGGCGCGGCTCTGCGCGACGAACATGGAGGCGCGATCGTGATGTTCGCGCTTCTCTTGCCGTTCCTGCTGCTCGTGCTCGCGCTCGCGATCGACGTCGGCAACTGGTTCGTCCACGACCGGCACCTCCAGACGCAGGCCGACGCGGCCGCGCTGGCCGGCGGCGCCTACTTCGGCGACTGCTTCTCTCCCGACCCGGCGACGGCCGCGGCGGCGAACACGACGATCGAGAGCAACGCGTCGAAGTACGCCGGCAACGCATCGAGTGTCTACAACGCCCAGGTTGCGGGCGGCGCCGCGCGGGTGACGACGCTCTACAACAGCAAGACCTTCTACGCGGGCGGCCCCGCGGCCGACGACACGGAGACGCAAGGCCCCTGCCAGACGCCGAGCCTGATGCTCGACGTCAAGCAGACGGAGCAGGACGTGCCCTACATCCTCGGCGGGCTCATCGACTGGGTCACGGGCACCTCGTCGACGCACGTCGTCCCGGCCATCGACGCCCGCGCGCGCGTCCAGCTGAGGAAGGCGACGATTCTCAGCGGGTCGCTGCCGCTCGCCGTCCCGGATGTCGCGCCGAGCCATGTCGCAGTGACGTTCGTGAACGAGGCCACGGGCGCGTCGCTCGGGACCTTCCCGCTCGCGAAGGGGTCGCCGTCCGCCGGCATGAACATGTGGAGCGGCAGCGCCGGCATCACGCTTCCGGCCATTCCCACGACCGGCTCGACGAAGGACGGCCTGCGGGTCGGCGCCCGCGTCAGCGTCGGAAGCGTCGACGGCAACTGCGGAAGCGGCGTGCAGGCCGGCACCGGCTTCGTCTGCTACGACTGGTCGAGCACCGCGCAGGGGCTCGTCGCCGTGCGCGACTACCCGGCGCGGACCGGCGCCCTCACGACGCCGGTCATCCAGGCCGTCTGGGCGATCTCGCGCGCCTCCTGCTCGCTCGGCACCGGCTCGCCGTTCTTCTCCGACGTCACGCTCGCAGGCGCGTCGAGCTGCCCGATGGACGTCTTCGCGCGCGTCAGCGCGGGCGCCGCCTACGCCACCGGGACGCTCAAGGCGACGGTCGGCGGCGTCACCCGCACGCTCGTCCCGCCGGCGAGCGCCGGCGGCGACTGGACGACGCCCGCCGCACAGCCGTTCGCGATCGCGGCGGGCGCGGGACCGCTGGACGTCGACCTGAACTGGTCGTGCCCGTCGGGCTGCGGCAGCAAGGGCATCAGCTTCCCGGCCGTCCAGCGCGTCTACGGCGCCGATGACACGTCGTCCGGCCCCGTCAAGTGGATGGACGTCGCCGAGGCGGGCACCCGCACGTACTCGGCGGCGCCCGGCGCCCACACGTTCACGGTCACGATCGGCATCAAGGGCAGCCTCGATCTCTCGACGACGACGCAGGCCGTCGCCCTCCGCCTGACGGGCGGCAGCCGGACGACGGCGATCGACTGCGACGGAACCGGAGCATCGGCCTGGCGGGCCGCCATCGTCGGCGGCTGCACGACCCCGTACCAGCTGAACGACAGCCGGCTCTGCCCTGACCCGTCACCGCCCGCCGGCCCCGCCGACTGCGTCCCGGTCGAGCCGGGCAAGATGGCGAGCTCGGCCGCAACCGCGCTCAACACCCGCTTCGCGGCGTGCCCGCCGAACAACTGGCCGACGTTCGCCCAGAGCGATCCGCGGATCGTCAAGCTGATCGTCACCGACTTCTCCGCGCTCGACGGCAGCGGCAAGACGTCGGTGCCGGTCGTCGAGTTCGCCGCCTTCTACGTCTCCGGCTGGGACGGCGCGAGCTGTTCGAACAACCAGCCGTGGCCCTTCCCGGGGAGTAGCGACAAGGGCGACATCTGGGGCCACTTCATCAAGTACGTCGCTCCCGACCCCTTCAGCGGCGGCACCGAGGTCTGCGACCCGGAGTCGATCGCACCGTGCATTCCGGTTCTCGTCAAGTAACAGTCGATCGGAGGAACAACCACATGGAACTCGCACAGAGGCTGATCTCGACGAGAAGGGGCTCGTTCTACCTGGCCCTTCTCACGGCGATCGTCGCCGGGGCCCTCATTCTCGTCTACCTGAACCAGTACCGCCACAACCTCAAGGCAGGCGGTGCGCCCGTGACGGTGCTCGTCGCGAGCCACGCGATCCCGAAGGGAACGCCCGGCAGCGTCGTCGCCTCGAAGGGCTTCTTCACGACGACGACGATCCGGGAGAGCCAGCTCCGCGACGGCGCCCTGAGCGATCCCGCCAGCCTGACCGGGAAGGTCGCGGCGCGCGAGGTCTTCGAGGGGTCGCAGCTCACGGCCGCCGACTTCTCCTCGTCGACGTCGCTCGCCGGGACGCTCACGGACCGCGAGCGCATCGTCGCGATCCCGCTCGACGCGGCACACGGCCTGATCGGCCAGGTCCAGGTGGGGAATCACGTGGATGTCTACGCGGGCTTCAACGTCGTCCCGCTCGGCGCGAACGGCGCGCCGACGAACGGCGGCCAGGCCCGGCCGATGCTGCGGCTGATCATGTCGAACATCCCGGTGGTCGCAACCGGCAGCGGCGGCGGCGGGCTCGGCTCGCGAAGCACCTCGAACGTCGGCCTGCAGGTCGAACGACGAGCAGGCTGCGCAGCTCGCGTTCGCATCCGACAACGGCAAGATCTGGCTGTCGCTGCGTCCGAGCGCAGGTGCGGCACCCTCCCGTCCCGACCTCGTCACGGTCGAGACGCTGCTCCTCGGCGTGCGGCCGGTGAACGTCCTCCGGTCGCTCGGTGGCCATCGGTGAGCGCGCTCGCTCTCCGGGTCCTGCTCGTCCTCGAGCACGGCGTCGACGGTCCGTCGGTCGAGGCGGCCCTTCCGCCCGGCACGCGCGTCCGGCAGGTAGGCATGCCGGCGCCCGGCCAGGGGTGGTCGCTGCTGGGCGACGCCGCCGCGGACGCCGACCTCGTGATCCTCGGCTGCGCGCACGACTCGCCGCAGGTCCTCGAGCTCGTCGAGGCGGCGTCTCGCGAGCTGGCGACCCGTCCGCCGATCGTCGTGCTCCATGCCGGCAGCCCGAACGGGTTCATGCAGCGCGCATTCCACGCCGGCGCCGACGACCTCATCACGCTGCCGCAGTCGCCGGCCCAGCTCGCCTTCGCACTCGAGAAGGCGGTCGCGCGACGGCGCGGGACGTCCTCTCCGGCCGCAGCGGGGGAGATCGTCACCGTGCTCGGCCCGAAGGGCGGAACGGGCAAGACGCTGACCACGTGCAACCTCGCGGTCGCGCTCGCCGAGAGCGGGCGGAGGCCGGTGGTGGTCGACCTCGACCTGCAGTTCGGCGACGTCGGCCTCGCCCTCGGGCTCCGGCCCGAACGGACGATCTACGACCTCGCCGTGTCCGGCGGCACCCTCGACGCGGAGAAGGTCGAGGACTTCCTCGTACGGCACGGCTCCGGGGCGCACGTCCTCCTCGCACCGGTCCGGCCCGACCAGGCTGCCGCGATCACGATCCCGTTCCTGCGGACGCTCTTCGACACGCTGCGCTCCGGGCACGACTTCGTGATCGTCGACACGCCGCCGGCGTTCACACCCGAGGTGATCGCGGCGATCGACAGCTCGTCGCATCTCTGCATGGTCGGCATGCTCGACGCGCTCTCGCTCAAGGACACGAAGATCGGCCTCCAGACGCTCGCCCAGATGGGCTACGACCCGGAGCGCGTGACGCTCGTGCTGAACCGTGCGGACACGAGTGTCGGCATCAGCCAGGGCGACGTGGACCGACTGCTCGGACGAGCGCCCGACGTGCTCGTGCCGAGCGACCGCGCGATCCCGCGTGCCGTGACGGACGGCGAGACGATCGTCGAAGCCGACTCCAAGTCCCGTGCGGCGCGGGCCTTCACCCAGATGGCCGCGTCGCTCGTCGAGACCCTCGAATCCGCCTCGCCGGCGACGCCGAAGACCCGTCGCCGCCTCTCGCTGACAGGAAGGACGTGACGTCCGTGGAGCTCTACGAGCGCATCTCCCAGGCAAACGGCAGCAGCGCCGACCAGAGGCCGGCGATCGACCCGTTCGCGGAGGTGAAGAACCGCATCCACCTCGCACTCGTCAGCGAGCTCGGGCCACGGCTCTTCGAGGCCGAGGGCGACTCGGTCCGCGGCCGGGTGGAGACCGAGATCCGCGCCCAGTTGCAGCTCGAAGCCGGCCTGTCGCGGCAGGACCGCGACCGCCTGTCGTCGGAGATCGCCGACGACATCTTCGGCTACGGGCCGCTGGAGCAGCTGCTGCCCGACCCGACGATCTCCGAGATCATGGTCAACGGGCCGCACGAGATCTGGATCGAGCGGCACGGGCTCATCTCGCTGACGCCGTTCCGCTTCAGCGACGAGTCCCATCTGCGCCGGATCATCACCAAGATGGTCGGTCAGATCGGCAGGCGCATCGACGAGTCGTCGCCGATGGTCGACGCGCGCCTCCCCGACGGATCGCGCGTGAACGCGATCATCGCGCCGCTCTCGCTCTCGGGGCCGCTGCTCACGATCCGCAAGTTCGCCCAGAATCGGTTCGCGCTCGAGGAGCTGGTCGCGATCGACACGATCTCGCAGCCCGCCGCGGACTTCCTCGCCATGTGCGTGCAGGCCGACCTGAACATCCTGATCTCCGGAGGCACCGGCTCGGGCAAGACGACGTTCCTGAACGCGCTGTCCGCCGCCATCCCGGATCACGACCGGATCGTGACGATCGAGGACGCGGCGGAGCTGCAGCTCTCGCAGCAGCACGTCCTGCGGCTCGAGTCGCGGCCGAAGAACATCGAGGGCGAGGGCGAGATCACGATTCGCGATCTCGTTCGGAACGCCCTGCGGATGCGGCCCGACCGGATCATCGTCGGCGAGGTTCGCGGAGCAGAGGCGCTCGACATGCTCCAGGCGATGAACACGGGCCACGAAGGCTCGCTCTCGACGATTCATGCGAACTCGCCGCGCGACGCGCTGAGCCGCCTCGAGACGATGGTGCTGATGGCGGGGTACGAGCTGCCGGTCAAGGCGATTCGACAGCACGTCTCCGCAGCGCTCGACGTCATCATCCAGCTCGACCGCTTCGACGACGGAACGCGCCACGTGACGGCGATCACCGAGGTGCAGAGGATGGAGGGCGACGCCGTCACGCTGCAGCATCTCTTCGAGCATCACGTCGAACGGGTCGACTCGGACAGGACCGTCGTGGGAGCGCTCCGGCCCACCGGCCTCCGCCCGGCGTTCGCGCCGAAGTTCGCGCGGCACGGGCTCGAGCTGCCGGCGGACGTCTTCGGGACGCCGTTCGCCGCCATGTACGGCGCGGCAGCAGAGCTGCGGCAGAGCGAATGGAACGCCTCGGGGAGCGAGCGGTGAGACGGCTCGGCCTCGTGATCGCCGCCCTTGCCGCCGCGGCGGCCGCAGCTTCCGTCGCGGCGGCAGGCGTCGACCTGCAACTGACTCCCGTCGGGCGCATGCCGTTCCCCGCCCGCGGGTTCGTCGTCGACCTGCCGCCCGGCGCACAGGCCCGGGCCGACGCCATCCGGGTTCGCGAGAACGGGCACCCGGTGCGGAACCTGCGCGTCTCGTCGATCGACGAGGCGGGCGTGCGCTTCGGCGTCGTGCTCGCCGTCGACGCGAGCGAGAGCATGAGCGGCAAGCCTCTCGCGGGCGCCGTCGACGCTGCCCGCACCTTCGTCTCGCGCCTCGCGCAGGGGCAGCAGGTCGGCCTCATCGCCTTCAACGAGCGCATCAGCGTGCTCCAGCGGCCGACCGCGGATCCGGCGCGGCTCGACCGCGCACTCTCCTCGGCACCCCCGCTCCGGTACGGGACGCGCATGTACGACGCGGTCGACCGGGCGCTCGCGCTGCTGGCACGCAGCAAGCTCTCGATCGGGTCGATCGTCCTGCTCTCCGACGGCGCGGACATCGGCAGCCGGGCGAGGCTCGCAGAGGTGATCGCAACGGCGCGCGCGCGGCACGTGCGCATCTTCACGGTCGGCCTGCGCTCCGGCGCATTCGAGGCCGGCGCCCTGCAGCGCCTCGCCGCGGCGAGCGGCGGGACCTACACCGAGGCATCGTCGGCGGCCGGCCTCGGCGCCATCTACGCGGCGCTCAGAGAGAGGCTCGCCGGCGAGTACCTGGTCCGCTACCGCTCCACCGAGGCGCCGAAGAGCCATGTGGAGGTATCCGTCGCGATTCGCGACGTCGGCACCGCGACGAGCCGGTATGCGGCCCCGACACCGTCGGGCCTCGCCCCCTTCCACCGCTCGCTCCTTTCGCGCTTCCTCCTCTCGCCCGGGGCGCCGCTCCTCCTCAGCCTGCTCGTTGCGGCACTCATCGCTCTCGGGATCGCGTCGCTTCTCCGGCGTCCGAACAGATCCGTCGTCGAGCGGGTGGAGGTGTTCGCAGGGCGAGCGAAGACCGCGAGGATCGAGGATGCGAAGCGCCTCGCGGACGCTCTCGTCCGCCGGCAGCGGCAGAGCGGCTGGTTCGGCCGGCTCGCGTCGCGGCTCGAGGTTGCGCGGATCACGACGCCGCCGGCTCGGGTCGTGCAGTTGACGGCGCTCGGAACGATCGCAGCGATCGCCGTCCTCTGGCTGATCTCGCCGGTGTTCGCCGTCCTCGGCCTGCTGACGCCGCTCGTCACCCGCTCGGTCATCGGCTGGAGGCTGCAGGCGGTGCGCGACGAGTTCGCCGACCAGCTGCCGCCGAACCTCCAGGTGCTGGCGTCGGCGCTCCGCGTGGGGCACAGCTTCACGGGCGCGCTCACGGTCGTCACGGACAACGCCCACGAGCCGTCGCGGAGCGAGCTTCGGCGCGTGCTCACCGACGAGAAGCTCGGTGTGCCGGTGGACGAGGCGGTGCAGCGGGTGGCCGCCCGCATGGCGAGCCGCGACCTCGAGCAGGTCGCCCTCCTGGCGGAGCTGCAGCGAACTGCGGGCGGCAACGCCGCGGAGGTCCTGGACACCGTCGTCGAGACGCTGCGCGAGCGGGCCGACCTGCGCCGGCTGGTCAGGACGCTCACCGCGCAGGGCCGCATGGCACGGTGGATCCTGACGGCGCTGCCGGTCCTCGTCTTCCTCGCGGTCCTGCTCCTGCGCGGCGAGCTCGTCCGCCCGCTCTACTCGTCGAGCGGCGGCCAGGTCGCGCTCGTTGTCGGAGCGCTGATGGTCGTCGCGGGCTCACTCGTCATCAAGCGAATCGTCGAAATCGACGTCTAGGGAGGGTCATGACCATCGTTCTCCTGCTCGGTCTCATGCTCACCGGCGTCGCCGTCGCCCTCACCCTCCGCACGGCGTCGTTCGGGCATCAGCGCCGGCGCGAGACGCTCGCGCAGATCGAGGCATACGGGTTCGCCGCCCCCCCGCTCCTCGCGGCCGGACAGCCGTCGCTCCGGCGGGCTCTCGACCGGCTCGCCACGGCGCTCGGCGTCTTCTGGCTCAGGCTTGCGAAGACGAAGGAGCAGGAGGTGCTCAAGCTGCTCCGGGCGGCGGGGTACTACCGCACGCAGCCGGCGACGTTCATCGGCTATCGCATCGCGGTCGCCGCGCTCCTGCCGCTCCTCTGGTTGTGGCTCGCAGCGAGCTCGGGCGGCCTCACCGCCCGCACGTTCCTCGGCATCTGCATCATCGGCGGCTTCGGCTGGACGGCGCCCCGGTTCATCCTGATGCGGCACGGCACGGCTCGGATTCGGCGGATCGACCACGAGATGCCGGAGCTCGTCGACCTGCTCGTGACGACGGTGGAGGCCGGGGTCGGCTTCGCGTCGTCGCTCCAGATGGTCTCGCGCAGGGTCGAGGGCCCGCTCGGCAAGGAGCTCAGGCTGGCGCTGCAGGAGCAGAGCATGGGCCTGACGATCGAAGAGGCGCTCGAGCACATGCTCGACAGAGTCGACAGCCCGTCGATCCGTGCGTTCGTTCAGTCGATCCTGCAGGGGCAGATCCTCGGCGTCTCGATCGGCAAGATCCTGCGCGACCTCGCCGTCGACATGCGGAAGCGGCGACGCCAGACGGCGGAGGAGCGCGCGCAGAAGGCGCCGACGAAGATCCTGTTCCCGCTGATCTTCCTCATCCTGCCGTCGCTTCTGATCGTCGCGCTCGGCGGGCCGCTGCTGACCCTGATGAAGACGCTCGGCTCGGGGTGAACGTCAGCCGCGAAGACCCGACGAGCCGCCGGCGAGCGTCCGCATCACGCAGGATGCCACCCAGAACGCGCCCGTCAGCGTCGGCAGGACGACGATGATCAACGCCAGCGCCCCGCCGTACGGCACCGCTCCCACGAGCAGCGTGACGAGCCAGCCGGCGAGCGACATCGCAGCAATCACGGCGGCGGCGGCAAGCACGGCCGTCGACAGCCGGTGCGGCCCGAGCGAGGGAAAGCGGACGAAGAGCCAGCCTGCAAGCACGGCACCGCCGAGGCAGTAGAACGCGAGGATGAGATCGCCGTTCAAAGACATCTCCTTCGGCAGGCTCCGTCCGGAGCTCGAGGATACCCCACCGAGGCCGGCGCGTGCGCGCCGCCGGGCCGAGCGAGCTCGCTGAAGTGACACCCCGCGTGTTCGAGATTCGCACCGAGAGCGGCTCGATCGCCTGTGCGGAGTGCCGGATCGCCGAGAGCTTCGCCACCCGTCTGCGCGGCCTGATGTTCCGCTCGAGCCTGGCTCCGGGCGAAGGGCTGCTCTTCCCGCGCGCCCGCGCTGTGCATACGCACTTCATGCGATTCCCGATCGACCTCGCGTTTCTCGACGCGGACGACGTGGTCGTCGACGTGCGGCCGGCGCTCCGTCCGTGGCGTGCGGCGAGCTGCCCGCAGGCACGGTCCGTGCTCGAGCTGGCCGCGGGCGGCCTCGAGCGGAGCGGGGTCGCCGTCGGCACGCGCCTCGTGCGCGCGAGCGGCGCCGGCGTCACCTCGGCGTAGCCGCTGCAGGAGAGCCCGCTCGACCGACCGGGCCGCTTCGCCGGCGCGTCGGGGCCTCCATCTCAAGCAATCCTCCGGCCCGGCCGATGAAATACGGGTCTTGGGGATGACGGAGACCTTCGTGACCGGCGCACGCCCGGGAGACCCCGTGTCGTCGATCCCGCGGCGCCGGGTCGTGCTCATCGCCGCAGCGGCGGCGGCGTTCGCGTTCGCGCTCGTGCTGCGGCCCGGGCCGCAGCGGGACCTCGCGGAGATCTGGATCGCCGCGGGAATCGGAAGCGTCGCGGTCGGCCTGTCCGCACTCTGGGGTGCGGCGACCGGGATCGCGAGAGTCGGCGTCCCGCTTGCGTACGTCGCGCTCGTCGCGGTCCTGATCGACGGCGGCGGCGGGACGAGCTCCGGCTTCGGCGGCCTGTTCCTGCTCCCGCTGCTCTGGCTCGCGGTCGTCGGCAGCCGTGCGGAGCTCCTGACCGGGTTCCTCGCGGTCGCGGTCGCACGTGTACTGCCGGTCAAGCTCGTCGGCGCCCCTGAATACCCCTCGTCGGACTGGCGCTCGGCGATCGTCCTCGGAGCGGTCGCGGTGATCGCGACCGTCACGATCCAGCAGCTCGTCCGCGAGGCGCGTGCCCGCGCGACCGAGCTGCTCGAGCGCGCCGTCGAGCTCGAAGCCGCAGCCGCGCAGCTCGCGATGCAAAACGAGCAGCTGCGACAGCTCGATCACGTGAAGGACGAGTTCGTGGCGCTCGTCTCGCACGAGCTCCGCACGCCGCTCACGTCGATCATGGGCTACCTGGAGATGGTCGTCGAGGAGGGCGGCGATCCGTTGACCGACGCCCAGCGGCAGTTCCTCGGGACGGTGAGCCGCAACGTCGAGCGACTCGCGACGCTCGTGAACGAGCTCCTCTTCCTCGTCCAGGTCGACGCGGGCCGCCTGGAGCTGAAGCTCGCGCGCGCCGACGTCAACGAGCTCCTGGCCGAGGCGACCGAGGCCGCGCGGCCGGCGGCGAGCGCCAAGCGCATCGAGCTGACCCTCGACGCGGACCGGCTCGCTCCGGCCGTCATCGACCGCGGACGGATCGCGCAGCTGGTCGACAACCTCGTCTCGAACGCGGTCAAGTTCACGCCCGAAGGCGGACGGGTCGAGGTCAAGGCTGCACAGGACGGCGGCGCGATCGCGCTCAGCGTCAGCGACACGGGCATCGGCATCCCCGCCGACGAGCTGCCGCGGCTCTTCGGCCGCTTCTTCCGCGCGTCGAGCGCGACCGCCAACGCGATTCCCGGGACCGGTCTCGGGCTCGCGATCTCCCAGGCGATCGCCGAAGCGCACGACAGCAGAATCACCGTCCAGAGCACGCTCGCGGAGGGCACGACATTCCGCCTCCGCCTCGCCGCGGCGGCCTGAGCGCTACACCGCCCGCAGAGCGCTCACGAACGTGACAGGCGGGCCGTCAGGGCCAACCCGGCGACGGCGAGCACGGCGCCCGCCGGCAGGTCGAGCCAGTAGTGGTTCGCGCTCGCGAGGAGCGAGAAGGAGACCCAGAGCGGCCAGAGCAGGAAGAGCGCCTTGAGCCACCGGCTGCGGACGACGGCCGCGAGCACGACGCCGACGATGAGGGCGTCGGCGGCATGGAGGCTCGGCATCGCCGCGTACGGGTTGGCGAGCACGTGGACGATCCCGGAGCCGTGGTTGAGCGCCTCCGAGCGGCCGAGCGTGTCGACGAACCCGAGCTCCGGCAGCAGCCGCGGGGGCGCGGTCGGCAGAGCGACGTAGCCCACGAGGCCGAGCGTGTTCGCGACGATGAGCGAGTTCCTGAACCGCACGTAGCCCTCGGAGTGCCGCAGGTAGAGCCAGACGACGAGCGCCGCGATGACGACGAACTGGGCCAGCCAGTACGTCCAGTCGGCGAGGTGCACGAGCAGGGAGCCGGACGCGAGGACCCGCCGCTGCAGGTCGAGCTCCGGTAGGCCGCCCAGCCGCTCCTCGAGCCGCACGATGCGCCGTGCATTCCGGAACGCCTCCGCCGGGCTGCGGTCGGCGAGGCCCCGGGCCACCTGATAGCCCGCGCCGAAGCCGGCCCAGACGGCGACCTGGCGCAACAGGTCGCGCCACCCGTTCGGGAGCAGACGTTCGAGCCGCACGAGACCATCGTGGCGTCGAGGCGCCGCTCGCTGCATCCGGGTTCCCCCGCATCTCGGCGACGGCTATTTCACGGAGATCTTCAGCGTGTAGACCGCCGTGCGCACGCGCGGCGCCGGCGTGACGGTGAGGTATGCGTTGCGGCCCGGCTTCGCGTTCACGAGCACGAGCGACGTCTTCGTCCCCGACGCGTGCACGCCCGCGAGCGTGACGCCGACGCCGTTGTCGGAGCTCACGCCGATCGTGACGCGCTTGCGCGCGGGAAGCCACACGCGAAAGACGTCGCGCGGATCCTCGAACGGGGCGACGCGCCCGCGCATGGTTCCGGCCGCCCGGCCCCGCGTCGTGGCGACGGTTGCAGTCGAGGTCGTGTCGTTCGGCTCCGCAGAGTCGGCCTGCGGTGTCGGCGCGTCGAGGGCGGCCGCGAGATCGAGGATGCCGTAGCCCGTGGCGTCGTCATAGCCAGGTGGGCCGACGTCGCGCGCGGACTCACGGAGGATCTGCGCGACCTGGCTCGCGTCGAGTGTGGGCCGGACCGTCCACAACCAGGCGGCCGCGCCGGCGACCATGGGCGACGAGAAGCTCGTGCCCGACTCGAGGGCGTACGAGTTGTCGAGGGCGGACGCCACGGGAATGTCGACGCCGGGCGCGGCGATGTCGACGAACGGCGAGGTCGTGCTGAAGGACGCAGGCAGGTCGTTCTGGTCGGTCGCACCGACGGTGAACACGTGGGCGCTCGCCGCGGGATAGCTGAGCCAGTCGCCCTGCTCGCCGGAGTTGCCCGCGGCGGCGACGACGAGGCTGCCTGCACGCACGGCGGCGTCGACGGCGGCCTGGATCACCGGGTCGCGGCTCGCGCCGCCGAGACTGAGGTTGATCACCGAGCGACCGGCCCGCTCCGCTGCGACGATCCCTGCTGCGATCTCGCTGGACGGGAGCTGCGTCCCGTCACCGAGCGACGCATCGTAGGTTCGCAGGGTCGCAGTCGGATAGATGCCGACGAGACCCACGCCGTTCACCGGCGCGGCGGCGACGGATGCCGTCGCAGTGCCGTGCACTCCGCCGATCGGCGCGGGCTCCTGGCTGTTCAGCGCGACGAGGTTCGTGTCGCCGCTGAACTCGGGATGGCTGAAGTTGACGCCCGAGTCGACGAGCGTGATCGGAACGCCGGCGGGCGGCGGCGTCAGCGTGTCGACGCGGACGTCTGCGCGCCACCACTCGTCCGACACGAGCGGATCGGTCGGCGGAACGGCGGCGACGCTCGACGCCGCCGTCGAGTAGAGGCGCTCGCGCTCGACGAGCGACACGGCGCCGTGCGCACGAAGCGTGCGGAGCACCGCTGTCGCGTTGCGGGCCGCGAGCTTCCAGACGCGAAGCCGAGGGACGACGAGCGTTCCGCCCGCCGCGACGAGCGTCGTGCGCGCCGACCTCGGAGCCCCGGCTCGGAGCTGCACGAGGAGCGGTGCGCGGCCCGGACCGGCACCGGCGGCTGCCGGAACGGCCAGGACGAGCGCGAGGGCCGCCGGCACGATCGCCCTGCGCGCGGCCGGGCACGGGAAAACGGTCATCTGGACAGTCAGCCGGATCTTCATGAGAGGCGCCTGAGAGCCGCGATCGTCTTGTCGGCGGCGCAAAGTCAGGCTACCGTGAGATTGCTGCGGCATTGCTGCCCGTCCGACGAGCGCCGATGCCTGGGAACCGAGCCGTCTTCGCCGCCACCCTCGTACTCGCGTCCCTGGCGGCGCCGGCGACGCTCGCCTCGACGACGAGGGTCGCGCCGGCGGCAGCGCGAGTGGAGAGCCCGGGGCCGCGCTGCGGCGGAGCCCTCTGGCGGCTGGAGACGCTGAGCGACCCGCTCCGCCAGAGCGTGAACCTCCACGGCAAGGCGACCTCGATCGCGACGATCGCCGGGCTGACGCCCCCGGGCCGGATCGCCGCTGTGCGCAACACCTCGTTCCAGCGGCAGGTCTGGCGAATGCACGCCGTCGTCGACCGGTATCGCATCGCCTCGAACGGCGAGATCGTGCTCGTGCTCTACGACATCGAATCCGCGCTGTACATGAACGCGTATCTCCCAAGTCCGAGCTGCCTCGCGCAGCAGGCCCGCGACAGGACCGGGATGATCGCCGCCAGACGAGAGCTCACGTCGCACTGCCCCGTCGTCCAGGCCGCCTGGCAGCTGCTCGGCGCGTCCGTCGAGATCGCCGGCGTCGGCTTCTGGAACCCGGTTCGCTCGACGCGTGGAGCGCTGCGAAACGGCGCCGAGCTACGGCCGCTGACGAACCTGAAGATCATGGCGGGCTGCGGTGTCGGCTAAGCCGATGAGCGCCGCCGCGCAGCAGTCCCGCCGGCCGAGCCTGCGCCGGATCCGGGAACGGCGGGCCGCGCTCGGCGCGTCGGTCGCCGTCAAGCGCCGCGTGCAGCTCGCGCTGCTCGGGCTCCTCCTCATGCTGGCGGGGATGCTCTTCGCCGGCATCCTCGGCGCGATCAACCTCTACCGGTCCGCGGACGACCACTACATCGGCCTTGCGCTGCCGTTGCGCGCAAGCTCGCGCGACGTCCTCTTCCAGATGGAGCGGGAGGAGACCGGCGTCCGCGGCTACATCATCACGCTCGACCGCCGGAGCCTCGACCCGTACTTCGCGGGCCGCCGCGGGGTGGTCGCCGACATCGCGCGCATCGCACGGCTCGCACGCGGGCACCCGGAGCTCACGCGGAGGATGAGCACGGTGCGTGCCGAGGTGCGGGCACTGCACGGCTTCTACGACAGCCTGATCGTGTTCGTCGCCGACGGCCGCGGCGGGCAGGCGCGCGCGAAGCGCGAGCTCCTCGGCGGCGAGCGGCTCGCCGACCGCTTCCGGCGCACGGCCTCGCTCCTGCAGGGCGACACCACACGGCTCGTCGAGAAGACGCAGCGCGCTCAGCACACGACGTTCGTGCGCACGGTGACCGTCCTCGGCATCGGAGGGTTCATCGCGCTCGTGATCGCCGGCACGTTTCTCGCCAAGCTGCCGGAACGCCTGCGGCGGCTCTACGCGTCCGAGGAGGATGCGCGCTTGCGCGCCGAGCAGGGCGCGAATGCCGCGCTCGCCCTCGAGCACGTCACCGACGCCGTGTTCCTCGTCGACGACGCGGGAGCGATCCGCTCCTGGAATGCGGCCGGCGAGGCGATGTTCGGCATTCCGGCGCGACTCGCCGTCGGCCGGCCGGCCGCCGAGGTCGTTCCCGAGTACCAGCGGCTCGTGGCGGCGGCGAAGGAAGGCGACCGTTTCGTTCCCGTCCGCATCGCGGGCGACGAGTGCTGGCTCGCCCCCGCGCTCAGCGACTTCCCGGGCGGCTCCGTCCTGACGGTGAGCGACGCCACCGCCGGCTATGTGCTCGAGCGCGCGCGGGCCGACTTCGTCGCGACGGCGTCGCACGAGCTGCGCACCCCGCTGACGGCCGTCTTCGGCGGCGCACGAACGCTCATCGCCCATCGTGATGCGCTGGGGCGCGGACAGCAGGAGAAGCTCTTGCGCATGATCGAGCAGGAGTCCGAGCATCTCGTGCAGATCGTCGACCAGCTTCTGATCAGCGCGCAGCTCGATCGCGGCGCCGTCCATCTCGACGAGTCGGACGTCGACGTGCGCGATCTCTGCACCCGTGTCGTCGATTCCGCGCGCGTGCGCGCCGACGGCAAGAACACCATCCTGCTGCAGATGCCGACGACGATGGCGACGCTGCGCTGCGACGGAGGGCTGCTGCGGCAGGTCGTCGTCAACGTCGTCGAGAACGCGGTGAAGTACTCCCCCGAGAGCGGCCGCGTCGACGTGCTCGTGCGGGACGACCCGGAGTGGGTGCGGATCGACGTCGCCGACGAGGGCATCGGGATCCCGTCCGGCGAGCTCGGCCGGATCTTCGAGAAGTTCTACCGCATCGACGCGGCGATGAGCCGCGGCGTCGGCGGCTCCGGCCTCGGTCTCTACATCTCGCGCGAGATCGTCCTGCAGATGGGCGGCACGTTGACCGTTCGCTCGCTCCCGGACAAGGGCTCGACGTTCAGCATCGTGCTGCCGCGCGACCGCGCGGCGTCCGGCACCTAGGGCGGGTCTCTAGGGCGGCGGCACGGCGGGCTCGCCCCCCGCGAGGGCCTGCACGGCGACCGCGCCGAGGACGACCGCGCCGCCGAGCAGGGTGGTCGCTCCCGGCTGCTCCGAGAGGAACGCCCACACCCAGAGCGGCCCGAGCACCACCTCGAGGAGCGTGATCAGAGCGACCTCGGCCGCCGGGATCAGCCGGCCGCCGATCGCGAGGAAGACGAGGCCGAGGCCGATCTGGCCGACGCCGAGCGCGACGAGCAGGCCGAGGTCGCGCGCCCCGACGTCGCCGGGCTGCGCGAACGGGGCGGCCGCCGCGAGCACGACCACCTGTGACATGCAGGTCGCCGGTGCCATCGAGACCTCCCGGTGATGGCGGGTGACGACGAGCATCGCGGCGAACGACGTCGTCATCACGAGCGAGAGCCCGAGGCCGAGGGCGCCCGGGCGCCCGGGGCCGCCGACCATGAGCGCCACGCCTCCGAGCGCGATCGCCATCGCGAGCCACGTGCGCCGCGACACCGGCTCCCCGAGGAGCATGCCGAGCAGGGCAGCGAGGAGCGGCGCGAGCGCCTGCATGAAGAGGATGCTCGCGACCGTCGCGTGGTTCAGCGCGACGATGAACGTTCCCGAGGAGATCGCCATCAGCGCCGCCACGACGAGGCCGCCGCGGCCCGACCGCGCGAAACGCGCGCACGACCGCGCCGCGCTCGGCGAACGCGGTATAGGCGAGGAGACCGAGCACGGCGAAGAGCGCGCGCCCGGCGAGCTGGGTGGCCACCCCGGCGGAGACCTCACGCTGGAGGATCCCGGCCGTCGACCAGGCGATCGCGGCGAGTGCGACGAAGAGCCTGCCGCGACGATGTTGCGCCGCGAGCGGCAGGGTCGCGGTCGCCGACGCCATCGAGCGCATTGAATCAGCCGCCGCAGGCTAGCGTTCGGCACGCGCGATGCCGGCTGCAGGCTCCCCACTCGACGACGACGGCGCTCGCGCGTGCGCGGCGATCGTGGCCGAGGCGCGCGCGGACGTGGCGGCGGGCCGCGAGCCGGACTGGGGCCTGCTCCAGGAACGCGTGCTCGCCTCCGGCGACGCCGACGTGTCGCGGCGCGCGTTGCAGCAGCTCGAACGGCTGATCGCGGTGCAGCGTGCTCGCACGCTCGTGGTGCGCGAGCCGGAGCCGCCGCCCCGCCCGGGCCCGGCAGGGCGAAGGGACGCACGTCCGGCGTTCCGGACGCGGCCGACGATCACCGGCAACATGGAGGTCCGCCGCTCCGGCAGCGGTACGCGCCTGACACTGGACTGGGACACGGCGGCGGCCGTCGACGGCTGGGAGGCGCGCATCAGCAGGCGGCCCGACGCGCGCACCGACTACGCGGTCGAGGAGGAACGGACGCTCGCCGCCGGCGAGACGACGCTCGAGCTGCCCCTCGGGGAGCTGCCGCTGCGTCTCCACCTGCTCGGCCGGAGCGCAGACGGGCGCCTCGTACGGCGCGCGGTGATCTCGGGGCTCACCCGCGACAACTGGTCCGACCGCTGGCAGCGGCGGGCGAGCGCGTCCTAGCTAGGACGGTTCCTGGCGCCTGCCCCAGCGGCGCCGGGGTGCGGCCGCACCCTCTTCGCCGAGCGCGCGCGCCGCGGCTGCGATGTCCGGCGCGCGGAGCGCCATCAGCTCGCTCGCCGCGAGCGTCTCGAGCGCCGTCCCGTTCGCCTCGGCGAGGCGGAGCGCCTGCGTGTTCAGCGCCTGCTCGAAGAGCGTCCGCGCGAACCGCGCGTTGCCGAAGCCCTCGCTCCGCCGGACGCCGTCGAAGATGCGCCTGAGCTCCTGCTCCGCGTCGGGGGCGAGCGTGTACTCGTTGCGCGCGGCGATGTCGCGCGTGATCGCGAGCAGGTCGCTCGTCGAGTAGTCCGGGAAGACGATCTCGCGCGCGAAACGCGAACGCAGCCCGGGATTCGAGTCGAGGAAGCGGTGCATCAGCCGCGGATAGCCCGCGACGATCACGACGAGGCGGTGGCGGTAGTCCTCCATTCGCTTCAGGATCGTCTCGATCGCCTCCGGGCCGAAGTCGAGCTGCGCGCCGCGCGGCGCGAGCGAGTACGCCTCGTCGATGAAGAGCACGCCGTCGAGCGCACGCCGGATCGCGCGGTCGGTCTTGATCGCGGTCGAGCCGACGTACTCGCCGACGAGGTCGGCGCGGTCGACCTCGACGAGGTGGCCCTTCTCGAGCAGGCCCATCGAGCGATACATCTGCGCGAGCAGCCGCGCGATCGTCGTCTTGCCCGTCCCCGGGTTGCCGAGGAAGACGAGGTGCTGCGACGTCGCGACCTCGGGCAGCCCGTGCTCGAGCCGTCTCCCCTGGACCTGGAGGAACGCGACGAGCCCGCGCACCTGCTCCTTGACGGTCTCGAGGCCGACGAGCGCATCGAGCTCCGCCTGCAGCTCGGCCAGCGGCCGTGCCGGCTCGGGACGCGCGAGCTGCTCACGGACGACGTCGAGCGCGTCGGACGCGCCGGCGGCCACGGCCAGCCGGTCGCGCAGCATGCGCAGGCCGCGGCCGATGTCGTCGAGCGGAGGCATGCGGGACATGATGCCCGCGTCGTGCGGGCCCGGGAGCTACGACGCCGCCTGCAGCGGCTTGTCGCCGAGCTGCTTCGCCCACCACTCGGCGTCCCGGCGCTCGAAGTCGTCCTGGACCTGCGCGACGTAGGCGCCGAGATCGCCTTCGCGTCGCCGCAGCTTCTCCTCGCGGTCCGCGACCTCGGCTTCTCGCTTCTCGAGCTTCTGCTCGCGGATGTCGTGATCCGCCTCGAGCCGCGCCTCGCGCAGCAGGAGCTCGCGCTCCCGCTCGTCGACCGCCTTGCCGCGTGCACCGAGATCGATCGGGATCGGCGCTCCGCCGACCGCCGTCGCCTCGAGCTCGGCCTCGCGCTCGGCGAGCGCCGCCTCGCGCGCGGCGACGAACCGCTCACGCTCGATCAGCCGCTGGCGGTCGGCCTCGAGCTCGGCCTCGAGCTCGGCGTCGCGGCCCGGGGCCTCGTCCGCCGCGGCCCGGGCGACGGCTGCCTCCGCGCGATGGAGCTCTGCCTCGCGTGCGGCCAGCTCGAGCTCGCGGTGATCGAGCTGCGCCGCCCGCGCGGCGACCGAGTCCGCGTCGCGGTCGACCTGGTCGCGTGCGAGCCCCTCGCGGGCGAGCACCTCTGCCTCCCGCGCGGCGAGCATGACCTCGCGCGCCTGCAGGTCGGCGAGCCGCCCGAGGCCTTCGCTCTGATTCGCGAGGCCGCGTCTGATCCGCTCCTCCTGGGCGCGCAGCTCCTCCTCGCGCGTCCGCACGACCGCCTCGCGCCGCTCGAGCTGCACGAAGCGCTCGAGCCCGGCGGAGAGCTCGGCCTCGCGCGTCGCGAGCGAAGCGGTCGTCTCGGCGACCTTGACCTCGCGCGCCGCAACGGTCGACTCGCGCTGCTCGATACCCGAGAAGCGCTCGGCCATGATGCGAAGCTCGGCCTCGCGGCGCTCGAGCTCGACCTGCGTCTGTCCGATCGTCCCCTCGCGGTGCTCGAGCTCGTCGAGCTTCGCGAAGCCGGCCTCGAGCTGCGCCTTGCCGCGCGTCACCTCGGCCTGCGCCTGCGCGAGCTCCGCCTCGCGCTCGGCGATCTGCGCCGCGCGGCCCTGCAGCTCGGCGGCCGCCTCGGCGCGCGCTGCATCCGCCTGCTTCAGCTCCTCGAACTTCAGCTCGATCTGCCGCTCGCGCTCGGCGGCCCGGGCCTCGGCCTCGGTCAGGCTCGCGTGCTGGGCCGCGATCGTCTCGCGGATCGCCTCCGACTCGGCAAGCTGCTCGGCCGCCGACCGCTCGCGCGCCGCGACTGCCGCCTCGGCCGCCGCGAGCTGGGCGTCGCGCTCGTCGAGCTCCTCGATCCGGCGCACCGTCTGCTGCTCGAGGTCGAGCGCGTCGACCTGCGCCGAGAGCGACGCACGCAGCTCCTCCTCGCGGGCGAGTGACGCGTCAAGCTCCGCGCGAAGCTCTGCGACGCCCTCGGCGTGGAGCGTCGCCGCGGCGATGGCCTCGCTGACCGACCGCGGCTCCTCCGACGGATCGAGGTCGGGTGCGGGGGCGCTCCCTTCGGCCTGCTTCTTCTCGAGCTGCGCCCGGAGCCCGGTCCCGAAGCCTTTCTCGGTCGCGCCGGCCATCAGCGGTGGAACACCTTTGCGAGGTTCAGCATGGCGGGGCCGAGGATGACGATGAACATCGCCGGGAAGATGAACGCGACGGTCGGGAAGAGCATCTTGATCGGCGCCTTCATCGCCTTCTCCTCCGCCGCAGCCTGCCGCTTCAGGCGCGTGTCGACGGCCTGGACGCGCAGGATGCGACCGAGCGAGATACCGAGCTGGTCGGCCTGGATGATCGCGCGCACGAACGCCGACAGCTCCGGCGAGTCGACGCGCGTCGACAGCTTCTTCAGCGCGTCCTGCCGCGCTTCGCCGACGCGCATCTCGCTCAGCGCAAGCCCGAACTCGTCGATGAGCGGGCCGTCCATGTGCTCGACGAGCTTCGAGATCGCCGCGTCGAACCCGAGCCCCGCCTCGACGCTGACGGCGAGCAGGTCGAGTGCGTCGGGAAGCGCGGCCTGCACCGCGTCCCTGCGCCGGCGCACCCGCGAGCCGACGACGAAGCCCGGGGCGATCCAGCCGACTCCGAGCAGGCCGATGCACAGGAAGATCCCCATCGCGCTGCCCGTCGACATCCACATGAAGAGGCCGAAGAGGCCGCCCGTGCCCGCGAGCATCGCCTTCGTCGCGAGGAAGCTGCTGGGCGACACGGCGCCGAGGCCGGCGGCGAGCAGCCGCTGCTGCACGATCTCGAGCGTCTCACGGCGGTTCAGCCGCAGCATCGCGCGGGCGATGCGCGCGATCGACGGAGCGACGATCCTCTCGCGCAGGGAGAGGCGCTCCTCGCGCACGTTCGCGGCACGCACCGCGCCGTAGCTCGCGGCGCGCCGGACGAGCGACCGGCGCTCGCGCTCGGGCTGTGTGGCGACCTGCCCGACGACGTAGGCGGCACCTGCGATGCATGCGGAAGCGACGATCAGTAGCAGCATGACCTCACCCTCTGAAGGAGACGATCTTTTTCAGGACCAGCGACCCCAAGCCCATCATCGTGAGGCCGAGCAGCAGCAGCATGTGGCCGGCATGCGAGTGGAAGAGCGGGCGCATGTACGACGGGTTCATCAACGAGACGACGGCGCCGATGAAGAACGGCACGCCGACGAGCGTGTAGGCCGACATCCGGCCCATCGCCGTCAGCGAGCGGATCTTGCGCGCGAACTGCTGGCGGTTGCGCACGGTCTCGGAGACCATGTCGAAGAGCGTCGCGAGCGAGCCGCCGACCTGGCGCTGGATCGTCACCGCGGTGATCGCGAAGCCGAAGTTCTCCGAGCCGAGCCGGTCGGCCATGTCGCCGAGCGCGTCGTCGATCGGGCGGCCGAGTCCCGCTTCCGTGAGCACGCGCCGAAGCTCGTCGCTCGCCGGCGGCTGTGACTCCTCGAGCACCGCCTGCAGCCCGTGCTTGAACGAGTGCCCGGCCTTCAACGAGGCCGCGATCGTCGAGAGAAGATCCGGCAGCTGATCCTCGAAGGCCTTGACGCGGCGACGGACCTTCAGCGTCACGAAGCCGTACGGCAACGCACCGCCGAGGAACATGCCGAGGAGCGCGATCAGCGGCGAGGCGCCGGCTGCGCCGACGACGGCGAGACCGGCGATCCCGCAGCCGATGATCAGCCAGACGAACTCCGCAGGGCGAAGCGGCACGTCGCCGCGGACGAGGAGCCGCTCGATCGTCCGCCATTCCGAGCGCCGCCCGAGTGCGGTCTCGGTCGCCCGGAAGAGCGCCTTGAAGACCGACAGCCGCTCGGTGCGGCCTTCACCGGACCGCATCGTCGCGGGGACGTGCGGGGCGAGGCGCTGGTCGAGCCAGCTCCGGCGGCGAATCCGGGTGAGGGTGAGGAGCGCGCCGACGATGGACGCGCCGACGAGCAGGGAGATCGCGAGCGTTCCCGCCGCGGAGAACGCGAAGCCGGGGAGAATCGCCTTCGGGGGCGTCGCGGCCGCGCTTCCGAGGTCCGACGGCACGTCGACCACCCGCTCGGCCGAGCCCGCGCCCGCCTCGGTCACGCGAAGCCGAATCTGCTCGCCCGGGCGGGCGGCCGTGTCGTAGCCGAGACGCCACGTGCGCTCGAGCTCCGACGCGATCGATGCGTAGACCCGCTCCAGGTCGGCGCTCGACCCGGCGCCGTGGTAGGTCCCGCCCGTGGCGCTCGCGATCTCCCGCAGCGCCGACGGGTCGAAGTCCGTGGACTCGATCCCGATCGGGTAGACGGCTGCGTCGGCGCGCCGCGCGGCGGCGACGGCTGCGTCGAGCGTCGAGTTGCTCGAGACGTCGTGCCCGTCTGTGAGGAGGACGATCACGCGGCCCGGCTCGTTGCTCGACCGGAGCGCCTTCGCTGCCGCGAACACGGCGTCGTAGAGCGCGGTGCCGGTGACGCGGTCGACGGAGAGGCCCTGCAACACGCCGTCGGCCTGCGCGGACGAGGTGGAGAAGCCGGTCAGCTGAACGGCGCGGTGCCCGAACGAGAACACCGAGATGCGGTCGCGCGCGCCCTTCGCACGAATGAATGTCCGCGCAGCGGCGGCGGCGTTGCCGAGCGACGACCCCGCCATCGAGCGCGAGTTGTCGATCGCGACGACGACGCTCTTCGCGGCGCCGAGGTTGGCGGCCTGAAAGCCGCTGACCGGTTGGCCGTTCTCGCGGAGCGCCGGCGGACGGGAGTGCGGAACCGACGTGATCGCGTTGACGATCAGGTGCGGATAGCTTCCCGTCTCGGTGCCCGCGATCCGCACGCCCGGAGCGGCGGCCGCCGAAGCGGCGAGCACGGTCAGAGCGCACGCAGCGGCGCACCCGAACGCGGCGACGCGACCCCTCATTCGAATGCGCCTTCGAAGCTCGTCGCCGAGAACGCCGAGCGCGGCGCCTCGCCGTTCTCCTCCTGGCCGAAGAAGCTCGGCGGGAGCACGACGCCGTTGGCGGCGAGCTTCTCGAGGAACTGCGGCTTCAGCCCGGTGCACTGAAGCGGAGAGAGCAGACGCGTTCGCCCTCCGCTCGGATTGTGCTCCTCGTCGGGCGGACGCGCCGCGAAGATGTCCTGCAGCGTGATCACGTCCGACTCCATCCTCAGAACCTCGGTCACGTGCGTGATCCGGCGTGAGCCGTCGACGAGGCGCGAGATCTGCACGAGCAGGTCGAACGCGCTCGAGATCTGCTCGCGGATCGCACGAAGCGGCAGATCGACACCGGCGGTGAGGACGAGCGTCTCGAGGCGCGACAGGGCGTCGCGCGGCGAGTTCGCGTGGATCGTCGTGAGCGACCCCTCGTGGCCGGTGTTCATCGCCTGGAGCATGTCGAGCGTCTCGGCGCCGCGAACCTCGCCGACGATGATGCGGTCGGGGCGCATGCGCAGGGCGTTCCGCACGAGCTCGCGGATCCGGACCTCGCCCTGGCCCTCGATGTTCGGCGGCCTCGACTCGAGCGTGATCACGTGCTCCTGCTGGAGCTGGAGCTCCGCCGCGTCCTCGATCGTGACGATGCGCTCGTCATTCGGGACGAACGCGGAGAGCGCGTTCAGGGTCGTCGTCTTACCGGTGCCGGTACCGCCGGAGATGAGGACGTTGAGCTTGCCGCGCACGCACGCGGAGAGGAACTGCGCGGACTTGCCGGTGATCGTGCCGAAGCCGATCAGGTCGTTCATCGTGTACGGGTCGCGGGCGAACTTCCGGATCGTCAGGGTCGGCCCCCGCAGAGCGAGCGGCGGGATGATCGCGTTCACACGCGAGCCGTCCGGGAGGCGTGCGTCGACCATCGGCGACGACTCGTCGACGCGGCGCCCGACCTGGGAGACGATCTTGTCGATGATCCGGAGCAGGTGCGCGTTGTCGGCGAACGCGGCCGGCGTGCGCTCGAGCCGCCCGGCACGCTCGACGTAGATCCTGTCGTGCGCGTTGACCATGACCTCGGTCACGGAGTCGTCGCGCAGAAACGGCTCGAGCGGCCCGTAGCCGAGGATGTCGTCGGTGATCTCGCGGACGAGCTGCCGGCGCTCCTCGCGCGTGAGCGGAGTCCGGTCGAGCGTCAGCTGCTCGGTGACGGACCGGAACACGCGCTCCGACATGTTCTCGTTCGCCTCTTGCTTGAAGAGCTCCGCGCCGAGCGTCGCGATCACCTCGTGATGAACGCGGGTCTTGAGCTCGGCGTACGGGTCCTTCAGCCGAACCGGCTCGACGTCGTCGACCGGCGCGAGATGCAGGTCGACGGCGGCGGCGGTGCCGGTGCGGTTGAGGCGATCGTGGAGGCCCATGGCTAGCCGGCCCTCGCGAAGCTCGGCCGCAGCCGCAGGCCGCGCTTCGCCTCTTCCTTCGGGAAGATGCCCTTCGCCATCGCTTCGATCGCACGCGCGAAGTCGCTGCCGGGCTCCGAGAGGACGGCGGGCGCCCCCTTGTTGACCGAGAGCGGCACGGCGCGGTCCGACGGCACCTCGTAGCGCACCTTCTGCTCGAGCGCCGCCTCGACCTCGCGCTGCTTCATCCCGACCTTGCTGTTCGCCCGGTTGAGCACGATGCGGACGCGCGCCGACGGGAAGGACAGCATGTCGAGCGTCCCGAGTGCGAGCCGGACGTTCTTCAGGGTCGGCACGTCGAGCGAGCAGACGAGCAGCAGCTCGTCCGTCCGGTCGAGCGTCGCGAGCATCGGCCCGTGGAAGAACGGGGACGTGTCGACGACGATCGCGTCGTAGCAAGCGCGGGCGACCTCGATCAGACGCCCGAGCTTCGCCTCGGTCACGAGCTCCGCATCCTCCGGGCGCAGCGGCGCCGGCAGGATGTCGAGCCCCGACTTGTGCTTCGTCGTGTAGCCCGCGAGCTTGTCGGGATCGAGCTCGCCCGGAGCGTTGACGAAGTCGAAGATCGTCTTCTCCGGCTCGATGCCGAGCATGATCGCGGCGTCGCCGAACTGCAGGTCGAGGTCGAGGAGGAGCGTCCGCCGGCCCGCCGCTCTCGCGAGCGACGCGGCGAGATTGGTGGCGATGACCGTCTTGCCCGTGCCTCCCTTCGGCGAGAACACCGTGATGATCCGGCCCTCCCGCTGCCCGGCGGCGGCTGCACGGCGCGGCGCATGCGTCGCCTTGCGAATGGCGAACATGATGTTCTCCGTCAGCGCCGGGAGCATGAGCACGTCCGAGACCTCGGCCCCGAGCGCGTCCTCGAGCAGGCTGGAGGCCTCGCCCGAGGCGATCAGCACGAGCGGGACGCGCGTGTGCTCGCGGATCGTCGCGATCTCGTGCGCGGGGAAGGTCGATGCGCTCGTCGCATGCAGAACGCAATCGAGATGACCGCCCTGGAGCGTCGCCGACGCTGCGGCGGGCTGCTCGCTGTGGCCGACGATCTCGACGCCCGGCTGCTGCGCAATGGCGTCGCGAACCTTGTCGAAGCCTTCGCAGCTCCCGCTGAAGAAGATGCGGATCGAATCACTCATCGCTGACCAGCTCCGTCCTTGAGCATCGTGTCTTCCGTCTCGTGCCAGCGCGGGCTGTTGGCCGCGTCGGCCGACGGACGAATTTCGAAGCGCCAGTCCTTGCCGTGCGCAAGGATCCACTCGAGCTTCTGCGACTCGGCATCCGACATCCGGAGCTGCGCCGAGAAGTCGTTCGTGCCGCCCGATCCCGTCACGCCGCCCTTGGGCGACGCCGGGGCCGAGAGCACGAGAAGGTCGCGGACGATCACGCGCGACACCGCGGTGTTGTCCTGCTTCGCCCACGCGCCGAGGATGTCGACGTGGTCGCCCTGGCGAAGGGTGCCGGCAAGCACCTGGTTCGCGTCGCCCGCGACCTGCACGGCGCGCTGCGTGCCCTTGAGCTGGGCGCGGACGCCCCGCTCGGCCGGAGTGCCGAAGCGACGAGCGGTCACCTGCTCGCCCGCGAACGTCGGCTCGGTCGCGATCAGGTCGCGAACCTGGTCGGGGCTCGAGATCGCGCCCGGCACGACCTGGCGGCGAGCGACCGACTCCTCCTTGAGCCACGAGCCCGAGATGAGCTCGGCGCCCTGGGTGTCGGCAGGAATGTCCTTCGCGGCAACGAGCACGTTCACCTGCGACTCGCTGCGCTGCACGTGATGCTTGTAGTTCGTGACGTAGAACGTCGTGAGCAGCACGGCCAGCAGGGCCAACCCGACTGCAACCACGACGTGCCAGAGTCTGTTTGTCGTGTTCATGGTTCCCTCCGAGTTTCTATTCGACTCGTTCAGTCGTGGTGCTCGACAGATTTCCCGACGCGATCACCAGTCCGAGCAGGTGAATCGAGTACGGAACCGTTGCTGCGACGACGACGTCGCTTCCGTGCGTCCACGTCGACGTGACCGTGATGTTCGATGAAGGAATCAAATTCTGGGACGACGCCCTGACCTTCGCCACGACGTCGCTCGTGCGCGTCGGCGACTGCCTCGACACCGCTGCGGTGCGCGCCCCGGCACGGACCGCGTCCGTCAGCGTGACGTAGTGGCTGAACGTGATCCCGAACTGGATGATCCCGAACAGCACGAGCATGAGGATCGGCAGGACGAAGACGAACTCCACCATCGCCTGGCCTTTGCTCTTACGGATGTCGATGCGGCTTGTCATGTGTCGTCTCGGTGTCGCCTGCGCGGACCGGGCCTTGTGGCTTGGCCCGGCCCGCGAGGCGGTTGCTTCAGGCAAAGAGGGCGGCGACCTGTTCGAAGAGATCCCGGATCCCGCTTGACAGCGCTCCAAACGTCGCTACACCGGCGATCGTGATGACGCCGAGGACGACGGCGTACTCCGCCATCGTCTGACCCCATTCCGACCCGACTGCGGCGCGGATCTTCGAGCTCATTTCGGTTACTTCCCCCTTCTCTGTGACGGTGGCGCTGGTCTAGAGGACGTCGATCACGCTCTGCAGCTGGCCCTGGATCGAGGTGGACAGCGTTGCCAGCACCCCGACGATGAGGACGGTGATCACGGCGAGAACCACGCCGTACTCGGCCATCGTCTGGCCCTCTTCCTTCTTCCAGCTCATGCGCACGAAATCGAGCAGATTGAAAATCGTCATTTGGTTTCACCTCCTCTCGATCTGTCGAACGGCACGACACTCGACGCAACCGGCTCCGGCCGGTCGGAGGCGAACACCGCTTCAGCGGGGATATCGAGCTTCAGCGCTTCGGCAGCATGCGTAGCCACGACGTGACTCCTCCAACTCTTCGGGCGTGGCCGCGCCGCCGTGTGCGTTCGATGTCGCAATCATCGAGCGTGACGGCGTTGCACCAATCCCCCGTTCGATTGATTCGCTCGTCGAACTCCCCAAACAGGTGACGCTCGAGCGCCCGAAGCTGACGATCCTTCTGTCAGCGAGCGCTGCGTTTGCGGCCACGGCGCCTCACGACGAAAGAACTCAGAGGTGTTGTCTTGCAGGGGATGCTTCGAGACGAGAACGATTCGATCGTGTGCGAGAGCTGCACGGTCGCACGCGATCCCCTCACACGGATGCGCGGCCTCCTCGGCCGGCGCGGTCTGGCCGAGGGCGAGGGCTTGCTCCTGCAGCCCGCAGGGTCGATCCACACGTTCTTCATGCGCTTCCCGATCGACGTCGTCTTCCTCGACGGCGACCGCCGGGTGATGCGCGTGGTGTCGCATGTCCGCCCCTGGCGGACTGCTGCTGTCAGGAAGGCCCGGGCCGTGCTCGAGCTGGCCGCCGGCGAGGCAGCCCGTGTCGGCATGACTCCGGGGTCGATGCTTCGACTGGAGGTCGACGATGAACGAGCATGAGCGCCGCCGGCGCACCGTCGCGGCGCAGGGATTCGCCGCCGTTGCGCTCTTCATCCTTGCGCACGGGGCCCGCGCGGCGACACTGCCGGCGCAGCCCGCGTCGCCGGGTCACGGCGCGATCAGTCAGCTGCGGGCCGCGTAGACCACGGCGCGCGCGTCGCGCCCGACCTCGCGGAACGTTCCGTTGCGAGCGAGCCGCCGTTGCGGCTCGCTGCCGCGCCTGACGACGACGACTCGAACCGGGCGGCGCAGGATCCTGTCGCCTGCCGGCTCCCCGCGCAGCCACTCGAGATAGAGCCGCTGCTGCGCCCGCGGAAACGCGTCGAGGGGATTGCCGATCCAGATCCGGCCGCCGAGGAGCGCGACGTGCTCTGCGTCGAGCGCGTCCCCGAGGATCGGCGTGCCGCCGGCGAGCGCGGTCGCCCGCCGAAGAAGCGGCGTGCCGGCGCCGTCGGCGGCGACCGGCCGCGAGAGCCCGGAGACGGCGAGGAGCGCCGGCACGAGGCAGCAGGCGAGCGCGACGCGGCGGGGCAGGAGCGGCGACCCGGAGGCGCCGAAAGCGCGCGCAGCCGGGACGGCGGCGAAGAGCACGAGCCACACGCCGTTCCGGTGCGCCTCGATCGACATCGCCGCGAAGGCGGCGAAGAGCGCTCCTTCCCACAGCGCGGGGCGGCTGCGGAGCGCGGCCGCGAGGAACGGGATCGCAACCGCGAGGAAGACGAGGTCGAGCGGGTCGTGCAGCGAGAGCGGCGCCCAGAGCCCGTACTGCTCGGATGCCGCCTCGCCGTGGAGCACGCCGGAGTAGTAGTGCACGCTGCCGAGGAAGGCCGGGGTCGCGAGAAGGGCGAGCGCCCCCGCCGCGAGGACGCAGAGCGCCTCCACCGGCGCGCGGCGCGCGCGGTGGAGCACGAGGTACGCGGCGAGCGTGCCGAAGCCGACGAGGACGCCCCCGTGGAGGTTCGCCCACAGTGCGAGGAGCGGCACGACGAGCCAGATCCGCGAGGTGTGGAACTGCGCCTCCTGCCGCAGAAGCAGGACGAGCACCGGGAAGAGGGCGAGCGAGAAGAGCTCGGCCCGGGCGACGAGGAAGGCGCCGGGCGCAGCGACGACGACGCCGATCACCGCGAGCGCCGCGGCGCCGTCGTGCGCGCCGGCCCGCCGCATGTCGAGCGTCAGCGCCGCGAGCGCCACCGAGACCGCAGCGACCTGCGCGAGCACGAGGCCCTTGTCGCCGAACGCCGCCTCGAGGGCGTGGAAGAGGATCTGGCCGAGCGCCGGCGCGTCGTGCCAGGCGCCCGAGGGAACCGCCGCGTAGACGACGTCGTGCGGGATCGCCCGCGCGTGCACGATTGCCTGGCCCATTGCCGCGAGCCAGCGTGCGTCGCCGCCGATGTGCGCGGCCGAGGCGCAGACCGCAGCCACGAACGCCGCGGCGATCCACGTCAGCCGGGCGGCGGAGTGCGGCTCTCCGTCGTACATGCCGTTCTCATCGGCCGGAGCCCCGGGGACCGTGCGAACACTCACTCGTGCGAGTGAACGGGCGCCCGATTCACTCGGGTCAGTGACGAGCACGGACCGAGCGCGGCCCGATGAGAGAGGACATCCGTTGCGGTCGCGGAGGACGTGTCAGCGATCGACTCGAGGGGGCAACGGTGAAATCAGGGAGAACGTCGTTCACGAGGTGGCTCATCGCCGCCGGGATCCTCGCGTCCGCCGCGGCGTGGTTCCGCGGGCTCGAGCCGCGGCCGGAGCCCGGCGACGCGCCGCTCGACGAGGCGGCGGCCGAGGCCGGCGCGTTCGAGATCGAGCTGACGCGCGCACGGCGCGCGCCGCGCACCCGCCGGCTCGCCGGGAGCCTCGCGTTCGCGGCGCTCTTCTGCGCCGGCGCCGCCTTCACGGCGGGGGCCGGGAACCTCGTCGTCCAGCGGACGAGCGACGCCTCCGAGGCGCCCGCGGCGGAGGCGCCTGCCGCTCCCGACGCTGCTGCGCCGGCGCCCCCGACCGAGCCTGCCCCCGCACCCGAGCCTGCCCCGACGACGGAGCCTGCCCCCGCACCCGAGCCGGCACCCGCAGCCCCGGCACCCGCAGCCCCGGCACCCGCGGCCCCGCACCCGCGGCGGACCCCGATCCGGAGTCGAACGAGGCCCCTGCTCCCGCCGCCACACCGGCACCAACGGCACCGACGCCGGCAGCACCGGCGGCACCCGACCCCGCGGCCGCCGCGCCCGCGGCGGAGCCGGCGCAGCCCGCCTCCGCTCCCGCCGAGGCCCCGCCGGCCCCGGCCGCAGCGCCGGCGCAGAAGGCAAAGCCGGCCCCCGCAGCGAAGCCGAGGCCGGCCACGCGGCATACGGAGTCGCGGCCGGCGCCGGTCTTCACGACGCTGCCGGTCTTCGTCCCGGCCGTGCCGTTCGACGTCGGCGCGTGGGAGCACGACAACCCCGGCTCGTCCGTCGGCGCGACCGCCGTCGCGATCGCCCAGCACTTCGTCGGCACGCCGTACGTCTGGGGCGGCTCGACGCCGTCCGGCGGCTTCGACTGCTCCGGCCTGATGATGTACGTGTACGGGCAGCTCGGCGTGACGCTGCCGCATTACGCAGCAGCGCAGTTCGCGATCTTCCATCACCTCGCGCCGTCCGAGCTCAAGCCCGGCGACCTCGTGTTCTTCGAGCCGAAGATCGACGGGCCCGGCCACGTCGCGATGTACCTGGGCGGCGACGCGATCGTCGAGGCCCCGCACACCGGCGCGCTCGTCCGGATCGGCAGCCTCTCCCGCAGCGCTGCCGCGCTCGGGTTCATGGGCGCCGTGCGGCCGTACCAGACGGCGGCGCGCGGCTCCCGGTTGACGGCGCGCCACACCTCGGCTCGCGCGCATGCGTCCGGCAGGGGCGCGGCGACCTGGTTCATCGCCGCGTAGCGCTCCGGGTCGAAGAGAGGGGGGCGGCGCGCAGTGACGCACCGGCCCCCTCGAACCTCGATCATGCGGGCCGTGGACCGCCGCGACCTGCGACAGATCGTGCTTGCCGGTGTGCTCGTCGCCGGCGCGGCGGCGGCGCACTATCTCGACGCGACGCCCGTCCTCGCGTTCCTCGTCGCGGCCGCGGCGATTGCCCTCCTCGCCCGGCTCGTCGGCGGCGCCACCGAGCAGCTCGGCGGGCGCGTCGGCTCCTCGGCAGCCGGTGTCGTCCAGTCGGCGCTCGGCAACCTGCCGGAGCTCTTCATCGCGCTCTTCGCGCTCCATCACGGCCTCGTCGGCGTGGTGCAGGCCGCGCTCGTCGGCTCCGTGATCGCGAACGGCGTGCTCGTGCTCGGCCTCGCGTTCCTCGTCGGCGGCATCGTCAACGGGCCGCAGCGCTTCGACTCCCCGCGCGCGCGGATGATCGCCACGCTGACGATGCTCGCGGCCGCGATCCTCTCGATCCCGACGCTCGCGCACACGTTCCACACGCCGGCGGCACCGCACGGGCGCACGCTCAGCCTCGTCTGCGCCGGCGTCCTGATCACGCTCTTCGTCGTGACGCTGCCCTCGTTCCTCGGCGGCGCCGACGAGGCCGACGACGTGCCGCCGCGCTGGTCGCTCGGCCTCACGGTCGCGGTGCTCGGAGGCGCGGGCCTCGCCGCGGCGTTCGCGAGCGACTGGTTCGTCTCGGCGCTCACGCCTGCGACGCACGCGATGCACATGAGCCAGGACTTCGCCGGCCTCGTCGTCGTCGCGATCGCGGGGAACGCGGTCGAGAACGTCGTCGGCGTGCAGCTCGCCGCACGCAACCGCCCGGACTTCGCGATCTCGGTGGTCGTCAACTCGGCGCTGCAGGTCGCACTGCTGCTCACGCCGCTGCTCGTCTTCGCGAGCCTCGGCTTCGCCGCCTCGCTGACGCTCGTCTTCCCGACGCTCCTCGCGATCGTGCTGCTCCTGTCGGCGGGCATCGCCGCGCTCGTCGTCTACGACGGCGAGAGCACCTGGGAGGAAGGGGCGATCCTGGTCGGCTTCTACGTCGCCGTCGCCGCGAGCTTCTGGTGGGGCGCGTGACGGCGCAGCTCGAACCAAGGCGATTACCGGGCACGGCGTAGGGTAGGGGGCCTCGATGCGCTTTCGCCCCAACGCCCGCCTCGATCCCTCGCAGGTCGAAGACGTCCGCGGCCGCAGCGGCCTGCCGGGCGGCGGCCTCGCCGTCGGCGGCGGCGGCCTCGGGATCGTCGGCGTGATCATCTACATCGCGATCCAGCTGCTCTCGAACGGGCAGTCGGGCGGCGCGCTCGGGCCGCTCGACGGCTCGACGGTCGCGACGCAGCCGCCGGGGCAGGTGCTCGGCTCCGAATGCGCCACCGGAGCCGACGCGAATGCGAAGGAGGACTGCCGCATCCTCGGCTACATCAACAGCGTGCAGGCGTACTGGTCGAAGGCGCTCAACGGCTACACCGTCTCGAAGACGGTCTTCTTCACGGGCTCGACCGGGACGGGCTGCGGCGAGGCGAGCACCGACGTCGGGCCGTTCTACTGCCCGGTCGACAAGAAGGTCTACATCGACCTCGGCTTCCTCGACGAGCTGCGGACGCGGTTCGGCGCCAGCACCGGCCCGCTCGCACAGGCATACGTGCTCGCACACGAGTACGGCCACCACGTCCAGGACCTCGTCGGCACGCTCGACAAGATCGGCAGCGACCGCCAGGGTGCAGGGAGCGCGTCCGTGAAGACCGAGCTCCAGGCCGACTGCTTCGCCGGCGTCTGGGCGAACCACGCCCAGTCGACCGGCTATCTGACGAAGGTCACCGCCGCGGACGTGAAGGACGCGTTGAGCGCGGCCGCGGCGGTCGGCGACGACCGGATCCAGCAGCAGACGCAGGGCCGCGTGAACCGCGAGACGTGGACGCACGGGTCGTCCGCGCAGCGCGAGCAGTGGTTCACGACCGGCTGGCAGACCGGCGACCCGAACAAGTGCAACACGTTCGCCTAGAAGCGGTACCGCGTGAACAGGTGGTCGCCGCTGCGCCGCAGCGAGACGAGCGACGGCGCGACCCGAGCCTCCGGTAGCAGCTCGACGCCCTCGACGAGCCCGAGGCGGCGTCGCGCCTCGAGCCTGCCGGCGAGCACGGGCGAGACGGTGAGGAAGAGCTCGTCGACGAGCCCGCCTGCGAGGAGCGCGCCGAAGGTGGTCGGCCCCGCCTCGGCGAGCACGTGGTCGTGCCCGCGCTCGCGCAGGACCGCGAGCGCGGCGCGGAGGTCGACCAGGTCGCCGTCGTTGACGGCGACGAGGCTCGGCACGCTTCCCTCGAGCGCCGCCGCACCGTCCGCGGTCGTCAGCACGAGCGCGCCGGCGGCGACCACCGGGTGCGAGACGTCGAGCGAGGCGCCGGAGGTGACGATCGCGACGGCCGGGCTCTCCGGCTTGCCGAGCTGCGCGCGCAGCGCGGCGAACGCGGCCCTGCCCTCGGGATAGACGCCCGCCGGGCGCCAGCGCCCGGTCGGCGAGGCGAGCAGGGTGCCGGTGCCGATCAGGACGACGTCGGCGAGCGCGCGCAGGATGCCCATCAGGAGCTTGTCGTCGTCGCTGCCGTCCGCGACGAGCGCATTCGAGCGCTCGAGCTCGGGGACGGCGACGACGCCGTCGAGCGTCTCGACGAAGTTCGCGTACACGCACGGCCCCTCGAAGCCGAGGCCGCCGTCGTAGAGCTCGTGCAGCTCCGCCGGCAGCTCGCCGCCGCCGAGGCCCTCCTCCTCCCAGAGGAGCTGCAGGGTCACCGCGTCTCTGCGAGGAACTCCCGGCGCAGGTCCGCATCCTCGTCGTAGAGGCCGCGCCAGAACGTCGTCACCGTGCGCGAGCCTTCCTCCTCCACCCCGCGCATCTGCGTGCAGAGGTGGGCGGCCTCCAGGCGCACGGCGACCCCGCGGGCCTGCACGAGCTCCACGAGCATGTCGGCGATCTGCTCGCCGAGCCGCTCCTGCACCGTGAAGCGCCGCGCGTAGAGGCGGACGAGCCGGGTGAGCTTGGAGATGCCGAGGATCTCGTCGCCCGCGACGTAGCCGACGTACGCGACTCCGTGAAACGGCAGCGCATGGTGCTCGCAGAGCGAGAAGAACGAGATCGGGCCTTCGACGATCTGGCCGTGCGCACCGTCGACCCCGGTCGGCCGCTCCGCCGGGAAGGCGGTGCGGAGCTTCGGATCGCCGCAGTAGCCGGCGGTCGCCTCGAACATCGCGCGCAGGAAGCGCTTCGGCGTGTCGCGCGTTCCGGCCGTCTCGAGGTCCATGCCGAACGCGGCGAAGATCTCGCCGACGTAGCGCTCGTAGCGCGCCCACTCCTCGGCAGTGACGTCCCGCCCGCCTTCCGGATCCCAGCGAGACGGAAGCTCAACGATGCTCAAGCACAACCTCCCGATCGACGTTGACGAACGACTCACGACGGACGACGAGCGCTCCGACGACCACGAGCTCTGCGAGAGCCCCGGCGACGAAGTACAGCGGATGCCCCGCGGCGACGCACACGCCGAACGCGGCGAGCTGTGTCGTCATCCCCATGTTCGCAAGGATGCCCACGGTCCTCGAGTCGTGGTAGGCGCGCCTGCCGGCCTCGTCGACGCCGCGAAGCCGGCGCTCGACGAAGCGCTCGACGAGCGCATCCTGCCAGCCGTAGATCGCGCCGTACGCGCGACCGAGGACGCTCCCGTCCCACGACGCCGGCAGCCCGCGCGCAAGCCGCTCGAGATTGAAGTTCACGCTCAGCACGGCGGTGAGGGCGACGAAGCCGGCGGCGGCGGCGACCGGCCTGCCCGTCGCGTAGCCGACCGCGGCGAAGAGCGCTGCGTTCACGAGCAGGTCGCACTCGGAATCGAGGTAGCGCCCGAATGCGCTCACCCGCCCGGTGAGCCGCGCGAGCTGGCCGTCGGCGTTGTCGAGAACCGTCTTCAGCTGCACGAGCAGCGCGGCGAGCACGAGGTGGCCGCGGGCGAGCTCGACGGCCGCGGCAGCGCCGCTCGCGGTCGATGCGAGAACGACGACCGGCGGCGGCACGCGCAGCGGTGCGAGCGCGAGCACGACGAGATGCGCCGCCGGGCGGAAGAGCCACTCACACAGCAATTCGGTTCCGAGCCGCGCCTTGCGCGACTGCGCGAAGGCACTAGCCAAGCAGCACGCCTTCTTCGAGCGGGGCGGCGGCGCGGATCCGCTCGCGCGCCTCGTCGACCTTTCCCCACGTGTCCCACAGCAGGAAGCCGCGAGGGCGCCGTTCCTCGTCCACGTACGTGACGACGCCTTTGCGATTCGGCTCTTCCCATGCTTCGAGCGTCGCGAGGCGCGTGTCGACCTCACCCACCGCCTCGTAGCCGAGGTCGAACATGTCGGAATAGAAGAACGGCAGATGCTCGTACGCCTCGTTCGCGCCCGCCATGTTCGCGCCGACGACCTTCCCGTGCGTGCGGGCGTGATCCTCGTGCTCGACACGGAAGCGCCGGCCGAGCGCGGGGCTCGGGAAGTTCGCGACGTCGCCCGCGGCGAAGACGTCGTCCCGCCCGCCGGCGCGGCCGTGCTCGTCGACGAGGATGCCGTTGTCGACAGGCAGGCCGGCGGCCTCTGCAAGCTCGACCGAGGGGACGATGCCGAGGCCGGCGACGACGACGCCGGCCTCGAGCACGCGCCCGAGCCGAGCGTGACCGTCGTTCCCTCGACGGAGTCGACGGTCTGCCCGGCGAGGACCTCGACGCCCTTGTCGCGGTAGTACTGCGTCACGAAGTGCGCGAGGTCCGCGGGGAGCACCCGCGAGGCGATCGCATCCTCCGGAAAGACCATGGTGACCCTGGCACCGACGCCGGTGAGCGACGCCGCGAGCTCCGAGCCGATGAAGCCGCCGCCGATGACGACGGCATGCGCGCCGCTTTCGGCGGCGGCGCGAAGCGCGCGGTAGTCGTCGAGGGTGCGGAAGTAGACGACCTGGTCGTCGTCGCCGCCGAGGCGCCGCGGGCTGCCGCCGGTCGCGAGAAGGACCTTCTCGTATGCGTACTCGTCGCCCCGGTCGTCCTTCGCGCGCCGCGCGGCGAGATCGAGCTCGACGATGCGCGTGCCGGTGACGACCTCTGCGCCGCCGAGCGCGGGGTCGTACCAGACCGCGGCCTCGTCGCCCGTCTGCCAGAGCTTCTTCGTGAGCGGCGGCCGCTTGTACGGCGGGTGCTCCTCCGAGCCGACGAGCACGATCGCACCGTCGGCGTCGTGCGCCCGGATGCCGTCCACCGCTGCGGCCGCGGTCATCCCGCCGCCGACGATCAGATACTTCGCGTTGCGCATCGCCTCAGTCCTTTTTGTCGGGATCCATCGTAATATGACGTTTGTGTCCGATTGGATTGAATCCGGCGGCGCGCTCGAGCGGGTCTTCGAGCTTGCGAGCTTCCCGGAGGCCGTGGCCTTCGTCGACCGGGTGGCCCTGCTCGCCGAGCAGGAGAACCACCATCCGGACATCGCGATCTCCTACCGGAAGGTAACGCTGCGCTGGACCACGCATTCCGCCGGCGGCATCACCGACCGCGATCACGAGCTCGCACGCGCCACGGACGCGCTCGTCCAGGCGCCTGACGCAGGCTGACGGACGCCGCGGCCGGGGGCCGCGGCCGGGGCCGCCGCTACCTAGTCGTTGTCGTGGTCGCGCTCGCAGAAGTCGGGGCAGGTGCACTCGGCGGATTCGGCCGTGCAGACGGCCTCCGCCGCGGGCAGCTCCGGGCTTCTCGCGGGCTCGATCTCGGTGGAGAGCTCGATCGCCATTCTCGGATCCTAGATGCCCATTCGGAGGACATTCAACACCTGAACGGCTAGATCTCGGATCCACAGTTGCCTGCCGGGCCAGGGCAGACCCCCCGGACGGGGGGAGACGGGGGCCCGGTCCGCTGCTCCAATGAGCCCTCCAACGACCTGCAGCCGCTCGGTGAGCGGCCGCCTCGCGCCGCTGGGCCCCTCGTATGCCGCCGATCCGGATCCTCCTCTCCCTGCTGTGCGTCTCTGCCGCGCTCGGCCTCGCGCTCCTCCGGCCCGTCCCGGGCCGCGCCGACGACGGCACGACCCCCGCCGACCCGGGCGCGGCGGCGCCGCATTCGACGGAGCCGGTGGTGCCGCAGGTCCCGGTCGTGACGAAGGCGCGGCGGCGGCGGACGACGCAGTTCCACCTCCCCTTCGGCAGGCGCGTCGTCGGCTTCGCGAAGCACTTCCTCGGCACGCGCTACGTCTACGGCGGGAGCAGCCCCGGCTCGGGCTTCGACTGCTCCGGCTTCGTGCGCTTCGTCTACGGGCACTTCGGCGTCACGCTGCCGCACTCGAGCTACGGCCAGTTCGACCTGGGCCGCCGCGTCGCCCGCGCGTCGCTCCGCCCCGGCGACCTCGTCTTCTTCGACGGGCTCGGGCATGTCGGGCTGTACGTCGGCAACGGCCGCTTCATCCACGCCCCGCACAGCGGCACCCGCGTGCGCATCGAGACGCTGCACGGCTGGTACGGCTCCCGCTTCGTGGGCGCGCGCCGGCTCCGGTCGGCCTAGCACCTCGTAGACCGGGCACCTCCTAGACTGCTCGCGTGGCGACGACCGCCGCGTCCGCGGGGCTGACACAGCAGGAGGCCGAGCGAAAGCTCGCCTCCCGTCCGGCCGCCTCGTCGAGCTCGAGCCGCTCGTACAAGAGCATCGTCCTCGCCAACGTCTTCACGGTCTTCAATCTCATCCTGCTCGCGGCCGGCGTCGTCACGCTCTCGTTCGGCGAGTGGCAGGACGCGCTCTTCCTCGCCGTTCTCGTGGCGAACTCCGGCATCGGCATCGCGCAGGAGGTGCGCGCGAAGCGCACGCTCGACCGGCTCGCGGCGCTCGTGGCGCCGACGGCGACGGTCGTCCGCGACCAGATGCCGCGCCGCGTCGAGGTCGAGGAGGTGGTGGACGGCGACGTCGTCGTCCTCGAGCCGGGCGACCAGGTTGTCGCCGACGGCGTGATCCGGCGAAGCGACGGGCTCGCGGTCGACGAATCGATCCTCACCGGCGAGTCGACACCGGTGACGCGCGCCGAAGGCGAGGAGGTGCGCTCGGGCTCGTTCGCGGTCGAGGGCGGCGGCGCCTACGTCGTGACGGCGGTCGGCGACGCGAGCTACGCCGCACGGCTCGCCGGCGAGGCGCGCGAGTTTCGTCATCCCCGCTCGCCGCTCGAGCGCGCGATCAACCGGCTGCTGTTCCTGCTCGTCGCGATCCTCGTGCCGCTCGGCGTCGCGCTCGTGTGGGCGCTCTACCGGCGGCACACGTCGCTGCACGCCGCCGTGCCGACGACCGTGGCGGCCGTCGTCACGCTCGTCCCCGAGGGGCTGATCCTCTTGACGAGCCTCACCTTCGCGGTCGCGGGGGTGCGGATGGCGCGGCGGGGGGCGCTCGCGCAGCAGCTGAACGCGATCGAGTCGCTCGCGTCGGTCGACACGATCTGCCTCGACAAGACCGGGACGCTCACCGACGCGCACATCCGCGTGGAGGCGCTCGTTCCCGCCGACGGCGTCGACGAGGGCGAGCTCGCACACGCCCTCGGCCGCTTTGCGGCGAGCTCGCCCACGCGGAACGCGACGCTCACCGCGATCGGCGAGCATGCAGTCGGCGCCGCAGAGGAGCCCCGGGCGGTCGTGCCGTTCTCGTCGCGGCGGCGATGGAGCGCGCTCGAGCTCGGCGCGACGACGTACGCCCTCGGCGCGCCCGAGCTCTTCCCGCTCGGCTCGCTGCAGGCGATCGCCGACGAGCAGGCGCGCGGCGGCCGGCGCGTCGTCGCATTCGGCACGGCGGACAGGCACGTCTCCGACGACGAGCCTCTCTCGATCGGACGCCTGCTCGGCATCGTCGTGCTCGCCGAGCGGCTCCGCGCCGATGCGCGGGAGACGGTCGAGTTCCTGCGCTCACAGGGGGTGCGGCTGCTCGTGATCTCCGGCGACCGGCCCGAGACCGTCGCCGCCGTCGCGGCCGACGCGGGGATCGAGGCCGGCGAGCCGCTCGACGGCAGCGACCTGCCCGACGACCCGGCAGCGCTCCGCCGCCTGATCGAGGCGCACAACGTCATCGGCCGCATCGCGCCGCAGGACAAGAAACGCGTCGTCGAAGCGCTCGCGAGCAACGGACGCTACGTCGCGATGGTCGGCGACGGCGTCAACGACGTACCGGCGCTCAAGGCCGCGAGGCTCTCCATCGCACAGGGGAGCGGCTCGCAGATGGCGCGAGCGGTGTCCGACCTCGTGCTCGTGCGAGGAGACTTCGCGAGCATGCCCGCACTCGTCGCCGAAGGGCGCAAGGTGCTGCGCAACCTCCAGCGAGTGGCGAAGCTCTTCGTCGCGAAGTCGGCGTTCGCGACGTTCCTCGTGCTTTCGATCGGACTGACGCCGCAGGCCTATCCGCTGCTGCCGCGCCATCTCTCTCTCGCAGCCAGCCTGACGATCGGCATCCCGGCGTTCTTCCTCGCGCTCGGGCCGAGCGAGGGGCGGTTCCGCAGCAGCGGCTTCCTCTTCGACGTCGGGCGGTTCGCCGTCCCGGCCGGGACGGCGGCCGGGCTCGGCGTGCTGGCGAGCTTCGTCTTCGCACGGAACGTCGCGCGACTTCCTCTCACGGAGGCGCGCACGATCGCGACGAGTGTCCTCGTGCTCGTCGGCCTGTACCTCGTGCTCGCGCTCGAGGCGACGAGCAGGCGGCGCGCCGCAGCCGTCGGCACGCTCGCGGCGTCGATGCTCGCGCTCTACGCGCTCGTCCTGGCCTTCCCGTTCGCGCGGCATTTCTTCGCGCTCGACGTGCCCGGCTTCGGCGGAGCCACGGTCGTGCTGCTCGGCGCCGCGCTCGCGATCTTCGGTCTCTGGTTCACCGACGACCGGTTCGTGCCGGGCGCCGTTCGCGATAGGCCTTCGTCTTGATCCGGTTGCCGCACACGGCCATCTGACACCAGACCGCGGAACGGTTGCGCGAGCGGTCGTAGAAGAGCCAGTGGCAGACGTCGCGCCGGCACGCCTTCAGGCGCGGCCAGGTGCCGTCGGCCATGGCGGTGTAGACGATGCCGACGAGCCCGGCGAGCGCACCGTCGACGTCGCGGGCCGCCGGCTCGAGGCGCGCGACGCCGTTCTCGAAGCGGACGACGAGCCGCCCGCGCGCCGCCGCCTGCTCGAGCACACCGGCGGCCGCGGCGTCGTGCTCGCCGCCGTTGTTCGCGAGCGCGAGCGAGCAGAGCGCAGCGCGGACCTCGTGCGCACGGCGCAGGTCGCCCGCAGAGGGTCGAATACCCTGATCGAGGCCGAGGACGCCGCGGAGGCGCTCCGGCTCGCTCAGCATCTCGCGGCCGTGCTCGCGGTCGACCGTGTTCACGAACCGCTCGACGAGCGCCAGCCGGCCCGGCGCCGGCTCCGCGTCGCGCATGTACTCGATCGCGTCGACCGGCTCCACGTGCGACACTACCAACCGGGTAACGGTGGTGCGGTGCCCGCGCTACTTCAGCTTGTCGGCCATCGCGGTCAGGAGCTTCCACGCGATCGTGGAGTTGCTCTCGACGAGCGGCCGGAAATCCCAGGGCGTCATGCCCCAGCAGACCATGTCGGTCTTGGCGGTGATCGTCGCGGTCCTGTCGGAGCCGGTCAGGAGCGCGATCTCGCCGAAGTAGTCGCCCGCGGCGATCGTGCCGCGCGGCTTGCCCTCGACGGACACGTCGGCCTCGCCGGTCTCGACGACGAAGAAGCCCGCGCCGCCCGCGCCTTCCTCGGTCACCGTGTCCCCGGCGGAGAACTTCCGCTCCCGCATCGTGGCGGCGATCTGCTCGAGCTCACGGTCGTCCAGACCCGCGAAGAGAGGCACGTTCTTGAGGACGTCGGAGGAAGCCCTGGCCACGGCGGAGTTATACACCGAAAACCGAGCCGGGAAAATCAGCCAGGATACGGGGGTGAAGCTGACCGTCATCGGCTGCTCCCCCGCGTGGCCCAACGCGGGCGGCGCGCAATCCGGCTATCTCGTCGAGGGTGAGGGGCGGCTGCTCCTCGACTGCGGCCCCGGCGTGCTCGCGCGCCTGCGGGAGCTCGACGGCGGCTGGCCCCGCGTCGACGCCGTCGCCATCACCCACTTCCACCTCGACCACTGGGGCGACCTCGTGCCGTGGATCTTCGGGGCGAGCTTCGGGCCCGGCCGCGAGGTGCCGAAGCCGGAGCTCTGGCTGCCGCCCGGCGGCAGCGAGCGCCTGCGCTCCTACGGCCGCCTGATGAGCTTCGCCGGGCAGATCGACGGTGTCTTCGACGTCCGCGAGTACACCGACGACGAGACCGCGTTCCGCGCGGGCGGCTTCGACATCGTCCCGCTGCGGCTGGAGCACTACTCCGAGCTCACGTTCGGGCTGCGCATCTCGAACCACCGCAGCACGCTCGCGTACTCCGGCGACACCGGGCCGAGCGCGTCGCTCGCCGAGCTCGCGCGCGACGCGGACGTGTTCCTCTGCGAGGCGACGCTGCGGGAGCCGGAGCCGCACGAGCGCGGCCACCTGAGCGACGGCGAGGCGCTCGACGCCTTCCGGTCGTCCGGCGCGCGCAGGCTCGTCGTCATCCACCGGCCCGACGAGCTGCCGCTCGATCCGACGGTCGAGCGGGCGCGAGACGGAGACGTTCTCGAGTTCTAGTGCCGCGCCCGGTCGACGACCGCAGCTCCTCGATCGACCGTTTCTTCCAGCGCTATCCACACGCTGTCGTCGGCGTCGACGACGAGCTCCGGATCGTGTTCTCGAACGAGCACGCTCGCGTCCTGCTCGGCGACGACGCGACGCGCGTGGGCGCCCAGCTCGATCCACGCCTCCGGCTCGTGGCGGAGCAGCTCGTCCGGTTCGGCACCGGCGTCGCCGACGAGGTCGTGAGCGACGCGGGGCTGCTCCTCCGCGTCACCGGCGTCCCGCCCGAGGCGCCGGAGCCGGCAGTGCTCATCATCGAGCAGGTCTCCGGCCGCGACCCGTACGCGCGGACCCTGCACGAGTTCATCCGGAACGCGGCGCATCAGCTCCGGACGCCGCTGACGGCGATCACGGCGGCGGTGGAGGTGCTGCAGGCCGGAGCGAAGGATCGTCCGGGCGAACGCGACCACTTCCTCGCGCACATCGAGCGCCACACGGCCCGCCTGACGCGGATCGCGCGCGGCCTGCTCGCACTCGCCCGGTCGCAGTCGGGCGTGGCCGTGCCTCTGCAGCGGGTGGCGCTCCGTCCCCTGCTGCAGTCGCTCGCAGCCGATGCGTCGCCGCAGCGCGGCGTCCGCCTGCAGGTCGAATGCCCGCCGCGACCTCGCCGCGCTCGCGGAGCCGGATCTGCTGCACGAGGCGCTCACCGCGCTCCTCGACAACGCGGTCGAGCACACGGGCGCCGGCTCGATCGTCCTCACGGCGGCCGAGGTCGGACGGGCACGTCGAGCTCACGGTCGCCGACACGGGGAGCGGAATCGCACCGGAGCACCGCCCGCGGATCTTCGAGGCCTTCTACAGTTCCGCCCGTGGGGGTCACCGGTTCGGTCTCGGTCTCGCGATCACGTCTCAGGCCGTCGAGGCGATGGGCGGCACGCTCCGGAACGCCGATGCCGGGGAAGGCGCGACGTTCGTGATCCGGCTGGCAGCCGCATGAGCGAGCGCATCCTCGTCGTCGAGGACGAGCCTGCGATCGCGGAGTCGGTCGCCTACGCGCTCGAGGCCGCGGGGTACGACGTCGACACGGTCGGAAACGGCGAGGACGCTCTCTCGTCGACGCGCACGCGGCCGTACGACCTGATGATCCTCGACCTCCTCCTCCCCGGCGTCTCGGGGCTCGACGTCTGCCGCGAGGTACGCGCGGAGAGCGCGCTCCCGATCGTGATGCTCACCGTCCGGGACGAGGAGCTCGACCGCGTCACGGGCCTCGCGATCGGCGCCGACGACTACGTCACGAAGCCGTTCTCGACCGCCGAGCTCGTCAGCCGCGTCCGCGCGCAGCTGCGCCGCCGGCGGCTGAACCTCGGACAGGACTCCGGCGTGCACGAGGTGGGCGGCATCCGCATCGACCTCGCGAGGCACGAGGTGACGGTCGACGGGACGCCGGTGCCGCTTGACGCGCTCCGAGCTGCGCCTCGTCGTCCTGCTCGCCTCGGCGCCGGGGCGCGCGTTCGCCCGCGAGACGCTCGCGCGGCATCTCGGGCAGGGCGCCGCCGAGGGGGACCATCGCGCAATCGACGTGCACGTCTCGAACCTGCGGCGCAAGCTCGAGCGCGACCCGTCGACTCCGCGGCGGCTCGTGACGGTGCGCGGCGTCGGCTACAAGCTCGTCGCGGCCTAGCGGCGAGCGCCGCGATCAGAACCGCCGGAACGCCCGCTCGCCGAGCAGGCGGTGGCCTTCGATCGACGGATGATCGCCGTCGTCGCTCCAGTCGCTCCGCATGCGGTACGGCCGGTCGGGATCGACGAGCGTGTCGTGGAACGGAAGGAGCTCGACGTCGAGGCCTTCCGAGAGCACGCCGATCAGCGCGTTCAGTCGCGCGATGTCGCTCGCGGCCCGCCCGTCGCCGTTCGACCACGGGAGCACGTCGACGAGTGCGACCCGAAGCCCGAGCCTGCGGCCCGTCTCGACCATGCCGGCGAGGTTCCGGGCGGCCTCCTCGACCGGCCGCCGCTGCACGACGTCGTTGATGCCGCCCTGGACGACGAGCGCCTCGGCTCCGCGTGCGGCCGCTTCGAGACGAGACGCGATCTGGTCCGTCCGCTCGCCGTAGACGCCGTGGTTGCGGAGGTCGAGCTCCGGGTCGCGCTGCATCGCCCACCACGCCCACTGGCTGCGCTCATCCGGCTCTGCGATGCGCGCGCGGGTCTCCGGATCCGGGTCCCAGAGCGGCGACCCGGCGGTGATCGAGTCGCCGAGGCACGCGACGATCACGGTGCAATCACGGGGTAATCAGGACGAGCGCGGTACGAGATCGACGATGAGGTCGCACTCGAGCGCTTCGGCGATGCGCAGCAGCGTGTCGATGCGGGGCGGGCGCCCGCCGCGCTCGAGGCGCGCGATCGCAGACTGCGTCGTGCCGCAGAGCTCGGCGAGCTCGCGCTGCGACAGGTTCATGTCGAGGCGGCGCCCGGTCACCTTCTCGGCGATGTTCGCGAAGAACCAGCCGCGGTCGCCGGTGACGATGCGCTCGTGCAGCCGTTCGAGCGGTCGCTTGTCCGCTGCTTTCGCGCGCGCTGCCATCGCGGCAGCATAGCATGATTGCTATGTCGCGGCGAGCAGGCGATCCTGCAGCGGCAGCACGACGTCGCCGACGCGCACGCGGCCGGGAACCGCGACCGCGCCGTAGACGCCGAACGGCAGGGGCTCGGTGCGGCCTTCCCGGCGGTACGCGGCGAGCGCGCCGAGCGTGTCGAGGTCCGTGACTCCGGTCTCCGGGTCCTGCGAGGTCACGACGCAGCGCCCGACGTCGCCGTTCAGCACGATCGTGGCGTCGCCCACCTGCACCTGCGTGCCGAGCCACTCGTCCTCCTCGTGCGCGGCGACGCCGTCGATCTCGAACAGCATGCGGAAGCGGCGTCCGTCGACCGGCGCCGTCGCGCCGGCTTCGTCGCGCAGCCGGTCGAGCGAGGCGCGCGAGACGAGCGAGACGGTGCCGCCGGCGTAACCGCGGTCGACGGCATGGCTCTCCGCATAGAGAAGCGTCAACGGACGGCCGACGTAGTCGGAGATCGCCTGCTCCCACGGGCCGACGACCCGCCGAGACGGATGTGGATGCCGGTACATCTCGGCGTCGACCGGCTCGCCGAGCTCGACCACGCCTTCGACCCGGGTGCCGTCGGGGAACGTGAGCGAGAGCTCGCGCGTTGCCTCGTCCCACGCCGGGCTGATCCGCACCATGGGCCCGTTTCTCTTGTTGTTGAAGAGCCGCCCGTCCGGATCGACGAGCCAGAAGCGCCGGTTGCCGCGCACGCCGTGACGCTCGAGCTCGACCTCCTCCGGATGGAGGAGCCCGAGCGACTTGACGGGCGCGATCGAGATGCGGACGACGCGGGCGTGCTCCACGCCCACAGGGTACTCAGGCGGCTGGACCGTCCACGTGCGCCTCGCTCCGCCCGCGCGTGCCTTCGAGCTCGAAGATCCAGAAGTCCCGCCCGGTGACGTGCACGGCGACGTTGTAGACCGGGATCGCGCCGATGCACCCCTGAAGCGAGCCTGCGTGCGCGTGGCCGTGCAGGACGAGATCGGCGCCGTACTCGGCGATCGGCGTCGCGAGCCGGTCGCTGCCGAGCATGACGTGGATGCCTTCCGGCTCGCCCTCGACGGTCGCCCGGACCGGCGCGTAGTGCAGCAGCACGACGCGCAGGTCGCAGTGCACGATCTCCTGGAGGCCGTGCGCGATCGCCTCCGAGTCCCGCGTCGTCTCGGCGTACACCTCGCGCATCAGAGGCTCGCCGAAGTCCGGGAGCGCGGAGCCGGGAAAGCCGCCGACGAAGCCCTTCGTACCGACGACGCCGAGCTCGAGGCCGCCGATCTCGCACGTGCGCGACGAGCGGTCGAGCACGTGCACGCCGGCGTCTTCGACGACGGCCTTCAGCTCGTCCGTACGACCGGCGTGGAAGTCGTGGTTGCCGAGCACCGCGAAGATCGGGACGTCCAGGCCGCGGCACGCGTCGGCGAGGACTCGCGCCTGCTCCGGCTCACCGGTCGTCGTCAGGTCGCCTGCGAGCAGGATGACGTCGGACTCGTCGGCGACGGTCTCGAACGCGTGCTCGACGCGCTCGCGCGTCGCGTCGGATGCATGCAGGTCTCCGGCTGCGGCGATGCGGATCATGCTCTCGATGTTGCACCGGAGCGGGAAACGGAAACGGCCGAAGACATGCCCGAGTCTTCGTTCGAGGAGCTCATCGAGGCGATGAAGGCGTCCGCCGGGATCCTGCAGGCGCGTGAGATCCCGTTCGTGCTCGGCGGCGGCCTCTCCGCGTGGGCGCGCGGCGGGCCGAAGAGCGAGCACGACGTCGACTTCCTCCTGAAGCCCGAGGACGCCGACGCGGCGTTCGACGCGTTCGAGACGGCCGGCTGGCGGACGGAGCGGCCGCCCGAGGGCTGGCTCTACAAGACCTGGCACGAGAACGGCGCGCTCGTCGACCTCATCTTCAATCCCGCGAGCGGCCCGATCACGGACGAGATCATCGAACGCGCCCCGGTCGCAGAGGTGATGGCGCTGCGGATCAACGTCTCGACGCTCGAGGACGTGATGGTGTCGAAGCTGATGGCCCTGACCGAGCAGGAGCCGGACTTCAGCAGCGTGCTCGAGTGGACGCGCGCGCTGCGCGAGCAGATCGACTGGGAGAACGTGCGCGGGCGAACGGAGGCGTCGCCCTTTGCGAAGGCGTTCTTCACGCTCGTCGAGGCGCTCGGGATCGTGGACGGCGTCGCGGTCTAACGGAGCTCGGTCACGGCCGAGGAGCCGGTGCCGGGGCCGCTCGTGCTCCTGGAGCGAGTCGCCCATGCTCCAGAGCGTCGGCGCCCACAGGCCGACGAAGATCGCACGCCGCTCCGCGTTTCCGCGCTCGTCCTGGTCGACCGTCTTCGCGCGGATCCACAGCCCGATGCAGAGCCAGACGGAGCCGAGCGACGACGCGTGCAGCTGCCAGCTGCGCAGTCCGAGCCGATGGAGGGCCCTCGTGATCACGCCGGTAGTCTCCCTGATCCGCGCGCGTTGAATCCTGCGCTCCGGGCAAGGACACTCGATGCCGCGCACCCTCCCCCTTCCCAATCGCCTGCGGACCGCCGCTCTCTGGCCGCTCGGGATCGGCCTTACATCGTGGCACTACATGTGGCGCACGACCCCGATGCACCGGAGCGAGACGGCCGGGTCGCCGGAGGACAATCCTCCTCCCCTCCCGGAGACGCTCGCGCACGACGAGCTTCAGCGGCTCGAGGACGGCGTCGGGCCGCTCTTCCATCGCCGCTACGCCGCGTGCATTCGCGGCGCGACGACATCGGCGGAAGAGCTCGTCGAGCGGATCAAGGCCGACCCGAACCGTGTGAGCCCCACCGAGTTCGCCCGCTTTCACAAGGTGCGCGGCCTCGACGGGACATTGCGTCCGGGCGACGAGTTCGTCGTCCGCATGCCCGGGCCGTGGGACGGGCCGGTGCGCGTGGCGCAGGTGGAACCGGCGTCGTTTCGGCTCGTCACGCTCGCCGGGCACCTCGAGGCCGGGCAGATCGAGTTCAGCGCGTCGCACGCCGACGGCGAGCTGAGGTTCTCCGTCGAGTCGTGGGCCCGCAGCGGCGACCGGCTGTCGAACCTCCTCTACTCGCATCTCCGCATGGCCAAGGAGGTGCAGCTGCACATGTGGACGTCGGTCCTCGAGAAGGCCGCGAAGCTCGCGGGCGGGCGGCTCCGGGGTGGCATCGAGATCGTCACGCGACGCGTCGAAGCGTTCGATGTCGTTTCCTGATCTCGGCGTCCGGCCGGGCGACGCAGTCGGCCGCCTCGCTGGACTCCGTGCGAAGCCGTTGAACTTCGACCCGTCTGACGCGGATGGGCCGGGCTGGCACCGCGACGACTTCTGCCGGCCGCTGCCGCCCGAAGAGCCTGGTCCTCCCGAGCCGAACGGAAGCTGGGAGATCGCGAGCCGCCTCAGCCGCGAGTACGCATTCTCCGACCCCTCTCTCGTCGAGGCGCACTTCGATCCGCGCGTCCCGCTCGAAGGACGCGACATGCTCCTCGTCCTCCACGTACTCGGGCTGCGCATCTATGTCGGCGTGCGCGTCGGCGAGGTGAGCGAGCAGGAACGACAGGTGAACGGACGACCGGTGTTCGTGTCCGCCTGGAACTACCGCACGCTCGAAGGGCACGTGGAGGCGGGACAACGCGACTACGAAGTCCGGAAATGGCTCGACACGGGCGATATCGAGTTCCGCACGCACGCGTTCTCACGTCCGGCGGCGGCGAATCCCTTGGTCGTCCTGGGATTCCGGCTGCTCGGCCGCCACAAGCAGGTCGAGTTCGGCCGCAGGGCGTGCGCGCGCATGGCGCTTCTGACCGCCGCGGCGTTGCAGCAGACCGGTAGCGACTCCGAGGGCCGCACGCTCGACGGGAGGCTCCTCGGTATCTACCTGCACGACCATCATGCACTGCTCGTGGCCGGACGCGAGCTTGCGGGCCGCATGCGCGCGGGATCCCCGCGTGAGAGCGAGCGCGCGTTCGCCGCCGGCCTGCACGCCGCGGCACGCGACGACCTCGCCGCGCTCGACGCAGTGCTCGCGCGGCTCGGTCTCGAACCGTCCCGTATCAAGGACGCTTCCGTGTGGGGCGGCGAGAAGCTCGCCCGGCTGAAGCTCAACGGCCGAGTCGCGTCGCGCTCGCCGCTCTCGTCGGTGAGCGAGCTCGAGGGTTGCAGCCTCCTCCTCGAGAGCGCGCGGCAGCTCTGGGCGGGCCTGGCCGATCTCGGGCTCGGCCCTGCCGACGCGGGCGAGCGCGCCTCGCGCGCGGCGCAGGCGGGTGCCGAGGCCGAGCACTTGCGGCTCGCCGCCTTCGAGGAGGCCTCGCGGCCGCGCACCCGCACCGGCTAGGGGCCGAGCGCCGACCACTCCTCCCGGATCGCAGCGACGTTGCCGAGAGCGCGGTACGCCGACGCGGTGTCCTCGTCTTCCCGATGCGGCAGGCGAAGGGTGTTCACGTACTCGGCGAGGTCCTTCAGATCCCAGGTGAGGCGGAAGAAGTCGAGCGCGGCGTCGTTCGGCTGCGTCCCGGTCGCACGGGCATAGACGCCGGCCGCGTCGTCCTCGGCGCCCGGGACGAGCATCCAGAGGTCTCGCTCGCGCGGTGCGAGGGCGACGGTGTCCCAGTCGACGAGGACCCGGCCCTCGGCGGTCAGCATCACGTTGCCGGCGTGCGGCTCGCCGTGGGTCACGACCCAGTCGCCCCCGCGCTTCCGTGCCGCCGCGGCGAGCCGGTCGGCGAGCGCGAGGAGCCCGGCCAGCTCGGCCGCCGACTTCCTCACCGCCTGCCGCGCCGGCTCGGAGAGCGGCCCGCCGGTCCACGTCTCGTCGAGGTCTCGAAGCGCCGTCTCGAGGTGGCGTCGACCCGGGAGCTCGAGGCCGCTCGTGCGAACGCCCGGTGCGGCTGCGACGGCCGACTCGTGAAGCTCGGCCAGCATCGCGAGGACGGCAGTGCGTCCTTCGTGGTCATCCTCGAAGTAGCCGAACTCGCCCGCCTCGCCGTCGACGAAGGGAAAGAGCGCAACGGTGTGGCGCTCGTCGAGCCGGCGGAGCGACTCGCCGTCGCGCGTGGGGATCGGCGCGACGACGAATCGCAGGCCCCTGCCGCGAAGCGCGGCGGACGCGTCGAACGCGCCGCGCAGGCCGTCGAACGCGGCATCGCGCGTATCGCCGAGCCACGGCTTGTGGTCGAGGTCGTCGACGGTGGCGAATCCCCGGACGCCGGACTTGTCGGTGACCAGCCAGTGGTAGCTCCCCGCGCCCACGGCCGCGTACGCCGCCTCCCCGGCGTCGAAGCCCCAGGCGTCGCGGAGCGCGCCGACGACCGAGCTCTCGTCGATCTCCTCCGGCGCCGACCTCACGCGGCGCGCCGCGCGCTCAGAAGTAGAACTGCGACCAGGCCGTCCACCAGTCGCCTGCTTTCGAGACGAGCGTCAGGTCGCCGACCTGCTCGACGCCGCGGCGGTTCCGGTACTCGACGAGCCGGTCCGGCGTCGTGAACGCGATCTCGATCTCGCACGGCTTGCCGGGGTCGTAGGGCGCGACGGCGCGGAGGTCTTGCAGGGCCTGCTTCGCTCCGGCCTCGATCAGCTCGCGGGCGCGCTGCGGTGTCTTCATCCGCGCGCTGAACCGGCCGAGGCCCACCTTCACCTCGACCGTCGTGAGCCCCGCGCCGAGGAGCTCCGTCGCCTCGCGGCAGACGGCGCGGTCGCCGGTGACGAGCAGCACCGGGCAGCCCCAGTGGCCGCAGAGAGCCGCGTTGATGCCGGTCTCCCCGACGGTCGTGCCGTTGAACTTCAGGCTCTGCCACGCCTGCGAGGAGACGGTGTGCGAGAGCACGCCGTCCGGCGTGCCGGCCATCGCGTGCATGCCGACGAAGAGAGCTGCGTCGCAGCCGGACGAGAGCAGCTCGGTGTACTCGGTCCACTCGTTCTGGACGACGAACTCGCAGTCGGGATCGAGGAGCTCGGGCAGCAGCGAGTTGAAGGTGTAGTCGCCGCCCGCGCCGTGGCAGTCCATGACGACGATCTCCGTCGCGCCGGCGGACTTCGCGCCGCGGACGGCCGCGTTGATCTCCTCGGTGTAGAGGCGGCGCCCCTCGTGGTAGAGCGTCTGGTCGCCGCCCGTCTGGGCCCACTTGACGATGCCGGCGACGCCTTCGATGTCGCTCAGGACGTGGACTCGCACGACGGAACCCTACTGCGGTACCGTCACGGCGTGCTCCTCGCCCCTCCGCCGCCGGCCGTCGCCGTCACGCCGACGAAGGAGATCCGCACCGTCGCCGCGGTGAACGAGGTCGCCGTCGACGGCAGCCGCGCCGCGACGCTCGTCGGAGCCACCCAGTCGTGGGAGTACCTCCTCGTCTGGTCGCCGAAAGGCATCGTCGTGCGCGCGTCGCTCGCGTGCGACACGCAGGAGAGCAACGTCGTGCTCACGGGGAACCGGTTCGCCCATGTGTGCACCCAGGACCGCAACTACGTCGTGACCGGGACGTTGCGGCCGCTCGCAGGCCGGGTCGCCCTCCGGGCGTCCGCAAGCGCGCAGGTGACGCTCGCGGCCGAGGACGGGCTCGTCGCGGGCTCCGTCGGGCCGGCGATCTGGCGGTTCGACGCGAGCGCGAAGACGAAGCTGCACACCTATCCGGGCACTCCTGTCGTCACCGCCGTCGATCGAGGCCGCGTGCTCGTCGACCGCAGCGCTGCCGCGATCGACGTCCTCACGCGGACGGGAAAGCTCGTCGCAACGATCAAGCGCCCGCACGAAGGCGGTGCGCTCATGCGCGGCGGACGCGTCGCAACGCTGTCGAGGCGAACGCTCACGATCGCCGACGTGAACGGCCGCACGACGACGAAGCGCACGGTCGCCGCCGGTGCGCACCTCGAGGACGTCGACGGCAACCTCGTCGTCTACAGCGTCGAGACGCAGCTCCATCTGCTGCGCCTGAGCGACGGGCGCGACGTGAGGCTCCGCCTCGCGCGGCAGTTCGGCTATGCCCGCGCGCGAGTCTCGAAGGGCGCGCTCTTCTATGCGTACAACCAGCGCACCGGCAAGCTCGGCCATGCCGGCTACGTCGCCGCGGCACGCGTGCGCGCGCTCTTCCGGCGCTGATGGAGACGGGGCTCGCGGGCAAGGGCGTCGTCGTCACCGGCGCCTCGGGCGGCATCGGCTCCGCCGTCGCGCGCGCGTTCGCCGCGGAGGGCGCGCATCGTGGTCGTCCACTACCGCTCCGCGCGCGACGCGCGCGGAGGCGCTGGCGGCCGAGCTGCCGAACGCGCACGCTCTCGGCGCGGATCTCACCGACGAGAGCCAGGTCGAGGGGCTCTTCGCGGCCGCACGAGGGGTGCTCGGCCGCGTCGACGTCTGCGCGGCGGTCGCCGGCGTGTGGCCGCGGGACGACGAGCCGGTCTGGTCCCTCTCGCTCGAGCGCTGGGAGGCGACGCTCCGCGCAAATCTCACGGCGACGTTCCTGACGGCGACGCACTTCCTGCGCGAGGTCGAGCGGAACGGGCACGGCAGCCTCGTCCTCGTCGGCTCGACCGCGGGGCGCTTCGGCGAGGCGGGGCACGCGGACTACGCGGCCGCGAAGTCGGCGCTGCAGGGCGGGCTGCTCCTGAGCCTGAAGAACGAGATCGTCCGCATCGCGCCGCGCGGACGCGTGAATGCGGTCGCGCCCGGCTGGACGTACTCGCCGATGACGCGCGGGTCGCTCGACCAGGATGTCGTCGACGCCGTGACGCGCACGATGGCGCTGCGCAAGGTCGCGGTCGCCGACGACGTCGCGCGCGCCGTCGTCGTGCTCGCCTCCGACGAGCTGTCCGGCCACGTGACCGGAGAGCTCGTCACGGTCGCAGGCGGCATGGAAGGGCGCACGCTGCATCCATGAAGAAGCGGCGCCCGCGAGGGCGCCGCCGAGGATCCAGCCGCAGGGTGATTGCCGTCAGCCCCCGGAGGACTCCGTTCCAGGGATCGACAACGCGGCCGTGCGACTTGAGCGTCAACAAGCCGGGTCAACCGAGTCCGAGGGATAGGTGAAGTCCCACCGGAACGCGATACTCACTGTGCATCCGTTGAGCAGCCCCGATGCGGCGGGGGCTGCCCCGGAGGTTCGATGTGGCAGGGCGGGGCTGGCGGCGGCCCCGCTCTCCTACACTCGTTGCAAATGAGCAGATTCCTCGAGCGGCTCGCCGCCGGCCCGCCGATCGTCGCGGACGGCGGCATGGGCGCGGTGCTCGCGAGCGCCGTGCCCGGGCTTCGCTGCCCCGAGGAGGCGAACCTGCGGGCGCCGGAGAGCGTCGTCGACGTGCATCTCGGCTACATCCGTGCGGGCGCCGAGCTGATCGAGACGAACACGTTCGGCGCCAACCGGCCGAAGCTCGCCCAGCACTTCCTCGAGGACGAGCTCGAGCACGTGAACAGCGCCGCCGTGAAGCTCGCCCGCGAGGCGCGCGAGGTCTCGGGCCGCGACGTCTTCATCGCCGGCTCGATCGGGCCGCTCGGCGACGCCGAGCTGCACGGCCGCGAGCCGTCGGCGCTCTATGCGGAGCAGGCGCGGATCCTCGAGGGCCGCGGCGTCGACCTCTTCATGGTCGAGACGTTCTACGACGCGGACGACCTCGAGGCGGCGGTGCGCGCGGTGCGCTCCGTGTCGCAGCTGCCGGTCGTCGCGCTGATGACGTTCGACGGCGACCGCGAGACGCTGGCCGGCGTCTCCGCGCGGAGCGCGGCGGGACGAGCGCGCGCGCTCGGCGTCGCGGCGTTCGGCGCGAATCACGGCGCCGGCCCCGCGGCGGCGCTCGGGGCGCTCGCAGACATGACGGACGCCGGTGTGCCGCTTGCCGCCCTGCCGAACGTCGGCCTTGCGAGCATGTCCGGGCAGCGCATCGTGTTCCCGCACGCGACGCCCGCGTACTTCGGCCAGTTCGCGGCGCAGGCGCGTGCGCTCGGCGCGGGCATCATCGGCGGCTGCTGCGGCACGACTCCTGCGCAGATCGCGGCGATCCGTGCGGCGATCGACGAGGGCGTGCAGCCCGCGGGCTCGATGCTCCTGCGCGAGCGGGCCGAGGTCGAGCGGGCCGCGTCGACCGACGAGCCGACGCTCCTGCAGCGCCTGCTCGACGGGGGCGAGTTCGTCGTGTCGGTGCAGCTCGACCCGCCGCTCGGCGCGAACCCGGAAGCGCTGCTCGCGACCGCGCGCGCCGTGCGCGAGTCCGGCAAGGCGCAGTTCGTCGACGTGAACGACAATCCGCGCGCACGCGCACGGATGAGCGGGATCATGGCGAGCGTCGCGATCGAGCGGTTCACCGGCGTCGAGACGATCCCGCATCTGACGCCGCGCGACACGACCGTCAACGGCCTCGAGTCGCAGCTCCTCGGCGCGCATGCAGAAGGCGTGCGCAACATCCTCGCGGTCACCGGCGACCCGCCCGAGGCCGGCGACTATCCGGGCACGCACGGAGTCTACGAGGTCGACTCGATCGGCCTCGTCGAGCTGATGGCGAAGCTGAACCGCGGCGAGGACTTCCACGGGCGCGCGATCGACGCACCGACGTCGTTCTACCCCGGGGTTGCCGTCAATCCGACGGCCGACGACCTCGGGCTCGAGGCCGACCGCTTCGAGCGCAAGGTCGCGGCCGGTGCACGCTTCGCGATGACGCAGATCCTCTTCGACCTGGAGCCGCTCGAGGCGTTCCGCGGAGCGGATCGGCGGCGCGTGGCCGATTCCGCTTCTCGTCGGAGTCTGGCCGATCCGCACGCTCGAGCTGCTCGTGCGCATGCACAACGAGGCGCCGGGGATGGTCGTCCCCGAGCACGTGCAGGAGCGGTACCGCCGTGCCGGCCCGGCCGCGCGCGAGGTCGGCGGCGAGCTCGGCCTCGAGCTGATCGCCGGCGCGCGCGAGCTCGCGTCGGGCGTCTACGTCGTCGCGCCGTTCCGCCAGCCGCTGAACGTCGTCGACTTCCTACCGGCGCTTCAGCCGGACGCGCAGTCGCCGGTCGACACCGGTCGCTGAGCGGTGCGCGCCGCGTTGCGGACGACGGCGACCGGCACGCCGTAGCCGACCGGCTCGCCGATGCGCGCGGCGAAGATCATCGTCTGCACGTAGCCCTGCGCGTCGACGGCCGGGCCGCCGGAGTCGCCGTGGCGGACCCGCCCGCCGACGGCGGTGATCTCGCGCGAGACGGGGCCGTGCCCGTACGCGTCGCGGGTGAGCACGCGGGACGTGCTGCCGATGCGTCCGGGCGCAGCCGTGAGCGGGCCGTCCTCGGGGTAGCCGAGGATCGCGACGGCGCGTCCGGGCTGCGCGGCGCCGCGCACGCGCAGGGGCGGCCGCGTCGGGCCGCCGATGCGCAGGATCGCGACGTCGTTCGTCGAGTCGAACGCGACGACCGCGGCGGGCACGAGCCCCTGCCGGCCGGGGATCTCGACATGCGTGTCGTCCTCGCCTGCGACGACATGCGCCGCGGTCGCGAGGAGGTGACGTGCCACGAACCAGCCGGTGCCCTCGACGCCGACGCCGCACGCGGTGCCGAGCACGCGCACGACCGACGCCTCCGCGTTCCGCACGGCCGGCTTGCGCGCGATCGCCGGCGCGGGCGGCTCGCGGGGCGCGGGCGGGCCCGGTGATCGACTGGAGCGGGTCGATGCGGGCGAGCAGGTGCAGGAGCCGGCGCGGCGGCACGTGCTCGTTGAGGCGGCGGAGGATCTCGGAGCGCTGCGCCTCCCGCCGGAGGGCGGTCTGGCCGGGCAGGAGGAGCGCGGTCGCGCCGAGCACCCAGACGAGCACGAGCCCGGTCGCCGCACCGAGGACGATCCCGCCGGCCGAGTCGAGGAAGCGGAGCGGCGTCAGCTTGAGGCCGCCGCGGAGGAACGAGCCGGCGAGCGCGGCCGCGGTCTGCAGGAGCGCGGCGCCCGCGAGCGCGAGGGTGAGGGTCACGACGGGCGACCAGCGCGAGCTCGCGCCGCCGCTCAGCAGATGCGGCGCGAGCCGCGAGCCGAGATAGGCGCCGGCGACGAGCCCGCCGAGCGAGAGCGCGCTCGCGAGAAGCCCGCGCCGCCAGCCGCCGAGCGCGGCGAGCAGGACGACCGCGAGCGCGATCCAGTCGACGGTCGCCACGCCGTCCAGTGTCGCAGCACCGTCCGCTGGGCAACGCGGCTACAATGCCGCTCCCACGGGGGCGTAGTTCAGCTGGTTAGAACGCCGGCCTGTCACGCCGGAGGTCGCGGGTTCGAGTCCCGTCGCTCCCGTCTTCGAGATGCCTGCAAATGGAGGTATCCGTCGTCTGGCGATTCGATAAGCCAATGACCACGCCGGCGGTCGTGCGCAGCATTCCCAGTAAATAGCTCACCTGGAAGGGTCTCGGGCAGCAGATGGGCGGCAGAGACCTGTCACAGATGCTCCACCCCACGCGCGAGCGCGCTTCCGTTGCGGCCTTTCGGCGCGATCCCCTCAGGTCAATCGTTCCCGGTCGGGATCACCGTGGCGGGCTCCACCATCAGCAAGACCGTCCGTCCGTGCGCGCGCGGATGGTGAAGGATGCCACGCGGGATCGTTACGCCCTGGTGCACACCAAGGACGAATGGCTCCCGCCCCTCCACCTCGAGCTCGAGCTCTCCCTCGAGCACGAGAAAGAACTCGTCTTCGTGCTCGTGGCTGTGCCAGTCGACGAGCTCGCCCTCGATCACGGCAAGTCGGACGACGGAGTCATTCACGCTCGTGAGCGTCTGATTCACCCACGGCCGATACCCCGCGCCCTCTGCGGCTACGTCGATCCGCGCCAGCTGACCGTACTTGTCGTCATATCTGATGTCGTAGGTCTGCATACACACCTCCCGGTTGCTCGTGATTCATAGGGGGCATCAGTTCCTGTGTGTCGGTGTCGGGGCCTGCACGATCCAGGCTGGGTCTACGAAGACGCCGTCGCCGCCGTCTGGGCGATCGGAGCCGATGGCGATCAGTTCGAGGCCGTCGTCGCCGGCTTCGAATGCCCGCACCGTTGCGGTCGAGCTGCTTGCGCGCGAACCGCCCCCTCGATCCCTGGCGCGCGCTCGCCCATAGAGTCCTCGACCTCCTCTTTCAGGTTCACGATCGAATACGCGCTCACCAGTTCTCCCTCCTTAAGGCGTCAGTGTTGTGTACGGGCCGACAGGCAGAAGGCGGGAGCACACACGACCCTCACAGAAGGACCGACCAGGTCGATGGGCTCGGGAAGCCGATGCAAACTGGCTCGTTGAGGCCTTCTACTCAGGTCACATCGAATCGGAGAGCGGCAAGTGGCGGCGAACTCCATCGCTCGGCTAGGAGGCTCGAGCGACCACAGTGATCTCGACGAGGAGGCCGGCAACGAGGTCCGCGCGCACCGTCGTTCGCACCGGCTTTACCCCTGTGAACTTCTGCTCGTAGACCGCGTTGAACGCGGGGAAGTCAGCCAGGTCGACGAGGTGCACAAGGCACGAAATGACGTCGTCGAGCGATGCTCCGGCAGCCTCGAGCACGGTCTCGATGTTGTTGAAGGTCTGCTCGGTTTGTTCGACTAGATCGTCGCTAACCACCTTGCCCGTGTTCGGATCGAAGCCGCCTTGGCCGGACAGGAAGATCCACTCACCGACCGTCACACCGGGTGAATACGGCCCGGCCGGAGCGGGGAGCTTGTCAGAGCTAACAAGAGCTTTCATGGATGGGGGCCTCCTCGAAGTGGGGTAGGGTCAGGGTGGGTAACCGGCCGGCAGTCGGCGGATCAGGTGGCCTCTGATGCGGCCTGGAGCGGCGGGGGTTTCGTCGGTATGAGGGGGTCGGGTATCCGGTTTCCGAGTCGAAGGAAGCCGGCTCCGGTCAGTGCCATTGCGAAGGCGCCGCCCCACCAGATGGTGTCGGGTGAGGTTCCGAGCAGCACGCCGCCGACCGCGGGGCCGAGGGCCACGCCTGCCATGAAGCTGAGTTGGTAGAGCGACATGTAGCGGCCGAGCAGATGCGGCGGCGCGATTTCCGCGACTAGCGGGCCGAGCACGATGAACTGGCCACACTCGGCGACCGCGATCACGATCGCCACCCCGGCCAAGACGGTGGTAGCGGCGAACGTCGAGTGCGTGAGCGTTGCGAGCAGGACCGCGAGCAGGCCGACTGCGAATATGGCGCTGGTGGCGAACAGAGCGTGAGTGCGGCGCATCCGTGTCACCACCCGTGTCGCCGGTACCTGCGCTACGACGATGAAGAAGGTGTTGATGAAGACGACGACACCGATCCCGACGGGCCCGACAGGTGTATGCGCCTGCGCAAACGGCGGGAGGATGAAGGAGAAGAACGCGCCGCCGATCATCACAAGCGCGAGGTTGCCCGCGATCAGGGCGAGCAAGAGCCGATCCCGAGCTAACAGCTCGGAAACCCCGTGCGCCCTCGCTCGCCGACGGAGCATCCGCGAGGCCCGGATCCGGGATCCAGACGAGCACAACCAGCGCGAAGACGAGGAACGTGACTGCGTCGAAGAGGTAGAGGCCCTGGAACGCCTGCAGGTGATGGTGGGTGGCCGCGACGATGAGGCCCGCAACCGTCGCGCCGAGGCCGAGACCGAAGTTGCCTGCGACTCGTCGGATCGCGGTCGATGCGGCGCGCTGCTCCGCCGGGACCAGAGTCATGGTCAGGACTTGGCCGGCGGTTCCCACCAATCCGAAGCCGGCACCGCCGACGGCCGAGCAGACGAAGCCTTGCCAGGGACGGTCGACAAACGCCAAGCCCCCGTAGCCGAGTGCGTTCAAGACACTGCCCGCGATCAAGATCCGTTTCGCACTGAAACGATCGAGGAGCGCACCCGAAGGGGGCGTTACCACTGCGGCCGTGCCCATGACCGTCGCCAGCACCAGCCCCGCGGTCGCCGTCGAGAAGCCGCGGCCCGCGTGGAGGTAGATGATCTCGAAGGGAAGGATCAGTCCGGTGCCGAAGTTGTTGAGCGCCCACCCGCCCTGAAGAACGAGGACGGGCCTCGGTAGGCCCGTACGCCAAACGGCGAACACACGTGCGAGCGCGCTGCCCCAACGTTGCTTCTGCATCAGCTCATCTCCAATTCGCGGTTGTACGGACGTCAAAGACACCGCGATGCCGCGAAACGGACCGCCGGTCCGTTCCCGACCGGCCTGGTGTCATTGAGGCGATGACCGTCGATCTCGAGCGGGCCAAGAGAGGCGACGAGCGCGCGTTCGCGTCGCTGGTCGAGCCGTTCCGGCGCGAGCTCCAGCTGCATTGCTACCGGCTACTCGGCTCCGTGCAGGACGCCGAGGATCTCGTCCAGGAAACACTGCTCGCCGCCTGGCGCGGGCTCAACGGCTTCGAGGAACGCGCTTCGCTGCGCTCCTGGCTCTACCGGATCGCAACCAACCGGAGTCTCAACGCAATTCGCGAACGCGGGCGCCGCCCCGCCACGGAGAACACCATGAGACCGTCAAGAACCCGCCGCGCCGTCGAGCCCAGCTGGCTCGAGCCTTACGCGGACAGCGCGCTCCCGGATCCCGCCCCCGGACCTGAAGCACGCTACGAGCAGCGCGAAGCGATCCAGCTCTCGTTCATCGTCGCGCTGCAGCAGCTGCCCGCGAAGCAGCGCGCAGCGCTCGTGCTGCGCGACGTGCTCGGCTTCCACACCGACGAAGCCGCCTCGATCCTCGAGACGACGCCGCAGTCGGTCAAAGCCGCGCTCCAACGCGCACGCGCAACGCTCGACTCGTACACCGTCGAACGCCAGCAGGCGCCGCTTCCCGACTCGCCGACCGAACGGAACCTTCTCGCCACCTTCAGCGACGCCGTCGAAGCCGGCGACACGGCACGCCTCCTAACTCTGCTCAGTTCCGACGCTCGTGTGACCATGCCGCCGCAACCGGGCGAGCTCATCGGACACGAAGCGATCGGCGTGTACCTCGACCACGGCGCCGAAGTCCGCGGCGCCCCGCTACAGGTACGCCCGACCCGCGCCAACGGCCAGCCGGCCTTCGGCTGCTACCTGCGCTCGCAGCCCTGGGGCATGATGGTGCTCACCTTGAGCGGCAGCAAGGTCGACGAGATCACCTTCTTCGCCGACCCCGCGCTGCCCGGCCGCTTCGGTCTTCCCGAACACATCTAGCCGACAAGGATGGGTTCGGCGTGAAATGGTAGCCGCCGACATCGTCGCGGCCGGACCTCCGCCTCAAGCATCGAGACGTCGAGCGGGCAGCAGATGGGCAGCAAACGTCTCGAACCGCGTCGCGTGGCCATGCGGAGTCGAGCTGGAGGCCACCAAAGAACCGCATGAACAGTGCGCTCGCGTGTGAATTGTTGTGCACGGTGCGACCGCTGAAGTGGTCTGTCACGCCGGAGCTCGCGGGTTCGAGTCCCGTCGCTCCCGTTTCCGAGCCGAACGTCCGCGTCGGCCGGCCGTCCTACCTCGCTCACGCAGACGTGCCGGAGGGCCGTGGAGCGCCGGGCGGTGAGCTGAACCGCCGGTCACTGACCGAGCTCGGCCTAAAGCAGGATCGCGGCATCGGCCGACCGGCGCAAGAATCTGTCGAACGTGCATCCCGAGTCGACGAGCGACATCGCGATATCGGGGCTACCATCGCGTGCCATCGTGAGAGTTGCGGCCATCCTGACCACCACGACGGTGGCGCTGATCTTCGCGTCGGCAGCAAGCGCAGTTCCGCCAGTATTGTCGAGCGTGGGCAGCAACGACCGCCACCCCACTGCGACCTTCTCCGCACCGAAGTCCGACCAGGTCGTGATCGAGATCGCCACCAAACCCGACCGGGGCACCAACGGCGAGTTCCTCTCGGAGAATCAGAAGGTCTTCACGATCATGACCGACTCCGAGGCGCAGACGGGCCACTGGCTATACGGCTACCAGCTCGACCCAGGCACCTACTACGTCCTCTTGCACGCGTCCCCCGACTTTGACAACTGCTACATCGTCGACGCGGGAACGTACGACCCCTCATGCGCCGATGGGTACTCCGACATGACGACTCTCGTCGTCCCGCGACCGGCAACCAGGTATCGCGTGACCATCACGCGCGAGTCGTTCATCGGCAGTGCGGAACTCCGCCTCATCGCTACGCCCCTCGGCGAGAAGGCCCCGTACAAGGTCTGCTACCTCGACGCAAAGAAGAAGAAGCGCTGCCTCTCAGGGACGCTCTCCGGGTACGACTGGGACTCGCCGGCAGACGACCTGCTGATGCTGAAGACGCGCTCCCTCGCGCCCACGACAACGTTCACGTGGACGATCGCCGGCAAGAAGGTGGCGACGAAGCGAGCCCGCGTACGCTGAGCGAATCGTCTTGCAGGGCCGGCAGTGGGAACGGAGCGACGACAACTCGAGGACGCACGATGAACGGCCGCCCGAAGGTCGCTCCGGTCCCTCTCTTCACAGCGCGGCGCGCGTCTGGCTCAGCAGACCGAATGCGTCGCGTGGATGCCACGCGGTGAACGCGTGGAGGGAGGCTGCTGAGCCCACCTCCCCCACGAGCCTCGGGCGGGCGCCGCGGCACGGATGAACGTGCACTCGAAGAGGCGCGCCGTCACGCAGCCGATCGCCAGCTCTTCGCTCTACCCCCTGACGATCGGGACGATCACGACGGCGGTGCCGAAATTCGCGATGCGGACAGGGCCAGCGGACCCATCTTTCAAGCGGGATTCGAGGACGCCCGCAGCCGCCCGTTCACCGTGACGAGCGCGGACGAGTGCCGTGCGCTTCCGCCAGCTCGGCGAACCGCTCCCAGGACAGGCGCCGCGGGATGTGCTTCGGCGATGTCGTCCAGTCGATCGAACCGCGGCTGATCTTCAGCGTCCCGAGCCTTCTGCCGTCGGCGCGGACTTCGATTTCGATGTCGGTGTTGACGACGGTGATTCCGTGACGGATCTCGAGCCGTGTCTCGTGAGCAGGCATGCATGCCTTTCTGACCTGCTTCCGGATCCGTGTCAAGGCAGTTGGCAAAGGAGGCGCGGCCAATCGCAGCACGCGAGCCGCTGCTTGACGTGCCTTCGCATGGATGGTCAGATGACCTTTCGGCCCGCACACCGGAGGTGACGTCATGACCGACGTGCAGCAGCCCGCGACGCGACCGTTGCCGCCGGGCGTCTCGGACGACCGTTTCGACGACGCCCTCGCCGCCTTCACCGACGCTCTCGGAGCCGCCAAGGTGCTCGCCTCCGAGGAGGGGCTGCGCGAGTTCCGCGACCCGTTCGCGTTTCCCACGTGGGACGACTTCACCGCGTCGGCCGTCGTCATGCCGACCACGGTCGAGGAGGTTCAGGAGGTCGTGCGCATCGCGAACCGGTTCGGCGTGCCGCTCTGGACGCACGGGCAGGGGCGGAACAACGGCTACGGAGGGCCCGCGCCCCGCGTCAAGGGCTCGGTGATCGTCAGCCTCCGGAACATGAACCGCGTGCTCGAGATCGACCCCGACTGCGCGTACGCCGTGGTCGAGCCGGGCGTCCAGTGGTTCGACCTCTACGAGGCGATCCGCAGCGGCGGCCACGACCTGATGGTCTCGGTCACCGATCTCGGCTGGGGCAGCGTCGTCGGCAACACGCTCGACAACGGCATCACCTACCTCCCGGTCGCGCAGGACATGGGCGCCGCGTGCGGGCTGGAAGTGGTGCTCGGAAACGGCGAGCTCCTCCGGACCGGGATGGGCGCCATGCCGGGGAACCGCTCCTGGCATGTCTACAAGCGAAGCCTCGGCCCGAGCCTCGATCAGCTCTTCACGCAGTCGAACTACGGGATCGTCACGAAGATGGGCATCTGGCTGATGCCGCAACCCGAGTGCTACATGCCGCTCCGCCTGCGGGTCTGGAAGGAGGACGACCTCGGCCCGGTCGTCGACACCCTGCGGACGCTGATGCTCGACCGGACGATCGAGAACGTGCCGCAGATCTGGAACACGATCGCGCACGCGTCCGTGATCTCGACGCGCGCCCCGTGGTACGACGGCGACGGCCCGATTCCCGACGCCGTGATCGACAAGATGGCCCGCGAGCTCGAGATCGGCCGCTGGTACATGCGCTTCGCGCTCTACGGCGACGAGGACGTCGTGGCCCTCCGCTACCGCAAGGTCAAGGAGGCGTTCGAGCGGATTCCCGGCGCCGAGGTCTGGGGGCAGAAGCACACGCCGGAGGAGATGCACGAGCTCGAGCACCCGTTCGACCGCGTGCAGGCCGGCGTCCCGAACCTCGACATCAACCAGATGACGGGCTGGTACGGCGGCGAAGAGGGAGGCCACATCGGCTTCTCGCCCGTCGCACGCCTCACGGGGAAGGACGCGCTTGCGGTCCGGGATCTCATCCGCGGGCTCGTCGAGCAGAAGGCGCATCTCGACTACGCGGCAGTTCTGATCCCGACGAACGCGCGCAGCTTCTGCAACGTCACCCTCGTCATCTTCGACACGAAGGACGAGGCGCAGAGCCGCCGCGCTTACGAGACGGCGAAGCTGCTCGTGAGCGACGCCGGCAAGCTCGGGTACGGCGAGTATCGAGCGCACCTCGACTTCATGGACCTCGCCGCCGAGCAGTACAGCTTCGGCGACCACGCGTACCGCCGCTTCGCGGAGGCGATCAAGGACGCCGTCGACCCGAACGGGATTCTCTCGCCCGGCAAGCAGGGCATCTGGCCGGAGAGCATGCGCAGCCGGCGCTGAGGCGGCGGCGTGCCAGGCGGCGCCGGAAGGATCCGCCGTCGCACCGTCGAACGCGCGGACAGCCTGCCGGGGCGGCAGGGGTCAACAAGGGAGGCACACTTTGAGTAACACGCGTGCCCTGCGTTCGTGGGGCTCTCTGGCCGGGCTTTTGTTCGTCGTCCTCTACGTGATCGGCAACGCGCTCATCTTCGACGGGCCGAACGGCGACGAGGCGCCGGCGAAGTTCATCGCCTACTTCGGCGACGGCGGCCACCGCAGCAGGATCAACTTCGGCTGGCTCCTCGCGGGCCTCGGCCTGTTCTTTCTGCTCTGGTTCGTCGCCGCGCTGCGCGAGACCGTCCGCGACATCGAGCCGCGCGACGGAATGCTCGGCTCGATCGTGACGATCGGCGGCACGGCCTACATTGCCGTGACGATGGGCGCGGTCGGCCTCGCCGCCGGCGTGAGGACGATGAGCGACGACACCTATCGCCACCGCGTCTTCCCGGAGGTGATCCACGCCAACAGCGACGGCACCTACATCATGCACGCAACCGGCACCGCGGCACTCTCGGCGATGATCTTCGCGTTCTCCTTCGTCGTGCTGGGCTCGAGGGCGCTCCCACGGTGGCTCGGCTGGTTCGGGATCATCGCGGCAGCGGCGGCGCTCGTCTCGATCATCTTCTTCACGATCTTCGTCTGGCTCCTCTGGGTTGCCGCCGCATCGGTGGTGCTCTTCCTCCACCACCGGAAGGCCGCGTCCCTCGATGCCCGGCCGGCGGCTGCCTAGCCGCCGCTTCGGAACGTGGACCGGGGCGAGAGGGGCGGCGACTGCGCCGCCTCTCTCGCGGCCGGCCGAAGGACTTCCTCCCTCGCGTGCGAAACTCGTTCACCGCATGCGGCGTTCACTCATCGTGCGGTCACCGTTTCTCCAGCGCAAGCGCGGCATCCTCGTCGGCCTGTGGGGCCTCGTCGTCCTGCTGCTCGTCCTCGTGGTCGTCGGCGCCGCACGGGGCGGCGACGCGCCGCCGCAGACGAACTGCACGCACGGCAGCTCGTCGATCGGGCCGGTCGAGATCGTGGACGGCAAGGTCGTCGGGGGCTCGCTCGCGCCGCAGACCGAGGCGTGCCTGCAGAGCCCCGGCCCCGACGACCGCTGACCCGGGCACTCCTCCGACGGCTACGGCCTCCGCGCGACGAGGACGACGAACGCGTCCTCACCCGTCGGCGGCCGGTCCTCGTAGCCGGCGCGCAGCTCGACGTCGACGAAGCCCGCCTGCTCGAGCAGCGTCGCGAGCTCGTACGTGAAGTAGAGCGTCATGTCGAGGCGGTGCGCTTCCTCGGCGACGAGCTCGCCGTCGCGCCACATCCAGAGCTGCACCTCGTACGTCGTCTGCTGCGCGAGCGGGTCGAGATCGACGAGGCGGACTCGCATCGCGTACTCCGCCCCGTCGGAGCCGAGGCGCCGCTCTCCCGGGTCGCCCCACGGGCGCGGCAGCTCGGCCCGCCCCGCCGCCGTCCAGTGCCTCCACCCGAAGGGGTCGGAGTACGGCGCCTCGTTGTCGACGACGAACGTCCCGCCCGGCTCGAGGTGCGCGAAGATCCTGCGCAGGCCCTCGACGTGGTGCGCACGCTGCCCGCCGAGCCCGAAGCCGCCGCATACGACGATCGTGCGGTACCGCCGCGGCAGGTCGAGCTCGTGCATCGGCTGCGCGTAGAGGCTCGCCGCGAGCCCCTCGCGCTCCGCCTGCTCGCGGCACCGCGCGATCATGTCGGCCGACGCGTCGCAGCCGTCGACGTCGTAGCCCGCGCGAAGCCACGGCAGGAGCAGGCGCCCGGTGCCGCACGCGAGATCGAGTGCCGGCTGCCCCGCCTCGACGAAGCGCCCGAAGAAGTCGATCTCGGGGCCGCCGTGGTTGAACTCGGCCCACCACTTCGCCATCAGCCCGTGATGCCACGTCTGCGTGCTCACAGCGCTCGACGATACGCCCTGCGCGGCGGCTATCGCGCGATGCCGCGGCTCCGCAGCCACCTGCCGATCGCCGGGTACAGCTCGGGCGCAAAGCCCGGCGAGCGCCCGAGGCTCGCGTACAGGCCGGTCGGGAGCTGGAGCAAGGCGTGCGTCATCGGCAGCACGCTCCACGTGTAGTCGTGACCCGCCTTCAGCTGCTCGAGCGACTCGACGCAGAGTTCGGTCGGCACGTTGCGGTCGTCGTCGCCGTAGACCCAGAAGACCGGGATCGCGAGCCGCGCGAGGTGCGGCTGCGGGTCGAAGCCGCCCGAGCCGTGCGAGCGCACGTCGGCCAGGAGCTGCGCGCGCGGGCCGCTCGGCGCACTCTGGCTCTTGCCTGCGAGCGAGCCCCAGTAGTCGGTGACGCCGACGCCGACCGTCGGGCCGACGAGGGGCAGCGCCCAGCGAACGGCGTGGTCGCGGTCCGCCGCGAGCGGGATGATCCAGCCGGCCTGGCTGTCGCCGAGCAGGCCGAGCCGCGAACGGTCGATCTGCGGCAGCGACGCGAGAAAGCGGACCTCCGCCTGCGCGTCGCGTGCCAGCACGTCGATCGTCGCGGGCTCGGCGCGCTCGCCCGGGTAGCGGCCGGTCGACTGCCCGACGCCGCGCTTGTCGCCGGCGAGCACGGCGACGCCGAGCAGCTCGAGGTACGACGAGAAGACCTGGAACTCCTCGCGCGTCGTCGCGCCCGAGCCGTGCACCATCACGGCGGCGGGAAACGGCCCGGCGCCCGGCGGCAGCGTCAGCGTCGCGGCATTCGCGCCGACGCGGACCTCGCGCTGGCGCAGTGCGACGCGGGAGTAGTGCGCGCCGTTCCACGAGATGCCGTCGCCCTCGACCGCGATCGACCCGTCGCCGGACGTCTCGCCGAGGAGCGCGCCCACGGTGAGCTCGGGCCCGATCCCGTGCACCCGGCCCGACGGCAGCTCGACGAGCCAGGCGGGGTACCCCGTGGCGCGGACGACGGTGACGGCGGCCCCCGACGCGCTCCGGTAGAGGCCGAAGAGCGGCAGCACGCGCGCGGTCCCGCGCACCAGGCGGAAGGTGCCGTGCACGCGACCCTGCACGACCTTCCCGGCGAGCACGCGCCCCTGCACCGTGCCGTCGAAGACGAGGTTCGCGGGCAGGCCGGGCAGCGCGAAGCGAACATGCTCGCCGCGAACCGCGGCGGCCACCTGCGAGCGCGCCGGGTGCCCGTACCCCATCGAGACGACCGCTCGGCCGCCGCGGAGCTGCACGAAGACGTCGACCGGGTCGGCGGACGCGGGCAGGCGATACGTCCCGACCCAGCCTGCGGCCGCCGCCGGTGCTGCGGCACCACCGCGGCCGCACGCCGCCCCGGCGGCGAGGACGAGCGCGACAGCCAGGAGGCGCCTCACTGCGGCCCGTCCTGCAACGCCTGCGCGACGCCGTCGACCCAGTCGAGCTCGAGCTCCGCGCGGCGGATCCCGTAGTCGAGCAGATGACGATAGAACCAGTCGTGCCCCGCGTTCGAGTTCGTCGCCTCGAACCGCCGCAGCACGGCGAGCCGCGCCTCGGTGTCGGCGCGGAACTGCTCGACGTGCTCGAGCAGCACGGCCGGCGACGTGAGCACGCCGACGAAGAGCTTGAGGAAGAACGTGTCGCGCGCGCCCGGCTCGACGCCCTCGAGCCAGGCGGCGAGCGCCTCGCGCCCCGCGGGGGAGATCCGGTAGAGCTGCTTGTCCGGCCGCGCGGACTGCGCCACGGCCCGGCTCTCGGCAAGCCCGTTCTTCGCGAGGCGCGCAAGGGTCGCGTAGAGGCCGCTTCGCGCCGGCGACCAGAGATGCCCGATCGCCTGGTCGACGAACTTCGCGAGCTCGTACCCCGAGTGCTCGCCCTCCGTCGCGAGAAGTGCCAGCACGGCGCCCTCGGTGGTCGTCAGCGTCTCGAGGCGGGTGCGGCCGGCGGGCGCCATGGGCGCACGCTAGCACTCCATTGTGGACTAGTCCAGCCTGGACTAATGGAGCGGCACGCCGGGAAAGACCGAGCGCTCGGCGGCCTCGCGGCCGAGCGGCGCGTCGACGTCCGCGGTGCCCGTCGCACGGCTCGCGGGAGCCACGTCCGCGAGCAGATCCGCGAAGGGCTTCCAGCCGTGCTCCTCCCAGCCGGCGCCGCCGCACCTCGGGCAGCGATCGGGGGCGTCCCGGAGGCTCGCATCGTGACCGCAGCCGTCGCAGCGGTAGCGCACGAGCGGGCTCGGGTCGATGCTCACCCGCACAGGATTACGCATTGCGTAGCCGAGGGCAAGCAATGTGAGAGGACCTGGAGCGTCCGCCTCAGGCAGGGGCGTCCTGCACCGCGGGCTCGCGCTCCTCCCCCTCGTCGCGCCGCAGGACGAGACCCCCGACGACGAGGAGGAGCACCTCGACGAGGGTGATCGCGACGCGGTTCAGGAGCGTGGCACCGAGCGCCGCGCCCTCGGGCACGACGGCGAGGAGGAGCCCGTACATCGACGCCTCGCGCGGGCCGAGGCCGGAGGGCGCGAAGATCGAGAGCACGGCGACGATCGCGCCGACCGCGGCCGTGCCGCCGAGGAAGACGATCGACGAGATCTCGGGATGCGCGCCGACCGAGCGGAGCAGCAGCCACAGGGCGAGCCCCCCGATCACCCACGTCGCGCAGTAGAAGACGAGCAGGAACGCCATCGTCGAGGTGCGGAGCGGCGGCAGCGAGCCGTGCCCGAGCCTCCGCAGCACGCGCGACGCGAGCGGGCAGAAGACCTTCGGGTGGAGAAGCGCCGTGACGACGACCGCGAAGAGCACGATCGGCACGATCGGCGCGTCGACCTGGTCCATCCACGCGAGCGAGACGACGAAGACGACCACGCCGGCCACCGCGGAGATGCCCGCCTCGACGAGGATCGACACGGTGACGAGTGCGCCGTCCGTGATGCCGGCGCGCCGCGCGGCGACGACGCGCGCGGCCGGCGTCCAGACTCCGCCCGGCACATATTTCGCGAGCATCGAGACCATCTCGGCGCGCAGCGCAGCCGGATACGAGATATGGAGGTTCCAGTCGGCGAGGATGCGCATCCACCCGAAGACGAAGACGAGGTAGTACACCGCGAGCGCCGCGCAGGCGAGGGCGAAGAGCAGCGGGTTCGCGTCACGCAGGTCGCCGCCGGCGTCCTTGAACGAGCCCCGCACCGCCCAGCCTGCGAAGCCGAGGAAGATCGCGAGCAGAGCGACCTGCACGCCGACGAAGACCCTCGGGTGCTCCTTGAGGAAGACGGCGGCTCGACGCGCTCTCTCCACTCCGACATGGTACGACGCGAGGCGCGCGCGATAGATTCGGGCCGTGGAGAAGACGCTCCCGTACAGCTGGTACTCCGACCCTGAGATCCTCCGGCGCGAGCAGGAGCGCATCTTCCGCTCGGCGTGGCAGTACGCGGGGCACGTCGGCGAGGTGCCGGAGCCGGGGACGTACACGACGACGCGCGCCGGCCGCACGCCGGTCGTCGTGACCCGCGCGCGTGACGGCGAGCTGCGCGCCTTTCTCAACGTCTGCCGCCACCGCGGCTTCCCCGTCGCCGACGGCGCGGCGAAGCGCGAGACGATCCAGTGCCCGTACCACGCGTGGACGTACGGCCTCGACGGCGCCCTGCGCTCCGCGCCGCGGGCCGAGGAGATCGAGGACTTCCCGCGCGAAGAGCTCGGGCTGTGCCGGATCGCGGTCGACACCTGGGGGCCGTTCCTCTTCGTCAACACCGAGCGCGACCCGGAGCCGCTCGCGGAGGCGCTCGGCTCGATGCCCGCGCAGATCGCGGAGCTCGGCCTCGACGTCGACGAGCTCGTCTTCTACACGCGGTGGGAGACCGAGCTCGACGCGAACTGGAAGGTCGTCTGCGAGAACTTCCTCGAGTGCTACCACTGCCAGGTCGCGCATCCGCAGCTCGCGGAGATGCTCGACACCTCCGCCGACGCGTACGCGCTCTCGACCGACGGCCGGCTGTCGAGCCAGCGCGGCCCGACCCGGCGCGGCGGCGGCACGACGATGCACCTCGACGGCGAGCTGCCGCGGTCGCAGTTCCACTTCCTCTGGCCGAACCTCGGCGTCAACATCTTCCCGGGCAAGCCGAACATCTCGATCGGGCCCATGGTTCCGCTGACGGCCGACCGAACGTACCGCTTCCTCGACTACTTCTTCGGCCCGGCGGTCGACCAGGCCTGGATCGACGAGCTGATGGCCTTCGACGACCAGGTCGGGATCGAGGACCGCGCGCTCGTCGAGGGCGTGCAGCGCGGCATGGCGGGCGGCGGCGTCGAGCACGGTTACCTGATGGGGCGGAGCGAGCAGCTGATCGGCCACTTCCAGGCCCTGACCCGCGCCGCCGTCGGCGATCCGGCGGCCGATTAGGCCTTTCCGCCGCACCGCGGTAGATTCTCGGCTCCAGGTCCAAACCCACAGGAGGGTTCCTCGTGAAGCGTCTTCTCCCGCTCTTCGCCCTTGCGGCGCTCGTCGCCGTCCCGGCGGCCTCGGCGCGGCCGGCCGCACCGCCGACGCTGCAGGCGGGCAAGCTCATCGTCGCCTTCGGCGACCCGACCCCCGGTTTCGCCAGCGGCACCGTCCGCGGCAACAAAGTCACGAGCCCGCGCGGCTACGAGGTCGATCTCGCATCGGCCATCGCTGCGAAGCTCGGCCTCAAGCCGGTGTGGATGTACTCGCCGTGGAACAGCCTCTTCGCGCCGGGCACGAAGAAGTTCGACATCTCCTTCCAGGAGGCCACGATCACCTCGCAGCGCAAGCGCACCGTCGACTTCACGTCGTCGTATCTGAATGCGAACCAGGGGGTGCTGCTGTCGAAGCAGGCGCCCGTTCCGCACAGCCTCGCCGACCTGAAGAAGCTTCAGACGTGCGCGCAGACGAACACGACCGGCCTCGACTACATCAAGACGAAGCTCCATCCGTCGAAGGCTCCGTTCGCGTTCCCGACGACGACGGCGGCCTATCAGGCGGTGCAGATCAACCGCTGCCAGGCCTTCATCCTCGACGTGCCGCTCGTCAGCCTCGAGAGGAAGCAGAATCCGACGAAGTTCGGCCCCGTCGCCGGGCAGATCGTCACGCACGAGCAGTACGGCGCCGTGCTCCAGAAGGGCTCGAAGCTGCTCTCGACGGTGAACTCGACCATGGCGACCCTCATCAAGAACGGCACCGTGGGGAAGCTGCAGAAGAAGTGGTTCAGCCTCGACTTCTCGAAGGTGCCCGTCCTCAAGTAGGGCACTGACACATGCACGCGTTCCACCAGGTCATCCACGCGTTCTTCAATCTGCACAGCTTCACGCTGGCGATGCCGGACGTGTGGGCGGGCTTCCAGGTGAACCTCAAGATGATGGTCATCGCGGAAGTCCTCGTCCTCGTGTTGGCGCTTGCGATCGCGATCGTTCGCGGATTGCCGGGGCGCGGAGCGAAGCCGCTGCGCGCCCTGGCGATCGTCTACACCGACTTCTTCCGCGGGACGCCGATCATCATCGTCGCGTTCATCGTCGGCTTCGGCCTGCCCGGGCTGCAGATCGGCTACATCTCGCGCCTGTCGTTCGTCACGTACGGGATCATCGCGCTGACCCTCGTCTACACCGCGTACGTGACGGAGGTCTACCGCGCGGGAATCGAGGCGGTGCACCCGAGCCAGCGTGCAGCGGCCCGTTCTCTCGGCCTGTCCTATGCGCAGACGATGCGCTACGTCATCGTGCCGCAAGCCGTGCGCCGCGTCGTGCCGCCGCTCCTCAACGACTTCGTCGGCCTCCAGAAGGACACCGCGATCGTCGGCGTGATCGGGATCGCGGAATCCGCGCAGCTCGCGCAGGGCTTCTCGACGCAGAACGGCGACTTCCCGTCGTACATCGTCGCCGCCGTCTTCTTCATCCTCATCACGATCCCGCTGGCTCGTTTCACCGACTACATCGTCGCGCAGCGCGAGCGCCGCGAGCGCGCGCAGGCGTTTTGAGCGTGACCGGCAACGGCAGCGAGCCGTTCGTCAGGATCCGCGGCGTCTCGAAGTGGTTCGGCGACCTGCAGGTGCTGAACAAGATCACGCTCGACGTGAACGAGCACAACGTCGTCTGCCTCATCGGCGCCTCGGGGTCGGGGAAGTCGACCCTGCTTCGCTGCCTGAACAGGCTCGAGCTCGTGCAGGAGGGCGAGATCGTCGTCGACGGCCAGCACCTGACCGATCCGAAGATCGACGTGAACGCGCTGCGCAAGAAGATCGGCATCGTCTTCCAGGCCTACAACCTGTTCCCGCACATGACGGTTCTCCAGAACGTGATGCTCGCGCCCCGGAAGGCGCGGAACGTGCCCCGCGACGAGGCCGAATGGAGCGCCCGGGCCCTGCTCTCGCGCATCGGGCTCGAGGACAAGGCCGACGAGTTCCCCGACCGTCTGAGCGGCGGGCAGCAGCAGCGCGTCGCGATCGTGCGAGCGCTCGCCATGGAGCCGAAGCTGATGCTGCTCGACGAGATCACGAGCGCACTCGACCCGCAGCTCGTCTCGGACGTCCTCGGCCTCGTGCGCGAGCTTGCGAACTCCGGGATGACGATGATCGTCGCGACGCACGAGATGGGGTTCGCGCGCGAGGTCGCCGACAAGGTGTGCTTCCTCGACAACGGGTGCATCCTCGAGGAGAGCGGCCCGGAGGAGATCTTCACGAGCCCGCGCGAGCCGCGCACGCGGGAGTTCCTGGCACGTGTCCTCGAGGCGGAGCAGCTCGCATGAAGCTCTTCCGGTTCGGCGACCGCGGGAAGGCGCCGCTCGCGATTGCCGCGTTCATCGCGATTCCGCTCTTCTTCTCGGCGCTCATGGCGGCGACGCTCGCTCTCGAGAAGCCTCGCGTCGTCCAGTGGGGGCCGGCGGGCCAGCTGAAGACGACCTGGCACGAGCCCACGTCGGGGACGATCGCCACGGTGTGGCTCTGGGCTCTCGTGCCGTCGCTTCTGCTGATCGCGATCGGCTTCGTCGCCGTGCGCCTGCCGCTCGGCTTCTATGTCCCGTGCGTCGCGGCGATCGTGATCGCGATGGCGGTCGTGCACAAGACGCGGACGTGGGAGCGCCACCACTCCCAGCGCTTTCCGAACGGCGTCGACCTCATTCCCCTGTCGAACCCCGCATCCGACAAGTACGCCAAGGGATTCTGGGAGCACGAGGCGAGGATGACCGCGCTCAGCCTGCAGCACTGGACGATCGGCCTCGCGCTCGCGGCGGGGCTGACGATGGCGTTTCTCTGGGTCCGTCGCCGCTTCTTCGCGCGGAAGCCCGGCGGCCTCAGCAGCACGCCGCTCGACGGCGTGCACGCGGCCGACTCGACGACGCCCCAGCTCTAGCGCTAACCCATCCGGGGGATTCTCGCCGCGAGGGGCAACCTTACGGTCGTCGGGACGTCTCTTTCACACAAGGGCTCACGCATGCGGCTGCGGACAATCCCCCTACTCGTCGTCATCGTCGCGGTCGTCGCGGCCCTCGGCGCCTGGACCGACAAGCCGCGCGTGCAGGTGAGCGACGCGCCGGCAGTGATCGAGGCGACGAAGCCGTGGGACGCCGTCGTCAAGGTGACCCGCCGCGGCCGCTCCCTCGCCGGATACAAGGCGGTCCTGACGCTCGTCGGGCCGCGGGGCACCGAGCGCGTGCGGGCGAAGGAGCTCGGCTCGGGCCGCTACCGCATCCGGGTCCGCATGCCGCACGGCGGCTTCTACAGCTACACGATCACCGTCGGCGACCGGGTCGCCGCACGCGGCACGGTCTACGCGATCCCGCGGTAGATCTGCGTCGTCAGCTATCGTTAACCTCGTTAACGATTCTGCGGACATCCGGATCGACACGCTCGCGGTGGCCGACGGCCTCCGCCCGGTCCTCCTGCGCGTCGGCCGGGAGCTGCGGCGCGAGGCCCGCGAGGTCGGCGTCTCGCCCGAGCAGGTCTCGCTTCTCGTCGCGATCAAGTACGCGCCCGGCATCGGCATCGGCGGCCTCGCCGCGCGGGAGCGCGTGTCGGCGCCGGCGATGTCGAACCACGTCGACAGGCTCGAGCGCGACGGACTCGTGACGCGCACCCCGAGCCCCGACGACAGGCGGCGGGTCGGCCTGAAGCTCACGGACGAGGGCCAGCGCGTGCTGCGGCGCGTCCGCTCGCGCCGCACCGCGTGGCTCGTCTCGCGACTCGGCCGGCTCGGAGCGGGCGAGCTCGCGGCGGTCGAAGCTGCGATCGAGCCGCTCTCACGGCTGCTCGAGGAGGAGGAGCGGCCGTGAAGCGGACCTTCTCGAGCCTCCGCTATCGCAACTACCGGCTCTTCTTCGCGGGGCAGGCCGTGTCTCAGGTCGGCTCGTGGATGCAGCGCTTCGCGCTCGGCTGGTTCCTGCTGCAGCTGACGAACGACCCGATCGCCGTCGGCCTCCTCGCGCTCGCCGCGTTCCTGCCGTTCACGCTCTTCGGCCTCTTCGCGGGGGTGATCACCGACCGCCTCGATGCGCGCAGGCTCGTGATCGCGACCCAGGCTTCGCAGCTCGTCACGGCGAGCGCGCTGACGTGGATCGCGTTCGGGGGCTTTGCACGCCCGTGGATGCTCGACACGATCGCCTTCGCGGCCGGTCTCGTGCTCGTGCTCGACGTTCCGTCGCGCCAGCAGCTGACGTACCGGATGGTCGGGCGGGAGGCGCTGCCGAACGCGATTGCGCTGAACTCGAGCGTCTTCAACGCGTCGCGCATCCTCGGGCCGGCGGCCGCAGGCATCGTCTACGGCGTCGGCGGCGCGGGCGTCTGCTTCCTCGTGAACGCGATCAGCTTCCTCGCCGTGCTGCTCGGGCTCTTTGCGATGCGCACGCGCGACTTCTTCCCGCTCGAGGAGTTCGAGCGTCCGTCGATCCTCCGCGGCACCCGCGAAGGCCTCTCGTACGTGCGGAAGCAGCCGCGGATGATGATCCTGCTCGGCCTCACCGTGATGCTCAGCACGTTCTGCTTCAACTTCAACGTCACGCTGCCGGTCCTCGCGAAGCAGACGCTGCACGCCGACGCGATCGTCTACGGGGTTCTCTCCGCCGTCTTCGGCGCGGGCGCGCTCGTCGGCGCGCTGACCGCGGCGTCGCTCGGACGCGCGTCGGCGAAGGTGATGCTCGTCGGCTCGCTCGTCTTCACCGGCTCGGAGCTCTTGCTCGCGCCGGTGCACGGTGTGATTCTCGCCGGCATCCTGCTCTTCTTCGTCGGCGCGGGCTTCGCGGCCTGGTCGGCGAACTCGAACACCTCGATGCAGCTCGCCGCACCCGACCGGCTGCGCGGCCGCATCATCGGCATCTACTTCTACGCGTTCAACGGCACCGGCCCGGTCGGGGGCGTGCTGACGGGCTGGCTGTGCGCGAAGGGCGGGACGGAGCTCGCGTTCATCGTGGCCGGCATCCTCGGCCTCGGCGCCACCGCGGTCGCAGCGCAGCAGCTGCGCGGGCGGCCGCCGCTCGTCGAGCTGCGGCGGCTGATGTTGCCGCGGCGGCGCACGGCGTAGCCGGCTACTGCCTGGCCGCCGACGACGATCGTGACCTGGGTGTACGCGGGCAGGCTCTGACCCGCGGCGGGGCTCTGCGAGAGCACGACGCCCGTGCTCTTCGCGGGGCCGCGCCTGTACTCCGTCCTGACGAGGAGCTTCGCGTCGAGGAGCGCCGCGCGTGCGGCGCCGGCCTTCTGGCCGACGACGTTCGGCACCTGCTGCGCAGGCCTCGCCGAGCCGACGGCGACCCCGAGCCGCACGACGCTGCCGGCCGGCGCCTGCCCGCCCGCGGCCGGAGCCTCCTGGACGATCGAGCCGGCCGTGCCGGACGCCGAGACGGGCTCCGTCTCGGCGACGAAGCCGGCCGCTTCGATCTGGCCGGCGCCGGAGGCGGCGTCCTCGCCGGTGACGTCGGGGACCGGCGCGGTGCGGTGGTGGTCGCGGTCTGCGCGGTCGCGTCTGCGCGGTCGTCGTCGGGCGGTCGTCGATTGGGCGGTCGTCGTCTGGGCCGTCGTCTGGGCGCGGTCGTGCTGCCGCCGACGGCGTGGCCGTTCGAGACGTTGATCACGACGGTCTGCCCCTTGTCGAGGCGCGAGCCGCCGCCCGGCTTCTGCGAGGCGACGATGCCGGCCGGCTTCGCGGAGGGCCCGACGATGGCGCGGACGTTGAAGCCGTCGCCCGTGAGCTTCGCGATCGCCTCCTGCTGCTGCAGGCCGACGACGGCCGGCACGACCTTGCCCTTGCTCGAGTCGCGGTTGAGGACGAAGAGCCAGACGAGAAGCGCCGCGAGGGCGAGGATGCCGAGCGCGGCGAGCCACGGCCACACGTCCGCGGCGAGGCGCGGCGGCACGCGTGCGTCGGGCGGCGGCGGGGGCCCGCCGGCCGCCGGGGGAGGGCGACGGAGCGGCCGGCGGCACGACGGGCTCGTGGGCCTGCGTGTCCTCGTGCAGTGCCTCGTGCGGCTGCGTGATCTCGGTCTCGTCCTCGGCCATGCGGACGAGCATGCCCGAATTCCTCGCGCAAAATCCTGCGCAAGATTCCTCCCCGGCCGGCATCTGTGATCACGGGGCCGGGCGGCAGGCCGCAGCTCGCCCGGCCCCTCCTTCCTCCTCCGAGCAGTCCCGAACCGTGGACAGTCCAGGGTGAAGAGAGACGCACGGCTTCGCGCCTCGACCTTCACGAGCTACAGATCCGCCCCGGCGCGGTGGGGCAAGCAGTCCGAACCGTGGACAGTCCAGGGTGGAGAGAGACGCACGGCTTCGCGCCTCGACCTACACGAGCTGCAGATCGGCCTCGGCGCCGTAGGTCACGGCGACCCGGGTTGCGTCGTCTGCAAGGTCGCGCTGCTCGTGCCGCGCCAGCTGACGGAACGGCTCGACGCGGATCTCCATCCGCTTGCCGCGGTCCTTGCGCGTCCACACGCCGGCGACGCGGCCGTCGACGAGGAGCACCGGGCTCGGGCCGGCGCCTCGCAGGAAGACGCGCTCCTTCTGCTCGGCGATCAGGTGATCGCGCGGATGGCAGCCGATCACGTACACGTCGTAGTGCGAGAGCAGGCGCACACCCCTCGGCGCGGCGTCACGGAACGTCGCACCGGGCAGCGCGAGCGCCGTGCGACCCTCGACGTCGACCTCTTCGAGCCCGTCAAGCGCCTCGTCCGGGACTCGCAGCGAGAGCCAGTGCTCGAGCTCGCCCCGCTGCGCGGGGCCGTACGACGCGAGATACCGGCGGCACACCTCGCGCAGCGCCGCCTCCGGCTCCGGCGGGTCCCAGCCGGCGACCCAGCGATCGCAACGGACGAACGTGACCTGCCGGCCCCGCGGAGGCCCGTGGCAGATCTCCCCACCCGCCGGCGAGAGGTAGTGCCCCCACGAGTCGGCTGCGATGTGCTCGCCGAAGCGTCCGCCGACCGCGTCGCCGATCTCCGTCCTCGTTCGAGGCTCCCCGTCGCCGAGCGCCGCAAGCACGGACTCGCGCAATCCCTCTGCCTCGGCAAGCGTGAGCCCCTGCCAGTCGAGCCACGATCGCGCACGCCAGCGATCGCGCAGCGGCCGCAGCGACTTCCAGAGCGCGAGCTCGTCCGCCGGATGCAGGTGCAGCGTGCCCCTGATCGTGTTGGCCTTCACGAGCTCCCGGCGCTCCCAGAGGAGCCCGCGCACCTCGTCGCGCGTGACGCCGTCGACCCGGGCCGAGAGCGCGAGCTCGGCGCCCGTCATCAGCTGGGCGTGCACGCCGCACGTGTCGCGCACGACGTCGACCAGGCTGCCGAGCCCTGCACGCCGCTCGAGATGCGAGGCCTCGAGCCGCCGCGCGTACACCTGATCCCACGTGAGCGATCGCACAGCGCGAAGATACGGGCATCGAGAGCCTCCCGGACTACCCCTTCCCTCCCCACCGCCTCGATCTCGACGGCCTGCAGATGCACTTCGTCGACGAAGGGCACGGCGACCCGATCCTCCTTCTGCACGGTGAGCCGACCTCGTCGTTTCTGTGGCGCAGGATCATCCCTCAGCTTCCCGGCCGCGTCGTCGCACCCGACCTGATCGGCTTCGGCCGCTCGGACAAGCCCGAGGACACGAGCTGGTACTCGTACGACCGCCACGTCGACTCCGTCGCGCGCCTCGTGCTGGAGCTCGACCTCACCGCCCTGACCCTCGTCGTCCACGACTGGGGCGGCCCGATCGGGTTGCGCGTCGCCGTCGAGCACGAGGAGCGCATCGACCGGCTCGTCATCCTCAACACCGGCATCGGCGGCGGCGCCGCGCCGAGCGAGACGTGGCTGCGCTTTCGCGCCGTCGTGCGCGAGCTCGGCGGCGCGCTCGACATCGGCCGTCTCGTCGAGGCCGGCACCGCGCAGGGCCTGCCGGACGAGGTGCGGGCCGCCTACGACGCGCCGTTCCCGACACCGGAGTCGAAGGCGGGAGCGCTCGCCTTCCCCGAGCTCGTCCCGACCGAGCCCGGACCACCCGAACACCGCACCGATGAATCGCGTCCGCGACGCGCTCCGCAACTGGCGAAAGCCCGCGCTCGTCGTCTGGGGCATCGAGGACGGCGTGCTGCCGGTCGGGATCGCCCACGGGCTCGTCGAGCTGATCCCCGGCGCCCGCGGGCCCGTGCTCGTCGAGGGCGCATCTCACTTCCTCCAGGAGGACCGGCCGGACGAGGTCGCCGCGGCGATCCGCGGGTTCGTCGGCACGTAACGCCGCGTTCGGGTGATTTCGGGCAGGGCTGACCGCCCGTAGCGTGAAAGGACGAACGTGGATCTCCGCAAGGTCGTCCGCGAGTCTCCCGGCAGCGCGGCGTTCCTCGCCGGCGGCGTCGCGCTGACCGGGGCCTACTTCCTCATCTCGAACGGGACGGCGCAGTCGGTCGTCTACGACGGCATCGGCGTCGCCGCCTCGCTCGCGATCGTCGCCGGCGTCCTCCTCAACCGGCCGAACGCCCGCCTGCCGTGGCTCCTCTTCGCGCTCGGCAATCTCTGCTCGGCGAGCGGCGACATCGTCGCCACGGTCATGAACGACCCGCCGGTTCCCTCGGCCGCCGACTGGGTCTACCTCTCGGGCTACCCGCTCCTCGCGACGGGCCTCGTGATGCTGCTCGTGAAGGCAGGCGGGCACCACCGCCGGGCGGCGCTCGGCGAGGCCGTGATCTTCACCTGCGCGTTCGCGCTCTTCCAGTGGGTGTACATCGTCGACCAGATCGTCGACGCCCCCGGCTCCTTCGGCGAGCGCGCAGTCTCCGCCGCCTACCCGACGATGGACATCGTCCTGCTCGCGGGGCTCGCGGGGTTCTTCGTCACGGCGGCGTGGCGGACGCCCGCATTTCTCCTTCTCGTCGCCGGCGTCGTGCCGCTCATCGTCGCCGACGAGATCTACGGCCTGAGCACGAGCACGTACACGGCGGGCAGCTACGTCGACGCCGGCTGGCTCCTCTCGTACACGCTCTGGGGCGCGGCCGCGCTGCATCCGACGATGCGACAGCTCTCGCAGCCGCGCCCGCGCCGCCGGCAGCTGCGGATCAGCCCCGTGCGCGTCGCGCTCCTCCTCTCCGCCCTGCTCTGCGCGCCCGTCGTCCTGCTCGTGCAGGACAGCCGCCACGCGCCGCTCAACGTGCCCGCCGTCGTGATCGCCTCGACGGTGATCGGGGTGTTCGTCGTTCTCCGCTTCGTCGGCATCCTTCGCGCGCTCGAGCGGATCCGGGCGCGGCTGATCGAAGCCGACCGCGTCAAGGACGAGTTCGTCGCACTCATCTCACACGATCTCCGCACGCCCCTGACCTCGGTGATGGGCTACATCGAGCTCGCTCTCGACGACGAGCTCGAGCCGCCGCTCGACTCCGAGCGGCGCGGCTATCTCGAGATCGTCGAGCGAAGCTCGCACCGGCTGCTGCGCCTCGTCGACGACCTTCTCTTCGTGGCGCGGCTCCAGGCGGGACGACTCGACCTGACGCCCACGGTGCTCGACCTGCGCGACCTCGCGCGCCAGGCGTCCGACGAGGCACGACGCCGGGCCGAGGCGAAGGGCGTCGAGCTCGTCTTCGAGGCGGACGGGCCGGTGCGGATCGACGGCGACCGCGGGCGCATGTTCCAGCTCCTCGACAACCTCGTCTCGAACGCGATCAAGTTCACGCCCGAGGGCGGACGCGTCGAGGTTCGCGTCTCGCGGAACGGGACCGCCGTGCTCGAGGTGTGCGACACCGGCGTCGGCTTCTCGGAGGAGGAGGCGGCCCGCGTGTTCGAGCGGTTCTTCCGCACCGAGCGGGCGGTCACCGCGCAGGTGCCGGGCACCGGCCTCGGCCTCTTCATCGCGCAGGCGATCACGGAGGCGCACGGCGGCACGATCTCCGCCAGCCCGCGCACGGGCGGCGGAGCCGTGTTCCGGATCGAGCTGCCCCGCGCCGTGGGCGATGATTAGGCGATGAGCAGCCCCGTGATCCTCGTCGCGGACGACGACGACGACATCCTCCTGCTCGTCACGACGCGCCTGCGCCGTGACGGCCATGAGGTCGTCTCGGCGAGCAGGGGCGACGATGCGCTCACGCTCGCGCGCGAGGTCAAGCCCGCACTCGCCGTCCTCGACATCGGCATGCCCGGCCTCGACGGGCTCGAGGTGCTCGAGCAGATCCGCGCCGACGAGAGCCTGAACGGCACACGCGTGCTGCTGCTGACGGCGAAGGCGCAGGAGTCGGACGTCCGCCGCGGCTACGAGGTCGGCGCGGACGCGTACGTGAAGAAGCCGTTCTCGCCCGCCGAGCTCTCGACCCGCGTGCGCGAGCTGCTCGACTCCTAGCCGGGCGCCCGGTAGCGGTAGCCGAAGCCGCGCACGGTCTCGATCGGCACCTCGTCGGGCGACGCCGGGTCGAGCTTGCGGCGGAGGTAGCCGACGTAGAGCTTCACCTGGTCGCCGCCGACGCCGAACGCGTCGCCCCAGACGAGCTCGAGCAGCTGGTCGCGGCTCAGCACCTGGCGCGGATGCCGGACGAACGTCGAGAGCAGCCGGAACTCGAGCGGCGTCAGCTGGATCTCCCGGTCGCCGACCATGACCTTCGCCTGCGCCCAGTCGATCGTCAGGTAGGCGTCGGCGTACGTCTCGGTCTCGGTCTCCGGTGCGCCCCGCGCGGCGCGCCGGAGCAGCGCCTGGACGCGCGCGACGAGCTCCTGCTTCCCGAACGGCTTGACGACGTAGTCGTCGGCGCCGCTCTGGAGCCCGCGCACGCGCTCGAGCTCGTCGCCGCGGGCGGTCAGCATCAGCACGGGCACCTCGGACATGTCCCGGATCCGCTCGAGCACCTTCCAACCGTCCATCTCGGGCATGTTCACGTCGAGGACGACGAGATCGGGCCGCCAGGCGTGGAACTCGCGGAGGCCGTCGCGGCCGTTCGCGGCGTCCCGCACGGCCGCCCCGCTGCGCTCGAGGAGCGTCCGCACGAGCTTCCGGATGTCGTCGTCGTCGTCGACGACGAGGACTCGCGAATCGCTCATGGCCCGACGCTCATACCTCATTCATACCAAGGGCATCCGCTGTTCCCCCCGCGCAGGCCGACAGTCCACGTGTGGCGACCATCCTCATCGTGGATCCCGACTCGGCGACGAAGTCGCTGCTGGAGCTCCTGTGCCAGCGGCTCGGCCATCGCCCGATCGGCCCGCGAGAGTGGGTGGATGGCGAGGAGCCCGACCTGCTGCTGCTGGAGCCTGCTTCACGACCGGGCGTGCGGCTCGCCCGGGGCTTCCGGCGGCGGTTTCCGGACCTGCCGATCCTCTGTGTGAGCATCGACGGCCCGAGCGGCGACACCGTGTCGCTCAAACCGGTGGCCCACCTGATGAAGCCGTTCCGCCGGAGTCAGCTCGAGCGGGCGCTCGAGCAGGCTCTCATCCCCACGGCGGAAGCGGTCTAGGGCTCACGACTGGCACCAGGCCGGGCGCGCATCCGCGGCGGAGCGCGGCCGGCCTGACTGCCGGACTCGCGGTTTGCGCGTGCCGCGCCCGGATACGTTCCGGGCATGCTCGCAATGACCGAACAGGCGATCGAGGCGATCCGCGGGATCGTCGAGGACTCGGAGCTCGGCCCGAACGGGGGCCTCCGCATCTCCGGCACGAACGGCGGCAACGGCGACACGGCGCTCGAGTTCGAGCTCGCCGACGAGGCGAAGGTCGGCGACGAGGTCGTCCGCGAGGGCGGAGCCGTCGTCTTCCTCGACGAGACCGCGATCGCGGTGCTCGCCGACAAGACGCTCGACGTCCACGCGCACGGCGACCACTTCCACTTCTCGCTCGAAGAGCGCGAGGACGCTTAGGCGATCGTCCAGGTCTCGCCGCTCGCCAGGAGCGCGGCGAGATCGCCCGCCCCGAGCTTCTCGACGGCCGTCTCGATCTGCTCGGCCATCAGCTCGTCGTAGACCGGACGCTCGATGTTGCGGAAGATGCCGACCGGCGTGCCGCCGTGCGTCTCCTGCGTCACCCGCGAGAGGGCGAACGCGAGCGACGGCGAGACATGCTCGGCGTCGTGGACGAGGACGCCTTCGTCGGTTGCCGCACAGATCTCGAGCGAGCCGTCGCTCCGCTGCCGCAGCGCCTTCTCGTGATCGGCGCCCCAGCGGATGGGCTCGCCGCTCCGGAGCGGGATGCGGTTCACGCCTTCCTTGTCGTCGCGGACGAAGTCCCACGCGTCGTCGTTGAAGATCGGGCAGTTCTGGAAGATCTCGACGAACGCACTGCCGCGATGGGCGGCGGCCCCGCGCAGGACCTCCGTCATGCCGGCCTTGTCGGTGTCGATGCACCGTGCGACGAACGTCGCCTCCGCCCCGATCGCGAGCGACAGCGGGTTGAACGGAAAGTCGAGCGAGCCCATCGGCGTCGACTTCGTCACCTTGCCGAGCTCGCTCGTCGGCGAGTACTGGCCCTTCGTGAGGCCGTAGATCTTGTTGTTGAAGAGGAGGATCTTCAGGTTCACGTTGCGGCGCAGCGCGTGGATCAGATGGTTCCCGCCGATCGAGAGCGCGTCGCCGTCGCCCGTCACGACCCAGACGGAGAGATCGCGCCGCGAGGCCGCGAGACCCGTCGCGATCGCCGGCGCACGACCGTGGATCGAATGCATCCCGTACGTGTTCATGTAGTACGGGAAGCGTGCGGCGCACCCGATGCCGCTCACGAACACGGTGCGCTCACGCTCGATGCCGAGCTCCGGCATGAACGACTGCATCGCGGCGAGGATCGCGTAGTCGCCGCAGCCCGGGCACCAGCGGACCTCCTGGTCGGTCTTGAAGTCCTTCATCGTCAGCTTCTCGCTCACGTGCCCACCGCCATGTGGCCGATCAGGGCCTCGATCGCCTCGGCGACCTCCGCCGCGCGAAGCGGCAGACCGGACACCCGGTTGTAGCCGACCGCGTCGACGAGGAACTCCGCCCGCACGAGCTTCAGCAGCTGCCCGAGGTTCATCTCCGGCACGAGCACCCTGTCGTAGCGCCGCAGCACCTCACCCGTGTTGCGCGGGAACGGATTCAGATGCCGCAGGTGCGCATGCGCCACCTTGCGGCCGTTCGCGCGCACCCGCCGGCAGCCCGCGGCGATCGGGCCGTACGTCCCGCCCCAGCCGAGGACGAGCACCGAGGCGTCGCCGTCCGGGTCGTCGACCTCGAGCTCCGGGATGTCGCCTGCGATGCCTGCGACCTTCTGCGCCCGCAGCCGCGTCATCAGATCGTGGTTGTCGGGGTCGTACGAGATGTTCCCGGTGCGATCCGCCTTCTCGAGCCCGCCGACGCGATGCTCGAGGCCAGGAGTGCCCGGCACGGCCCATGGGCGCGCCAGCGTCTTCTCGTCGCGGAGATACGGCAGGAACTCGCCGTCCGCGTTCGGCTCGGTCGCGAACGTCGTCGAGATGTCCGGCAGCGACGCCACGTCGGGCAGGAGCCACGGCTCGGAGCCGTTCGCGAGGTATGCGTCGGAGAGCAGGTACACGGGCGTCCGGTACTTCAGCGCGATCCGCGCCGCCTCGATCGCCGCGTCGAAGCAGTCCGACGGCGACATCGCCGCGACGACCGGCACCGGCGACTCCGAGTTACGGCCGAACAGGACCATGAGCAGATCTCCCTGCTCCGGCTTCGTCGGCATCCCCGTCGACGGGCCTGCGCGCTGGATGTCGCAGATGAGGAGCGGAAGCTCGAGCATGATTGCGAGCCCGACCGTCTCTGCCTTCAGCACGACGCCCGGCCCCGCCGACGTCGTGACGCCGAGCGAGCCTCCGAACGCCGCGCCGACCGCCGCGCCCGCGGCCGCGATCTCGTCCTCCGCCTGGAAGGTGCGAACGCCGAACTGCTTGTACGCGGCGAGCTCCTCGAGGATCGACGAGGCCGGCGTGATCGGGTACGCGCCGAGGAAGAGCGGCAGGCCCGACAGCTGCGACGCCGCGATCAGACCGTACGAGAGCGCCTGGTTGCCCGTGATGTTCCGGTACGTGCCCGGTGCGAGCTTCGCCGGCTTCACCTCGTACGTGACGGCGAACGTCTCGGTCGTCTCGCCGAACGCGTACCCGGCGCGCAGCGCCTTCAGGTTCGCCTCTGCGATCTCCGGGCGCTTCGCGAACTTCGTGGTGAGGAACGACTCCGTCGCGTCGACCGGGCGCCCGTAGAGCCACGACATCAGGCCGAGCGCGAACATGTTCTTGGCGCGCTCCGCTTCGCGGGGCGTCACGCCCTCGATGCCCTTCAGCGCGCCGACCGTCAGCGTCGTCAGCGGCACCGGGTGAACCTGATACTCGGCGAGCGAACCGTCCTCGAGCGGATTCGCCGCATAGCCCGCCTTCTGGAGGTTGCGCTCGTTGAACGCATCCGCGTTCACGATCAGCGTGCCGCCGTTCGGGAGGTCCTTGATGTTCGTCTTCAGCGCCGCCGGGTTCATCGCGACGAGGACGTTCGGCGCGTCGCCCGGCGTGAGGATGTCGTGGTCCGCGAAGTGAAGCTGGAAGCCCGACACGCCGGGCAGCGAGCCGGCCGGCGCGCGGATCTCCGCCGGGAAGTCCGGCAGCGTCGAGATGTCGTTGCCGAGGAGCGCCGTCTCCGACGTGAACTGCGCGCCCGTGAGCTGCATGCCGTCGCCGGAATCGCCGGCAAAGCGGACGATCACCTGGGAGAGCTGCTCGACGGGCTTGCTGCTCACGTGCCTCGGTACAGGTATAGCGAATCGGTCAGGCCGTCAGAAGGAGCGCGTTCCGCGAGGGATCCCGCACGATCACGCCGTCCTCGCCCGCCTCCGGCTCCTGGCCCGCGTCCGCGACCCGGGCGGCGACACGATCCCGCTCGGCCGCGTCCGGCAGCACGATCGTCGCGTAGCGGAGGGTCGCAGCCCCGTGCGGCGCCGGGGACGCGCCCCGGCTCTCCCACGTGTTCGCGCCGATGTGGTGGTGGTAGCCGCCGGCGCTGAGGAACGCCGCCGCCGGCCCGAGCTGCGCCATCACGCCGAGGCCGAGCACCCCGTTGTAGAACTCGACGGTCTTCGGGACGTCCGCGACCCGCAGGTGGACGTGGCCCATGACCGTTCCGTCCGGGAGGCCGTCGAAGGGCTCCGTCGCCGGATCGTCGAGCTCGCCGAAGAGGCTCTGCACGTCGAGCGGCATCGTCGTCATCCGCTGGAACACCTGACCTTCCCACAGGTCGCGCGGACGGTCGGCGTAGATCTCGATGCCGTGATGATCGGGGTCGCGCAGATAGACCGCCTCGCTCACGTAGTGATCCGAGAGACCCTGCAGCGTGGTGTTCGCGCGCGCCGCGTGCGCGAGCCAGCGCGCAAGGCTCGCCCGGTCGGGCAGGAGGAGGGCGACGTGATAGAGACCGGTGTGGCCGTGGTCCGGTTGCGCGCCCGGCTCCTCGACGAAGCGCACGAGCTCGCGGTCGGTTCCGAGCGCGGCCCGGCCCTCGTCGCGCGAGAGCACGCGGAGCCCGACCACGTCCTGCCAGTACGCGAGCGTGCGGTCGAGATCGGCGACGGTCAGCTCGACGGGCCCCATCTGCGTCGTCGGCGCGATCTCCACGCACCCGACGATAGCTCCGTCATCCCTGCGTGTGCTTGAGCGCGGACTCCTTTCGCTGCGCGTCGGCGAGCGAGAGGGAGCCGCCGCAGACTGCCGCGTTCAGGTCGTTCTCGATCGTGTCGACGCGCGCGGCGCGCGGATACGGCTCCGGCCACAGGTTGCGCGGGTCGGTCGGGTGGCCGCCGAGCTCGAGGCTGATGAGGTGATCCTCCTGATAGAGGGACGCCGGCCCGGGGAGCCCGTACTCGCGGAGCTGACGGATCTTCAGCGCGTCGGTGTAGGCCGTCGGCGGCCGGACGGTGCGTGTCCACCCGCGCACGCAGATCGTCGAGCCGATGGTGGACTGCGTGACGTCGGGGTTCAGCATCCCCGGCGTGCGGACGGGGTCCGCGACGACGGCCGGTGCGGCGCGCTGCCGGACGAGCTGGAGCGCGACGGCGAGGAGCGCCAGCACGAGGCCCGCACCGAGGAGGAGCCGGTATGTCGTCACGGCTACGACGCTACGGCCGGGGCGTCCGCGCGCGCAAGACGCTCTTGCGGGCGCGTCCGCACGAGCAATGCGCCGCCGAGACCCCAGACGCAGTACGCGATCCAGGGGTCGCCGATCACGTCCGTCTGCACCGCGAGCGCGAGCACCGCCGCGAACGCGGCGGCGGCGCCCGCAGCCCACGCATCCGTGCGGCCGGCGCGCACGAGCCCGGCGAGGAGGGCGAGGTTCCAGGCGACCCAGAGCGCCGCGCCGAGCACGCCGAGCTCGACGCCGAGCTCCGTGTAGTTCGACTCGCCCGCCTTGAGAGGCGTGCCGGTGCGCGAGGCGGTCTGGCCGACGTTCCCGAGGCCGTAGCCCTGCGGGTGATGCAGCATCGTCCGCACGCCGTCCTTCAGGCTCACCCAGTGAGAGTGCAGCGAGGGCTCGTTCGCGCTCGTCGCGGAGAAGTCCGTCGTGCCGCCGGCACCGAGCCTCTCCTGGTAGACGAGGTCGACCTTGGTGAAGGTGCCGGTCGGCGCGATCTTCGGGAAGAGATGCGCCCAGCCGATCGCGATGCCGACGACGGCGACGGCGGCCGCGAGCCACACCGGGCGGCGGCGGACGAGCGCGAGCACGACGATGCCGCCGGCGAGCGCGACGAGAGACGAGCGCGAGAATGTCCACAGCAGGCCGGCGGCTGCGAGCGCCGCCGCGGCGAGCGTCACCCACCGCCGCCGCACCGCCGCGGCCGCGACGAGCAGCGCGACGACGAACAGGTATCCGCTCGCAAGCGGCGACATGAACGTCGACACGAGCCGGCGCAGAAACGGCTTGTCGCCGCCGACGTTGTAGATGAAGTTCTCGGGCAGGCCGACGACGGCGCCGCCGGCGTCGAGGCGGGTTCCGGTGCCGTGGTAGTCGTAGCCGAGCTGCCGATGGAAGTAGTCGATGACGCCGTTCGTGCGCCACCACCCGATCGAGACGGCGTAGACGTCGACGAGCCCGACCGCGGCGACGGACGCAGCGACGCCGAGCAGCGTGTACCCCAGGCGCCGCAGGTCGTCGCGGCCGACGACGAGCGCGCGGCCGAGGAAGTACGCCCCGACCGGGACGACGTCGTGGCGCACCGCGAGCGCGATCGCCTTGGCGCCGGCCTGCCCGCCGAGCGTCGACTGCGGAATGGCGACGTAGACGACCGCGAGCGCGGCGAACGCGAGCGCGAGCCAGTCGACCGCGCCGGGGCGGAACGGGAGACGGCGGGCCCGCACTGCGTCGCGCGCGACGCGCACGAGTGCGACGGCGAGGAGGATCTCCTTCCAGGCCGTGATCGCCGTCAGCGTCCCGCCCCGCACGCCGGCCGCGTAGAGCGCCGCCATCGCGGCGTTGTGCGCTGCGAGCCCGACGACGAAGAGCGGGAGCGCGGTGAAGGGCCGCCGCCAGACGACGGCCGCCGCGCCGGCGAGGAGCACCGCGTAGAGGGCGAGCTCGAGCGCAGCCGGCACGGAGCGAGGGTACAGCGGGCGGAAGCCGGTGCCTCCGCCCGCCGCAGGCCGGGGCTAGTTCGGGCCCCAGGGGTCGGAGCCGAGCGCGATTGCGAGCGTCCCGAGCACGAGCATCAGGAGCACGAACTTGACGTACAGGGCCTTACCGGACATCTGTGGCCTCCTTTGGCCTCATGAGCCCCTCCGCGAGGCTCGTTGCACGAAGAAACGGAACCGGAACCGGGCGTACCCGGTTGCCGCTAGTTCGGGCCCCAGGGGTCGGAGCCGAGCGCGATTGCGAGCGTCCCGAGCACGAGCATCAGGAGCACGAACTTGACGTACAGGGCCTTACCGGACATCTGTGGCCTCCTTTGGCCTCGGGAGTCCCTCGAAGGAGGGACTCGGTGTGTGGGATCGAATGGAACAAGCGGAGAGCACGTTGTCAAGCGGAAGCGGTTGACGCACGCGAGGCAACCCGTCAAGATTGGAGCAAGTGCAACCCGACATTTCGCCTGCCGCGGGCGAGACGATCGGGGAGCGGCTCAAGCGCCTGCGGCTGGAACACGGTTTTTCCCAGCGTGAGCTCGCTGCCCCAGGAGTCTCGTACGCCTACATCTCGCGCATCGAGGCGGGGACGCGTCAGCCTTCGGTCAAGGCTCTCCGGCGCCTCGCGGCGAAGCTGAACGTCTCGGCCGACTATCTCGAGACCGGCTCCGACCTCGACCCCGCCGCCGTCCGCGAGCTCCGCCTCGCCGACCTCGAGCTCGCCGTGCGCCTCGGCGACCGCGGCGATGCGAAGGAGTCCCTCGCGGCGGCGCTCGAGGAGTCGCTCGTCGCGGGCGACCGCGCGGCCGCACTCCGCGCGCGCGTCGCGCTCGCGCAGCTCGCACTCGAGGACGGCGAGGACCAGCGCGCCGTCGACCTGCTCGAGGAGGCGACGGCGGGCGAGCCGTTCCTCCCGGTCGAGCGCTTCGACATCTATGCGAACCTCGGGCGCGCGTACGCCGGGGTCGGGCGGCCGCAGAAGGCGGCGGCGCTCTACCAGTCCTGCATGGAAGGCGTCGCGGAGATGGGCGGCGAGACGGCGCTCGAGGCCCGGTACGCGACGCTTCTGAGCTACGCCCTCAGCGACATGGGCGAGAACGCGCGCGCCGAGGACGTCGTGCGGCGGGCGCTCGACCGCGTCGAGGACACCGCCGACCCGTACATGCGCGTGCGCCTCTACTGGTCGATGGCGCGCCTGGCACACGCGGAAGGCCGCGAGTCGACTGCGCTCACGAACGTCCGCAAGGCGATCGCGCTGCTGCAGGCAACCGACGACACCTTCCACCTTGCGCGGGCGCACATCCTCGCGGCCGGCATCACGCTCGGGCGCGAAGACGGCGATGCGGCGCAGGGACACCTGCAGATGGCCGAGCGCCTGCTCGGGGGCGGCGCCGCACCGGAGGACACCTTCGAGATCCGGCAGCACTACGCCCGTGTCGCGTTGCTCCAGGGGCGCAGCCGCGACGCGGTCGCGCACGCGCGTGACGCCCTCGCCCTCGCGTCGAAGCCCGCCGACGAGGGCCACGCCGCCTTCGCTCTCGCCGACGCGCTCATCGCGTGCGGCGAACGCGCCGAAGCGGACACCGCGTATGCTCGCGCCGTGGAGCTTCTCGAGAGCAGCGGCAGATGGCGCAGCGCGTCCTCGGCGTGCCGGCAGTGGGGGCGCATGCTCCGCGAAGACGGTCGCGAGGAACAGGCGCTCGACGTGCTCGACCGCGCGGCCGAGCTTGCAATGCGTGCGGCGCCCGACGCCGCACACGCCGCGCATTGACCGTCCGCCTGGCGGTCACACCGCGCGGACCGTACTCGCTCGCGCTCTCCGCGCGGCTCTCGAGCGACGCGACGCGCACGTTCCGCGACGGCGTCTTCACGGCGCTGCTCGCCGTCGACGGCCGGCCGGAGCTCGCGCGAGCGTCGCAGGCGCCCGACGGGACGGTGTCGATCCTCGCCGAGTCGGGCCCCGGGGCCGAGCGGCTGCGCTGGATCCTCGCGCTCGACGACGACCACTCCGACTTCCTGCGCGCCGTACGCCGCGATCCGATGCTCGGCCCGGCCTCGCGTGCGCTGCGGGGGCTCCGGCCGGTGCGCGTCGCGACGGTTGCGCAGGCCCTCCTCCGCGCCTATTGCGGGCAGCTGATCGAGGCGAAGCGCGCGCGGAGGCTCGAGCAGACCATCATCCGCACGACCTGCACCGGCGGCGGCCCGCGCCTGCACGTCGCACCGACGACGGCCGAGCTCGCGGCGCTCGCACCCGCGCGGCTGCGCGCCCTCGGGCTGCACACGCGGCGTGCGGCCTCGCTCGTGCGCCTGTGCCGCTCGGTCGAGCTCGAACGGCTGCACGACGTCCCGACGGCCGCAGTCGCCGCCCGTCTCGAGCGCGAGCGCGGCCTCGGCCCCTGGTCGGTCGGCGTGGTCTGCCTCGAAGGCCTCGGGCGCTACGACTACGGCCTCGTCGGCGACCTCGGCCTCGTCAAGCTCCTGCGGGCGCTGCGGGGCCGGCCGGTCGAAGGCTGGGAGACGGCCGAGCTGCTCGACCCCTACGGCGAGTGGGCGGGCCTCGCGAGCGTGTACCTCCTCGCAGGCTTCTCGCGCGGGCTCCTGCCCGTCGCCGAGCCGCGCGCGGCGTAACCTGCCGCCATGCAGCGCATCGCGATCGTCGGCGGCGGCCGGATCGGAGAGGCCTTGCTCTCGGGGCTCCTCAGCTCCGGCTGGTCCGACATCGTCGTCACGAACCGCAGCGAGGCGCGCGCGGCGGAGCTGCACGAGCGATACGGCGTCGAGGCGACCACGTCGAACGCCGACGCGATCGCCGGCGCGGCCGTCGTCGTCATCGCGGTGAAGCCGCAGGACATCGACGCCTTGCTGACGGACATCGGCGCCTCGCTCGCGCGCGAGCAGACCGTGCTGTCGGTCGCCGCCGCGATCCCCACCGCATACATCGAGGCCCGCATCGCAGACGGCGTGCCCGTCGTTCGCGCGATGCCGAACGCGCCGTCGATGGTGCACGAGGGCATGGCAGGCATCGCGGCGGGCGCGCACGCCGGCGACGAGCACCTGGCGCTCGCCGAGGAAGTCCTCACGCACCTCGGCCGCGTCGTGCGCGTGCCGGAGGATGCGATGGACGCAGTGACGGCGCTCTCGGGCTCCGGGCCCGCGTACTTCGCGCTTCTCGCCGAGGCGATGATCGAAGCCGGGATCCTCCTCGGGGTCTCGCGCGAGATCTCGACGACGCTCGTCGTGCAGACGATGCTCGGCACGGCGAAGCAGCTGCGCGACGAGAAGATGCACCCGGTCGAGCTGCGCGAGTCCGTGACCTCACCGGGCGGGACGACGATCGCCGCGATTCGCGAGCTCGAGCAGGCCGGTGTCCGTGCTGCGTTCCTGAATGCGATTCAGGCGGCGATGACGCGGGCACGCGAGCTTGCAGATGGCGGGTAGAGAGATCGAGATCGTCGTCGCCGAGAGCCCCGCGCAGGTCGTCGCGGAACGGCTCGCGGAGGCGGCGCGGGCCGGCGGCCACATGGTGCTGACGGGCGGCTCGACACCGCGCACGGCCTACGAGATCGCCGCCGCCCTCGCAGAGCGACTGGACGGCCGTCGAGCTCTGGTGGGGCGACGAGCGCTGCGTCGCGCCGGACGACGAGCGCTCGAACTACGGCATGGCGAAGGCCGCGCTCCTCGACCGCGTACAGGCGGGCCCGACGCATCGCATGCGCGGCGAGCTCGGCCGCGAGCAGGGCGCGCTCCTCTACGAGCAGGAGCTCGGGTCGCTCGAGCGCTTCGACTTCGTGCTGCTCGGCCTCGGCCCGGACGGACATGTCGCCTCGCTCTACCCGGAGCAGCCGACGCTCGACGAGACCGAGCGCAGGGTGGTCGGCGCGGAGGCGAAGCTCGAGCCGTTCGTCGATCGGATCACGCTCACGCTGCCGATGCTGCGCCGCGCGCACGAGGTGATGTTCCTCGTCGCCGGCGAGGACAAGGCGGATGCCGCGAGGGCGGCGTTCCTCGGCGAGCCGGCGCGCTCGACGCCGGGGAGCCTCGTACGCTCGACGGACGGTCTCACGACCGCGGTGCTCGACGCGGCGGCGGCGGCGAAGCTCTAGCCGGGAGACGACGCGACCGGCGCCCGGGCGACCCGGCCGACGCCGTCTAGGGAAGGAGGGCGGAGGCCGGCAGGGCGGCGGCCATGCCCCGCGCGCGGGCCAGCGCCTGGAGCGCGAGCAGCGTGTCGGCGACTGCGACGCCCTCGAGGAACTCGCTTCGTTCCTCGAAGGACGCGAGGACGGCGGCCGCCGCGCGCGCGTACGCCGCCGCGTCGGTGCGGGCGATCGCCACGAGGGCGTCCGCCACCGGCCGCGGGAAGTCGTCGCGGGCCTGCAGCGTGCGGCCGAGCTCCGCGGCCTCGGCGTCGGCGCCGAGCACGAGGTGCGCGAGCGTGCCCGCGTAGCGGCCGATCGGGGAGTCGGCTGCCGCGGCGCCGGCCTCGAGCGCCCAGCGGGCGGCCGGTGCGGCGTCGCCGCCTGCGACGAGGAGCGACTTGAGGGCCGCGATCGGCCGGCCCCAGGCGTCGGGGGGCGCGCCGGCGTCCCAGCTCTCGCGGTAGCGCGAGGCCGCTCGATCGAGCCACTCGGCGGCGGCGCCGGCCCGGCCGGCCATCAGGAGCGAGAGCCCGGCCGCCCAGGCGCAGTTCGCGAGCTGGGTCAGCTGCCGCTCGTCGGCGCCGCGCGTCTCGCCGCTGCGATACCGCTCGATCGCAGCCTCTGCTTCCGCATCCCAGTCCACGCCGCGGATCCTAGACCGGGCTGACTGAACGTTCAGTCAAAGTCGCTATCGTCCGTCGCATGCGGTCGGCACGCGAGGTGTTCTTCGTGGACGGGGTGCGGACGGCGTTCGGCAGGGCGGGGCCGAAGGGTCAGTTCTGGCGGACGCGGGCCGACGACCTGGGCGTGAAGGCGGTGCGCGAGCTGCTCCGGCGGAACCCGGAGATCGAGCCGGAGCGGATCGGCGACGTCGTCCTCGCGGCGACGGCGCAGGTCGGCGACCAGGGCCTGACGCTCGGCCGCGACGTGGCGCTCCTCGCAGGGCTCCCGCCGAGCGTCCCCGGCTTCGCCGTCGACCGGATGTGCGCGGGCGCACTCACGGCCGTCACCGCCGCGGCAGGCGAGATCGCCCTGGGCTCGATCGACATCGCGCTCGCCGGCGGCATCGAGCACATGGGCCACCATCCGATGGGCGAGGACGTCGACTTCAACCCGCGCTTCGTCTCCGAGCGGCTGATCGACGAGTCGGCGGCGTCGATGGGACAGACCGCCGAGAACCTGCACGACCGGTTCCCTGCGATCACGCGGGAGCGAGCCGATGCCTTCGCGGCGCAATCGCAGGCCCGCGCCGCGGCAGCGTGGGAGGAGAACGGCCGGACGGAGCGGGGAAGCGTCATGTCGGAGACCGTCGTGCCGATGGCGGTCTTCGGCGACGAGGGCTGGAAGGTCGCCGCCCGCGACGAGTTCCTCCGCCCCGAGACGTCGCTCGAGGGCCTCGCCGGCTTGAAGCCGGCATTCCGCGCGGGCGGCCGCGTCACGGCCGGGAACTCGGCAGGGCTCACCGACGGCGCAACCGCGGCGTTCCTCGCCGCGGAGGACACGGTCGCCGTGCTCGGCCTGCAGCCGAAGCTGCGGCTCGTGGCCTACGCGTACACGGGCGTCGAGCCGCACCTGATGGGCTACGGCCCGGTGCCGGCGACGCGGCGCGTCCTGGAGCAGGCGGGGATCACGCTCGACGAGGTCGATCTCTTCGAGCTGAACGAGCCGTTCGCCGTGCAGGTGCTCACCTGGTGCGACGAGCTCGGCGTCGCCGCCGACGATCCGCGCCTCAATCCGTACGGCGGCGCGATCGCGTGCGGCCATCCGCTCGCGGCCACCGGCGTGCGGCTGATCGCGCAGCTCGCATACGGCCTGCGCGAGCGCGGCGGCCGCTACGGGCTGACCGCTCTCTGCATCGGCATGGGCATGGGCTGCGCGATCCTCTGGGAACGCGCGTGAGCGACACGCTCTTCAAGCTGAACGCCGTCGGCTCGATCGCGCTCGTGACGATCGACAACGGAGAGGACCACCGCAAGCCGACGACGCTCGGGCGCTCCGCGTTCGAGTCGGCGGTCCGCGTGCTCGACGAGCTCGAGAGCGGCGCCTGGAGCGCGGCCGTCTTCACCGGCAAGCCGTTCGTCTTCTGCGTCGGGGCCGACATCGACGAGTTCGCGCGCGTGCATACGGCCGACGACGCACGCGAGGGGATCCGCGCCGGCCACGAGCTCTTCCGGCGGATCCGCTCGCTGCCCTTCCCGACCGTCGCGGCGATCAACGGCGCCGCGCTCGGCGGCGGGCTCGAGCTCGCCCTGCACTGCACCGCGCGCACGCTCGCGTCGAACGTGCGGCACATCGGCTTTCCCGAGGTGGCACTGTCGATCATCCCCGCGTGGGGCGGGACGCAGCTGCTGCCGCGGCTCGTCGGCCCGGAGGCGGCGGCGAAGGTGATCGTCCTCAACCCGCTTCGCCAGAACAAGCTGCTCACCGCGCCGGAGGCGTTCGAGCTCGGCCTCGCCGACGCGCTGCTCGACCCCGTCGAGTTCGTCGACGAGTCGCTCCGGTTCGCGCGGGACATCGCGGGCGCCGAGCGCGCGGCGCCCGACTGGTCCGACGTCGAGAGCGTGCTGCGCAGGACGCGCGCGCGGGTCGACGACGCCGTGCACGGTGCGACCCGCGCGCCGTACGTCGCTCTCGACCTGATCGCCGGTGCGCAGACGTGGTCGCTCGACGAGGGCTATGCGGCGGAGGAGGACGCGATGGCCGAGCTTCTCGTCAGCCCGCAGGCGCAGGCTTCCGCCTACGCGTTCACGGTCGTCGAGCGGCGGTCGAAGCGGCCGCCCGAGCTCCCGGAGGGCTCGCCGCGCCGCGTGCAGAAGGTCGGGATCGTCGGCGCGGGCCTGATGGCGACGCAGCTCGCGACGCTCTTCCTGCGCCGGCTCGAGGTGCCGGTCGTGCTGCGCGACCTCGAGCAGTCGCGTGTCGACGAGGCGCTCGCCTCCATCCGCGAGGAGGTCGGCGCGCGCAAGCCGTTCCTCGAGACGATCGTCTCCGGCGGCACGGGCTGGGAGCAGTTCGAAGGCTGCGACCTCGTGCTCGAAGCGGTCTTCGAGGATCTCGCCGTGAAGCGCGACGTGGTCGCGGAGGTCCGCCGGGTCGCGCCGGACGCGCTCGTCGCGACGAACACGTCCTCGCTCTCCGTCGAGCAGATGGGCGCCGACCTCGGGCTCCACTTCTTCAACCCCGTGGCGCTGATGCCGCTCGTCGAGATCGTGCGCACGCCGCACACGTCCGACGAGCAGCTGCTCACCGGGTGGGATGTCGTGAGGAAGCTGAAGAAGCGCGGCGTCATCGTCGCCGACGCGCCGGGATTCGTCGTCAACCGTGTGCTCACGCGGGCGACGCTCGTTCTGCTCGACGCGCTCGAGCACGGCAACACGGTCGAGGAGACCGACGAGGCGATGCTGTCGCTCGGCATGCCGATGGCGCCGTCCGTCGTGCTGCAGATGGTGGGCCCGCGTGTCGCGAACCACGTGCTCGAGACGATGCACGAGGCGTTCCCCGACCGCTTCCCCCTCTCCCCGACACTCGCGAGCTTCGCGGCGGGAAGCGACGAGGTCGTGGTCTCCGGCGACGCGCGCCGAAGCGTCGACGAGCTGCGAGAGGCGATCCTCGAAGCCGTCGCAGACGAGATCCGGCACCTGCTCGACGAGGGTGTCGTGGGCGCCGCCGCCGACGTCGACGCGTGCCTCATCCTCGGCGCCGGGTACCCGTTCTTCCTCGGCGGCATCACGAAGCACCTCGACCAGACGGGGATCTCGGAGCGGGTCTCCGGGTCGCGCCTCGCCGAGTACGGCAAGATCCCGGCGTAGTGGCCACCGACGACTACCGCATCAGGATCCAGGTCGACGCCGAGCAGGCCGGCGGCCTGCTCGAACGCCTCGGGCTCGGCCTGAGCGGCGAGGCCGCGGATCTGGCCGGCGACCTCGAGGCGCGGCGCCTCGCCGTCTCCCGCGACGGCGACGACATCTGGGTGTACGCCGACACGCCGGCGGCCGCGGAGAGCGCCCGCTCCGTCATCCAGGCCGAGCTGCGCGACAACGACGTCGCCGCGGTCACCGGCCCGGTCGAGCACTGGATCGACGCGGAGGACCGCTGGAGCGACGACCCGCCGGCCGACACCTGGGAGGAGGAGACCCTCGACCGCGGCTATGCGCCGTGGGAGGTGCGTGTCCAGATGGCGTCCCACGCCGACGCACGCGCGCTCGCCGACCGGCTCGAGCACGAGGGGTATGCAGTCGAGCGCCGCTGGCAGTACCTGATCGTCGGCACGGCCTCGAAGGAGGACGCCGAGGCGCTCGCGGCGCGCGTCCACGGCGAGGTCGAGCCGGGCGGCGAGCTCGTCTGGGAGACCGTCCCCGGCAATCCCTTCGCGGTCTTCGGCGGCATGGGCGGCTCCGGAGCGCCGATCGGGTAATTCGCTGTTGACGCCCCCGGAGTCGGGGGTATGCTTGTGGGCGGCGCGCCTTGCCCAGGGGAATCAGTGGGCGCGACACCTTTCGAGGTTTGGCAGCACGAACGACGTGCTGCGCATATGCAGGAAGCCACCCAGCCGACCATCCTCTCCGAGGCGGCAGATCCACTTGCCGCCGCCGCATACCGCGCCGAAGCGTGGGCGGGCGAGCCGTTCCTTCGCGAGGGCGAGGATCCGGCGCAGGTGCTCGCCCCCGGCACCGCCCGGCGTCGTGCGCTCGACGACGCGATCGCCGAGATCGAGGCCGGACGCCGGGAGCCGAGCTCGCCCTGGAAGGTGCGCTACGGCCTGATGCTCGGCCTCGAGCGCGTGCTCGCCGACCCGGAGCCCAGCACCGCCGCCGGCACGCCGCTCCGCCGGCATCAGATCGACGCGCTCGCCGGCATGCTCACCGAGCTGATCGCGGCGACGCAGCGCGACGAGGAGAACGGGAACGGCAACGGGCACGCCGCAGCCGAGGAGCTCGAGGCCGAGCCCGACGAGGAGGACGAGGAAGACGGCGCGGGCGACGAGGAGCAGCTCGACGAGCCGCTCGACGCCGAGCTGTCGGCCGAAGAGGATCCCGGCGCCGTCCGCCGCTACCGCTTCCGCCATCCCACGGCGTCCGGCAAGACGATCGCCGCGGCCGGCTTCGTCGAGGCCGCGCGAACGCTCGGAGTCCTCATCCTCACGCACCGCCGCCTGCTCGTCTCGCAGTTCGAGCGCGACCTGAAGACGGAGGGCTACGGCGACCGGTATGCCGACGCGATCGAGACCGGCAAGGAGCCGCTGAAGGCGAATCCGCTCACGATCCAGACGTATGCGTGGTTCGCGCGCCACGTCGGCTCGCTCAGCCGCGACGCGTACCAGCTCGTCATCTGCGACGAGGCGCACACCGCGCTCGGCGACAAGACGTCGGCCGCGATCCGCTCGTTCCCCGAGCCGATCTACATCGGCATGACGGCGACCGAGCAGCTGATCGCGAAGCAGGTGTCCGACGTCTTCCCCGCCTCGGTCGACGATCTCCCGCTGCAGGACGCCGCACGGCGCGGGCTGATCGCCCCGCTGCGCTGCCTCCGCGTGCCGCCGGTGGCCGCGATCAACTCGGTGCCGATCGTCGGCGGCGACTTCGACCAGGAGATCCTGGCCAAGACCCTCGACCACCAGGCGCTGAACCAGGCCGCGGCGAGCCTCTATCGCGACCGCTTCGACAACACCCCGGGGATCGTCTACGCGGCCGGCGTCGACCACGCGTACAACCTCGCGCAGGAGTTCCGCTCGGCGGGGATCAAGGCGGAAGCCGTCTCGGGCCGCACGCCGCCGGTCCGCCTGGCGGAGACGCTCGCGGCCTACGAGCGCGGCGAGATCAACGTCTTGATCAACGCACAGCTGCTCGCAGAAGGCTGGAACTCCCCGCGCGCGACCGTCTGCATGCATCTCGCCCCGACCGCGTCGAAGCGCGTCTACCAGCAGCGCATCGGCCGGATCATGCGCCTGCACCCGCGCAAGGAAGCCGGCATCGTCGTCGACTTCGTGCCGAAGGGTGCGACGCACAATGAGCGCGTCGTGTCGCTGCACTCGTTGCTCGACGCCGACTTCTACCGTGAAGGTGCACGCGTCACCCCCGCTCCGCGCCGTCGCTCGCAGCGTCGCGCCCGGCGCCGGCTGACCCCGGCGCCGTGGCTCGTCCCGGTGACTCCCGACGTCCGCAGGCGCATCGCCGTCATCCAGCGCGAGTGGCAGCGGGTCGATCCGCGTTACCTCGACGACGACGAGCAGCGCTACTGGGCGACCATGGCGGGACGCCAGATTCGCTTCGACGAGCGGTCGTCGTTCGTGCTGAAGCTGACCGAGGGCCGTGCGTCGAAGGGAGCCCTCGAGCAGTTCCTCGCAACGTGCGCAGCCGAGAACCCGAACAGGCGCCTGCGGATGATGGCGCTGCAGGACCGGGTGTCGATGCGCGTCGAGCGCGCCGACTTCGACGATCTCGTCACGCTCGTAACGCAGGCGCCGACCTGGGAGAAGGAGCGGCTGCCCGGCATCCGGGTGCTGCTGCGCGCGATCGCCGAGGGCAAGCCCGACGCGCCCGACCAGATCCTCGCCCGGTGGACGTGGCGGCTCGCGCGCGCGACGCGGAAGGTTCAGGATCGGCGCGCGTCGACCGAGTACCCGGAGGCCAAGCGCCTGCTCGGCGCGCTCGCGAACTCGCGCGGGCACCGGCACGAGGAGAACGCGGCGAAGCTCGTGAAGACGGCACGGGAGCAGCCGCTCCAGGTCGGCGTCGCGCTCCTGGCGTCGGCCGAGGGCTATACGCCGCGCGCGACGAAGCTGATCGACGAGGCGCGCGAGGAGCTCGGCACGGTGCAGGAGGTCGCGCTCGCACTCGCCGAGAACCTCCCGGCCCCGAAGGCGCAGCCGAACAAGCGGCGCCGTCGCAGACGCAAGAAGAAGACTCCGGGCCAGAACGACGCCGCGGCGCCGGAGGCAAGCGCGGAGGGAGAGGCCCCGGCCGGCGGCGAACCGAAGCCCAAACGACGCCGGCGCCGCAAGAAGCCGGCAGAGAGCGGCGCGAGCGCAACCCCGGAGCCCGCACCCCAGTCCGACTGAGCCCCGCTCTCGGTGCGCTGCGCCGACGCGCGCGGAGGCGAGACCACGCTCTCGCCGGAGCGCCCGGTCGACTCACGTCACGCGCGCCTCTCCCGGCGAAGAAGCGGAGCTTCTGAGCCGACTAAGAGGCCGGCCCCTCCGCTCCTTCGTCGCGCTCGTCCTGCTCTTCGCGCTCGCGGAGGAAGCGCGTGAGCTCGGCGGCGAGCGAGTCGCCCGACGGAAGCTCCTCTTCGGCACTCAGCATGTCGACCCGCCGCTCGAGCTCCTCGACGTAGGCCGCCGTGTCGGCGTCGGCGGAGACGGCTTCGGTCACCTGGTCGCTGTACTCGTCGGCCGCCTGCTCGAGCTCGGTCACGTCGACGTCGATCGACAGCAGCTCGCCGAAGCGGCGCACGAGCGCGAGCGCAGCACGCGGGCTCGGCGCAAGCGACACGTAGTGGGGCACGGCGGCCCAGAGGCTGAGGGAGGAGATGCCTGTACTGCGGCACGCGTCGAGCAGGACACCGACGATGCCGGTCGGCCCTTCGTACCGCGAAGGCTCGAGCCCGAGCTCCTTCATGAGCGACTCGTCGGTCGCGGCCGCCGTGACGGGGGCGGGCCGCGTGTGCGGCACGTCGGCGAGAAGCGAGCCGAACGTGACGACGCGCTCGACGCCGAGATCCTGCGCGAGACCGATCACGAGCTGCGAGAACGTCTTCCAGCGGAGATTCGGCTCGGTGCCGAGGAGGATCACCGCGTCGCGGCCGGCGCCCGGGATCTCCGCATGAAAGAAGCCGTTCTCCGGCCAGTCGAGCTTGCGGGTCATCCCGTCCTCGAGCGAGACGTGCGGGCGGGTCGCCTGGAAGTCGTAGAAGTGCTCCGGGTCGATCTCCGCGAAGCGCTCGCCCGACCACTGCTTCGCGAGATAGCCCGCCGCGAGCGACGCACCCTGCCCCCCGTCGTTCCAGCCGCGAAACGCCGCGACGAGAACCGGCCGGCGCAGCGCCGGGTGAAAGGAGACGCTCAGCTCGGACATTTCCGGATTCTACGTGCGTTTCTGCGCGACCGGCCGCCACAGCCTGGCTGTGAGGCCGACGGTCCAGGCGAAGACGCAGGCGGCGACGGTGACGTGCATCAACACGAGCCACCACGGCAGGCCGTTGCGATATTGCGTCTCGCCGATCGCCATCTGCACGGCAAGGAGGCCGAGCAGCCCCGCGCAGCCCCGGATGAGCCACGGGTACCGGCGGCGCTCGCGCCACGCCCAGGCGGCGAGCACGACGAAGACGATTCCGAAGGCAGCCGTCGCACGGACGTGCACGTCGACCGAAGGCTGGAACGAGCCGATGCGCCGCACGACCTTCGCGCCCGGGTGCGGGCCGGCCGCCGTCGCGAGCGTGCCGGTGACGACGAGCGCAGAGACCGCTGCGGCGAGAAACGCGCCGCCGAGGCGGGCGATCGCAGGCAACGGAGGCGCTCCGCCGCGCACGATGCGCGTCGCGTCGAGGAGAACGAAGACGCCGAGGCCGAGGACGACGAGCGACACGAGAAGATGCGAGATGACGAGGTACGGGTTGAGGTTGTAGTAGACCGTGATCGCGCCGAGAGGCGCCTGTGCGAGCGTGCCCGCGAAGACGAGCCACGCGCGCGTCTTCACGCCCCGCGTGAGCGCGCTCGTGCGCAGCGAAGCGACCGCGAGCACGAGCGTCGCGAGCACGGTCAGCGACGCCACGACCCTGTTCGAGAACTCGACGTCCGAGTGGTAGCCCCGCGCCGGCAGGAACTCGTTCGGCTGGCAGCCGGGCCAGTGGTGGCAGCCGAGCCCGGAGCCCGTCAGGCGGACGGTCGCCCCGGTCGCGACGATCAGGACGAGCGCTCCGACGGAGATCCTCGCGAGGGTGCGGAACGCCTCGGGTGTCAGCACGAAGGCCCGGCGCCGCGACAGGGCTTGCGTGGTGGAATCCACGGCCCGAGTCTAGACGGCTCCTGCTAACCTGACGTTGACGTAAGAATGAAATTTCTACGGACACGCCGGGACAGCGAGCACTACAAGTGGTGGGTCCTCACCTGCACGAGCCTCGGGATGCTGCTCGCGACGGTGAACTCCGGGACGCTGATCATCGCGCTGCCCGATCTCGAGCGGAGCCTCCACACGACGCTCCTCGAGCTCGTCTGGGTGATCCTCGTCTACATGATCGTCTCGACGGTGCTCGTGCTCACGGCGGGGCGCCTGTCCGATCTCTTCGGGCGCAAGAACGCGTACGTGCTCGGCTTTCTCGTCTTCTCGGCCGCCTCTCTCGGCGCGGGCTTCTCCGGCAGCGGCACGGCAGCTCATCCTCTGGCGCGTGCTGCAGGGAGTCGGCGGCGCGTTCCTCTTCGCGAACGCGGCCGCGCTCGTCACCGACGCATTCCCGAAACGCGAGCTCGGCCTGGCGATGGGCACGAACACGATGGTCGCCGCCGTCGGGCTCGTCATCGGCCCGGTGCTCGGGGGCGCGCTCGTCGCGATCTCGTGGCCCTGGGTCTTCTGGTTCAACCTGCCGTTCGGGCTCGCCGGCTCTCTCTGGGCCTGGTTCGTCCTCCACGAGATGTCCGGACGGGACGAAGAGCGCGGCCTCGACCTCTTCGGCACGACCGCGTACGTGATCGGGCTCACCGGGCTCGTGCTCGCGCTCTCGAAGGGCGGGCTCTCGGGCTGGAACAACGCGCTCGTGATCGGCGGCTTCGCGGCAGCGGCGGTGCTGCTTCCTGCGTTCGTGCTGATCGAGCGCCGCGGCCGGGCGCCGATGCTCGACCTCTCGCTCTTCCGCAACAAGCTCTTCAGCGCGGCGTCGGCCGCAGCGTTCGTCAACGGCCTCTCCCGGTTCGCCCTGATGTTCCTGTTCGTCTTCTACTTCCAGGGACCGCAGGGGCAGTCGCCGATCATGGCGGGCCTCGAGCTCGCGCCCATGGCGATCGGCATGCTCGTCGCGTCGCCGATCGCAGGAGTGATCGCCGACCGCCGCGGCTCGCGCGGCCTCGCGGCGTTCGGGATGGTCGTCGGCGCCGTCGGCCTCGCGGGCATGACGATGCTGCAAGCGCACACGGCCTATGTCTGGAGCGCGCTCTGGCTCACGCTCGTCGGCATCGGCTCCGGGATGTTCAACAGCCCGAACACCGCGGCGATGATGGGCGTCGTCCCGACACACCGCCGCGGAATCGCTGCCGGTGCACGCGTGATGCTGCAGAACACCGGCGCCGTCATCTCGATCGCGTTCGTGATGGCGGTCGTCACGTCGGCCGTCCCGAAGGACGTCCTCTTCAAGATCTTCTCCGGCTTGACGTCGGGCCTGTCGAACGCGCAGCTCGACCCGTTCATCGCGAACATGCACCTCGCGCTCTGGGTGCTCGCCGGGATCTCGTTGCTCGGGGCGGCGGTCTCGATGCTGCGTCCGGCGCACGTCAAGGACGTCGACCGCGACGAGCTGCTGGAGGCAGCTGCATGATCAGGATCGGCGAGCTCGCCGAGCGCACCGGGGTGACGCCGAGGACGATCCGCTACTACGAGGAGATCGGCCTTCTCCCCGGCGGCCGGCGCGCGAAGGGCTCACACCGGGTCTACGTCGACACGGACGTCGAGCGCGTCGCCGAGCTGACGCGGCTGCGCGACCTGCTGAACCTCTCGCTCGACGAGCTCAAGCAGCTCGTCGAAGCCGAGGAGGCGCGCGCCGAGCTGCGCCGCCGCTTCGAGAGCACCGTGTCCGACGCCGAGCGGCTCGAGATCGTCGAGCAGGCCGTCCCTCACGTCGAGACGCAGCTCGAGCTCGTACGGCGCCGCAAGCGCGAGCTCGAGCGCCTCGAGGCCGAGCTCGTCGACAAGCGCAAGCGCCTCCACGCCCGCAGGCGCGAGCTCTCTAGCTGACGACGGCCACGCCGGACCCGGCCTCGACGCGGCCGACGCGACGGACGAAGAGGCCGCGCGCGCGAAACTCCGCCTCGAGCGACAACCCCTTGTCGGACGGCAGCGACACGAGCAGTCCCCCCGCCGTCTGCGCGTCGTAGCCGAGCGCGAGCAGCTCTTCGGGGACGCCGTCGGCCTCGACCGGCGCGAACTCGCGGTTCCGCGCGTCGCCTCCCGTCCGAACGCCTGCACGCGCGGCCTCGAGCGCGCCGCCGAGCGCGGGCACGTCCTCGAGGACGACCCGCACGCCGGAGCGCTCGGCCATCTCGTGCGCGTGCCCGAAGAGCCCGAAGCCGGTGACGTCGGTGACCGCATTCGGCGCGAACGGCCGCAGTGTGTCGGCGGCGTCGGCGTTCAGCGTCGTCATCGCGACGACGGCCGCGTCGAAATCGGCGGCCGGCACGAGCTCCTTGCCGTGCGCGGCGAGCACGAGCCCGGTGCCGACCGGCTTCGTCAGGAAGAGGACGTCCCCCGGACGGGCACCGCTCTTCGGCCAGATCCCGGCCGGGTGCACCGTGCCGACGACGGCGAGACCGTACTTCGGCTCGTCGTCGCGGATCGTGTGCCCGCCGGCGAGGATGCCGCCCGCGGCGCGCACCTGCTCCGCAGCCGCCGCGAACACCGAGCCGAGGACCTCGGTCGGCAGCGACTCGGGGAAGGCCGCGATCGAGAGCGCGAGGAGCGGCGTGCCGCCCATCGCAAAGACGTCGTTGAGCGCGTTCGTCGCGGCGATGCGCCCGAACACGGCGGGGTCGTCGACGAGCGGCGGGAAGAAGTCGACGGTGAAGACGAGCGCTCGCTCGTCGTCGAGCTTGTAGACCGCTGCGTCGTCGGCGGGCGACAGTCCGACGAGCAGATTCTCGGCCTCGACCGGGACGAATCCACGCAGCAGCTCCTCGAGCCGCGACGCCGAGTACTTCGCGGCGCAGCCGCCGCCCGCTGTCAGGCCCGTGAGAGTTCCCGCCATCGACCCATGGTACGAAGACGGCGGCCGGAGCCGCCGCCTTCTTAGGGGAGAGTGAGGAGCGCCGAGAGACACTCCTCGTGGCCGGAGTTCGCGGTTCCCGAAGCGTTGCCTTCCTGATAAACAACGCATATGGATCGTGCGGCACTCGTCACGGGCGGCTCCTCGGGCATCGGGCTCGCGATCGCGCGGATGCTCCGCGACGAGGGCTTCGCACTCACGCTCGCGTCTCGCCGCCCCGAGAAGGTGAAGGCGGCCGCAGAGGAGCTCGGCGCCGCCGCGGTCGCCGCGGACGTCGGCGACGCGGACGAATGCGCGCGCCTCGTCGCCGAGCACCGCGAGCGGTTCGGGCGCCTCGACATGCTCGTCAACTCGGCGGGCATCGGCATCGGCGGGAACATCGAGAACCTGCCGGTCAAGCACTTCGACCTGCAGATGGCGGTCAACGTGCGCGGGCTCTTTCTCGTCACGCAGGCGGCGATCCCTCTCCTCCGCGAGTCGAGGGGATGGATCGTGAACCTCGCGTCGATCGCGGGGACGCTGCCGACACCCGGCCTCGCCACCTACGGCGCCGGCAAGGCTGCGGTGATCGCGCTGACGCGGTCGCTGAACGAGGAGCTCGACGCCGACGGCGTGCGCGCCGTCGCGCTCTGCCCCGGCTTCGTCGACACGCCGATGGCCGAGTGGTCGGGGCTCCAGCACGAGGAGATGATCAGGCCCGAGGACTGCGCCGAGATCGTCCGCATGCTCCTGCGCCTCTCGCCCCGCGCCCGCGTGCCGCAGGTCGTCATCGAGCGCGCGGGCAGCACGAACGGCGACGTCCCGCTCAGCGGCGCCTAGCGCGCTCGGGACAGCCCGTGCAGTGCGGGCCACTCACCCGTCAGAGCTCGCCCGGCGTCCGGATGATCTTCCAGACCATGTAGAGGCCGATGGCGCCCGCGAGGCAGAAGCCGGCGATGCCGAGCCACTCGAAGCGGTGGACGCGCACGATGATCGAGGAGGAGAGGAGAAGCGCGCCGACGATGATCGCGGCGCCCACGCGGTTCGCGATCGAGCGCAGGTTCGCCTCGAGCTCGCCGAGGCCCGTCGGGACGATGCCGACCTTGAACGAGCCCTGCTCGAGCTCGCTCAGCACGTGCGCCGCCTTGCGCGGCAGCCGCGTCAACGGGTCGAGCTGCGTGTAGAGGTAGGCGAAGAGCCGGTTGGGCTCGAGACGACGCTCCGCCTCGACGAGCATCACCTCGAGCGCCTCCTCCTCCATCAGGGCGATCGGGTCGAGCTCCGGGTCGAGGATCCGTGCGATGGAGTCGGCCTGCGCGAGCGTCTTGCCGACGAGGGCGAAGCTCGTCGGCAGGGCGATCGAGTGCTGCAAGGCGATCCGCTGCAGGTCGGCGAGCGACTCTCCCGCACGGATGCCGGAGAGCGGCCGCCAGTGGAAGCGCGGGAGCTTGCGGCGGACGTCGTGCACGAAACCCGGCTGCTCGGAACGCATGTCGGTGAGCGAGAGACCGAGGATCAGGTCGGCGACGTCGTCGGCCCGGTTCTGCGCGATGGCGAGCAGGAGAAGCGAGAGGCCGCGGCGCGTGTCGTCGTCGAGCCGGCCGAGCAGTCCGAAGTCGAGCAACGCGAGCCGGCCGTCCGGCGTCAAAAGGATGTTCCCCGCGTGCGGGTCCGCGTGGTAGACGCCCTCGACGACCACCTGGAACACGTACGCGCTGAAGAACTGCCGCGCGAGCTCCTTCGCATCCGCAGGCGCGAGCGCGTGACCCGCCTCGACCTTCTCTCCCTCGATGTACTCGAGGACGAGCACGCTTTCGGTCACGTGCGGACGGATGACCTGCGGCACGACGACGCGGTCGTAGTCCGCGACGAGCTTCGCGATCAGCTCGGTGTTGTGCGCCTCCTCGACGAAGTCGAGCTCCTGCCGGAGGTGGACCTCGAGCTCGTCGGCGAGCGCCTGTACCTGCAGGAGCTGCGCGGCGGCCGACCGGCCCTCGACGAGGCGGGCGGTGGATCGCAGCACCGAGAGATCGAGCTCGACCTGCTCGACGACGCCGGGCCGGCGCACCTTGACGACGACGTCACGCCCGCTCTTCAGGAGCGCCCGGTGGGTCTGCGCGACGGAGGCCGCCGCGAGCGGCTCGGGGTCGATGCTCGCGAAGACGTCGTCGCCGAGCTCGGCGAGGATCACCGCCTGGATGTCGGCGAACGGAACCGGCGGCACGTCGTCGACGAGCTGCGAGAGCTCCTCGATGTACGGGTCGGGCAGCAGGTCCGGCCGCGAGGAGAGGAGCTGCCCGAGCTTGACGTAGGTCGTGCCGAGCTCCTCGAGGGCCTCGCGAAAGGCGCGGGCGCTCTCGCGGGTCGCGTCGCGGTTCCCGCGAACGCCGATCTCCGCGAGAACGCGTCGAATTCCGCTGCGTCGTGCAACCCGGGTGACATACAGCGCGCGACGCGCGCGCTCGAACCGTGCGCCCACGCCTGCAGGATGACCCCGTTTGCCGCGGAGGAAACGCCGTGCGGCGCTGGTAGGCAGCGGGCCGAGAGCCCGGAGGCCCTCAGACCGACGCACTGCCTACCAGTAGCCGCCGTCGTTGAATCCGCCCGAATGCAGGATGAATCCGAACTTCGCGAACATCATCGCGATGAAGACCGCAAGGATGAGGAGGGAGAGAAGGCGGGCCTTGGTCACGTTGTTACACCTCCTTTCGAACCGTTAGAACCTGACGTCCTGGAGCGCCTCGGCCGCAGTGCGGTAGAGGTGTGCTGCAAGCCTGTCGTCGCCGCGCCGCGCCGCGAGATCGCCGCGGGCGACCCACGCCGCCGCGCGATGGCCGGCCGAGCCGAGCTGTGAGAGGCTCGCCTCCGCCGCGGTGAACGCCGCCTCCGCCTCGTCGAGGCGGTCCTGCTCGAGCAGCGCGCGCCCGAGGACGAGCTGCGCGTTGCCGACCTCGTCGAGGTAGTCCTCGTTGCCGGCGGACTCGAGCAGCGTGAGCGCATGCCGCGCCTGCTCCTCGGCCTGGTCGACGCTGCCCGTGCGCAGGTGGATCTGCGCAAGCGAGGACACGGCCTGCGCTGCATCGGCATCGCGGCCCGTGTCGAGCGCGATCGCGAACGCCTCCTTCAGCAGGCCGATCGCCTCGTCGGTCTTGCCGAGGAGGAAGTTCAGGCCGCCGAGGTTGTTCGTGAGCTGGCCGACGTGCACCTTGTCGGAGAGCTCCTCGTAGGCGGTGCGGGCCTTCTCCGCATAGCTCCGTGCGAGCACCCAGTGGCCCTCGCGGTCGGCGACGAGCGACGCCTGGAAGTAGGCGGCGCCGATCGTGCGGGGATCGTTCGCGTCCTCCGCGAGCTGGAGCGCGCGCTCGATGTCCTCGCGCGCCGCCTCGTAGTCGCGATGGCGGCGCCAGCAGCGCGAGCGCCACGAGAGGATGTTCGAGCGAAGCTGGTCGGACGGAAGCCCGGAGCGCTCCGCGAGCGCGAGCGCCTCGTTCAGCAGGCCGAGCGAGGTCTGCACGCTGTTCAGCTGGTACCGGCAGACGCCGAGCGCGTAGAAGACCTCTGCGCGCTCGAGATCGGAGAAGTTGCCCGACTCGACGAGCCCGCGCGCCTCGTTCAGGAAGTCGAGCGCCTGCCGCACCGCGCCGAGGCGCATCTGCGACCGGCCGGCGCCGAGCAGGGCCCGGACGGACAGCTCGGCAACGCCGGTGGCGCGCGCCGCGGGCACGAGCGACTCGTACTCGGACGCGGCGTCCTCGTTGTGCGCCGCCTCGATCAGCGCCTCGGCCCGGGCGAGTGCGCCCTCGAGCCGGCCGCGCTCGTCGGTCGCGACGCCGTTGGCGAGAAAACCGGGATCGACACCGAGCCGCGCCGCGAGCCACTCCACCGTCTCGCGCGTGGGCCGGGTCTTGCCGCGCTCGATCTGCGACACGTACTCCTTCGAGAACCGCTCGCCCGCGAGGTCGCTCTGCGTCAGGCCGGAGGCGACGCGGAGCTGCCGGAGGCGCTCGCCGAGCCGGAGCCCGCTGGGAGGCGCCGCCGTCGAGGCGGTGTTGCGTCCGTGGGTGAAGGCGGTGTCCTGGGTCATCTGCGGCTTCGAGGTCGTAGTGAACCTCACGCTTCACCAAACTGCAAGGTGACAGTTCGGGCCTCCCCCAAAAGGGGCATGTTTTCCAGGAATTGCAGTGAAGTGGGTGACGGAGAATCACTTGACTGAGCTACTTGACTGCGCCGGACATGGCGCCTATAGTCAGGCCACCTTGCAACCCGGCCGGACGCCAGGCTCAGGTTTGCAGGGGGCGCACCGGATCATCCGGTGACGGGCAGGAGGCGCGGCTGGGCCGCAGAGCCGAGCTTCTGAAGCCCGCACAGGATGGGTAGCGCCCTTCAAAGGAGGCCCCCGGAGCCGCAGCCGGGGGCCTCCTTCTTTAGCCGCGCGAAAGGCTGCGCCTTTCGCGCGGGACGGGGCGCTCGTGACGAGGCGGCGGGTGGCTCCGGCCAGAGCGGGGTCTGGCCTCCGCCGGTGGGCTCGCGGCGTCCAAAGAACGTTGCCTAGCCTGGCCCGGCTCCTCGTCTTCCTACGAGGTCAACCAGTCCAGTCTCGCCTGGCGGATCTCGCCGACCTCGTCCTCGGCCAGGAGGCCGATTCTCCGGCCGACCATGCCGAGGACGCCGCCGGCGAGGAAGGTCCACGCTTCCGCGTTTGCGTTCCGGTCGGGATGGAGGACGCCTTCGGCCTGGCCGCGGGCGATCACGCGGGCGATGAAGTCGTGCACCTCGCGCATGTGGCGCCGGAGCTGGCGGCGGAGCTCCGGGTCCTCGTTCGCCTCGCTCAGGGCCTGCACCCAGAGCTCGGCCATCTGGAACTTGCAGTCCCGGATCGTCACGTGCCCGCGGCCCATCGCCTCGAACGCCTCGCGCACGTTCGGCGTCGTGCGGAGGGCCTCCTCCCACGACGCCCGGGCCTTGCCCCACACGTGGTCGAGCGCAGCGAGATACAGATCGCGCTTCGACGCGAAGTGGCGATAGAGGATCGGCTCCGACACGCCCGCCGCGCGCGCGATCTCCGCCGTCGTCGTGCCCCGGTAGCTCCCGTCCGAGAACACGCGGATCGCCGTCTCGACGAGCGCCGCACGGCGCTCCGCGGCCGGCAGGCGCGTCGCCGTCGTCATGCGGCCATCTCCGCGATGTGCGCGTGCTCGACCGCCGGCTTCGTGCGGACCATCGTGATCGCGACGAGCGCCGCCGCGAAGGTGATCCCCGCGCTCACGAGGAGCGCCGCGTGGAGGCCGTCGACGAACTGCTGCGCCTTCTCCTGCGGCAGCTTCGTCGGATGCTCGTACGTGAGCAGGATCGCACCCATGAGGGCGATGCCGAGCGAGCCGCCCACCTGGCGGAAGCTGTTCAGCACCCCCGAGCCGACCCCGGCCTTGTCGACCGGCACCGAGCCCATCGCAGCCGAGGTCATCGGCGACATCGTCAGCGCCATGCCGACGCCGCCGAGGACGAGCTGCGGCAGCAGCGACCAGAACCCCGTGTGCAGCCCGATGCGCTGATAGAGAAGAAGCGAGACGCCGACGAGCGTCATGCCCGTGCCCATCAGCCACCGGGAGCCGATGCGATCGGAGAGCTTTCCGGCAATCGGGGCGACGAGGATGATGAGGATCGTCATCGGCAGGAAGATCGCCCCCGCCTTCGTCGGCGAGTAGCCGAGGACGTTCTGCACGTAGAGCGACACGAAGAAGAAGACGCCGAACATCCCGAGCGAGACGAGCATCGCGACGAGGTTCGCCCCCGCGAACGAGCCGATCCTGAAGAGGGAGAGGTCGAGCATCGGCAGCCGCTGACGCAGCTCGAGGAGGACGAAGGCCACGAGCAGCACCGCCGAGGCGACGAAGAGGCCGACGATCTCGCCGGAGGCCCAGCCGCGCTGGTTCCCCTCGATCAGGGCATAGCTCAGCGCGAGCAGGGAGAGCCCCGAGGTGACGAGGCCCGGCAGGTCGATGCTCTGCTCGTGCGAGGTGTCGCGCGACTCGTCGATGACGAACCGCGAGATCACGATCCCGGCCACGCCCACGGGCACGTTCACGTAGAAGATCCAGTGCCAGTTGATGTTGTCGACGATCAGGCCGCCGACGAGGGGGCCGATCGCGAGCGCCATCGCCGAGACGCCGGCCCAGATGCCGATCGCCTGGCCGCGCTCCTTGGGCGGGAAGGTCGCCGTGATGATCGAAAGCGTCGCCGGGTTCATCAGCGCGGCGCCGACTCCCTGCACGGCGCGGGCGCCGATCAGGAAGCCCGCGCTCGGCGCGAGGCCGCAGGCGAGCGAGGCGAGCGTGAAGACCGCGAGGCCGGCGATGAACATCTTGCGGCGGCCGTAGAGATCGCCGAGCTTGCCGCCCGTGATGAGGAGCGCCGCGAAGGTCAGCGCGTACGCGGTGACGATCCACTCGAGCGAGGAGATCGACATGTGCAGGCTGCGCTCGATCGACGGCAGCGCGACGTTCACGATCGTGTTGTCCAGCATGATCATGAAGAGGCCGAAGGCGACCGCGGCGAGCGTCCACCACTTGCGGTTCTCCTCGGCGAGAATCCTTGCTTTCATCCGCACTCCTCCCGCGAAGGCGCCTCGAACCTGCACGCCTCCGGTTAGCGTCCACTAAGTTAGTGGACGCTAATTTAGCGGAAGCCACTAGGGTTCCGCAACGTGGCGTTCCTCTGGAGCCCGTCCCCCGAGCTCGTCGAGCGCGCGAACGTGACGCGGCTCGCGCGCCGTCTCGGCGCCGGGAGCTACGCCGAGCTGCACCGGGTCTCCGTCGAGGAGCCCGACCGCTTCTGGCCGGCGCTCGTCGACGACCTCGGGATCGAGTTCTCCCGGCCCTGGGAGTCGGTCGTCGACGTCTCGCGCGGTCCCGAATGGGCCACCTGGTTCAACGGCGGGCGCGTCAACGTCGCGCGCGTGTGCCTGCACCGCTTCGCGGCGGAGCGGCCCGGCGACGAGGCGCTCGTCGGCTGCTACGAGGACGGCACGCGCGAGTCGCTCACCTACGCCGAGGCCTCACGCCAGGTGACGCAGCTCGCGGAGGCGTTGACGGAGCTCGGCGTGGCCGAAGGCGACCGGGTCGCGATCTTCATGCCGATGTGCGCCTGCGGTCGCGGTCGCCGTGCACGCCTGCGCGCACATCGGCGCCGTGCACGTGCCGATCTTCTCGGGCTTCGCCGCGCCCGCGATCGCCTCGCGCCTCGCCGACTCGCAGGCGAAGGTTGCAATCTGCGCGAACTGGTCCCTCCGCCGGGGCAAGCGCGTCGCGATGCGCGAGACGCTCGACGAGGCCGGCCCGCACGCGCTCCGGCACGTGCTCGAATGGGATCGGGAGACGCTCTCCTGGCCGGAGCTCGTCGCCCGGCAGCCGGGAGCGCTCGCCCCGCTCGAGGTCGACTCGGAGGCGCCGTACCTGCTCGCCTACACGTCCGGCACGACCGGCCGGCCGAAGGGCGCGAAGCTCGTCACGGGCGGCTTCCTCGTCTCGATCGCGCGCGAGGCCGCATACCAGACCGACGTCAAGGCGGGCGACCGCGTGCACTTCGCCACCGACATGGGCTGGATCATGGGCCCCTGGACCGTCGTCGGGGCCGGCGCGGCCGGCGCGGCGATCGTCTTCGCCGAGGGCGCGCCCGACCGGCCGGCCGACCGGCTCTGGACGCTCGTCGAGTCGGAGCGGGTGACGATGCTCGGCCTCTCGCCCACGCTCGTCCGCGCGCTCATCCCCCACGGCGACCCGACGGCCGACCTGACCTCGCTCCGGGCGATCTGCACGACCGGCGAGCCGTGGAACCCCGACCCGTATCGCTGGCTCTTCGACAAGGTCGGCGGCGGCACGACGCCGATCGTGAACATCAGCGGCGGCACGGAGGTCGCCGCCTGCTTCCTGACGACGGTCATCGTCGAGCCGATCAAGCCGGTCGCGCTCGGGTTCCCGGCACTCGGGCAGGACATGGACGTCGTCGACGAGCAGGGCAACTCCGTGCGCGGGAAGGTGGGCGAGCTCGTCTGCCGGCGGCCGTGGCCCGGGATGACGCGCGGCATCTGGGGCGACGACGAGCGCTACCTCGACACCTACTGGCGGCGCTTTCCCGGCGTCTGGACGCACGGGGACTGGGCCTCCGTCGACGAGGACGGCTACTGGTTCCTGCACGGGCGATCCGACGACACCCTGAACATCGCCGGCAAGCGGATCGGGCCCGCGGAGCTCGAGTCGGCCGCAATCGGCAGCGGCATCGTCGCCGAGGCAGCGGCGGTCGGGGTCCCGCACGCCGTCAAGGGCGAGGTCGCGTGGATCTTCTGCGTCGCCGTGCCCGGCGCGGCGCACACCGACGAGACGGTCGCCGACGCGGTGACCGGCGTGCTCGGCAAGGCGTTCAAGCCCGAGCGCATCGTCTGGGTCGACGCGCTGCCGAAGACGCGCAGCGCCAAGATCGTGCGCCGCGCCGTGCGCGCGCGCGTGCTCGGCAAGGATCCAGGGGATCTCTCGTCCCTCGAGAATCCCGAGTCACTCGACGCGATCGGGAGGGCAGTTGCCTGAGGCACTCGTCACCGGCGGCGGCCGGGGGATCGGAGAGTCGATCGCCCGCGGCCTCGCGGCCGACGGCTTCGACGTCACCGTCACCGGGCGCACGCGGGAGCAGGTGGAGGGCGTGGCCGCGGACATCGGCGGGCGGGCGCTCGTCGGCGACGTCTCGCTGCGCACCGACGTGGAGCAGTGGGCGCGCGCGATCGGCGGCGACCTCGACGTGCTCGTCTGCAACGCGGGCATCAGCGGGCCCGGCGAGCCGCTCGCCGACGTGGACGCGTGGTGGCGCACGTTCGAGGTCAACGTCTTCGGCGTGTACCTCTGCTGCCACGCGTTCGCCCCGCGGATGATCGCGCGCGGCAGCGGCCGCATCGTCAACGTCGCGAGCGGCTCTGCGTACCTGCCGTCCTCCGGGCGCGGCGGCACGGCCTACGGGGCCTCGAAGGCCGCCGTCCACCGGTTCTCCGAGCTGCTCGCCGCCCAGCTCTCGCCGCAGGGCGTCCACGTCTTCTCGATCAGCCCCGGCCTCGTGCGCACCGAGATGACGGAGAGCTTCGGCGACGACGCCCCGTGGACGCCGCCGGAATGCGCACCGACGCTCGTGCGCGCGCTCGCGTCCGGTGAGTTCGACGCGCTCGCCGGCCGCTACCTCCATGCGGAGCACGACCCACCGGAAGAGCTGCGGCAGCGGATCGCCGAGATCCAGGCCGGCGACCTGAACGCGATCCGCCTGCGGCGGTAGTCGAGGCACAATGGCGGCGATGCGCCTCGCGCTCGCCCAGATCAACCCCGTCGTCGGGGACCTCGACGGCAACCGCGCCCTGATCCTCCAGCGGCTCGCCGAGGCGAAGGACGCGCACGCCGACCTCGTCCTCTTCCCCGAGCTCGCGGTCACCGGCTATCCGCCCGAGGACCTGCTGCTCCGGCCCGGGTTCGTCCGCGCGGCGGAGGCGTCGCTCGAGGAGATCGCGCGCTCCGTGCGCGGCATCGTCGCCGTCGTCGGCACGCCGCACTTCGAGCGCGACCTCTTCAACGCGGCGGCGGTGTGCGCCGGCGGCGAGGTGAAGGCGTTCGTGAAGAAGCGGTTCCTGCCGAACTACGGCGTCTTCGACGAGTTCCGCTACTTCGCACCCGGGGAGGGCATCACGCTCTTCGAGCACGGCGACACGCTCGTCGGCGTGACGGTCTGCGAGGACATGTGGCAGCCAGGCCCGCCGGCCACCGACCTCGCCCTCGCCGGCGCCCAGCTGATCGTCAACATCTCCGCCTCGCCGTTCCACCTCCTCCGCGACCGCGAGCGGGAGGAGATGTTCCGCACCCGGGCGCGCGACACCGCCGCGTTCGTCGCCCTCTGCAACACGGTCGGCGGCCAGGACGAGCTGATCTTCGACGGCCACTCGTTCGTGATCGACGACGAGGGGATCGTGCTCGCGCGCGCGAAGGGCTTCGAGGAGGAGCTCCTGCTCGTCGACATCGATCCGTCGTCGGTCGTCTCACGCCGTCTGACCGACACGCGCCGGCGCGCGCTCGCCCAGGATCGCGGCGAGCTCGGCGACGTCGACGTCGTCCACGTCGGTGCGGCGCAGGCGCACGGGGACACCGTCGAGCCGTCGCTGACGCCGTTCTGCGACGACCTCGAGCAGATGCGGCTCGCGCTCGAGCTCGGTCTCGACGACTACGTTCGCAAGAACGGGTTCAGCGACATCGTCGTCGGCGTGTCCGGCGGGATCGACTCCGCGCTCGTCGCGGCGCTCGCCGCGGAGGCGCTCGGCCCGGAGCGCGTGCACTGCGTCTCGATGCCGTCGCGGTACTCGTCGGCCGGCACGCGCGGCGACGCCCGGCACCTCGCGGAGAACCTCGGCTGCGAGTTCCGCGAGATCGCGATCGAGCCGCTCGTCGAGGCGTTCACCGCGGCGCTCGCTCCGAGCTTCGAGGGGCGCGAGCCGGACCTGACCGAGGAGAACGTGCAGGCCCGCATCCGCGGTGTGCTCTTGATGGCGCTGTCGAACAAGTTCGGCTGGCTGCTCGTCGCGACCGGGAACAAGTCCGAGATGTCGGTCGGCTACGCGACGCTCTACGGCGACATGGCAGGTGGCTTCGCCCTTCTGAAGGACGTCTTCAAGACCGACGTCTTCCGCCTGTCTCGCCATCTGAACGAGCGCGCCGGCCGCGAGCTGATCCCGCAGACGATCATCGACCGAGCGCCGAGCGCCGAGCTGCGGGCCGACCAGCTCGACGAGGACTCGCTGCCGCCGTACCCGCAGCTCGACCAGGTGCTGGCCGCCTACGTCGAGGACGACCGCACGCTCGAGGAGCTCTCGTCCGACGGCTTCGACCCCGGCGTCGTCGAGCGCGCCGTGAAGCTGATCGACCGCGCCGAGTACAAGCGCCGCCAGGCCCCGCCCGGCGTGCGCCTGCGGCCGAAGGCGTTCGGCCGCGACCGCCGCACGCCCATCACGAACCGCTGGCGCTCCTAGTCCTTGAACGGGCGGTTCCCAGCGGGGTCAGACCCTCAGGGTCTGACCCCGTCGCCGCTTCGCCGGACGGTTCCCAGCGGGGTCAGACCCTCAGGGTCTGACCCCGTCGCTCCCAGTCGCCGGGCGGTGTCCCAGCGGGGTCAGACCCTCAGGGTCTGACCCCGTCGCCGCTTCGCCGGGCGGTTCCCAGCGGGGTCAGACCCTCAGGGTCTGACCCCGCTGTTCGATCCGCCTGCCCTCAGAGAACGACGCGCAGCCGGGCGGCCAGGTCGTCGGGGCGCGTCGGCACGCCGTCGAGCTCCCCGGTCGAGAACCAGCGCAGCTCGTGGCAGCCCTCGGCCGCGAGGTCGAGCTCGGGCGCGGGCTCGAGGGCCTCGACGCGGACGAGATAGACGTTCTCGCGCTGGCCGCAGTGCCCCGGCTCGTCGCGGAACCACTGCTCGCGCGTCCAGAGGAGCGGCCCGAGCTCGGGCTCGCGCAGCCCGAGCTCCTCGCGCAGCTCGCGCCGCAGGGCGGCCTCGTCCGACTCGCCGGGATCCTTGCCGCCGCCCGGCGTGACCCACCAGGTGGAGTACTCGTTGCCGTAGCGCAGAAGGAGCGTCCGCCCCGCGGCGTCGACGACGAGCGCCCGCACGCCGAGCCGCCACGGCAGCCCCGACGAGCGGCCGGCGAGCTCCTGGAAGGAGCGCAGGCGCTCGGCCCACGGCACGGCCGCGTTTGCAGGCGAGCTCGACGGCAGCACGAAGAGCTGCGTCTCGCCGAGCGTGCGTTCCTGGACGCCGAGCGCGGGCCGCTCGTTGAACGCGCCGCGGTAGGCCTCCTTGCCGACGAAGCCGATCCAGCCCGGCTCGAGCTCGAGCGCGATCTGCTCCAGCCGCTCCCCCGAGCCGGCGAAGTCGCTGCGCCGCAGGTCGCCCGAGCCCGGCGTCGTGCGGTGCGCCGCGTTCGTGATGCCGACGCCCTCGGCCAGAAGCTCGAACTGCTCGCCGGGCAGGTAGAGCCGCGACGTGAAGCGCGCCGCATGCAGGAGCCGCCAGAAGTCGTTGCGGGGATTCGCGAAGTGCGCTCCGGCGGCGGCCGACACGCGCCCCGGGTTGATGCCGCAGAAGACGACCTGGAGGCCCGGCGCGAGCACGTCCGGGACGGCGCTCGGCGTCGGCGCCGCTATGCCGCTTCGGGCTCGACGAGCCGCGAGTCGAGGCGCTCCTCGAGCCCGCGGCGCAGGTCCTCACCGGAGACGGTGGTGGGGAACCGGGGCCGGCGGGGCTCGGCGCGGGTGATCGTCACGGTCTTTTCGAGGCCGCCGTAGAGGCGGGCCTGACACTCGGCTTCCGTCATCGTCCTGAGCCGAATCACGCCCGGAAGCGTAGGTCACCCGGCGGACGTCGGGCCGTGCGGGAGCCTCAGCGGCTGACGGTCGCGGCGACCGGCCCCGAGGAGGCTGTGACGCCGTTCGTCGCCGTCGCGATCACGACGAAGGTGTGGCTCCCGGTCGAGAGCGTGGTCGTGTCGAGCGTGTTGCCGTCGCCGTTGAAGACGTAGGGGCTCAGGTGCTCCGTCCAGCGCAGCACGCCGTCGATGTAGTAGTCGACACTGTCGATCTGCCCCGTCGAGATGCCCGTCAGGCTCGCGGTCCAGGCGAGCTTCCCGGTCAGCGTCTGGCCGGCGAGGATCGACGAGGAGACCGACCAGCCGGCGGTCGCCGCGACGACCCCGGTCTGCGCCGAGGTGGCGGGCGTCGAGCCGCTCCCGTTCGTCGCCGTCACCACCACGCGCAGCGTGTGACCGACATCGGCCGCCTGCAGCAGATACGACGACCCCGTCGCGCCCGCGATATCCACACAGCCGGCGCCGCTCGCGTCGCAGTCACGCCAGCGGTAGGCAAACGAGGTCGGGCTCCCCGACCACGTCCCCGTCGAGGCCGACAACGTCTGCCCCTGCTGCGCCGTCCCCGAGACCGACGGCAGCACCGAGTTCACCGGCGCGCCGCTCGTCGCCGCCGCGACGACCCCGGTCTGCGCCGAGGTGGCGGGCGTCGAGCCGCTCCCGTTCGTCGCCGTCACCACCACGCGCAGCGTGTGACCGACATCGGCCGCCTGCAGCAGATACGACGACCCCGTCGCGCCCGCGATATCCACACAGCCGGCGCCGCTCGTGTCGCAGTCACGCCAGCGGTAGGCAAACGAGGTCGGGCTCCCCGACCACGTCCCCGTCGAGGCCGACAACGTCTGCCCCTGCTGCGCCGTCCCCGAGACCGACGGCAGCACCGAGTTCACCGGCGGGCCCGCCACGCCGTTCGACACCGAGGCGACGGCCTGAGCCGTGCTCGTCGTGCCGTCGGTCGCGGTCGCGACCACCGTGAACGTATGGCTCCCGTTCGAGAGGGCCGTCGTGTCGAGCGTGTTCCCGTCACCGTTGAAGACATACGGGCTCAGATGCTCCGTCCACCCGAGCACACCGTCGACGTAGTAGTCGACGCTTCCCACCTGACCGGTCGAGATCCCGGCCACGGTCGCCGTCCAGGCCGGCTTCCCGGTCAAGATCTGCCCCGCGAGGATCGACGAGGACACGGTCCACGCGGCCGCCGCCACGACACCCGTCTGCGCGGAGGTCGCGCTCGTCGAGCCGTTCGCGTTCGTGGCGGTCACGACGACCCGCACCGTGCTCCCGACGTCGGAGGCCTGCAGCACGTACGACGACCCCGTCGCGCCCGCGACGTCGACGCAGCCCGCGCCGCCCGTGCCGCAGTCGCGCCACTGGTAGGCGAACGAGGTCGGGCTGCCCGACCACGTGCCGTTGGACGCCGAGAGCAGGGAGCCCTGGCGCGCCGTCCCCGAGACCACGGGCAGCGCGGTGTTCGCCGGCGGCAGGCCGAGCACCGTCCCGGTCTGGGCGGACGTCGCGGACACCGATCCGGCTCCGTTCGTCGCCGTGACGACGACCCTGAACGTGTGCCCCACGTCCGCCGCCTGCAGGACGTACGTGGAGCTCGTGGCACCGGCCGCGTTGACGCACGCGGCCCCCGCCGCGTCGCACGAGCGCCACTGGTAGGCGAAGGAGGTGGGGTTGCCGGTCCAGGTGCCGTTCGCGGCGGTCAGCGTCTGGCCCTGCCGCGCCGTCCCCGAGATCGTCGGCAGCGCGGTGTTGGCGGGCAGCGCGCCGACGACGACCGCCGTCTGCGGCGAGACCGCCGCGGTCGAGCCGCCCGCGTTCGTCGCCGTCACCGTGACGCGGAAGGTGTGCCCGACGTCGGCTGCCTGCACGACGTACGTGGAGCTCGTCGCGCCGCCGGCGTCGACACACGCCGCACCGGCCGTGTCGCAGGAGCGCCACTGGTAGGCGAACGAGGTCGGAGCGCCGCTCCAGCTTCCGTTCGCGGCCGTCAGCGTCTGGCCCTGCTGCGCCGCGCCCGAGATCGAGGGCAGCGCCGTGTTCGCCGGCGGTGCCGGGATCACCACCGTGGACTGGACGGACGAGGCCGAGGCCGAGCCGCCGGCATTCGTCGCCGTGACGGCCACCCGGATCGTGTGCCCCACGTCGGCCGCCCGCACCACGAAGGTCGAGCCCGTCGCGCCCGCGATATCCGCACAGGAGCTGCCGCCGGCGTCGCACGAGCGCCACTGGTAGGCGAACGACGTCGGGCTCCCCGACCAGCTTCCGGTCGATGCCGACAGGGTCTTCCCCTCCTGTACGACGCCGAGGATCAACGGCAGGGCGAGGTTCCCGGGGGGCGCCGGCGCGACGACCGCCGAGGGCGCGGACGTCGCGGGCGTCGAGCCGGTCGCGTTCGTCGCCGTCACGACGACCCGCAGCGTGCGCCCGATGTCGGCCGTCTGCACGCCGTAGGTCGACGACGTGGCGCCGACGATGTCGGCGCACGACGCGCCGCCCGTGTCGCAGGCGCGCCACTGGTACGCGAACGAGGTCGGGCTCCCCGACCACGTGCCGGTCGAGGCCGTCAGGGTCTGCCCCTCGCCGGCCGTCCCGCTGATCGACGGCGGGACGACGACGGCCGGCGGAGCAACCACGACCGCGGCGGTCTGGAGGGAGGTCGCCGGGGTCGAGCCGCCCGGGTTCGTGGCCGTGACGACGACACGGAGCGTGTGCCCCACGTCGGCCGTCTGCACGAGATAGGTCGAGGCCGTCGCGCCCGCGAGGTCGGCGCACGAGGCGCCGCCCGCGTCGCACGCACGCCACTGGTACGCGAAGGACGACGGCCCGCCGGACCAGCCGCCGCTCGACGCCGTCAGCGTCTGGCCGACCTGTGCCGCGCCCGAGATCGAGGGCAGCACGAGGTTGCCCGGCGGGGGGCCGACGACGACCGCCGTCTGGAGGGAGGTCGCGGAGGTCGAGCCGTTGTCGTTCGTCGCGGTCACGACGACGCGCAGCGTCCGTCCGACGTCCTCTGCGGCCACGGCGTACGTCGCGCCGGTCGCGCCTGCGATGTCGGCGCAGCTCGCCCCGCCCGTGTCGCAGTCGCGCCAGCGGTAGGCGAAGGACGTCGGGCTCCCGTCCCAGGTCCCGTCCGAGACGGAGAGCGTCTCACCCTGGCGGGCCGTCCCCGAGATCGCGGGCAGGACGGTGTTGGCGGGCGCCGGGCCGAGCACGGTCGCGGTCGGCGCCGAGGTGGCCGCCGTCGAGCCACCCGTGTTCGAGGCCGTCACCGTGACGCGCAGCGTCTGCCCGACGTCCGCCGCCTGCACGAGGTACGTCGCCGCCGTCGCGCCCGCGATGTCCGTGCACGACGCGCCGCTCGTGTCGCACGTCCGCCACTGGTGGCTGAACGAGGTCGGGTCGCCCGTCCACATCCCGTCGTTCGCGGACAGCGTGTGGCCCTGCTGGGCGACGCCCGAGATCGACGGCGCGCCGGTGCTGGCCGGCGGCGGGGGCGGCGGGACGACCGTGACCGTGTTGGCCGACACGGCCCGGGTCGAGCCTCCCGCGTTCGTCGCGGTGACGGCGACCCGCAGGGTCAGGCCGACGTCGGCGCCCTGCACGAGATAGGTGGAGTCGACGGCGCCCGCGATGTCGACACAGGCGTTGCCGCTCGTGTCGCAGCCGGCCCACTGATAGGCGAACGACGTCGGGCTGCCCGACCAGCTGCCCGTGGAGGCGCTCACCGTCTGCCCTTCCTGGACGAGCCCCGAGATCGCCGGGAGCACGGTGTCGACCGGCGCTGCGGGCAGGACGACCGCGGTCGCCGGGGAGCTCGCGGGCGTCGAGCCGCCGGCGTTCGTCGCCGTGACGACGACACGCAGCGTCCCGCCCACGTCGCCGGCGCGGACGACATACGTGGACGCGGTGGCCGTGGCGATGTCGGCGCACGCGCCGCCGGACGCGTCGCAGCTCCGCCACCGGTAGGCGAACGAGGTCGGGTCGCCGCTCCAGTCGCCGTTCGAGGCGGTGAGGGTCATGCCCTCCTGGGCTGTCCCCGACACCGCGGGAGCTGCGGTGCTCACGGGCGGCGGCGGCGGCGCAGCCGCCACGACGCCCGTCTGGGCAGAGGTCGACTGGCCGGAGCCGGATCCGTTCGTCGCGGTCACGACCACGCGCAGGGTGTGGCCGATGTCCGTGGGCTGGAGGACGTACGCGGCGCCGGTCGCGCCGGTGACGTCGATGCACGCGCCGCCGCTCGTGTCGCAGTCGCGCCACTGGTACGAGAACGAGGTCGGGCTGCCCGACCAGGTCCCCGTCGAGGCGCCGAGCGACTGGCCTTCCTGCGGTGTCCCCGAGATCGCCGGCGCGGCCGTCGCGACAGGCGGGGCGTCGACGACGACGGTGGTGGGAGCCGAGGTCGCGGCGGTCGACCCGCCGGCGCCCGTCGCGGTCACGACGACCCGCACGGTATGACCGACGTCCGCCGCGGCCTGGAGGAGATAGGTCGACGCCGTCGCCCCCGCGATGTTTGCGCACGCCGCGCCGCCCGCGTCGCAGCGCCGCCACTGATACGCAAAGGACGACGGGCTGCCCGACCAGCTGCCGGTCGAGCCGGTGAGGGTCTGCCCCGCCTGCGCGAGCCCCGAGACGGCCGGTGGGCTCGTGTTCGCCGGCGGCAGCGGCAGGACGACCGCGGTCTGCGCCGAGACGGCGGAGACCGACCCGAAGACGTTGCTCGCGGTCACGACGAGCCGCACCGTGCCGCCGACGTCCGAGGCCTGCAGCACGTAGGTCGACGCGGTCGCGCCCGCGATGTCGGCGCACGAAGCGCCGCCCGAGTCGCAGTCGCGCCACTGGTAGGCGAAGGTCGGGCTGCCCGTCCAGGTGCCGTTCGACCCCGTCAGCGTCTGCGTCTCCCGCGCCGTGCCGCTGATCGACGGCAGCACCGTGTTCGCCGGGGTCGAGGACGAGACGACCGCGGTCTGGGCGGCGGTCGCAGACGTCGACCCTGCTGTGTTCGTCGCGGTCACGACGACCCGGAGCGTGTGACCGACGTCCGCGGCCTGGAGCACGTAGGTCGACGCGGTCGCGCCCGCGATGTCGGCACAGGAGGCGCCCGCCGTGTCGCAGTCGCGCCAGCGGTAGGCGAACGAGGCGGGGCTCCCGGTCCAGGTCCCGGTCGACGCGGTGAGCGTCTGGCCCTGGCTCGCGTTGCCGCTGATCGACGGAAGCGCCGTGTTCGTGGGCGCAGCCGACGCGACCGTCGCGGTCTGCACCGAGGTGGCGCTCGCCGAACCGCCCCCGTTCGCGGCCGTCACGACCACCCGCACCGTGTGGCCGACGTCCGTGCTCTGCAGGAGGTACGTCGCCGCGGTCGCACCGGCGATGTCGGCGCAGGTGCTCCCGGCGGCGTCGCAGTCGCGCCAGACGTACGCGAACGAGGTCGGGCTCCCCGTCCACGTGCCGGTCGAGGCCGTGAGCAGCTGCCCCTCGCGCGCGGTGCCGGAGATCGCGGGCGCCGTCGTGTTCGTGGGCGGCGGCACGAGCACGACGGCCGTCTGCGCAGACGTCGCGGCGGCCGACCCGCCGGCGTTCGTGGCCGTCACGGCGACACGCACCGTGTGCCCGACGTCGGCGGCCTGCAGCACGTATGTCGCGGCGGTCGCGCCGGTGATGTCCGCGCACGCGTTTCCGGCAGCGTCGCAGTCGCGCCAGCGGTAGGCGAACGAGGTCGGGCTCCCGAGCCAGCTACCCGTCGACGCGGTCAGCGTCTGGCCCTGGCGGGCCGTGCCCGTGATCGCCGGGAGCACGGAGTTGACCGGCGCCACCGTGCCGTTGCTCGCGCTGGCGATCGTCTGGGTGCTCGCCGTCGTCCCGTCGTTGGCAGTCGCGACGACCGCGAACGTGTGGCTCCCGTTCGAAAGGGTCGTCGTGTCGAGCGTGTTGCCGTCGCCGTTGAAGACATACGGGCTCAGATGCTCCGTCCAGCGGAGCGCGCCGTCGATGTAGTAGTCGACGCTCGCCACCTGGTCCGTCGAGATCCCGGTCACGGTGGCGGTCCACGCGGGCTTCCCGGTCAGGGTCTGGCCGGCGAGGATCGACGAGGACACGGTCCACGGCCCTGCGGCGGCAGCAACGACGGCGGTCTGCGCCGACGTGGCAGGCGTCGAGCCGCTCGCGTTCGTGGCGGTCACGACGACGCGCACCGTCCGCCCCACGTCGGAGGGCTGCAGGACGTAGGAGGCCTGGGTCGCGCCGGCGATGTCGGCGCACGATGCTCCGCTCGTGTCGCAGTCGCGCCAGCGGTACGTGAAGGACGTCGGGCTCCCCGACCACGAGCCGTTCGAGGCCGAGAGCACCGCCCCCTGCTGCGGAATCCCGGTCACGAGCGGGAGGGCGGTGTTGACCGGCGCGCCGGCGGCGGGCACCACGGCCGTGGCGGCGGACGCGGCCGTCGTCGACCCGCTGCCGTTCGTCGCCGTGACGGAGACGCGGATCGTGTGGCCGGCGTCTGCGGCCTGCACGAGATACGACGACGCCGTCGCGCCGGCGATGTCCGTGCACGCTCCCCCGGACGTGTCGCAGTCGCGCCAGCGGTACGCGAACGACGTGGGGCTGCCGAGCCAGGTGCCGGCCGACGCGGTCAGCGTCTGCCCCTGCTGCGCCGTGCCCGAGATCGTGGGCAGGTCCACGTTCGAGGGCGGTGACGGCGCGGAGCCCGAGAGGTGGGCGACGATCGTCCCGGAGCTCCCCTGGATCGGGAAGTCGCCGTTCGGATACGAGAACTGGACCTGCAGGTAGTCGGGGCCGTTGTCCGAGAACGAGGTCGAGTAGACGTCCGTGAACGTCTGGCCGCTGTCGGTGCTCGCATAGAGCCGGAGCTGGCCGTCGCCCGGGTCGGCCCCCGACTCGTGCGTCGTGCCGATGAGGAACTGGGTCGGGCTCAGTGCATAGGCGGAATACGAGACGCGTGGGAGCTGCGCGACCCGCGTGGTCTGGCCGTTCGAGAGGTTGATGCGTTCGATCCAGTTCTGCTGGAACGGGGTGTCGGTGCCGTAGACGGCGAACCCGCTGCCGAAGGCGATGTCGATGCCGACGCAGTCGTCGTAGACGGCGCAGATGGTCTGCCACGACACGCCGTTGTCCGTGGACCGGTCGATGCTCCCGCTCGCGTCGCCGTACATCGCGTAGAGGGCGTTCGTTCCCGGATCGAACTGGAGACCGTGATCATGGCGGTGCGTCGTCGACACGTAGATCGTCGTCCAGGTCCGTCCGTCGTCGGCGGAGCGGTAGATGTAGTTCGAGTTCTGCGACGTCGAGCAGTTGTTGTAGGTGCCGACGAAGACGAAGCCGTTTCCCTCGGTGATGTTGTGCGGCGTCAGCGTGGAGTAGAAGCACGGTGTGTCCGGGAGCGTCAGGACGCGCGTCCACGTCGACCCGCCGTCGCCCGAGCGAAAGATCACGAAGCTGCCCGTGTCGACCGCGGCGAGGATCGTCCCGCTCTGCAGCGGCGTGATGTAGTAGAGCCTGTCGTTGCCCGGGAACGACGACCGGAAGCTCCAGGTGCGACCCTCGTCGGTCGACCGGTACACGTCCGTGATCGACCCCGACGGCGTCCCGTACGCGACACCGCTCCGGTCGACGGCGAGCGTCTCGAACGACGGATTCGTGAGGACGATCTGGATCGAGGGAGCAGCGGCCGTGCCGGCGCCGGCGGGCACGAGCATGACGCCGGCGACGATCGCCAGCAGTGCAAGCCGTCCACGACGGCCGTTCAGATTGGGCAACGCCGCAGCACCGAGGAACGCCCTCCTCTCCCGCAACCTTCATCGCAAATGCGCCGCCAGAAGTCAAGAAGCGCCGCGGGAACCTCGACGGAGGTCCGGCTCCGCCCCGGACGGTCAGCCTTGATCGAGCGGGGCCATCGTCAGCCCGTGCTCGACGAGCTGCTCCCAGTAGAGCTCGGCCTGCTCCTGCTGCCCCGACCAGACGATCGCCTGCCCGGTGCGGTGGATCCGGTTCGCGAAGGACATCCCGTCGTCGTAGCTCACCCCCGGGAGGACCGCGGAGAGCGCGAAGGCCACGCCCTCGAACGTGTTGTGGTCGTCGTTCAGGACGATCACGTGGGACGGCCGGCCGAGGCCCGCGCCGGTGCCCTCGTCGAGCTGCTCGCGCGGCGGCGTCACCGTGGTCACGCACCGATCGTAGTCCGGTAGCGTCAGGCCCGTGAGCACGGCCACCCTCGACGTCGCCGCGGTGCGCGCGCGCTTCTCGGCGCTGCAGACCGGCACGGTCCTCTTCGACGCACCGGGCGGCACCCAGGTGCCCGACTCGGTGATCGACGCGATCGCGGGCTACCTGCGCGAGTCGAACGCGAACCTCGGCGGGGCATTCGCCTCGAGCCGCCGCACCGACGCGCTGCTCGCGGAGGCCCGGCTCACCGCGGCCTCCTTCCTGCGCTGCGAGCCGGCGGAGGCCTTCTTCGGCGCCAACATGACGACCCTCAACTTCGCGCTCAGCCGGGCCGCGGGCCGTGCCCTCCGTGCCGGCGACGAGATCCTCGTCACGGCGCTCGACCACGACGGCAACATCTCGCCGTGGCTCGAGCTCGCGCGCGACCTCGACCTGAAGGTCGGCGTCGTCGACGTGAACGACGACACGACGCTCGACTACGCCGATCTCGAGCGGAAGCTCACCGGCAAGACGCGCGTCGTCGCCTTTCCGCTCGCTTCGAACGCGGTGGGCACGCTCACCGACGCGAGGCGCATCGTCGAGCTCGCCCACGGTGCCGGCGCCCTCGCCTGGGCCGACGCCGTCCACTACGGCCCCCACGGCCCGATCGACGTGCCCGAGCTCGGCGTCGACGTGCTTCTCTGCTCGCCCTACAAGTTCTTCGGCCCGCATCTCGGGCTGGCCTTCGTCCGCGCCGACGTGGCCGGGCGCTGGCGAACGTACAAGGTGCGACCCGCCGACCACCCGTTCGAGACCGGGACGCTCGCACACGAGCTGCTCGCAGGGTTCGTCGCGGCGGTCGAGTACATCGAGTCGGTGGGCTGGGCGGCGATCCAGGCGCAGGAGCGCGAGCTCGGGCAGCGCTTCCTCGACGGCCTCCCCGCGAGCGTCGCGCTCCACGGCCTGCCGGCGATGGACGGCCGCGTGCCGACGTTCGCGTTCACGGTCGACGGCCGCCCGCCCCGCGCCGTCGCCGAGCACCTGGGCGAGCGGGGGATCGCCGTCTGGGACGGGAACTACTACGCCGTCGAGATCATGGAGCGCCTCGGCCTCGCCGAGAACGGCGCCGTCCGCGCCGGGTTCGTCCACTACAACACGGTGTCCGAGGTCGACCGGCTGCTCGAGGCGCTCGCGGAGCTGTGATCGACCCCGTCGCTCTCCTGCAGGAGCTCATCCGCTTCGACACGACGAACCCGCCCGGGAACGAGGAGGCGTGCATCGCGCACGTCGAGTCGCTCCTCCGCGCGCACGGGATCGAGTCGGAGCGCTACGAGAAGACGCCGGGGCGGCCGAATCTCGTCGCGCGCCACGCGGGCTCGAACGGCGGCCCGCCGCTCGTGCTCTACGGGCACGTCGACGTCGTCACGACGGCCGGGCAGAGCTGGACGCATCCGCCGTTCGCCGCCGAGATCGCGGACGGGTACCTCTGGGGACGCGGCGCCCTCGACATGAAGAGCGGCGTCGCGATGTGCATCGCCGCGTTCGTGGCGGCGCACGAGGCGGGATCGCCCACGCCGCTCCTGCTGCTCGTCCTGAGCGACGAGGAAGACGGCGGAGACGACGGCGCGAAGTTCATCGCCGAGGAGCATGCGGACGCGCTCGGCGGCGCACGGCACGCCCTCGGTGAGTTCGGCGGCGCGACGCAGTGGATCGGCGGCCGCCGGTTCTATCCGATCCAGGTGGCCGAGAAGCAGATGTGCTGGCTGCGCGCGACCGTCCGCGGCACCGGCGGCCACGGCGCCCTCGGCGTGCGCGGCGGCGCCATGCGGAAGCTCGGCGACGTCCTCCGGACGCTCGACCGGCGGCAGCCGCCGATCCACGTCATCCCGCTCGTGCGCGAGTGGATCGAGCTGATGGCCGCGCAGCTGCCGCGCGTGCAGGCGGGCGTCCTGCGACGGCTCCTCGACCCGAGGACGTCCGACCTCGCGGTGCGCGCGCTCGGGTCGCGCGGCCGCCCGTTCTCGCGGGTGCTGCGCAACACGGTCAGCCCGACGATCGTGCACGGGGGCTCGAAGATCAACGTCATCCCGAGCGAGCTCGAGCTTCAGCTCGACGGGCGCATCCTCCCGGGGCAGACGCCGGACGACCTCATCCGCGAGCTCCACGACCTCGTGGGCCGCGACGTCGAGTTCGAGGTGATCCGCCACGACCCCGGCCCCCCGGAGCCCGACCTGAGCTTCTACGAGCCGCTCGCCGCGATCATCCGCGAGCTCGATCCCGGCAGCACGCCGGTGCCGATCCTCCAGGCAGGCGTCACCGACGCGCGCTTCCTCAGCCGCGCCGGGGTGCAGACGTACGGCTGGCACCCGCTGCGCCTCCCGGCGGACTTCGAGCTCTTCCCGCTCATCCACAACGCGGACGAGCGGGTGCCGGTGGACGCGCTCGCCTTCGGCGTCGAGGCGATCGGCGCGGCGATCGCGAGGTACCCGTCGTGAGGCTCCTGATCCTCGGCGGCACGAAGTTCCTCGGCCGGCACGCGGTCGACGCCGCGCTCGCCGCGGGCCACGAGGTGACGACGTTCACGCGCGGCCGGACGAATCCCGGGCTCTTTCCGGACGTCGAGCAGCTCCGAGGCGACCGCGACGGCGACCTCGGAGCGCTGCACGGCCGCACGTGGGACGGCGTCGTCGACACGAGCGGATACGTCCCGCGCGTCGTCTCGCAGTCCGCCGAGCTCTTGCGCGACGCCGTCGGGCGCTACGTGTTCGTCTCGAGCATCTCCGCCTACGGCGACTTCAGCTCGCCGATCGACGAGGCGACGCCGGTGGCCGAGCTCGAGGATCCGGACACCGAGGAGATCCCGGAGCACTACGGCGCGCTCAAGGCGGCCTGCGAACGGGTCGTCGAGCAGGCGTACGGCGAACGAAGCGCCCGTGTCCGCGCGGGGCTCATCGTCGGCCCGTACGACCCGACCGACCGTTTCACGTACTGGGCGCGCCGGATCGCCGCGGGCGGCGACGTGCTCGCGCCCGGCACCCCCGACGCTCCGGTGCAGTTCGTGGACGCGCGCGACCTCGCCGCGTGGCTCGTCGAGCTCGCGCTCGCAGGCCCGGGCGGCGTCTTCAACGCCACCGGCCCCGCCGAGCCGCTCGACTTCGGCAGCCTCCTCGAGCGCGCCCGCGGCGCCGTCGGCTCCGACGCGACGATCCGGTGGACCGATCCGCAGGCCGTGCTCGACGCGGGCGTGCAGCCGTGGACGGAGCTGCCGCTCTGGCTCCCCGATCCGGCGTACGCAGGCATGTCCCGTGCGAACATCAGCCGAGCGGTCGAGGCGGGGCTCCGCTTCCGCCCGCTCGAGGAGACGGTCGCCGACACGCTCGCGTGGGACCGGACGGTTCCCGGCGGGCGGCCGACGCTCACCGCGGCGAAGGAGCAGGAGATCCTTGCGGCCGCCTGACCGCATCCGCGTCAAGCGCGAGCCCCATCGCGGCCGCTACGACCGCGAGACGATCGACGCGATCCTCGACGAGGGCCTCCTCTGCCACCTGGGCTTCGAGGTCGAGGGCCAGCCGTACGTCATCCCGACCCTGCACGCGCGCGCCGGCGACCGGCTCTACGTCCACGGCTCGGCCGCCAGCCGGATGCTGCGGCAGGCCGCGTCGGGCGCGCGCATGTGCGCGACCGTGACGCTCTTCGACGGGCTCGTGCTCGCCAGGTCGGTGTTCAACCACTCCGTCAACTACCGCTCGGTCGTCGTCTTCGGCACGGCGACCCTCGTCGAGGGGGACGACAAGCGCGAGGCGCTGCGCGCGCTGACCGAGCAGCTCGCCCCCGGACGGTGGGACGAGGCGCGGCAGCCGACCGAGCAGGAGCTGAAGGCCACGTGGATCCTCTCGCTCCCCCTCGACGAGGCGTCGGCGAAGGTGCGGAGCGGCCCCGAGGAGGACGACGAGGAGGACCGCGACCTGCCGGTGTGGGCCGGCGTCGTTCCCGTCTACCTCGCGGCCGGGCCGAGCGCCTACGACTGGCGCCGCGTGCACGACGGCCGGGTCGGCGCTCCTTGACCGAGGCCTTCGGGTTCGTGCACCGCGAGACGGTGCGCTTCCGCGACCTGGACGCCATGGGGCACGTCAACAACGCCGTCTTCTCGACGTATCTCGAGCAGGCGCGCCTGGCCTGGTTCTCGCAGGCGTCGTTCGGGGCGGTCGACGAGCCGGCGCTCGGAGACGTGATCCTCGCCCGGACGGAGATCGACTTCCGCTCGCCCGTGCGGGACGGCGAAGTCGTCGAGATCGGCGTCCGCCCCTCGCGTCTCGGCACGAAGAGCTTCGAGCTCGAATACGAGCTGCGCGCGGGCGGCCGCCTCGTCGCCGAGGCGAGGAGCGTGCTCGTCGGCTACGACTATCGTCGTGGCGAGAGCATCTCGATCCCCGACCGCTGGAAAAGGAGACTGAGCGCGTGAGCACCTACGACCGTCATGTCCTCGACAACGGCCTGCGCGTCTTGACGGCGAACCTGCCGGAGGCGCAGTCGGTGACCTGCATGGTCATGCTCGCCGCGGGCTCGCGGTACGAGACCCCGGAGACGAACGGCATCGCCCACTTCTCCGAGCACATGTTCTTCAAGGGCACGGAGCGCCGGCCGAGCGCGCGGCAGATCGCCGGCGAGATCGACGCGATCGGCGGCGAGTTCAACGCGTTCACCGGCAAGGAGTACACCGCGTACTACGTGAAGTGCGCCGCCGAGCATCGCGACGTCGCGCTCGACGTCATCGTCGACATGCTGCGCAACTCGCGCTTCGAGCCCTCCGAGATCGACCGCGAGAAGGGCGTGATCATCGAAGAGATGAACATGTACTTCGACACGCCGCGCGACTACATCGGCGGCGTGTACGAGGAGCTCCTGTACGGCGACCAGCCGCTCGGCTGGGACATCATCGGCCGCAAGGAGACGGTGCGCGGCGCGACCCGCGAGACCTTCACGTCGTACCTCGACCGCTGGTACCACCCGTCGCGCATGGTGCTCGGGATCGGCGGCCGGGCGGGCGACGACGTGCTCGAGCGCGCACAGGAGCTGCTCGGCGACCTGCCGGCCGCCGAGACGGGCGCGCCGGGCCCGGCGGAGCCGTATGCGAACGGGCGGGTCAAGGTGTTCACGAAGCAGTCCGACCAGGCTCACGTGATCCTGGGCGTTCCGAGCTACCCGATCGAGCATCCCGACCGCTACGCGCTGCAGCTCCTCTCGACGGTGCTCGGCGGCGGCATGTCGTCGCGACTCTTCACCGAGGTGCGCGAGCGGCGGGGCCTCGCCTACTACGTCTTCGGGCTGAACCACAGCTACACCGACGCGGGCTCGCTCTATGCGCAGGCGGGCGTCGACATCAAGCGGATCGACGAGGCGGTGACGACGATCCTCGCCGAGCTGCGCGGCATCGCCGCCGAGACGGTGCCCGCGGACGAGCTCGAGAAGGCCCGCAACTTCGCCAAGGGGCGCTTCGTCCTGCAGCTCGAGAGCCCGCAGGGGCTGATCCTCTTCGGCCTCCGGCGCGAGGTGCTCGAGGGGCGGGCGCCGGACCTCCAGGAGGTGCTCGACGGCCTGAACGCGGTCACCGCCGCCGACGTGCAGCGCGTCGCGCGGGACCTGATCGCCGACGAGTCGCTCCGGCTCGCCGTGATCGGCCCCTTCGACGACGCCGACCGGTTCGAGCAGCTCCTCTAGGACGGAACCGGGCGCCCCGTGCGGGGCGCCCGGTGAACATTCACATCTCCCAGGAACGAGGCCGCTTTGTGTGTGCGGGTCGGCGGTCCGGTTAGCACCTTGCCCGAATTCCGCCCGTCAGAGTGCTTTCAACCCCACGGCGTTCGCCCGTTCGTGCTCGATCTAACCATTCAACGCGGACGACCCCGTCCCTGGTTACGTGCGGATCGTTGCGAAGTCGGCTGCCATGATGCCCCGGTCGTCGTCGTCGGCGATCTTCGCCGTCTCGGCGCGGCCGAGCTCGACGTAGCGGCGCGCCTCCGTCAGGTCGCCGGCGACCGAGTGCGCGCGGCCGAGCGCCTCGTAGGCGGCGGGCAGGTCGAACTCCTCCATCGCGTCCGGCGAGGCCTGCACGATCTCGAGGCAGCGCTGCGCGTGCCGGATCGCCTGCTCGGGGTGGCCGAGGATCGCGTGGACGCGCGAGCATTGCCACTCCCCGCGCGCGTGGTTCGCGGCGGTGCCGACCTGCCGCCAGTGATACGCGCTGGCGTGCGCGCAGTGCAGCATCTCGTCGTCGTCCTCCTGCGTGCGATCCGCCTTCTCCATCAGCGTCCACGTCTTGTTGAAGCAGTCGATGCCGAGCCGGCGGTGCGCCTCGGGATCGAGGGCCTGCGCGGGGGTGTTCATGACCTGTTCCTTTCCGTCGAGCAGCGGTTGCAGTCCCTGCAGCACCACCCGCAGCTCCGCCGCGCGGAGCGCCGTGCGCCGCTGGTGGTCGAGCAGCACGCTTCGCACCGTGGCCGGATCGCTCGTCGCGAGCAGCGTCGCGATGTCGTCGAGCGGCATCTCGAGCCGGCGGAGCAGCCGGATCGCCTCGCCGCGCGCGACCTGCGCGGTCTCGTAGAGGCGGTAGCCCGTGTCGGGGTCGACCGCCGCGGGCGGCAGCAGCCCGAGCTCCGCATAGTGGCGCAGCGCCTTCACCGACAGGCCGGTCTGCCGCGAGAAGCGGCCGATCGGCATCAGCGTCTGCGTCTGCAGGGAGTCCATCGACCTGAGGATCGTGCCTCCCCCGACGGGAGAGTCAAGTCGGGCGCCGTCGCCCTCGGGTGCGCTACGCCTCGTCGGCGGAGCCGCTCGCCGCCCGGTTCTGGATCTCGGAGACGACGGTCGGGTCGGCGAGCGTCGTCGTGTCGCCGAGCGGCCGGTTCTCGGCGACGTCGCGCAACAGGCGGCGCATGATCTTGCCGCTTCGCGTCTTCGGCAGCTCCGGCGTGAACACGATGTTCGCGGGCTTCGCGATCGGGCCGATCTTCTTCGCGACGTGCTCGCGCAGCTCCGCGAGCTTCTCGACCGACGGCTCCACGTTGCCCTTCAGCGTCACGTAGGCGACGATCGCCTCACCGGTCGTCGCGTCCTTGCGCGAGCAGACCGCGGCCTCGGCGACGTCGGGATGGTCGACGAGCGCCGACTCGATCTCGATCGTCGAGATGCGATGGCCGGACACGTTCATCACGTCGTCGACCCGGCCGAGCAGCCAGAAGTCGCCCTCCTGGTCGATGCGCGCGCCGTCGCCGGCGAAGTACACGTTCTCGTAGCGCGACCAGTACGTCTCGCGATAGCGCGCGTCGTCGCCGAAGATGCCGCGCAGCATCGCGGGCCACGGGCGCTTCAGCACGAGATAGCCGCCGCCGCCCGGGCCGACCTCGTTGCCGTGCGAGTCGAAGATGCCGGCCTCGACGCCCGGGAAGGGCTTCGTCGCGGAACCGGGCTTCGTCGTCGTGACGCCCGGCAGCGGCGTGATCATCACCATGCCGGTCTCCGTCTGCCACCACGTGTCGACGACCGGCGTGCGGTCGCCGCCGATGTGCAGGCGGTACCAGATCCACGCCTCCGGGTTGATCGGCTCTCCCACCGAGCCGAGCAGGCGCAGCGACGAGAGGTCGTGCTTCTGCGCGTGCTCCGGGCCCCACTTCATGTGCGACCGAATCGCGGTCGGCGCCGTGTAGAGGATCGTCACTCCGTAGCGCTCGACGATGTCCCACCACCGGTCCTTGTCCGGGTAGTCCGGCGTGCCCTCGTAGAGCACCGACGTCGCGCCGTTGCAGAGCGGCCCGTAGACGATGTAGCTGTGCCCGGTGATCCAGCCGATGTCGGCGGCGCACCAGTACACGTCGTCGTCGCGCTTGAGATCGAAGATGTAGTGGTGCGTCGTGGCGACGCCGCAGAGGTAGCCGGCCGTCGTGTGCACGATCCCCTTCGGCTTCGCGGTCGTTCCGCTCGTGTACATGAGGAAGAGCAGATCCTCGCTCGCCATCGGCTCGCACGGGCACGTCGCGGGATCGCCGGAGACCCCCTCCTCCAGGTCGTTCCACCAGTGGTCGCGCCCTGCCTGCATCGGGACGTCGTTGCCCGTGCGGCGCAGCACCACGCACGCGCGCACGTTCGGCGCGTCGTTCATCGCCTCGTCGGCCGTGCGCTTGAGCGGCACGGCGGTCCCCCGACGCCACGCCTCGTCCTGCGTGATCAGCACCTCGCACTTCATGTCGACCATCCGCCCCGAGAGGGAATCGGCGGAGAAGCCGCCGAAGACGACCGTGTGCGGCGCGCCGAGCCGCGTGCACGCGAGCATCGCGACGGGCAGCTCCGGAACCATTCCCATGTAGATCGCGACCGGCGTGCCCTTCCCGACGCCGATCGACTTCAGCGCGTTCGCGAAGCGCACGACGTCGCGCTGGAGATCGGCGTAGGTGATCTCACGGCGCTCGCCGTCCGGCTCTCCCTCCCACAGGTACGCGGCGCTCGCGCCCCGGCCCTCGTCGACGTGACGGTCGACGCAGTTGAAGCAGACGTTGAGCGTGCCGCCGAGGAACCACTTCGCGTACGGAGGCTCCCACTCGTACAGCTCGGTGAACGGCTCGAACCACGAGAGCCGCTCGCGGCCCTCGCGCTCCCAGAACGTCTCGAACGACTCGTCGTAGAGCTCGGGCTTCGCGTTCGCCTGCGCGGCGAACGCCGGCGAGGGCGGATACGTCCGCTCCTCGAGGAACATGGTCTCGATGGTGTGGTCGGTCATGGCTCCAGCTCGTAGGGGTAGTCGGTGACGACGTCGACGCCGTCCTCGGTGACGATCGCGATGTCCTCGAGCCGCACGCCGCCGAAGCCCGGACGGTAGAGGCCGGGCTCGAGCGCGATCACGTCGCCGGGCACGAGGTCGTCGCCGACGCGCGAGAGCCAGGGCCGCTCGTGCACCTCGAGCCCCACGCCGTGGCCGAGGCTGTGGAAGAAGCCGCGGTCGAGCACCTCGCCGGGCGTCTTCGTGAACTGCGTCGGGTGCCCGTGCTCCTCGAAGAGATCGGCGGCGATCTTCATCAGCGTGCGGCCGTTCACGCCGGGCTTCACCGCCGCGACGACGCGGTCGAGCGCCTCCTTGCACAACCCGTGCCACTCGACGAGCTCGGCCGGCGCCGCCCCGACGCAATACGTGCGCGTCATGTCGGTGTAGACGCCGGTGGCGCGGTCGCGGGGAAAGAGGTCGAAGACGATGGGCTCGCCGGCCGAGATCGGTCCGTGGCCGGACTCGTGGCCGATCGCCGTCTGCGCGCCGTGCGAGACGATGAACTCGTCGGCGTACGCGCCGTGCTCGCCGAAGATGCGCTCGACCTCGGTCCTGATCCGCTCGCACGTCAGCGGGTCGCCGTCGAGCACGAGCGGGTCGCCGGCGCTCGCACGGCGAAGCATGTCGCGCGCGGCATCGAGCGCCGCCTCGCAGGCACGCTGCGCGCGGCGCAGGCCCTCGATCTCCCTCGCGTTCTTGCGGCGGCGGCGGAGGTCGAAGAGCTGCCTGTCCGGGCGCACCTCGATGCCCTGCCCGCGCAGCCGGTCGGCGAGCTCGAGCGGAAACGCCGGCGGCACCGCCGCGCTCGTGATGCCGAGGCTCTTGCACGCGCGCGCGTAGATCTCGAGCTCGGCCTCGCCGTAGGCGATCCCCTCGGCGAGCAGGTCGTCCCAGCCGAGGGCGTCCGGCGGGATCACCTCGATGCCGGGGTCCGCCTCGTTGATGCGCACCGCCTCGAGCGAGCTGACGACGGCGACGCGGCGGCCGTTCTGCTCCGCATAGAGAAAGGCGTCCGGCACGGCGACCGGCACCTCGTGCCGCATCTCCGGCGATCGCGTCGAGTCCGCGCAGATCAGGACGGCGTCCACGGCCGCGATCCTATAGTCCGTCGCGTGGCGATCTTCCGCTCGGACGAGGAGGCCAAGGTCCGCGAGCTCTTCGCCGCGCTCGAGCGCCCGGTCGAGCTCGTCGTCGCCCACGGGCCCGAGGAGACGCCGCTCCCCGGCGCCCGCGACATCGACTTCGGGGCCGAGACGCAGCGGATCGCCGAAGAGCTGGCCGCGCTCGGCGACGCCGTCACCGTCCGGGTCGAGGACGAGCCGGCGGGCTTCGAGCGCTACCCCGCGGTCGGCATCCTCCCGGAGGGCGAGGACGCCGGCCTGCGCTACTACGGGCTCCCCTGGGGGTACGAGCTCGCGTCCCTCGTCGGCGCGGTGCTCGAAGCCGGCAAGCGCGCGTCGTCGCTCTCGCCGGAGTCGATCGACCGGCTCGCGGCGCTCGACCGCGACCTCGCGATCGACGTCTTCGTCACCCCCACCTGACCGCATTGCCCGCCGGCCGTGCTGCTGGCGTACAAGGCGGCGCTCGCCTCACCCCGCATCCGGGCGGCGGCGATCGAAGCGACCGAGTTCCCCGCCTACGCGGACGCGATGGACGTCTGGGCGGTACCGCGCATCGTCGTGAACGGCGCGCCGCAATGGGACGGAGCCGTCCCGGAGCGCCTGTTCGTCGACCGCATCCTCGCGCCCGCGTTCGAATAGCGCGCGCGGGTAGATTCCGAGGGTGACGGAACCGCTCGAACGCGCCGCCGCGCTCTTCGCGGGCTTCGAGGCGGAGCTGCGAGAGGAGCTGCCGCCCGGCGTCGCGATCTTCGACGCCCACACGCACCTCGGTCACGACATCGACGGGATGGTCGGGATCTACGAGGAGCTCGTCGACGGCATGGACCGCTACGGCGTCTCGCGCTGCAACGTGTTCTGCCTCGACGAGCCCGACCGCCACCCCGGCTTCCAGGCCGCCAACGACCGCACGCTCGCCTTCGCCGAGCGCTCGCACGGCCGCCTGATCCCGTTCGTCCGCCTCGACCTCACCGAGGGGCCGGTCGAGGAGGCGAAGCGCTGCCTCGACCGCGGCGCCCGCGGGATCAAGCTGCACCCGCGCGCGCAGAAGTTCGTGCTCGACGACGAGCGGCTCGCGCCGGTGTTCGCCGTCGCCGCGGAGCGGCGCGTCCCGATCCTCATCCACGGCGGCCGCGGGCTGCCGCCGATCGCCGACAGCCTCCACCGCCTCGTCGACGCGTACCCCGAGATGCCGCTCATCATCGCCCACGCCGGCATCGCCGACCTCTCGGGGCTCGCCGGCCACTTCGCCGGCAAGGCCGGCGTCTTCTTCGACACCTCGGTCTGGAGCGCGATCGACCTGCTGAGCTTCTTCCGCCTCGTCCCTCCCGAGCAGATCGTGTACGCCTCCGACTACCCGTACGGCCGCCAGCCGGGCTCGCTCCTGCTGACGCTCCGCTCCGCCCGCGCCGCCGGGCTGACCGAGCCGCAGATCGCCGAGATCCTCGCGGGCAACGCGAACCGCATCGCCGACGGCGAGGCGCCGCTCGAGCCGTCGGCGCCCGAAGGCGCGGACATCCTCGAGCAGCCGATGGCGCTCGCCCGCATCCACCAGTACCTCTCGATGGCGCTGCCGCTCATCTTCGCGCGCCAGCCCGACTCGTTCGGCGCGCTCGGCCTCGCGATCAACGCGTGCAACGAGCGCAACGGGCACGTCGCCGAGCTCGACCAGATCCACGAGGTCCTCGACGTCGCACGCGATCTGTGGCGGACGCTGCCGGAGGCCGAAGACGAGACGGAGGCGCGAATCGTCGCACGCACCACCTCGCGCCTCATCCATCTCGCCGACATCGTGGCGGTGACGACCGGTGCCTGAGCTCGACGCTCGTCGTGAACGGCGGCGCGCATGTCGTCGACGCGCCCGTGGGCGTCAGTCTCGCCACGGTCCTGCGCGAGCGGCTCGGGCTCACCGGCACGAAGATCGCGTGCAACGAGGGTCACTGCGGTGCCTGCACCGTGCAGATCGACGGCCTGACCGTGCTGTCGTGCATCACGCTCGCCCACTCCGTGGTGGGAGAGGTGACGACGATCGAGGGCTTGCGCGACCATCCGCTGATCGACGCGTTCGTGAAGGCCGACGCCGTGCAGTGCGGCTTCTGCACGCCGGGCCAGGTCGTGTCGGCGGCGGCGCTCGTCGCGGCGAAGCCGGACCCGACCGCAGAGGACGTGCGCCATGAGATGGCGGGCAACATCTGCCGCTGCGGCACCTATCCGCGAATCGAGGAGGCGATCCTGCATTGGCGAGGCTGATCCGCACCGAGAAGGAGGTCGAGGGCCGCTTCGAGGAGGTCTGGCTCGTCGTCGAGGAGGATCCGCTCGAGCAGTGGCCGGCCGGCCCGCTCGCGACGGTGGGCCGGGCCGCGACGCGCCTGGACGGGCCGGCGCGCGTGCGCGGCGAGGCCCGCTTCACCGCCGACGTCCGGCTTCCGGGGATGCTGCACGCCGCCGTGCTGCGCTCGCCGCACGCGCACGCGCGCGTGCGACGCATCGACTTCGCGCAGGCGCTCGCGCTTCCCGGCGTGCGGGCGGCGCTCGGCCCGGGCGAGGCGAAGGGCCTCGCGGACGAGGCCGGCTTCGCGGGTGCGCCGGTCGCCGCCGTCGCGGCAGACTCGTTCGCCCAGGCCCACGCCGCGCTCGACGCGATCGAGATCGAGTGGGAGCAGCTCGAGGTCGTCCTCGACCCCGAGGAGGCCGTCGCGCGAGAGCTCCTCACGATGCCGTCCGTGCGGTACGAGCGGGGCGACTTCGACCGCGCGCTCGAGAGCGCCGACGTCGTGCTCGAGGGCACGTATCGGACGTCCGTCGTCCTGCACAACTCGATGGAGACGCACCAGTCGGTGTGCGAGTGGATCGGCGACACGCTCAACGTCTACATCTCGACGCAGTACATCTGGGGCGTCCGCGACGAGGTCTCGAAGGAGCTCGGCATCCCCGGCGACCGGGTGCGCGTCGTCTGCGAGTTCATGGGCGGCGGCTTCGGCTCGAAGAACGGCGCGGACGAGCACACGTTCGTCGCGGCGGAGCTCGCGAAGCGCACCGGCCGGCCCGTGCGCTGCGCGCTGACGCGCCGCGAGGAGAACACGGCCGCGGGCAATCGCAACGCGACGCTGCAGAAGCTGACGGTCGGCGCGCGCAGCGACGGGACGATCGTCGCGCTCGGAGGCGAGTACGTCAACGCGGTCGGCTGGTCGGGCTGGTCGGCGATGACCGAAGGGCCGATGCAGATGCTCTACGCGTGCGAGAACGTGCGCACGGTCCGCCACGGCGCGAAGATCAACACGCCGCCGATGAAGGCGTTCCGCGCGCCCGGCTTCGTCGAGGGGACGTTCGGCCTCGAGTGCCTGATCGACGAGCTCGCGGCGAAGCTCGATCTCGACCCGCTCGAGCTGCGCCGCCGCAACTACGCGGACTCGAACGACGGCAAGCCGTACTCGTCGAAGAATCTCAGAGAGTGCTACGAGCTCGCACAGAAGCACTGGGACCGCCGCCACGAGGTGCGCGCACGCTCGACCGACACGTGGAAGCACGGCGTCGGCATGGCGTCGCAGATCTGGTTCGGCGGCGGCGGGCCGCCGTCGTACGCGTGGACGCGCGTCACCTCGGACGGCCGTATCGCCGTGATCACGGCGATGCAGGACATCGGCACGGGCACCCGCACGGCGATGGCGCAGATCGCCGCAGAGGAGCTCGGCGTGCCGATCGACCGCGTCGACGTCGTCCTCGGCGACAGCGCGCGCGGGCCGTATGCCACGCTCTCCGCCGGCTCGTCGACGACGCCCTCCGTCGGGCCCGCAGTGCGCGCCGCGGCGGCCGACGCGAAGCGGCAGATCCTCGAGATCGCCGCCCAGCGGCACGACCTCGAGGAGCAGGTGCTCGACATCGAGGACGGGAACGTCGTCTCCGCCGACGGCACCTTCTCGACGCCGCTCGAGGACCTGCTCGGGATCCTCGAGGACGCGCAGATCCTCGGGAAGGGCGCCCGCGGGCCGAACCCGACGGGCATGAGCGTCCTCACGTTCGGCGTCCAGGTCGCCGAGGTCGCCGTGGACGTCGAGACGGGCGAGGTGCGGGTCGAGCGGGTGGCCGCCGCGCACGACGTCGGCCGGATCATCAACGCGCTCGGCGCCAGAAGCCAGGTCGAAGGCGGGATCATCCAGGGGATCGGCCACACCCTCTCGGAGCAGCGGCTGCACGACCCGGAGACCGGCAGGATCCTCACGACGACGCTCGACGCCTACCGCATGCCGACGATCGCCGACGTGCCGGAGATCGTGTGCGAGTTCGTCGACGCGCCCGACGCGCACCTGACGAACCTCGGCTCGAAGGGCCTCGGCGAGCCGCCGATCATTCCGCTGGCCGCGGCGATCGCAAATGCGATCCGCGACGCGACGGGCGCCGACGTGCACGAGCTGCCGATCTCCCGCGAGGAGATGCTGCGCGCGCTCGAGGCCGCGAAGCGCAAGGAGAAGGAGCGGCGTGGAGCTCCTGCGGCCGTCTAGCCTCGCCGAGATCGACGGCGGCGTCCCCATCCACGGCGGCACCGAGGTGGTGCCGCTGCTGCGCGACGGCATCCTCTCGACCGACCGGCTGGTCGACATCCGGGCGGTGATCCCGCGCGGAGTCGACGGCAGGGTGATCGGCGCCGGCACGACGCTCGCCGAGCTCGCGGAGGACCCGCACGTCCCCTCGGCGCTCCGCGAGGCGTGCAGGCTCGCCGCCTCGCCGCAGCTCCGCAACATGAGCTCGGTCGGCGGCAACCTGCTGCAGTCGACGCGCTGCTGGTACTGGCGGCTCAAGTACCCGTGCAGGCTGCACGGAGGCGACCGCTGCCACGCGCAGGAGGGGGAGCATCGCGAGCACGCGATCTTCGCCAACGACTTCTGTGCGTCCGCGCATCCTTCCGACGTCGCCGCCGCGCTCCTCGCGCTCGCCGCGCGCCTGCGCACGACGAAGCGCGAGCTGCCTCTCGCCGAGCTGTACCGGCTCCCCGACGAGGGAAACCGCAGCCTCACCGCGCTCGAGCCGGGCGAGCTCATCCTCGAGCTCGAGCTCCCCGCGGTGGAGGCGAGCACGTACCTGAAGGCGATGGACCGGAAGCGCTGGGCGTTTCCGCAGGTGGGCGTGGCCGCCGCCCGCATCGGGGGCGAGACCCGGCTCGCGCTCGCCGGCGTCGCGCCGATCCCCTGGCTCCTCGCGGGCTTCGACGGCGCGACGCCGTTGCCCCGCACCGCCTGGAAGGTGGACGTCGCGCGCGCGCTCGTCGAGCGCGCCGCGGCCGCGGTCGCGTCCTCCTGAGGTCGCGTCGGCGCCGGACGTGATCTACGCAGTCGTCCTCGCCGCAGGCGCGTCGTCGCGCTACGGCACGGCGCCGCCGAAGCAGCAGGAGCTGCTGCCGCCCGTGCTCGCGGCGCTTCGCCGCTCGACCGTCGACGGCCTCGTCGTCGTCACGGGGGCGCACGAGATCGAGACCGACGCGCCCACGGTGCGGTGCGCCGACTGGGAGCTCGGGCCCGGCGCGTCGCTTCGCTGCGGCCTCGCCTCGCTGCCCGCCGCCGCCGAGGCCGCGGTCGTCGTCCTCGCCGACGGGCCGGCCCTCGACCCGCGGGCGGTCGACCGCGTCGTGGACGCGTGGCGGGCAGGCGGCGGCGGCGCGCTCGCGGCCTCGTACGGCGGCGTCCGGCTGCACCCGGTCCTCCTCGCACGGCCGGCCTGGGGCGCCGTGCCCGACGAGGGCGCCAGGCAGATCGAGGCCCGGCTCGTCCCCTGCGACGACCTGCCCCCTCCAGGCGACGTCGACGTCCGTCGATGAGTGAGGGAAGGGCGAGCGCGGGGAACGCCGAAACGTGAAGGTCGAGATGGAACATGCGCGGACACTCGAGGCAGTCGTCGCGACGGACGAGTCGCCGCTCGCCCACGCGCGCCTCCACCGCCAGCTGACGATCGACGAGGCGGCCAAGCGGGCGAGCGTCGAGCCGGAGGAGATCCAGTGGCTCGAGGAAGGCCGTCTCTACCGCTTCCCGACCCCGGACCGCGCGCTCGCCGTCGCGCTCCTGTACGCCACCGCGCTCGAGATCGACCATCGCGAGGCGCTCGGCCTCGCGGGCCTCCCGATGCCGCCGCTCCGCGCCAGCCCGTGGCGCCGCATCGCCGCCGTCGCCGCGTTCGCGGTCGTCGTCCTCGCGGCCGTCTTTGCGGTGACGCTCGCGGCGAAGGGCTCGAAGCCGAAGTCGTCGGCGGCGGCCTCGAACGCCGCGACGCTTCCCGCGCCGTGGGCGGTCAAGGTCGTCGTCCTGAACGGCAGCGGCGACATCGTCTTCACGCGATCGGTCGCGAGCCGCGTGCAGGCGCTCTCGTACCGCGTCATCCACGTCGGCCGCGCCGCGAGCTTCAACTACCTGCAGACGGTCGTCTACTACCCGCCCGGGGGCGAGCCCGTCTGCACCCGGCTCGCGCAGCAGCTCGACGTCCCGGTCCAGCCGCTGCCGGGCGGGACCGACCCGCGCCGCTGCGTCGTCATCGTCGGTCCCGAGCGCGGGCCCGGGAACTAGTTCGAGCGGGATCCGCAGGGCCGCGAGCTTCGCCTTCAGCTCGCTCGGCATGGCTTCGTCGACGGCCTGGCGCACGTAGACGCGCAGGCTCTCCTCGAAGCGATAGCGCCGCCTGCACCATTCGCACGCGTCGAGATGCTCCTCCGCCTCGACTCGCTCCGCCTCCGTGAGGATGTGGTCGAGATACGGCTGCATCATCTCTTCGCAGTGCGCGCAGGGATCTTGGTGGGATTCCTTCATGAGACGTCCTCCAGTACGGAATCGGCGAGCTCGCGCTTGAGGATGCGCCGGCCCCGGTGCAGGCGCGACATCACCGTGCCGATCGGGATGTCGAGGATCTGCGCCGCGTCCTGGTAGCTGAAGTCGCCGATGTCCACGAGCACGATCACGTCGCGGAAGTCGTGCGGAACCGCAGAGAGAGCGGAGACGATGTCGTCCTGCGACAGCCGCTCGACGACCTTGTCCTCGTCACTTGCGCCGCCGTCCGACTCCGCCAGCTTGTCGTACAGGTAGTAGTCGTTCGCCTCGAGCGGCGTGGTAGCAGGCGCGCGCTGGCTTCGCCGCCCACGATCGATGTTCAGGTTCGTCAGGATGCGCAGCAGCCACGCCCGCAGGTTCGTCCCGGGCGTGAACGACCGCCAGCTGCGGAACGCGCGCGCATACGTCTCCTGCACGAGATCTTCTGCCTCGTCGCGCGAGCTTGCAAGATGCCGCGCGACGCGGAAGACCTGATCCGACAGGGCGAGCGCTTCCTCCTCGAACCTGACGCGATCGCGTGCTTCGGCAGCGATGCGATTAGCGTCGGGAGGCGCCTCGGCCATGAGAGTCACAGTACCCGTTCAAACGAGCGGGCGACCGGTGCATTCCCCGTGCGTGCCTCAGCCGGCGACGAGCTCGCGAAAGCCCGCCTGGGCCATCGCCTCGAGCAGCGCCTCGCGCGACGTCCGTTCGTCGTCCCACGCAAGCGTCACCTGGCCCATGAGGTTCGCGTTCGCGCCCTCGAGGCCGTCGTGGCCGGTCAACGCGCCCGCAAGCCGGTTGACGCAGCGCTCGCAGCGGATGCCGCTCACCTGGATCGTCTCCGTGACGGTCGCCATCGCCCGTTCAGGCTACCGTCCGCGCGACGATGTCGGCAGCGACGTCGTGCGCGGCGAGCTGCGCGAGCGCCTCGGGCGCGGGCGGCTCCGCGCCGAGCAGCTCGCGCGCAAGCTCCCGCGCCGAGACGACGCGGCTGCCGTCGGGATGGATGAGCTCCGCGTCGAGGCCGGCGCGCGCCGCGGCCCAGCGGTTGTGCTCGTAGTGGCCGCGGTCGGCGACCCGCGAGGGTGCGTGCTCGACGAGGTCTCGCACGACGCCGACGAGGAGCGCGGCGCGCTCGAGCGACGTCGGCTGGTCGGCGATGCGGATCTCGAGCGTGCCGAGGCGCGGATGCGGCCGCACGTCCCACCAGATGCGCGTGTGGTCCTCGAGCACGCCGAGCTCGACGAGCCGCTCGACCCAGAGCTCCCACGCGTCGTAGCTGCCGAAGACGGGCGGCGCGCCCGCGCGCGGCAGCTGCGCGAGGATGCCGGCGCGGTTCGAGAGCATGCCGGTCGGGGCGCCGTCGACGAACGGCGAGTTGGCGGAGAGTGCGAGCACGACGGGCAGCCAGCCGAGCACGGCCTCGAGCCGCTCGAAGCACCGCTCGGCGCTCGCGACGCCGACGTGCACGTGCAGGCCGCTCACGCCCTGCCGCCGCGCGACGTAGCCGATGCCCTCGAGCATGTGCAGGTACCGCTCCTCCTGCACGACCGGGAGCGCGTCGAGACGCGCCGTCGGATGCGCGCCCGCGGCGGCGATGACGAGCCCGTTCTCGCGGGCGATCCGGCCGGCGGCGCCGCGCAGCGCCCGGAGCGCCGCCACCGCTTCGTCGACGTCGGCGCAGATCGAAGTGTTGAGCTCGACGACCGAGGCGTGCAGCTCCGTCTTCAGCGTGCCGGGCAGGTCGAGCTCGGCCGCACCGCGCACGAGCACGTCGACGGCGGCCGCCGGCTGCAGCGTCTCGGCGTCGAGGATCATCACTTCCTCCTCGACCCCGAGCGAGTACGGCGCGGATTCGCCGAAGTGCCGCTCGATCACGTCTTGCCGCGGACGCCGTGCACCGGCCGGCCTGCGGCCTCCCACGCGTAGTACGACGCGCTCGGGCCGAACAGCGGCTCGTAGGTGACGACTCGCGGGTTGCGGCCGACCTGCTTCGCGCGCGCCGCGTGGCGGAGGAGGTTCGGGTCGTCGCGCTCCTGCCAGACGAGCACGAGATGCGCAGCCGTCATGAACTCCGCGACGAAGACGCAGCCCGGCGCGGGACACGGGAACGGGTCGGTCGAGACGCAGAACCAGCCTGCGTGATCCTCGGCGTCGTCACCGACCCAGGTCTCCTCGTCGACACCGGCGTCCTGCACGGCACCCGCGCGTCCGAGCTGGAAGTCCTCCCCTTCCATCGGCCCAAAGGTAGCGCCAGCGCGCGTGGATCAGGCGGGCGGCCCCACGGGGATCTTCCCGCGGCGGAGGTTCGCGGCGCTCTGCTGGGCGGCGTGCACGACGAAATCGAGCTGTGCCTTCGCGTCGACCCCGAGCGTGAAGCTGTACGTGCCGGAGAGCACGTCGCCGAGCCGCTGGTAGACGGCGTACGAGGTCTGGTCGTAGTGCTTGCCCTTGACCGTGCCGGTGACGCGCACACGGACTGCGAGGTAGCCCTGAATGAGCTTCGGCACGCGGATGCGGGTGATCGTGAAGCGCAGCGGCGGCAGCGTCGGATCGGCCTTCACCGGCGTCTTCGGGCACGTGACGGCGTGGCGCACGACCTCGGACATCGCCTGCACGGCGCCCCCCGGCTTGTACACGACGACCTCGTTCGAGAGGCCGAGCTTCGAGCCCTGCTTCAGATAGTCGACCTGGAGTCGTGCGGTTCGCTTCGACTCGCTCGGGTAGCCCGTGCGCCCGCAGAGATCGAGCGTGACCGTGTTCTTCACGCCGACGCCGTCGCGGCGCTGGAACATCACGTATCCGGATCCCACCTGCGTCGGCTTCAGGATCAGCTTCGTGACGTCGGGCGCCGTCGCGAGCAGGGTGACGGCGGCGAGGAGGATCCTCATGGACGAAGGGTACGCACGATCGGGCCCGCCGTCACGTCCCGGGGCGGCGGGCCCGATCGTCGTCGTCGGCCGCTACTGGCCCATCTTCACGCCGGGCTCGCCCCACTCGAGCTGCACGGCGCGGGTCGGCCTGCCGCCGGGCTCGTTCGCCTCGGCGTTCGCCTTGAAGAGCGGCAGGATCGTCTTGCCGGCGGCCGCGTTGATCATCAGCCCGCTCGCGACGTACCAGGCGAGCGCCGCCGAGATCACGAAGACCCAGCCGGCCGCATGCTCGGTCGTCGTGCTGCCGGAGAGGAAGGCCGCGGCTGCGAGGCCGGAGCCTGCGGCGAGCGTCGCGAGGACGGCGGTGACGCCGAAGCCGCCCTCGACGGCGGCGCCGACCATGCCCGAGATCGTGATCGCGCCGAGCGCGATGAACCAGAACCCGAGCGCGTGGTCGAGCGTCCCGCCCGTCTCGAGCACGCCGGTGGCGAGCAGCAGCTGAAGCAGCCCGTAGCCGAGCCAGAACGCGCCCCAGGTGCCGTGCATCGCCGTGGCGACGGCATCGCGGGCGCGGTATGCCCACATGCCGGCGAGGAACTGGGCGAGGCCGCCGAAGAACGCCGCGAACGGAAACAGGTACCCCGGCGTCGAGGCGCTGCCGTACCAGCCGGCCATGTTCGCGGCCACGATGAAGGTCGCGCCCGCGAAGCCGAAGAGACCGAGCACCGACGGGGCGGCGATCGGCTGGAGGACGACCCGCGGCCGGGCGAAGTCGCCGTACCAGCGGTCGTTGTCGGTGGTGAGCGCGACGCCCGCGGAGGCTCGCTCGCGCCGTTCGTCGATCGTGCTCATCTCGGAACCCCTTTCGTGCGTTGTGCACATTCGTTCCCCGCGGGACGGTTGAAAAACGAAGGTCAGCGTTCCTTGAATCGTGGTGCGATCTGTTTCACCGCCGCGGGGCGCGGGATGAGAACGCGGCATGGACGTCGGCAGGCTGATCTCCTCGTGGCCCGTCCTGCGGCAGGTCCGCGAGGGAGACCCGCTCGGCCAGGGCCGGGCGGTGCAGTCGCCGCGCTCGCGCGCGCTGCGCCCGCGGACGGCGGACGCAGACCGGGTCGTCGAGTCGATCTGCCCGTACTGCGCGGTCGGCTGCGGCCAGCTCGTGACGGTGCAGGGCGGCGAGGTCACGCACATCGAGGGCGATCCCGCGAGCCCGATCTCCCGCGGCCGGCTGTGCCCGAAGGGCCAGGCGTCGAAGAGCTACATCCAGAGCCCGCTGCGAGAGCTCCGCGTGAAGTACAGGCGGCCGTACGGGACCGCCTGGGAGGAGCTCGACCTCGAGACGGCGATGGACATGATCGCGCAGCGCATCGTCGACACGCGCGCCGCGACGTGGGAGTACGAGACGGAGACGGGCGCGCCTGCGAACCGGACGATGGCGATCGGCAACCTCGGCGGCGCGACGCTCGACAACGAGGAGAACTACCTGATCAAGAAGCTCTCGACGGCGCTCGGCATCGTCCAGGTCGAGAACCAGGCGCGCATATGACACAGCTCCACGGTCCCCAGTCTGGGGACCTCGTTCGGACGCGGAGGCGCCACCGACTTCCAGCAGGACCTCCAGAACTCGGACTGCATCGTGATCATGGGCTCGAACATGGCCGAGAACCATCCGGTCGGCTTCCAGTGGGTGATGGAGGCGCGGGAGCGCGGCGCCAAGGTGATCCACGTCGACCCGCGGTTCACCCGCACGTCCGCCATGGCGACGAAGTGGATCGGCATCCGCGCGGGCGCCGACATCGCCTTCCTCGGCGGGGTCATCAACTACATCCTGCAGAACGACCTGCACTTCGAGGAGTACGTCAAGCACTACACGAACGCGCCGGTGATCATCGACGAGCACTACGTCGACGCGGAAGACCTCGAAGGCCTCTTCTCCGGATGGGATCCCGAGCAGAAGAAGTACGAGAACTCGAGCTGGTCGTACGAGGGCATGGAGACGCACGGCGCCGCGGGCAACCGCGAGGCCGGCTTCAGCCCGAAGGGGCACCAGTCGGGGCACGGCGGCCACGGCGGCGGCCTCGCACACGGCGAGCCGCCGTCCGAGGATCCCGACCTCGCGCACCCGCGCTGCGTGTTCCAGCTGCTGAAGCGCCACTACCAGCGGTACACGCCGGAGCTCGTCGCCGAGACGTGCGGCTGCACCGTCGAGGATTTCCTCTACGTCTGCGAGGCGCTCGTGCAGAACTCGGGCCGCGAACGGACGAGCGCGTTCGTGTACTCCGTCGGGTGGACGCAGCACACGGTGGGCGTGCAGTACATCCGCGGCGCCGCGATCATCCAGCAGCTGCTCGGGAACATGGGCCGTCCCGGCGGCGGCATCGTGGCGCTACGCGGCCACGCGTCGATTCAGGGGTCGACCGACATCCCGACCCTGTACGACATCCTCCCGGGCTACCTCCCGATGCCGCAGACGGAGGAGTACGGGAGCTTCGACGCGTTCACGAAGGCGAACATCTCGCCGAGCGGCTGGTGGGGGCACTTCACGGCGTACTGGGTGAGCCTCATGAAGGCGTACTTCGGCGAGCACGCGACGGCCGACAACGACTGGCTCTTCAAGAAGCTGCCGCGCATCGACGAGGACAACTCCGTCTACTGGACGCTCACCCAGATGCTCGAGGGCAAGGTGAAGGGCTACATCATCGCGGGCGAGAACCCCGCCGTCGGCAACGCGAACGGCAAGGCCAACCGGCTCGGCCTCGCGCAGCTCGACTGGCTCGTCGTGCGCGACCTCGTCGAGATCGAATCCGCGTCCTTCTGGTACGACAGCCCGGAGATCGAGTCGGGCGAGCTCGTCACGCGAGAGATTCCGACCGAGGTCTTCTTCCTCCCCGCGACGTCGCACGTCGAGAAGGACGGCTCGTTCACGAACACGCAGCGGCTCCTGCAGTGGCATCACCAGGCCGTCGAGCCGAGGGAGGACTGCCGCTCGGAGCTCTGGTTCTACTACCACCTCGGTCGCGCGATCAGGCAGAAGCTCGCCGACTCGAAAGACCGGCGCGACGAGCTCGTGCACGCGCTGCGCTGGGACTACCCGACCCACGGGCGCCTCGAGGAACCGAGCGCCGAGGCGGTGCTCGCCGAGATCAACGGCTACCAGGTCGCGACAGGCAAGCCGCTCGACGCGTACCCGAAGCTGCGCGACGACGGGTCGACCGCCTGCGGCTGCTGGATCTACTGCGGCGTCTACAAGGACTCGGTCAACCAGGCCGCGCGGAGAAAGCCGCACTGGGAGCAGTCGTACGTCGCGCCCGAGTGGGCGTGGGCGTGGCCCGCGAACAGGCGGATCCTCTACAACCGCGCCTCGGCCGACCCGGACGGCAATCCGTGGTCGGAGCGCAAGAAGTTCGTCTGGTGGAACGGCGAGAAGTGGACGGGACTCGACACGCCGGACTTCGAGGAGACGAAGGCACCGGACTACGTTCCGCCGGAGGGCGCCGAGGCGCAGGACGCGATCGCGGGCGACCATCCGTTCGTGATGCAGGCCGACGGCCGCTCGTGGCTCTTCGTGCCGCAGGGGCTCGCAGGACGGCCCCTTCCCGACGCACTACGAGCCGCAGGAGTCGCCGGTCGAGAACGGCCTGTACGCGCAGCGCGCGAACCCGGGGCGGCAGCAGTGGCCCGAGGTCGACGAGGATCCGTACAACCCGATCGCGGGCGAGCCGGGCGTCGAGCTCTTTCCGTACGTCGTGACGACCTACCGGCTGACCGAGCATCACACGGCGGGCGGCATGTCGCGATCGGTGCCGTACCTTGCCGAGCTGCAGCCCTCGATGTTCTGCGAGGTGTCGCCGGAGCTCGCCGCCGAGGCGAGGCTCGAGCACGGCGGCTGGGCGACGATCTACACGACGCGGTCGGCGATCGAGGCGCGCGTCCTCGTCACGAACCGGATTCCGCCGCTGACCGTGCGCGGTCGCACGATCCACCAGGTCGGCGTGCCGTACCACTGGGGGAGGCGGCTCCTCTCGACCGGCGACAGCGCGAACGACCTCCTGCACATGGCGCTCGACCCGAATGTGCACATCCAGGAGGCAAAGGCCGCGACGTGCGGGATCCGCCCGGGCCGCCGGCCGCGGGGAAAGGCGCTGACCGCGTTCGTCGACGACCTCCGCGAGAACGCGGCGAAGACGCGGCGCGAGCCCGCGGAATCGAAGGACACGACGACGTGAGCGGGCTGATGCAGCCGACGGGCGTGCCCGCCGGGCTCGACTCCTACGGCGACGAAAAGCGGAAGCGCGTCGGCTTCTTCACCGATACCTCGGTCTGTATCGGCTGCAAGGCCTGCGAGGTCGCGTGCAAGGAGTGGAACCTCATCCCGGAGGACGGCCTTCGCTGGACGGGCGAGTCCTACGACAACACGTCGGCGCTCGGGGCGAACTCGTGGCGGCACGTCGCGTTCATCGAGCAACAGAAGCCGCTGCAGGGAGACGGCGACGGCACGACGGGCCTTCGCTGGTTGATGGAGTCCGACGTGTGCAAGCACTGCACGCACGCGGCGTGCCTCGACGTCTGCCCGACCGGCTCCCTCTTCCGTACCGAGTTCGGCACGGTGGTCGTGCAGGAGGACATCTGCAACGGCTGCGGCTACTGCGTGCCGGCGTGCCCGTTCGGCGTGCTCGAGAAGCGGCACATCGCCTCCGATGCCAACGTCGGCTTCAAGCCCGATCTGCCGGCCGCGCTCGGCAAGGTCGAAGACGGGCGCGTCTTCAAGTGCACGCTCTGCTACGACCGGCTGAAGGGCGGGCACGAGCCGGCCTGCGCGAAGGCGTGCCCGACGAAGTCGATCCAGTTCGGCCCGCTCGACGAGCTGCGGGAGCGCGCGGACGAGCGGCTCGCGAAGCTGCACGCCGAGGAGTGGAACGGCGCACAGCTCTACGGCCGCGATCCGGAGGACGGCGTCGGCGGGTTCGGGGCGTTCTTCCTGCTGCTCGACGAGCCCGAGGTGTACGGGCTGCCCCCGGATCCCGTCGTGACGACGAAGCACCTCGGCGCGATGTGGGAGAACATGGCCGCCGCGGCTGCCGTGCTTGTCGTCGGCGTCGTCGGCGCCTTCCTCGGGGGGCGGTCGTGACCGAGCCGCAGTCCTACTACGGACGGCCGGTGATCAAGGAGCCGACGTGGACGTGGGAGATCCCCGTCTATTTCTTCACCGGTGGGCTCGGCGGCGCATCGTCGACGCTCGGCCTTGCCGCGAAGCTCTTCGGCAACGAGAAGCTGTCGCGCACCGCGCTCTACCTCGGTGCGACCGCCGACGCGGTCTCCGCACCACTCCTCATCTCGGATCTCGGCAGGCCGGAGCGGTTCCATCACATGCTGCGTGTGGTGAAGGTGACCTCGCCGATGAACATCGGCGCCTGGATCCTCACCGTGGCCGGCGGGGCGTCGAACACCGCGGCCGTGCTCCGGCTGCTCGGCATCCTGCGGCCGGTCCGCTTCGCCGCGGAGCTCGTCGCCTCTCTCTTCGGCCCGCCGCTCGCGACGTACACCGGCGTGCTGCTCGCCGACACCGCGGTACCCGTGTGGCACGAAGGGCGGCACGAGCTGCCGTGGATCTTCGGTGCGAGCGCGTCGGCTTCCGCGGGCGCCGCCGCGTGCCTCTTCCTCGAACCGGACGACGCGGGACCGGCGCGGCGGCTGGCGGTCGGCAGCGCGATCGCGGAGTCGGCGTTGACGCTGACGATGGAGACGCGCCTCGGCGAGGTCGGCGAGGTCTACCGCCAGGGTGCAGCGGGCCGGCTCGGCGCCGCCGCGAAGGGGCTGACGGCGCTCGGCGCGACGCTCCTCGCGACCCGCGGCAAGAGCCGCGGCGGCGCCGTCCTCGGCGGCGCGCTCGTGTGCGCGGGCGGCATGTGCCTGCGCTGGAGCGTCTACAAGGCCGGCTTCCAGTCGGCGCGCGACCCGAAGTACACCGTCGGCCCCCAGCGCGAACGCGCGCGGCGCAACGGCACGAAGGCAACGACGAGGCCGGGCGAAGCCGCAAGCGCACCGACCCGCGGGACCTGACCGCGGCAAGCGCGGCCGGTCCGAACTGCAGAGGCCAGACCCGGGCCAGACCCCGTCATCGGACTGTCACGACTTCGACACGCAGCGGCCCGCACTAGCGTCCGTCGCAGAGTCGGCACCAAGACGTATCGGGGTCTGGCCCGGGTCTGGCCCCTGACGGTTGGCTCCGGTCGCCGCCCTGGTCGGTCGTCGCACCTAGTCGCCGGCCGCCCGGTCGCGGACGCGGCCGGTGTCCGGGGCGGGGTCGGTGTACGCGTCGCCGCCCGGTGGGGCGCCGCTCTCCTCGTGCGGGGTCGATTGCTCCTCGACACGGATCGGTTGGACGTGCAGCAGATCCTCGGCGACCTCGTCGAGCGAGCGGTACTCGCGCTGCGGGAGCGACTGCAGGGCGGTGAGGAGCTGCGGCTCGGCACGCCGGCCGACGGCGTACTCGAGGAGCTCGGCTTTCCCGGCCGGGAGCGGAACCCCGACGAGTAGCGTCTTCAGCTCTGCCGCACCGGAGGGCTCCATCGCACGTTCTCGATTCCCGGGTTCAGAGACGAAAAACGCGGTTTAGCCGCCGCGCCCGCCGGTACGAAAACCGGGCCGTGCCCGAGCTCGGATTCGCACTCTCGTCAGAGGACTTCCTCCCGAACGAGCTCGTCCGGCAGGCCGCCCTCGCCGAGAACGCCGGCTTCGCGTTCTGCCTCATCTCCGACCATTACCACCCGTGGATCGACAAGCAGGGACACAGCCCGTTCGTCTGGTCGACGCTCGGCGGCATCGCACAGGCGACGACGACGATTCGCGTCGGCACCGGCGTGACCTGCCCCCTGGTCCGTATCCATCCCGCGATCGTCGCGCAGGCGGCCGCGACCGTCGGCTGCATGATGCCCGGCCGCTTCTTCCTCGGCGTCGGCAGCGGCGAGAACCTCAACGAGCACGTGCTCGGCGGCCGCTGGCCGCTCCCGGACGAGCGCCTCGAGATGCTCGAGGAAGCGGTCGGCGTCCTCCGGCTCCTCTGGCAGGGGGGCGAGCAGACGCACCGCGGCAAGCACTACACCGTCGACCACGCCCGCGTCTACGACATCCCGGACGACGGCGTCGACGTCTTCGTCGCCGCAGCGCAGTCGAACGCCGCGGAGCTCGCCGGCCGCATCGGCGACGGCCTCGTCTCGACCTCGCCCGACGCAGACGTCGTCACGTCGTTCGAGCGCACGGGCGGGACGGGCAAGCAGAAGCTCGGCATGATGCACGTCGCGTACGACACCGACGAGAAGCGCGGGCTGAAGCGCGCAACCGAGCTCTGGCCGAACACCGGCCTGAAAGGCCCGCTGGGTCAGGAGCTCGCGACGCCGTCGGACTTCGAAGCCGCCGTCGAGATGGTGAGCGAGGACGACATGGCCGAGACGACGCCGCACGGGCCCGACCCGGAGCGGTACCTCGAGCACATCCGCCGCTACGACGAGGCCGGCTTCACGCACGTCTACATCCACCAGATCGGCGCGAACCAGGACGAGTTCGCCGAGTTCGCCGCACGCGAGCTGATGCCGGCCCTCTGAGGGGCGGGCGGGAGCGGCAGTTCTGCTTGAATCGGAGCGTGGCCCAGCCTGCGCAGCTCCGAGTCGGGAACGAGACCTATTCGATCTACCGGCTCGACGCGCTGCAGGCCCGCTGGGACGTCGCGCGGCTGCCGTACACGCTGCGCATCCTGCTCGAGAACGTCCTGCGCAACGGCTCCGACGAGGAGGTCGAGGCGGTGGCGGGCTGGGTCGCCGCCGACGAGCCGTCGCGTGAGATCTCCTTCGCGCCGGCGCGCGTGCTGCTGCAGGACTTCACGGGTGTCCCGTGCGTCGTCGACCTCGCGGCGATGCGCGACGCGATGCGCGACCAGGGCGGCGACCCGAAGAGGATCAACCCGCTGATCCCCGTCGAGCTCGTGATCGACCACTCCGTGCAGGTCGACGAGTTCGCGTCACGGCTCGCGATCTCCCGCAACGTCGAGCTCGAGTTCGAGCGCAACATCGAGCGCTACGCGTTCCTGCGCTGGGGCCAGACCGCGTTCGACAACTTCAAGGTCGTGCCTCCGAACACGGGCATCGTGCACCAGGTCAACCTCGAGTACCTCGCGCGCGTCGTCGAGTCGCGCGACGGCTTCGCATTCCCCGACACGCTCGTCGGCACGGATTCGCACACGACGATGGTGAACGGGCTCGGCGTGCTCGGCTGGGGCGTCGGCGGCATCGAGGCCGAGGCCGCGATGCTCGGCGAGCCCCTGTCGATGCTCGTGCCGCAGGTCGTCGGCTTCAAGCTCCTCGGCGAGCTGCCGAAGGGCTCGACGGCGACCGACCTCGTGCTGACGGTGACCGAGCTCCTACGCAAGGTCGGTGTCGTCGGCAAGCTCGTCGAGTACTTCGGCCCCGGCCTCTCCTCGCTCGCGCTCGCCGACCGCGCGACGCTCGGGAACATGAGCCCGGAGTACGGCGCGACGTGCGGCTTCTTCCCCGTCGACGACGTGACGCTCGCGTACCTGCGCCTCACCGGCCGCGACGACGACCGCATCGCGCTCGTCGAGGCGTACTGCAAGGAGAACATGCTCTGGCACGACGAGACGGAGGAGCCGACCTACTCGCAGGTCGTCGAGCTCGACCTCGCCGACGTCGAGCCGTCGCTCGCCGGCCCGCGCCGCCCGCAGGACCGCGTGCCGCTCGCGCGCGCGAAGGACGCGTTCATCGAGTCGCTCGACACCTTCGGCGCCGTCTACACGAACGGCAGCCACGACAAGGCCGTTGCCGACACCTTCCCCGCGAGCGATCCGACCTCCGAGCAGCAGCCCGGCGGCGCGCCCGAGCCGGAGCCCGACCGCCCGGTCGAGCACGGTGCGACCCTGACGCGCGCGGCGGTGCAGGTGAAGGGCGAGGACTACTCGCTCGAGCACGGCTCCGTCGTCATCGCGGCGATCACGTCGTGCACGAACACCTCGAACCCGTCGGTCATGATCGGCGCCGGTCTCCTCGCGAAGAAGGCGGTCGAGCTCGGCCTGAAGCGGAAGCCGTGGGTGAAGTCGTCGCTCGCGCCGGGCTCGAAGGTCGTGACCGAGTACTACGCGCGCTCCGGCCTCGACACGTATCTCGACGAGCTCGGCTTCAACACCGTCGGCTACGGCTGCACGACGTGCATCGGCAACTCGGGCCCGCTGCCCGGGCACATCGCCGACGCCGTCGCCGAGGGCGACCTCGTCGTCTGCGCCGTGCTCTCCGGCAACCGCAACTTCGAGGCGCGCATCCACGGCGACGTCAAGGCGAACTATCTCGCCTCGCCGCCGCTCGTCGTCGCGTACGCGCTCGCGGGCCGCATGGACATCGACCTGCTGAACGAGCCGCTCGGCGAGGGCGACGACGGGCCCGTGTACCTGCACGACGTGTGGCCGACCGCGGTCGAGATCGACGAGACGATCGGCGCCTCGGTCGACGGCGAGATGTACCGCAAGACCTACGGCGACGTCTTCACCGGCGACGAGCGCTGGCGCGCGCTCGACACTCCCGCCGGCGAGCTCTTCGCCTGGGAGCCCGACTCGACATACGTCCGCCTGCCGCCCTACTTCGAGGGAATGTCGCCGGAGCCCGGCACCGTCGAGGACGTGCGCGGTGCGCGCTGCCTCGTCATGCTCGGCGACTCGGTCACGACCGACCACATCTCCCCCGCCGGCGCGATCCGTCCCGACTCGCCCGCCGGCGCGTATCTGCTCGAGCACGGCGTCGAGCGCCGCGCGTTCAACTCGTACGGCGCGCGCCGCGGCAACCACGAGGTGATGGTGCGCGGCACGTTCGCGAACGTCCGTCTTCGCAACCAGCTCGTTCCGGGCAGCGAGGGCACGAGGACGGTGCACCTGCCCGACGGCGAGGAGACGACGATCTACGACGCCGCCGAGCGCTACCGCGCCGACGGCGTGCCGACGATCGTCATCGCCGGCAAGGAGTACGGCTCGGGCTCGTCGCGCGACTGGGCGGCCAAGGGCCCGAACCTGCTCGGCGTGCGCGCCGTGATCGCCGAGTCGTACGAGCGCATCCACCGCTCCAACCTGCTGATGATGGGCATCCTGCCGCTGCAGTTCGAGAGCGGCGACACGCCGTCGACGCTCGGCCTGACCGGACGCGAGACGTTCTCGATCGCCGGCGTCGACAACGGCAACGCGACCACGGTCACGGTGCGCGCGGACGACAAGGAGTTCACCGCCCGGCTGCGCCTCGACACGCCGCGCGAGCGGGAGTACGTCCGTCACGGTGGCATCCTCCGCTACGTCCTCCGGCGCCTTCTCGCGCGTGCGTAGGCGCGACGAAGCACGCCACATAGCGGAGGAGCCGGCTTCGCCGGCGCCGGAGCGGGACGCTGATCCCTACGCCGGCGCGTGGGCGGGCGTCGAGGCGGCGATCGTCGAGTCCGACGGCGCGCTGCCCTCCTACGTGCGGCGCGCGATCGTGCGCGGCGAGGATCCGCCGGAGCTCGCCGCGCTGCTCGCGAAGGTGCGCATCCGCGCCTACGCGATCGTCGACCGCGACGTCGAGGGCCTCGACGTCGACACGGTGGTCGAAGCGGCGCTCGCCGCGGCGCTCGCGGAGGCCGATCGCCGCCGCGTCGCGGCCCTGGAGGCGATCGGATGAGGCTCACGTTCACCCACGAGCCGGAGGCGGCGGCGCAGATCGAGGCGCTGCGCGAGCGCGACGGCTACGTGTCGGACATCTCGGTCGCGCTGCGCTACCGGCCCGAGCTCTTCGGCAAGCCGTTCTCGCAGCTGCTGCAACAGGTGATGAAGGGGCCGTCGGCATGGAGCGAAGCCGAGCGCGAGCTCTTTGCGGCGTTCGTCTCCGTGCAGAACCAGTGCCCGTTCTGAACGGAGGCTCACGGCGCGGTCGCGTCGTACGCGCTCGGTGACTCGGCCCTCGTCGACGCGGTGCTCGACGACTACGAGGCGGCGCCGATCGACGACCGGCTGCGCGAGACGCTGCGCTTCCTCGAGACGATGACGCTTCGGCCGGCGGAGCTCGACGCCTCACGCGCGCTCGCCGCCGGCGTCTCGCGCGAGGCGCTGCGCGACGCGGCATACGTCGGCGCGGCCTTCAACCTGATCACGCGCTTCGCCGACACGATCGGCGCGGCGCCGCACTCGAAGGTCGGGCTGACGCGCGAGCAGGCGATCGCCCACGAGGGCAGGTTCTTCGAGTCGGGGTACGCGTAGGCGCGGGCGGCGCTACGCGCGCGCCTCGGCCTCCGCGCGCCGCCGGTCGGCCTCGACATGCTCGCCGGCCTGCAGCTCCTTGCAGGTGCGATAGGCGACGAGCCCGGCGACGACCGGCCCGACGAAGACGAGTGCGCGGTAGGCCCAGAGCTGTCCGACGTAGCTGAGCCCGAAGAGCACGTCGACGCGATCGGACGCGCCGGCGACGAAGACGAGGAAGACCCACGTGACCACCGCCACGCCGATCGCCGTTCGCACCGGCGCGTCGCGCGGCCGGTCGGCGAGATTGTGAAAGGCCGTGTCGTGCGTGAACCGGCGCTCGACCCAGGGCCAGAAGTAGAGGAAGCCGAAGACGAGAAGCGGGAAGAGCGCCCCGCCCCAGAACGCGTTCGGGATCAGCGTGTACTTGCCGATGACGACGTCGAACCCCGGCATCAGCCGTAGGCCGCCGATCAGCCAGCCGAGGTACCAGTCGGGCTGCGCGCCGTTCGTCGAGGCGTAGGTGTGATACGGCCCCCACAGCCAGATGGGGTTGATCTGCACGAGCCCGCCGAGCAGGAAGAGGACGCCGGCGACGGCGGCGAGCAGCCCGAGCGACCGCGGCGTCTGCCCCGGCCAGAGCGGCACGCCGACGAGCGTGTCCTCGGTCTCGCCGCGCCGCTGCCGGAACTGCGTGTGGTGCTTGAGCGCGACGAGGGCGAGGTGGGCGGTGAGCAGGACCCCGATCAGGATGGGAAAGAGCAGCACGTGCGCCACGTAGACGCGCGGCCAGAGCGACTCGGTGCCGGGGAACGGCCCGTCGAAGAGCCACTCCATGATGTTCGCGCCGACGAACGGGATCGACATGCCGACCGAGTAGCCGATCACGAGCCCCATGCCGGACATGAGGTCGTCGACGAGCGTGTAGCCGAGGAACGCCTCGAGCAGCGCGAGCATCAGCATCGTGACCCCGAGGTAGTACGTGATCTCCCGCGGCTTGCGGTAGGCGCCGGTGAAGAAGATCCGGAAGAGATGGAGGATGATCGCGGCGAGGAAGACGTTCGCGGCCCAGTGATGCGTCTGCCGGATGAGCAGGCCGGCTTTCACCGTGGTCGAGATGTTCAGCACCGAGCGGTACGCCTCCGACATGTGCTGCCCGACGAGCGGTGCGTACGAGCCGTGGTAGACGACCTCGTGCGTGCTGTCGACGAAGAAGAACGTCAGGTAGACGCCGGTCGCGACGAGCACGATGAACGCGTAGAGCGCGACCTCGCCGAGCAGGAACGACCAGTGGTCGGGGAACAGGTAGCGCAGGGCCTTCCGCAGGAACGGCGCCGTTCCCGTGCGCTCGTCGACGTAGCGCACCGCCTTGCGGATCACGACCGCGCACCCCGCAGCCGCACGCCCCACCACGAGGGCCCGACGGCGCCGCTGAAGTTCCCGTCGGCGCGCAGGAAGCCCTTGCCGTCGACGCGCAGCGGCAGCATCGGCAGCCGCCGTCCCGCCGGCCCGAAGAGCACCGTGCCGCCCGTCGCGGGATCGAACGTCGAGTAGTGGCACGGGCAGACGAGCGCGGGCTTCGGCTCGACGGGCGCGAACTTCGGCGAGCGGTACATCGTGATCGCGCAACCCGCATGCGTGCAGATCGACGAGTACGCGACGATCCCGCCTGCGTCGTAGCCCGCGAGCTCACCGGGAAGCGCCAGCTGACGCGCCGGCAGCCGGACGACGACGAGCGGCGAGCCCGTGTCCTCCTTGTCGGCTCCTTCGGGAAACGCCGCGTAGAACGAGCCTTCCTCGATGTCGGCCGCACGGAGCGGCCGGTCCTCCTCGTCGACGAGCCGCCGTCCCCGGCGCCACGGCGTCCGGTAGAGGGGCGCGGTGCGGAGGAGCGGGCCGAACGAGAGTGCGGGCGTGATCGCGGCGAGCGCGAGCGTGCCGCCTGCGCCCAGGAGCCCGAGCTTCAGGAGCGTGCGGCGCGTGATGCCGTCGACGCCCTCGTCGAGCGACTGGATGACGAGCTGCTGCTCCTGCGGATGCTCGTGCGGCGGATACGGCTCCGCGAGCTCCTCGGTCGGCACGAGCGTCTTGCCCGCGACGACGAGCGCAGCGGCGAGGAAGAGGAGCGACAGCCCGATCGAGAGCCCGAGAAGCTGTGTCTGCGCCGGGATGCGATCGACGGCGTACACGACGACGAACGCGGCGGCGGAGACCGACGACAGACCGAGCAGCGCGAGGACGGCCAGCTCGGCCCGCGGGCTCGGGGGCTGCCGCGCGACGATGCGCGGCGTCTCCCGCCCCGGTTGCGGGCGCCCGCGCCCGAGCAGGAGGACGAGCCCCGCGAGCAGCCAGTCCTTCGCCCTAGCCACGAAGCCGCTTCCCGATCCCGAGACAGACGGCGACGAGCGCGCTCGCCGCGATGAACCAGGTGACGAGCCCTTCGGGCACCGGGCCGACCCGGCCGAGCGACCAGCCGCCGGGGTCGTCCGGATGCTTCGTCCATTGCACGTAGCGGACGATCGAGTCGAGCTGGCGATCCGAGATCCGCTTCTTCGAGAACACCGGCATGACGTACGGGCCGAGGCGCACCGCCTCGGCGATCTGGACGGCCGTCGCGTCGCCGAGCGACGGCGGCACGGCGCCCGTGACGTATCCGCCCGCCGCGACGACCTGATGGCAGCCGGCGCAGTTCTGCGTGAACAGGTGCTGGCCCTCCGACAGGCTGCCGCGCTCCGGCCGGGGCGTCGGGACGGCCGGGCCGTGGCCGAGCGACGCGACGTAGGCGACGAGCGCGTCGATCTCCTGCGGGCCGAGCAGCAGCCGCGAGCGCCGCGGCTGCAGGCCGACGCGCTTCAGCGGCATGTAGCCGGTCCGCAGGTAGAAGTCCGCCGCGAGCGCCCCGACGCCGCGGAGCGACGGCCCGAGGCCGGCCTGCACCTTCTGGTCGCGCGCCGGCCCGCCGCCGACGCGCGCCGCCGGGGACTGCGTCTGACCCGCGCCGTTCGGCCCGTGGCAGGCGGCGCAGTAGCGGCCGTACAGGTGCTGGCCGCGCGCCACCTGGCCGGCGGGCGCCGCCAGCGCCGCGGCGGGCGACGCGAGCACGAGCAGCAGCATGAAGCACGCGCAGCCTCATCCCTGGTGGCACGTCCGGTCGACGACGGTCGCGATGCCCGCGAGGAGGATGACCATGAAGAAGACGACGTTCGCGACGAGAGCGGCGGAGGCGAAGAAGTGCAGCCGGCCGTGCGGAGGCGGATCCTGCTCTCCCACGTCCCGGGTCGCGCGGAAGACGACGATCGACGCCGCTTCCGCGAGCGCGATGAGCGTGCACGCGAAGGCGGTGATCCCGATCTCGACCGTGTCGTGCGGTATCCCCCAGCGGCCGCTCGCCGGATTGCAGACCGCCGTCGAGACGCCGGTGCCGGCGAGGAACGACGCGAACCAGACGGTCCCGCCGCCGAGGATCCCGAGCCACTGCAGGAGCGCGAGACGCCGCAGGGTCATAGCGCCGCCGAGAGGATCGTCAGGGTCACGGCGATCGTGATGACGTTGACCGCGTGCCAGTAGAACGCAATCGCGGTCAGCGCGTTCAGGCGGTACGTCGTCAATCCTCGCGCGAGCTTGCCGAGGAGCCACAGGTTCATCAACAGGCCGAGCGCGACGTGGGCGTGGTCGGCGCCGAGCAGCAGGAAGTAGATCGAGCCGTAGGCGTGTGCGGACGGGGCGAACCGCGAGAGATCGCCGAGGTACTCGTGCACCGCCATGGCGAAGTAGCCGGACTGCACGACGAGCGCGGCCGCGAGCAGCAGGCGTACAGCTCCGAGCCGTCCGGCGCGGCCGGCGCGTGCGGCGAGCTGCATCGGCACGCTCGTCGCCACGAGAGCTCCGAGGAGCACGAGCGGGACGACGAGCTTCGGATCGGGGGTGCCCGCCGGCGGCCAGTGGACGTTCTTGAACCGCAGGTAGAAGTAGGTGCCGATCAGCATCGCGAAGAGCGTCGCCTCGCTCGCGACGAAGAGCGCCATCCCCCAGAACGCCGCGGTCGGCCCCCGGCGCGCCCGGGCGGCCGCCGCCACCTCGGCGGCGCCGTGGGCGTCGGTGGTGCGGGGGACGGCGAACTCGTTCACTCCGCCTGCGGCTCCTGCCAGTGCCAGCCGAGCACGGTGAGGGCGAGGAGCACCGCGAAGACCGCGGCAACGCCGTACTTCTGGACGACGAGCACGGCGAAGAGCCCGGAGACGGCGAGCGCCACGAGCACGGGCCACGGCGACGAGTGCGGCATCTGCACGATCTCGGCCGCGTCGCCGTCGGCGAAGGTCGAGACGACCTGCTCGTGCCCCCGGTCGAGGAGCCCGACGCCGTCGGCCAGACGCCGCCTGTCCTCCTCGCGATCGGCAGGGTCCCAGTTCGGGTACGCGCTCGAGACCCTCGGGATGACGGCGAAGTTGTACTCCGGCGGCGGCGAGGAGACCGTCCACTCGAGCGTCGGCCCGTGCCACGGATCGATGGGCGCCGCCGGGCCGCGGCGGTAGGACACGAAGAGGTTGGCGAAGAGCACGAGCATGCCGACGAGCGTGATCGCCCCGCCGATCGACTCGAGAACGTTGTAGACGGTCCAGCCCATGCCGCCCGGGTAGGTGTAGACGCGCCGGGGCATCCCGAGGAGGCCGACGATGTGCATCGGGAAGAACAGGAGATTCGTGCCGGCGAAGATGATCCAGAACGAGATCTGCCCGGCCCGCTCGAAGTACATGCGGCCGGTGACCTTCGGGAACCAGTAGTACATCCCGCCGAAGATCGGGAAGACGGCCGCACCGAAGATGATGTAGTGGAAGTGCGCGATCACGAAATACGTGTCGGTCGTCTGCTGATCGAATGGGATCGCGACGAACATGATCCCGGTGAGCCCGCCGATCACGAAGAAGACGATGAAGCCGACGATGAAGAGCAGCGGCGTACGGAACTCGGGCCTGCCGGTGAAGATGGTCGACGACCACGCGAAGACCTGAATCGTCGACGGGATGACGACCATCGCGGTGGCGCCTGCGAAGAACACGAGCGTCGTCGTCGGGATCCCGGTGGCGAACATGTGGTGCGCCCAGACGCCGAAGCCGATGAAGACGACGAGCAGCTCGGCGATCGCCACGAGCGGGAACGCGATCATCTTCCGTTGCGTGAAGGCGGGGATGATCTCGGTGGCGATGCCGAAGGCGGGGACGATCAGGATGTACACCTCCGGATGGCCGAAGAACCAGAAGAGGTGCTGCCAGAGGAGCGTCGAGCCGCCGTGACTCGGGTCGAAGAGGTGAAAGCCGAGGTTGCGGTCGAGGAACAGGTAGATCAGATCGACCGACAGGGCCGGCAGCGCGAAGAGCAAGCCGAGCGCCGCCGCGAGCATCGCGAAGCAGAAGAGCGGGATCCGGTTGAACGACATGCCCGGCGCGCGCAGCTTGAAGATCGTCGTGATGATGTTGATCGCCGCGAGCGTGGACGCGAGGCCGTTGAAGAGCAGGCCGAGCGAGTAGAACTCGATGTTGCGGCCCGGGTCGTAGAGGCGCGACGCGAGCGGCACGTAGTCGAACCAGCCCGCGTTCGGCCCGAAGCCGGTGGCGAGCCCGATGTAGAGGAAGATGCCGGAGCCGAGGAAGATCCAGAAGCTCAGCGCGTTCAGCTTCGGGAACGCCATGTCGCGCGCACCGATCATCAGGGGGATGAAGTAGTTCCCGAACGCGCCGGTCGTCATCGGGATGATGAACCAGAAGATCATCGTCATCCCGTGCATCGTGAAGAGCTCGTCGTAGGTGCTCGGGCCGACCAGCGTGCTGTTCGGCTGCGCCAGCTGCGCGCGGATGAGAAGCGCCTCGACGCCGCCCGCGGCGAAGAACACGAGGGTCGTCCAGAAGTAGAGGAGCCCGACGCGCTTGTGGTCGGTGGTGGTCAACCAGCCGAGCACGCCGGGGCGCGCGACCCATATCCGTTCGAGACGCTCGACGCGCTCGCCGGCCGGTGCGGGGACCGTGGTCGCTATTTCCGCGCCTCCAGGTACGCGACGAGCCGCGACAGCTGTGCCGGGGTCAGGTCGACCTTCGGCATCTGATTGCCGGGCTTGACGCGCTGCGGATCGTCGATCCACTCCCGCATGCGCGCCGTCGTGTTCGGGATCGTCACGGCCGCAAGCGAGGTGCGCGAGCCGACGTGCGTGAGGTCGGGACCGACGTTGCCCGACGCTGCGGTGCCGCGAATTGCGTGACAGCTGCCGCACTTCGCGACGAACACCGCAGGGGCGGCGCCGCGTGCCGGCTTCGACTGCCGGGCAAGCCACGCGCGAAAGGCCGCCGGCCGCTCGGCGAAGACGTACATGCTCATGTGCGCGTGCTGGAGGCCGCAGAACTCGGCGCACTGGCCGCGATAGCGGCCGACGTGGTCGGCGTAGAGCAGAAGCCGGTTCGTCTGGTCGGGCAGCATGTCCTGCTTCTTGTTCAGCTCCGGGAACCAGAAGCTGTGGATGACGTCGTCGCTCCTCAGCACGACCTCGACCGGCGTCCCGACCGGGATGTGGATCTCGTTCGCGCCCACGGCAGTCGTCCCCGGATAGCGCACCTCCCACCAGAACTGGTGGCCGACGACCCGCACGGTCAGCTTCGGCCTGTCGGCCGCTGCCGCGTTCTCGGTCGGCACGGCGGTCTGGCGGACGAGAAAGATGTCCCCGTAGAAGAAGAGCGCGGAGATGACGAGGATCGGCACCACGACCCCGAGCGCGACGACGACCGCAAAGGCGGTCCTGTCGCCGTCACGAGCTCCCGTGCCGCCGGCCCGGTGACGTCGTAGCCAGGCACCGAGCAGGATTGCGACGACGACCGCGAGCCCGAGGATCGAGCCGATGAGCATGTTCCACCAGAGCGAGGAGATGCCGTGCGCTGCGCGGCTGTGCGGCTGGAGGGCGTCCTGCTTCGAGCCGCACCCGGCCGCCGCGAGCGCAAGCGGCAGAAGCGCTACAAGACGTGCCCGCGGCACCGTGTCCCCCGACCTGTCACGTTGCTTCCGGAGCTACCCGGGCAAAGCCGCGTAAAACGATGGAAATCTTCCTGCCCACCGCAGCCGCGGCCGTCTTCGCGGTGGTCTACGCCCGCCGGTTCGCGACGCTCGGCCGCCAGGCCCGCGCCCCGGCCGCGTGGCGGGCGCTCGCCGCAGGCGCCGGCCTCGCGCTCCTCGTGGCGGCGTCGGCGGCACCGCTCGAGAGCCACTTCGCGACGCACATGGTGCAGCACCTGCTGCTCGGCGACCTCGGCCCGCTCCTCCTCGTGCTCGGCCTGACGGGGCCGCTCCTGCGCCCCGTGCTCGCGGTGCGGCCCGTGCGCGCGCTCCGCCTGCTCGCGCACCCGCTCGTCGCTCTCCCGCTCTGGGCGTTCCTGCTCGTGCTCTGGCATGTCGCGCCGCTCTACGACGCAGCCCAGCGGCACGAGGGCGTTCATGCCCTGCAGCATCTCGCCTTCTTCGCCGCCGGTTCTCTCCTCTGGGCCGCGATCCTCGAGCCGCTGCCCGGCCCGGCCTGGTTCACGGCGGCGTGGAAGCTCCCGTACGTCGTCGGCATGTGGCTCGTGTCGCTCACGCTGTCGCAGGTGTTCATCTGGTCGAGCCACTCGTACTACCTCCACTACTCGCTCGACGATCAGCGCGCGGGCGGAGGCGTGATGCTCGTCGAGGGCTCGTTCGTCATGCTCGGCGTCGTCGTGTGGCTGCTCCTGCGCGTCTTCCGGGAGAGCGAGGCGCGCCAGCAGCTGATCGACTCCGGCGTGGCGCCGGAGGCTGCGGCGCGTGCGGCGCGGTACGGACGGACGTGACGACCCGGCCCCGCTACGGTTGCGGGCGGTGAGGGGCTGATGGACGACACGCCGTCGTGGGGGATCGAGCCCGTCCCCGAGCGGCTCCAGGTGCTCGGCACCCTCGACTCCTTCCTGCTCTGGACGAACCTCGGCATCTCGCTGCTCGTGCTCGTCTCGGCCGCCTACTTCGGGCTCTCGCTCAAGCAGGCGCTCCTGGCGACGGTCGTCGGCGGCTTGCTCGGCAACGCGATGCTCGGCGTCGCGGCCGTGATCGGCGCCGACGCGCGCGTTCCGTCGATGGCGCTGCAGCGCGCGCCGCTCGGGCAGCGCGGCTCGTATCTCGCGACGGGCCTGAACGTCCTGCAGTGCCTCGGCTGGTCCGTGTTCGAGATCACCGTGATCGCCGTCGCGGCGGGCGCCCTCAGCGACCGCCTGTTCGGCGTCCACCTGATCTGGATGTGGAAGCTCGTGTTCGGAGCGCTCGGGCTCGTGCTGGCGCTGCTCGGGCCGGTCGGCTTCGTCCGCCGCTTCGTGCGCAAGATCGGCATCTGGGCCGTCGGTGCGTCGATCGTCTACCTCGCGGTGTGGATCATCCGCAACGGCCACGTGGTCAGGCTCTGGCACCAGGGCGGGCACGGCGGCTCGTTCTGGCTCGGCGTCGACCTCGTGATCGCGCTGACGGTGTCGTGGGTGCCGCTCGTCGCCGACTACACGCGCTTCGCACGCGGACGGCGCGCGGCTTTCCTCGGCTCCGGCCTCGGCTACCTCCTGCCGACGCTCTTCCAGTTCGGCTTCGGCGCAGTGCTCGTGCTCTCGCATCCGTCGATCAGCGGCCCGACCGACGTGCTGACGACCGTCGCCGCCGGTGGAGTCGGCTCCGTGCTCGCCTTGCTCGCCCTCACGGTCGACGAGACGGACGAGGCGTTCGCGAACATCTACTCGACCGCGGTCTCGCTGCAGAACTACGTGCCGCGCGCGTCCCAGCGGCTGCTGATCGTGATCGTCTCGGTGCTCGCGACCGGGATCTCGCTCGGGATCAACCTCACCCGCTACCAGCAGTTCCTGCTCCTGCTCGGCGCGTTCTTCGTACCGCTCTTCGGCGTGCTCCTCGCCGACTGGCTCGTCGCCGGCCGGCACTACACGCGCGAGCACGTGTTCGAGGGGCCGCTCTGGCGACCGGGGATGATCGCCTCGTGGCTCGTCGGCTTCGCGCTCTACGAGTGGATCGCGCAGACACAGGGCCTCGGCTTCTGGTCGCACTTCCTCGGCGCGCTCCATCCTCCGGGCGGTGGAATCGGCGCGTCGCTCCCGGGGTTCGCGGTCTCGTTCGTGCTCGCGTTCACCGTCGCACGCGTAGGCTCCGGCGTCGATGCGACCGATCGGCGTAATCGGACCTCTCTCGCGTGACATCGTCGCGGGCTCGCGGCCGCAGATCGGCGGCGGGCCGTGGCATGCCGCACGTGCGCTCCACGCCCTGAGACAGAGCGCGGTCATCTTCGCGAAGTGCGGAGACGCCGACCGCCGGGGCTACCAGATGCGGCTCGCCTCGCTCGGGCTCCCGACCGCGATCATGTCGGCGGGTGAGACGACCGCCTTCTCGTTCTCGTACGACGAGCGGGGTGTGCGCACGATGCAGGTCGACGAGATCGGCGAGCCGTGGCGGTTCGAGGAGATCCCCGAGACACTCGTGCGGCGCGTGCGCTGGCTCCATGTCGCACCGCTCCTTCGCGGCGACTTCGACGCCGACCTCCTCGAGCGGTTGGCGCGCGGCCGCCACATCCTGCTCGACGCACAGGGGCTCGTGCGCGCCCGTCAGACGGGGCCGCTCGTGCTCGACGCGAACTTCGACGCTGCGCTCCTCCGCCACGTCGACGTCCTGAAGCTCGCGGAGGAAGAGGCCGAGGCGATCGGCGACCTCGCCTCGCTCGGCGTGCCGGAGATCGTCGTCACCCGGGGACCGGAGGGCTCGCGCGTGCTGACCCGCGACGGCGAGACGGATGTGCCCGCACGGCCCGTGCCGGACGACCCGACCGGCGCCGGAGACGCGTTCGCGGTGGCGTACGTGGCGTCGCGCGCCGAAGGTCACATGCCCGTCTCGGCTGCGCGCCGCGCGTCGGCGCTCGTCGGGGGGCTTCTCAGCGGGAGGGTGCGGTGATCGCCGCGGTCGGCACGGTCGACGGCGTGCTGCTCGTCGACGTCGAGGAGGAGTCGCTGCTCGGCCCCGGGGCGGAAATGCCCGCCGTCGAGGAGCCGAAGGTCGAACTTCCACGTGTCGTTGCCGCTGCCCGGAGCGGAGCGACGATCGCCGCCGTCGTCGACAGGCGGCCGCCGCTCGCGCTCTCGCGCGACGGCGGCGCGACGTGGACGGAGTCGGGCGGCGGGCTGCCGGCCGGGTTCGCGATCGCGATCGCCGACGAGGATCCCGACCGCATGCTCTACGCGGCGCGCAACCGCCTCTACCTCTCGCGCAACGGCGGCGTGTTCTGGCACGCGCTGCCGTTCGAGCTGCCCGACATCGCCGCCGTCGCCTGGATCGACTGAGCGAACGCGCGCACATCAGAAGCGGAACTCGCCCCGGGCGACGACCACCGCCGAGCCGCCGACCTCGACGCGCTCCGCCGCGTCACCCGCTCCGTGTACGCGCGCGTAGAGCGTCGACGGACGGCCGATCTCGACGCCCTGCTCGATCTCGATCTCGTCGCCGAACGCGATCCGCCCGTGGCGCGCGAGGTGGAACGCGAGCGGGCCTGCCGCCGAGCCCGTGGCGGGGTCCTCGGGGATGCCGATCCTCGGCAGGAAGACGCGTGTCTTCCAACGGCCGCCGTCCGGCGCGAAGCAGTTGATCCCCTGCGCGTCGAAGGCTGCGAGCGTCGCGGGGTCGGGGGCGAGCGCGGCGACGTCGGCAGCCGACGGGAATGCGACGAAGACGTGCCGCACGCCGTTGTCGTAGAGCGCGACCGGCAGCGTCGACTCGACGCCGAGCACGCGTTGCAGCTCGCCGGCTTCCGGGAAGTCGTGCACGACGGGCAGCGGCTGCTCCATGCGCCCGAACGAGATGCGCGCGCCCTCGCGCTCGAGCACGACCGGGACGATCCCGCGCCCCGTCTCGATCCGTATCTCGACGAGCTGCAGCGGCGCTGCGAGGACGAACGCGGTGCCGAGGGTCGGATGCCCGGCGAACGGCAGCTCGGCGCCGGGCGTGAAGATGCGCATGCGCACGTGCCCACCCTCGAGCGGCGGGTACACGAAGGTCGTCTCCGGCAGGTTCGTCTCCCGTGCGAGGCGCTGCAGCTGCGCCTCCGGGATATCGCGCGCATCCGTGAAGACTGCGAGCTGGTTGCCGGCGAGCGGCTCACGCGTGAAGACGTCGCAGAGGACGTAGCGGAACGTGCTCACGGCGCCAGCGTAACGAGGGTGTTAAGAGACGCTGTAAGGGTTCGGTTAATCGGGTTCCGAATCGATTTGGGCCGGGCAGCCCTCCTGTGTCAACCAACGAGACGACAGGAGACTCGATGACACGGAGATTCATCCCGAGGCTGTTGGCGGCCGCGGCGACGGTCGCCGCGATCGTCGCGGCGCTCACCGCCGTCGCCGGCACCGGCTTCGCTCAGACGAGTGCGGCGCAGGCGAACTACGCGCCGGTGAACACCGCGGCGCCGGCGGTGAGCGGCAACGCCCAGGTCGGCCAGACGCTCACGGCGTCGAACGGCACCTGGACGAGCGACACGACGCCGACGTACCGGTATCAGTGGCAGCGCTGCGACGCACAGGGCAACGCGTGCACCGTCATCACCGGGGCGACCGCACAGACCTACACGCTTCAGGCCGCGGATCTCGCGAAGACGCTCCGCGTCGTCGTGACGGCGTCGAACGCGAGCGGGTCGAGCTCGGCCACGTCCGCGCAGACGGCGGCGATCGCCGACTCCGGGCCGCAGGGTGCGATCAAGCTGTCGAACGGCCAGACGTCGGTGCCCGCGACGAGCGTCGCCCTGCCGGAGCGCCTGATCGTCGACGGCGTGCGGTTCACGCCGAACCGGCTCACCACGCGCGGCGCGTTCGTCGGCCGCTTCCACGTGTCCGACACGCGCGGCTACGTGGTGCGCGACGTGCTCGTCAAGGTCACGGGCCTGCCGTATTCGTGGGCGCGCGGCAGCGCCGAGGTGAGGACCGACCAGACCGGCTGGGCGACGGTGACGATCGTCCCGACGCGCAACCTGCCGCTCGGCAGGCGCGCCGCGCTCGTCATGTTCGTCCGTGCACGGATCGAGGGCCAGAGCCTGCTCGCCGGCAGCTCGACCCGCCGGCTCGTGCAGGTCACCGTCCGCTGAGGAGCGGATCGAGTCGCGCCGCCTCGCGCAAAGCGAGGCGGCGCGACTCTCCCTTGGATACGTTCGCGAGACGGAGCCACAGGCTCCAGTCGTTGCGGTCGAGCTCGAGCGCGCGCCGGTACGCGGCAGGGCTCGACTCGGCGTCTCCGACGACGCCCCACGCGGTCGCGGAGAACGGCGCGTAGCGCAACGCCGTGCGCGCCTCCGCCGCCGCGCGCGCGTCGTCGCCGGCGCGGAGCGCGTCCTCCGCAGACGAGACGTGGGACGTGCCCGCGTACGCGAGAAGCGCAGCCGCAGTCAGGGCGGCGAGCGCCGGAACCGCGAGCGCGCGGCATACCGGCCGCTGCGCGGGCGACGCGCGTACGGCGGCTGCGGCGCCAAGCAGCACCATCGGCACGGTCACGCCGGGAAGCTCCCAGTGGAAGTCGACGGCTGCGCCGGCGTCGTATGCCACGAGCGCCGCGGCAAGCGCGGGCTCGCGCGCGCGAGTCGCGGCGGCAAGGGGCGCGGCGAGAGCAACGAGCAGGAGCGCGAGCCCGGCCGGCCCGAGCTCTGCGAGCGTCTCGATGTAGAGCGAGTGCGCTTCCTGCGTCGAGGAGGGCGTGCGGCGCTCGCGGAGCCACCAGTTCGAGAACGTCCCGGCGCCGGAGCCGGCGAGGGGATGAGCGCTCGCCTCGTGGAGCGCGGCGCGCCAGTACTGGCCGCGAAGGTGGCCGCGAAGGGCGACGGGCGACGCCGCGAGCCCGGCGACCGCCAGCACCGCAAGCAGAGGTCGAAGGCGCGGCCGCGTCAGGATGCCGTAGGCGAGAGCCGCAGCCGCGAGCGCCGCGAGGGCGCCGGTGCTCTCCTGGTAGGCGAGGTCGGCGGCGAGAAGCGGCGCGGCGGCGAGGGCCCACCGCGGCAGGCGGAGCAGGAGCACGAGCCCGATGACGCAGAGCAGGCCGAGGCCGTTCGCGTAGCCGAACGGGTGGGCGAGGGCGCCGGTGTCGCCCGCGCGGTTCCCGTGCCGGAGCACGACGACGAGGTTCCAGGCGGCGACGACCGTCGCGCCGCCCGCGACTCCGCCCGCGATCCAGACTGCCGGCGCCCGCCGCCCCGCGAGCACGACCGCTGCGGCGGCGATCGCGTAGAGCGCAACGCGCGGCGCCTCGACGAGCGCGCGAGGCGGCGATTCCGACCAGAGCCACGACGCGGCCGTCCAGGCGGCGAGGAGGCCGAGCGCCGCGACGAGCGCCGCCGCGAAGGCGCCGGGCCGCTCGCCCCCGGCGACGACGACGCCGACGAGCAGAAGCGCAGCGAGGCCGAGCAGGGCGCGCTCGTACGAGACGGCGTCGTAGCCGCCGGCGTCGGCTGCGAGCCCGACCGTCAGCGCAAATGCGGCGGCGCCGCCGGCAGGCCCCCCGAGCCGGTCCATGGCCGGATTATCCTGGCCGCCGATGCGCCTTGTGATCGTCCGCCACGCCGAAGCGGCCCCCGGGACCCCGGACGAGCTGCGCGCGCTGACCCCCGCGGGGCGCGAGCAGGCGCGGGCGCTCGGCCGGCGACTCCGCGACGAGGGGCTCGAGCCGGATGCCGTCCTCGCGAGCCCGCTGCTCCGCGCCCGCGAGACCGCGGCCGCACTCGGGCTCGGCGAGCCCGAGATCGACGAGCGGCTGGCGCCCGGCGCGACCCCGGCCGACATCCGCGACGCCGCGGCGGAGCGCGGCGAGACCGTGGTCGTCGTCGGCCATCAGCCCGACTGCGGCGCGGCCGCCGCGACGCTCTCCGGCGGCGGACCCGAGCCGGCGTTCCCGCCGTGCGGGCACGCGCTCGTCGAGCTGGGCCCCGCGTGACGGCCGCGGCGTGAGCGCGATCTCCGTCCGCGGCCTGCGCAAGTCGTACGGCGCGCTCGAAGCGGTGCGCGGCGTCGACTTCGAGATCGAGGAAGGCGAGGTCTTCGGCCTCCTCGGGCCGAACGGCGCGGGCAAGACGACGACGGTCGAGATCCTCGAGGGCTATCGGCGCCGGGACGGCGGCGACGTTCGCGTGCTCGGCCACGACCCGCAGGACCCCGGCCCCGAGTTCCGGCAGCGGATCGGCGTCGTGCTCCAGCAGTCGGAGCTCTGGCAGAACATCACCGTCCGCGAGACGCATGCGATGTTCGCGGGCTACTACGAGCGCTCGCGCGACGTCGACGAGGTCGTCGAGCTCGTCGGCCTGACCGGCAAGCAGCATGCGCGCGTCAAGACGCTGTCCGGCGGCCAGAAGCGGCGGCTCGACCTCGGTGTGGCGCTCGTCGGCGACCCCGATCTCGTGTTCCTCGACGAGCCGACGACGGGCTTCGACCCGGCGGCGCGCCGCGCGGCCTGGGAGATGATCCGTTCGCTCCGCTCGCTCGGCAAGACGGTGCTGCTGACGACGCACTACCTCGACGAGGCGGAGCAGCTCGCCGACCGCGTCGCGGTCATGCGGGAAGGCGTGATCGTCCGGATCGGCACGCCGCGCGAGCTGACGACGGCCGATCTCGAGGTCGAGATCCGCTACCGGCGCGACGGCGAGGAGATCCTCGTCCGCACGAGCGAGCCGACGCGCGTGCTGAACGAGCTGACCGCCGAGGCGCTCGCACGCGGCGAGGAGCTCGAGCGCCTCGAGGTGCGACGGCCGACGCTCGAAGAGGTCTACCTCGCACTCGTCGACGAGGACGCGCCGGCGTGAGGCTCTTCTTCCACCAGTTCCGCGCGGAGCAGCTCGTGTTCTGGCGGAGCAAGGAAGCCGCGCTCTTCATCTTCCTCTTCCCGATCCTGCTCTTCCTGCTGCTCGGGTCGGTGTACAGCGGCAAGATCTACGGCGTGCCGGCGCCCCGGGCGCTCCTTGCGGGCCTCATCGGGTACGGGTGCGCGAACACCGCGTTCGCCGGGTTGTCGATCCAGCTCGTCCTCCGGCGCGAGAACGGGATCCTCAAACGGCTGCGGGCCACGCCGCTGTCGCCGGCGACGTACATCGCGTCGCTCCTCGCCTCCACGCTCGTCGTCTTCGCGCTCCAGACGGTCGCGCTCTTCCTGATGGGGCGCGTCCTCTACGGCACGCCGTTCCCGCACGCGATCGGCTCGCTCGTCCTCACGGTGATCTTCGGCGCCGCGGCGTTCGCGGGCATCGGCGTCGCGGTCGCCTCGCTCATCCGCTCGGCCGAGGGCTCGTCCGCCGTCGTCAACTTCATCCTGCTCCCGATGGCGTTCCTCACGGGGTCGTTCGGTCCGACGCGGCACTACCCGGCGTTTCTGCGCGCGATCGGCGACGTCCTGCCCCTGAAGTACTTCATCGAGATCCTGAACGCCGTCTATCTCCGCGGCGACGCGCTGTGGACGAAACCCGCCGCCATCGGTGTGCTCGCCGCCTGGGGCGCAACCGGTTTGGTCGTTGCCGCGTTGAAGTTTCGATGGGAGCCGAGCGAAGCATGACCGAGCCGCAAATCGCATTCTGCACGAGCGAGCAGAACGGCAGCGCCCTCGAGGTGCGCGTGAACTTCGGCGTCTTCGCCGGCCGGAACGCGACGCAGGCGGAGATCGACGATCTCGCTCGCTCGCTGCACGACGTCGCGCCGTCGTTCTCGATCGTCGCCGAGGAACGGCACGAGTTCGGCAACGCAGTCGAGACGTCGCTGCGGCAGATCGTGATCGAGGTCGGCGGCGACTCCGTCGGCGAGGATGCCGACCGCCTCTGCGAGCGTGTCGTGGCGCGGGCGGAGGCCTGGGCGTCGGACTGCATCCGCTCGCGCTCGGATCTCGGCGAGCTCGGCTCGGAGATCTAGCTACCGGATCCCGGCGGCGGTCAGCGCGAACTTCGTCAGCGAGGCCGGCATGCGCTGGGCCTTCGCGATCGTCGAGCGAAGCGCATCCACGAAGTAGTCGATGTCGTCGTCGGTGACGACGAGCGGCGGCAGGATCTTGATCACCGCGAGCTTGTGCGCCGCGACCTGGCTGAGGATGCGGTGCTTCGCGAAGAGCGGAGCGACGACGAGCTGCGCGAAGAGCCCCGGCTGCATGCGCTCGATCAGCCGCCACGACCGGCGGCCCGAGTGCGGCTCGCCGAACTCGATCGCCCACATCAGGCCGAGGCCGCGAACGTCCTTGACGACCTCGAACTCGTCGAGGAGCGGGCGGGTCTCCTCGAGGAGCCGCTCGCCGAGGCGTGCGGTGTGCGCGACGAGATCCTGCTCGTCGAGCTCGTGCAGCGTCGCGAGGCCGGCGGCCATCGCGAGCTCGTTCGGCGCGAACGTCGAGCCGTGCGACACCGCGTGCTCCATCGAGTCGTAGACCGCCTCGTGCACCGCGCGCGACATGAGCAGGGCGCCGACGGGCACGTAGCCGCCGGAGAGCGACTTCGCGATCGGCACGAGATCCGGCTCGAGGCCCCAGTGCTCGAAGGCGAAGAGCCTGCCCGTTCGACCGAAGCCGGTCTGCACCTCGTCGACGCAGAAGAGGGTGCCGTAGCGCCGGCAGAGCGCCTGCGCGCCTTCGAGGTAGCCGGCCGGCGGGAGGGTGCAGCCCTTGCCCTGGATGGGCTCGACGAGGAAGAGCGCGACGTCCTCGCCGCGCAGCGCCTGCTCGAGCGCCTCGAGATCGCCGAACGGCACGCGGTCGAAGCCCGGCAGGAGTGGCTGGAACCGCGCGGTGAAGACGTCGTTCCCGTTTGCCGAGAGCGAGCCGAGCGTCAAGCCGTGGAAGCCGCTCTCGGCGGAGAGCACGCGCGCGCGCTTCGTCGCCGCACGGCCGAGCTTCAGCGCCGCCTCGACCGCTTCGGTGCCGGAGCTCGTGAAGAGCACGCGCTCGAGGCGCTCCGGCGTCCGGTCGAGCAGCGCCTCGGCGAGGAGGCCGGGCAGCGCGGTGACGCCGAGCTGCACGGAGCCCGGCGTCTCGAGCTCGAGCGCCTCGACGAGCGCCTCGCGCACACGGCGGTTGTTGCGGCCGACGTTGTACATCCCGAAGCCACCGAGGAGATCGAGATAGCGGTTGCCGTCGTCGTCGTAGAGGTACGCGCCGTCGGCGCGCGCCCAGGTGCGGTCGAAGCCGATGGTGCGCAGCACGCGCACGAACTGCGGGTTGATCGTCCGGGCCCAGCGGGCGTGGTCGTCGCCGCCCGCGGCGAGCAGCGCTTTCAGGTCGACGGCGCTCACCGCGTGAATGTACCTCCGGCCTTATGCGATGGCAGCGCGGATCGAGAGCTCGGGGCCCTCGTGGCGCACGTCGAGCACCTTCGAGGTGCGGCGCAGGAGCGCGACAGCGGCGCGGTTGCCGCTCGAGGCGAGCGCGGTGATCTCGGTGATGCCGGCCGCGCGCGCGTCGGCGAGGAGCTCGGACGTGAGCGCGGAGCCGATGCCGCGGTGCTGGTAGTCGTCGGCGACGGCGAAGGCGATCTCGGCGGTGTGCCCGTCGCGCACGAGCCGCGCGATCGCGACCGGCTGCGGATCGCCCTGGACGTGGGCGACGAGCGCGTGGTGGTTGGAGTCGATCGCGGCGAGCTGCCGAAGCTCGGAGAACGAGAGGCACGGCTTCGGCCCGTTGAAGCGGGCACGGCGTGAGCCGTCGCCGAGGCGCTCGAAGACCGCCATGACCGTGCGGACGTCGCCGCGCCGCAGGGGCCTGACGAGGAGGGTGGGGCCGTGCTTCGACATGAGGACGCGGGTGTGCATGGTCGGTTGGAAAAACCTACTCTATGAGGGTTGGAAAAGTCAACCCTCTCTGGCAGACTGTGCGCGATGGCCGAGGCCTCTCCCCGCCCCTGCTCGATCGCGGCCGCCCTCTCGTTCCTCGGCGAGAAGTGGGCGCTTCTCGCGATCCGGGAGCTCGCCCTCGGCGTCCACCGCTTCGACGAGATCCAGCGGAACACGGGCGCCCCGCGCGACATCCTCGCGAACCGCCTGCGTCGCCTCGAGGAGGCGGGGGTGCTCGAGCGGCGGCAGTACCAGGAGCGGCCCGTGCGGCTCGGCTACCACCTGACCGCGGCGGGCGACGAGCTGCGCCCGATCCTGCTCAGCCTCGCCCAGTGGGGCGACCGCTGGGCCTCGCCGCCCCGCGTCACGACGTGGGTGCACACCTGCGGCGAGGAGGCGGACGTCCTGCACACGTGCCGCGGCTGCGGCGAGGAGATCACCGGCCGCGATCTCACGGCGCGCTACGAGACGCGCCGGACGGCCGGCTCGGTCTAGCGCCTCGCGCTAGCCGTTGCCCTTGCCGTTGCCCTTGCCGCCGCTCTGACCGGGCGGGCCGGTGTGCTCGTGGTTCTTGTCCCCCCAGCCGTTGCCCGGACGCGTCGTCGTCACCGGCGGCGTCGGCGGGACGACGGCGGGCGGCGTCGGCGGGACGACGGCGGGCGGTGCCGGCGGGACGACGACCGGCGGTGACGGCGGCGTGGCGGGGTGGGCGGCGTCACGACCGGCGGGGCCGGCGGCGTGACGGGCTTGGTGATGGGCCCTGTGACGGGCTTCGTCACGGGCACGGTCGGCGTCGGTGCCGGGGCGGCCACAGGGCCGGAGGCGGGCGGCGCGGCGACGGGCGGCGCGCGACGGGCGGTGTCGTCACGGGAGGCGTCCCGGGCGGCGGCAGCGTGACGGGCGGGGTCGAGCCCGGGCGCGCCCGGCGGCGAGGGCGTGCGCCCGCGCTTCACGGGCGGCGGCGGCACCGTGCGCCCGGGGGCAGGCGTGGCGGGCACGCCTCCCTGGGAGGCGGCTCCTCCGGGCGAGACCGTCCGGATCGCCGGCTGCGGGCGGGTACCGGCGCGGGCGTGCGCTCTCGCGTGCCGGGCCGGGTGCAGCTCGCGCAGCGGCGGCACGACGATGACCGGTCCGGGAGCGTGCGCCGCCGGCGGCGGGAGAAACGGCGCCGCGACAGGCGGATCCGCCGAGTGGCGCCAGACGAGCGCCGACGCGACCGAGGCCGAAATGAGCGCAGCGATAGCTATTGCGCGGAGCACTTCTCCCAGTATGTGTCCCAACGCCGACGGCGTCACTCCACCGAAGGCCAGGGGCCCGGCGAAGTTGGAGCGGGAAGGTGGAACGGCCTCCGTTCAGACGCGCGAGCCCCGGATCGCCGGCCCGGATCAGCGACCTTCGCGATTTCGGCCGGCCGCGAGCTGCTCGAGCTCTTCCTGCTCGAGCCGGTCGCCCGGAACACGCACGACCTTTGCCGGAGTCTTCGTACGCACGGTCGCGCTCCGGACGCCGTCTTCGAGGAGCGCGCGCTCGCCGATGATGGTTCCCGGGCCGAGCTCGGCGACGACCTCGCCGTCGACCTCGACGTCGAGGAGCCCGTCGAGGACGAGGTAGAGCTCGTCTCCCTGCTCGCCCTGTCGAACGAGCGTCGCACCCTCGTCGACGTCCTCCGGCTTCGCGCCGCCGTCTTGCATGAACGCGCGGGACAGCTCGCGCTCGAAGTCGCTTTCGACCGCGCTCAGGAGGGCCGGCGAGTCGGCGCCGCCCCAGGGCGTGTTCTGCTCGTGCGACTCGCGGTACCACTTCTCGAAGTCGATCACGCCGCTCTTCCCGACGAGCGTTCCGTCCTTGTCGTAGATCCAGTGGCGCGGGAACGAGCTTGCGCCCACGACCTCGTGCGTCGAGCTTCCGTCCGCGTGGATCGTCAACGCGAGCGTCGTCCAGGCGATCGCCGAGCTCCACTGGAAGTACGGCTTCCCCCTCACGCTGCGCGGCGCCGGTGCGCCCGTCCGGCCCCCGGCCGTCTGGGTGAACTTGACCCAGCCGTCACCGACCTCGGTGTGCTGCTGGGTCGGCAGCGCGACCGCCGGGACGGTGAGCGACTTCGGCCCGACCTTCAGCCGCGTCACCCCGATCCGGCCGCGGCCGGCGTGCCCGTGATCCACGATCTTGCCGTCCTCGACGTCGATCCAGGCCTTGAGCTCGTTCGCCTCGCGGAAGAGATCCGCCTTGTGCATCGTGTCGATGTGCACCAGCGTGTCCGGCGGCGCGTCGTCGTAGTGCGCGACGCCCATGCTGAACGGGATCTTCGGGAGACCCTGAACCGCCTCGGACGGGATCCAGGAGATTGAGGTGACGGACGACTCGATGCGCATTGGTGCCCCTTCGGCCGGCGACAAGATCGAGGCAGACGCTACGCCTGCGGCGCGGATCGGACAAGGTCCCGGCGCCTTTCGCGGCGGCGGTCGCCGGGCGAGGCCCGGGTTACAGTGAGCCGAAAGCGCCCCCGTAGCTCAGTGGATAGAGCAGCGGTTTCCTAAACCGCGTGCACTGGTTCGATTCCGGTCGGGGGCACTACGCCATGCCGTGATCGCGCCCGACGCGCGGTACCGCTTAGATCGAGCGAAACGGTCGCGACGATTCCGGTCGGGGGCATTCACAGGCGGGGCGGCGGCGGCCCGTGTCGGATCATCTCGAGCTCGCCTTCGACGGCCTGCATCCTCTCTGCAGGCACGCGGAGCCCGTCGGCCGGCGGTTGCAACCACGGCCACTGCGCCGGCTCGCTCAGCGCGCGCACGTATTCCTCGACGCCTGCGGGGGTACTGAGGAAAAGCAGCCGCGCGGTGTCCGACTCGACGCGGAACGTGTGCGGCGTCCCACCGGGTGCGAAAGAAACGAGGCCGGCACCGCCGCGCTTCGCGCATGTGTGCACCCACGCGGGAGGATCGCCGTTGTCGGAGGCAAGATCGAGATCGACGATCCAGGCGGTGACGTCGCCGTCGAGCACGTAAAAGGTCTCGTCCTGTGGGTGGGAGTGAAGCGGCGGGGCAGCGCCGCGCGGAAGCAGACCCTCCCACAGCGCAAACCTGCCGCCCGTGTCCTCGCCGGCGAGCTTGAGCCGAGCGAGCGTGCCGAGAAACCACAGGGGCTCGCCGCCGGGTGAAACCACACGGCCCGAGACTCGCCCTGCGGCGCTCACGATCGAGGAGATTCGCCGGGCGCCGAGCCGATCCCGATCCAGACAAGGCCCGCGTCTCCCGCCACCATCTGCCGACGCGCCTGCGGCGGGCAGAAGACGAAATGGCCGGGACGCAACTCGACCTCCTCGCCGTCCGTGCGCAGCACGCCGCCGCCTTCGATGATTGCGTACACCTCTTCCTGGCCCTCGCCGCTGTGATCGTGCTCTGGACCTTCCTTGCCGGCCGCAAGCTCGAGCCGATTGACCCGGAATCCCTTGACGCCTAGGGGATCGCTCAACGCACGGAAGACGCCGTGGCGCGCCTCGACGTCATCCGCATGAACCACAACTGCACCCATCGAAGCTCCTTTCACGAATCGTCGGTCAGCCTGGCCGGTGCTCCGATCAGGCGAGCCACTGGAATCCGTTCTTCGGGAACGCAAGCGTGCCGGTGTAACAGGCACCGGCGAAAGGCCTGCCCTTCGCGTCGTCCGATGCGGAGCAGCGAAAGCCCCTCGGCGCGTTCTTGATGACGGCCTTGCCGCCCGGCTGTCCGCGATCGGCAAGGATCTTCACCAGCCATGGCTTGGCTTTGCCGCAGGTCACGTTGCCGATGACGCTCCATTTCGGCTTCAGACCCGATGCGGAGAATGACTTGCATACCGAGCCGCCCGCCGGCGCCGCTCGGGCCGGCGTAACCGTTCCCGGTAGTCCGCCGACAACGGCTGCCACGAGGACAGCGCCCAGCCATACCCATCGGCTCATCTCGATCCTCCCTCCTGGCGAGAACACGCGGATCGTACGCCGCTCGAAAACTCGCTGACAACTGCCGCGACAGGCCATGACCGCAAAGCGAGCCCGTCAGGCCGCGCCTGGGCGCCGCACTCGGCTTCACGAGAGCGATCTCTAAGGTCTTCCCCGGCATGCAACTCGCACCGGAAGTCGTCACAAGCATGCAGCAGCTGGCCGTCGAGCAACGACGCCTGCTCGGGCCGCGCGCGCCATGGCACGTGGGCGACATCGCGTGGGGCTTCCGTCAGCACGAGGGCCGCGAGTCGGAGTGGAAGATCCGATCGTGGATCGAGGACGGCCGCGTCGTCGCCTGGTCATGGCTCAAGGGCGATCGAGGACGGCTCGAGCACGACGTCCACCCCGAGCACCGGCACCTGCTCGACGAGATCCTCGCCGAGCCCGCAGCGAGCGTCGCGTTCGCGTTCGACGACGACGAGCCGATGCTGGCCGCGCTCGCACGCCACGGCTTCACCGGGCCGGGCGAGGCCCTGCACTTCTTCGCGCGCGACCTGGCACGGCCACCCGACATGCTGCCGCTGCCGGATGGCCTTCGCTACCGAACGGTCGACAGCTCGGACGTCCGGGAACGAGTGGCGATTCACCGCGAAGTCTGGGCGCCCTCCCGCGTCACGGAGTCGAGCTACGCGGGGGTTCGCGCGGCGTGGCCCTACCGCGCATCGCTCGATTGCGTCATCGAGACATCGGACGGCCGCTTCGCGGCGTATGCGCTGCTCTGGCCGGACGACGAGAACCGCGTCGGCGAGCTCGAGCCCGTGGGTGTCCGCGAGGAGTTCCGGCGACGCGGCCTCGGAACCGCTGTCTGCACGTACGCGCTGCGTCGATGGTACGACGAGGGCGGCCGCGAGGCGATCGTCTACTGCCAGACCGATGCAGCATGTGCGTTGTACGAGTCGCTCGGCTTCCGGCTCCATGCCACGATCCGCGG